>NZ_VTOM01000001.1 GCF_009765365.1 Antarcticirhabdus aurantiaca
GGTGGTTCTGGCGGGGCGGCCGCACCCGATCCCATTCCGAACTCGGCCGTGAAACGCCCCAGCGCCCATGATACTTCGTCTCAAGACGCGGGAAAGTCGGTCGCCGCCAGGTCCGCCAAACGCAACAACTGTCCCATGAAAGCTCTCATCCGCCCGCCCCTACAGGGCTCAAGCGGTTGAGCGAGCCAAACGGCAGGCAGGCCGTCTTCACCACCATCCCAGATCCAGAACACGCCGCCAAAATCGGAACACGCCGACCCATCGGCCCGCATAACCTCAGCAAAAGATCATCATCAAAGCCCCGCAGAGCAACACGCTCGCGGGGCTTTGACGCGTTTGGAGGGCCGCTGACCGCGGAGGTCCGCCGCCGAAGGCGCGGACCAGCAGCGCGGGCACAGGAGAGGACGCAGCCTCACGGCGAGCCAATAGCGTCAGGACGATAGCCGACAACGAACCCCACCACCTGCGCCGACGACATCTCGCACGGCTTCAACGCGCTCCGACCGCCGGACAGGCGCCACCCTGGGCGCCTGATTCTCGACATGATGAGCATCACCCTCACTCCCCGCCGGTTTCGACCAAGCCAGCGTCGGTGTCCAACCGCCGACCGCCGGGGAAGGGCGTCGTGACAATCTTCGATCTCTGGGCATGGTCCAGCGGCGAGGGCGGCGCTTACATGAACGCGGCGGCGAAAGCTGTGGAGGTCGTCGGCCTTTGACTCGCCGCGGGTGGGCACCTTCGCGCCTCTTACCGCGGCGGTTTTACATTTTCCTTCGCATGTCCGTTGAGCTCGTAGGTTGGAGGGGCTGCAGCAACAGGAGAGTTGGGTTTCTCATCGACGGTACGAGTCTCGAGCCGGCGTCGTCGTGAAGGCGACCCGCATCGTTGACGAAGCGGATGTGGGTTCCTTACGCGCCGGTCAGCGGCAGTAACCGTGTTCATGACGGCTCGCGGCCCGGTCCCCGGGGAGATCGCACTTGGTCGATCCCCCGCTTGGCATGCGCAGAGACGTCAGCCGGGCTTCGCGAGGAGCTGCAGGGCGGCGTCGCCGTCGATGATCAGGCCCTTGACGAGGCCGCTCGACAGCAGGGCCGCCGCGGCGCGCGTCTTTTCCGGGCTCGCCACCATCAGGACGACGTCGAGATGGCGCAGCGTGTCGAAGGACACGGCGATGGTGCGCCGGTTCAGCTCGTGGTCGACCGGCCAGCCCGACTCGTCGAAGAAGATGCCGTTGGTGTCGCCGATGGCCCCGGCCGCGCGCAGGCTCGCGACGTCCGCCTTCGACAGCATGCCCTGCCGGCGCAGGAGCGAGTTCTCTTCCAGCTCGCCGACGCTGATCATGCAGAGCGTCGCCTCCTCGGCGATCGCCATGGCCTTCGTCACCGAGCGCTGGGACAGGAGCACCTGACGGTCCTCCAGCGTGTCGGCGATGAAGGGCACGGGTAGGAAGTAGCCCTCGCCGCCCGTCCGCTTGGCCAAGGTGTAGACGAGCTCGAACGGGTTGAAGGCCGAGTTCGCGGTGAGCGACCCCATCAGGGAGATGAAGCGGGCGCCCGGCGCGCTGACACCGGCCAGGTGCAGCGTCATTTGCTCGACCGTGCGGCCCCAGCCGAGCCCGACCGTGGAGGGCTCGTCGCGCGCGAGATGCGCGCGCAGGTGATTGGCGGCTAGGAGCCCGACCGCACGGAAGGCCACCTTCTGCGTCGCGGACAGGCCGGCGCGGTCGGTCTCCTCGCGCCCGGCGGGCTTCAGGTCGAGCGCCGGCGTCGCCTGGCAGAAGCGAAGGCCGTAGCGCCGACGCAGCTCCTCCTCCACCGGCACCATGCCGGCGAGCTGCCGGTCCACGGTGATCGACACTACGCCCTCTTCGAGCGCGTCTGCCAGGAGGCGGTTGACCCGCGCTCGGGTGAGGCCCAGCCGTTCGGCCGCTTCCGCCTGGTTGAGGCCGCCGACGTGATAGAGCCAGGCGGCCTTCACCATCAGCGTCTCGTCGTTCTCGATCATCGCGGCCTCGTACATTTGTATTTCCGCTTGACGTTTGTAACAGGTCGGAGCTAGCATTCAACTCGCGTCTGGGAGCGACGCTGGGAGCCGCGCGGAACGAGTGCCCGCGGCATGGGAGGAACTTCAAAATGCAGTTTCGTGCAATGAGGAACGGCGTCCTCGCGGCGCTGGCCGGCCTCGGCGTGTCCGTCAGCGCCCCGGCGCTCGCGCTCGACATCGCCTGGGTCCATGCCAACGCGGCCGCGCAGTCCGAGCAGCGCGTGAAAGCCGGCTTCGACGCCTGGCTGAAAGAGACCGGCAAGGCCGACTGGACCGTCAGCTACCTCGACTCCGGCGGCTCCGGCGAGAAGACCGCCGCCAACATCCAGGACGCGGCCTCGCGCGGCGTCGGCGCCATCATCGTCACCATGGCGGACCTGCGCGCCTCGGCCGCTGCCATCCAGGCGGCAGTCGACGCGGGGATCCCGATCTTCACCGTCGACAGCGGCGACGTGAAGGGCACGATGGTGGACGTGACCACCAACAACTGGGCCATGGGCGCGACCGTGTCGCCCTTCTTCCTCAACGAGCTCGGCCCGGGCTCGAAGATCATCTTCCTGCGCATGGCCGAGCACCACGGCACCCGCAAGCGCGGCGACACCATGGCGACGGTGCTCAAGGAGTATCCGGACATCGAGGTGCTGGCCGAGCACAACATCGACTACACCGCCTTCTTCGAAGACACGACGCGCTCCATGCAGGACTACGCGACGCGCTTCGGGGACGAGATCGACGGTGTCTGGGCGCCCTGGGACGAGCCGGCCCAGGCCGCGCTGAACGCCCTGAAGGCCGCCGGCAACACCCACGCCAAGGTCATCGGCATCGACGGCCACCCGCAGGCGATCGCCGAGGTCTGCAAGGAGGGCAGCCAGATGATCGCGACGGTCAGCCAGCCCTTCGAGAAGATGGGCGCGCAGACCGGCGAGTGGATCGAGGATGTCGTCGTCGAGAAGCAGGACGCGGCCGCCGTGATCCCCTCCAAGGTCGTCTATCTCGACGCCCCGCTGGTCACCAAGGCGAACTGCAAGGACTTCGTGCAGTGATCGCCCGGCCGGCGGCGGGCCTCACGCGCCGCCGGCCGGCCCCTCGCGGCCCGTGCCACGGGCCTCGTCCGTCCTCAGCCAAGCGAGGCATTCCGGCGGCATGGCCATCGTCCTCAGCAACATCGTCATGGACTATCCCGGCACCCGCGCCCTCGATCGCGTCAGCGTCGACTTCCGCGACGACGAGGTTCACGGCCTCATCGGCGAGAATGGCGCGGGTAAGACGACGCTCGTCTCGATCCTCGGCGGCAGCCGCGCCTTCACCGACGGGCGAATGACGCTCGACGGCGAGGAGCTGCGGCTCGCCGGAGCCGGCGACGCGCTCGCCCGCGGCATCGCCCACGTCTCGCAGGAGGGCAGCCTCGTGCCGGGACTGACGGGCGCCGAGAACATTCTCCTCGGCGCCGAGCCGAAGCGCCTGGGTGCCGTGGTCGACCGCCGCGGGCTCAAGCGCCAAGCCCGCGAACTCCTCGCCCGCTGGTTCCCGGACGTTTCGATCGACCTCGACGCGCCGGTGGAAACGCTTCCCTACGCCGACCAGAAGATCGTCGAGATCGTGCGGGCGCTGCGCGGCCGGGTCCGCATCCTGATCCTCGACGAGCCGACCGCGACGCTGCCCGCCCGCGAGAAGGAGCGGCTCTGGGCGATCGTGCGCCGCCTGCCCAAACAGGGCGTCGGCGTCGTTCTCATCAGCCACTTCCTCTCGGAAATCCTGGCGCTGTCCGACCGCATCACCGTTCTTCGCGACGGCCGGCTCGTCGAGACCTTCCCCGCGGACGGCGCCGACGAGGCGCGGCTGGTGAGCCTGATGCTCCAGCGCGGCCAGGCGGCGAGCGCCCGCGAAGCGCCGCGCGAGGCGATTGACGCGGCTGCCCCGCCGGTCGTCGAGGTGTCCGACTGGCAGACGACGGAAGCTGGCGCCGAGCACTTCGCCGTGCGCCCCGGCGAGATCGTCGGGCTGATCGGCCTGACGGGCTCGGGCCACTTCGCCTTCGCCCGCTCGCTCTACGACGCGCCGGACCGCGTCGGGGGACGCTTGCGCTTTCTCGGCGAGCCGGTGGCGGAGGTTTCCGCCGCCGCGATGCGCCGGCGCGGCGTCGCCTTCGTGCCGGACCACCGCATGATCCACTCGCTCGTCGGCGACTGGAGCGTGCGCGAGAACCTCGCGATGGTCCATCCGGACGCCGGCGCCCTGTCCGGCCTCGGCGTCCTCAGCCCGGCGCGCGAGACCCGCGAGGCGCGCCGCGTCATGGAGCGCCTGGCCGTCAAGGCTTCCTCGCCCGAGCAGGTCGTCGCCGAGCTGTCCGGCGGCAACAAGCAGAAGATCTCGATCGGCAAGTGGCTCTACGGCGCCGAGGGGCGCTACCGGCTGATGATCTTCGTGGAGCCGACGGAGGGCGTCGACATCGGCGCCAAGCGCGAGATCCATCAGCTCCTGCGCGATCTCGCCCGCGACGGCTGCGCGGTCGTCGTCGCCTCGTCCGACCTCATCGAAATCGCCGACCTCGCCACCCGCGTCGTGTCCTTCGCCGGCGGCCACGCAATCGGAGAACTGCATTGGCCCAACTTCTCGGAACAGAGCTTCATCGCGGCCATGGCGGGAGTGCGGGCATGAGCGCGACCCTGACCGGCCCGCGCGACGAGGCCGCAGGCCGCCGGCGCCTGAAGCAGGGCCTCCTGCGCTATTCGACGCTGATCGTCCTGGCGCTCCTGTTCATCGGTTTTTCGATCGGCGTCGACCGCTTCCTGACCACGACGAACCTCCTCAACATCCTCCAGCAGATCTCGATGCTGACCATCGTCGCGATCGGGCTGACCTTCGGCTTCGCCGCGCGCGAGATGGACCTATCCGTCGGCTTCATGGCGGGGCTCGCCGGTCTCATCGCGCCGCTCCTCCTCGTCGCCGGCTGGCCGATGCCGGTCGCCCTTCTCGCCGGGCTCGGCGCCGGGCTCGCGGTCGGGCTCACCAACGCCCTTCTCGTCACCCTCGTCGGCGTGCCCTCGCTGATCGCGACGCTCGCCATGGGATCGATCCTCTTCGGCGTGAACTTCCTCCTGTCGGGCGGGCGCGCCATCTATGGCGGGCTTCCCGACAGCTACCTCGTGCTCGGTCAGGGCCGCATCCTCGGCATCCCCGTCGTCGCCTTCATCATGCTCGGCGCCGTCGCGCTCGCCTGGTTCGTGATGGAGCGCACCATCTTCGGCCGCTACGTCTACGCCGTCGGCGGCAACCTCAAGGCCGCCGAACTCTCGGGCATTCGGGGGCGGCGCTACCGGCAGGCGGCGCTGGTGATCTCCAGCCTCTTCGCGGCGATCGCCGGCATCCTCCTGTCGGCGCGCCTCGGCTCGGGACAGCCGAATGCCGGGCAGGACTACCTCCTCGACGGCCTCGCCACCGTGTTCATCGGCATGACCATGTTCCGCCCCGGCACCGCGACGATCGCCGGCACCTTCTTCGGCGCCCTGTTCATCGGCGTCATCAACAACGGTTTGAACCTCGTCGGCCTCGACACCTACATCCAGAGCATCGTGAAGGGCGTCATCATCATCGTCGCCGTCGCGGTCGTGTCCCGCACCACGAAGCTGAAGCTGATCTGAGGGCGCATGCCCCGTTTCGCGCCCCGTCCGCCCCGACACTCAGGACATCCCGCCCCATGACCGAACTTCGACCCGACATCCGCGCGGCCGCGAGCGCGCCCGGCGGCAATTCCGGCCTCCTGCCGCTCTACCGGACCATGCGGCGCATCCGGTCCTTCGAGGAGCGCGTCGGCGAGCTCTTCGTGCGGGGCCTCTCCGCCGGCTCCATGCTGCACCTCTCGATCGGCGAGGAATCGGCCGCGGCCGGCGTCGTGAAGGCCATGGCCCCGGAGGATACGTTCACCACCCACCATCGCGGCCACGGGATCTTCCTTGCCCGCGGCGCGGACCCTGCGCGCATGATGGCCGAGATCGCCGGCAAGGAAAGCGGCTACTGCGCCGGCAAGGGCGGCTCGATGCACATCGCCGACATGGCGCTCGGCCACCTCGGCGCCAACGCCATCGTCGGCGGCGGCATCCCGGCCGTCGTCGGTGCGGGCCTTTCGGCCAAGCGCCTGAAGAAGGACTCCGTCTCCGTCGCCTTCTTCGGCGACGGCGCGACGGGGCAGGGGATCCTCTACGAGAGCATGAACATGGCCGCCCTCTGGGATCTGCCGGTGCTGTTCGTGTGCATCAACAACCAGTACGGCATGGGCACGCGCATCGACCAGGCGACGCGCAACCAGGCCTTCGACGAGCGCGCCCGCGCCTTCGGCCTCAACGGCGCGATGGTGGACGGCGACGACGTCGAGGAGGTCGCGGCGACCGCCCAGGAGCTGATGGACGAGGCGCGGGCCGGCCGCCCGGGCTTCCTCGCGGTGTCCTGCTACCGCTTCTACGGCCATGCCCGCATGGACAAGAGCCCCTACCGCGCCGAGGACGAGGAGGCCGAGGGGCGCCTGCGCGATCCCGTCCTGAAGGCCCGGCTGCGCCTGATCGAGCGCGGCGGCGCGGTGGAAGGCCAGCTCGACGCGATGGACGCCGAGATCGCGGCCGAGATGGACGCGACGATCGATTTCGCCGCGGCGAGCTCCGCCCCGCCGCTCTCCTCGATGTTCCGCGACGTCTACGCCGTGGGCGAGCCGGAGCCCGAACCCTTGCGCGTCCGCCTGAACCGCATCCTGTCCAAGGGAGCCGCCTGAGTCATGGTCCAGATCACCTATCGCGACGCGCTGCGCCAGGCGCTGATCGACGCCATGCAGGCCGACGAGACGGTCGTCGTCATCGGCGAGGAGGTCGGCCGCTACGGCGGCGCCTACGGCGTCACCAAGGATCTCATCAAGACCTTCGGGCCCGAGCGGATGATCGACACGCCGATCTCGGAGCCCGCCATCGTCGGGGCGGCGGTCGGGGCGGCGATGACGGGCCTCAGGCCCGTCGCCGAGCTGATGTATGTCGACTTCCTCGGCATGACGATGGACCAGCTGACCAACCAGGCCGCCAAGATCCGCTACATGTTCGGCGGCCAGATCGGCGTGCCGATGGTGCTGCGCACGCAAGGCGGAACCGGGCGCTCGGCCGGCGCGCAGCATTCCCAGAGCCTGGAAGGCTGGATCATGCACATGCCGGGCCTGCGGCTCGCCATGCCGGCGACGGCCGAGGATGCCTACCACCTCCTGCGCCATGCCCTGACCATGCCCGACCCCGTGGTCTTCATCGAGCACAAGTCGCTCTACACCCGGAAGGAGGAGGCGGACCTGTCCGCGCCCAAGCTCCCCTGGGGCAAGGCGGCGGTGCGGCGCGAGGGCAAGGATCTCGTGATCGTCACCTATTCGCGCCAGGTCCACTATGCGCTTGAGGCCGCGGAAGCCATGGCCAAGGACGGGATCGAGGCAACGGTCATCGACCTTCGCACGCTCAATCCGCTCGACATGGACACGGTCCGGACTCACGTCGAAAAGGTCGGCCGCTGCGTCGTCGTTTCGGAAGGGCCGCTGACGGCGGGCGTCGCGGCGGAGCTCTCCGCGCGCATCACCGAGGAATGCTTCGACTTCCTGCACGAGCCGGTGATCCGCATCGCCGGCGAGGACATCCCGATTTCGGTGTCCCAGGCGCTGGAAGCCGGCAGCGTGCCTTCGCCCGGCCTCATCGGCGACACCGCGAGGCGGCTCGTCGCATGAGCGCCCTCCTCACCATGCCCCGGCTCGGCGAGACGATGGAGGAGGGGCGCATCGTCGGTTGGCTCATCGCGCCCGGCCAGGCCTTCAAGCGCGGCGAGTCGATCCTCGAGGTCGAGACCGACAAGACGGTGGCCGAACTGCCGGCGCTCGCCGACGGGGTGCTCGCCGAAACGCTGGTCGCCCCCGGCGAGATGGTATCGGTCGGCGCGCCCATCGCGCGGCTCGCGGGGGGCGCTGCGCCTGCCGAGGCGAGCGACACCGTGGTGCGCACCCTCGCCATGCCCCGCCTCGGCGAGACCATGGACGAGGGCAAGGTCGTCGGCTGGCTCGTGGAGGCCGGCGCGCGCTTCAAGCGCGGAGATGCGCTCCTGGAGATCGAGACCGACAAGACCGTCGCCGAATATCCCGCCCTCTTCGACGGACGCCTCGTGGAGGTGCTCGTCGAACCCGGCGCCACGCTCGACGTCGGCGCGCCGATCGCCCGCGTCGAGGTCTCCACTGCGAGCGCCAAGCTGGAGGGCTTCGTCGACGAGGCGCCGGACGGGCTCGACGCGGCCGAGGAGGTCGTGCCGGCGCCCGAGCCTGACGCCGTGGCCGCCACGCCCGCGCCGCTCGCGGCGAGCCCGGCCCCCGCCCCGTCGGGGAGCGGGCCGGTGCGCGCCACACCGATCGCCCGGCGCCTTGCGGCGCGGCGCGGCCTCGATGTCTCGACCATCGCCGGCACCGGCCGACGCGGCCGCGTCGAGCTGCGCGACGTCGAGAGCCACGTCGGCGGAGCGCCCGCCGGGTCCGCCGCGGCCGGCCAAGGCGCCATCGCCTTCGACCGCCTCGTCGCGAAAGGCGCCCTGCGCGGCCGTGCTCTCCTTCTCCACGGCTTCGCCGGCGACCGGACGACATTTGCCGGCTTATCAGCTGCGCTCGCCCGCGTCGGCTTCGACGTCCTCGTCCCCGACCTGCCGGGTCACGGCGAGACGCGTGCCGAGGCCGGGCGCGTCGCCGACCTGTCGGCGCCGCTCGGCGCGCTCCTCGCGGCCGAGGATTTCGCGCCGACCGAGATCGTCGCCCATTCGCTCGGGAGCCTCGCCGCCGTCGCGCTCGCCGAGGGCTTGCCCGGCTTGAAGCGCCTGACGCTTCTGGCGCCCGCCGGCCTCGGCCTGGAGATCGACACGGCCTTCGTGGCGGGCATGGCGGCGCGGCCCTCGGCCGGCGCGCTGCGCCACCTGCTGCGCCGCCTGACCGCCCAACCGGCACCGCTCTCCGACGCGGCTGTCGCGGCGCTTGTCGCTGCGCTCGGCGCGGGTCGGCTCGATGGACTGGCCGCCGACGCCTTCGGGCTGGGCGGCCAGCGCGTCGACATCGTCGAACCGCTCGCGCGCCTGGCCAAGCGCATCGAGGTGCGCGTCGTCGTCGGGCTGGAGGACCGGATCATCCCCTGGCGCCAGGTCGAGGCGCTCCCGTCCGCGGTCGCGATCCACCTCGTCGCCGGAGCCGGGCACATGCCGCATTGGGACCGGCCGGCGGAGGTCGCAGCCCTTTTCGAAAGGACCGCCGGATGAGCGAGATCAGGGACATCAACGCGCGGCTCGGCGCGCTCGCCAAGGCGCTGCCCGAGGTCGCCGGCGGCTTCCGCCAGCTTGCCAAGGGCGTGCATGCCGGCTCGCGCTTCACGGGCGCGCAGAAGGAGCTCCTCGCCGCCGCCTTCGGCGTCGTGCGGGGCTGCGAGGATTGCATCGTTTATCACCTCGACGCGGCGAAGAAGCAGGGCGCCGAGCGGGAGGACCTCCTGGAGCTTCTCGGCATCGCCGTCGAGATGGGCGGCGGTCCGGCCATGGTCTACGCGGCGAAGGCCTTGAGCGCCTTCGACGCCGGGAACTGACACCAGAGCGACGATCGGGGCCGCAGCGCAGGAGGCGCGCGGGTCCCGCGGGGAGGAGGAACCGATGGCCTATGTGGTCGCCGTGGACGGCGGAACGGAAAGCCTGCGCGCCGGGATCTACGATCCCTCCGGCGCCTGCCTCGGCCAGGCGACGCATTCTTACGAGACGATGTTCTCGGCCGGCGCGCGTGCCGAGCAGAACCCCGAGGACTGGTGGAGCGCCCTGGGCCACGCGACCAAGGGCGCGCTCGCCAAGGCGGGCATCGATCCGGCCGCCGTCGAGGCGATCTGCCTGACCACCACCTCCTGCACGGTGGTGGCGCTGGACGAGGAGGGCAACGCGCTGCGGCCCGCGCTTCTCTGGATGGACGTGCGCGCCGGCGAGGAGGCGCGCGACGTCCTGGCGACGGGCGACGCCGCGCTCGCCGTCAACGGCGGGGGCCAAGGCCCGGTTTCGGCCGAGTGGATGATCCCGAAATCGCTCTGGCTGAAGCGCCACGAGCCGCACGTCTTCGAGCGCGCCGCCACGATCGGCGAATACCAGGACTTCATGACGCTGCGCCTCACCGGCCGGCGCGTCGCCTCGCTGAACAACGCCTCGATCCGCTGGCACTATTCCACCGCCCGGGGCGGCTTCGCGGCCTCGCTGGTGCGCGCCCTCGGGCTCGACGCGCTTCTCGACAAGTGGCCGGCCGCAATCGTGCCGCCCGGCGGCGTCGTCGGCACGCTGACGGGGCGGGCTGCCGCCCATCTCGGCCTCCATACGGGCGTGAAGCTCGTCCAGGGCGGGGCGGACGCGCTGATCGGCATGATCGGCCTCGGCGTCGCGAAACCCGGCCAGCTCGCGCTCATCACCGGGTCCTCGCACCTCCAGTTCGGCGTGTCCGAGCGGGCGGTCCATCATCCCGGCCTCTGGGGCTCCTACCCGGACGCGGTCTATCCCGGCCGCCACGTCATCGAGGGCGGCCAGACCTCGACGGGCTCGATCCTGCAATGGTTGAAGCGCCTGATGAACGGGACCATGGACCTCGACGCGCTCAACATGGCGGCGGCAAGGTTGGAGCCCGGCTGCGACGGCCTCGTCGTCCAGGACCATTTCCAGGGCAACCGCACCCCTTACGTCGACCCGCTCTCGCGCGGCGCGATCGTCGGCCTGACGCTCGCCCACGGGCCGGAACACGTCTTCCGCGCGGTGATCGAGGGCATCTCCTTCGGCACGCGCGCGATCCTCGACGAGATGGCGGCGGCCGGCTTTCGGGCGGCGGAGCTGACGGTCGGCGGCGGCGCCACGGCCTCCGAGCTCTGGCTGCAGATCCACGCCGACACGGCCGGTATCCCGGTCTGCGTGCCCGCCTCCAGCGCCGCCCCGTCGGTCGGCGCGGCGGTGCTCGCGGCCCACGGCGCGGGGCATTTCGCCTCGATCGACGACGGCATCGCCGCCATGGTCAAGCCCGGCCGCCGCATCGAGCCGCGGGCGCGCGAGAGCGCCCGCTACGACGAGATCTACCGGGGCTACCGCGCGCTCTACCCCGCGCTGAAGGACGTGGCGCGGGCGGCCGCCCCGGCCGCGGCGAAGACCCGGGAGCCCGTCGAGGCATGAGCGGCGACTTCGACCTGTCGGGCCGCACTGCGCTCGTCACGGGCGCTGCGCGCGGCATCGGCGCGGCGATCGCCCGGCGCCTCGCCGAGGCGGGCGCCCTCGCCATCCTGGCCGACCGCGACGCGGCGGAGGCCGCGCGCACGGCCGCGGGCATTGCGAAGGACGGCCTGTCCGCCCAGTCGCTGGAGCTTGACGTGACGCGGCGCCAAAGCGTCGCGGCCGCGGTGGACGAGGTCTCACGCCGCTTCGGCGCGCCGCACGTCCTCGTCAACAATGCCGGCATCGTGCGCAACACGCCCGCCGTCGACACGCCGCCGGAGGAGTGGAGCGCCGTCATCGACGTCAACCTCAACGGCGTCTTCCACTGCTCGCAGGGCTTCGGCCGCCTGATGCTGGAGGCCGGCCGCGGCTCGGTGGTCAACATTTCCTCCATGTGCGGCGAGATCGTCGTCCATCCGCAGCCGCAGGCCGCCTACAACGCGGCCAAGGCCGGCGTGAACCTCCTGACCAAGTCGCTTGCCGTCGAGTGGGCGCCGCGGGGCGTGCGGGTCAACGCCGTCGCGCCGGGCTACGTCGCGACCGAGCTGACGCTCGCCGGCCGCTCCAACGCCGAATGGTTCGACATCTGGATGCGCATGACGCCGATCGGCCGCCTCGGCGAGCCGCGCGAAGTTGCCAATGCCGTGCTCTTTCTCGCCTCCGACGCCGCGAGCTTCGTCACCGGGTCGGTGCTGGCGGTGGACGGCGGCTATACCGCCCTTTGAGGACCGATCCATGATCCAAGCGACCACCGCCCGCACCGTTCTCGTCACCGGCGCCAGCCGCGGCATCGGCCGCGCCATCGCGCTCGGCCTCGCGCAGCGCGGCTTCGACGTCGTCGCCAACGACATCGAGCGCCAGTCCGCCCATCTCGACGGGCTCGTCTCGGAGATCGAAGGGCTCGGCCGCCGCGCCTTCGCCCTCCACGCCGATGTCAGCGACAAGGCGCAGGTGACGGCCATGGCGGCGGCCGCCATCGAGCGGGCGGGCGCGATCGACGCCGTCGTCAACAATGCCGGCATCCTGATCACCAGCCCGGTCGAGACGCTCGACGACGGGATCTGGGACGCCGTCATGGACGTCAACGCCAAGGGCACCTTCCTGGTGATCCAGGCGCTCCTGCCGCACATGCGCGCGCGCGGCTACGGGCGCATCGTCAACATCGCCTCGATCGGCGGCAAGCAGGGCGCGCCCGAGCAGGCGCACTATTCCGCCTCCAAGGCGGCCGTCATGGGCTTCACCCGAGTGCTCGCCCAGGAGGTCGGCGCGCTCGGCATCACCGCCAACTGCGTCTGCCCCGGCATCATCCTCACCGATATGGGCCGCACCAATCTCGAGGACCCGGCCGTCAAGGCGAAGTGGACCGCCAACACCGCCATGCGCCGCATCGGCGCCCCGGAGGACGTCGTCGGCCCCGTCGCCTTCTTCGCTTCCGACGAGAGCGCCTTCGTCACAGGCCAGACCCTCAACGTCGACGGCGGCATCGTCTTCGACTGAGCCGGCTTCGCGGTCGAACGCGGCAGCCGCGGAAGACCTTGTTCCGCGGCAGTGACCTCGATGATTAGGCGTCGATGCATTCCCGTGGTGAGAGCCGGATGGGGTTCGTTGACCGAGACGAAGTGATCATTAATGATCATCTCCATGGGTGACCCGACTCGGCTCCAGATCCGGTTTCCGCAGGAACGCCATCAGCGCATGGCGGACCTGATCGCGGCGCGCGGGCAGATGACGATCGGCGAGCTGATCGAACATTTCCGCGTCTCGGGTCCGACGGCCCGGCGTGACCTGGAGGTGCTGGCACGGGCGGGGCTCGCGACGCGCATCCACGGCGGAGTCATGGCGCCGGGGCGCGGCGGCTCGGTCGAGCCGCTGTTCATGGAGAAGCTGCGCGTTCACCAGGGTGCCAAGGGTCGGCTCGGCGCGGCCGCCGCGCGTCGGGTCGCGGACGGGCAGACCGTGCTCATCGATTCCGGCACGACGACGCTTGCCGCGGCCCGGGCCCTGGCCGGCCGTCCGGTGCGCATCGTCGCCAGCGACGTGAAGGTCGCGGAGATCGCGGCCTCCGGCGAGACGCGTGTCTCGCTCCTCGGCGGTGAGGTGCGCAACGGCTATTTCAGCCTCGTCGGCGCCTGGGCGCTCTTGGCGCTGAAGGATCTGCGCTGCGACGTCTTCCTGATGGGCGCCGACGCGATCGACGCGGACGGCATCTCGAATTCGACCGCGGAAGAAGCCGAGGTGAAGCGCGCCGGAATGGCCTGCGCCGCCCGCACCATCCTCCTCGCCGATCATTCCAAGCTCGATGCGCGGGCGGCGGAGCCCGTCTGCGATCTCGCCGCCGTCGATCTCTTCCTCACCGACCGCAAGGCGGCCCCCCGCCTCGGCCCCTACCGATCCCTGTTCCGGGCGATCGAGCTGCACTGAAGCGCCCGCCCGAACCGCAAGAAGGCCAGCAACGCATGACCATCAAGTTCAGAACAGTCTTCGGCGACAAGAAGCCCGTCATCGCGATGGTGCACCTGTCGCCCCTGCCGGGCTCGCCGCTCTACGACCCGGACGGCGGCGTCCAGGCGATCGTCGAGGCGGCGCGGCGGGACCTGCGGGCACTCCAGGCGGCGGACGTCGACGCGGTGATGTTCGGCAACGAGAACGACCGGCCCTACGAGCTGAAGGTCGACACGGCCTCCACCGCCACCATGGCCTACGTCATCGGCCAGCTGCGCTCGGAGATCGAGAAGCCCTTCGGCGTCAACGTGTTGTGGGACCCGATGGCCTCGGTCGCGCTGGCGGCGGCCACCGGCGCCTCGTTCCTGCGCGAGATCCTGACCGGCACCTACGCCTCCGACATGGGGCCGTGGACGCCGAACGCGGGCGCGGCCATGCGCTACCGCGACCGCCTGCACCGGCCCGACGTCGCCATGCTCGCCAACGTCTCGGCCGAGTTCGCCTACTCGCTCGATCGGCGCGAGCTGTCCGATCGGGCCCGCTCGGCGGTGTTCTCCTCGATCCCCGACGCGATCCTCGTCTCCGGCGCGATCACCGGCGAGGCGGCGGAGATGACCGATCTCATCTCCGTCAAGAAGGTCCTGCCGACGACGCCGGTTCTCGCCAACACCGGCGTCAAGCACGCGACCGTCGCCGACGTCCTCAAGGTCGCGGACGGCTGCATCGTCGGCTCCTCGCTGAAGGTCGACGGCGACACCTGGAAGCCCGTCGATCCCGAGCGCGCGGCCGAGTTCATGCGGCTCGCCAAGGCCGCGCGCGGCGACTGAGGGGCGGGGCATGAGCGTCAGGCGCGACACCACCGGTTCCTACGTCCTCGGCCTCGGCGGGCTGACGCTCGCGATCTTTTTCGTCCTGTCGCTCCTCGCGCCGAACTTCCTGACGCTCGCGAACCTCAACTCGATGGGCTCGCAGTTTCCCGAATTCGGGCTCCTCGCCTTGGCCGTCCTGCCGACGATGATCTCGGGCGGCATCGACCTCTCGGTGGTCGCGGTCGCCAACCTTGCCTCGATCGTCGCGGCGCTGATCCTGCGCGCCGGGCCGGAATATGCTTGGGTGGCGGTGCCGGCCGCGCTCCTCCTCGGGCTCGCCTGCGGGCTCCTCAACGGCTGCCTCATCGCGTACCTGCGCCTGCCGCCGATCCTCGCGACGCTCGGCACGCTGCAGCTCTTCGGCGGCATCGGCATCGTGATCACCGGCGGGCCGGCGATCACCGGCATTCCCGAGTGGTACGGCGCCTTCGGCAACGCTTCGATCGGCGGCGCGGTGCCGGTGCCGCTCCTCGTCTTCGTGCTCGTCGCGCTCGGCCTCGGCCTCGTTCTGCGCTTCACGGCGACGGGGATGCGGGCGCGGCTCTACGGCGCCAACCCGCTCGCCGCGCGCTTCGTCGGCATGCCGGACAAGGCGCTGATCCTCAGGATCTACGCCATCGCCGGCGTGATCTCGGCGCTGGCGGGCCTCGTGATCCTGGCGCGCGTCAACTCGGCCAATGCCGACTACGGCGGCTCCTATCTCCTCCTCGTCATCCTCATCAACATCCTGGCCGGGGTCAGCCCCTTCGGCGGCTCGGGAACGGTGGTCGGCATCGTGCTCGCCGTCGTGACGCTGCAGCTGATCTCGTCGGGCCTCAACTTCCTCGCCTTCACCGCCTTCGCCCGCGACCTCGTCTTCGGCGGGCTGCTCATCCTCGTCATGGCCGCGCGCGTCGTCGCCGACGGGGGCTGGATTCCCCGTTGGCGGACGCGGCGGGCCAAAGGAACACCCGCATGACCGAACCGAAGGCGCGCCTGCGCCAGCTCCTCGCCGACCTGATGCTGGTGCCGGGCCTGTCCGGCCACGAGGACCGCGTGCGCCGCCACATCGCCGGCGTCCTGAAGGGTTTCGGACTTGAGTCCCGCGCCGACCGGCTCGGCAACCTCATCGCGACGCTGCCGGGCGAGCCCGGCGCGCCGAGCGTCATGCTCTTCGCCCACACCGACCAGCTCGGCTTCGTCACGCGCAAGATCGAGGCGAACGGCCTCATCCGTGTCGAGCGGCTCGGCGGCGTGCCGGAAAAGGCGCTGCCGGCCCAGGCCGTGCGCTTCTGCATCGGCGAGGGGCGGGACGTGTCCGGCATCGTCGCCAACAAGAGCCACCACGCGACGCCGCCGGAGGAGAAGTACAAGGTCACGCCCTATGCCGACCTCTTCATCGACGTCGGCGCGGATACGGCCGATGAGGTGCGCGCGCTCGGCATCGAGATCGGCACGCCCGTCGTCTACGAGCCGCGGGTCATGCACCTCAACGAGAACCGCGTCGCCGGCACCTCGGTGGACGACCGGGCCGGCTGCGCCGTCGTCGTCGAGGCCGCACGCCTTCTGAAGGACGTCTCGCCCCGGCCGACGATCCACTTCGTCTTCGCGGTGCTGGAAGAGTTCAACCTGCGCGGCGCGATGGTGGCGGCCCAGGCGCTCAAGCCCGACATCGCCATCCAGCTCGACCTCGCGCTCACCGCCGATACGCCGGACATGACCCATCGCGGCGAGGTGCGGCTCGGCGGCGGGCCGGCGATGAGCCTCTACTCCTTCCACGGCCGCGGCACGCTGAACGGCACCATCCCGCATCCGGCGCTGACGGCGCTCGTCGCGAAAACCGCGACGGAGGACGGCATCCCGCTCCAGCGCACGGCCCATGTCGGGGCGCTGACGGACTCCTCCTACGTCCAGCTCGTCGGCGAGGGCGTCGCCTGCATCGATCTCTGCTTCCCCAGCCGCTACACCCACACGGCGCTGGAGGTCTGCGATCTCGACGACCTCGTCGGCCTGACAAGCCTCTGCGTCGGCGCGATCCGGCGCATGGGCGATGACGGCTTCGACCTCGACCGGGACCTCTACACGTGAGCGGCGCCTTTCTCGGCATCGACGTCGGCACCTTCGAAACGAAGGGCGTCCTGGTCTCCGAGGAAGGAACGGTGCTGGGCCAAGCCCGGCGCGCGCACCGGATGATCGTGCCGCAGGCCGGCTGGGCCGAGCACGACGCGGAAGCTCACTGGTGGGGCGAGTTCGCGGCGATCTCGCGTGAACTGGTGGAAGCCTCCGGCCTCTCGCCCGAGCGCGTCCTCGGTGTCGGCGCGAGCGGCATCGGCCCCTGCATGCTGCCGGTGGATGCCGGCGGAAACCCGCTGATGAACGCCGTCCTCTACGGCGTCGACACCCGCGCCCATGCCGAGATCGCCGAGCTGACCGGGCGGATCGGCGAGGCCGCGCTCCTGGAGCGCACGGGCAACGCGCTGACCTCCCAGTCGGTCGGACCGAAGATCCTCTGGCTGAAGCGCAACCGGCCGGAAATCTTCGACGCGGCCGACGGCTTCGTGAACTCCACGACCTTTCTCGTTGAGCGCCTGACCGGCCGGCGCGTCCTCGACCATTATTCCGCCGGCAGCTTCCAGCCGCTCTACGACGTCGCCGCCCAGGATTGGGCGGACGACCTGATGGAGGGCATCGCCGAGCGGCGGCGCCTGCCCGAGCTCCTCTGGACGACGGAGATCGCCGGCCGCGTGACGCCGGACGCGGCGCGGGCGACGGGGCTCGCCGCGGGAACGCCCGTCATCGCCGGCACCATCGACGCGGCGGCGGAGGCGGTCAGCGTCGGCGTGTCGAAGCCCGGCGACACGATGATGATGTACGGATCCACCGTCTTCATCATCCAGGTGACGGAGAGCCGTGGCCGCGACGCGCGGCTCTGGTACGCGCCCTGGCTCTTTCCCGGCTGCCACGCCCTGATGTCGGGTCTGGCGACGAGCGGCACGCTGACCCACTGGTTTCGCGACCGCTTCGCCCGCGAGCTTCCGGCCGGCGAGGCGATGGGCGTCCTCGCCGCGGAAGCCGCCGCCTCGCCGGCGGGGGCGCGGGGGCTCCTGGTGCTGCCCTACTTCTCGGGCGAGCGCACGCCGATCCACGATCCGCATGCCAAGGGCATGTTCTTCGGTCTGGACCTGACGCACGAGCGCGGCGACCTGTTCCGCGCGACCCTCGAAGGCATCGCCTACGGCGTGCGCCACGTGGCCGAGACCTATGCCGAGACCGGCAACCCGGCGAGCGTGCTCTCGGCCGTCGGCGGCGGCACGAAGAACGCCGTCTGGAGCCAGGCTGTCTCGGACGTGTCCGGGCTGCCGCAGCTTTTGCGTCGCGAGAGCGTCGGCGCGAGCCTCGGCAGCGCCTTCCTGGCCGCGCTCGGCACGGGCCGCGTGGTCGAGGCCGACATCGAGCGCTGGAACCCGCCGGCCGATCGCATCGAGCCGCGCAGCGACCTCGCGCCGCTCTACGAGGCGGGCTTCCGCACTTATCGCGAACTCTACGAACGCACGCGCGATCTCATGCGCGCGCGCTCCTGAGCCAAGTCGAGAACCGGCATGACGCCGAACAAGGGGAGAGAGAACATGGCAGGCAAGTTCAGGACCGCGCTTCTGGGAGCGCTCGCGGCGACCGCCATCGCAGGCGGCATGGTCGGCACGGCTGGCGCCCAGGACAAGAAGGAGATGGTGACGGTCGTCAAGCTCTCCGGCATCGCCTGGTTCAACCGCATGGAGGAGGGCGTCAAGGAATATGCCGAGGCGACCGGCAACAACGCGACGCAGGTCGGCGCCGCGACCGCCGACGCCGCCCTCCAGGTCCAGCTCATTGAGGACCTGATCGCCCGCGGCGTCGCGGCGATCAACGTCGTGCCGAACAGCCCCCAGGCGCTGGAGCCGGTGCTCAAGCGCGCCCTCGACAACAAGATCGTCGTCGTCGGCCACGAAGGCGCGACGCTCCAGAACGTCACCTACGACTTGGAGGCCTTCGACAACAAGGCGTACGGCGAGCACCTGATGGAGGCGCTGGCGCAGAAGATGGGCGGCGAGGGCGAGTACGCCGTGCTCGTCGGCTATCTCACCTCCGTCACCCACAACGAGTGGGTCGACGCGGCGATCGCCTACCAGAAGGACAAGTATCCGAAGATGACGCTGGTCGGCGGCAAGCTCGAATCCGCCGAGCAGCAGCAGCAGGCCAACGCCAAGGTCCGCGAGCTCCTGCGCACCTATCCCAACCTCAAGGGCATCCAGGGCTCGGCCGGCGAGGACGTCGTCGGCGCCGCGCTCGCCGTCGAGGAGGCCGGGCTCAACGACCAGGTCTCGATCGTCGGCACCAGCCTGCCCTCGGTCGCCGGCGCCTATCTCGAGACCGGCGACATCGACATGATCTCCTTCTGGGATCCCGCCAAGGCGGGCTACGCGATGAACGTCGTCGCGGCGAAGGCGCTCGCGGGCGAGACCGTCAAGTCCGACGACGACCTCGGCGTCGAGGGCTACGAGAAGGTCCGCGTCGACGGGAAGGTGATCTACGGCCAGGCCTGGGTCGACGTCACCGCCGAGAACATGGACGAGTACGACTTCTAATCCTTGCCCGGCCCCGGCTCCGCCGGGCCCTCTGAAAAGTCGCGCCCGGCTCCGACCGGGCGCCGATCCCTGTTTTCTGTTTGCGTCAGACCGGAGTTCTTCATGGCCGAACCCGTCCTCTCCATGTCCGGCATCCGCAAGGCCTACGGGTCGGTGCGCGTGCTGGAGGAGGTCGGCCTGCGACTCGAGCCCGGCGAGGTGCGCTGCCTCGCGGGCGAGAACGGCTCCGGCAAGTCGACCCTGATCAAGATCCTGTCCGGCGTCGTGCCGGCCGACGAGGGCACCGTCTCGATAGGCGGCCGGACCATCGCGGGCGACGCGCGCGCCGCCATCGCCGCCGGGCTGTCGGTGATCTACCAGGACTTCTCGCTCTTTCCGAACCTCACCGTCGCCGAGAACATCGCGCTCCTGAAGAGCACGGCCGCGCGCGAGCGCTGGCATCGCGCCCGCGCCGACCGCCGTCTCGCCGAAGAAACGCTGGCGCGCATGGGCGTCGACATCGACCCCGCGACCCTCGTCGAGCTCCTGCCCGTCGCCTCCAAGCAGCTCGTCGCCATCGCCCGCGCGCTCGCCAACGACGCGCGCGTCATCGTCATGGACGAGCCGACGACGGCGCTGACCCGCAGCGAGGTCGCGCGCCTCGCCGGCATCGTCTCGGCCCTGAAGGCGCAAGGGGTCGCCTTCCTTTTCGTGAGCCACAAGACGGAGGAGGTCTTCGCCTTCTGCGACACGATCACGGTTCTGCGCGACGGCCGCGTCGTGGCGGACGGGACGGCGGCCGAGTTCGACGGGGCGCGCCTCGGCCGCGAGATGACGGGCCGGGCGGTGGAGACCCAGCGCATCGAGCGGGCGCCGGCGCCGCAGGCTCCGCCCTTCCTCGTCGCCCGCGGCCTGTCGCGGCGCGGCGACTATGCCGGCATCGACCTCGACCTTCGGCCCGGCGAGGTCGTCTCGCTGGTCGGCCTCCTCGGCTCGGGCCGCACCGAGCTGGCGCTCTCGCTCTTCGGCATGGTCTCGCCCGACGAGGGGCGGATCGAGGTGGACGGACGGCCCGTCCACTTTCCCTCCGCCATCGACGCCATGGCCGCCGGCATCGCCTACGTGCCCGAGGACCGGCTGACGGAAGGACTCTTCCTCGACCAGCCGATCGCCGACAACATCAACGTCGCGACGCTTTCGAGCGGGTTCCTGTCGCGCGCGGCGCTCAAGCGCCGGGCGGTCGAGGCGGTGAAGCGCCTGCGCATCAAGACGCCGGGCGTCGAGCCGAACGTCGCGACCCTTTCCGGCGGCAACCAGCAGCGCGTGGTGCTGGCGCGCTGGATGGAGCGGAGCCCCAGGCTCATGATCCTCAACGGACCGACGGTGGGCGTCGACATCGGCTCCAAGCGCGAGATCCACGAGATCCTCCTGGCGCTCAGCCGCGCCGGAACCGCCGTTCTCGTCGTCACCGACGACATCGGCGAGGCGCTGGCGCTCTCCGACCGCATCCTCGTGATGGTGAAGGGCCGCGTCACTGGCGCCTTCGACGCCGCCGAGATCGAGGAGGACCGCCTCTACGCCGAAGTCACCAAGGAGGCACGGGCCTGATGCCGATGCGCCGCTTCACCAACGCGCTCGCCTCGCCCCAGGCCGTGGTGCTCGCCGCCGCGATCCTGTTCGCCCTCGTCATCGCGGCGTTCAATCCCGGCTTCCTGTCGCTGGCGACGTTGGTCGACCTGCTGCGCAACTCGCTGGTCACCGGCATCTTCGCGCTCGGCGTCCTGATCGTCCTCGCCTCGGGCGGCATCGACGTGTCCTTCACCGCCATCGGCGCCTTCGCCATGTACGCGACGATGAGCCTCGTGATGGGCCTCGACGTGCCGATGCCGATCCTCGGCTTCTTCGTCCTGTCGGCGCTGATCGGAGCCCTGCTCGGCCTCGTCAACGGCGTCCTCATTGGCGGCCTCGGCCTTCCGACGCTGATCGTGACGCTGGGGACGCTCAGCCTGTTCCGCGGCGCGCTCCTGACCTTCGTCGGCACGACCTACATCACCAACGTGCCGCGCAACGTCATCTCGTTCGCCCGCACCATGATCCTGCGCCTGGAGAACGCCGTCGGCCAGCTCGTCTCGCTGCCGCTCTCCTTCGTGGTGCTCGTCCTCGTCACCCTCTTCGTCGCGTTCCTCATGAACCTCACCCGCTTCGGCCGTTCGATCTACGCGATCGGCGGCTCGGAGGAGGGCGCGCGGCGCATCGGCATCGACGTCGCCCGCGTGAAGGTCTGGATCTACGTCATCGCCGGCACGATCGCGGGCCTCGCCGGCATGACGCACATGACGCTGTCGCGCATGGCGAACCCGTTCGATCTGGTGGGCACCGAGCTCAACGTCATCGCCGCGGTGGTTCTCGGCGGTGCGCGCATCACCGGCGGGCACGGGACGGTGACGGGCACGCTGCTCGGCGCGCTGGTCATCACGCTCATCAACACCTCGCTCCTCAGCGCGGGCGTGCCCTCCTACTGGCAGAAGGTGGTGGTGGGCATCCTGATCGTGCTCGGCACCGGCCTGCCGATCCTCATCGACCGCTTCGCCAAGCATCGCGAGCGCCTCGCCCGCGCCGCCGTCTGACACCACGCGTTTCCCAGGGAGGGACGAACCCCGTGAAGAAGATCCTCAACCGCCCCGATTCCTACGTCGACGAGATGCTGGAGGGATTCACGCTCGCCCATCCCGAGTTCTACGCCCAGCCCGAGCGCCGCGTCATCGCGCGCCCCGGCGGCGGGACGAAGGGCAAGGTCGGCATCGTCACCGGCGGCGGGTCCGGGCACCTCCCGGTCTTCACCGGCTATGTCGGCCCCGGCTTCCTCGACGCCTGCGCCATCGGCGACGTCTTCGCCAGCCCTTCGGCCGAGCAGATGGCCGCCGCCATCCGCCACGCGGACGGCGGGGCAGGGGTCCTGCGCCTCTACGGCAATTACGGCGGCGACGTCATGAACTTCGACATGGCCGGCGAGATGGTCGACCTGGAGAACGACATCCGCACCACCACCGTGGTGCTCGCCGACGACGTGGTCTCCGCACCGAAGGAGGAAGCCGAGAAGCGCCGCGGCGTCGCCGGCATGATCTACGCCTTCAAGATCGCCGGCGCTGCCGCCGACACCATGGCCGACCTCGACGAGGTGACGCGCGTCGCTCAAAAGGCGGCCGATGCCTGCCGCTCGATCGGCATGGCGCTCACCCCCTGCATCGTGCCGCAGGCGGGCAAGGCCCATTTCGAGATCGGCGAGGGCGAGATGGAGATGGGCATGGGCATCCACGGCGAGCCCGGCATCTGGCGCGACAAGCTGAAGCCCGCCGACGCCATCACCGACGAGATGATCGACCGCATCCTCGCCGACCGCGCCTTCGGCAAGGGCGACCGGCTGTCGGTGCTGGTCAACTCGCTCGGCGCGACGCCGCTGGAGGAGCTCTACATCATATATCGCCGCGTGAAGGCGCGCTTCGACGACATCGGCGCCGAGATCGTCATGCCGCTCGTCGGGCGCTACGCGACCTCCATGGAGATGACAGGCGCGACGATCACCACGATCGCCCTCGACGAGGAACTGGAGCGTCACCTCAAGGCGCCGGCCGCCTGCGCCTACTGGCGCGTCGGCTGAGGGAGGGCGGCGCCATGACCGGCGGAACGATCGACAGGGACGGCATCAAGGCGGCGCTCGCGCGCGTCGCCGCGGGCGCGGGCGCGGCGGCGGACGAGCTGAACGCCGCCGACGGCCAGCTCGGCGACGGCGACCTCGGCATCACGGTCTCCAAGGGCTTCGCGGAGGCCGCGAGCGCGGATCTGCCGGAGGATGTCGGCCTCGCCCTCCTCGAATGCGCCAAGGCCTTTCAGCGCGTGTCGTCCTCGTCCTACGGGACGCTCGTCGCGACCGGCTTCATGGCCGCGGCCAAGGCGACCAAGGGCAAGACGACCGTCCAGGCGGACGAGCTCACCTCGCTCGTGGCCGCGGCGCGCGACGCGATGATGGCGCGGGGCAAGGGCAGCCTCGGCGACAAGACGGTGCTCGACAGCCTGGACGCCGTGTCGAAGGCGCTGGAGGATGCGGCGGCCGTCGACATGGCCGACGCGGCCCTGTCCGCCGCCCGCGACACGCTGGCGGCCTTCAAGGGCAAGCCCTGCAAGCTCGGCCGAGCGCGCATGTTCGCCGAGAAGAGCGCGAGCCTGGACGATCCCGGGCAGCTCGCCTTCCTGCGCATCGTCGAGGCGCTGGCCGGGCGCGGCGGGGAGGGCGCCGCATGAAGTACCGCACGCTCGGCCGCACGGGGCTGAAAGTCTCCGCCATCTCCATGGGCACCTTCTCCTTCGGTGGGGAGGGCGCCTTCGCCAAGGTGGCGGACCAGGGCGTGCCCGAGGCGCGCCGACTGGTGGATGCCTGCATCGAGGCGGGAGTGAACCTCTTCGACACCGCCAACATGTACTCGCTGGGCCGCTCGGAAGAGATCCTCGGCGAGGTGCTGGAGGGACGGCGCGACGACGTCCTGATCTCCTGCAAGGCGCGCATGCGCATCGGCCCCGGCCCGAACGACGAGGGCGTCTCGCGCCATCACCTGATCCGCGAATGCGAGCGGAGCCTCAAGCGCCTGCGCACCGACCGGATCGACGTCTATCTCATGCACGAATGGGACGGGCTGACGCCGCTGGAGGAGATGCTGGAAGCCCTCGACACGCTGCGCGCACAGGGCAAGATTCTCTACGCCGGCTGTTCCAACTATTCCGGCTGGCACGTCATGAAGGCGCTCGGCATCGCCGAGCGCAGCCGCCTGCCGCGCTTCGCCGCCCAGCAGATCCACTACACGCTGGAAGCGCGCGAGGCCGAGTACGAGCTGCTGCCGCTCTCCGTCGACCAGGGCGTCGGCGTCATGGTCTGGTCGCCGCTCGCCGCCGGGCTCCTCTCCGGCGCCTTCCGCCGCGATCGTGCGCCGGAGGACTCGCGCCAGGCCAAGGGCTGGAGCGAGCCGCCGATCCGCGACGAGGAGCGGCTGTGGCGGATCGTCGACGTGGCCGCTGAAATCGCCGACGCGCGCGGCATCACGCCGGCGCAGGTGGCGCTCGCCTGGACGCTGTCGCGCCCCGCCGTCTCGACGCTCGTCGTCGGCGGCCTGTCGGAGGCGCAGTTCCGCGAGAACTGCGCGGCGACTGAGATCGAGTTGACGGACGACGAGCTGGAGCGGCTGAACCGCGTCAGCCGCGTGCCCTACATCTATCCCTATTGGCACCAGCACAACTTCGCCGCCGGCCGCTTCTCGGATGGCGACCGCGCGCTCCACGACAGCTATCGCGACCTCGGCATGGTCTGAGCGTCGACCGCTCCTGCCTGCCGCCCGGGACCGTGACGGTGGCACTCGTCTCCGACGCGCGTTGCCCCTGGAGCGCCGGGTGGGCGCGGGCTATGAGCCGCGCTGACGATGATGCTGGCCGGAGGTGTCCGATGCGCGCGATGGTTTTCGAGGAGTTCGGCGTGCCGCCGGTCGTGCGGGCGGTGCCCGATCCCGCGCCGACGCCCGGCGGGGTCGTCGTCAAGCTGCGTGCGACGGGCATCTGCCGGAGCGACTGGCACGGCTGGATGGGGCACGATCCCGACATCCGCCTGCCGCACGTGCCGGGCCACGAGCTGGCGGGCGAGGTGGTGGCGATCGGGCGCGAGGTGGCCCGCTTCCGGGAAGGGGACCGGGTGACCGTGCCCTTCGTCGGCGGCTGCGGCCGCTGCGGCGAGTGCCGCTCGGGCAATCAGCAGGTCTGTCCCGAGCAGTTCCAGCCCGGCTTCACCCATTGGGGCTCGTTTGCCGAATACGTCGCGCTCGACTTCGCCGACCAGAACCTCGTCTCGCTGCCCGAAGCCGTCGACGACGCCACCGCCGCGAGCCTCGGCTGCCGCTTCGCCACCTCCTTCCGCGCCGTCGTCGACCAGGGCCGGGTGCGCGGCGGCGAATGGGTGGCGGTCCACGGCTGCGGCGGCGTCGGGCTGTCGGCGATCATGATCGCCCGCGCCATGGGCGCCCATCCCGTGGCGATCGACATTTCCCCCGAGAAGCTCGACTTCGCCAGGCGCCTGGGCGCGGTCGCGACGATCGATGCGCGCGGCGTCGCCGACGTCGCGGAAGCCGTGCGCGAGGTGACGAGCGGGGGCGCGCACCTGTCGATCGACGCGCTCGGCTCGCCGAAGACGAGCTTCAACTCGATCCAGAACCTGCGCTGGCGCGGGCGCCACGTGCAGGTCGGGCTGATGCTCGGCGAGCACGCCACGCCCCGCATCCCGATGGCGCGCGTCATCGCCTACGAGCTGGAGATCTACGGCAGCCACGGCATGCAGGCTTGGCGCTACGACGCCATGCTCGCCATGATGGCCTCCGGCATCCTGAAGCCCCAGGAACTCATCGGCCGGCATGTCGGGCTGGAGGAGGGCGTCGACGCCCTGACCGGCATGGACCGCTCGAGCGACCTCGGCATCACCGTCATCTCGCGCTTCTGACCACGCGGCATAGGCTGTGATGGCCGAAGGCGAGAGCGCGGGGTGTCGCCATCGCCGACACCAGGATGCTCCAGAGGTTATCCCGCCGATGGGCAGCGAAGCCGGCTGCCGCTCCTCGCGCCATCGGAATGGCGGCGTCCTTCTCATGTCTCTAATTCACTGATGTTTTTGCCAGTACCGGTCGCGCCGAGTTGCCGAGGCGTACCAAGCCGCCGGGGCGGTCGATCAGGCCCATGAAGCTGGCCTGCCGTGGCTCCGCCTTCGGCTCGCCGATACGTTCGGGCAGGTAGATGCGCGCGAAGGCGGTGAACTCGGTGAGCTGGCGCAGGAGGTCATCGCCCATCTCGGGGTAACGCCGCGCCGTCAGCGCGTGAATGCCGGTGATGATCCACGTTCGCTCTGCGACGGCTCGGCCTTCGAAGACGTTCCATCGGAACTCGTCGGCTTCGAAGATATCGAGGTAGGCGCGCCACTGGACGCTCGAGAGATAGCGTTGCGGATCGTAGCGCCCCGTGAGCTTGTGGTCGTCGATCCGTTTGCCTCGCATCGCGTCGACCTTGCCGACGAGCGTCACGGTGAGCCCGTCGATCTCGTAGTCGCGCGTTGCCTTCAGTTCGCGGGTCTCGGGCAGATCGATCTCGCCCTCGGCTTCGAACGTGAAGGTGTGGCCCCGCGCAGCGAGGGCGCGATAATCGCCGGGGAGGCAATGTTCGAGCGCGGCGTGGAGCGCGGTGCCGGCGATCATCGCAGGTGTCGGAGGCACCCGCCGACGCAGTTGCGCGAGGAAGTGGTCGAGGTTCGCCTCGTCGTCCTCGCGAAAGCGGCGGAACGCATCAAGGTCCGTGGAGGAGACGCGCAGGGCCGGCATGGGGTAGGCTCGAACGTTGCTGCTGATGCCTCAGGCTTGTTGATCCATACTGCGTGCAAGCCCGCGTGCATAAGCTCGTTCAACCGGCGCGCAACGATCCAGTTCCAACTTAGGTGCCGATCCATAGTGGGGCGAAGGGCGATCTCCCGAGGCCGGCATCCTCGGTGTGGCGCGGCTCGGGCGGGTGGAAAAGCGACCGTCTGCCTCCGGCATTCAAATATTCGATAGCCGCTGCTTTCAGGCGGATTCCGTAGGGACGCTGTGGTATCGCCTCGTGCAGGTTAACGAGGGAGGCTGAGCAAGCTGTTCGTCGTAGACGTCCTTGTCGACATCGTCGGCTATCACACCGCACGGGTGCTCCTTCCCATCCTGAGTATCGGGCAGATCAAAGCGGCCAACTGGACGTCTGAAAAGCCGGGCGGATGGGTTGGCTGCTATCGGGACGAAGAACGCCGCCTTGTTTTTACACCATCAATGGCGGGCTGGATCGGCGTTCTCATGTGGCTGCTGACCTTCGTCATCGTTATCCTTGCGACAGCCAGGTGAGCCTAACCGGGCGGACGGCTCTGAACCCCCGCTTCTCGGTGTGCTGAAGCGAGGCCAGAGCGACGCCAAAGGGTCGTCAACGGTCTGACCGTTTCTAGACATCCGGTTCTACGGTGCCGGTGGGCTTGGCCGGACGATCTCCGCGGATCGGATTTCGGCCGCGAGAAATCCGTCTGCGTTTTTGCGAGCGCGCGGCCTAAGCTCTCCTTATGGGACTCCTGACCTTCAGCATCAACGTCACCCTGGATGGTTGTATCGACCACCAGGAAGGGATCGCGGACGGCGAAACGCATGCTTACTTCACCCGCCTCATGGATGATTGCGGGGGGATACTGTGGGGGCGCACCACCTACGAGATGATGGAGAGTTACTGGCCGGCAGTCGCTCGCGGCGACGTCGAGGCGCCGCCGGCGATCCGCGAGTGGGCGGTCAAGCTGGAGACCAAGCCGAAATACGTGGTGTCGTCGGCGCGGAAGGATTTTCCGTGGACCAACAGCCATCACATCGACGGGGACCTGCGAACAGGCGTGCAGAGGCTCAAGGACGCGACTCCGGCGGGCGTGCTCCTCGGCAGCGGCAAACTCGCGACCGAGCTGGACCGGCTGGACCTGATCGACGAGTACAAGCTCCTCGTCCATCCCAGGATCGCCGGCCACGGCCCGACCCTCTACCAGGGCGGGCTACCCACCACGCGACACCTCGAACTGGTCTCCGCGAAGCCGCTCCGGAACGGCGCAGTAGCCATGCACTACCGGCGCGAATGACCACTTTTGGGACGCGTCCTCGCGGGTCCGTACCGCCGCATTGGGGCCGCCGGCGAACGGGTGGCTTTCCTGCTGACGCTCCAGAAAGCCGGCTTATCTCTTTCGATCCGTTGCGGGGGGCGAGTTTTCGTCACTAGACGCAGCCGGCCGGTCCCTATAGCCGGCGTCGATGACCCGAGTTGCCCCCGCCCATCATGTTCCCATCGATCGGATCCTGCCGGGCATCGGGCTCATGCTGGCCTTCTGCATGGTCGCTCCGCTGATCGACGTCGCCTCGAAGATCGCGGTCCAGTCGGTTTCGACGGGCACGGTGACCTTCGCGCGCTTCCTGGTCCAAGGCGTGCTGATGGCGCCGATCGTTCTTGCCATGCGGCTGCCGGCGCGTCTGGACGCGCGTTCAGGGGGGCTGACGCTGCTTCGCGCCGCGGCCGCCATCGGCTCGACCTTCTGCTTCGTGGCTGCGGTGCGCATGATGCCCATCGCGGACGCGCTGGCGATCGCGTTCGTTTCGCCGTTCATGCTCCTCCTGATGGGCCGCTTCCTTCTCAAGGAGCACGTCGGCCCCCGCCGCATCGCGGCGGCGCTCGTCGGCTTCGGCGGCACGGTGCTGGTGATCCAGCCCTCCTTCGCCCATTTCGGCGCGGCCGCCCTCCTGCCGGTGGCAAGCGCGTTCTGCTTCGCCTTCTACATGCTCGTCACACGCCAGCTCAGCCGCCGGCAGCATCCGGTCGCGATGCAGTTCCACACAGCCATCGCCGCCGGCCTTCTGTGTCTGCCGCTTCTTGGCCTTGGCACAGCCATGGGCCTCGAGCCGATCAGCTTCGTGCTGCCCCAGGGCGCGATCTGGTTCGCGTGCCTCGCAGTCGGCGTCGCCGCCACGATCAGCCACTTGGCGATGACCTATGCGCTGTCCCTCGCGCCGTCATCGACGCTCGCGCCGCTGAACTATCTGGAGATCGTCACCTCGGTGATCTTCGGCTTCGTGTTCTTCGGCGACTTCCCGGCCGGCATGACCTGGACGGGCATCGCCATCATCGTGGCCTCCGGGCTCTACGTCATTCACCGTGAGCGCGTCGCCACGCAGGCGGCGGCCATGCCGGCCGACCGTCCGGTCTAGCAGCCGAACCTCGAGAGCGCGCATCGACCCCGATGGCGCCCGGCAACTCTCGCAAGGGGCGGGGCGGAGCCTCGGCGCGCCGCCTGCTGGTTCACCATGGCGCTTGAGCTTGCCGAGGCATCAACCGGGTTGCGCCGTGAGCTTGACTGCGCGCTTCGCTCCATCCCATCAGTCGCCGCAGGCATGATGGCGCCTTCGCCAGATGCGTCACCTCGTTCCGGAGGTCGGGAGAGTTAAGATGGCACGCAAGGATCGGGATGCGGATTGGATCACGAACGATGCGGTGGACGACAAGCCGGCCGAGACGTGCTGGCTCTGCGGTAGGCCGGTGGGAAAGACCGTGGACCGCTTTCACCCGATACCCAAAAGCCGAGGCGGTCGCGACACCGTACCCGTCCACCCCATCTGCCGGGAAACCATCGACGCCAACTTCACGGCAAGCGAACTGGTCCGGCACGCGGAGGCCGGGAAGGCGCTGACCGACAACGAAACGGTCGCACGTTTCGTAAAATGGGTCGCCAACAAGCCCGCCGATTTTCATTCCGCGACGAAAGCAGGTCGGTAGGAGTTAGGGCGGGGCTGCACCCAGCCCTTATCGAGCATGGCGCAAGCGGTTCACCGCGGCCGCTGTCGATGGATCGAGGCCGGAACGGTGGATTGCCTGCCTTTATCGTCTCAGAAGCAGACGGGCAGATTTCGGCCCATAGCCCTCGCGGATCCCGAGAGCCCTCCGGCTCGGACGACCGGAGTCGACGTGGAAAGCGCGACGGCGCTTGAGCGCCGTCAAAACCGAGCCTGTGACGCCGCGGCCCTTGCGCGGCGATGGACGGGGTGGTTTGAGGCGGCTCCCGCCTCGCGCCCACCTGGAATTCCCGCATGATCCGCCTCGAAAGCATCGGCAAGCAGAACGGCAAGCAGATCGTCTTCATCGAGGCGTCGGCGGCCCTTCAGCGCGGCGAGAAGATCGGCCTCGTTGGCCCGAACGGCGCGGGCAAGACGACGCTGTTCCGCATGATCACTGGCCAGGAGCCGCCGGACGAGGGCCAGGTCTCGGTCGATCGCGGGGTGACGATCGGCTACTTCAGCCAGGACGTCGGCGACATGGCGGGCCGCAGCGCGGTGGCCGAGGTGATGGACGGCGTCGGTCCGGTCAGCGCGCTGGCCGCCGAGATGGCGGAGCTCGAAGCGGCCATGGCCGATCCGGCCCGAGCCGACGAGATGGACGCGATCATCGCCCGCTACGGCGAGGTGCAGGGCCGCTTCGACGAACTTGACGGCTATGCGCTGGACGGGCGTGCCCGCGAGGTGCTCGACGGCCTCGGCTTCAGCCAGTCGATGATGGACGGCGACGTCGGCAAGCTGTCGGGCGGCTGGAAGATGCGCGTGGCGCTGGCGAAGATCCTGCTGATGCGCCCCGACATCATGCTGCTCGACGAGCCGTCGAACCATCTCGATCTCGAAAGCCTGATCTGGCTCGAAGGGTTTCTCAAGGGCTTCGACGGCGCCGTCCTGATGACCTCGCACGATCGCGAGTTCATGAACCGCATCGTCGACAAGATCATCGAGATCGACGCCGGCGCCTTGACCTCCTATTCGGGCGATTACGAGTTCTATCGCCAGCAGCGCGCGATCGGCGAGGCGCAGCAGCAGGCGCAGTTCGAGCGCCAGCAGGCGATGCTGGCCAAGGAGGTCGCCTTCATCGAGCGCTTCAAGGCGCGCGCCAGCCATGCCGCGCAGGTGCAGAGCCGGGTCAAGAAGCTCGACAAGATCGAGCGCGTCGAGCCGCCCAAGCGCCAGCAGACCGTGCGCTTCGACTTCCAGCCGGCGCCGCGCTCGGGCGAGGACGTGGCGACGGTCAAGGGCGTCTCCAAGCGGTACGGCGAGCGCACCATCTACGAAGCGCTCGACTTCCAGGTGCGTCGGCGCGAACGCTGGTGCGTCATGGGCGTGAACGGTGCGGGCAAGTCGACGTTGCTGAAGCTCATCGCCGGCGCCTCGGAGCCCGATTCCGGGACGGTGACGCGGGGCCCCAGCGTCAAGATGGGCTACTTCGCCCAGCATGCGATGGAGCTGCTCGAGGGCGAGCGCACCGTGCTGCAGTCGCTGGAGGACAGCTTTCCGCAGGCGGGCCAGGCCTCGTTGCGCGCGCTCGCCGGCTGCTTCGGCTTTTCCGGCGACGAGATCGAGAAGAAGTGCCGCGTGCTCTCGGGCGGCGAGAAGGCGCGGCTGGTCATGGCCAGGATGCTGTTCGATCCGCCGAACTTCCTCGTCCTCGACGAGCCGACCAACCACCTCGACATCGCCACCAAGCAGATGCTGGTGGAGGCGCTGTCGCGGTTCGAAGGCGCCATGCTGTTCGTCAGCCACGACCGTCACTTCCTGGCGGCGCTGTCCAACCGCGTGCTGGAGCTGACCCCGGACGGCCCGCATCTCTACGGCGGCGGCTATTCCGAATATGTCGAGCGCACCGGCCAGGAAGCGCCGGGACTGCGGACTTAAAGCCCTTGTCGCTCTGAGCAGGTCAGGACGCAGAAGCTCTGCGACGTGCATCGTCGCGCGGCTTCAACGCCGTTCGGCACGCCAACCGATCGAGTGTGTCGACGCCGGGCTGACTCAAGGACGTGGCCGCAATCCACACCTCTGCTGCCACCCGAGGGTGACGCCCGCGGGCCTGCTCGGGGTCCTTCGTGCCGAAGGCATGCTTCACGTCCCACCGTCCGAGTTCCGCCGGGAGATCATCTCGGGGAAGTCGTAGACGCTTGTCTGGGGGTGCTTAACGCGACGCGACATCGAAAGGAAAATACGCCACCCGCTCGTACAAGTCGGGAAGCCGCAAACCTTCGATCTTCGGAAAACTCTAGCCGCATCAACGAGCTAGAGGGGGAATGGTGCCCAGGAAAGGACTCGAACCTTCACGCCTCGCGGCACACGGACCTGAACCGTGCGCGTCTACCAATTCCGCCACCTGGGCACGGGCGGACCATTATGCGGGGGCGCGGCGGAAGTCAACGCGCTCGTTGAGGGTCGGAACGGAAATCCGGCGCCCTCCGCGGAGCGACGAGCGGCGCGTCGCAGCGGCTTCCCGCGGGCGCGCGAACAGGCTACAGGCGGACGGGACGGGCCGCTTCGGCGCAGTGGTGACGGCTCTTCGAGGCGTCGAGCCGCGGGCGTCGGAAGCGCCGGTCCGATGCGGGCGGGCGGCGGCTCGGGAACGGCGGCGACAGCGGCGCGGTTTGGCGACCAAGGACCTGCTCGCGGACAGCGGCGTTTCAGGGGCAGGGCAGAGGCCCGCGGGGCCAGAAGAGCGGAGCGACGGATCGATGGCGATCGACACGAAAGAAACGGTGACGGTGTTCGGCGGCAGCGGCTTCATTGGCCGCTACGTCGTGCGGGCGCTCGCCAAGCGCGGCCACCGCATCCGCGTCGCTTCGCGCCGCCCGCACCTCGCCTATCACCTCCAGCCCAACGGCAATCTCGGCCAGATCATGCCGGTCCAGGCGAACCTGCGCTTTCCCTGGTCGGTGGAGCGGGCGATGGAAGGGGCCCACCACGTCGTCAACCTCGTCGGCATCCTGTCCGAGAGCGGGCAGCAGAACTTCGACGCCCTCCAGGCCGAAGGGCCGCGGGTCGTGGCGGAAGCGGCGGCGCGGGCCGGCATCGGCGTGACGCAGATGTCGGCGATCGGCGCCGACACGGGCTCGCGCAGCGACTATGCCCGCACCAAGGCGGAGGGCGAGGCGGCCGTGCTGTCGGCCGTGCCGGGCGCGCGCATCCTGCGCCCCTCGATCGTCTTCGGCGCCGAGGACCAGTTCTTCAACCGCTTCGCCAACATGGCGCGCTTCTCGCCGGTGCTGCCGCTCCTCGGCGGCGGGGCGACGCGCTTCCAGCCGGTGTTCGTCGGCGACGTCGCCGAGGCCGTCGCCAAGGCGGTCGACGGCGAGGTGGCGGGCGGGCGGATCTACGAGCTCGGCGGGCCGGAGGTGCTGACCTTTCGCGAGATGATGGAGGAGATGCTGCGCGTCGTCGACCGCAAGCGTCCCTTCGTCTCGATCCCCTTCGGTCTCGCCGACCGGCTCGCGGGCTTCGCGCAGCACCTGCCGGGCGCGCCGCTGACACCCGACCAGGTCGTCCAGCTCCAGGTCGACAACGTCGTGTCGGACGAGGCGGTGCGCGAGGGGCGCACCTTCGAGGCCTTCGATATCCGTCCGCACACGATCGACGCGATCCTGCCGACCTATCTCGTGCGCTTCCGCCCGATGGGCCAGTTCACCCGCGGCGGGCCGCTGACGCAGGAAACGCCCCAGGAAAGCGTGCGCGGGCCGACGGGCGTGTGAGCCCGGAGAGCTTCGCCGGCCTTTCGCTTCTGCCCCCGGGCATGGAGCCCGGAACCGGGCTCCTCATGCTGCTCGCCAGCTTCGCCACCTCGGCGCTCACCGCCGCCTTCGGGCTCGGCGGCGGGCTGGCGCTCCTCGCGGCGCTGTCCTTCGTTCTGCCGGTGGCGGCGCTGATCCCGGTGCACGGCCTCGTGCAGCTCGGCTCGAACGTGGGGCGCGTCGTCGTGCAGCGCCGGGCGGTCGCCTGGCGCGTGGTGCCGCCCTTTCTCGCCGGCGGAGCGCTCGGGGCGCTTCTGGGCGCCCGCATGGTGGTGACGCTTCCCGAGCCGGTGCTGCTGACGGCGCTCGGCCTGTTCGTTCTCGCGATCACCGTCCTGCGCCTGCCGCGCCTCGCCGTCATCGGGCCGCTCGGCTTCGCCGCCGCGGGCTTCGGTACGACCTTTCTCACGATGTTCTTCGGCGCCACGGGGCCGCTCAACGCCGCGGTCCTGTCGAAGACCTTCGCGGACCGGATGACGCTCGTCGGCACGCTCGCCGCGATTACTGCCGTCCAGCACGCCCTGAAGGGGCTCGCCTTCCTGGCGCTCGGCGTCGCACTCGCGCCCTATGCCGGGCTGATCGCGGGCATGGTCGCCGTCGGCTTCCTCGGCACGCTCGCGGGCACGGCCTGGCTCCGGCGCACGAACGAGGCGCGTTTCCGGCAGGCGCTGACGGTGCTGCTCGTCCTCGTTTCGCTGGATCTCATCCGGCGCGGCGTGACGGGGCTGATCACCGGCTGACGGGTACGGCCTCCGGTGCCGGCGCGCCGCGGCGGAAGCCTTCGCTCGCGACGAGGAGGGCTCGCGTGTAGTCGGCGGACACGGCGCGGCTGTCGAGGCTCGTGCGCGACAATTCCTCCACCATCCGCCCGTTCTGCATGACAAGGAGGCGGTCGCACATGTGGTCGATCACGGCGAGGTCGTGGCTGACCATCAGGAAGGTCAGGCCCTTCTCGCGGCGCAGGCGATTGAGAAGGTTCAGGATCTCGGCCTGGATCGAGGCGTCGAGCGCGCTCGTCGGCTCGTCGAGAAGAAGGATGTCCGGCTCGGTGACGAGGGCCCGGGCGATCGCCACGCGCTGGCGCTGGCCGCCGGAGAGCTGGTGCGGCAGGCGGAAGCGGAATTCGGGGCCGAGGCCGACGTCGGACAGGACGGCGGAGACGCGCGCATCGCGGTCCTTGAAGCCGTGGATCTGGAGCGGCTCGGACAGGACGCGGTCGACGGTGTGGCGGGGATGGAGCGAGCCGTAGGGGTCCTGGAACACCATCTGGACGCGGCGCGCGAAGGCAAGGCGGCCGGCGGGCGGCGCTTCGCCGTCGATGCGGACCGTGCCCCCGGTGACGGGCGCCAGGCCGCAAATGGCGCGCAGGATCGTCGACTTGCCCGAGCCGGACTCGCCGACGAGGCCGAAGGACTGGCGCGGAGGCACCGTGAACGACACGCCGTCGACCGCGGCGACGCGGCGGCCGCGACCCTCGAAGACGACGGTGAGGTCGCGAACCTCGATGCGCGGCGGGGATGGGGACGCGGCGCTCACGGCAGGGGTGTTTCCCAGCTCGGCTCGCGCGACAGGGTCGCGAGCGGCGCGCCGCCGCCGCCGATGCGCGGCAGGCAGGCGAGGAGGCCACGCGTATAAGGGTGGCGGGCCTGGGGCAGATCCTGCGCGGCGATCTCCTCGACGATCCGGCCGCGATACATGACCAGCACGCGGTCGCAGAAGGTCGAGACGAGGCGCAGATCATGGCTGATGAAGAGGAGGCCCATGCCCCTGTTCCGAACCAGGCCGTCGAGGATCCGCAGGACATCGAGCTGCACGGTGACGTCGAGCGCCGAGGTCGGCTCGTCGGCGATGAGGAGCTCAGGCTCGGGCACCAGCATCATCGCGATCATCACGCGCTGGCCCATGCCGCCGGACAGCTCGTGCGGATGGCTCGCCAGCACCCGCTCGGGATCGCGGATCGCGACCTCCTCCAACATGCGGACCGAGCAGGCGCGGATCTCCGTAGACGACAGCCGGCCGTGGACGCGCAGGGCCTCGGCGATCTGGCGGCCGACGGTCATCACGGGGTTCAGCGAGTACTTCGGATCCTGCATCACCATGGCGATGCGCGCGCCGCGAAACTTCCGCATCTCCCGCTCGGAGAGGCGGGTCAACTCGGCGTCGCCGAAGCGGATGGAGCGCGCTTGCGACCGGCCGGGCGGGCGCACGAGGCCGAGCACGGCGCGGCCGGTCATCGACTTGCCCGAGCCGGACTCGCCGACGATGCCGACGCGCTCGCGCCCGACCTTGAAGGAGATGCCGCGCACGGCCTCGACCGGGCCGCGACGCGTGTCGAAGGTGATGCGGAGGTCCTCGACGGAAAGGAGCGGGGGGCTCGCGCTCATCGCTTGGCCGAGCGCGGATCGAGGACGTCGCGCAGCCCGTCGCCGAGGAGGTTGAAGCCGAGGCTGACGAGAAGGATGGCGATGCCGGGGATCGTCGCGACCCAGGGGTTGGTCAGGAGGAACTGGCGGCCCGAGGAGATCATCGCGCCCCATTCGGCGAGCGGCGGCTGGGCGCCGAGGCCGAGGAAGCCGAGGCCGGCGGCGGTGAGGATGATGCCCGCCATGTCGAGGGTGACGCGCACGATCACCGAGGACAGGCACATCGGCACGACGTGGAAGAGGATGATGCGCGGCGTCGAGGCGCCGCCGAGCCGCGCGGCGGCGATGTAGTCGGAGCGGCGCACGGTGAGCGCCTCGGCCCGCGCGACGCGGGCGTAGGGCGGCCAGGCGGTGAGCGCGATGGCGATCACGGCGTTCTCGATCGAGGGGCCGCGCGCCGCGACGAAGGCGAGCGCCAGGACGAGGCGGGGAAAGGCGAGGACGATGTCGGTGAAGCGCATCAGGACGCGGTCGACCCAGCCGCCGAGCGTGCCCGCCACGGTGCCGATCAGGAGGCCGAAGAGCGGGGCGGTGAGCGCGACGATGGCGACCACCGAGAGCGTCACGCGCGAGCCGTAGACGATGCGCGAGAAGATGTCGCGGCCGAGCTCGTCGGTGCCGAAGATGTGGCCGTTCCAGCCCGGCGGTTGGAGGCGGCCGGCGAGGTTCTGGGCGTCCGGCGCGTGCGTCGCTATCAGCGGCGCGAAGGCGGCGGTGAGAAGAAGTGCGAGGATCAGGAGCGCGCCGAAGACCGTCAGCGGGTTGCGGGCGAGGTCCGACACGGCGCCCCAGAGCGCGATGGCGCGGGCATGGCCGCGCGAGCGGGGCGTGTCGCTGTTCAGCCAGGCGCGAAGGCCGGTCCTTTCGGGGGCAAGGCTCGTCATCGCGCCCTCGGATCGACGATGCGGTAGAGGAGGTCGGACAGGAAGTTCAGGAGGATGAAGGCGACGCCGACGACGAAGGTGCCGCCGAGGACGGCGTTGAAGTCGCCGGCGAAGAGGGCGTTGGTGACGTAGAGGCCGATGCCCGGCCAGGCGAAGATCGTCTCGGTCAGGACCGATCCCTCCAGGAGCGTCGCGTAGGAGAGCGCGACGACGGTGATCAAGGGTACCGCGGCGTTGCCGAGCGCGTGGACCCAGACGACGCGGGCCTCCGAGACGCCCTTCACCCGCGCGGCTGTGACGTATTCCTGGCCGAGCTGCTCCAGCATGAAGGAGCGCGTCATCCGGGCGATATAGGCGAGCGAGAAGTAGCCGAGCACGCAGGCCGGCAGGACGAGATGCGAGAGCGCGTTGCCGAAGACGTCCCAGGCGCCGGACAGGGCGCTGTCGAGGAGGATCGAGCCGGTATAGGGCGTGACGTCGAACTCGTAGGAGAGCTCGAAGGCCGTATCGAGCCGGCCGGGGCCTGCGGTCCAGCCGAGCTGGCCGTAGAAGACGAGGAGCGCGACGAGGCCAAGCCAGAAGACCGGCACGGAATAGCCGAGGAGCCCGACGACGCGGATCAGCTGGTCCGGCCATCGGCCCTGATGCGTCGCGCAGATGACCCCGGCGGGGATGCCGACGAGAACGCCGAGGAGGGTCGCGAGCGTCGCCAGCTCCAGCGTCGCGGGAAAGGCGCCAGCGACGTCCTGGAGGACGGGGCGGGAGGTGAGCGTGGAGCGGCCGAAGTCGCCCGTCAGGACGTCGCCGGCATAGGTGGCGAACTGCTCCCAGAGCGGCCGGTCGAGGCCCAGCGCCACGCGCGCCGCCTCGTACTGCGCCTGCGTCGCGCGGTCGCCGACGATGGCGAGCACCGGGTCGATCGGCACGACGCGCGCGATCAGGAAGGTCACTAGCAGGAGGCCGAACAGCGTGACGAGAAGCGTGCCGAGCGTCGTCGCCGAACGGCGCAGTATGCGGGGAAGCGCGAAGCCCCTGCCGGGGGCGCCGCGCTGCATCTCGGCACGCGGCACGGTCTCGGCGGGAGAGGGACCCGGAACGGTCACGGCGGGGCGCAGGTGCTACTGCGCCGCGCCGCCCTTGCTAACGGTCCAGTAGAAAGCCGAGGAGACCGCGCCGCCGGCCTTGAAGCCCTCGACGCCGTCGCGCACGCCCGTCGGCTCGGAGCGCTGGAACATGATGGCGAAGGGCGAGGACTTCTGGGAGATGCGCTGCATCTCCTCGTAAAGGGCCCGGCGCTTGTTCTCGTCCTTCTCGACGACGGCCTCGGCCACCATCGGCGTGGTTTCGGTCGCGGCATAGGCGTTGCGCCAGGCGAGGTTGCCTGTCAGCTGGCCCTCGTCGGTGTTGTCGGCATTGGCCGCGAAGACCGAGGCGTTGGTGTTGGGGTCGGGATAGTCCGGCCCCCAGGTCTGGAGCGTCAGCTGGTGGTTGCGGGCGCGGAAGATCGACAGCGCCTCGGCGCCGGTGGTCTGGCGGATCGAGGCCTTGATGCCGCCCTGGGCCAGCGAGCCCTGGAGGGCCTGCGCGATGTCGATGCGCTCCTGCTCGTTGCGGATCAGGATCTCGATCGGGAAGCCGTCGGGGTAGCCGGCCTCCGTCAGGAGCTGCTTGGCCTTCTCGACGTTCTGCGCATAGGGCTTGTCGTCGATGGCGCCGAGGAAGCCCTGCGGCAGGAAGGACTGGTGGACCTGGTTGGTGCCCTTGACGATGCTGTTGGCCATGCCTTCGTAGTCGATGAGGTACTTGATGGCCTCCATCACCTGGGGCTTGGCCAGGATCTCGTTCTTCTGGTTGCCGGAGAGGTAATAGATCTGGCCGCGCAGCTCGGTCTGCATGCGCGTGCCCTCCGCCGCCTCGATGGCGTCGATGTCGGTGGGCGCGATGTTGCGGGCGATGTCGACGTCGCCGTTCTCGAGCAGCAGGCGCTGCGTCGCGGGCTCCACCACGTGGCGCACGAAGACGCGCTTCAGCGGCACCGGCCGGTCGAAGTTCGGGTTCGCCTCGAGGATGACGCTCTCGTTCGGCTTCCAGGCGCGCAGCATGTAGGGGCCGGAGCCGGCCGAGTTCACCGAGAGCCAGGCATTGCCGAGGTCCTCGCCCTCGACGTGCTCCATCACCGTCTGCATGTCGACCACCGAGCCGACCTCGGCCGTCAGCGCGTTGGTCACGAAGGTCGGCGCGTAGGGGCGGTCGAGCTTGATGACCAGCGTCTGGTCGTCGGGCGCCGTCACCGTCTGCTCGATGTTTTCCGGCGTCAGGCCGAACTGGGTGAGGATGAAGGCCGGGGACTGGTTCAGCCGCACGACGCGCTGGATCGAGAAGGCCGCGTCCTTGGCCGTCACGGGATTGCCCGAGGCGAAGGCCCGGCCCTGGCGGATCTTGAAGGTGAAGGTCTGCCCGTCTTCCGAGACGGTCCAGCTCTCGGCGAGGCCCGGCACCGGCTGGAGCGTCGTCGGGTCGATCTCGACCAGCGTCTCGTAGATGTTGTTGATCTGGTCGAGGCCCGAGAACTCGAAGGCCTGAGCCGGATCGAGCGAGATCAGGTCGTCGATGCCGTTGGCGATCACCAGCGTATCGGCCGGCGTTTCGGCGAGCACGGCGGGCGCCGCGCCGAAGAGCGCCAGGGCGGCGAGCGCCGTCCCGAGCGCGAGACGGGAGGCGGTTCCGGTGCGGCGGGCGAGGGTCGACATGGGAAGAGCCTTTGTTCGTCGGGTCCGGCCGCCAGGGTGGGACGATCCTGGTGAATCGCCCCTGCGCCGCAACCGCGCGAAGGCTATCCAGCGCCGTATCCCTATGCAAGGCCTGGCTTTGCCGGCTCCCGAGCGGCTCAGCCGCCCCAGGTACGCTGGAGGACCGAGAGCCAGTTCTCGCGCGCGATCTTGGCGACCAGCGCGTCGCCGAAGCCGGCCGCGCGCATGGCGCCGACCAGCCGCGGCAGGCCGGCGGCGTCGCCCACGGCGTGGGGGATGGTCGCCCCGTCGAAGTCCGAGCCGAGCGCGACGCCGTCCTCGCCGAGCCGCTCCACCATGGCGGCGAGGTGGCGCACGAGGACGTCGAGCGCCGTATGCGGGTCCATGGAGCCGTCCTCGCGCAGAAAGGCCGTGGCGAAGTTCAGGCCGACGACGCCCCCGCTCGCCCGGATGGCCTCGAACTGCGCGTCGGACAGGTTCCGGCTGTGCGGGCAGAGGGCATGGACGTTGGAGTGGGTGGCGACGAGCGGCGCCGTCGAGAGCGCCGCGACGTCGCCAAATCCCTTCTCCGTCATGTGGCTGAGGTCGACGACGATGCGCAGCTCGTTGCAGCGCTTCACCAGCGCGCGTCCCGCCTCGCTCAGGCCGCCGCCATGGTCGGCGGTCGCGGGAAAGCGCATCGGCACGCCGTCGCCGAAGACGTTGTTGCGGCTCCAGACCGGTCCCAGCGACCGGAGGCCCGCCGCGTGGAGGACGTCGAGCATGGCGAGGTCCGGTCCGATCGCCTCGGCCCCCTCGACGTGGAAAACGGCCGCCATCGCGCCGCGGGCGATCGCCGCTCGAATCTCGGCGACGGAGCGGCACACGGCGAGCGCACCCTTCGAGGCCGCTTCCAGGCGGAACAGGATGGACGCCATGCCGATCGTCGCGGCGACGCCCTCGGCCGGGTCGAGCGGGGTCGGAAGCGGAATAGCGTAGCCGCCTTTCGGCATCCGGTCGATGAGGTTCGGATCGTGCGGCGAGGGCGGGAAGATCGCGAAGAGGCCGCCGGCAAGGCCCCCGGCACGCGCCCGCGGCAGGTCGATGTGCCCGGCGCGGGTTCCGGACAGGAAGCGGTCGATCGCCCCGTCGCCCTCGTTCCATAGGCGCAGGAGCACGTCGTTGTGCCCGTCGAAGACGGGAAGGATGTCCGCCATGGCAGGGGTCTCGTTCGCAAGGCGCCAAAAGGGCCGGGTGTCCCATCGTCCGGGATCGCGGCGCCGGACGCAAGCGCCGGCCTCGTCGTGGGAGCCGCCATCTGCGAAATCGCCGCCGCCGCCCTAGACTTGTTTCTCGCATCGCGAAGCGGCCGGAACCGGCCGCCGTCCCCCGTAAGTCGTCGCCGGAGTCCCATGGGCCGTCATCCCCAGCGCATCGTGATGGTGCTTTGCAGCTTGGCCCTTCTCGGTGCCGTTCTCGCCTATGGCTGGGCCTCCTGGCAGAACGGAGAGCGGCGCGAGGCGGTGCTCGGCGAGATCGCCCTGCGCGACCAGCTCGCAGCCCTGCTTCTCCAGGTGACCACCGTCGAGACCTCGCAGCGCGGCTTCACTCTGACCGGCGACGAGGCCTTTCTGCGCCCCTATGACGGGGCGGTGAAGGCGGTGACGCCCGCTCTCGACACGCTGGGCAAGACGCTCGCGCAGATCGGGCGGCCGGAAACGGACCTCGCGCGCATCCGGGAGGAGGTCGCCGCGCAGACCGATTTCGCCGGCCAGGTGGTCGAGGCGCGCCGCGTGGAGGGCTTCGAGCCGGCGGCCGCGTTGGTGCGAAGCGGCCGCGGGCTGGAGATGATGGAATCCGTGCGCGCGGCGGCCGACGACCTGCGCGCCGCCTCCTTCGACCGCAGCGCCCGCCTGACGCGGCAGGCGGGATCCATCGAGACGCTCGCCAACATCGCCTTCTTCGTCGCGGCCGTGGCGGCGCTGCTTCTGGCCGCGACCGCGCTCTGGCGCCAGCGGCAGAACAAGCGCACCGCCGACGCGCTCGCCAACGTTCTGCGCTATTCGCCGGTCGGGCTCGGCTTCGTTGGCGAGGATCTGCGCCTGCGCCGGATCAACGAGAGCCTGTCCGAGATGACCGTGGACGGCGCGCCGCTCGCCGAGGGCGACACGCTGGAGCGGCTCTTTCCCGGTCAGCGCGAGCGCGCCGAGCGCCTCGTGCGGCAGGTGCTCGACACCGGCGCCACGCAGCTCAACGTCGAGTTCGTGCTCGGCGGCGTGGAGGCCGAGAAGGAGCGTCTGCTTCTCGCCAGCTTCTATCCCCTGAACGCGGCAGGCATCTCGAATGCTTCGTCGAAGGAGCGCGCCTGCGGCATCGCGGTCATGGATTCGACCGGCCGCCACCACGCCCAACGCCGGCTGTCGCGCTCGGAAAAGCGCTTCCGCTCGCTGATCGACGCCGTCGCGGCCATCGTCTGGTCGACCTCCGACACCGGCAGCTTCGAGGAGCCGCAGCCCGCCTGGGAGCGCTTCACCGGCCAGAGCTTCGACGAGTATCGCGGCGCCGGGTGGATCGACGCCGTTCATCCCGACGACCGGGAAGCAAGCGCCGCCACCTGGAACAAGGCCATCCACGAGCAGAGCCCCTACGCCACCGAGCACCGGCTGCGCCGGCGCGACGGGGCGTGGCGGCACATGCTGGTGCGCGCCGTTCCGATCCTCGCCGACGACGGCTCCGTGTCCGAATGGATCGGCACCCACGCCGACATCACCGAGGCCAAGACCATCGAGGCCAAGCTCGGCGAGGCCAACCTCCAGTTCAAGGTCCTGGCCGACAACATCCCCCAGCTCGCCTGGACGGCGACGCCGAAGGGCGAGATCTTCTGGTACAACAAGCGCTGGTTCGAGTTCACCGGCACGACGCTGGACGAGATGCGCGGCTACGGCTGGCACAAGGTCCATCATCCCGACCATCTCGAACGGGTCGTCACGAAGTTCCAGCTCGCACTGTCCGGCGAAGAGGAATGGGAGGACACCTTCCCGCTGCGGCGCGCCGACGGCGAATATCGCTGGTTCCTGAGTCAGGCCGTTCCCGTGCGCGACGAGCGGGGCCGCGTGGTGCGCTGGTTCGGCACCAACACCGACGTCACGCTCCAGCGCGAAGCCGAGCGCGAGCTGGCCGACGCCAAGGACGCGGCCGAAACGGCGAACCGGGCCAAGAGCCAGTTCATCGCCAATATGAGCCACGAGCTGAGAACCCCGCTCACCGCCGTCATCGGCTATTCCGAGATGATGGAGGAGGAGCTGGAGGAGATGGGCGAGACGGCGCTGACCGCCGATCTGTCCAAGATCAAGGGCAATGCCCGCCACCTCCTGTCCCTGATCAACGACGTCCTCGACCTGTCCAAGATCGAGGCCGAGCGCATGGACGTCTACGCCGAGAGCTTCGACGCCCTCGCCACCGTGACCGAGGTCGTCTCGACCGTCGATTCGCTGATCGCCAAGAAGAACAACCGCCTCGTCCTCGACGCGGACGAGAGCCTCGGCACCATGCACACCGACCAGGTCAAGCTGCGCCAGTGCCTGATCAACCTCTTGTCCAACGCCTCGAAGTTCACCGAGAACGGGACGATCACGTTGCGGGCGGTGCGCGAGCCGGGCGCGTCGGGACAGCCGGACGTCGTGACCTTCTCGGTCTCCGACACCGGCATCGGCATGAGCGAGGAGCAGCTGGCCAAGCTGTTCCAGCGCTTCACCCAGGCCGACGCCTCGACGACGAGGAAGTTCGGCGGCACCGGCCTCGGCCTTGCCATCACCCGCGCCTTTTCCGAGATGCTCGGCGGCTCGATCGAGGTTTCCAGCCGGGAAGGGGAGGGCTCAACCTTCACCATCCGCCTGCCGGCGGTCCTGCCGGAGACGGCGGCACCCGAGGTGCCGAGCGACGAGGCGCCGATCGGGCGCGAGGAGCGCAAGGCGTCCTCCGGTCTCGTGCTCGTCGTCGACGACGACCCGCACATGCGCGACCTCGTCGGGCGCTTCCTCGTCAAGGACGGCTTCATCGTGCGCTCGGCCGCCGACGGCGCGGCGGGCCTCGAGCTCGCCGTCCAGCTCAAGCCCGACGCGATCCTTCTCGACGTCACCATGCCCCGCCTCGACGGCTGGTCGGTGCTGTCGCGCCTCAAGGCCGACCCGACGCTCTCCGACATTCCCGTCGTGATGCTGACCAACCTCAACGAGCAGGGGCTCGGCTACGCGCTCGGCGCCTCGGACTATCTCGTCAAGCCCGTCGAGTGGAACCGGCTGAAGAAGGCGCTCGACCGCTACCGCTCGAGCCCCGACGGCTATGTCCTGGCCGTCGACGACGATCCGGACGCGCTGGAGCGCACGCGCCGGCTGATGGAGCGCGAGAACTTGAAGGTCGTGACCGCCAAAGACGGCGCGCAGGCCCTGGAGCGCATGCGCGAACTCGTGCCCGACCTCATCCTCCTCGACCTCGTGATGCCGGTGATGGACGGCTTCGCCTTCCTCAAGGCGATGCGCGACGAGCCGGCCTGGAACGAGGTGCCGGTGCTCGTGTTGACGTCGAAGGACCTGACCGCCGACGAGCGCGCCTATCTCAGCCAGGATGCCGACCGGGTGCTCGCCAAGGGCGAGGTCGACCTGAGGAGCCTCGCGCGCCAGATAAGGAAAGTGACCGTCGGCGACCTGCCGCCGACGGACGTCGCAGCGCCGCGCGATGCCGCGGACGCCAGAGTGGAGACCAAGCCATGACCCGGATCCTGCTCGTCGAGGATCATGAGGAGATCTGGGATTTCCTGTCCCGCCGCCTGAAGCGGCGCGGCTTCGAGGTGATCCTCGCCCATGACGGGCAGGACGGCGTCGAGAAAGCCAAGGTCGCCCAGCCCGACATCATCCTCCTCGACATGAACCTGCCGGTTCTCGACGGCTGGACGGCCGCGCGCACGATCCGCGCCGACAGCTCCATTCCCCGCATGCCGATCATCGCGCTCACCGCCCACGCCATGTCCGGCGATCGCGAGAAGACCATCGCCGCCGGCTGCGACGACTACCACGCCAAGCCCGTCGACTTCGCCAAGCTCGTCGCCCAAATCGAGGCGCTGGTGCCGGTCAAGGAAGGCGCGATCGACGCCGGGGAAACGCAGACGGGGATCTGAGGGGGCGGGTGACACCCTCGCCCGGCGCTTCGCGCAACCCTCTCCCGCGAGCGGGCGAGGGAGGGCGCCCAATTCCACCGGCGCCTTAGCGAGGGACGGGCCGGCACCCCACCGCGCCGACCCGCCTCCCGGCGCTTTTGTCGCAGGAAAACCTCGCGCGTTCCGGCACTTGTCCACCGGTGATCGCCTCATCCGTGTGGCTTGAACGAAGAGCGAACATTATATCCTCGCCATGGCCAAGACGACGCTCATCGACAAGCTCGCCATCCTGTCCGACGCGGCGAAATACGACGCGTCCTGCGCCTCCAGCGGCTCGGAGAAGCGCAACGCGGTGAAGGCGAAAGGCATCGGCTCGACGGAAGGCTCGGGCATCTGCCACGCCTACGCGCCGGACGGGCGATGCATCTCGCTCCTGAAGCTGCTTCTGACCAACTTCTGCATCTACGACTGCCTTTACTGCGTGAACCGCTCCTCCTCGAACGTGGCGCGCGCCCGCTTCACGGCGGAGGAGGTGGTGCAGCTCACCATGAGCTTCTATCGCCGCAACTACATCGAGGGCCTGTTCCTGTCCTCGGGCATCATCCGCTCCTCGGACTACACGATGGAGGAGATGGTGCGGGTGGCCAAACTCCTGCGCACGCGGGAGAATTTCCACGGCTACATCCATCTGAAGACCATCCCCGAGGCTTCGCCCGCCCTGATCGAGGAGGCGGGGCTCTACGCCGACCGCCTGTCGATCAACATCGAGCTGCCGACCGACGTGACGCTGGAAAGCCTGGCTCCCGAGAAGAAGCCGCGCGACATCCGCCAGGCCATGGGTCGCCTGCGCATGAAGATCGACGACGCCAAGGGCGAGGCCGCGGATGCCGGGAAGAGCCGCGCCAAGCCGCGCCGCTTCGCACCCGCCGGGCAGTCGACGCAGATGATCATCGGCGCGGACGGCACCGACGACGACCAGATCCTCGGTCGCTCGGAGAACCTATACGGCAATTACCAGCTGCGCCGCGTCTACTACTCCGCCTTCTCGCCGATCCCGGATTCATCGAGCCGCCTGCCGCTCGTCAAGCCGCCGATGATGCGCGAGCACCGGCTCTACCAGGCCGACTGGCTGATGCGCTTCTACGGCTTCAACCGCGAGGAGATCGTCTCGGGCGGCGAGGGCGGCATGCTCGACCTCGACATCGACCCGAAGCTTGCCTGGGCGCTGAAGAACCGCCACCTCTTTCCCGTCGACGTCAACCGCGCGGACCGCGAGATGCTCCTGCGCGTTCCCGGCTTCGGCACGCGCACGGTGGAGCGCATCCTGTCCTCCCGCCCGCACCGTCGCTTGCGCCTCGACGACGTCGCCAAGCTCTGCCGATCCGCCATCGCCAAGGCGCGCCCCTTCGTGGTCGCCGCCGACTGGTCGCCGGGCGGTGCCACCGACCGCACGGACCTGCGCCTCGACTTCGTGCCGCGGCCGAAGGCACCGGCGCCCCAGCAGCTGAGCCTGTTCTGATGGGAGCGGCCGTCTACCTCGCGCGGCTCGCGCATCCCGCCGACTTCGAGGGCTGGCGAGTGGCCGCGCGCGACGCGCTGGCGCTCGACCTGCCGCCCGAGCGCATCGCCTTCGCCGTCGACGGCGATCCGGCGCCGCTCTTCGGCGAGCCGATGCCGGAAGCGCCGACCCAGGCCGAGGCGGTCAACGTGCCCCGCGCCTTTCCCGAGCTCGCCAGACAGGTCGTCTGCCATTCCGACGACGACCGCTTCCTGCTCCTTTATCGCCTGCTCTGGCGGCTCGCGCACGAGAACCGCCATCTCCTCGACGTCGCGACCGACCCGGACGTGATGCGTGCCCGCTCCATGACCAAGGCCGTCTACCGCGACGCGCACAAGATGAAGGCCTTCGTGCGCTTCCGCGAGGTGCCGACGCCGGACGGGGGCACGCACTCCATCGCCTGGTTCGAGCCCTTCCACCACGTTGTCGAGCTGACCGCCCCGTTCTTCATGCGCCGCTTTCCCGGCATGGTCTGGTCGATCGTCACGCCGCGCCGCTCCGTCCACTGGGACGGCGAGGCGCTCTCCTTCGCGCCCGGCGGCAGCGCGGCCGACCGGCCGGCGGACGACGCGGCGGAAGCGCTCTGGCTTACCTACTACGCTTCGATCTTCAACCCGGCGCGGCTGAAGGTGAAGGCGATGCAGGCGGAGATGCCGAAGAAGTACTGGCACAACCTGCCCGAGGCCGCCCTCATCGCGCCGCTCATCCGCGGCGCCGAGGAGGCGTCGCGTCGCATGCTGGCAACCGCGCCGACGCTGCCGAGTTTCCGCCACGAGAAACAGGCGGAGCGTGACACCATGGCAAGGGCCGCGATCAAGGCGCCGGCGACGATGGAAGCCTTCGGCGGCTTCAACCGGAAGCCGGAGGATATCGAGGAAGCGCGCGAACAGGCCAAGCACTGCAAGGCCTGTCCGCTCTGGGAGCCGGCGACGCAGACCGTCTTCGGCGAGGGACCGGCCGACGCGTCGGTGATCTTCGTCGGCGAACAGCCGGGCGACCAGGAGGATCTCGCCGGCCACCCCTTCGTCGGCCCGGCCGGAAAGGTGTTCAACGAGGCTTTGGCCAATGCCGGCATCGACCGGGCGCAGGCCTACGTCACCAATGCGGTGAAGCACTTCAAGTTCGAGCCGCGCGGCAAGCGGCGCATCCACTCCAAGCCCTCCATGGGCGAGGTGAAGGTCTGCCGCTGGTGGCTGGAGCTCGAGCGCGAGCTGATCGCGCCGAAACTCATCGTGGCGCTGGGCGCGACGGCCGCCGCGGCGGTGCTCGGGCGCACCGTCACCATCCGCGACACGCGCTCGAAGCTCATCGACCTGCCGGGCGGCGACACCAAGCTCCTCGTCACCGTTCATCCCGCCTATATCCTGCGCCTGCCCGACCCGGAGGCGCAGGCGCGCGAGCGCGAGGCCTTCTTCGCCGACATGGCGCGCGCCAAGGATTACGTGCCGCAGATCGCCTTGGCGGCCTGACGGCCCTTCAATCCGTCGCCACGCGCCGTTAGGCTCGCCGCATCGCGACGAACGGCAGGAGCATGAGGCATGGACGGGGATACGCACGGGATCGGCTCGGCTGAACTGTCCGCATCGGTCAAGGCGGACGGCGCGGAGCTGACGAGCCTCAAGGCGGCGGACGGGCGCGAGCTCCTCTGGCAGGCCCGGCCCGAATGGCCGCGCCACGCGCCGATCCTGTTTCCCATCGTCGGCAAGCTCGCCGGCGACACCCTGCGCCGCGGCGGTACGGCCTATCACGTGACGCAGCACGGTTTCGCTCGCGACAGCCGCTTCGAATGGACGGCGAAGACGCCGAGCCGCGCCGTGCTGCGCCTCGCCGATTCGCCCGAAACGCGCGAGCGCTTCCCCTTCGCCTTCGATCTGGAGCAGGCCTACGCGATCGAAGGCGGGCGGCTGACAGTCTCGACAACCGTCTCGAATCCCGGCGCCGAGCCTCTGCCCTGCGCCATCGGAGCCCATCCGGCCTTTTCCTGGCCGCTCGCCGCGGGCGTGCCGAAGGCCCGCCACCGCCTCGTCTTCGATTCGCGCGAGCCCGGGCCCATGCGCCTCATCGAGGGCGGCCTTCTCGGAGCTGAGGCTCCCTTGCCGTTCGACGGCGCCGTCCTGCCGCTCGACGAGGCGCTCTTCGCCGGGGATGCCCTGGTCATTCCGGACGTTTCGAGCGCCAGCGTCCGCTTCGAGGCGCTGGGCGAGGGCGGCGAGGTGGTTCGGGCGATCACCGTCGCCTGGAGCGGCTACAAGGACCTCGGCATCTGGTCGAAGCCGAGCGGCGCGGACTTCCTGTGCATCGAGCCGTGGTACGGCATGGCGAGCCCCGTCGGCTGGGACGGCGAGTTCGACGACAAGCCCGGCATCCTCCGCCTCGCCCCCGGCGCGTCGCGCCGCTTCGAATGGAGCGTGGAGGTCTGAGGCGGAAGCCGCCGAGAAGGACGTCCCGTCCCATCCGCCCTGCCGGCGCCGTCTTCCACCCTCGGGAAACCGAGGATGCGTCGGCGCCGTGCGCACAACCGGACCCACTTGCCGAAAACGAAAAAGGCCGGTTCCTCTTGCAAGGAACCGGCCTTCGATTGGTGGAGCCAAGCGGGATCGAACCGCTGACCTCTACAATGCCATTGTAGCGCTCTCCCAGCTGAGCTATGGCCCCGCGAAGCCGGCGTGCCGGCCTCGAAACTCGGTGTCGCTTCAGGGCTTTCGTGTGCCCCGCGGCGTCTGGTGGAGCGGGTCATAAGGGGGTCCGCTCCGGAGATCAAGCGCTTTTTTCACGAAGGCCGCGAAGGCCTTGCGAAGCTTGCGCGAAGCCCGCGTGGCGGCGGGCAGGCCGGGGCCGCGACCCCTGGCGAAGGCCGATCAGACCTCCTCGTCCTCGTCGCGGCCGCCGATGATGTCCGACATGTCGTCGTCATCCTCGTCCTCTGCCTCGAGGAACGTATCGTCGTCGTTGACGTCCGGCGTCTCGTCGTCCGAATCGTCGATGTCGGCGATGGGATCCTGCGCGTTCTCGTCCTCGTCCTCGACGTCGTTCAGCGAGACGGTGTTCGGCGTCTCGTCGACCTCCACCGTCTCCGTCTCGGTTTCCTCGTCGTCGACCGGCGCCGCGCGGCTGCTGGCCTTGGCCGCGGTCACCTCGAAGAAGGACAGGGGATAGGACTTGCCCGTATAGGGCGAGACGATCGGGTCCTTGTTGAGGTCGTAGAACTTGCGGCCCGTTTCCGGGTCGATTCGCTTGGTGCCGAGTTCGGGTTTGGCCATCCGTGCCTGCCTTGTCGCTTGAACTGCCGCCGCGGGAAACAGCGGTCGACGCGTGCCCTGGTCCCCCGACCAGGCCGGGCGCGCGGCAACGCGGCCGCGCGCGGGCGATCGACCGTTGAAATCGGCCGTCCCTTAGGGCTTGACGGAAAGCTTGTCAAAACGCATCCGGCCTGCGCAAGAAGGGCCGCGCCCAAGCCCGCCGCACCGGCCTTCCGGCCCGAGCGTCGCGGGGTCCGACCCACCGCCCATCTCCTTAAGTCGACCCATGAATCCTGACGCCGCCTCGCCCCGCCCCTTGCGCGCCCGCTCCTCCGGCGCCCTTCGGGGCCGCGCGCGCGTGCCGGGCGACAAGTCGATTTCGCACCGCGCCTTCCTGTTCGGTGGGCTCGCCAGCGGACGGACCCGCGTGTCCGGCCTCCTCGAAGGAGAGGACGTTCTCGCCACGGGCCGGGCCATGAGCCAGATGGGCGCGCAGATCCGGCGCGAGGGCGCTGACTGGATCGTCGACGGCGTCGGCAACGGCTGCCTGCTCGAGCCCGAGAGCGTCCTCGACTTCGGCAATGCCGGCACCGGCTCGCGTCTCACCATGGGCCTCGTCGGCACATACGACTTCGCCGCCACCTTCGTCGGCGACGCGTCGCTGTCGCGCCGTCCGATGGGGCGCGTCCTCGATCCCTTGCGCGAGATGGGCGTCCAGGTGCTCGCCCGCTCGGGCGACCGCCTGCCCCTCACGATCCACGGGCCGCGCGTCGCCGCGTCCATCACCTATCGCGTGCCCATGGCCTCCGCGCAGGTGAAGTCGGCCGTGCTCCTCGCCGGCCTCAACGCGCCGGGGATCACCACCGTGATCGAGCCGATCGCCACCCGCGACCACACCGAGCGCATGCTGTCCGGCTTCGGCGCGAACGTCGAGGTGGCGGTGGACGGGGCAAGCGGCGCGCGCACCATCCGCCTGGAAGGGCAGGGGGCGCTCAAGGGCGTTCCGGACTTCGTTGTGCCGGGCGATCCCTCCTCGGCCGCCTTCCCGATCGTCGCCGCGCTCGTCGTGCCCGGCTCGGACGTGGTGGTCGAGAACGTCCTGATGAACCCGACGCGCACCGGGCTCGTGGAGACGCTGATCGAGATGGGTGCCTCGATCGAGGTCCTGGACAAGCGGATCGCCGGCGGCGAGGAGGTCGCGGACCTTCGCGTGCGCCACTCCCGTCTCAAGGGCGTCACCGTGCCGGCGGCGCGCGCGCCCTTCATGATCGACGAGTATCCCGTGCTGGCCGCCGCCGCCGCCTTCGCCGAAGGCACCACGCGGATGGAGGGGCTGGAGGAACTGCGCGTCAAGGAAAGCGACCGCCTCGCGGCCGTCGCGGCGGGTCTCGCCCGCGCCAACGTCGCGCACGAGTCGGGGCACGACTGGCTGACGGTGACGGGCGATCCGGAGGGCCGCGGCTATGGCGGCGGCCCGGCCGTCGAGACCCATCTCGACCACCGCATCGCCATGAGCTTCCTCGTCCTCGGCCTCGCCTGCCGCAAGCCCGTTACGATCGACGACGCGCGGATGATCGCGACGAGCTTCCCGGAGTTCGAGGCGCTGATGACCGGCCTCGGCGCTTCCTTCGAGACCGACGACGCCGGAAGCGCCTCGGCGCTCGCCCTGGGCGGCGACTGAGCGGACGGGTCCGGGCGCGTGGAGGCCGGCCTCGTCCTCGTCCTTCTTCTGACGCCGCTCGGGCTGATCTACGCGCGCAGCGTCGCCCGCCGCTTCCGCTTGCGCCTCGTCGCGGGCGTGGCGAAGCCGCTGCCCGGCGCCGCGTGGCGGATCGTGCCTGCCATCCTCGTCGCGCTCGCGCTCGTCGTCTACGCCGCCGGGCCCGACGCGGTACTCCTGCCGGTTTGGGCCGCGAGCAATGGCGGGGCTCTCCTCGTCCTCAACGCGCTGCGCAGCCTCGGCGGCATCGCTGCCATCCTCTTCTTCCTGTCGATCCCCTTCGTGATCGGCCGCCTCATCGGCACGCTTTCCGCGCTCGCCGGCTTTCCCCGTGCGCCGGAGCCCGATCCCGAACGCGAGCGTTTCGTCCGCTTCCGCCTGCCCTCCCGGAGTGAGCCCATGCCGGTACGCCAGCCCCTCGTGATCGCCATCGACGGACCCGCCGCGGCCGGAAAAGGCACGCTTGCCCAAAGACTTGCGCAAGCCTACGAGCTTCCCTATCTGGATACGGGGCTGCTCTACCGGGCCGTCGGACGCCTCGCCCACGAGGCGGGCGTCGACCTCGACGATCCCGATGCCGCGGGAAGCGTCGCCCGACGCCTCCAGACGGAGCATCTCGAGGATCCGAACCTTCGCGGTCGCGAGGCCGGCGAGCGGGCGAGCCGGGTGGCCGCGCATTATCCCGTGCGCACTGCGCTTCTCGCCTTCCAGCAGAACTTCGCGCACCGCCCCGAGGGCGCGGTGCTCGACGGGCGTGACATCGGAACGGTGATCTGCCCGGATGCCGACGTGAAGATCTTCGTGACGGCGAGCCCCGAGGTCCGGGCCCGCCGCCGCTCCGACGAGCTGATCGCCAAGGGGCGCGACGCGCCCTATGAGCGCATCCTCGCCGAAACGCGCGAGCGGGACGCCCGGGATGCCGGGCGCGCCATCGCGCCGCTGAAGCCCGCGGCGGACGCGCACTTGCTGGACACCAGCGATTTGGATATAGAGGCCGCGTTCCGGGCCGCCTGCCAGATCGTCGACGATGTCCTGGCGAGGCGCGCGGAACGGGATTGAGCGACGGGCCGGTTCTTCCCCGAGGGGGCAAGGACACGGCCCTTTGGCTCATGGAGCTTCGGTCTCTCGCATACGCGGGCGGGCGGGCGCTCCGATACGCAAGACGCAAGACCTGAAATCCGCATGCGGGTTTCGTCCAACGCGCCAGGCGCCGCATCGAGACCCAGCCCGAACCGGGCGCGGTCCTGCGGCGTGGCCCGACCGCCCGAAGCGGCCGCGGCCGGACGAAGCCCGACCCGTGCGAAACGCAACACCAGACCCGCCGGGGAGGTTTCCCCGTGGCGCATCCGCCCGCACCGGACCGATCACGAACAAGCCGGCGCGGGCGCTCAAGGAGAACGAATGTCCAACGCTACCGCCTCGCGAGAGGATTTCGCCTCGCTTCTCGAAGCGTCCTTCCATGACCACGACGTCGCCGAAGGCGCGGTGGTCAAGGGAACGGTCGTCGCGATCGAGAAGGACATGGCCGTCATCGACGCCGGCCTGAAGGTCGAGGGCCGCGTCGCCCTCAAGGAATTCGGCGGCCGTGGCTCCGACCTGAAGGTCGGCGACACCGTCGAGGTCTATGTCGAGCGCATCGAGAACGCCCTTGGCGAAGCCGTTCTGTCGCGCGACAAGGCGCGCCGCGAGGAGAGCTGGGTCAAGCTCGAAGAAAAGTTCAACCGCGGCGAAAAGGTCGAAGGCCAGATCTTCAACCAGGTCAAGGGCGGCTTCACGGTCGACCTCGACGGCGCCGTGGCCTTCCTGCCGCGCAGCCAGGTCGACATCCGTCCGATCCGCGACGTCGGCCCGCTGATGAACACGCCGCAGCCGTTCCAGATCCTCAAGATGGACAAGCGCCGCGGCAACATCGTCGTGTCGCGTCGCACGGTTCTCGAAGAAAGCCGCGCCGAGCAGCGCTCGGAGATCGTCCAGAACCTCGAAGAGGGTCAGGTCGTCGACGGCGTCGTCAAGAACATCACCGACTACGGCGCCTTCGTGGACCTGGGCGGCATCGACGGCCTGCTCCACGTCACCGACATGGCCTGGCGCCGCGTCAACCACCCGTCCGAGATCCTGCAGATCGGCCAGACCGTCAAGGTCCAGATCATCCGCATCAACCAGGAGACGCATCGCATCTCCCTGGGCATGAAGCAGCTGGAAGCCGATCCCTGGGACGGCATCGGCGTCAAGTACCCGATGGGCGTCAAGGTCACCGGCCGCGTCACGAACATCACCGACTACGGTGCGTTCGTCGAGCTCGAGCCGGGCATCGAGGGACTCATCCACGTCTCCGAGATGTCCTGGACGAAGAAGAACGTCCATCCCGGCAAGATCCTCTCCACCTCGCAGGAGGTTGAGGTGGTCGTCCTGGAAGTCGACCCGAACAAGCGCCGCATCTCGCTCGGCCTCAAGCAGACGCTCCAGAACCCCTGGGAAGCGTTCCGCGACCAGTTCCCGATCGGCACGATCGTCGAGGGCGAAGTCAAGAACAAGACCGAGTTCGGCCTGTTCATCGGCCTCGAAGGCGACGTGGACGGCATGGTCCACCTCTCCGACCTCGACTGGAACCGTCCGGGCGAGCAGGTCATCGAGGAGTTCAACAAGGGCGACCTCGTCAAGGCCCAGGTTCTCGACGTCGACGTCGAGAAGGAGCGCATCTCGCTCGGCATGAAGCAGGTCGGCGGCGATCCCTTCGTCGAGGCCGCCGAGGCCGGCGAAATCCGCCGCGGCTCGGTCGTGACCTGCGAGGTGACGGCGGTCAACGAGGGCGGCATCGAGGTCAAGATCGTCGATACCGATCTCACCTCGTTCATCCGCCGCTCGGACCTCGCCCGCGACCGCGACGACCAGCGCCCCGAGCGCTTCTCGGTCGGGCAGAAGCTCGACGCGCGCGTCACGCAGTTCGACAAGAAGGCTCGCCGCGTCGGCGTGTCGATCAAGGCGCTGCAGATCGCCGAGGAGAAGGAAGCGGTGGCCCAGTACGGCTCGACCGACTCCGGCGCCTCGCTCGGCGACATCCTCGGCGCCGCCCTCAAGGGCCGCGACAGCGAGTAAGCTTCCGTCTCGGAAGCCCGATGGAATAGACAAGGGGCCGCGCCGCGAGGCGCGGCCCCTTGTCGTTTCAGCGGTAGCGCACGCGCACGGAGAGGCTTCCGCTGCCCTCCAGGCGCACCGCGGCATCCCGGAAGCGCGGCGCGGAGAAGGTCGGCAGCGCGTCGTTCGAGACGCCGATGCCCTCCGTCGGGATGCCGAGGAAGTTGGTGCCGAGGCGCCCGTCGGCGTTCTCGTCGTGCAGCGCCGCCACGGCGTAGGTGCCGGGGGCAAGGTTCCGGAACACGACCGGCCGCCCGGCCTCGCTCGCCCGCACCGTCTGGCGCCGCGCCGCCGGATCGCCGTCGCAGCCCGGAAACGCGTCCGCCTTCGCCGTGACGCAGACGGAAACGACGCCTTGCGCGTTTCTCAGGCCCTCGATCCGCACGGACAGGTCGGCGGCGCGCGCCGAAGCGGGCGCGCAGGCCAGCGCGGCGAGGCATGCGAGGAGCAGGCGAGGGGCAGCGGAACTGGGCATCGTCGAGGCGTCTCCGATTTCATGACGAAGCGCAGTTAGCACGTCGGCATCGTCCGGAAACCGATGCGAAGCGGATCGGCGCTGGTCGTCGCGGACCGATGGGCCTGGCTCGGTGCCGGCGCGCTCGGCGTCTTCACGGCCCTGACGATCCCAATCGTGCATCACGTCGGGAGCATGACGGAGGAGCCGTTCCGCACCATCGCCGTCCAAGCCGCGACCGAGCATGTCGGCATGACCGGCGCCCTGATCCTCGTCGCGATCCTGTGGGCCCACCGGCACGGCCTGGACCAACGAGATGCGGGCGGGCAACCCGTCGCTCGGCTGGTCGCCGCTGATTCGCTTTGAACGGCGAGCGACGGAGCCCGGAACCGGCGGAATAGCGGCGCATCCGCGTGCAATTGCACTCCCTTTCCGGGAGTTTTGCACGCTAAAGTTATAGTTCTCAGGGACGGTTCAAGCAGGGGAAGAAGAGCGTGCTGCCATATGTGGCTTGTCTTGTTCCATCCCCAGAAGTTGCTATACCTGCGCCGCCGAGTTGGGGTTCGTCGACGACGGGCCGAAGGCGTGGAGTGAGATGGAAATGCCCAAGGATCCGATCGATATTCACATCGGATCGCGCCTGCGCAGCTTGCGCGAGCGGCGTCATCTTTCCTTGTCGGCCGTCGGCCGCGGAGTGGGCACGACCTATCAGCAGGTTCGCAAGTACGAGTCCGGCGACAATCGCATCAGCGCCAGCACGCTCTTCCGGCTGGCCGACATGATGGAGGTCAGCCCGTCCTTCTTCTTCGAAGGGCTTCCGCGTCGAGCCGCCCAGGATGCGAACGGCGCGGCGCTCGACGCCGGGGATGCGGCCATGACGTCCTCGCTGGAGCAGATCGCCGATCCGGAGCTGCGCCATCACCTGGAAGGCCTACTCAACGCGCTGACGGTGCGCTCCGCCTCGCGTTGAAGTTGCTGTCCTGATCTGGTGAGGGCGGCGAATTCGCCCCGCACTATTGTCGTTCGTCCTGGACTTCGCCACATTGAGGTCAAGCCCGAAGCGATTCCGCGCCGTTCTCGTTCTCACGGCCTTTGCGCGGGAGGATGGTCGGGGATCGTCGAAACCTCATCGCCGGCCGGTGCGTGGGCGGTGTTTCCAGGAACGAGAGATACGACAATGGCCTCCAAGCTCGAACAGCTGCGACAGATGACGACCGTCGTCGCCGACACCGGCGACATCGAGGCCGTGCGCAAGCTCAAGCCGACCGACTGCACGACGAATCCGACCATCGTCCTCAAGGCGCTCGGCACGCCCATGTTCGAGGACGCCTTCGCCGAGGCGCTGAATTGGGGCGCATCGCAGAACGGAGCGAGCGACGCCGTCACACACGCGGTCGCGGACCGCCTCGCCGTGTCGGTGGGCGTCGCGCTGGCGGAGCTGGTGCCGGGCCGCGTTTCGACCGAAGTCGACGCCGACCTGTCCTTCGACGTCGAGGGTTCGCTGAAGCGCGCCCGCGCGATCATCGCCGACTACGAGGCGCGCGGCGTGTCGCGCGACAAGATCCTGATCAAGCTCGCCTCCACCTGGGAGGGCATCCGCGCCGCGGAGCAGCTTCAGAAGGAGGGGATCGACTGCAACCTGACGCTCATCTTCTCCAAGGCCCAAGCCATCGCCTGCGCCGATGCGGGCGTCTTCCTGATCTCGCCCTTCGTCGGCCGCATCATGGACTGGTACGCCAAGTCCACCGGCAAGACCTTCGGGCCGGAGGAGGATCCGGGCGTCCATTCGGTGCGCGAGATCTACAACTACTACAAGGCCAACGGCATCAAGACGGTGGTCATGGGAGCCTCGTTCCGCAATGCCGGCGAGATCGAGGCCCTCGCCGGCTGCGATCGCCTGACCATCTCCCCGGCTCTTCTCCAGGAGCTCGACGCCGCCCAGGGCGCGCTGGAGCGCAAGCTCTCGCCCGACACGGTCGGCAAGGTCGAGCGCATCGAGATGAGCGAGAAGCATTTCCGCTGGATGATGAACGAGGACGCCATGGCGACGGAAAAGCTCGCCGAGGGCATCCGCTCCTTCGCCAAGGACCTCGACGCCCTGCGCGCCCAGGTCAAGAAGCGCATCGAGGGCGGCGGCTCGCGCGCCGCGGCCTGATCGACCCCTTCGTCGAAGCAACCAGGGCTCGGCGTCACTTCGGCGCCGCGCCTTTTCCATGTCCGGCGAAGGCCGCTTCGAAGGCGGCGCGAACATCCGCCTCGCGCTCGAGATAGCGGGCGGAGAAGTGGAAAGGGATCGCCCGGCGCACGCCCGCCCGCCGCGCCAGGGCGCCGGCATCGGCCGCGGTCATGTGGTGCTTGGCGCGCGCGAGCGCCTCGTCGTCGGGGAGGAAGCCGGCTTCCACGAAGAACAGGTCCGCGCCCGCCGCCAGCCGCGCGGCGGCGTCGAGATTCGCCGCGCTCGCGGCCATGTCCGTGACATAGGCGACGCGCTGGCCGGGACCGACGTGGAGGACGCCGGCCTCGCGCAGGACGCCGAGCGACATCGTCCGGCCGGGCGCCGCCTCGAAGCGCGTCTCGGGCCCGAAGCCGGCGCGCACCGCGCGCTTGGCCTGCGTCAGCCAGGGACCAGGGGCGAGCCCCATCTCATCGAGGCGCGCCCGGTGAACGTTGACGCGCAGGCGCTCCTGCAGCCCGAAGCCGAGGCAGGGAATGCCGTGGTCGAGCACGGCCGCCTCGACCGTGAATTCCGGCTCGTCGAGAAGGATGCCCGGCGGCAGGTCGGGGAAGGGCGTATCCCTCCGCCGGAACGCGTCGCGAGCCCGGAAGACGCCGGCGGCGCGGAAGCCCGCGCCGTCCCAGTCGAGGGCGAGGATCGAGAAGTCGGCGGAGTGGGGTCCGAGGAGGTTCCAGGAATAGGCCGCGAGCTTCGCCTCGACGCCCCGGACGAGGCCCGGCGGCCCGACGATGCGCAAGCACCGCTCCTGGTAGAGGTTCAGCCGCAGGAGCCGGTCGAAGCCGGCGAAGTGATCCATGTGGAGGTGGGAGACGAAGACGTCCCCCACCCGCAGGATCTCGCGCGCAGACAGCGCCGCGACGTCGCCGAGATCGAACAGGATCGCGCGGCGGCCGAACCGGACGTCGAGAAAGACGCCCGGGTCGGAGAAGGGCTCGTTGACGAGCCGGGCCTCGACGAAGCCGGCCAGAAGCCCGGCCTTATTCGGCGGCCTGGCTCATGCCCTCGGCATCCTTGACGCTTCCCAGGCCCTTCAGCACCTCCTCGGCGCTGGCCCGGTAGTTCTTCACCGAGCTCGTCCACTGGCCCCAAACGTTCGGGTCGATCTTGTCGCCGTTGCGGCCGAGGTTCTGGAGGCGCTTCTTGTCCTCTTCGGTGAGGACCTGTTTCGGCAGCGGCTGGAGGTGGCGGACATCGTCGGCCGAGACGCCGATGCCCTGACCGACGCGATTGCCGTAATCGTCATGAATGAGCAGGAAGTGCCAGACCATGCGCTCCTGCACGTCGCGCTCGCACTGGCCGAGGAGGTCGACCATGTTGGCGATCAGGTCGTCGCGCTCCCAGTCCATCATGGTGTTGAAGCGCCCGCGCGCCTGGACGTAGTCGTTGCGCCGCTCGATGACGGAACGGGTCAGCCGCCCGCGGATCTCCGGCTGCTCGTTCGGCGCGTCGCGCGTCGATTCGGTCAGGCCATTATGGATCGAGGGCTCGAAGTTGACGTGCGGGTTCTGCCCCGGCGCGAGGTCGCGCCCGAAGCTCATCTGGCCGCCGTCGTAGTTGGTGGCGACCTTGGCGTTCTTGGCGCTGTTGACGGGCAGCTGCAGGTAGTTGGTGCCCACCCGATAGCGCTGCGTGTCGGAATAGGAGAAGGTCCGCCCGACCAGCATCTTGTCGTCGGAGAAGTCGAGCCCGTCGACGAGCACGCCCGTGCCCATGGCGATCTGCTCGTTCTCGTTGAAGAAGTTCTCGACGTTGCGGTTCAGCGTCATGGTGCCGACGTGGCGGAGCGGAAAGTCCTTCTCCGGCCAGATCTTGGTGTCGTCCAGCGGGTCCCAGTCGAGCTCGGGATGGTCGTGGTCCTCCATGATCTGCACGAACATGTCCCATTGCGGGTAGTCGCCGCGTTCGATCGCGCCGTAGAGGTTCTTGGAGGCCGAGCCGAGGTCCTGCCCCTGCACCTTGGCCGCTTCCGCCGCGGTGAGGCTGGCGATGCCGGCGCGCGGGTGGAAGTGGTATTTCACCAGCACCGTCTCACCCTGCGCGTTCACCATCTTGTAGGTGTTGACGCCGAAGCCCTCCATGTGGCGGTAGCTCGCCGGGATGCCGCGCGGGCTGAACAGGTGCGTCAGCATGTGCATCGACTCGGGCGTCTGGCTCATGAAGTCGAAGATGCGGTTCGGCTCCTGGCGGAAGGTGATCGGATCGGGCTTCAGCGAGTGGATCACGTCCGGGAACTTGATCGCGTCGCGGATGAAGAACACCGCGAGGTTGTTGCCGACGAGGTCCCAGTTGCCGTCCTCGGTGTAGAACTTGACCGCGAAGCCGCGCGGGTCGCGGGCGGCTTCCGAGGAGTCGCGCCCGCCGATGACAGTCGAGAAGCGGATGGCGAGCGGCGTCTTCTTGCCGGCGGTCTGGAAGAGCTTGGCGCGGGTGTACTTGGAGGCCGGCTCGTCGCCGATCTTGCCCGTCACCTCCAACTCGCCATAGGCGACGAAGCCGCGCGCGTGGACGACGCGCTCGGGAATGCGCTCGCGATCGAAATGGGTGATCTTCTCGAGGAAGTGGTAGTTCTCCAGCGTCGCCGGCCCGCGAGAGCCCACGGTGCGCTGCGACTGGTTGTTGGTGATCGGATGGCCCTGGCGGTTGGTGAGGACCTTGTCCGAACCGCCGGACGCTCCCGCGCCGTTTCCGTTCGTGCCCATCGATGTCTCCGTTGCTGCGGTGTTCGAGGCGCCGCCATGCCTGTCCGGCCTTGCCGCGGCGACGAAACGCGTTTGGAGCGGTTCCAGATAGGGGCGCCGCCCATGGTCTCAATCGGCAGGACCCCGGAGCGTTCCCGGCCACGGGAAAACTTCCGCGCCGCGCACCGCTGCTTTCCGTGCTATGGACCAGGCATGACCGACATCGATCCCGGCTTCGACTGCCGGAGCTGCGGCGCCTGCTGCGCCTATTCGGCCGACTGGCCGCGCTTCTCCACCGAAAGCGACGAGGCGCTCGACGCGATTCCTCCCGAGCTCGTCTCGGCTGACCTTTCGGGAATGCGCTGCGAGAACGAGCGCTGCGCCGCGCTCGACGGCACCCTCGGCGAGGCGGTGAGCTGTCGCATCTATGCCCTGCGCCCCGAGGTCTGCCACACCTGCCTGCCGGGCGATCCGGAATGCACCATGGCGCGTGCCGCCCGCGGCTGGGCGCCCGTCGCCGCCTGACGCTCTCGACGGATCAGCCGAGACCGATCAGCGCGGTGCCGGCGATGGCGAGGACGGCGCCGGCCCAAGCCGGTGCAGGAGGGCGGCGCTTTTCGCGCAGCCAGACGAGCGGCAGGATAAGGACCGGCGTCGTCGAAGCGAGCGTCGAGACCACGCCGACGTCGCCCGTCGTCAGCGCGGCCATCAGGAGCGACATGCCGAGCGTCGTGCCGACAAAGGCCGAGGCGACGGCGAGGCCCATCGCGCCCGGCGACAGGCGCGCGGCGCCCGCCCGGCCGATGGGCAGGGCGAGGAGGGCCAGGAAGAACAGGGCGGCGAGGCCCGAGCGCACGGCCATCGCCGTGAAGGGCTCGACGCCGGCCGCCATAGCGGGACGCGCGAAGAGGCTGCCGAGCGCCTGGCCGAAGGCGGTGACGGTGCCGAGCGCGATGCCGCGCCAAGGCGGGCCGGTGACGGGCGGCGCCGGCGGCACCGCGAGCGGCAGGGTGGCGGGCGCGACGGCCGGCATCGGTGGCGCCGCGCTGCCGCGCTTCAGGAAGCGGCGCGGCACGCCGATCGCCAGGACGACGCCGAGCAGCACCAGCGCGATGCCGAGCCCCTGCGGGCCCGAGATCGTCTCGCCGAGCGCGACGTAGCCGAGAACGAGCGCGAAGGGCGCCGTCAGCGAAAAGAGAAGGGCGGTCATGCGCGGCCCGACCGCGTCGATCGCGGCGAAGTAGGTCGTCGTCGCGATCATGATGCCGAAGAGCGAGGACGCTGCGAGGAAGCCGACCTGCCAGGCTTCGAGGCCGCGCCACCCGCCGACCGCGACCGAGAGCGTCCCCGTCATGGCGAGCGTCGCAACCATCTGCCAGCGGGCGAGCTGGAGAAGCGAAATCCGCCCCTTCAGCTCGCCGATCAGCATGGTGCCGACGGCCAGACACAGGGCGGAGGCGAGCGCCAGGGCTTCGGACATGGAATTCTCGGGGTGAGGGCGGCGCGGCTCAGGCCAGCCAGGCCGGCAGGCGCGGCGGCGCGCGGCCGGTGGCGAGCGCCTCGGCGCAGTCGTCGAGCGTGCCGAGCCGCACCGCGCAGCCCGACAGGCCGGGGCCGTAATGGGCGTATTTGCCCGATGTCGTGAGAACCGCCCTGGCACTGACGGGGAAGACCGGCCGCGAGATCGAGCACCAGCACAGGTCCGGGATCATCTCGACGCCGGAGGCGAGGAGCCGCGCCCGCGTGCCGTCGGTGTCCGCGGCGGCGATGACCTGCCGCCCGGCCGTGACGATCGCCGACACGCGCGGCATCCGCGGTCGGCCGCCTAGCGCGTCGGCCAGCGCCCGGCACTCGGCGAGCGAGGCGTGTGGGCTGCCGATCGCGACGAGGTCCACCGCCTCCGGCCCGTCGTTCAGCCGCCGCCAGCCTGCGGCGAGATCGGCGCGGGTGATCGCGACGCGCGGCGTGTCGGCGTCCGCGGCGCCCGCGGCGCCCGCGGCCTCGGGTGTCACGCCCTCGACGTGGAGCATGGGCGTGGCGGAGGTCGTGCCGAAGGCGGCGCAGAGCGCCTTGAGGTCGTCGCGCGTCGGAGCGCCCGCCGCGAGACCGGTCAGGAGCGGGATGCGGTCGGGCGCGGCACGGCCGGCGAGATAGCCGATCAGCGGCCAGACGGCGGCGTCGGTGCCCTCCGGCAGCTCGACGTCGACGATCAGCCGGGCGCGGCGCTCGGCGTCGAGATAGGGGCCGGCGAGGGGCGCGCGGCCGGTCAGCGCGATGCAGAGGTCGAGGAAATCGGGGTGCTTGGCCGTGCGTGCGCCGAGGACGCTGTTGGCGAAGATGACGGCGTTGGACTCCGACCAGCCGATCGCCTCGCCGGTCTCCGGCGCCTCGTCGAGAAGGTAGGGCGCGCAGGTGAAGGTCGGCCGGGCGCCCATCGCGACATAGGCGTCGGCGAGCCGCGCGGCCGGGGCGCCGAAGTCCGCGGGCACGCCCTGGGCGCGCCAGTTCTCGTAGTCGACGGAGATGGCGTTCATCGTGGTCGGCACGACGACGCGCGCGCCCTTGGCCTCCATCGCCTCCGCGAAGACGAGGTTGGCGGGGCTCGCATAGATGCAGCCGTCGATATGGGCGCGCGTCACGTCGGTGAGCCGCGCCGCGCCCTGCTGGCGCGCCATGGCGACGAGGATGCGCATGGCCTGCGCCGCGGCCTCGCCCTTGGCGCCCGCGAGAAGGGCGCGGTCGTTGTCGCTCAGCGCGAGCGCGGCCTCGAGGGCGGGCGCGATCGGGATGGTCAGGTCGCCGGCCCGGATCGCCTCCGCCGTGATCCGCGCCGAGCCGGCTGCCGCCAGCGCCGCGAAGCCGGGCTCGGGCAGGCGCAGGACCGGAAGCTCGCGGTCGAACATCTCGGCGGCGACGAGCGCGCCGAGCGTCGCGACGTCCTCCGGCCCGGAGAAGACGAGCGCTGCCGGCGCGCGCCCCGCCAGCGCCAGTTCCAGGAGGACGCCCGATCCCGTGCAGGAGCCGCGCGTCGAGGAGACGACGACGATCGCGCCCGCGAGGTCGGCGCCGGCCTGCGGGTGGCGCGCGTCGATGACGCGGCCGGTCGCCGGATCGACGCCGCCCCAGAAGCTCAGGGGCTCGGAGAGGGCGACGACGGGGCCCTGAGCGACGCCGGCGAGGATCGACAGGGCCTGGCCGAGGTCGCCGCTCATGTCACGACGAAGCCGTGGGCGAAGGGATCGCGGTCGTCGATGAAGATGGTGTTGATGCCCGTCTGGCGCGCCCAGCCGGCGATCGAGGGCACGATGGCCGGCTTGTTGCCGACGAGGGCCTCGGCCTCGACGCGGCCGCGGAAGAGCGAGCCGATGATCGATTCGTGGACGAACTCGTCGCCGACCTTGAGCTTGCCCTTGGCGGCGAGCTGGGCCATGCGCGCCGAGGTGCCGGTGCCGCAAGGCGAGCGGTCGATCGCCTTGTCGCCGTAGAAGACGGCGTTGCGGGCGTGCGCCTCCGGGTGGCGCGCGGCGCCGGTCCACTGGATGTGGCTGAGGCCCCGGATCTCCGGATGCTCGGGATGAACGAACTCGTACTTCTCGTTCAGCGCCCGGCGGAGCTTCGGCGAGAAGCCGATCAGCTCACCGGCGGTGAAGTCGGCTATGTCGCGGAAGTTCGCCTGGCTCTCGACGATGGCGTAGAAGTTGCCGCCATAGGCGACGTCTACGACGATCTCGCCGAGGCCCTCGACTTCCGCCGTCAGCCCTTCCGAATGAAGGAAGCCGGGCACGTTGGTCAGGCGCACCTCCTCCACGAAGCGGCCTTCCTGGCGATAGGTGATGTCGACCTTGCCGGCCGGCGCGTCGATGGACAGGCGGCCCGGCTCGCGCGGGGTGACGAGGCCGTTCTCGATCGCCATGGTGATCGTGCCGATCGTGCCGTGGCCGCACATGGGCAGGCAGCCGCTCGTCTCGATGAAGAGCACGGCGACGTCGCAGTCGGGGCGGGTCGGCGGGTAGAGGATCGAGCCCGACATCATGTCGTGGCCGCGCGGCTCGAACATCAGGCCGGTGCGGATCCAGTCGAACTCGCGCAGGAAGTGCGCGCGCTTCTCTAGCATGTTGGCGCCTTCGAGGCGTGGGCCGCCCCCTGAGACGAGGCGGACCGGATTGCCGCAGGTGTGGCCGTCGAGGCAGGAGAAGGTGTGGTTGGCCATGGGGTCGGCTCCGGTCAGAAGCGTTGGGGCGAGAAGGGCGCGAGGTCGATCGCGGGACAGGCGCCCGCGACGAGCTCGGAAACGAGCCGGGCGGTGCCGGCCGACTGGGTGAGGCCGAGATGGCCGTGGCCGAAGGCGTAGACCACGCGGCGCGTGGCGCGGGCCGGGCCGATGGCGGGAAGCGAGTCGGGCAGCGAGGGGCGGAAGCCCATCCACTGCTTGCCGCCGTCCGTCTTCAGCCCCGGCAGGAAGCCGGCGGCCTTCCGCAGCATGGCCTCGGATCGCTTGAAGTTCGGCGCGAGGTCGAGACCGCCGAGCTCCACCGCCCCGCCGACGCGGATGCCGGAGGTGAGGCGCGTGACGACGAAGCCGTGGCCGCCGAAGGTGACCTGCGTGCGCAGGTCGAAGGCACCCGCCGGCAGCGTCGTGTTGTAGCCGCGCTCGGTCTCAAGCGGAATGCGCTCGCCGAGCGTCGCGGCGAGCCTATGCGAATGGGCGCCGGCCGCGACGACGACGTGGGCCGCCTCGCGCGGCCCGGCAGCGGTGTCGATCGCGACGCCGGTATCCTTCGCTCGCAAAGCCGTCACCTCGGCTTGCTCGATCGTCCCGCCCTTGGCGCGGAAGCGCTCGGCCAGCGCCAGGACGTAGTCCTTGGGGTCGGCGATCGAGAACCAGCCGGGGGTGAAGGTGCCGTGGGTGAACCGGGGCGAGAGGCCGGGCTGGATCTCGGCCATCTCGTCCGGCCCCATGTGGCGGAACTCGATGCCGTGGCGCTCGCGCGCCGCCCAGCCGGGCAGCGAGCCGACGAACTCCGCCTCGCCCTCGTAGACCTGGAGGTTACCCTCGCGCCGGAGCATGCCGGCAGTGCCGGTGGCGGCGAGGAAGCCGTCGAGCTCGGCCTTGGAGAGGTCCATCAGCGCGGTCTGCGCCGCCGTCGAGGCCGCAACGCGGCTGGGATGGCAGGCCCGCCAGAACCGCCACATCCAGGGCGCGATGCGGTGCGCGTAGGCCGGCGGCAGGCTGAGCGGCCCGAGCGGGTCGAGGAGCCAGCGCGGCGCCTTCCTGAGGATGCCGGGCGAGGCGAGCGGCAGGATGTCGGTGAAGGCGAAGGCGCCTGCATTGCCCGCCGAGGCGCCGGCCGCCGGCCCTTCGCGGTCGAGGACGACGACGCTTAAGCCCCGCGCCTGGAGCGCGAGCGCCGCGGAAAGGCCGACGACGCCCGCCCCGATCACCGCCACGTCCGGGCGGTTCTGCGTGGGTACCGCCATCTCAGTGCGTCGCCGCGAGGAACTTCTGCGTCTCGGGTCGCTTGGGCGCGTCGAAGAGCTCGGCCGGCGGCGCGATCTCGGCCATGACGCCCTGGTGGAAGAAGGCGACGCGGTCCGAGACCTCGCGGGCGAACTTCATCTCGTGGGTCACGCAGATCATCGTCATGCCCTCGGATGCGAGCATGCGCAGCGTGTCCAGCACTTCGCCGACCAGCATCGGGTCGAGCGCCGAGGTCACCTCGTCGAAGAGCATGTATTCCGGCGACATGGCGAGCGCGCGGGCGATCGCCATGCGCTGCTGCTGGCCGCCCGACAGGCGGCTCGGATAGACCTTGAGCTTGTCGGCGAGCCCGACATGGCCGAGCTGCTTGACCGCGATCTCCTCGGCCTCGCGCTTGGACAGGCCGAGCACCTTGCGGGGCGCCAGCATGACGTTCTCGATGACGGTGAGGTGCGGGAAGGCGTTCCACTGCTGGAACACGATGCCGACCTTGCGGCGTAGCTTGTCGAGGTTCGTCGACTTGGCGTGGACCTCGACGCCGTCGATGCGGATCGAACCCGAATTGATCGGCTCCAGCCCGTTGATGCAGGTGAGGAGCGTCGACTTGCCCGATCCCGAGCCGCCGATGATCGAGACGACCTCGCCCTTGTCGACGGTGAGGTCGATGCCCTTGAGGACCTCCAGCGGGCCGAAGGATTTGCGAACGTTCTGGATCTCAATCATGGGGGGACCAGCGTTTCTCGAGATGACCGCCGAGCCGGGCGATGGGGAAGCTGAGGAGGAAGTAGATCGCCCCGCAGATCATGAGGATGAAGAGCGGCTCCTGGAGGCGGGTGACGAGGATCTGCGAGGCGCGAAGCAGCTCGATCAGCCCGAGCCAGAGGACGAGCGCCGAATCCTTCATGACGCCGAGCGTCAGGCCGATCCAGGAGGGGAGGGCGATGCGCAGGCTGAGGGGCGCCACGATCTCGCGCATGTCCTGGCCCCAGGTCATTCCGAGGGACCGCGCCGCCCGTCGCGTGGTCACGGGCACGGACTCCATGCTCCCGCGCACGATCTCCGTGCAGTAGGCGGCGGTATAGAGCGAGAGCACGGCGCAGGAGGTGGTGAAGGGCCCCCAGCCGAGCTTCAGGATCGACTGCAGCGCGTTGCCCAGCACCAGCTGGATGAGGAGCGGCACCGAGCGGAAGATGTCGAGGAGAAAGGTCAGCGGCGCGAACCAGATCGGTCCGAACTGGAAGCGCAGGACGCCGAACAGGATGCCGAGGATCGTGCCGACCGTGACGGATACGGCGGTGACGGCGAGCGTCATCCCCGCGCCTTGCGCGAGGAACAGGAGGTCGTTCAGCGTGAGGGCTGTATCGAACATCGGGAGCCCTCGATCAGTAGCGGAACAGGCGGCGGGCGACGAGCCGCGCGCCGAGCGTCACCGCCTTGGCGATGAGGTAGTAGATCACCGCCGCGATGGCGAAGAATTCGAAGGTGCGGAAGGAGCGCGCGTTCAGCTCCTGCGTGATGCCGGCAAGGTCGGTGTTCATGCCCACCGTCACGCCCAGCGAGGTCATCAGGATCGCCCAGACCATCTGGTTGGTCATCGGCAGGAAGGCGATGCGCAGCATCTGCGGCAGGACGATGAGGCGGAAGGCCTGGAGCGAGCCCATGCCGAGCGAGCGGCCGGCCCGCGCCTGCGTTTCGGGGATTGCCTTCAGCGCGCCGCGGAAGTTCTCGGCGAGATAGCCGGCATTGTTGAAGGCGATGCCGGCGAGCAGCGCCGCGAAGGGGCTGAGGTGGATGCCGAAATTGCCGAGGCCGAAATGGGCCATGTAGATCTGGAACAGCGCCGGCGTGTTGCGCGCCACCTCCACCCAGGCGACGGCGAAGCCGCGAAGGATGCGGCTGTCGGAGCGGCGGAAGAGAGTCAGCATGATGGCGAGGGCGAGCCCGATCACCATGGACAGGATGGCGACCTGCAGCGTGACGAGAGCCCCGTCCAGCATCTGCGGCAGCGCTTGCAGCGCCTGGTTCCAGCGGAAGGTGTAGCCGAACATTCGCTCTCGCCCGTGAAGAAGAGGGCGGCGCGCGACGGGGTTCGCCGCGCGCCGCCCGGACCGTTGCGAAGCTTAGCGGTAGACGCCGGGAACCGTCAGGTTCGGGGCTTCGCCGCCCACCCACGTCTCGTAGAGCTCGGCGTAGCGGCCCGTGCGGACCTGCTGGTTGATGAAGAGGTTGAGGTAGTTGATCAGCCCGTACTCTTCGCGGTTGGTGAAGAGCGCGACGTAGTCGGTGTCGAAGGGCGCCTTGCCGACGACCGCTATGTTCGGGTAGCTGCCCGTCTTCACGTTGGCCTGCGCGACGGTCGAGGTCGAGACGGTGGCGTCGAGCTGGCCCTGGCTCAGCGCCAGGAAGACGTCGGCCTGCGTCTGGTAGGGCCGGAAGGTGCCCTCGCCCCAGGCCTTGACCTGCTCCTCGAGGGCGATCGCCTCGTAGGTGCCGGCGGTGGCGCCGACGGTCTTGCCTTTCATGGTCTCGAAGGAGGTGACGCCCGAATTGGTGTTGGCCGTCACCGCCATCTCGAAGGCGAAGTAGGGGATGGTCATGCCGACCGTCTTGGCGCGCTCCAGCGTGTCGGAGGTCGAGGCGACGCCGACGTCGACGCGGCCCGACATCAGCGCCGGAATGCGCTCGGGGAAGGGCGTCTCGACGATCTCGGCGGTGACGCCCAGCGCCTTGGCGAGGTCGTTGCAGTAGTCGACGTCGAAGCCGACCGGGTTGTTCTGCGCGTCGCGCGAGCCCATCGGCGGGAAGTCGAGAACGACGGCGCAGCGCAGCGTGCCCGACCCGATGATGTCGTCGAGCTTGTCGGCCTTGGCCGGAACGGCGAGCGCTGCCGCGGCCATGAGGCCGATCGTGATGGCCTTGATCTTCATAGTGGAAACTCCCCCGGGATGATTCGGCACCGAGTCCCCTGCGACGCGGCGGCCATGCCTGATCAAACAAAAAATACAATTAGTGTGCAAGAGTGTTGACGCCGATTCCGCTCCTCGCCCACCATTCGCGACGGCGCGTCGCGCCCATTTCATATCCTGCCTGCCCGGAGCCGAAGACGATGAACGACACGACCCGCCTCACGATCGAGGACCTCTACGCCCGCGTCGTGGCGATCCTGACCAAGGCCGGGCTCAACGCCGTGCAGGCCGGAGCGCTCGGTTCCGTGATCGTCGCGGGCGAGCGAGACGGGGCGAAGTCCCACGGCATCTACCGTATCGAAGGCGTCATGCGCACGGTCAAGGCGGGCAAGGTGGTGCCGGACGCCGTCCCGGAGTTCGGCGTCGACGACGGCACGGCGATCCTACGCGTCGATGCGCGCGGCGGCTTCGCCAATCCCGCCTTCGAGCTCGGCCTGCCGCACCTCGCCGAGCGCGCTCGCAAGCTCGGCCTCGCCGCCCTCGTGATCAACGACTGCACGCATTTCGCCGCCCTCTGGCCGGAAGTCGAGGCGATCGCGGGACACGGGCTGGCGGGGCTCGCCATGTGCCCGAGCTACGCTTCCGTTGCGCCGACGGGCGGCACGCGCCCGCTTCTCGGCACGAACCCGCTCGCCTTCGCCTGGCCGCGGACGGACGGCACCCCTTACGTCTTCGACTTCGCGACCTCGGTCGCCGCCCGCGGCGAGATCGAGCTGAAGCGCCGCGCCGGCGAGCCCTTGCCCGAAGGCTGGGCGATCGACCCGCAGGGCCAGCCGACCACGGACCCGGAAGCGGCGCTCGCCGGTGCCATGCTGTCCTTCGGCGGACACAAGGGCTCGGCCATCGGCACGATGATCGAGCTCCTCGCCGGCATCATGATCGGTGACCTGACGAGCCCGGAATCGCTGGAGCAGCTCGGCACGACGACGCTCGCGCCGGCCCATGGCGAGCTGATCCTCGCCTTTTCGCCGGAAGCCTTCGCGAAGGGGCGGCCGCGCGATCCCTTCGCCCGCGCCGAGGTTCTGTTCGAGGCGATCCTCGGCCAGGGCGCGCGGCTGCCATCCCAGCGGCGCTTCGCCGCGCGCGAGCGCTCGCGCTCCGAGGGCATCGTTCTGAGCGCGGCCGAGACCGCGCTCCTCGATCGACTCCTGGAGCGCGGCCTCGACGCGGTTTCCTGATCGGCTCAGGCGGCCGCGGCGCGCTGCGGCGCGCCGAGGCCCTCGGCCCGGCTCCAGCTGGCGTACCAGGCTTCGAAGAGCTTGAGCTGCGCCTCGACGTAGCCGCGCTGGCTCTCCGACAGGGCGTCGGTCTCGTTGAAGTGGAGCGCGTACTCGGCGTTCCCCTTCAGCACCATCATGTGCTTGTAGAAGAGGACGAGGTCCGGCCCCTCGTCGAAGGAAGACAGGACGGCGAGCGCCGATTCCAGCTCCAGCGCGCGGCGGCGGGCCACCGCGTCGCCGTTCGCCGCCGCCTTCGACAGATCGCAGAGCTGGATGACCTCGCGCGGCAGAACGTTGCCGATGCCGGTGATCGCGCCCGTCGCGCCGCAGTTGACGAAGCCGTGGAAGACGGCGGTGTCGACGCCGACCATCAGGGACACGCCGTCGTCGCGGCTGGTGATGTTCTCGGCGGCGTAGCGAAGGTCGGACGGGCCGCCGAACTCCTTGAAGCCGACGAGGTTCGGGTGCTCGGCGCGCAGGGCGAAGAACAGGTCCGCGCGGGTCGCGAAGCCGTAATAGGGGCTGTTGTAGATCACCGCCGGCAGCTCCGGGGCGGCCGACAGGATCGCCTTGAAGTGCGCGGCCTGCGCGGCGGGCGAGGGGCCGCGCGAGAGCACCCGCGGGATCACCATCAGGCCCTTGGCGCCGACGGACTGGGCATGGGCGGCGTGCGCCGCGGCCGAGGCCGTATTCACCGCGCCGGTTCCCACGATCACCGGCACGCCGGCCTCTGCGAGACGGGCGACGCCTTCCATGCGCTGCGCGTCGGTGAGGAGCGGCCAGTCGCCCATCGAGCCGCAATAGACCACGGCCGACATGCCGGCCGCGATCAGCTCGCGGCCCTTGGCGACGAGCGCGTCGAAGTCGGGCGTGCGGTCCGCGCGGCAGGGGGTCATCAGCGCCGGAATGACGCCGGAAAAAATCTCAGCTTTCATCGCGATTCCTCGTCGATCGTCGAAACGGGCCGCGGGGGCACGAAGCCGCGCCGGAGCCGGACGAGGCGCACTATCTCCTATTGCATTATGTTTGTCGACAAGATTTCTGAGCGATGGTCACAGCTCCATGTCGAGACGTCCGCCGCGCAGAAACAAGGACTGGACCTTGTGGGCGATCTGCTCGCCATGGGCCTTGGCCAGGGCATCGGCGGCGGCAACGTCGCGCCGCTCGATCGCGGCGATCATCGCCTCGTGCTCGTCCACGAACTCCCGGGGCAGGCGGTCCTCGTAGGCGTTGTAGTAGATGCGCAGGATCCGCCGGCCCTGGTCGAGGAGGCGGTTGAAGAAGGCAAGGAAATGCGGATTGCGCCCGGCCTCGGCGATCGCCGTGTGAAAGGCGGCGTTGGTGTCGATCATCGCCAGCGCGTCCTGCGCGGCGACGGCCTCGGCGAACTGGAACTGCGCCGCGCGGATCGGCTCGAGGTCGGCCGGCCGGTGGTGCTCGGCGGCGAGGCGCGTCGTCACGCGGTACATCAGCACCAGCGCATCGAAGTAGGTGTGGAGGTTCAGGTAGTCGATGTTCGACACCATGGTCGAACGGTTGGGCAGCGTGTTGACGAGCCCTTCGCCGGCGAGGCGCACCAGCGCCTCGCGGATGGGGGTGCGCGACACGCCGAAGCGCTCGGCGAGCTGCACCTCGTCGATCGCGCTGCCGGGCGGCAGGACGAGGTCGAGGATCTCGTCGCGTAAGGAGTCGTAGACCATCCGCGCGCCCGAGCCGCGCTTGCGCTCCGTCGGGGCGGGCCCCGGCTCCTCGGTCATGCAGCTGTCCTCGCGGCGGTCGGGGCGGGTATCGGTCCCATGGGCAGGTCTCGAAGGGCCAGGGCTGTGCTCGCGCCGGCGGATCGGCGATTCGCGCGGCCTTCAAGCTGTGGACGGCGCGCGCGCGGTTCGCAACGCCGCCCTGAGACGGCAAGCGCCCCCGCTGCCGCGCAGCCTCGCCTCAAAGGTCCATCGGCCAGGTGTCGGAGAGGCGGTAGCCGGCGGGGAAGGGGTCGGCGGGGTCGACCATGAGCTGCTGGGTCCCGACGATCCAGGCGCGCCCCGAGATGATCGGGCTGATTGCCGGCTTGCCGCCGACCTCGACGCCCGCGTCGATGCGGCAGTGGAACTCGGTGTCGATGATCGAGGTGCCGACGAAGCGCTCGCCGACCTGCATCTCTCCCCGCGCGTGAAGAACGGCCATGCGCGCCGAGCAGCCCGTGCCGGTCGGCGAGCGGTCGACCTTGCCCGGCCGGATCGCCACCGCGTTCTTGCCCCACAGCACACCGTCGCGCCGCTCGACCGGATTGGTCATCTGGCAGAAGGAGATGTGGTTCCAGTCGGTCGTCGGGTGCCGGAAGCCGAGCTGCTCGTTGGCGGCCGCCGTGATCCGCACGCCGAGCCGCGCGATGTCGCGGGCCTGATCCGGCCTGATCTCGACGCCGATGGAGGCGGCGTCGACGATCACGAAGCTGTCGCCGCCATAGGCCGTGTCGACGGTGATCGTGCCGAGGCCCTCGACTTCGAGCTTGGCGTCGAGCCGGTCGGCGAAGGAGGGGACGTTGCGCACGCTGATGCGCTCGGCCTTGCCGTTCCGGCAGTCCGCCTCGACCTCGACGAGGCCGCCCGGGGCTTCCAGCACCATGCGCGTCACCGGCTCCTCCATCGGCACGATGCCGGTGTCGAGGAGGACGGTGGAGACGCAGATCGAGTTGGAGCCGGACATCGGCGGCGTGTCGGCCGGCTCCATGATGATCCAGCCCATCTTCGCGCGCGGGTCCTTCGGCGGCACGAGGAGGTTCACGTGCCGGAAGACGCCGCCGCGCGGCTCGTTGAGGACGAAGTTGCGCAAGCTCTCGTCCTTGGCGATCCAGCGCGACTGCTCCCAGACCGTGTCGCCGGGCGGGGGCGCGACACCCCCGACGATGACGTCGCCGACCTCTCCTTCCGCGTGGCAGGTGACGACGTGAACGACCTTCGACGTGCGCATTTCCGGATGATCCTCGGGATGGGCGGGGCTGTCGGGCCCCTTCGCGCGGGAGGATAGCGCCCGGCAGTGGCGCCGCGCCACACACTCCCGCGCTAGTCCGCCGCTTCGAGGACCTCCAGGAAGGCCTCGCCGTAGCGCTCCAGCTTGGCCTGGCCGATGCCGGGGATCCTGGACAGGGCGGTCATGCTCCTCGGGTGGGCCTCCGCCATCGCCCGCAGCGTCGAATCATGGAAGACGACGTAGGGCGGCACGTTCTGGTCGCGGGCAAGCTGCAGGCGAACCTTGCGCAGCGCCTCGAAGAGGCCGAGCTCGGTCTCGTCGAGCCCCGCGACGGATCCCCCCGGCCCCTTGCGGTCGCGATCCCGGCCGCGTCCGCCCCGCCCGCCGCTTCCGCTCTTCCTCGGCCGGTCCTGGCGCAGCGTGACGGGCCGTTCCTTGCGGAACACGGCGCGCGCCGGCTCCTCTTCCAGGCGCAGCGCGCCGAAGGCGTCGTTGTCGACGCGGATGAGGCCCGCCGCCGTCACCTGCCGCAGCACCGACTGCCAGGCGCGCGCGTCGAGGTCCGACCCGACGCCGAAGACCGGCATTTCGTGGTGTCCGAAGCGCTCGACCTTGTCCGTGCGCTTGCCAGTCAGGACGTCGATGACGTGGCCGGCGCCGAAGCGCTCGCCGGTGCGGTAGACCGCGGCGAGGAGCTTGATCGCGACATCCGTGCCGTCATAGGTCTCGACCGGGTTGAGGCAGGAATCGCAGTTCCCGCAGCCCCCTGGATGGCGCTCGCCGAAATGGTGCAGGATCGCCGCGCGCCGGCACGCCGTCGTCTCGCAGATGCCGAGCAGCGCGTCGAGCTTGGAGCGCTCGACCCGCTTGATCTCCTCGCCGGCCTGCCCCTCGTCGATCATCCGCCGGCGCTGGACGACGTCCTGCATGCCGTAGGCCATCCAGGCCTCGGCGGGCTCGCGGTCGCGCCCGGCGCGGCCGGTTTCCTGGTAGTAGGCCTCCACGGAGCCGGGCAGATCGAGATGGGCGACGAAGCGCACGTCCGGCTTGTCGATGCCCATGCCGAAGGCGGTGGTGGCGCAGAGAACGAGGCCGCCAGCGCTCTTGAGAAACGCGTCCTGGTTCGCCGAGCGGTCCTCGGACGGCATGCCGGCGTGATAGGCGAGGGCGCGGATGCCCTCCTTGTTCAGGAAGGCGGCGGTCTCCTCGACCTTTCGCCGGCTGAGGCAGTAGACGATGCCGTCCGCGCCGTCGTGGCGGGCGAGGAAGTCGAGGAGCTGGCGCCGCGCATTGTCGCGCTCGACGATCTCGTAGCGGATGTTGGGCCGGTCGAAGCTCGTCTTGAAGACCGGCGCGCCTTCGAGGCGCAGGCGCTCGACGATGTCGCCCTGCGTCGCCGGATCGGCGGTGGCGGTCAGCGCGATGCGCGGCACGTTCGGGAAGTCGTCGGCGAGCGCCGCCAGCTCGCGATATTCCGGCCGGAAATCGTGGCCCCAGGCGCTGACGCAATGCGCCTCGTCGATGGCGAAGAGCGACACGTCCACCCGCGAGAGCGCCTGCCGGAAGCCCGGCGTCGTCACGCGCTCGGGCGTTACGTAGAGGAGCTTGAGGCGGCCGTTCATGAGGTCGCGGCGCACCGCGTCGCGCTCCTCCTCGGCCATGCCCGAGTTCAAGGCCGCGGCCGCGACGCCGGCCTGGCGAAGCGCCTCGACCTGGTCGCGCATCAGCGCGATCAGCGGCGAGACGACGACCGCCGTGCCGCGGCGGCAGAGCGCCGGCACCTGGTAGCAGACCGACTTGCCCTCGCCGGTGGGAAACAGGACGACCGCGTCGCCGCCGGCCACCAGCCGCTCCACCACCGCCTGCTGCTGCCCGCGAAAGGCCGCGTGGCCGAAGACCGCCTTCAAAACATCTTGCGGGTCGCGTCCCTCGAGATCGGCGACGGGGTTCCGGGTCGTGGGCGGAGCGTCGGGAGCGGATCGGAGCATTCGCGTCAGTTGAATCCCATGTCGTGCGGCGTCGAGCAGCCGGCGGGTTCGCGACCGGTTTGGTGAAGGCAAGCGCGTCCCCGTGTCAATCGAGCGACGCGTCCGCTTCCCACCGCAGCGCTCCCGCGTCCCGGCATCCTGCATGTGGGCGTTGGAACAGAAGCACGAAAGACCCGGACGCGGTCGCGCCGATCGTGTCGGGCGAATGCGACGGAACGAGGAGCGCCGCCGGCCGATCTTTCCAAGGCGCGCGGGAGCCACTATCGCTCGGCCATGCTGATCAGACCCGCCCGCCACGAGGACCGCGCCGCGATCCTCTCGATCATCCGGCCCGTCGTCGAACAGGGCGAAACCTACACGCTCGACCGGGACATGAGCGATGCCGACATCCTCGCCTACTGGTTGGGCCCGGACAAGGAGGTCTTCGTCGCCGAGGACGAGGGCGGCCTCGTCGGCACCTACTACATCCGGGCCAACCAGGCGGGTGGCGGGCGCCACGTCTGCAATTGCGGCTACGTGACGGCCAGCGAGGCCGCGGGCCGGGGCGTCGCCCGCCGCATGTGCGGGCATTCCCTCGACCACGCCCGGTCGCGCGGCTTTCGCGCGATGCAGTTCAACTTCGTCGTCAGCACGAACAGCCGTGCCGTGGCGCTCTGGCAGGCCATGGACTTCGCCGTCGTGGGACGGCTGCCCCTGGCCTTCGAGCACCCCGCGCACGGCTTCGTGGACGCGCTGGTGATGTTCCGGGCGCTCTAGCAGCCGATCCGGGACGGACCGGCCGCGCCCGTCGTAGGGCTTCGCCGGTTAGCCGGCGGCGGAACCGCGCCGGCCGACGAGGCCGAAGCGGGCGCCTCGGTCGTCTTCGGCGACGACGATGAAGGCGCCGCCGGGAACCTCGTCCGGCCCCTGCAGCGATCGACCGCCGGCGCTTTCGAGCCGGGCCTTGGCTGCATCGACGTCGTCCACCGAGAAGTAGACCAGCCAGCCCGGCCGCCCGTTCGGCATCTCGCCCATCACCGCGCCGATGCAGTCCGGTCCGGCATGGATGAAGCGGTACTCGCCGAACTCGCCCATCGGCATGCCGCCCTCGTTGCGGATCGACAGGACGCGCTTGTAGAAGTCGAGCGCCGCGTCCGGGTCCGGGGTCGACAGCTCGTTCCAGACCGCATGGCCCTGCGGAGCCTCGCCGCCCCCGACGAAGGCGCGCGAGGGGGCCTCGCTCGTCCCGCGCATGAGGTAGAGCACCTGTCCCTGCGGATCGGCGAGAAAGGCGAAGCGGCCGATGCCGGGAATGTCGGTCGGGGGGATGTGGATCGCCGCGCCCGCCTCGCGCGCGGCGGTCGCCGTGCGGTCGACGTCGTCGACGCCGAAGTAGACGAGCCAGCGCCGCGGCATCTCCATGCCGGCCGGCCTCTTCATGATGCCTGCGACGCCTGTTCCGCTTGCCTCGGCGACGCGGTAGTCGCGCTCCAGGCCGCCAGGCGGGCGCGAGAAGCGCCAGCCGAGCACCGTCCCGTAAAAGCGCTCGGCCTCGTCCGCGTCCTCCGCGACGAGCTCGTACCAGACCGGGGTCCCGTGAGCGTTGGTCATCCCCGATCCTCCCGGCTGACGACGTCGAAGCCGCCATAGATCATCCGTTTGCCGTCGAAGGGCATCGGGTTGTCGTGCATCGTGCTCTCCATCTCGGCGAACACGGCCTTCTGCCCGGCGATCCGCGTCGCCTTGTCCGGCCATTCGATCCAGGAGAAGCAGACCGTCTCGTCGGGGCCCGCCTTCACGGCGCGCGCGAAGTCGGTGACCTTGCCGTCGGGAACGTCGACGCCCCAGCATTCGACGAGGCGCGTCGCCCCGTGGCGCAGGAACACGGGCGCGGCCTCGCGGCAATGCCGCACGAAAACCTCCCGGTTGGCCGTCGGCACGGCGATGACGAAGCCCTCGACGTAAGTGAAGGCGCCGCCCGGCCCCTCGTCGACGACCGGATCGAAGCCGCCGAAGATCATCCGCTTTCCGTCGAAGGCCATGTCGGTCATGTCCATGCGCGGATCGGCCATCATCGTCGCCTCGGCGGCGTCCTTGGTCGCCTTGTCCGGCCAGACGATCCATCCGAAGGCGACGAGCTCGTCGTCCCTCGCCGCGACGGAGCGGTGGAAGTCGGTCACCTCGCCCCGCGGCACGTCGTCCTGGAGGGCGTCGAGGACGCTCAAGGCTCCGAACTCGCGGAACAAGGGAGCGACCATCCGGGCCTGTTCCACGAAGCGCTCGCGCTTCGATCCCTCGACGGGGATCACGCATCCCATGACATAGGACATTGGCGGTTCCTTGGTTTGATGTGATCGGTCAGGCGGTCGGCTCGCCGCACGCGAGGGCACGGGGCGTCGGCGATGATAGCGGCGACGGATTTCAGCGGCCCGCCGCGTAGCGGGCGGCGTTCTTGCGGAACGGCTCCATCTGCGCTTCGAGCGCCCGGCGGAAGGCGGGGCGGCTCGTGTGCCGTTGGACATAGGCCTTCAGCGTCGGAAAGGCGTCGAGATCGCCGGTCGGCTCGACGTTGCGCAGAACGAAGCTCGCGGCGAGGTCGGCCACGGTGAAGCTGTCCCCGACCAGGACGGGGCGGCCCCCAAGCGCGTCGGCGAAGCGGGCGAGCTTCGCGCGCAGGTGCTCGCTTGCCTGCGGCTCGAGCCGCCGAGCCGCCTCGCGATCCTCGGCGAAGACGCGCAGGAAGGCGAGAAGGTCGACCGGCGGGCTCAGCGAATCCAGCGCCGCGAAGAGCCAGGAGAAGCAGGCGTTCCGCTCCGCCTGATCGGCGGGCAGCAGCGCGTCGCTCGCCTCCGCGATGCGCCAGAGGCAGGCGCCGCTCTCGAACATCGAGCGGCCCGCGACGCTCAGCGCCGGGACCTGACCGAAGGGCTGGCGCGCCAGATTTTCCGGGCTTTCGCGCTCGGCGTGGGGCAGGAGCTCCGCTTCGTAGGGGAAGCCGGCTTCTTCCAGCGCCCAGCGAAGCCTGAGATCCCGCACGAAGCCCTGCGCCAGCTCCGGCACCCAGTCATAGGCGGTGACCGTCACCGGGCCGGCAAGGAAGTCCTCGCGCTTCATCGACCCGCCTCCGAGGTCGCGGCCGGGCAAAGCATGCGTGTGATCTCGGCGCGGTCCATCTTGGACGCGGACATGATGGCGGATGAGGTCTCGTCCGAAAGCATGGCGACTCTCCCGTGGCGCCGGTTTCGATGCGTTCGTAATTGAGTTGATATCAACGTTGTTCCGCGGAGTCAAACTCGGCGCCGTGCCGCTGCCGACGCGAAAACGGTCGTCGCGGGGTCCCGATCCCTCTAGATCTGGCGGCACCGTCGAGGCAGGGGGCAAATCCCGGTGCCGTGTCCGGGGCGGGGGGATGGAGGGGCCGAATGGCGCGTCGCATCGATCATCTGGTTGTGGCTGTTCGCGATCTCGACGCGGGCGCCGATCTCTACCGGCGGCTCGGCTTCCAGGTCGGGGCCCGCAATCGCCACCCCTGGGGGACGGAGAACCGCCTCGTCCAGTTCGCTTCGTCCTTCGTCGAGCTGATCACGGTCGGCGACGACGCGGCGGCCATCCCGGCACACGGGCCGCGCGCTTTCAGCTTCGGCGCCTTCCTGCGCGACGCCCTCGAGGCGCGCGAGGGCCTTGCCATGCTGGTGCTCGACAGCGCCGATGCCAAGGCCGATGCCGAGCGCTTCGCGGCCGCCGGCATCGGCGACTTCGAGCCCTTCTTCTTCGAGCGGACGGGCCGCCGTCCCGACGGGAGCGAGGCGCGCGTCGCCTTCACGCTCGCCTTCGCGGTCGACGAGGCGGCGCCGGATGCCGGCTTCTTCGTCTGCCAGCAGCACGTCCCCGAGAACTTCTGGAACCCGGCGTTCCAGAACCATCCGAACGGGGCGACGAACATCGCCGCGGCAACCCTGTCGACGCCGCGCCCCGCGGCGCACGAGGCCTTCCTGTCGGCCTTTACCGGGGAGCGGGGGCAGTCGGGGAACGGGCTGGTCTTTCCGCTCCAGGGCGGCCGGATCGAGGTGCGCGAAGCATCGTCAACGGCGCCCCGCTTCTCGTCCTTCGCGGTGGCCGTCCCGAACATCGAGGAGCAGGCCGCCCGCCTGTCGGAGGCCGCGATCCCGTTCGAGGCGAGGGATGGCGGTCTCGTCGTGCCGCCGAACGCCGCGTACGGCGTCGCGCTTCGCTTCGAGCCGACCTGAAGGCCGTCAGGCCGCGGCGGTGACGGATGCGCCGGGGACGGGCGGATCGGCATAAACGGCGACCCGGTTTCGTCCGGCGCGCTTGGCCATGTAGAGGGCCGCGTCGGCGCGGCGGATCCCGTTGCGGATCGAGTCGCCCTGCATCGTGCTGGACACGCCGATGCTGACGGTGACGGCGATGGCCGTTCCTTCGTAGTCGAAGCGCCGGGCCTGCACCGCGTCCTTCAGGCGGATGGCGAGCGCCTCGGACTGGGACACGGACGCACCCGGAAGGAGAACGACGAATTCCTCGCCGCCGGTTCGGGCGAGGATCGAGCCGGGCGGAAGCGTCGCTTCGACGCGGCGGACGAAGGCCCGCAGGGCCTCGTCGCCGGCCGCGTGGCCGTGCCGGTCGTTCAAGCGCTTGAAATGATCCAGGTCGGCGACGAGGACGCCGTGGGGTCCCGGCGCCCTCTCCTTGTAGGCCACGAGACCCGCGCGGTTCAGGCAGCCGGTCAGCGCGTCGCGGTACACCATCCGATCGAGACGGCGATTGTCGCGCTCGATCACCATGCCGAGCACACTGGCGATCACGATCGTGCTGCAGACCTGATCGGTGAGCGAGATCGCCAGCGTGACGTTCTCGGGCGTGATGATCGCGGCGCCCCAGACGATCACCGACACCGTGACGGCGAGCTGGGTGGCGAAGGCCGTGCCGGCCAGCCAGCGGAAGGCGAGGCGGTCCTTGTTCTGGGCGAGGACGTAGAGCGGCACCTGGACCGAGATCAGGCAGCTGAGGACGAAGGTCGCGAGTTCGGGCCACTCCGATCCCGGGACCGTGCGCATCAGCAGCACGTGGGCCGCCGGCGGGAGCGGCAGCGACAGGAGCATCAGGGTGGAAAAGGCGCGGCGGCCGTCGAAGCTCCGGAAGCCCGCCAGCATCAGAAGCGTGCCGGCGACGAGCGCGCCGTAGGTCAGCGCCCCGATCGCGGGGTGCGTGACGCCTTCGATCTGCAGGACGAGCCCGACGGCGAACACCATGAAGGCGCTCGCCCACCAGCCCAGGCAGACCAGCTTCGGCTTGACGAACCAGCCGATTGCCAGGACGAGGCCGCAGGTGACGTTCGTGATGGCGCTCGAAACGTGAAGCGTATGCAAGTCCATCGGGGCAGCCTGGTACCGTGAGCCTCGCTCAATGGTTATGCCGCCCACAGCCAAGGGGTGATTAACGCCACGCGTGCGTGCGTGCGAAGTGCGTAGCTACCTAGTTTCAAGGGCCCGGCGCGCAATCGATGGGTTTCACGCCAGAGCGAGAAGGGCAGAGCGGAGGCGAGCCGCTTCCGCGTCGCCCAGGCGCGCCTCGATCTCGGCGTGGGTCGACGTCCAGATCGGAACGGCGCTCGCGAGCCGTGACAGGCCCTTCGCCGTCAGGTGGAGGCGACGGGCGCGCCGATCCTCGGGGTCGACCTGCACGACAATGAGGCCTTCGCGCTCCAGCGGCTTCAGGTTCGCCGTCAGCGTGGTCCGGTCCATCGCGAGGAGCTGGGCGACGGATCCGACCGTCGGAGGCGCCGGGCGGTTCAGCGACATGAGGAGCGAGAACTGACCGTTCGTCAGGCCCACGGGGCGCAGGGCGTCGTCGAAGCGCCGCGCCAGCGCGCGGGCGGCGCGCTGGGCGTGCAGGCAGAGACAATGGTCGCGCACGAGCAGCGTCGTGGCGAAGGGAACCTGCGGGGGATCGGACGGCGTGTTCAGCATGGTCGATATCTGTTGATATCAACGATACCCGTCAAGGCGGGCGCCGCTTTACCCCCAAGTCTCGTTTCGCCTGACGCCTCAGATCGATGCGACCCACAGCGGTCTGTGTTCGCGCACGCTTCCCGGGGGCCGGCTGCGCATTGCCGGGGCGGGCCACCCGCCTAGCTCCGGTCCGACGCGGAGATGCCGTTTCGCCGCGCCCAGAGCAGAGGAGCCGCCGCCCATGAACACCGCCAACCTCCAGATCGAAGGTCTGCTCGTCGCCGTGTCCACGCTGATGGAAGCCTTGCGGGCGCGCGGCGCGTTGACGGCGGCGGAGATCGACGGCGCCCTCGCGGAGGCCGAAGCCGCGCTTCTCGCCGACCCCGAGCGGCCGCCGGAGCTCAGCCACGCCCATGTCGAGGCGATCTGCTTCCCCGTGCGCTACCTGCGCCTCGCCAACCGGTCGGCCGGGCAGGGCCGCGTGGAGAGCTTCACCGACCTCGCCGCCCGGGTCGGGCGCGAGAAGCCTTGAAGCGGAACCGCGCTCAGGAGCGCGGGCGCTTCGGCGTGGACGACGTTGAGGACGAGGACGATCCGCCGCTCGGGGCCTCCCCGCCCTCCGCCTTCAGATAGTTGTTGCCGCCGATCACCAGGAGGTCGTCCGAACCCTCGTCGGGAGCGAAGAGCGACAGGCGCTCGGTCTGCCCATCGTCGCCCGTCAGCACGATCGCGTAGCCGTCGACCCGGTAGCGTCCGCTGGCGGACGGTCGCTGGTTCGACACGGTGACGCCGCTCGTTCCCCCGCCCGCGTCGCTCGTCGAGGAGGCGCCGGTGAAGCCGCTGCGCTCGAAGCGCCCGTTTCGCGACAGGGTCAGGATCCGCTCGACCGCGACGCTGCCCGACGACGTCGCCATCATTCCGGACGAGGCGTAGAAGTAGCGCCACGTGCCGTCGAAGGGGGTGCCGGCCGGGGGCGGCGGCACGCGCGAATGAACCGTGCCGTCGATGGTCAGCCCGCCGCTCGATTGTTCGAGCGGCTTCGTTTCCGCCTCCAGCGTGCCGAACTCGTCGGCGACCTCGCGCATCTCGATCTGCCGCGCGCCGCCGAAGAAGCCGCCGCCGGTCACCTTGTAGAGGCCGCAATCGGTCGGCGTCGCGCGGCAATGGGCTTGGATGTCGCCGGTCTCCGGCAGCTCCGTCGAGAACAGGCCGGACGGATCGAAGACGGTGATCTTGCTGTCGGAATAGAAGTCGGTGCCGCCGAAGGCGTTCGGCATGACGCCGGTGTCGAGATGGGTGAAGACGCCGTCCAGACCCCCGTAGCCGCTGGCGGGCACCAGTGCGAAGGGCTTGTCCGTCGGCTCCAGGCGGACCGAGCGGATCATCGACGCGAAGGCTGCCTCCACCTCGTCCTGCCGCTCGTCCCGCAGCTGGAAGTCGACGAGCGAGAAGAAGGCCTGGTTGCGCTGGGAGGCGATGCCGACCGTGCGCAGGCCCGCCGACACGCTGCCGATGCTGGCGCAGCAGCGGTAGTCGGAGCGGATGCGGTGGCCGTTCGAGGTGGTGCCGGCCGCCTTCAGCATCGGGTCCTCCTCGGCGAAGCCCTTGATCATGCCGACCGTCGTATCGAAGTTGCGGTCGAAGGCTGCCTGCGGCTCGGCGAAGGGGCCGAGGACGTGGATCATCGCCCCGCCCTTCCTGTTCTCGGCATCGGCGGGAAACTGCTTTTCGAGGATCAGCCCGCTCGTCACGCTCTTTGCCGTCCAGCCTTCCGGCGCGTCGAAGTGCAGGGCGCCGATGCTGCGCGGCTCGGTGGCGGCGGCGGAGGCGGCGATCGAGCCCTCTATGGCGAGGGCGACCAGCGCGACGAGCGCGGGGCGAAGCGTTCGGCGGAAGATCATCTGCGTCTCCTGGCGACGATCTGAAAAGCCTGACGCAGGGGCATGACCAGAAGATGGCGCGCCTCAGGCACGCGCCTCGCGCATGCGGGCGGCCAGGACCAGGGCGGCCGCCACGAAGACGAAGCAGAAGCCCGCCACCGCGCCCCAGCCGCCATGCTCCCAGGCCCAGCCGGCCGCCGAGCCGCTGATGCTCGATCCGGCGTAGTAGAAGAGGAGGTAGAGCGAGGCGGCGTGACCCTTGGCCGGACCGGCCAGCGGGCCCACCCAGCCACTCGCCACCGAATGGGCGGCGAAGAAGCCGATCGTGACGAGCACGATGCCGAGAATGACGAGGACGAGCGGCCCCGCGAGCGTCGTCGCGACCCCCGCCGCCATCAGCCCGAGCCCCGCCAGGAGCAGCGACCGGCGGCCGAAGCGGTCGGCGAGGCTTCCGGCCGTCGAGGACGCGAAGATGCCGAAGCCGTAGGCCAGGAAGATCATGGCGATCGCCGTCTGCCCGAGCGCGTAGGGCGGCGCCGAGAGGCGGAAGCCGGCATAGTTGAAGATCGTCACGAAGACGCTCATCACGCAGAAGGCGATGAGAAGGATGCGCATGAGCGCCGGCCGGGCGAGGAGCCCGCCCCAGGTCCGCAGGTGGTGGCGCGCGCCGAGGCCCCGCTGGACCGTGGCGTTGCGCGAGGGCGGCAGGAGAAGAAGGAAGCCGACCGCCGCCAGGAGGCAGAGCCCGCCCAGGATCGCCATGGCGACCTGCCAGGAGGCGATCTCCGTGAGGAGGCCCATGCCGACCCGCCCCATCATGCCGCCGAAGGCGGTGCCGGCGACGTAGAGGCCCATCGACTTGCCGAGGTTGCGCGGATGGATCTCCTCGGCGAGGTAGGCCATGGCGACCGCCGGCACGCCGCCGAGAACGAAGCCTTCGAGCGCGCGGGCGAGAAGAAGCAGCGGCCAGTTCGGCGCCGCCGCCGCCGCGAGGTTGAGGACCGCCGCCGCCGCCATGGAGCCGAACATCAGGCCGCGCCGCGGCAGGCCTTGCGACAGGGCGCCGGCCAGGAGAATGGCGAGCGCGAGGAAGCCGGTGGTGAGCGAAAGGGCGAGCGAGCTTTCCCCGGGGCTCACGCGGTAGTGCCGCGCGAACTCCGGCAGCAGCGGTTGGACGCAGTAGAGCAGCGCGAAGGTCGAGAAGCCCGCGAGAAACAGCGCGAACCCGACCCGCGCGAAGGCAGGCGTGCCCCGCTCGATCCAGGCGGGCGGGGGAGCGCCGCCCTCGTTCGGCGGCTCGAGGCTTTCCGCCGAAGCGGGCGGGATGCGGGGCGAATCCATGACGATCGCGAAGATAGCCGGTTCGAGCCGCCGGTCGCGCTTCGGCGACGCAAAAAAATCCTTCGAGGCTGGATGGAAGCCGGGAGTCCGTCCGTATACGGGGCATGAGCGACACCAAGCGCGACATCGACGTCATCGGCCTCCTGGCGCCTCTGCGGCGCTACGCCCTGTCGCTGACGCGCGACCCCAACGAGGCCGAGGACCTCGTCCACGACGCGCTCCTGCGCGCCTTCGAGCGGCGCGACCAGTTCCGGCAGGGCCGCCAGCTCCGCCCCTGGCTGATGTCGATCCTCCACAACCGCTTCGTCGATTCCCTGCGCACCCGGCGGGCGGAGGCCGTGCGCGACGCCGAGATCGGCCTTCGCGTCGATCCGGCCGCGGAAGCCGCGCAGGAAAGCGCCACGCGCCTCGCCGAAGTGCGCCGCGCCTTCATGGCGCTGCCCGACGAGCAGCGCGCGGCGCTCCACCTCGTGACCGTCGAGGGTCTGTCCTACGACGAGGCCGCCGCCTCGCTCGCCATTCCCGTCGGCACCCTCGTGTCCCGCGTCTCGCGCGCCAGGGCGAAGCTGCGCGAGATGGAGGAGGGCGTCCCCGCCGGCAACGTCGTTCCCTTGACGGCCAGAGGAGGCTCGGATGCACCGCGATCCTGATCCGATCACCGAGGTCGACCTCGCGGCCTATGTCGACGAGCAGCTCTCCTCCGCCCGCCGCATCGAGGTCGAGGCGCATCTCGCCGCCCGGCCGGCGGAGGCCGCGCGCGTGATGGCCGAGCTTCGCACCCGCGACGAGCTTCGCCTGGCGCTGCGCGCCCAGCCGCTCCCGGTCAGCGTGCCGACCAACGCGATCGCCGGCCGCTTGGAGCGCTCCCTGCGCAACCGGGCCGTGATGCGCCGCGCGGCGCGGGCCGCGGCCCTCGTCGCGCTGCTCGGCGCTGGCTGGGTGGCGCATGCCGAGTTCAACGCGCTCAGCGTCCGCCAGAGCGTCGCCTCCGCGCCGCCGCCGGCCTTCGTCGCCGACGCGCTGCGCGCCCATTCCACGAGCGCGCTGCGCGCCGAGATGGTGTCGCAGCCGGAGAGCGCCGTCTTCGACCCGGCCGAGATCCTGTCGGCGACGGCGATCCGCGTGCCGGACCTGCCGACGGGCTGGGCCGTGCGCGACGTCCAGGTCTTCCCCTCGACCTTCGGGTCGAGCCTCGAAATGGCGGTCTCGTCGCCCGAGTTCGGCCCGCTCTCGCTCTTCGCCGTGCGGCCCGGCTCCTTCGACGTCGTGCCCTCCAGCGCGGTCACCCAGGGCGAGGAGACCGCGGCCTACTGGCAGGTCGGCGAGGTCGCCTACGCCCTCATCTCGACCGGTGCCGGCCGGCAGGCGCTGGAGCGCGAAGCGCGGCGCATCGAGGCCAGCCTCCACTGATCCCCCAAGCGTCCTGATCCCACAAGGAGTTCGACCGACATGAACACGCCCTTCCGCGGCTTCGGCGTTTCCGCCGCGCCGGCACGCGACCAGGTCCTCTTCGACGAGGGCCTGCGCCAGCACATGCTGCGCATCTACAACTACATGGGGCTCGGCCTCGTGATCACCGGCCTCGTCGCCTTCGCGGTGGCGAACACCCCGGCACTCTACGTGCCGATCTTCTCCTCGCCGCTGAAGTGGGTGGTGATGCTCGCCCCGCTCGCCTTCGTGATGTTCCTGAGCTTCCGCATCGAGCGCGTGTCCTTCGCCACCGCCCAGATGCTGTTCTGGACCTTCTGCGCCGTCATGGGCCTGTCCATGGCCTCGATCTTCCTGGTCTTCACCGGCGCCAGCATCGCCCAGACCTTCTTCATCACCGCCAGCGTCTTCGGCGTCATGAGCCTCTACGGCTACACGACGAAGCGCGACCTGTCGGGCATGGGCACGTTCCTGTTCATGGGCCTGATCGGCGTCGTCGTCGCCAGCCTCGTGAACCTCTTCCTCCAGTCCTCGGCGCTGCAGTTCGCGGTCTCGGTGATCGGCGTCCTCGTGTTCACCGGTCTCACCGCCTACGACACGCAGCGCATCAAGGAAGAGTATTCGGAGCACTACGGCGCTGAGGCCGCCGGCAAGATCGCCGTCATGAGCGCGCTGTCGCTCTATCTGAACTTCATCAACCTCTTCCAGCTGCTGCTGCAGTTCACCGGCCAGCGCGAGGAGTAAGCGGCGGCCTCCCGCCCGCCGTCACTCAGACATCGAGGAATCCAAGATGAACCGCGACGAACAGAACCTGATCCAGAACCTCTTCGGCAAGCTTTCCGAGGCGGAGCGCACAGCGCCGCCCCGCGAAGCCGAGGCGGATCGCTTCATCCAGGAAAGCGTCGCCCGCCAGCCGGCTGCGCCCTACTACATGGCGCAGACCATCATCATCCAGGAGCAGGCGCTCGAAGCCGCGCAGGCCCGCATCCAGGCGCTCGAGGCGCAGGCCAGCCGACCCCAGTCGTCCGGCGGCTTCTTCGGCTCGCTGTTCGGCGGCGGCGCGGCCGCGCCCCGTCAGCAGCCCGCCGCCTATGGCCGCCAGCCCGGCTACGGCCAGGCCGCCGCGCCGCAGGCCTCCGGTCCCTGGAATTCCGGCCCGCAGGCGGGCTACGGCCAGCAGCCGGGCGCCATGGCGGCGCCGGGCCGCGGGGGCGGCGGCTTCATGGCCGGCGCCGCGCAGACTGCGATGGGCGTCGCGGGCGGCGTCGTTCTCGGCTCGATGCTCTCCGACATGATGTTCGGCGACGATCCGGCGGCGGCCGTCGAAGGCGCGGTCGCCGATGCCGGCGCTGCGGCCGAGGAGCAGGTCGCCGACATGGGCGGCGAGGACTTCGGCGGCGACTTCGAGGATATCTGATCTCGAACGACCGGGCGCACCAGCGTCCGGCCCGATGGATCGGGCGCGCTTTCCTCCCCAGATGGGCGCGCCCCAAGCCGCCGGCCTCCCGTCCCAATCGGCCGCGGCACGGCCGGAGCCCTTCCCGGCTCCGGCCACACGCGTTTTCAGGGCATCAGTTCGCCGTGACGGTCCTGCCGTCCTCCTTGGTGAAGGAGGCGACCGGCGCGTCGAGGAGCGACAGCACCTTCTCGGACGGCCGGCACAGCGCGACGCCCTTGTCCGTCACGACGATCGGCCGGTCGATCAGGATCGGATGCTCGGTCATGGCGTCCAGCAGTTCCTCGTCGGAAAGCTTAGGATCGTCGAGGCCGAGCTCGGCATAGGGCGTGCCCTTCTTGCGCAGGATGTCGCGCGGCCTCAATCCCATCGCGTTCAACAGCTCGGTCAACGTTTCGCGCGAAGGCGGCTCCTTCAGGTATTCGACGATGGCGGGCTCCTCGCCGGACTGCCGGATCATCTCCAGCGCGTTGCGCGAGGTGCCGCATTGCGGGTTGTGATAGATCGTGACGGTCAATCGGGCCTCTGTACGAACGGGATGCGGCATCGCCGCGGACGATCATATTTAGCGCCGCCGGACGCCGATTGCAGGCATGGCGCTCGCCGGTGGATTTCGGGCGGCGGCTGGGCTACCCCCGCGGGCGCATCCAACCCCATCATCCCGCCGAGGAGACGAACCCCATGTCCGAGATCAAGCGCCTTCAGCCCGGCACCCGCATGAGCCAGGCCGTCGTCCACGGCAACACGGTCTATCTCGCCGGCCAGGTCGCGTCCGGCGCCCCGGGCGCGTCCGTCGCCGACCAGACGCGCGACATCCTGTCCCGGATCGACGCGCTGCTCGGCGAGGCCGGCACGGACAAGACCAGGATCCTCTCGGCGACGATCTGGCTCTGCGACATGGGCACCTTCGCCGAGATGAACGGCGTCTGGGACGCCTGGCTCGCGCCCGGCTGCGCGCCGGCCCGCGCCACCGTCGAGTCGCCCCGCCTCGCCGCGCCCGACTACACCGTCGAGATCGGTATCATCGCCGCCCTTTGACGGACGCCTGAGCGGAACGCGGCGGGGCCGAGCCTCATTCCCGCCGCGTCCCTTCTCGTCCCGCGAGGCGCCGGCGCCATGTCGACCCGCAATCTCGACGCTCTGTTCCAGCCCAAGGCGATCGCGCTCATCGGCGCGAGCAACCGGCCGGGCTCGGTCGGCGAGGTGCTGGCCCGCAATCTCTTCGGTGCCGGCTTCGAAGGGCCGGTCATGCCGGTCAACCCGCACGAGACGGCGATCCGCTCGGCGGTGAACTTCCGCTCCGTCGCCGATTTGCCGCTGACGCCCGACCTCGCGGTGATCGCGACGCCGGCGCCGAGCGTGCCCGGCATCGTCGACGAGCTCGGCCGACGCGGCTGCCGCGCGGCCGTCGTGATCTCGGCCGGCTTCGACGAGGGCACGCTGCGCCGCGACCTCCTGGAAGCGGCGCGCCCGCACCTCCTGCGCATCGTCGGGCCGAACTGCATCGGCTTCCTGTCGCCGGTCGCGCGCATCAATGCGAGCTTCGTGCATCTCACCCCGAAACCGGGGGACCTCGCCTTCGTCACGCAGTCCGGCGCGGTCGCGAGCGCTGTGCTCGACTGGGCCGACGTGCGCGAGATCGGCTTCTCCCACGTCGTCTCGATCGGCGACACGAGCGACGTCGACGTCGGCGATCTCCTCGACCACCTCGCGCTCGACCCGAAGACGCGGGCGATCCTCCTCTACGTCGAGGCGATCGGCGACGCCCGAAAGTTCATGACCGCCGCGCGCATCGCCGCGCGCGCCAAGCCCGTCATCGTCATCAAGGCGGGGCGCGGGGACGCGGCCTCCGACGCCGTCCACGACGCCGCCTTCCGCCGCGCCGGCATGCTGCGGGTGGAAACGCTGCGCGAGCTCTTCGAGGCAGTCGGGACGCTCGCGAGCGGGCTTCGCCCCAAGGGCGACCGGCTGGCGATCCTCACCAACGGGGAGGGCGCCGGGATCCTCGCCGCCGACGCGCTGGCGGGCCTCGGCGGCCGCCTCGCCGAGCTCAGCGCCCAGACGCGCGAGCGCCTTGCCGGCATCCTGCCCGCCCACGGCTCGGCCGCCAATCCCGTCGACACGTTGCGCGACGCCTCGGCCGAGCTCTACGGCGAGGCGGTCGCGGCCCTCCTCGCCGATCCGAACCAGGACGCCGTCCTGGTGCTGCATTGCCCGCAGGCGATCGTCGCCGGCCGCGCCGCGGCCGAGGCGAGCCTCGCCGCCGCCGCGGCGCGGCCGGCGCAGGGGCGCTCGCCGCTCCTGACCTGCTGGCTCGGCGAGCGCGACGCGCGGGACGCCCGGCGGCTCTTCGCCCGGGAGGGCGTGCCGACCTATCAGACGCCGGACGAGTCGGTGCGCGCCTTCATGCAGCTCGTCGACTACCGCCGGAACCAGGACCTCCTGATCGAAACGCCGCCCGCCGTGTCCCCCGGCCGCCGCGAGCCGCAAACGGCGGCGCGCCTCGTGTCCGCGGCGGTGGAAGGAGAGGGACGCGTCCTCGCCGAGCCGGAGGCCATGGCGCTGCTGGCCGCCTACGGCATCCCCGTGGTGGAGACGCGCATCGCCGCCTCGCCCGCCGAGGCCGCGCTGATCGCGAGCGAGATCGGCTTTCCCGTGGCGCTGAAGATCCTGTCGCGCGACATCGCGCCCAAGTCCGACGTCGGCGGCGTGCGCCTGGAGCTCGACACGTCCGACATGGTGGCGGAGGCCGCCGACCACATGCTGAAGCTCGTCTCGGAGCGCCGGCCCGGCGCGCGCATCGAGGGCTTCACCGTGCAGCGCATGATCCGCCGCCCGCGCGCCCGGTCCCTGTCCGCCGGCGTCAAGATCGACCCGGTCTTCGGCCCGGTGGTGCGTCTCGGCGGGGGCGATGGCGCCGCGCCGGCCGACGAGGCGGTGGGCCTGCCGCCGCTCAATCGCATCCTCGCCGAGGACATGATCGCGCGCACCCGCGCGGCACATGCCGCCGACGGGCGGGGCGAGCGAGCGGCGAAGGAGCGCGCGGCGCTCGCCGACGTCCTCGTCACCCTCTCGCAGATGATCGCGGACTTCGACGAGATCGGCGCGATCGACATCGATCCGCTTCTCGTCGACGAAACGGGCGTCGTGGCTCTCGACGCGCGGATCGCGGTCGCCCCGGCGAGCGGAAGCCGGCGCGCCCGCTTCGCCATCCAGCCCTATCCCGGCGAACTCGAGCGCGACGTTCGCTCGCGCGCCGGCACGGCCTTCCGCCTGCGCCCGATCCGCCCGGAAGACGAGGGCGCGGTTATCGCGATGATCGAGGCCTCGGATCCCGACGACATCCGCCTGCGCTTCTTCCGGGCGATCCGGAAGGTCGGCCACGCCTTCGCCGCGCGCCTCACCCAGATCGACTATGCCCGCGAGATGGCCTTCGTCGCCGAGCCGGACGCATCGGGCGACGGGGAGCCGCCGGGCACGATCCTCGGCGTCGCCCGCCTCATCATGGATCCGAACGAGGAGGTCGCCGAGTTCGGGATCATGGTGCGTTCCGACCAGAAGGGGCGCGGCCTCGGCTCGATCCTGATGAACGCCATCCTCGACTACGGCCGCCAGCGCGGCCTTCGCCAGGTCTACGGCGAGGTCCTGGCGCAGAACACGACCATGCTCGCCATGGCGGGCGACCTCGGCTTCCGCCGCGAGATGCATCCGGAGGATCCGGGCCTCCGGCGCGTCGTGATCGATCTCTCGAAGTCCTAGCCGCCGTAGCGGGTCTCCAGGAGGTCCAGCTCGCGGATCAGCTTGCGGGCGGTTTCCGAGCCGAGCTCGCCCCGGCGCACCATGCCGAACAGCGCGGCGCGCTCGGCCTTGAGCGCGGCGAGCCGCATCTCCGCCTCGATCCGCTCGCCGAGGCGCGCCTCCGCGTCGGCCTCGCCGTCGCCGCCGTGGCTGCGCCGCTCGATGCGGCGGCGGTAGAGATCGCCGGTGCGCGAGGCGGCCGCGTCCAGAAGTCCGGCCCGGCGCGCTTCCTCGCCGCTTTCGCGCTGGAACGCCTCGATCGCGGAGAGCGCGGCCCTCGCGGCGGCGATGCGGGCGGTGTCCTCTTCGGCCGCGCGGGCGGTTTCGGGCGGCAGTCGCAGGCCTTTCAGGAAGACCGGAAGCGCGATCGACGCGGCGAGGAGCGACAGGATGATGACGCCCATGGCGATGAAGATGGCGAGCTCGCGCGCCGGAAACGGCGAGCCGTCCGGCAGCGCCAGCGGCAGCGTCAGAACGCCCGCCAGCGTCACCGCGCCGCGAACGCCCGACAGCGACATGGCCGCCACGATGCGCCAGCCCGGCGAAACGTGGCGCGAGCGCCGGCGCAGCAGCGTCAGCTCCAGCGACACGAACACCCAGACGAAGCGCAGGCCCGCGAGCCCGGCCGTGATCAGGACGACGTAGACGGCGAGCCACCAGGGCTCCTGCTCGCCGACGGCGCGCACGGTTTCGGCCGCGCTCGACAGGATGAAGGGCAGTTGTTCGCCGAGCAGCACGAAGATGATGCCGTTAAGCGTGTACTGGATGGCGTTCCAGACATTGGTTCGGCTGACGCGGGTCTGCGCCATGACCAGCCCGCGCGCTTCGGCGCGGCTCATGCCGATGCCCGCCGAAACGGCGGCGAGGATCCCCGAGCAGCCGAGATGCTCGGCAAGGAGATAGGCGCCGAACGGGATGAGGAGGGTGATCAGGATCTGCGAGCTGCTGTCCTCGCCGAAGCGGTCCGAGATCCAGTCCTTGGTCCGGGTGACGGCGAGCGTCAGGAGGAAGCCGACCGCCAAGCCCCCGAGCGCCAGCCAGACGAAGCTGAGCGAGGCCTCCGCCAGCGAGAAGCCGCCGGTCATGGCCGCGGCGACGGCGAAGCGGAAGCAGACGAGGCCGGACGCGTCGTTGAGGAGCGATTCGCCCTCGATGATGTGCAGCATGCGCCGGGGGATGGGCGTGCGCTGGGCGATGGCCGAGACGGCGATCGGGTCGGTCGGCGAGAGGATCGCGGCGAGCGCGAAGGCGACGGCGAGCGGCACCGCCGGGATCAGCCAGTGGATGAAGAAGCCCATGCCGACGACGGTGAAGACCACGAGCCCGAGCGCCAGCTCCATGATCGTCGTCCAGTCCCTCAGCATCTCGTCGCGCGGGATGCGCCAGCCGTCGAGGAACAGGAGCGGCGGCAGGAACAGGACGAAGAACAGCTCGGGATCCAGGAGGACCCGCAGCTCGACGAACAGCCCGAGCAGGCCGCCGACCGCGATCTGGACGAGCGGACGCGGCACCGCGACGGGCAGGATCCGCGCCAGGATCCCGCTCGCGACGACCGCGAGCAGCAGGACGAGGGCGGTGGTCACGGCTTCCACGTCGCGGCTCTCCCTTTCGTGCGGCGAAATCCCTACTGCCGCAGCCGCGCCGAGGCTTCAACGGCGACGATGCGTCGCCGCGCTATCGGCCGATCGCCGTTTGGAGCGAGCCGCCGAGGCTGCGGCCGGCACGATCGAGGTTGCTGCCGAGCCGCTGGCGGGACTCGCCGCTGACGAGGGCGCCCGGCAGCTCGATCGCCGCGCCGACGGCGGAGCCGAGGCCTTGCGTGGTTCCCACGACCGTCGCGTTGATCGCGTCGGCGAGGCCGAGCCGACCGTCGGACAGGCCGTCGCCCGCGATCAGGCGATTGCCGATTGCCTGGACCACGGCGGGGCTCTGGGCGAAGGTGGTGTGGTTCAGCGGGTCTCCGGTGCGGATGCCGCTGATGTCGACCACGACGATGCCGCGCCGGGCCATTTCCGCCCTCAGATCCGGGCGCGACAGGTTGATCGAGCCGAGGCGCTGCGAGCCGCCGGCGAGCCGCCGCGACACGAGAAGCGCCTGGTCGTCCTGCGCGGCGAAGATGGTGATGCGATCCTGCGCCGGGCCGAGGGCGTCGAGCTGGGTGCGGAAGACGCCGAGGTCGATGTCGGGCGCGGCGAGCACGATGTTGGCGAGCTTCGGGGGAAGGCGTCCCTGGCGGATGGCGAGCTGGCGCACCGCCTCCATGGCCAGCCAGCCGCCCATGGAATGCGCCATCAGCGTGATCTCGCCGACGTCCGGGCTGGCCGCGGCCCCGGCGATCACGGCTTCCAGGCTGTCGCGCGAATAGTTGGCGCTGTCGCGGTCGTAGAGGTAGTCGAAGACCGAGCCGCCCGAGGGCCAGGTGAAGAGGATCGGCGCGGCATCGGCGCCGCTGTCCTGGCTGATCTGGGCGAGGCGGAAGACCGCCTCCTCGTAGCTCGAATTGAAGCCGTGGACGAAGATGAGGATGCGCCGCTTGGGACGGGCGACCCGCTTGTACCAGGCGCGCGCGCCGGCCGGATCGAGCGGTTCGACCTTGAGGGCCACGAACTGGCGGGCGGGATCGGGCGCGCCGGGGGAGGGATAGGCGATGTCGCCCGGCTTGCGGAACCGGGCCGGCGGAATGGACACGACGATGTTCTCGAGCGACAGCCCACGCCCGCGCTCGGGACCGAACACGACGCCCGACACGTTCGAGGGCGCGCGGGTCGTGGCGACCAGCATGTCGACGCGCTGGGCGCCGGGAACCGTTTGAGCGACAGGCGTCAGGGTCGCGTAGGGGCGCGACGCGCAGCCCGCGATGAGCAGCATCAGGAGCGCGAGGAACCGGATCGGCGGCGTGGGCACTCAGTCCTCGGCCAAGCGTGATCGTCATGCGAGTGCTAGCAGCCGCGCGCGCAACCGGCCATGACCGGCAGGCATCCCGGCGACGCCCGCCCTCCGCCTGTCGCGCGCGCGCCACACTCTACCTCAGGCGACCTGGCGCTCGTCGGCCGGCCCTTCGCGCGCGAAACTCTCGTCGAGGCTCGCAAGGGCATGGGCGGTGCCGGCCTCGAAGACGAGGGCGTCGACGTCCGCGACGTGGCCGAAGGGGACGGCGGCACCCTGACCGGCGACCGCGCTTTGCGTGATCCCCCGGCGGATCGCCGGCTCCAGGAGGTCCATGGCGTGCGCGCCCGAGCCGGTGAACACGATCGGCAGCGGGTCGATCAGCGTGAAGAGCCGGCCGAGCCCGTAGCCGATGGCGAGGCCCGCCTGCGCGAAGGCGTCGCGCTCCGGCCCGTCGCGCTCGCGCGCCGCGCCCGCCAGCACCCGCATCTCCGCGTCGGTTACGCGCCGCGCCGGCACCGCGTCGACAGGTCCCCCGAGCGCGCGGCGCTGGATCGCGTAGTCGCCGGCATAGGCCTCGACGCAGCCGCGATTGCCGCAGCGGCAAAGGGCTCCGTCCGGGCGGTGGTTGAGGTGGCCGAACTCGACCGCCGAGGACAGGGGGCCGCCGAAGGTCTGGCCGCCGAGGCGCAGGCCCATGCCGACGCCGAAGCCGATGAAGAGGGTCGCGAAGTCGCCCGTGCCCAGATCGAGCCCGCCCCGATCCGGCCGCCAGCGGAAGGCCTCCGGCATCAAGGAGCAGTCGTTGCAGATCTCGACCTCCGTGCCGGTGAGGGCCTGGATCATCCCGGCGATGTCGAGGTCGCGGCGCTTGAGGGCCGGGGACCAGAGGATGCGCCGGTGACCGGCATCGGTCATGCCCTGCACCGCCACGACCATGCGCGAGGGTTTGGGCGTTTCGCCCGAAAGGCCGGACGCGGCCTCCTCGGTCAGGCTCGCCAGGATCGAGGCGATCTCGCTCGCGTCGAGGTCGGCAACCGGGCGCTCGGCCGCGGCGGTGGCGAGCGGCCGGCCGGCATAATCGGCGAGCTGCACGAAGAGGCCGCCGACCGCGAGCTTGGCCGCGGCGACCGTGGCCGCGCTTCCCGCCACCCGCAGCGTTTTTTCCGGACGGCCGCGGCGGGCGCTTCGCCCGTCCTCCTCGACCTCCTCGAAGATGCCGCTCCGGATGAGGTCGGTCGCGATGGCCGAGGCCGACGATACCGACAGGCCGGTCGCCTGGGCCGTGGCGCGCCGCGTCGACGAATCCGCACGACGCAGATGATCGATCACCACGCGGCGATTGTGCGCGCGCACGGCTTCCGCGTCGGTCTTGGCGAAGAGACCTTTCACGTTCCGCATCCTCCCTCGGCCAGCCCGGATTGTTTCCGATTCGTTTGCCGGCTTGCAAGCCCCCCTCGGCTCGGCGCGATCACGTTGACACGGATCGAATTGTCTGTCAGCCTTTTTTCCGAGACTTGGAAAAAGTCTCGGAGCCCGCGGGAGGAACGCTTCGGCTCCGGAAGGATCGGCGCGGGGGCGCGCCAGGGAGGACATCGATGAAGACCTTGAAGCTCGCGCTTGCCGGCGCGGTGTTTTCGCTCGGCCTGTCGGCCATCGGCCCGGCCTTCGCTCAGGACGCGCTGACCGTCGGCGTGTCGTGGTCGAACTTCCAGGAAGAGCGCTGGAAGACCGACGAGGCCGCCATCAAGGCGGCGCTCGAAGCGGCCGGCGCCACCTACATCTCGGCCGACGCCCAGTCCTCGGCCGCCAAGCAGCTGACCGACGTCGAGTCGCTGATCAGCCAGGGCGCCGACGCGCTGATCATCCTGGCGCAGGACTCCTCGGCCATCGGCCCGGCGGTCGAGAGCGCCGTGTCGAACGGCATCCCGGTGGTCGGCTACGACCGCCTGATCGAGAACCAGGACGCCTTCTACATCACCTTCGACAACAAGGAGGTCGGCCGCATCCAGGCCCGCGAGGTCCAGAAGGCTAAGCCCGAGGGCAACTACGCCTTCATCAAGGGCTCCGCCGCCGACCCAAACGCCGACTTCCTGTTCTCCGGCCAGATGGAGGTCCTGAAGGAGGCGATCGACGCGGGGCGGATCAAGAACGTCGGCGAGGCCTATACGGACGGCTGGCTGCCCGCCAACGCCCAGGCCAACATGGAGCAGATCCTCACCGCCAACGACAACAAGGTCGACGCGGTGGTCGCCTCCAACGACGGCACGGCCGGCGGCGCCATCGCTGCGCTCGACGCGCAAGGCCTCGCCGGCTCGGTTCCGGTCTCCGGCCAGGACGCCGACTTCGCGGCGCTGAACCGCATCGCGCGCGGCCAGCAGACCGTGTCGGTCTGGAAGGACTCGCGCGAGCTCGGTAAGCGTGCGGCCGAGATCGCGCTCGAGCTCGCCGGCGGCAAGGCGATGAACGAGGTCACGGGCGTCACCACCTTCAACGGCGGTCCGAACAAGGTCGAGATGCAATCGATCTTCCTCACCCCCGTCGCGATCACCAAGGACAACCTCCAGACCATCATCGACGCCGGCTGGGTGACGAAGGACGTGGTCTGCCAGGGCGTCACGGCCGGCTCCGTGCCCGCCTGCTCCTGACCGCCTGGAAAAAACCGGAGCCGGCCCGCGCATGGGCCGGCTCCGGCTCCTTTGAACGTTCTAGCAAGGCACGGGTGCCACGTGGACAAGTGGCGGTCGGGCGCGGGAGGCGAGGATGAGCCAGGCATTGGAGCCGGCCCGGCCGGCAGCGGCGCGCGGCGCCGGGGAGGGCGGGCTCAAGGGGCTCGTGCGGGCGACCGAGATCGACACGCGCATGCTGGGCATGGTCGGCGCGCTGCTCGTGATCTGGCTCGTCTTCCACGTCGCTTCCGGCGGCGTGTTCCTCACGCCCCGCAACCTTTGGAACCTCACCGTCCAGACCGCCTCGATCTCGGTGATGGCGACGGGCATGGTGCTCGTCATCGTCACGCGCAACATCGACCTGTCGGTCGGGTCGATCCTCGGCTTCTCCGGCATGGTCATGGCGGTGATGCAGACGGCGGTCCTGCCGAACCTCCTCGGCTTCGGCAGCCCCGTCCTCTGGATCGCCGCGCTTCTGGCGGGCCTTGCCGTCGGCGTCGCGATCGGCGGGCTCCAGGGCTACGTCATCGCCTATCTCGGCGTGCCCTCGTTCATCGTCACGCTCGGCGGACTTCTTGTCTGGCGCGGCGCCGCCTGGTGGGTGACGCAGGGCCGCACCGTCGCCCCGCTCGACGACACCTTCCGGCTGCTCGGCGGCGGCGCGGACGGGGCGCTCGGCTCCTTCTGGACCTGGGTGCTCGCGGGCCTCGCCTGCCTCGCCTTCGCGGCCGGCCTTCTTTCCCAGCGCCGCCGGCGCCTGCGCTACGGCTTCCCGCTGCGCCCGGTCTGGGCGGAGACGCTGATCGGCCTCGTGGTCTTCGGGGCGATCCTGGGCGCTGCCGCGATCCTCAACGCCTATGAATGGCCGGCCGCGATCACGCGCCGCTATGCCGAGGCGAACGACATCGCGATTCCCGAGGGTGGCCTGCGGATCGGCTACGGCGTCGCCGTGCCCGTGCTCGTCGCGATCCTCGTCGGCATCGTCATGACCTTCGTCGCCAAGCGCACCCGCTTCGGCCGCTACGTCTTCGCCATCGGCGGCAATCCGGAGGCCGCCGAACTCGCGGGCATCAACACCCGGCTGGTGCTGACCAAGGTCTTCATGGTCATGGGCGGTCTCGCCGCGCTCGGCGCCGCGATCTCCACCGCCCGCCTCAACGCCGCGACCAACGCGCTCGGCACGCTGGACGAGCTCTACGTCATCGCCGCCGCCGTGATCGGCGGCACCTCGCTCGCGGGGGGCGCCGGCACCATCGTCGGCGCCATGATCGGCGCGCTGGTCATGCAGTCGCTGCAGTCGGGCATGGTGCTCCTGGGCATCGACTCGCCCATGCAGTCGATCGTGGTCGGCATCGTTCTCGTCATCGCCGTGTGGATCGACACCGTGTATCGCCGGAGGGCCGCGTGAGCACCACCTTGGACGCCATCGCCGACCACGGGCGCGGCTTCTCGGACGCGATCGACCGGTCGGGCCCGCCGCTCGTCGACATGCGCGACATCTCGATCTCCTTCGGCGGCATCCACGCCGTGGAGAAGGCGAGCGTGAACCTGTGGCCCGGCGAGGTCGTCGCGCTCCTCGGACACAACGGCGCGGGAAAGTCGACGCTGATCAAGATCCTGTCCGGCGCCTACAAGCGCGATTCCGGCGAGATCTTCGTGCGCGGCGAGCCGGCGCGCATCGACAATCCGCGCGACGCCAAGGCCGCCGGCATCGAGACGATCTACCAGACCCTGGCGCTCGCCGACAACGTGGACGCGGCAGCCAACCTCTTCCTCGGCCGCGAGATCCTGACGCCCTTCGGGACGCTCGACGACGCGGCCATGGAGGCCGAGGCGCGCAAGGTGATGGGCCGCCTCAACCCGAACTTCCGCCGCTTCAAGGAGCCGGTGAAGGCCCTGTCGGGCGGCCAGCGCCAGTCGGTGGCGATCGCGAGAGCGATCCTCTTCGACGCCAAGATCCTGATCATGGATGAGCCGACCGCCGCGCTCGGGCCCCAGGAGACCCGGCAGGTCGGCGACCTCGTCAAGGAGCTGAAGCGCGAGGGGATCGGCATCTTCCTGATCAGCCACGACATCCACGACGTCTTCGACCTCGCCGACCGGGTGATCGTCATGAAGAACGGGCAGGTCGTCGGCGAGGCGCTGACGAGCGACGTCACCAAGGACGAGGTGCTCGGCATGATCATCCTCGGCAAGTGCCCGCCCGGCGCCAAGCCCGGATCGGGCGCCGCGCGGGCCTGAGGGGGCGGCCGCCCGTCAATCCTCGTAGGGGATGCGGTAGCCGTTGGCTTCCAGCCAGGCGATCGCGGCCTTCGGCTCGTCGGTCTGGATCATCGTCGCGCCCTGCTCGGCCCAGAAGCCCCAGACCTCGCCCGGCAGGTCGGCGCGCACCGCCATCTCGTCGCCGCGCCCGCCCGAGCGCATGCCGTTGCGCGTGTCGTCGTAGAGCGTGTTGATCCAGAGATGGAGGTCGTAGCGGGCGGCGAGCGCCCGGCTCTCGGCACGAAAGAACAGGCCGCCGTCGGCGGTGAGGGGCTCGCCCGTCTCGTAGGCGTTGCGCAATTCGGCGGCCTCGGGGGTGAGCTCGCGCACGGCCGCCTCAAAGGGCGCGAGGTCGGCGACGACCTCGTCGCTGAGCTGCGGCATGAACTGGATGTCGTCGCCCGTGGCGCGGTGGACCTCGAGAGCCGCCGCCAGCTTCTCCGGCGTGTCGACATAGGCCTTGGACACGATCTGGTCGGCCATGCCGAGCTCGCGCGCCATGGCGATCATCGCCGTCAGGTTCTCGATGCCGAGCTTGCTGTCGAGGTTGACCATGACCCGGTCCTTGGCGGCCGAGAGCAGCTCGCGCAGCGTCGGCACCCTCTCCCCGGTCACCTCGCCCGTCCCCTCGACCACGAGGCGGCACTGCCGGATCTCGGCGAGCGGCTTGTCGGCCGCCTCGCCCTTGCAGGTCGTGGTGCGGTCGAGGCTGGTGTCGTGGAGGACGACGAACTCGCCGTCCCGGCTGACCTGGACGTCCACCTCGATCATCTCGACGCCGAGCTCGACCGCCCGCTCCAGGGCCGAGAGGGAATTCTCGGCGAGGCGGATCTCGCCGTCCTCCATCCAGCCGCCGCGGTGCGCGACCACCATGACGTGGCCGCGCCAGGCATTGGCATCGCGGAAGCGCTCGACGATCGCGTCGCTGCGGGTCTCCTCGGCCGAGGCCGGACCCGGCACAGCGCCGAGGAAAAGCGGCAGAACGAGAAGGATGAAGGCTCGAAAGGTCCGCGGCACGATCGTCGTCTCCTGTTTCCTTCTCCGTGTAGTCGAGGGGAATGACACGATCTTGACGGGTGGGGAAATCTCCTTCCGGAGAGGTGCCTCCGCCTCAGCGCCCCGACAGCGGGCGGAAGCTCATCCGATGGATCGGGCAGGGGCCGAGAGCGGCGATGGCGGCCTTGTGCGAGGGCGTCGGATAGCCGGCATGGGCGGGGAAGCCGTAGCCGGGAAACAGCGCGTCGGCCCGGCTCATCATGCGGTCGCGCAGGACCTTGGCCACGATGGAGGCGGCGGCGATCGAGGCGGAGAGCCCGTCTCCCCCGATGAGGGCGGTGGCGGGGCAGGGCAGGCCCGCCGGCACGTCGCGGCCGTCGACGAGGACGTGGCCGGGCGCGAGCGCGAGGCCGCGGACCGCCTCGGTCATGGCGAGGAGGCTCGCCGCGCGGATGTTGAGACGGTCGATCGAGGCCGCGGACCGGCTGGCGACGGACACGGCGAGGGCGCTTTCGAGGATGGCGGCGAAGGCGGCCTCGCGCTGGGCAGCTTTCAGCGTCTTGGAATCGGCGAGGCCGGGCGGCAGGCGGGCGGGATCGAGGATCACGGCCGCGGCGACCACGGGGCCGGCGAGCGGTCCGCGCCCGACCTCGTCGCAGCCGGCGACCAGCCCGGCGCCGGCCGCGATCAGCGCCGCCTCGCGCGTATAATCGGGCGGCGGGCGAAGCGCTGCGGCGGGACGCTTCGGAAGGGGGCGCGGAGAATCGGAGGGTCGGCGAGCCATGTTGCGGCGAGGCTCGCACCGTTCTCCGATCCTCCGCAAGACGCCCCGCGCTCCTTCGAGGGTGCGAGGGGAACGCGGGGCGCCATGATGCCGGCAACGCGGGGGACGCGAGACCGGCGGCGCGGGGGCGATGCGGCGCCCCCGCGCGTTCCTGTCAGAGCAGCGAGAGCTGGACGCCCGCCGCGCTCGCCTTGGGGGGCGAGAAGAGGTCGGTGCGCAGCGGCGCGCGGCCCCGGTTCAGCTCCAGCCGATCGGCCGCCAGCTCGAAGCGGCGGCGGATCTGCATGGCGTAGGCGCCCGTGCCGGTCATGCGCCGGCCCCAGTCGGCGTCGTAATCCTTGCCGCCGCGCATCGAGCGCAGGAGCGAGAGGACATGGCGGTAGCGGCCGGGATAATGGCGCAGGAGCCATTCCTTGAAGAGCGGCGCCACCTCCAGCGGCAGGCGCAGGAGGACGTAGCCGACGTCGCGCGCGCCCGCCGCCTTGGCGGCTTCGAGCAGGCGCTCGATCTCGTGGTCGGTGAGGCCGGGAATGATCGGCGCCGTCATCACCATGGTGGGCACGCCCGCCTCCGACAGCGCCCGCACCGCCTCGAGGCGCTTCGTCGGCGTCGAGGCGCGGGGCTCCATGGCACGGGCGAGCGTGCGGTCGAGCGTCGTGACCGACAGCGCGACGCGGGCGAGGCCCTTGGCCGCCATGCGCGACAGGATGTCGAGGTCGCGCAGGACCAGCGCCGACTTCGTCACGATGCCGACCGGATGGTTCGCCGCCTCCAGCACCTCCAGCATGGCGCGCATCAGCGTCTCGCGCCGCTCGATCGGCTGGTAGGGATCGGTGTTGGTGCCGATGGCGAGCGGCTTCACGACGTAGCCGGGGCGGGCGATCTCCTCGGCGAGGAGGCTCGCCGCGTTCGGCTTGACGAAGAGGCGCGTTTCGAAGTCGAGGCCGGGCGACAGGCCCAAATAGGCGTGGCTCGGCCGGGCGAAGCAGTAGACGCAGCCGTGCTCGCAGCCGCGATAGGGATTGGCCGAGCGGTCGAAGGAGATGTCGGGCGAGGCGTTGGTGGTGATGATGGTGCGGGCGGTCTCGGCCTGCACCTCGGTCTTCAGCGCCGGCAGATCCTCCAGCGTCGACCAGCCGTCGTCGACGGGCCCGCGCGCGAAGGGCTCGAAGCGGCCCGACGGGTTGACGCCGCTGCCGCGCCCGCGGCGCCGGTCCGGTGCGACGCGCAGGCCGGAGGCGTTGACGAGGTGGTTGGCGAGGTCGACGCCCTGCGTGCCCGAGAAGGCGGCGCGGTCGGCGATGCTGATGGCGCGCATGACGGATCCTCCGACCGGGCGGCAGGGCGCCCTTACGTCGTTCGATGGTCGGAACCTAGCGCCGAGCCGAGAACATTTCAAGAACATATTGGCTGCCGTTCGCGGCCGGCGGATTGCTCTGGCGCCGGCCCGCGCCGTCCGATAGTCACGATGCATGATCAGCGTGATGATGGATTGCGGGGCCGACGACGCCCGCCTCGCCATGACCCTCGCCGCCCTTGTTCCGGGCGCGGTGGACGGCATCCTGCGCGACGTCACGCTGTTCGACCGCGACATGGACGAGGCGACGCGGCGGGTGGCGGACCATGCCGGCGTGTCGGTGGAGCATCCCGCCGCCTTTCACGAGGCGATCGCGCGGGCCAAGGGCACGTGGCTCCTGCTGCTGGAGCCCGGCGCGCGGCCGATCGAGGGCTGGATCGAGGCCTGCGAGGCGCACATGGCGCGCGGCCTGACGGGCAAGGTCGCGGCCGCCCGCTTCAATCGCTCCAGGCTCGACCGGCCGAGCTTCTTCCAGCGCTTCGGCGCGATCCGCCACGCCTTGTCGGAAGGGTTGCTCCTGCCCAAGGCCCAGGCGGTCGGCGTCTCGCACATGGCGCTGACGCTGGAGGAGATGGCCCGAGGCCTGGCGGCGCGCCAGCTCCAGGCCGACATCCGGCCGCGGGTGGGGTGAAGTGCGGACCGGCACCGAGGCGCGCGGATGCGATCCCGCGCCGCGTGGAGGCGGCCGGAGCGTTGAAGCAGTCGGTGCCTCCCTTGCGGGGAGGGCTGGGGGCGCCGCAGGCCGAACCTGCGACGTATGCTAATCGTCAGAAAGGGTCCGCCTGCGGCGCCCACCGCGAGGGACCGCGTCGCTTTTCCAGTGCGGGGCCATTCCGCACCGCGCGCGTCGGAGCCAGAACACGGGCGGCTTCACCCATGCCTGACGGCGTCCTCCCGAGTTCGGGTCTGTCCCAACCGGGTCCCGGGTCTGCCTTCGGGGATACTCCACGGCACGGGCCGTTACAGCCTGCACCGCTCCTCGCGCGTCGCGCCGCCCGGGCAGCCGCTCCTCCGGAAGAAGCGAACCGCACCGGACCTCACCCGCCGGCCCTCTCGAACGATCCCGGTGATCATTCGCGCCCATCCGAATGGGCCGGCGGTGACGCGGAGAATAGGGGCGAAGCCAGAGGGCGTGGACAACTTCTCTGGAAATGAAGCAACCGACCAAGCTGCAATGATCGAGTCGAGAACCTCATTGGGTGGTTTGCAGAACGGTCTGCTAATGAACCTTCACGGCCGGTAACTGACGCTCAGGCCGCTTTAGCTGCGCGCAGTCGGTTACCAAGATTCACGTAGATTAGCAGACCTGCATATGCTGCGACTGCCGCCTTCAGCAGATCGCCCGGAACAAAAGCCAAATCCCCGAGGATCGCGGCGGACGGGGACATCCCGACATAAGCGATTAGCCAAGCAATCCCAAAAGCGTGGTCTACCAGCACGCCGACCACGGCAGCAACGAAAAAACCAACAAATGTCTTCCACCCGCCATCGGTCTGCAGAGCGACGCGATCGGCAAACCAGCCCGTCACGAAGGCAGCAGGTAAAAATCCAACCAGATACCCCGCAGTAGGGCTGAGAAACACCGCTAGGCCACCGCGACCGCCAGACAGGACGGGCAGGCCGATTGCGACGAGCGCGATGAGTAGGAGCACAGATAGGGTGCCTTTTCGGGCACCGAGAACAACGCCGGCAAGGAGAACTCCCAGGCTTTGTGCATGAATGGGGACAGGAATGAACCCGAGCATGATCGGGGGAATAAGGCCCAACACAACGATGATTGCGGCAAACAGTGCAATCGAGACCAAAGACCGACTATCCACCTGTGTTATCCTTGTTTGTAAGAATGGGATTCGGAACGAATGGATCTCGCATCGAGAGCGTCTGCGATGTCCTCAGCGTTCAGCATCGTGCCGACGATCATCGGTACGAGAACAGTTGATACCCGGAGTTTGAGACCCCGAGCCCGGTGCGCGTCGGCAACGTCTCTGTAGCGTTGCTGTACCAGCGGGATGAAACGGATCACAAGACCGATAGCCAGTCCGATATCACGAGCTTTGCCAACGCCGAGCGTTTCCAGTGGACGCGCGCATCGTGTGATAACGTTGATGAACTGACCGACCGTCGTCGTTGTCGTGACCAACGTGGCAAACAGGCTCAAGGACCCAAGGCGTAGGAGAACGGCCGAAGATGCCTCGAAACCTTCCGCATAGGCTGTCCAGCCAGCGACAATCGCAATTGTCAGGAGAAGCTGCCAGGACTTCAGCCATTGTAAGACGGATGCACGACTGACTAGGAGCGACCCAGCAACAACGATTCCCGCCAATTCTGCGAGAATTATGACCGAGCTTGTGGCAAACACAACGATGCTGAGACCGAAGAGAGCGATCAGCTTGATCCCTGCCGGGACTCGGTGAAGGGTGCCAGCGCCGCTATTCTCGACCACGATCATGCAACTATCGTCCGATAGCGGGCGATAGTTTCTGCTGCCGAACCATCCGCAACCAGTTCGCCATCGTGAAACATCAAGACGCGGTCGAACCCAGATACCAAAGCGAGGTCATGGCTCACCACGATGACGTTCTCGGCCAACTCATGGATGGTTCGCTCGACGAGTTTGCGGTTCCGCAAATCAAGCTGGTTCGTCGGCTCGTCCATGATGACGATATCAGGGGACGTGACGAGAACGGAGGCAAGCGCAGCAAGCTGAACCTCACCTCCAGATAACTCATGTGCTCGGCGCTCGGCCAGATGGGTGATCCCGACGCGCTCGAGGACGGTTCGAACGGCCTTGTCGGTGACCTGCTTGTTGAGCCCACGAGATTGCGGCCCGAGCGCGATATCGTCCTTGATCAACGGCAGAACGATCTGGTTCGATGGATTTTGGAAGACGTAGCCTACGGCGGCGCGAACGTGAGTACCCTGACTTACCGTTTCATGACCATTGGTGACGACACGACCAGACGACGGTAGGACAAGCCCGTTGATCATCCGAGAAAAGGTGGACTTCCCCGATCCGTTCAATCCGATGATGCCGATACGCCGTTCGGAGAGCCGTAGCGAAAGGCATTTCAATGCCACTCGTGGACCGAACTTCGCTTCAGCATTTTCGAACGAAACGTCCAAGTGCCAGCCTCCAATATACGGGTCCCGCTTTGCCCTTCGCTCGTATGGTGGTCAACCCGCGCGAGACGGTCGCGCTAGTCAGGGTGCATCAGACAAAACATCCGCATGTCGGCGATGTCTGTTTTCTGGTAAGCGCTTCGACGTTTGCCGTCGTCGTACTTGGGTCGACATCGGCCTTGGCGTCACCAGGCGGGCGTTTCGGCCGGCGCGGGGGCGGGCGGGGCGTAGCGGATGAAGGGGCGGTGGTCGGGGCCGGTCTCGATGCTGGCGCGCACCTTGAAGACGGCGGCGACGAGGTCGGGGGTGAGGACGTCGGCGGGGGTGCCGAGGGCGACGAGGCGGCCGGCCTGCATGACGGCGATCCGGTCGGCGAACATGGCGGCGTGGTTGAGGTCGTGGAGGGCGGCGAGCACGGTGCCGCCGCGGCGGCGCACGAGCGCGAGGAGGCCGAGCTGATGCTCGACGTCGAGGTGGTTGGTCGGCTCGTCGAGGATCAGCACCTTCGGCTCCTGGGCGAGGGCTCGCGCGATGTGGAGGCGCTGGCGCTCGCCGCCTGACAGCGAGTGCCACATGCGATCCGTGAGAAGCGCCATGTCGACGGCTTCGAGCGCTTCCCGGACGATCGCCTCGTCGCGTCCGCTCCAGGGGACAAGGGCGCCGAGATGGGGCGTGCGCCCGAGCTCGACGGCCTGGCGCGCCGTCAGGCGCTCGCCCGTTTCGGCCTGCTGCTCGACGAGGGCGAGGAGGCGGGCGGCCTCGCGCCGGGGCAGGGCTGCGAGCGGCCGGTCGTCGAGCGCGACGGCCCCGCCATGGGGGCGCTTGAGGCCCGCCAGCATGGCGATCAGCGTCGACTTGCCCGAGCCGTTCGGCCCGACGAGCGCGAGGAACTCGCCGGAGCGGACCTCCAGCGACACGTCCTCGACGATCGCCCGCCCGGCGGCGCGCCAAGTGAGGTTGGCTGCCGAAAGCCTCATCGCGCGCCCATCCCGCCGACGACCGGCCGGTGGATCAGGATCAGCGCGAAGGCGGGCGCACCGACGAGCGCGGTCATGACGCCGATGGGCAGGACCTGGCCCGGCAGGAGGGTGCGTGACAGGACGTCGGCGGCGATCATGAACAGGGCGCCGATGAGGGCGGAAGCCGGCAGCAGCGCGCCGTGGCGCACGCCGACGACGAGGCGGGCGGCGTGCGGGATCACGAGGCCGACGAAGCCGATCGAGCCGACGATCGACACCATCACCGCCGTCATCAGCGCCGTGGCGCCGATGAGGACGGCGCGCACCCGCCGCACGGGAATGCCGAGCGCGGCGGCCGAGGCCGTGCCGAAGGCGAAGGCGTCGAGGGTGCGGGCGTGGACGAGGCAAACGGCGAGGCCAACGAGCGCCACGGGGACGGCCAGCCCAGCATCCGGCCAGCGCACGCCCGACAGGTTGCCGAGGAGCCAGAACATGATGCCGCGCGCCTGATCGGCGGTGGCCGACTTGGTGACGACGAAGGCGGTCAGGGCGTTGAAGAGCTGCGAGCCGGCGACGCCCGCCAGGATGATCGCGGCCAGCCCCCGGCCCGCGAGCACGGCGAGGCCCGACACGAGGCCGAAGGCGAGAAGCGCCCCGGTGAGCGCGCCGAGCGGCAGCGACAGGAGGCCGCCGCCGAGGCCGAGGATCGCGACGGCGACCGCCCCCGACGAGGCCCCGGCCGAGATGCCGAGGAGGTAAGGGTCGGCGAGCGGGTTGCGGAGCAGCGACTGGAGGACGGCGCCGGAAACGGCGAGCGCCGCTCCGCAGGCGCTTGCGACCACCGCGCGCGACAGGCGGTAGTTCCAGACGATGCCCTCGTCGATCGGGTCGAGCGCATGGCCGCCCGCCCAGAGGCGGTTGGCGACGGCCTTCGCGACCGTGTCGAAGGGAATGCGCGTCTCGCCCACCGCCGCCCCGAAGACGAGGGCGGCGAGAAGAAGTACGAGCGCCGCGGCGGCGAGGCCGAGGACGCGCGCCGCGGGGAGGCCCGGCCGGCTCACTGCGCGAGGCCGGCCTTCTGGAGCGCGTCGGCGAGACCCTCGATGCCCTCGACGGTGCGGATCGTCGGGTTCATGGCCTGGGCGTCCATCTCGACGATGCGGCCCTGCCTCACCGCCGGCATGAGGCTGGTGACGGGATCGGTCTTCAGGAAGTCGAGCTTCACCGAAACGTCGTCGGCGGGATAGCGGCGGCGATCCATCCGGCCGACGACGATCACGGTCGGGTTCGCCCTCGCGATCGTCTCCCAGCCGACCGTCGGCCATTCCTCCTGGCTGTCGATGACGTTCCGGACGCCGAGAAGGGACATGATGGTGCCCGGCGCGCCGCTCTGGCCGGCGACGTAGGGATCGATGTCGAGCTCGGCCGACGAGAACCAGAAGACGGCCGAGGTGCCGGGCCGAAGCCCCGCGATCCTGGCCTTCGCGGCTGCCTCGCGGGCCTTGAGGTCGGCGACGAGCTCGGCGCCGCGGTCCGCCACGTCGAAGATGCGGGCGAGGTCCGTGATCTCCGTGTAGACGAGGTCCATGGTGAACTTGGCCGTGCGCGTGCCGTCGCTGCCGACGGCGTTGTTCTTGTTCTCGCAATCGGCGGGCGAGGTGTAGACGGGGATGCCGAGCTCGGCGAACTGCTCGGGCGTCGCGACGACCCCTTGCGGGCCGACCTGCCACTCGAACTGCGTGGTGACGAGGTCGGGGCGTTCTGCCACGACGCTCTCGAAGCTCGGATCGTTGTCGGCGAGGCGCTTCACCTTGGCGTTCGCCTCCTCGTAGCCGGGAAGCACCGGGCCGACCCAGACGGCGGTGCCGGCCACCTTGTCCGCCAGGCCGAGGAGATACAGGATCTCGGTGGTCGACTGGCCGATCGAGACGGCGCGCTCGGGCGCCTTGGCGAAGGTGAGCGTGCGGCCGCAGTTCTCGAGCGACAGCGGGTACTGCGTCGGGGCGGCGACGGCCGAGCCCGCGGCGAGAACGACGGCGAGAAGGCCGAGGAGGGAGGCGCGTCGAGGCAGCGTCATGGGGTGATATCCAGTGGCCGATGGGCGAGCGCATCCGCGCCCCGGCCCGGTTGGCCGGGCAGCCCGAGGGAGAAACGGCGGACGGCGAGCGGACGCGGGAATCAGCGTCGCGCGGGCGAACGGAGGCCGGGGGCGATGAGGAGGGCGTTGGCGCGATCGCGCCGTCGATGGGCCGTCATGGGCATCCTTTCCGGGCATCCCCGCCCGAACGAGTGGATCGATGGATGACGGCAGGTCTCCTGGCTCGCGGACATCGCACCGATCATCTGCCTTCCCGCGTCGGCCCTCGAAGGGCCTTGGCAGTGGCATGGCGCCGGGTGATCCGGCGGCCCGCCGCGACGCGCGGGGCGCATCGCGGGGATGATCGGCATCCGCTTACAGTTGCGGGGGCAGCCGCGGTCTCGGTCCCGACCTTGGTCGGGAGATCTCACCGCGTTCCCTTTTAATCCCCTCGACTCGTCGCCTCGGGGAACCGTCCGCCCATGGGTAGGCGCGCGGGGCGCGCGCCGTCAACCCTTTCGTCCGCCTTACGAGAAGGCGCGCCGCAGCGGCGCGACGTTGCGCACCAGGAGGTCGACGGCGACCATCGCGACGATCAGGAGGCCAGACAACGGGAACAGGATGCCGAAGGCGATCGCCATCGCCCAGAGCGCGCCGTAGACGCGGCGGCTCGTGGGATAGGGCGGCACGCCGAGCCGGCCGGCCGGGCGGCGCTTCAGCCACATCACCAGCGCCGCGACCGACGACAGGATGATCGCGAGGCAGGTCGCCAGCATCAGGAGCTGGTTGGCGAGGCCGAACTCCTGGCCCATGTGGACGTTGATGCCGAGCTCGGTGAGCTTGGCGAGCGCGCCGTAGTCGGCATAGCCGATGTCGACGAGCGGCTCGCCCGCGTACTGGTCGATGTGGATCGTGCGGACCTTGGCGAGATCCGCCGGAAAGACGGCCGCGGTGTAGACGCCCGCGGCATCGGCGGGCGGCGTGACCTCGAAGCCGGGCGCCATGCCCTTGCTCCGGGCGACGGCGACCGCCCGGTCGAGGCCGATCGGGGCCGCTGCGGCTGCGTGCGACATCGGCATCGGCGAGGACTCCATCGTCCAGCCCACCGTGTCCATGGCGTGCGCGGCGTGCTCGCCCGAGGTCGGGACGGCGTCCCAGAGCGCGGCCGGGTAGCCCGTGCCCGTCGCGGTCGCGATCTCCGTCAGCTTGCCGCCCCAGAAGCTGGACCAGGGCAGGCCCGACACAGCGAGGAAGGCGATGAAGAGGCCGGCGACGGCGCCGGTCACGGCGTGGGTGTCGCGCCAGAAGACGCGCTTCGACGGCGTTCCCCGGACGGTGACGACGCCGCCCGTCTGCCGGCGCGGCCACCAGAGATACAGGCCCGACACGACGAGGATGATGGCGAAGCCCGCGATCGCCTCGATCAGCCGGTTGGCGTAGGACCCGAAATAGTCGAGGCTGTGCAGCTTGCGCACCACCTCGTTGAACTCCTGGCGCTTGGCCACGGTGTCCAGCACTGCGCCCGTGTACGGGTTCACGAAAGCGTAGACCGCTTCCCCGTCGGCCCGCAGGGCGATCCGGGCCGAACCGGTGGGGCCAGCGGGCTCGCGATAGGCGGACAGGGTCGATCCGGGAACGGCGGCCTGCGCCCGCGACACGAGCTCGCTCGGCGGCAGGGGCGCCGAGGCCTGCGCGGCGACGACGTTGCGGTGGGCGAAGAGCGTGCCGTCGATCTCGTCGCGAAAGAGGTAGAGCGAGCCGGTCACGGCGAGCAGGATCATGAAGGGCACGGCGATCAGCCCGGCATAGAAGTGCCAGCGCCAGATCGCGCGGTAGGTGTCGATCGCGAGCGTGCTCGATGGAGCCCGCGCGGAAGCGGTCAGGTCGGTCAAGGGATGAGGCCTCGGCTGTCGAACGGCCCGCCTTGGCGCTGCTCCCTCGGGATGCTCAGCGCGGCGTCAACCGTTTCCGAACGGGAATGACGGGGGTAGGGCCCCCGATGGATCGCGTCAGATCGAGGCGGCCGGCGGCCCCTGGGCCTCGTAGGATCGTCCCGGCGGGAGCGCCGCCATGGGCGCGGCGTGGTCGACGGCGATCTCGATGCGGTCCGCGAAGCGGATCGGGATGCCGGACGTGTCCGTCGGCGCGGGCGCCGCGCCGAGATGCACGCCGGCCGCGCAGAGATCGGCGCAGGGGCAGGGCTTGGCGTGGTCCGGCGCGGCCGGGCGGTGCCCGGTGCCGCCCGAGGACGTGCAGATGATCGAGAGCGGATCGGGGGAGAGCATGGCGGCAGCGGCCCGGCTGGCCCCGGCGATCTGGACGCAGAACGACAGGAGAAGGAGGGCGCAGAGGGCGCCTCCCAGCAGCCTGTCCTTCAGAACGTCGCGCCAGATCCTCATGCCAGCCGCATCGCATGGAGGTTGCGCGATGTCGAGGGGGTGGCGGGCGCGGGCGGACCCGTCACCCTGGTCAGGCGGCGACGCGCGCGCCGCCCGTTCCCAGCTCCCAGGGCTCCAGGATCTCGCGGGCGAGCGCCCGGCCCTTGGGCGTCAGGCGCAGGAGCTCGCCCTCGCGGATGACGAGGTTCTCGTCGAGGCTGCGGCGCAGGACCTCGCGCGCCCGCGCCTCGCTCCAGCCGAGATGGTCGCGCAGCGCCCGGGCGACGTTCTCCTCGCCCTCGCCGGGTCCGTCCTCGTGGCTGAAGAGGTGGACCGCGAGCGTGCGGCCCTCGTTGGCGCGGGCCTGGGCGCGGCGGCGGATCAGCTGCGCCGCCATGCCGTAGCGGGGCCCGAGCAGGAGGGCGAGCATGAGGAAGAGGCCGGTCATCGTCGCCATCATGCCGCCGATCGAGACGTTCCAGAGGACCGCGAGCCAGTAGCCGAGGACGCTCGAGGCGATCGAGATCGCCGCGCCGATGACGAGCATCAGCCAGAGCCGGTCGGTCAGGAGATAGGCGGCCGAGGGCGGCACGATCACGAAGGCGATGAACAGGATGACGCCGACCGCGTCGAAGGCCGCGACCGCCGTCGAGCTCGTCAGCATCAGCAGCGCGTAGAACAGGAGGCCGGGCGCGAAGCCCAGCGCCTTGGCGAGCGCCGGGTCGAAGGTGGCGAGCTTCAGCTCCTTGAAGAAGAGGACGACGAAGAGGAGGTTCACCAGCGTCATCGCGCTCATCCACAGGAGCGAGCGCGGGACGGGCAGGTCCGCGACCGCCACCGTGTCGAGCCAGACGAAGCCGATCTCCCCGAGCAGCACCGTATGCTGGTCGATATGGACGTCGCGGGCATAGAGGTTGATCAGGAGGACGCCGATCGAGAACAGGACGGGGAAGACGAGGCCGATGGCCGCGTCGTTCTTCACCCGGCCCGTGCTCACCAGAAGCTCGGTCAGGAACACCGTCAGAACGCCGGTGAGCGCCGCGCCGAGGATCTGCACCGGGCCGCTCTGCTCGCCGGTCAGCAGCCAGACGACGACGATGCCGAAGATGATCGAGTGGCTGATCGCGTCCGACAGCATGGAGTTGCCGCGCAGGACGAGAAAGGTGCCGACGAGCGTTGCCGCGCAGCCGACCAGCGCGCCGGTGAGGACGATCATCAGCGCGACGTTGTTGAACAGTTGTTCGAGCATCACGACGCCTCCCGGCCCATGGCGCCGAGAATGCGCTCGGCCTCGGCGATGCCGGCCGGGGTCAGGGTCCAGTGCCGGGTCGATTCCGGCGCGTGGCGCGCCGGCCGGACGAGGCCGCGGCGCTGGAGCGTTGCCAGGGCGCCGCGCGTGGCCGTGCCGTGAAAGGCGTCGACGCTGCCCTGTTCGGACGGGTAGGCGGGGTCGCGGTGGTGCGCGGCGAGGCCGTAGAGCGTGGTGAGAACCTGCTGGCCCTCCAGCTGGCCGCGCAGCCGCCAGCGGCGCACCGCCTCCCAGAGGAGGCCGCGCCCGGGCGCGATGAGGAGCGAGACGAGAACCACGGCCGAGACGGCGAGGATGATCAGGGGACCGGTCGCGAGGCCGCGGCCGAGCGCACTCATGACCGCGCCGAAGACGCCGCCGGCCATGCCGATCGCGGCGGCGAGCACGACCATGCCCTCCAGGCGGCGGGTCCATTGACGCGCGGCGACCGCCGGGGCGATCACCATGGCCGCCATCAGGACGACGCCGACCATCTGCAGCCCGACCACCACGGCGAGGGCGATCATCACCGTCAGGAGCACTTCGAGCATCACGACCGGCAGCCCGATCGAGGCGGCGAAGACGGGGTCGAAGGAAACGAGTTTGAACTCCTTCCAGAAGGCCGCGACGAGACCGAGCGCGGCGATCGTGATGCCGCCCATGATCCAGAGGTCGCTGCGCAGGATCGCCGCGGCCTGGCCGAACAGGAAGGATTCGAGCCCGCCCTGCGAGGCGTTGCCCGAGCCCTGAATGGCGCTGAGGAGAACGACGCCGATCGCGAAGAAGACGCTGAGGCCGATGCCGAGCCCCGCATCGGTCTTCAGGCGGCTGTTGCGGGTGAGGAGAAGCATCAGGAGCGCGGCGAGCGCCCCGGTGACGAGCGCGCCGACGAGGATGCTGCCGAGCTCGCGCCCGCCCGCGACGATGAAGCCGAGGCAGATGCCCGGCAGCGCGGCGTGGCTCAGCGTGTCGCCGAGAAGGCTCTGCTTGCGCAGGACCGCGAAGGAGCCGAGGACGCCCGAAATGATGCCGAGCATCGCCGCGCCCATGGCGACGGTCTGGATCGTGTAGTCCTGGAGGAGCGCCAGCATGCTCAGGCCCGCGCCTCGCCGGCCGCGAGCGCCTCGCGCTCGATGAGCGCGATCTGCCCGCCATAGGCCTTGCGCAGGTTCTCAGCCGTGTAGACCGCCGCGACCGGTCCTTGGGCGACGACGCGCACGTTCAGGAGCAGCATCCAGTCGAAATAGGTGCGCACCGTCTGGAGGTCGTGATGGACGACGATCAGGGTCTTCCCCTGATCGCGCAGGCGGTGGAGGATCTCGACGATGGCGCGTTCGGTTGTCGCGTCGACGCCGGCCATCGGCTCGTCGAGGAAGTAGACGTCGGCCTGCTGCACCAGGGCGCGGGCGAGAAAGACGCGCTGCTGCTGGCCGCCGGAGAGCTGGCTGATCTGCCGCTCGGCATAGTCCTGCATGCCGACGAGCTCGAGGGCGTGCTCGGCCTCGGCCCGCTCGCGCCGGCCGGGCCGGCGCAGCCAGCCGAGCCGGCCGTAGAGGCCCATGGTGACGACGTCGAGGGCCGTCGTCGGGAAGTCCCAGTCGACGCTGGAGCGCTGGGGCACGTAGCCGACGCGGCGGCGCTGCGCCCGGTAGGGCCGGCCGAACAGGGTGACGTGCCCCGCGGTCGGGGTGACGAGGCCGAGCACGGTCTTGATCAGCGTCGACTTGCCCGCGCCGTTCGGCCCGACGATCGCCGCCATGACGCCCGGCGGCACGTCGAGGTCGACGTCCCAGAGCACGGGCTTCGACTGGTAGGCGACGGTCAGATCCTCGACGTGCAAGGCGAGGTCCGGCTCGTGAAGAGACCCGCGGCTGGGCATGAAGCGAAGGCTCGATGTGCGAGGGAGGGGATCGGCGGGAAAAGCGGGCGCTACTGCGCCGCCGGCACGTTCGCCGAGGCGTCGGCCACGTCCCAGGTCTCGGCCCAGTCGCGCAGCGCGTCCGGCATCGCGGGGGGCGTGCCGCCGAGGGCGGTGACGATGTTGCGCGTGTTCTCGTAGATCATGCCGATATAGGTGCCGCCGGCGGTGCCGGCCTCGCCCATGGCGTCGGAATAGAGTTCGCCGCCGATCCGCACCTCCTGTCCCTGCTGGGCGGCCGCGTCGATCACGGCCTGGATGGTGCGGGGATTGATCGTGGATTCCACGAAGACGGCGGGGACGCCGAGCTCGGCGACGCGCGCGGCCGCCGCGCGGATATCCGCGACGCTCGCCTCGGCCTCGGTGCTGATGCCCTGGATGCCTTCGACCCGAATGCCGTAGGCGCGGCCGTAATAGCCGAAGGCGTCGTGGGCGGTGACGAGGATGCGCTGCTGCTCGGGCACGGTGGCGACGGCGCGGCCCGCCCAGTCGTGGAGCGCGGCGAGCTGGCGGCCGTAGCTCTCGGCATTCGCCCGCATGGCGTCGGCGCAGTCGGGCCTCATCTCGCCGAGGGTCTGCGCGATCGTCGGGGCGATCCGGGACCAGAGGCCCGCATCCATCCAGAGATGCGGATCGATGCCGTAGGCGCCCTCGACGGCGATCAGCTCGCCCTCTTCGATCGACGCTTCGGCGACGGCGAGCGTCGGCTTCATCTGCGAGAAGCGCTTGAGAACCGCGCCGAGCTGCCCTTCGAGGGAATAGCCGGAATACAGGATCACGTCGGCGTCCTGGAAGGTCTGCACGTCGCGCGCGCCCGGCTGGTAGAGATGCGGATCGACGCCCGGCCCCATCAGCGTGGTGACCTCGACGCACGAGCCGCCGACATGGGCGGCGACGTCGCCGATCATGCCGATCGTCGCGACGGCCCGGATCGGCGCCTCCTCCGCCTGCGCGGCGCCGAGGCAGAAGGCGAGGGGCAGGCCTGCCGCGAGACGAGTTGCCCATCGCTTCATGATATCACCTCGACTTTTTGGTTTGTGACACGCAATCAAGATTAGCATTGGCTAATTTTGGCTGTGCGCAAGCGCCTGTCAAGGGCCGGGCGGGCGAGGCGGCGCGACCCGAGCCGGCGGCACGGACCGCCCGGCGCCTCGCGGCGGCCCGGTTTCGGCCAGACATGGCAGGAGGTGGGGGAAATCAGGCGTCGCGGACGAAGCGCTCGAAGGCCTTCAGCGTTTCCGCGCTGACGTGGTGCTCGATGCCCTCGGCATCGGTGCGGGCGACCTCTTCGCCGACGCCGAGCGCGAGAAGGAAGCGCTCGACGATCTGGTGGCGGCGCCGGCTGTCCTCGGCGATGCGCTTGCCCGCCTCTGTGAGGAAGACGCCGCGATAAGGGCGCCGGCTCACCAGCCCTTCCTCGTCCAGCCGCTTGATCATCTTGGCGACCGTCGGCTGCGCCACGCCGAGGCGGCGGGCGATGTCGACCTGGCGCGCCTCGCCGTGGGCGTCCATGCAGTCGGCGACGAGCTCGACATAGTCCTCGATCAGCTCCATGCGGCGCGCGACGCGGGCCTTGCGGAAGCCCTCGGCCTGGCTGTCGGCATCGGTGGGAGGCTTGGGAGGAGCGGTCTTGCCGGGCGCTTTCGTCATGGTGGATCGCCCTTGCCTGAAACGAACAGAACAGCCGGCAGCGGCTGAAACTTAGCCGCAGCCATACCTGATGCCCGGCGAGAAGTCAGCGCTTCAGGCGCGACCGCCGCCGCGGCGCATGTGCTCGTCGAGGCGGGGCATGATCTCGACGAAGTTGCAGGGGCGGTGGCGGTAATCGAGCTGGGCCGCGAGGATGCCGTCCCAGGCGTCGCGGCAGGCGCCGGGCGAGCCGGGCAGGGCGAAGACGAAGGTGCCGGCGATGAGGCCGCCTGTGGCGCGCGACTGGATGGTGGAGACGCCGATCTTGGCGAAGGAGATGGCGTGGAAGACGGCGGAGAATCCGTCCATGCGCTTCTCGAACAAGGGCTCCAGGGCGTCGGGCGTGACGTCGCGGCCGGTGAAGCCGGTGCCGCCCGTGGTGATCACGACGTCAACGGCGGGGTCGGCGCACCAGCCCTCCACCGCGGTTCGGATCACCGGGATCTCGTCGGGCACGATGCGCCGGTCGGCGAGCCGATGGCCGGCGCCCGTCAGGCGCTCGACGAGCGTGTCGCCGGAGCGGTCGGTGTCGAGCGTGCGCGTGTCGGACACCGTCAGCACGGCGATCGAGAGGGGAACAAAGGCGCGGGGGCTGTCGCTCATCGGGGCGTCCCGTCGGGCTGAAGGGGAATCAGGAGAGGGAGGATAGGCGCGTCTGCGCCACCCACCAGCCGGGATGGCGCTCGGCGAGATCGCGCGCCGCGCGGGCGGACGTCTCGTCGTCGGCGAAGAGTCCGAAGACGGTGGCGCCCGAGCCCGACATGCGGGCGAACAGCGCGCCGGCTTCGCAGAGGTCCGCGACGCCCTCGGCGATGGCCGGCACCAGCTCGACCGCCGCGGCTTCGAGGTCGTTGCGCGTCGGCGCGAGCCAGGTGGCGAGGGCTCCTACGTCGGGAAAGCCGCGCACGGGAAGCGGGGGCAGGGGCGGGTGATCGCGCCGGGCGAGGCGGCGGAAGACGTCGGGCGTCGAGACCGGCGTGCCGCAATTGACGAGGACCGTCGGGGCCGCCGGCAGGACCGCGACCGGCTTGCCGGCCTCGCCGATGCCGAAGACGCGGGCGGGCACGCCGTCGAAGCACATGGGAACGTCCGCGCCGAGCCGCAGGCCCGCCTGGCGCAGCGGAGCGCGCAAGGCGGGATGCCAAGCCGCGACGTGGGCGAGAAGGGCCGCCGCGTCCGCCGAGCCGCCGCCGATGCCGGATGCGGGGGGCAGGCGCTTGATCAGGCGGATGCGGGCCGCGGGCAGGTCGAGGTGGGCTTGCGACGCCACCTCCCGGGCCGCGGCGAGGGCGCGCAGGACGAGGTTGTCGGCGCCCGCGGGAACGGCCGCAGCGAAGGGGCCGTCGAGTTCCAGCTCGTCGGCCTCGCCGGCCGCGGGTTCGAGCGCGAGCCGGTCGCCGATCTCGGCGAAGGCGACGAGGCTGTCGAGGAGATGGTAGCCGTCGGCCCGCCGGCCGACGACGTGGAGGGCGAGGTTGATCTTGGCCCGCGCCGCGAGATCGGCGGCGCGGACCGGCGCCTCCGCTTCGGGAAGCGCCAGGCTCACTGCGGGGGCGCGGCCGGGGCGGGCGCCGGGGCGCCGCTAGCGGCGGGCGGAGGCGGCGCGTCGGCGGCGGCGACGGCATCGAGCCCGTTGGAAAGCTTCTGCCGGATCTTCAGCGCGACGTCCTCGGCCGGCGCCGGGTCGCCCTTCAGCGCGCGATCCCACTGGAAGCGCGCCTCGCGCTGGCGCCCGACCCGCCAGTAGGCGTCGCCGAGATGGTCGTTGATCGTCGGATCGGCCGGGGTGATGAGCACCGCGCGCTCCAGCTCCTCCACCGCTTCCGGATAGCGGCCGAGGCGGTAATAGGCCCAGCCGAGCGAATCGATGATGTAGCCGTCGTTGGGCCTGAGCTCGACCGCCTTGCGGATCATGTCGAGGCCCTCGTCGAGGTTGCGCCCCATGTCGACCCAGGAATAGCCGAGATAGTTCAGGACCTGCGGCTGCTCGGGCGAGAGCTGCAGCGCCGTCTTGAAGTCCGGCTCGGCCTTGTCCCAGAGCTTCTGGCGCTCGTAGGCGATGCCGCGCTGGTAGTAGAGGTTCCAGTTGGACACCTCGCCCGGCTCGGACAGCTCGATCGCCTTGGTCAGAACCTCGGCGGCCTCCTTGTAGCTCTCGTCGGCCGACAGGACGTTGGCGAGCGCGCGGTAGCCGAAGATGTCGTCGGGCCGCAGTTCGATGGCGGCGCGCAGGTGGGTCTTCGCCTCCTCCTTGCGGTCGGCGTACCAGAGGTCGAGGCCCATCTGCAGCTCGGCCATGCGGCTGTAGGGCGAGTTGTCGGGAACCTGCTCGTAATAGGAGATGGCGAGGTCGAGCTGCTCGGCCTGCTCGGCGAGCTCGGCCAGCGCCGTGAGGATCGAGGGATCGTTCGGGTTCAGCGCCCGGGCCATGTGGAAGTAGAGGAGGGCGACCTGCTGGCCGTCGCCGCGCTTGATCGCCTGGCCGAGCGTGCGCAGCGTCTCGGCGGCGCCCTCGCGCGCCGTGTCGGCGGGCGCGTCGATCGGCTTGCCGGCCTCGATGTCGGCCTCGAGCGCGATCAGGGGATCGAAGGTCGGGGTCAGCATCAGGCCGTTGCGGATGGCGTCGATCGCCTCCTTCTTGTGGCCGGTGCGCGCTTCGACGCGGGCGAGGGCGTCGACGGCGGCGAGATAGGTCTCGGGCGAGGCCTGGGCGTTGGTCTGGTCGCCGACGATGCGCTGCAGCATGGTGCGCGCCTCGTCGGGGCGCCCGGCCGCGGCGGCGATGAGGCCGCCCTGATAATCGTTGAAGACGGGGTACCAGGGCGCGTCGTCGAGCCCGGCGATGCGCTCCAGCGCGGCCGGCGCGTCGCCCCGGCCGAACTCGGCCCAGGCCGTCAGATGGTTGAGGAGCAGCTTGTCGAGATCGTTGGTCTCGACGATGTCGAACTCGGCGATGGCGTCCTCGTAGCGCTCGACGGTGAGGGCGTGGACGCCCAGCGCCAGGCGCGCGACCTTGCCGGCATCGCTCGCGTCCCGCAGGCGGGCGGCGAGGCCCACCGCCTCGTCGAAGCGGCCGTCCGCGAGATAGGCGAACATCGCGTCCTGCTGGAGGAGCTCGGAGGACGGGTCGAGGACGAGGGCCTGCGCGTAGAAGTCGGTCGCGCTCTGGAGGTCGCCGCTGACCTGCGCGGCCTTGGCGGCGAGATACGCGCCCGACAGCGTCTGGGCGCGGATCTCCTCCGGCTTCGTCGGCTGGCCTGCGGCCGCGAGCGCGGCTCCGGCGGTTCCGGAGGACAGCGCGGCGCAAAGGAGCGCGAGCTTGAGAAGCCTCGTTGTCTGCACGGCGATCAAACCTTTCGAACGACGCGGCCGGTCCGGATCGGCCGCCGCTTCTCTCCCGGGCGCGGCGTCCCGAAGACTAGGCCGCGCCGCTTGCGCATACAACATGCGAAGCTGTTGCAGGCACGACGACCATCCGAGCTTGGCGGTTTTGCGGCCGAGCGGCGCGGCGAAACGCCCTCAGCTGACGCGGTCGATGCAGAACTCGACCACCGAGAGCAGCGCGTCGCGCGCGGCGGAGGGCGGAAGGCTCGCCGCGGCGTCGAAGGCCTTGGCGCCGAAGCCGCGGGCGCGCTCCACCGTGCCTTCCAGCGCGCCGTGGCGGTGGATCAGCGCGGTGGCGCGGGCCAGCGCCTCGTCGTCGTTGCGCCCGTTTTCCATCGCCTCGCGCCAGAAGGCGCGCTCGGCCTCGTCGCCCCGCGCATAGGCGAGGATGACGGGCAGGGTGATCTTGCCCTCGCGGAAGTCGTCGCCGGTGTTCTTGCCGAGATCGGCCGCCGAGCCGCCGTAATCGAGGACGTCGTCGACGAGCTGGAAGGCGAGGCCGAGGCTGCGCCCGTAGTCGCGCATCGCCTCGCGCTCGGCGGCGCCCTTGTTCGCGATCACCGGGCCGACCTCGGCCGCGGCGGCGAAGAGCGCGGCGGTCTTGGCGTCGATCACGGCCATGTAGTCGGCCTCGGAGGTCGTCAGGTGCTTGGCGGCCGAAAGCTGCCAGACCTCGCCCTCGGCGATCACCGCGGAGGCGTTGGACAGGATCGCGAGGGCGTCCATCGAGCCGACCTCGACCATCATCTTGAAGGCCTGGCCGAGCAGGAAGTCGCCGACGAGGACGCTCGCCTGGTTGCCCCAGATGGTGCGCGCCGTGCGCTTGCCCCGGCGAAGGTCGCTCTCGTCCACGACGTCGTCGTGGAGCAGCGTCGCGGTGTGCATGAACTCGACGCTCGCCGCGAGCTTGACGTGGCCTTCGCCCGAATAATCGTGGGCGAGCGCCGAGGCGATGGTCAGCATCGGCCGCAGCCGCTTGCCGCCCGACGAGATCAGGTGCTCGGCGATCTCCGGGATCAGCTCGACGTTCGAGCCCGCCATGGACAGGACGAGGTCGTTGACCCGCTTCATGTCGGGCGCGGTCACGCGCAGGATCGGATCGATCGAGGCCGCCGGCGCGGGCTTCTGGGCGGGCTTCAACAGGGTCACCGCGCGGCTTCCTTCCAGGTCTCGAAACGGTTCGCGGCGCGGGACGCGTCGGCCGGCCCCCGCACCCGTGACATGGCGCGTCCCGCGCCGCGGGAAAGGGCGGAGCGGACGCGTCGGCTTGACGCTCGCGGCACGGGGCGCGATGGACGGAAGACGCCGCCTTCGCGCGGACGACGAGCCGGATGGGTCATGATCGAACTGATGCGCTCCAACGACGCCGTCCTCATATCCTTCGTGGACGCCCTCTTGAACGAGGCGGACATCCCGCATTTCGTCGCCGATGTCCACATGAGCATCCTCGACGGCTCGATCGGCGTGCTGCCGCGCCGCGTGATGGTCGACGGCGAGCGCATCGATCAGGCGCGCCGCATCCTGCGCGAGGCCGAGCTCGGCCACGAGCTGTCCTGAGCATGGGCGGGGACGGCGCCGCGCAAGGGGAGGCGGGCGTCGACGCCTTCTGGCGCGGGCGCTTTGTCCTCAAGCAGCTGCGCGGGCGCGGCCACCGCGCCGGGCTCGACCCGCTGCTTCTCGCCTGCGCCCTGCCGGACTGGCTGTCGGGGCGGGCGGCGGATCTCGGCGCCGGGGCCGGCGCGCTGGGCCTTGCCGGCGCCTGCCGCTGCGCCGGGCTCGCGGTGCACATGGTGGAGATCGAGCCGGACATGGCGGCGCTGGCGCGCGAATCGCTGGCGCTTGCCGAGAACGCGGCTCTCGCGCCGCGCCTGACGGTCGCCGAGGGCGACATCCTGGCCGGTCGCAAGGCGCGCGAGGCGGCAGGCCTCGTCGACGCCTCGCTCGACGCCGTTCTCACCAATCCGCCCTTTCACCCGCCCGGCGGCCGCGTCTCGCCCGACGCCCTGCGGGCCGGCGCGAAGAGCGTGCCGGACGCGGCCTTCCTGCCGGAATGGGTGCGCGTGTCGGCGAGCCTCCTCAAGCATGGCGGGCTCTTCGCCTGCGTCGTTCGGCCCGACGTGATTCGTCCGATCCTCGACGGGGCGGAGGGGCGGCTCGGCGGCATCGAGCTGGTGGCCGTTCATTCGCGCCCGGAGAAGCCCGCGGTGCGCCTCCTGGTGCTCGCGCGCCGCGGCTCGCGCGCCCCGCTCGCCATCCGCCCCGCCGTCACGCTGCAGGACGAGGCGGGGGCGCCGACGCAGGCGGGCGAAGCGGTCGCCTCCGGCGCGCCGCTGTTCGGGGCTGCGGCGGCCTGACGACGCGGGCTTTGCGGCCGGCGATGCGGCGCCTTACATGCCGAATTCCCGCCGCCGATCCGAAGGCCGACGCCGTGTTGACATCCCTCCGCCGCTTTCTTCCCGCCCGCTTCCGCGACACGGCGCCCGTGGTGCCGGTCGTGCGCCTCGCCGGCACGATCATGGCGGCGGGCGGACCCTTCCGCCCCGTTCTGTCGCTGGCGAGCGCCGCGCCGCTCCTGAAGAAGGCCTTCGCGGTGAAGAAGGCGCCGGCCGTCGCGATCATCGTCAACTCGCCCGGCGGCTCGCCGGTGCAGTCGCGGCTGATCTACCGGCGCATCCGCGACCTCGCGGCCGAAACCAACAAGCCCGTGCTCGTGTTCGTCGAGGACGTCGCGGCCTCGGGCGGCTACATGATCGCCTGCGCGGGCGAGGAGATCATCGTCGATCCCTCCTCGATCGTCGGCTCGATCGGGGTCGTGTCCGGCGGCTTCGGCTTCGTGGACGCGATCGGAAAGCTCGGCATCGAGCGGCGCGTCCACACCTCCGGCGAGAACAAGGCCCGGCTCGACCCCTTCCAGCCCGAGCGGCCGGAGGACATCGAGCACCTGAAGGCCCTGCAGCGCGAAGTGCACGAGACCTTCATCGACCTCGTCAAGGCGAGCCGGGGCGCGCGCATCGAGGCTGCGGGCGAGAACCTCTTCACCGGCCAGTTCTGGTCGGGCAAGCGGGGCGTCGAGCTCGGCCTCGTCGACCGGGTTGGGGACCTGCGCGGGGAGCTGCGCCGGCGCTTCGGCGCGAACGTGAAGATGCTCCAGATCCAGCCGGCCCGCGGCCTTTTCGCGCGCCGGGCCGGCATCGCGGCCGGGCTGCCGGCGCCAGACGCGATCGGCGCCGGCCTCGGCCTCGGCCTTCTTCAGGCGGCGGAGGAACGGGCGCTCTGGGCGCGCTTCGGGCTGTGAGGCGGGACCGGCGGCCTTTACGCCGCCTTCATCGCGGGGGATAATCGCGGTCGAGATGCAACTGGTGTCCGACCTCATGCCCCCCCTGATCCTCCTCGGCTTCGCCGGCGCCGCGGCGTGGTACGGCTATAACCAGATGAAGAAGGAGGCTGCCCGCGTCTCCGAGCGCTCCAAGCGCGCGGAAGCGGAACTGCGCAGCGGCGCGCAGGGCACGCTGGTGCGCGGGGCCGACGGCGTCTACCGCTTGAAGCAGGACTGAAGCGCCCGTCCCGGCCTTGACCCTTCGCGGCCGGGCGTGGCACCTCGCGCGGCGAAACGCCGAGCGCCGGGCCGACTGGCTCCGCGCGGCCCTGTTCGAAGGTTTGCGCCGCCCGTGTCCGCCCTCACCGACCTGCCGCCCCACATGGATCCCCGCCGCTCCTTCCAGGCGCTGATCCTGACCCTCCACCGCTACTGGGCGGACTACGGCTGCGTCGTGCTCCAGCCCTACGACATGGAGGTGGGCGCGGGCACCTTCCACCCGGCGACGACGCTGCGGGCGCTGGGTCCCAAGCCCTGGAACGCGGCCTATGTCCAGCCCTCGCGCCGGCCCAAGGACGGGCGCTACGGCGAGAACCCGAACCGTCTGCAGCATTATTACCAGTACCAGGTCATCCTGAAGCCGAACCCGCCGAACCTCCAGGAGCTCTATCTCGGCTCACTGCGTGCGATCGGCGTCGACATGGCGCTGCACGACATCCGCTTCGTCGAGGACGACTGGGAGAGCCCGACGCTCGGCGCCTGGGGCCTCGGCTGGGAATGCTGGTGCGACGGGATGGAGGTGTCGCAGTTCACCTACTTCCAGCAGGTCTGCGGCATCGAATGCGCGCCGGTGGCGGGCGAATTGACCTACGGGCTCGAGCGCCTCGCGATGTACGTCCAGAACGTCGACAACGTCTACGACCTGAACTTCAACGGCCGCGAGGGCGCGGAAAAGGTCACCTACGGCGACGTCTTCCTCCAGGCCGAGCAGGAATATTCGCGCTTCAACTTCGAATATGCCGATACAAGCATCCTGCTGCGCCACTTCGAGGACGCGGAAAAGGAATGCCGGGCGCTCCTGTCGGCGGGCGCGCCGGGGGAGGCAGGCGGCCTCCACAAATGCGTGCTGCCGGCCTACGACCAGGCGATCAAGGCAAGCCACGCCTTCAACCTCCTCGACGCGCGCGGCGTGATCTCGGTGACGGAGCGCCAGAGCTACATCCTGCGCGTGAGGACGCTCGCCAAGGCCTGCGGCGAGGCGTTCCTGATGACGGATGCGGGCGGGGCGGCTAGCGCAGCTCGATGAGCATCTCGCCGGCGTCGATGCCGGCGACGATTTCGGGAAGGACGCGCGCGAAGGCCTCGCGCAGCGCCGCGTTGCGCGTGTTCCCGAGCCGCACCCAGACCACGGGCGCGCCGAAAGCCGCGCCATCGGCGAGATGGCGGAAATCGATGTCCTTCGTGACGAGAACGGATCGCGTCGCGCAGGCGTGGTTCCAGATCGCCTCGTCCGTCGCCGATCCCAGCCGAAGGCGGCTGACGTGATCGGCCTCGTGGCCGTGGCTGCGCAGAAACAGGACGAGGTCGGGCGGCAACTGCGCGTCGACCAGAAACCGCACGATGGTCAGGCCGCCCGGATGACGCGGTGGTCGAGCATCTCGGCTGCGTAGACGAGCGACGCGGTGATGTCCTCGTCGGTCAGATAGTCGTAGTCGGCCAGGATCTCCGCGCGCGAGGCGCCCTCGCCGAGCAGAGCGAGGATATCCGCGACGCGCATCCGGGTGCCCCGGACGACCGGACGACCGCCGCAGATGGCGGGATCGGAAACGATGCGGGGGTGGGCGGATGCCATCGGTCGCTCCTGTTGCCGAGGCCGGTTCGTCCCCAGAATGGCGACGCCGGCCTAGCCGGTCAACGATCGCGCCATGTTCCTCATCACTTTGGCTCCCATATCGCTCACGAAGGGCGTGATCGCAGGGAGCCTCGGGCCATGCAGTGGAAAGGGCGCCGCCAGAGCGGCAACATCGACGACCGGCGGGGCGGGGGCGGGATCTCGCCCGGCGGCTTCGGCCGGGGCGGCGGGGGCGGCATGCGCGGGCCGGTGCGTGCCGGCGGCGGCAGCATCGTCTTCCTGATCATCGCCGCGCTGATCCTCTGGTTCGGCTTCGGCATCAACCCGATGGTGCTGTTCGGCGAGGGCAACTACGGCAGCGGCACGACGACCACGGCCTCGAACAGCGGGCCGGGCGTGCAGGGAACGGCGGACGAAACGGACGATTTCGTCGCGACCGTTCTCGCCGATACCGAGGACGTCTGGAACCGGCGGTTCCAGCAGGCCGGCTCGACCTATGCCGAGCCGACGCTGGTGCTGTTCGAGAACCGCGTCCAGTCGGCCTGCGGCATCGCGGGCTCGGCGACGGGGCCGTTCTACTGCCCGGGCGACCGGAAGCTCTACATCGACCTGTCCTTCTTCCAGCAGCTCCAGGGCCAGCTCAACGCGCCGGGCGACTTCGCGCAGGCCTACGTCATCGCCCACGAGGTCGGCCATCACGTCCAGAACCTCACCGGCGTCATGGAGGACACCGACCGGGCGCGCCGCGGCATGAGCGAGGCCGAGGCTAACGCCCTGTCGGTGAAGGTCGAGCTCCAGGCCGATTGCTATGCCGGCATCTGGGCGCATGATTCCGGCCAGGCCGGATACCTGGAGGACGGCGACATCGAGGAGGCGCTGAACGCCGCCTCGCAGATCGGCGACGACACGCTCCAGCGCCGCTCGGGCGGCGACGTCGTGCCGGACTCGTTCACCCACGGCACCTCGGCGCAGCGCGTCGAATGGTTCCGCCGCGGTTTCCAGTCGGGCGACACCAACCAGTGTGATACGTTCGGCAGCACCATCTGATTGCTGCCGGAGCCGTTGCATGCCCGATGACGGATCGCTGTCCGCGGCCGGCCGCGCGCCGGTCGGCCGCAACGTGATGATCATCGGGAGCCCCGGCAGCGGCAAGTCGACGCTCGCGCGCGAAATCGGGCGGCGGCTGGGGCTGCGGGTCGTTCACATCGACCAGCTCTACTGGCTGCCCGGCTGGCGAATGCGGCCGCCCGAAGAGATGCCGGCGCTCGTCGAAGCGGCGGTGGCCGAGGACGGCTGGGTCTTCGAGGGCAACAATTCGCGCACGCTCCCGATCCGCGCGGCCAAGGCCGACACGCTGATCTGGCTCGACCTGCCGCGTCTCCTGTGCACGGCGCGCGTGCTGCGGCGGATCGCGCGCTCCCACGGGCGGGTGCGGCCGGACATGGCGGCGGACTGCCCCGAGCGGCTCGACTGGACCTTTGTCCGCTGGACCTGGGATTTTCCCCGGCACTCCCGGCCGGCGCAGGCGCGGTTCTTCGAAAGCGCGGCCATCCGCGCCAAGCATCGCCTGACGAGCCCGCGCGCGGTGGCGCAGCTCGTCGCGGCGCTGCCCGGCCGAGCCGGCTGATCAGGACGCCGGGCGCACCAGGATCTCGACGCGGCGGTTCTTCTGGCGGCCTTCGGGATCGTCGCCCCCGCTCGCCGTCTCGTTCGGCGCGGCGGGCCGGCTCTCGCCGAGGCCGGTCGTTTCGATGTCGGCGGCGGAGAAGCTCTCGGCGTCGGTGAGGAAGGCCTTCACCGACTCGGCCCGGCGCTCGGACAGCGCCTGATTGTAGGCGTCCGAGCCCTTCGCATCGGTGTGGCCCTCGACGAGGAAGGTCGCGGAGGGAAAGCGGCGGCGGGCGTCCGCCGACAGGGCGGCGAGCGCCTCGCGCGCTTTCGGGCGGAGCGTGGCCGCGTCGAAGTCGAACAGGATGTCGGCCGAAAGCGTGTAGCGCACGCCGCCCGCTTCCTCCGTCACCGCCAGCCCCTCGGCCAGCGGTTCGGGTTCGGGCGGCGCGGGAGCAGGGGCGGACTTCGGCGCGAAGGCCTTCTCCTCGTCGGTCAGCCGCTCCGCGTTGAAGGTGACGTGCGGAGCGTTGAAGGTGATCGAGGGCCGGTTGAAGGTGATGCGCGGGGCGTTGAATGCGATGCGCGGGGCGTTGAAGTTGGCACGCTCCGGCAGCTCGCCAGGCGGCGCGTTGGTGGTGTAGGCGCCGGCGGGCGGGGCGAGGAGAAGGAGCGGCAGGAGAGCTGCGGCGCGGCGCATGCTCAGTCCAGCGGCACGTCGAGGATCGGCCGGGCGGAGCCGAAGCGGACCGCCAGCGGGCCGTTGACGGTCTCGGGCGGGCTGAACCAGGCCCAGCCCTCGAAGCGCGCCTTGGCGGCGAGCGCGTTGTCCTCCGGCGCGTCGGAGCAGAGGCAGTCGTCCGCCGTGCCGATGCGGTACTCGGTCTCGTTGGCAAAATCGAGGAGGCCGATGCCGCTGAGGCCCTGGATGCCGGCAAGCCCCGCCTCGCCGAGGTCGACCGTCGCCTCGCCGGTGTTCTCCAGGACGTAGTCGAGCTGCACAAGGGGCTTGCCCGGCAGGCGCTTCAGCGAGACGACGCTGGCCTTGAGGCCCGGCGCCACCTCGACGCTTTCCGCGGCCGCAGTCTGCGCCACCGCCGGCGCGAAAAGGCCGGCCAGGGCGAGCGATGCCGCCCCCGCGATCAGTCGCCAATGCGTCATTCCGCTCATCCCCCGAGATCGGATCGCGCCGGCCGGGCGCCGCGCGGGCGCGCTGACCTGACGCTACGGCAGGATTGTCTCACCTTTACGCCTCGCCGTCGAGGCCCTAGACGGTGCGCGACCCGACCCGAAGCCCGTTTGCGCCCGAGTGCTCGTCCCATGCCCGATCTCCTTCTCGAACTCCGCTCCGAGGAAATTCCCGCCCGCATGCAGCGCAAGGCGGCGGGCGACCTGAAGACGCTCGTCACCGACGCGCTGATCGCCGCGGGCCTGACCTTCGAGGGCGCGCGGGAATACTGGACGCCGCGCCGCCTCACCCTCGACATCCGCGGCCTCGACGCGCGCTCGCGCGACGTCGTGGAGGAGCGCAAGGGGCCGCGGACGGACGCCAACGAGAAGGCGATCGAGGGCTTCCTGCGCGGGGCGGGCCTGTCCTCGATCTCGGAGGCGCACGTCCACAGCGATCCGAAGAAGGGCGACTTCTTCGTCGCCCACATCCGCAGAAACGGCCGGCCGGCGGAAGAGATCGTGGCGAGCGTGATGCCGGGCATCATCCGCGACTTCCCCTGGCCGAAATCGATGCGCTGGGGCGCGGCCTCGGCCGAGCCCGGCAGCCTTCGCTGGGTGCGTCCGCTCCAGTCGATCCTGTGCACCTTCGGGCCGGAAACGGCCGAGCCGGTGGTGGTCGACTTCGAGGTGGGCGGCATCCGTTCGGGCAACCGGACGGTCGGCCACCGCTTCCACGCGCCGGCCGAGTTCGCCGTGCGCCGCTTCGCCGACTACGCCGACAAGCTGGAAAAGGCCCATGTCGTCCTCGACGCCGAGCGGCGGCGCGAGATCATCCGGCACGATGCGGAGAACCTCGCCTTCGCGCGGGGCCTCGAAGTCGTGCCGGACGACGCGCTCCTGGAGGAGGTGTCGGGCCTCGTGGAATGGCCGGTGGCGATCATGGGCGGCTTCGACGCGGCCTTTCTCGACATCCCGCCGGAGGTCATCCGCTCCACGATCCGCGCCAACCAGAAGTGCTTCGTGACGAGGCGACAAGGCGGCGGGAGCCTGTCCAACGACTTCATCCTCGTCTCCAACATCGAGGCCCCGGACGGGGGCGCGGAGATCGCGCGCGGCAACGGCAAGGTCGTGCGCGCGCGGCTCTCGGACGCGCTCTACTTCTGGGAAACCGACCGGCGCGACCTGCCGGACCTCGAGGGTCTGCGGGCCTCGGCCGCCGATCTCGGGCTGGATCTCTCCAAGCCGCTCGACCAGCGCATGGCCAAGCTCGACGCGCTCGGCGTCACCTTCCACGCCAAGCTCGGCACGCAGGGGCAGCGCGTGCGCCGCATCGCGGCCCTTGCCGAGGCCATCGCGCCGCTCGTCGGCGCCGATCGGGCGGAGGCGCGCCGCGCCGCGCTGCTCGCCAAGGCGGACCTGACGACGGAGGCCGTCGGCGAGTTCCCCGAGCTGCAGGGCCTGATGGGCCGCTACTACGCGACGCTGCAGGGCGAGGCGCCGGCCGTCCAGGTGGCGGTCGAGGACCACTACAAGCCGCTCGGCCCCGGAGACCGGGTGCCGAGCGAGCCGGTGGCGATCGCGGTGGCGCTCGCCGACAAGCTCGACACGCTGGTCGGCTTCTGGTCGATCGACGAGAAGCCGACGGGCTCGAAGGATCCTTATGCGCTGCGCCGCGCCGCGCTCGGCGTCATCCGAATCATTCTCGCGGCAAGTGTTTCCATCAGTCTGAGAAGTGTTCTTCTTCGCCATATAGGCGATCTTATGCCTTATCTTATTGATCAAAGAAAATTCGATTACGACACGGAGCGCAAGTGGTTTGCCGGCAGCGGCATCGAGATCCGAATGACAATGGCGAAGGATCTACTTGCGAGATTGTTTGAAGAGCAGACCGGCGCGGTTCCGTTTGCGGTCGAAACCACCGAAGATCTCCTCGCCTTCTTCCACGATCGCCTGAAGGTGCAGCTGCGCGACGAGGGCGCGCGGCACGACCTTCTCGACGCCGTCCTGTCGGGCGGAACCGGCGGGGCGGGGGCCAAGGACGATCTTCTCGACGTGTCGCGGCGCGTCGCCGCGCTCGGCGCCTTCCTCGACACGCCGGACGGGGCGAACTTGCTGGCCGGAACGCGCCGCGCCGCCAACATCCTCGCGGCCGAGGAGAAGAAGGGCGCCGTGGTGCCGGAGGCGGTCGATCTCCAGCTTCTGGCCGCCGCGGGCGAGCCGGCGGAAACGGCGCTCGCCGGCGCCATCGACCGGGCCGAGATGCTGCTCGACGAGGCGCTGCAGGGCCGCGACTACCCCAGGGCCATGGCCGCCCTGGCCGAGCTGCGGCCCTTCGTCGACGGCTTCTTCGAAACCGTCCTCGTCAACGCCGAGGACGAGCGGCTGCGGGCGAACCGCCTGGCGCTTCTGTCGCGCATCCGGGCGGCGACGCTGCGGGTCGCGGACTTCTCGCGAATCAGCGGCTGATCTCGCGGCTTCAACGGCGCCGCCCCTCCTGTCCAGAGGCGCGGCGCGGCCCTCTTCATCGCCCGTTAACCCGGATGATTAACCATCGAACGGTCGGAACCCGTTGGTGGAACAAGGGAGACTTCTTCGAAGGGTCCGTCGCCGCCTGAGCATAAACAGCGGCCTGTCACGTTTCTGTGATCGTCGTCGTCCCGAAACCTGCCCGATTGTCACCCGATAGCGTCAGTCACGCCGGGCAGGGGGAACGGGGTTTCGATCGCCCTGGCGTTCATGGACTGACAGCTGCGCCTTCGAGGGGATGCCTTGCGAATGACGACGATGACCGCCGCTCTCGCGGCAGCCATGAAGCTCGCCTGTGCCATCGCGGCCGGCACCGTTCTTCTGGCGTCGGGCGCTCGCGCCGACTGGAAGGCGCCGTGGAAGGACGAGACCCGGGCGCTCGTCATCGACGCCTACGAGTTCAATCCCATCGACTGGGAGAAGATGACCGGCGACGATCGGATCGCCGGCTTCATCAACAAGGCCTCCGACGGGCTTCCGCCCGACTGGCGCTGCGGCAAGCTGACCGGCGACGACGAGAAGCTCTGCAAGAACCGCTGGTGGAAGTACGAGGTCACCAAGGAACTCTACATGACCCGCCGGGCCATGGCGAAGATGAAGGGCCTCCTGTGGGGCGCCTACCATCTCGGCCGCCCCGGAAACCCGCGCGAGCAGGCCGACCACTTCATCGACTTCGCCGAGCCCGGCCCCGACGAGCTGATCGCGCTCGACATCGAGGACAACACCTCCGAGTGGATGAGCCTGGCCGACGCCGAGATCTTCGCCGACCAGATCAAGATCCGCACCGGGCGCTATCCCGTCCTCTACACCAACGGCTCGACGGCGCAGTTCGTGTCCGACCACGCCGAGACCTATCCGCTCCTGTCGCGCCTGCCGCTCTGGTATGCGCGCTACCGCGACGACATCACCGGCAAGTTCCCGACTGAGACCTGGCCGAGCTACGCGCTCTGGCAGTTCTCCTCCATGCACAACTGCAACGCCCGCTCCTGTCCCTACCGGGTGCCGGGCGCCAAGACCGACATCGACGTGAACGTGTCGCCCCTGACGGTGGCGGAGCTGCGGGAGGAATGGCCGTTCCGCGAGCTTCTGCCGCGCCGTGACGTCGCCGATCCGGGCGCGCTCATCGCGTCGGTCTCGGACGAGGCGAAGCAGGCGGTAGCCGAGGTCGTCGAGGTGGCCGAGGCGCAGGCTCCGGCTCCGGCTCCGACCGAGCCGGGCGCCAGCCTCGTCGCCGCCTACGGTCCGACCGAGGGCGAGACGCCGCGCATCGATCCGTTGGAACTCCTGACCGCCGCCGCCCACGAGAAGCCGGCACCGGCCACCGCCGAGGCGGCCAAGGTCGCCGCCCTCGATGCGCGCGATCCCATGGCCACCGGCACGGTTCGCGCCGACGACGGCGCGAGCGCCGCGGCGAAGCAGGCGACCGCCGCCTTCCACGCCATCGAGCCCGCGACCTTCGCCGAAAGCTACGCCGCCGCGCTGAAGGGCCTCGCCTTGGCCGCGACGCAGGTGCCGCTTCTCACCCGCGGCGAGGCGGCGGCCCCCGCCCATCCCCAGCGCGAAACCTCGCTGGGGCAGCGCTCGCGGCTGAGCGAGATCCTCGCCGCCAAGGGCGAGACGCTGGCCGGCCTGCAAGGACCGGCAGCGCCTGCCGACATCCTGTCGGAGGCGCGGGCAGCCTTCAGTCAATCGAGGGGAGGGCGCATTCTTCGCGCCGGCGCGCCGTCGCGCGGGACGTTGACGGCCGAGCTCGAAGCGGCCGACGCGCGCGTTTCCGACGCCTTCGCCGCCACGCGCTGATCCGCGCTTCTCATCCCGCACGTCCCATCCGGCGCCGCTTCCGACAGGAGGCGGCGCTTCGCTTTCGGGGCTCCGCGGGAGCTCCGAGATCAGCTTCGGACGGAATGGTAAAAATTCTCCGAAGATCGCGGAACCTTTTCCGCGGCCCGCGGTTCATCGTGCAGACTTCCGTATGCGACGCCGATGCCGGCATCCCCCGGAAGGGACAAACGGACGAGCCGCACGTTCCCCCGACGCGCGCCTCATTCGCCCTTTCCAGCCGGCGACCCCTGCGGCCTCGCGATCGAAGACGTCGTCCGGTACCCCTCCGGATGCTTCAAGGGCAGCGGTCGACCCCCCTCGGACCGCTGCCCTTTTTATTTGTCCCGACTTCTGCGATGCCGGTCCGGTGACGACGACCACCATCCTCCTGTCGCCCGACGATCCCGCATCGATCGGGCGCGCCGCCGACCTCCTCGACGCGGGCGCCCTCGTGGCGCTGCCGACCGAAACCGTCTACGGCCTCGCCGCCGACGCGGCGCGCGGCGAGGCCGTTGCCGCCGTGTTCGAGGCCAAGGGCCGCCCGCGCTTCAATCCCCTGATCGTCCATGTCAGCGACCTCGCCATGGCGCGGCGAGACGTTCATCTCGACGCGGCGACCGAGCGGCTCGCCGCCCGCTTCTGGCCGGGGCCCTTGACGCTGGTCTTGCCGAAGGCGGCGGGCTCGGCCGTTCATCCGCTCGCCTCCGGCGGGCTCGACACGCTGGCGCTGCGCATGCCGCGCGGGGCCATGGCCGACGTGATCGCTCGGCTCGGCCGGCCGGTCGTCGCCCCGAGCGCCAATCCTTCGGGGCGCATCAGCCCGACCGCCGCGAGCGACGTGATGCGCGGGCTTTCCGGCCGGATCGCGGCCGTTCTCGACGGCGGGCGGGCGCCGCACGGCCTCGAATCGACGGTGGTGAAGCCTTTGCCCGACCGGCTCGTGCTCCTGCGCCCCGGTCCGATCGACCGGGAGGCGCTGGCGGACGCCGCCGGCCTGCCGGTGGTCGATCCCGAGGCGGGAAGCGGCATCGAATCGCCGGGCCAGCTCCTGTCGCACTACGCGCCGCAGGGGCGCGTGCGGCTGGACGCACGGCGCGTCGAGCCGGGCGAGGCGCTGATCGGCTTCGGGCCAGAGGGTGCGGCGAACCGGGCCGAGGCGCTGGACTTCGTCAACCTCAGCCCGTCGGGCGATCTCGTGGAAGCCGCGGCGAACCTCTTCGCCGCGCTCCACCGTTTCGACCGGCCGGACATCGAGGCGATCGCCGTCGAGCCGATCCCCGCGACCGGGCTCGGCGAGGCGATCGCCGACCGCCTGCGACGCGCCGCCGCGCCGCGCGGCTGACGCGCCGGACGCCCGGTGGCGGCGGGCCGCGAGGCGGAGTACAGGGGACGCATGATCCCGACCGCTTCTTCTTCCGCCGCCGACGCCCTGCCGCCGATCTCCGACGAGCTCCTGGCGCGCTTTTCCGCCATCACGGGACCGGCCAACGCGCTGAGCGCGCCGGACCTCCTCGCCCCCTTCCTGTCCGAGCCGCGCGATCTCTGGCCGGGCCGCACGCGCCTCGTCCTTCGGCCCGGCAGCGTCGAGGAGATCTCCGCCATCCTGGCGCTCGCCAACGAAACGAAGACCCCCGTCGTGCCGCAGGGCGGCAATACGGGGCTCGTCGGCGGGCAGCAGCCGCGCTCGGAGGGCGAGATCGTCCTGTCGCTGGCGCGGCTCAACTGCGTGCGCGAGGTCGACGCGGTCGGACGCACGCTGACCGTCGAGGCGGGCGTCGTTTTGGCCGAGGCGCAGCGCCTCGCCGAGGAGGCGGGACTGTTCTTTCCCTTGTCGCTGGGCTCGGAGGGCACCTGCCAGATCGGCGGCAACCTGTCCTCCAACGCCGGCGGCACGGGCGTTCTGGCCTACGGCAACGCGCGCGAGCTCTGCCTCGGTGTCGAGGCGGTGCTGCCGTCCGGCGAGGTGCTGCACGGGCTGCGCCGCTTGAAGAAGGACAATCGCGGCTACGACATGCGCGACCTCCTGATCGGCTCGGAGGGCACGCTCGGCGTCATCACCGCGGCTGTGCTGAAGCTCTTTCCCAAGCCCGCGGGGCGCGCCGTCGCCTATGTCGGCCTCGCCTCGCCGGAAGCGGCGCTCGACCTTCTCGGCGTGTCGGAGCGGCTCGGCGGCGGGCGGCTCACTGCCTTCGAGCTGATCGCGGCGCAGGGCATGGAGTTCACGCTGCGCCACACGCCGGGCGCCCGCGATCCGCTGGGCCAGCGGCACGCCTGGTACGTCCTGATGGAGATCGCGTCGCAGACCTCGGAAGCGGACGCGAGCGAGACCCTGGAGGCGATCCTGGGAGAAGCCTTCGAGGCGGGCATCGTCGAGGACGCGGCGATCGCGCAGTCGCTCGGGCAGGCCAAGGACTTCTGGCACATGCGCGAGAACCTGTCCTGGGCGCAGAAGCCGGAAGGCGGCTCGATCAAGCACGACGTGTCCGTGCCCGTCGCGCGCGTGCCGCGCTTCCTCGCCGAGGCGGGGAAGGCGGTGACGGCGGCCATTCCGGGCGTGCGGATCGTCGCCTTCGGGCACCTCGGCGACGGCAACATCCACTACAACCTGTCCCAGCCGGTCGGGGCGGACAAGGCGGCCTTCCTGGACCGCTGGTATGAGATCAACGGGATCGTCCACGCGATCGTCGCCGAGCTCGACGGCTCCTTCTCGGCCGAGCACGGCATCGGGCAGTTGAAGCGCGAGGAGCTCGCCCGCACCAAGCCGGCGGTCGAGATGAACCTGATGCGCGCCATCAAGGGCGTCTTCGATCCAAACAACATCTTAAACCCGGGAAAGCTGATTTAGACGAAGTTTAGTTTTTAGATCTGCTAACCCTTCCGGGAGTGACGATCAGTTTACCGACTTTCTTAGGCCGGGAATAAACGCCGCCTCGCTAGAACTGAAGCATCGAAGGCCGGGAAAACATCGGCCGCGCGGGAAGCCGGAACACCGGCTCTCGGGAGAGGCAACAAAGGCGTCGAACAATGACCGTGGCTAAGAACGAGATGCTGCCGCTGAAGCCTGAATGGGCCGCCCAGCCGGTTCGCCTGGACCCGGAAGCGGCGAGCCGCCGCCAGACGGTGGAGCGCATGGAGAACGGCGAGCGCGTGACCTATCGCGTCGACCGCCGCGGCGCCGTGATCAACCGCCGGCTCGAAAAGGCCGACCTGCCGATCTCGATCGCGCTCGGGCCCCACGCCTTCCGCGGCGTCGCGGCCCGCGCGATGGAAACGCCGGAGGGCGGCGTCACGGTGACGCTCGAGCTGCACCACGACGACCCCAAGCTCTGCGTGCCGCTCCTGGTGGCCAGCGACCTCTACGACGTCGCCGCCGACTGGCGCGGCTGGTCGGAGCTGTTCAGCCTGCCCATGCTGATGATCGAATCGGACGGCGCGGTCGTGCCGCTGGAGGAAACCCTCGGGCAGCTGCGGACCGGCGAGCCGGTGAACCGCCGCCGCGCCGCCAACAAGCGCCGTCCCCGCTTCCTCGCCCGCCGCAAGCCGGGCGGCCTCGGCCTTCGCATGGTGGTGCAGGGCGCCGAGATCATCGCCCGGGACTGAGCCCCGAGGCCCGAGCCTCCTTCCCGCCGGCGTCAGGCCGGCGGCAGGGGCAAAGCGAGGGACCAGAGGGCCGAGAACAGGAAGCCGAAGAACAGGATCCAGCCGAAGCGGCCGTTCGACTTGAACAGCCGCAGGCACTGGTCGGGATCGTCGATGTCGAGCTGGCGGATCTGCCAGGCCATCTGCCCGGCCCCGATCAGAAGTCCTGCATAGGCCGGCCAGTTGACCCCCGAGCGGGCGTCCGAGCCGGTCATCCAGCAGGCGAGCGCGAAGCAGACGACGGCGCCGAGATAAAGCAGGCCGAGCGCTTCCTTGGTGCGGGCCCCGAAGAGGCGCGCCGTCGAGCGGACGCCGACGAGCGCGTCGTCCTCCTTGTCCTGATGGGCGTAGATCGTGTCGTAGCCGACCGTCCAAAGGATCGATCCGGCGTAGAGCAGGAGAGCCGCGGGCGAGAGCGCGCCCCAATAGGCGGCCCATCCCATCAGCGCGCCCCAGGAAAAGGCGAGGCCGAGCCCGAGCTGCGGCCAGTCCGTCACCCGCTTGAGAAAGGGGTAGACCGCGACGACGCCGAGCGAGGCGATCCCGAGAAGGACCGCGAAGAGATTGAACTGGATCAGCACCAGGAAGCCGACGAGCGCCTGGATCACCAGGAAGGTCTTGGCCGCGCGCGGGCTGACCCGGCCCGAGGGCAGGGGGCGCGAGCGCGTGCGCGCGACCTTGGCGTCGATGCCCCGGTCGACGAGGTCGTTCCAGGTGCAGCCCGCCCCGCGCATCGCGATCGCCCCGACGAGAAAGAGCAGGAGATGCCAGGGATTGGGCAGGCCCGTCGCCATGGCGCTGGGGCTCACGGCCTGGGGCGCGAGCGCCGCCGACCACCAGCACGGCCACAGCAGGAGCTGCCAGCCGATCGGCCGGTCCCAGCGCGCCAGCTGCGCGTAGGGCCAGAGCCGGCGCGGCAGCGCGCGGTAGACGAAATTGTCCGAGGGCGCGTCCGCCACCCTCTCGAAGGCGGCGCCGTCGCCGTGCTGGGTCTTCCACATGCCGGCCAGAGTGTCCGTCAAAGGCCGTCCGTCAAGTCGGATCGATGGGCCGAACCGTCCGTTCCCGCCTTGACCCGCGGTGGGCCAAGCTTTTAAGCGCCACGGAAAGTTTTTCGCGCCGGGCGCCTTGTGCGCCGCCGCGGACCGCCCATGCCAGGAGCGCCAGCCATGTCGACCCATGTTCTCCTGATCGGTTCGGGCGGGCGCGAGCACGCGCTGGCCTGGAAGCTCGCCCAGTCGCCCGAGCTCGGCAACTTCTTCGCCGCGCCCGGCAATCCCGGCATTGCCGCCTACGCGACCTGCGTGTCGCTCGATCCCTTCGACCACGCCGCCGTCGTCGACTTCGCGCGCGAGAACGCGATCGGCCTCGTCGTGGTCGGCCCGGAAGCGCCGCTCGTCGCGGGCCTTGCCGACGCGCTGGACGCGGCCGGCGTGCCGGTCTTCGGCCCCTCGGCGGCCGCCGCGCAGCTCGAGGGCTCGAAGGGCTTCACCAAGGATCTCTGCGCCGAGCAGAACATTCCGACCGCGCGCTACGAGCGCTTCGCGGACCGCGACGCGGCGCTGGAATACGTCGCCCAGCGCGGCGTGCCGATCGTGATCAAGGCCGACGGCCTCGCCGCCGGCAAGGGCGTCACCGTCGCCCAGACGCTGGACGAGGCGCTCGCGGCCGTGGAAGGCTGCTTCGAGGCCGAAGGCGCCGAGATCGTCGTCGAGGAATGCCTCGAAGGCGAGGAGGCGAGCCTCTTCTGCCTGTGCGACGGGAAGGGCGCCTTGTTCTTCGGCACGGCGCAGGACCACAAGCGCGCCTTCGACCGCGACCGGGGGCCGAACACCGGCGGCATGGGCGCCTATTCTCCGGCGATCAACCTGTCGCCCGAGGCGACGCGGCGGGCGATGCGCGAGATCGTCGAGCCGACGCTCAAGGGCATGGCGGCGCGCGGCACCCCGTTTCGCGGCGTGCTCTATGCCGGGCTGATGCTGACCGACAAGGGACCGCAGCTCATCGAATACAACGTGCGCTTCGGCGATCCGGAGGCGCAGGTCCTGATGATGCGCCTCGAGAGCGACCTCCTGCCGATCCTCCTCGCCTGCGCGAAGGGCGACCTGTCGGGCGTCGAGCCGCGCTGGCGCGACGACCGGGCGCTGACCGTCGTCATGGCGACGGAGGGCTATCCCGGCGCTTATCCGAAGGGGACGCCGATCGGCCCCTTGCCCGAGCCGCGCGACGACCTCGTCGTCTTCCACGCCGGCACGAAGCTCGGCGCGGACGGGACGCTCCTGTCGGACGGCGGGCGCGTCCTCAACGTCACCGCGCGGGGGCCGACGGTGCGCGAGGCGGCGCGTATCGCCTACGGGGCGATCGAGGCGATCGACTGGCCGTCCGGCTTCTGGCGCTCCGACATCGGCCACGCCGCCATCATGCGGGAAGACGTCTAAGAGCGTCTAACAGAACCACCGGGCGGAGGGCTGGCGAGGGATTTGACGTCACCGCTAGGAGCCGAGCGCAGCCTATGCAGCGCATAGGCGAGGTCCGAAGGACGGGCGAGACGCGTGGCTCGCCCCGTGGAGAGGACGTGGTGGCGGCAAAGACCCGCCAGACCGACCCCGCGAGGTTCTGTTAGACGCTCCCAGCTCCGAGGCTCGCGGCGAAGCGGTCGATCGCGTCGGCGACGATCGCCTCGCGCTCGGCCGGAGGAAAGGGCTGGAGAAAGCCCGCGGCCCCCTCGATGAGGAGGTGGGCGAGGCCGTGGACGAGGCCCCAGGCGGCGGCGATGGCGCGGGCGATCTCCGCCTCGCTCGCGCCCGGGCCCAGGACGTCCGCCACCGTTTGGCGCAGCATCGCGAAGGCGCGGCCCGGCGCTTGCGGCACGCCGTCCGGGGCGAGCTTCTCGGGGCGCTTGCCGAAGAACATCAGCCGGAATAGATGCGGGTTGGCGCGGGCGAAGGCGACGTAGCCGCGGCCCGCGGCGGCAAGGCGCGCGCGCGCCGATCCGCCCGCCGCGGCGATGGCCGCTTCCATGGCCGCGACGAGGCGCTCGAAGCCGAGAACCGCGAGGGCGGCGAGAAGCGCGTCGGCGCTGGCGAAGTGGTGGGCAGGCGCGGCATGGCTGACGCCGGCGCGCCGGGCCGTCGCGCGCAGCGAGAAGCCGGCGAGTCCGTTTTCGGCGAGTTCCGCCTCGGCCGCCGCGAGGAGCGCGGCGCGAAGGTCGCCGTGATGGTAGCCGCCGCGCCCGGCCTGGCCTCGCCGCTCGGTCCGCTCGCTTGTCGCCGGCATTCCCGCTCGCCTTTCATGCTCGTCGATCCGCACCCCACAATAGGATCGCACCCCGATCTAGACAATGTCAGGATTTTATCTTGACGCCGACAAGATGGCCGCTATCCTCCTCGTCACGATCCCGGAGGCGACGCGCATGACCCTCGAGACGATCTTTTCCCTGTGCGGCCTCCTCGCCCTGATCGGCTGGGCGGCGCTCCTCGCGAGCCCCTGGATTCCGGTCTGGTCCGACCGGATCGCCGGCTGGATCGTGCCGGGGCTTCTCGCCGTCATCTACGTCGCGCTCGTTCTCGCCTTTTTCGGCGAGGCGGAGGGCGGCTTCGGCTCGCTGGAGGAGGTGGCGCAGCTCTTCTCGTCGCGTCCCGTGCTCCTCGCCGGCTGGCTCCACTACCTCGCCTTCGACCTCCTGGTCGGCGCCTGGGAGGCGCGCGAGGGGCGCCGCCGGGGCGTGCCCTTCCTTCTCGTCGTGCCATGCTTCGCGGCGACCTTCCTGGTCGGCCCGGCCGGCTTCCTGCTCTTTCTCGTGGTGCGCGCCGCCGCCGGGCGCCGCGCCGTCGCTTCCGCCGCCTGACCTCGAAGGAGACCGCGCATGACCGCGACCGCCCTGCGCCTGCCGGCCTTCCGCTCGGGCCTTCCGCCAATCGCCGCGTGGGAGCCGGTGACGACGCGGCTCGGCTTCGCGCTCCTCGCGGTCCTGCCGCCACTGGCGCTCGCGGCCCTTCTCGACCCGCGCGAGTTGCACGGCATCTCGCTCTGGGCCAAGCCCATGAAGTTCGCCGTCGCGCTGTCGCTCTATCTCCTGACGCTCGGGCTCTTCGCCGCCTTCGTCGATCCTGTCTGGCGCGCCCGGCGCCGCTTCCGCTGGCCGATCGCGGCCGGAGCGGCGGCGATCGCGCTGGAGCAGGTGCTGATCACCCTGCAGTCGGCCCGCGGCGTCGGCTCGCACTTCAACCTCGCCACCGGCTTCGACGCGGGAGTCTACGCCGCGATGGGCGCCGGCTCGGTGATCCTCACCGCCATGACGCTGCCGGTCGCCGCGGGCCTTGCGCGCTACGCCGCTGGCCGGCTCGACGGGGGCGTGCGCCGGGCGATCGTCGCCGGGCTCCTCCTCACCCCCGTCCTGACGCTGATCACCGCCGGCACCATGTCGTCCGGCGACGGGCACTGGGTCGCCGGCGCGCGCTCGGACGCGGGCGGGCTCGCGCTGATGGGCTGGGCGCGCGACGGCGGCGACCTGCGCGTGCCGCACTTCTTCGCCACCCACGCCATGCACGCCCTGCCGCTCGCGGCCCTTCTTCTCCTGCCGCTGGTCCGCCTCGGCCGGCGCGGCGCAGGCGTGCTCGCCGTCCTCTACGCCGCCTTCGTCCTCGCCACCTTCGCGCAGGCGCTCGCCGGGCAGCCCTTCCTGCCCGTGCTCGGCTAGGCGAGGCCGCCCTCGCTGAGGCGGATCACCTGATCGCCGGGGCGGATGATGCTGCGGCGGTGGGTGACGGCGAGGATGGTGAGGCTTCCCGCCAGCGCCCGAAGGCCGTCCATGATCTCCGCTTCCGTGTCCTCGTCGAGGGCCGAACTCGCCTCGTCGAGGAGGAGGATGGACGGTTCGCCGTAAAGAGCGCGGGCGATGGCGATGCGCTGGCGCTCGCCGCCCGAGAGCTTCAGGCCGCGCTCGCCGACGGTCGTCGCGAAGCCCTCGGGCATCGCCTCGATGCGGGCGAGGATCGAGGCCCGCTCGGCCGCGCTGCGCAGCCGCGCCTCGTCGTGCGGCCGGCCGAGCACGATGTTGACGGCGAGGCTGTCGTTGAGGAGCGCGACGTCCTGCGGCACGACGCCGACATGGGCGAACCACTCGTCGCGGCGGATGCGGGTGACGTCGGTGTCGCCCGCGAGGATGCGGCCTTCCTGCGGCTCGGCGCTCTTCAGGAGCAGCCGCAGCACCGTCGACTTGCCCGATCCCGTTTCGCCGACGAGAAAGGCCGGCGTGCCGCGCACCACGGTGAAGTCGAGATCGGACACGCCGCGACCGTTGGGATAGCGGAAGCCGACGCCCTGGAAGGCGAGCGTGCCCGCGCCGGGCGGGAAGGGCAGGGGATCGGCCGGCTCGGTGTCCTCCGGCGCGCTCCACATGGCCGCGAAGGGACGGAAGCGGGCGAGGGCGTCGGCGACCTCCTTGATGGCCTGGCCGACGAGCCGGCAGGGCTGGTTGAGCTGGAGCAGCAGCGTATTGAACAGGACGATCTCGCCGACGGTGATGGTCCCTGCCTCATGGCGGGGCAGGAGGATCAGGAAGGTCACGGCGAGCTGGAGGCCGACCGCGAGGCCGGCCACCGCCGCGAAGCCGCCGCTGACCAGGGCGTAGCGGCGCCAGCTGGCAAGGATGCCGCGCGCGCCGTCGAGGAAGCGGTCCTGCATCCACGCCTCGCCGCGCGTCTGGCGCAGCGTCTCGATCACCGCAACCGCGTTGCCGACGAGGCTGGCATTCTCCTGGCTGCCGTCGATGGCGGCGTTGATGGACGGGTTCACCTTCGCCACGCGCGCGAAATCGAGCCCGACGACGACGACGCCGTAGACGAGGACGATGAGCGCCGTTTCCCAGCTGACGAGCCCGCCGAGCACGACGAGGCTGAAGACGATCTGGACGAGGCCGGGCAGGACGCCGCCGATGCCGAACTGGAGCACGAGGTCGAGGGCGTAGCTGCCCTCGCGCCGGGCATTGCCGATCTCGACTTGGTTGCGCTCCAGGAAGAAGCCGGCGGTCTTGCGCAGGAGGCGAGAGAAGAAGGCGAAGTTCGAGATGAAGGACAGGCGCTGTCCGCACAGGACGAGGATGTAGCGCGCCGCGTCGCCGAGCGCGTCGGCGATGCCGAAGACCAGGGCGTAAAGGAGGAGCGTGCGCAGGATCGCATCCGGTTCGCCGCCAGCCGCCAGCGCGTCGACGGCCCGGGCGAAGAGCACGGGCGCGGCGATGGCGCAGAGCGCGCCCACGATGCTCGCGCCGACGACGAGGAGGGTGATCCAGCGCGCGTCGCGCCAATAGGTGGCGAAGAGCGACAGGATGACGGGTTTCAGCGAGGGCTGGTTCTCGGCCATGGGGCGGGCTCCGGCGTCGCGAAAAGGACGGCTCCCATAGATCAAAGGTTGCGTTAAGGCCAGCGTAGGGATGTAGCGGCGCGCTCCCGCTTGCGGCGGCCCGGCCGGGGCGCTAACCCGCGGCGGCCATGCACCCGTTTCTTCGCCGCTTCCTGCCCGACCTCGTTTCCGTCAGCCGCCGCGAGCAGCTGCGCGCCAGCATCGGCGCGGGGGTGGGGATCCTGGGCACGGCGGTCGTGTCGCGCACGGCGCTCGGGGAAGCGCCGGGACTGCCCTTCCTCGTGGCGCCGATGGGGGCGTCGGCGGTGCTGCTCTTCGCCGTGCCGGCGAGTCCGCTGGCACAGCCCTGGTCGATCCTCGGCGGCAACCTCGTCGCCTCGCTCGTCGGGGTGACGGTGGCGCGGCTTGTGCCCGATCCGGGGCTCGCGGCAGCGCTCGCGATCACGCTCGCCATCGCCATCATGATGGCGCTGCGCTGCCTGCATCCGCCGAGCGGGGCGGTGGCGCTGACGGCGGTGCTGGGCGGCGAGGGCATCCGGGCGCTCGGCTACGGCTTCGTTGTCTGGCCGATCCTGGCGAACTCGGCGCTGATGCTGGGCGCCGCGCTCCTCTTCAACAACGCGACGGGGCGGCGCTATCCGCACGCGGCGCCGAGCGCGCCGGTGGAGCGCGGCACGGCCGATCCGCCGCCGACGGCCCGGCTCGGCTTCACCTCCGCCGACCTCGACGCGGTGCTCGCCGAATTCGACCAAGTGATCGATGTCGACCGCTCTGATCTCGAAGCCATCCTGCGCCGGGCCGAGCAGCGCTTCCTGGCCCACCGCGCCGGCACGCGGACTTGCGCCGAGATCATGTCGCGCGACGTCGTGGCGGTGGGGCCGGACGCGTCCTTCCGCGAGGCGATGGACCTCCTGCGCCGGCACCACATCAAGGCGCTGCCGGTGACGGACGAGGGGGCCCGCATCCTCGGCCTCGTCACGCAGACCGACCTCCTGGAAAAGACCGCCTGGGGGCCGAAGGGGCCGCGCCTCGCGTTCCGCCACCGGCTGCGCCTGACCGCGAGCCGCACGCGGGCGCCGGCCTCGACGGTGGCGGACATCATGACGGCGGCGCCCGCGACCGTGCGGCGCGACACGCTCGTCGCCGCCATCGCCCCGGTCATGGCCGATGCCGGCCTCCACCACCTGCCGGTGGTCGAGGCGGACGGCCGCCTCGTCGGCATCGTGTCGCAGACCGACGTCGTCGCAGCGCTTCTGGCGGAACTCGGCGCGCGGGCGGCCGGAGCGCAGCCGGCGGAAGCGCTGCCCGCCTGAAATCGGGTGGCGCGCGCCGGCGGCGCGCGTCAGGCTCGCTCGGCATGCCCCCGCGCGTCGAGGAAGTCCCCGATCCATGAGCCCCGAATTCCTTCTCACCTCGCTGATCGTCGTCGCCTCGCCCGGCACCGGCGTGGTGCTGACGCTGGCCGCCGGCCTGTCGCGCGGCGCCCGGGCGAGCCTCGTCTGCGCCTTCGGCTGCACGCTCGGCATCGTGCCGCACATGCTGGCGGCCATCACGGGCCTTGCCGCGCTTCTCCACGCGAGCGCGCTCGCCTTCGCGCTCGTCAAATATGCCGGCGTCGCCTACCTCCTCTGGATGGCCTGGGCGACCATGAAGGAGCACGGCCCCTTGCGGATCGAGGCGGAGGCGACGGAGCGCTCCGACCGGGACGTGATCGTCTCGGCCATCCTCGCCAACCTCCTGAACCCCAAGCTCTCGATCTTCTTCGTCGCCTTCCTCCCGCAATTCGTGCCAGAGAACACGGCGAGCCCGGTTCGTCTCATGGGCGAACTCAGCCTCGTCTTCATGGCGCTGACCTTCGGCGTCTTCGCCCTCTACGGCGTGTTCGCCGCGGCAGTGCGGGAAAGGATCGTCTCGCGCCCAGCCATCATGGCCTGGCTGCGGCGCGGCTTCGCGGCCGCCTTCGTCGGCCTCGGCGCCAAGCTCGCCTTGACGGAGCGCTGACGCGGAGGCTCGCGGGAGCAGTCATTCGGTAACATTGCCAATCGAAGATCGGGCCAAGTCGAGACCTGAAGCCCCGCTGCCCTTTGACTCGCCTGCATCTTACGTTTACGTCAATGTGAAGGGGCGGCGGCTGACGGGCCGCCACGGGCGGCCTATATCCGGGACGAGGGAGTGGCCGCCCGCGCGACCCATTGACCGGAGGAGACGACCCCATGTCCTTTCGCCGCGAGAAGCTGACCAAGCCGATCTTCAAGTGGGCCAAGGGCGTGATGCCCGCGATCTCCGAGACCGAGGCCAAGGCGATCGACGCCGGCACGGTCTGGTGGGACGGCGAGCTGTTCACCGGCAATCCGGACTGGAACAAGCTGCTCGCCATGCCGCCGGCGAGGCTGACCGCCGAAGAGCAGGCCTTCATGGACGGGCCGGTCACCGAGCTCTGCGGCATGATCGACAACTGGAAGATCGAGACCGAGGACAAGGACCTGCCGCCGGAGGTCTGGGACTTCCTGAAGAAGAACAAGTTCTTCGGGATGATCATTCCCAAGGAGTATGGCGGCCTCGGCTTCTCCAACACGGCCCATTCGGAGGTCGTGCGGAAAGTGTCGTCGGTGTCGGTCGTCGCGGGCGTCACCGTCATGGTGCCGAACTCGCTCGGCCCCGGCGAGCTGATGCTGCACTTCGGCACGCAGGAGCAGCGCGACCACTGGATGCCGCGCCTCGCGGACGGGCGCGAGATCCCCTGCTTCGGCCTGACCTCGCCCTCGGCGGGCTCGGACGCGGCGGCGATGACCGATACGGGCGTCGTCGAATACGGCGAGCACGAGGGCCAACGGGTGCTCGGCATCCGGCTGAACTTCGAGAAGCGCTACATCACGCTCGGTCCCGTCGCGACGGTGATGGGCCTCGCCTTCAAGATGCGCGATCCCGAGAACCATCTCGGCCGCGGCGAGGAGCTCGGCATCACCGTCGCGCTGATCCCGACCAGCCATCCGGGCGTCTCCCACGGCGACCGGCACATCCCGCTCGGCCAGCACTTCCAGAACGGGCCGCTCTACGGGCGCGACGTGTTCGTGCCGATGGACTGGATCCTCGGCGGCGAAAAGCAGATCGGCGAGGGCTGGACCATGCTGATGACGGCGCTCGCCGCCGGCCGGTCGGTCTCGCTGCCCTCGCAGTCGGCCGCCGCCGCGGCGATGTGCGCCCGCGTCACCGGCGCCTATGCGCGCGTTCGCAAGCAGTTCAACGTGCCGATCGCCCTGTTCGAGGGCATCCAGCAGCCGCTCGCCGACATCGCCGCGAACGCCTACCAGATCGACGCGGCGCGCCGCCTGACCATCGCCGCGCTCGACCAGGGGCACCGCCCCTCCGTCGTCTCGGCGATCATGAAGGCGCACGCGACCTATCGCATGCGCGAGTCGATCGAGCGCGCCATGGACATCCACGGCGGCAAGGCGATCATCGACGGGCCGAAGAACTACATGGCCCAGCAGTACAAGTCCGTCCCCATCGGCATCACGGTGGAGGGCGCGAACATCCTGACGCGCAACCTGATGATCTTCGGCCAGGGCGCCATCCGCGCGCATCCCTACATGCTGAAGGAGATGAAGGCGCTGTCGAACCCGGACCGCGAGGCCGGTCTCGACGCCTTCGACAAGGCCTTCTGGGCCCATGTCGGGCATTCCGTGAAGAACGCGGTGCGCGCGCTCTACCACGGCTGGACCGGCGGTCTCGCTGCGCACGCGCCGGACGACGCGGCGATGACGAGCCATTGGCGCCAGCTCTCGCGCTACGCCTCGGCCTTCGCGCTGGTGTCCGACCTCGCGCTGCTGACGCTCGGCGGGGCCTTGAAGCGCAAGGAGATGATCTCGGCGCGGCTCGGCGATATCCTGTCGGAGCTTTATCTCCTCGGCGCCGCGCTGAAGCGCTTCGAGGTGGAGGGGCGGCCGGAAGCCGACAAGCCGATCGTCGAATACGTCATGCAGAAGGGCGGCAACCGCATCGCGCTCGCCTTCGACGGCGTTCTCGACAACCTGCCCTCGCGCTGGGCGGCGCTCGTCGCGCGCTTCATCGCCTTCCCGCTCGGCGTGCCCTATGCCGAGCCGGCGGACGAGCTGACGAGCGAGGTCGCGGCGATCCTGACGCGGCCCTCCTCGCAGCGCGACCGCCTGACCGCCGACATCTATCTCGGCGAGCGCCACGAGAGCCACCCGATCGCCGACCTCGAACGCGCCTTCGAGCTGGTGACGGCGGTGGCCCCGATCGAGAAGAAGCTGCGCGAAGCCAAGGTCCGCGACTTCAAGGCGGCGCTGGAAGCCGGCATCATCACGCAAGCCGAGTTCGACCAGCTCGCCGAGGCCAAGGCGGCGGTGGACGTGGTGGTCGCGGTGGACGCCTTCCCGATGGAGGAGGTCTCGCCGCTGGCGCATCAGCACCGCAAGGCGCCGGCCGCCGAGCCGGCCGTCGAGCGCCGGGAGGCCGCGGAGTGAGCCGGGCCGCCGAACCGATCCGGTTGAACCGCCGTCCCGTCTACCTCGTCGACGGCGCGCGCACGCCCTTCATCAAGGCGCGGGGGCGGCCGGGGCCGTTCTCGCCGGTCGACCTCGCCGTCCAGTGCGGCCGGCCGCTGCTCCTGCGCCAGGCCTTCGCGCCCGACGCCATCGACCTCGTGGTGCTCGGCTGCGTCAACGTCGTCGCCGAGGAAATGAACCCGGCCCGCGTCGCGGCGTTGCGGCTCGGGATCTCCGACGAGGTGCCGGCCTTCACCGTGCAGGTGAACTGCGGCTCGGGCATGCAGTCGATCGACACGGCCTACCGCTCTATCGAGGACGGAACCGCCGACATCGTTCTCGCCGGCGGCGCCGAGGCGCTGAGCCATTCGCCGCTGGTGCTGACGCGCGGCGCGGTGGAGTGGTTCGCCGAGCTCAATGGCGCGCGCTCGGCCACCGACCGGCTGAAGGCCTTCGCGGGGCTGCGGCCGGGCTTCCTCAAGCCCGTGATCGGGCTGGAGCGCGGCCTCACCGACCCGATCACCGACCTCAACATGGGCCAGACGGCGGAGAAGCTCGCGCATCTCTTCGGGATCTCGCGGCGCGAGGCCGACGAATACGCGGCCGAGAGCCACAACCGGCTGGACGCGGCGACCAAGGCCGGGCACCTCAAGGGCGAGATGCTCACCGCCATCGCCCGCGACGGTCAGGTCTTCGACCACGACGACGGCGTGCGGCCGGGATCGTCGGCCGACACGCTCGCCAAGCTGAAGCCGGTCTTCGAGAAGCCCTTCGGCAAGGTCACGGCCGGCAACTCCTCGCAGATCACCGACGGCGCCTCCTGGACGATCCTGGCGTCCGAGGAAGCGGTGGAGAAGCATGGGCTGACGCCGATCGCGCGCATCGTCGACTCGGCCTGGGACGGGCTCGATCCGTCGATCATGGGCCTCGGCCCGGCGGTCTCGGCGGCGCTGCTCCTCAAGCGCCAGAAGATGAGCCTGTCCGAGATCGACCTCTGGGAGCTGAACGAAGCCTTCGCGGCGCAGGTCCTGTCCTGCGTGAAGGCGCTGGCGGATCCGGAACTCGGCCGCACCGTCCTCGACCTCGACGAGGGCCAGGGCGGCGAGATCGCGCGGGACCGGCTCAACGTCGACGGCGGCGCCATCGCGCTCGGCCACCCCGTCGGCACCAGCGGCAACCGCATCACCCTGCATCTGGCGAATACGATGAAGCGCCTCGGCAAGAAACGCGGCATCGCCACCCAGTGCATCGGCGGCGGCCTCGGCGGCGCGATGCTGCTGGAGGCGGTGTAGCCACATTTCGTGAATGCGGCATTTCAACCGCTTCCCCTTCTCCCGTCCCGGGAGAAGGTGCCCCGAAGGGGCGGATGAGGGTCTCCAGCCGCAACGTCTTCTGGAAAACCCTCACCCGCCTCGCTTCGCTCGGCACCCTCTCCCGTTGGCGGGAGAGGGGGGCGCTCCATCCGGCGCCGTGTGCATCCTCTCGACCGAATGCTTCTTCTCGAAAGGCCCCATCCCATGAGCCGCATGCTCGACGCGCTTCAGCCTCGCGACCTGGAACTCGGACCGGCCCGCGGGGCGCCCGTCGAAGGAAACTGGCGCAGCGCGATCGACGAGAACCGCGTGCGCTGGCTGGTGCTCGACCGGCCGGGCCGATCCGTCAACACCGCCGACCGGGCGGTGCTGGAAGAGTTGGCGACGCATGTGATGCGGGCCGAGGCCGAGCGGCCGGCGGCGCTGGTGATCCGCTCGGCCAAGCCCTCGGGCTTCGCGGCCGGCGCCGACATCAACCAGTTCAAGGGCGCGAGCAAGGCCGAGATCGAGGCGGCGATGCGCGAGGCGCATTCCGTGCTGGATCGCTTGGAAGCGCTGTCCTTCCCGACGATCGCGGTGATCCACGGGCACTGCCTGGGCGCGGGGCTCGAATTCGCGCTGGCCTGCCGCCACCGGATCGCGACGCCCGATGCCAGCCTCGGCTTTCCCGAGGTGATGCTCGGCCTCCATCCGGGGCTCGGCGGCACCTATCGCTCGACCATGGTCGCCGACCCGATCGAGGCGATGACCATGATGCTGACCGGCCGGCCGGCGCGGGCGAAGAAGGCCAAGGCGATCGGCCTCGTCGACGCCGTTGTCGAGGAGCGTCACGTCGCGGCGGCGGTGGCGGCCTATGCGAAGGGCGAGGGGCGCAAGGCCGAGAGCGGGGGCTTCAAGGCGCGCGCCTTCTCGCTGCGCCCGGCCCGCGCCTTCGCCGCGAGCCAGATGCGCCGGACCGCGGCGGAGAAGGCGCCGAAGGACCATTATCCCGCGCCCTACAGGCTGATCGATCTCTGGGAAGCGCATGGCGGCAACGCCAAGGCGATGCAGGCGGCCGAGATCGAGAGCTTCGCGACGCTGATCGAGACGCCGACCGCGCAGAACCTCGTGCGCGTCTTCTTCCTGCGCGAAACGATGAAGGGCCTGAAGGACGGCTCCTCCGGCGTCTCCCACGTCCACGTGATCGGCGCCGGCGCCATGGGCGGCGACATCGCGGCCTGGGCGGCGCGCGAGGGGTTCCGTGTCACCCTCGCCGATCTCGACCCGAAGGCGCTGGGACGCGCGGTGAAGGCCGCGACGACGATGCTGGAGAAGACGCTTCGCAATCCGCTGAAGGTGCGCGACGCGCTCGACCGGCTGGTGCCGGACCTCGACGGCGTCGGCGTCGCCCATGCCGACCTCGTGATCGAGGCCGTCCCGGAAAAGGCGGCGCTGAAGACGAGCATCTACGCGGCCGTCGAGCCGAAGCTGAAGCCCGGCGCGATCCTGGCCACCAACACCTCGGCCCTGCCGCTGGAGAGCCTGGCGGAAGGGCTCAGCGACCCCTCCCGCTTCGTCGGCCTGCATTTCTTCAATCCCGTCTCGCGCATGCAGCTCGTCGAGATCGTCTCGCATCCCGCGGCGTCCAGCGAAACGCTGCGCCGCGCGACGGCCTTCGCCGCCGAGATCAACCGCCTGCCCGCGCCCGTCGCCTCGGCGCCGGGCTTCCTCGTCAACCGCTCGCTCACGCCGTACATGGCGGAAGCCCTGGCGATGGTCGACGAGGGAATCCCGAAGGAGCGGATCGACGAGGCGGCGACGCGCTTCGGCATGCCGATGGGGCCGGTGGAGCTCGCCGATCAGGTCGGGCTCGACATCGCGCTGGACGTCGCGACCTCGCTGCGCGAGCGGCTCGGGCCGGACGCGCTGCCGGAGGCGCCGGAATGGCTGAAGCGGCTCGTGGCGGAGAAGAAGCTCGGCCGCAAGACGCGCGCCGGCCTCTACGAGTACGACGCCGACAACAAGCCGAAGAAGGGAAAGGTCGAGGCGCTGAAGGACGGGGCGAAGAGCGATCCCGACCTTACCGATCGCCTGATCCTGCCGATGCTGAACGCCGTCGTCGCGTGCCTGCGCGAGGGCGTCGTCGCGGACGAGGCCGTGGCGGACGGCGCCATGATCTTCGGCACCGGCTTCGCGCCCTTCCGCGGCGGGCCGATCCACTATGCCAGGACGCGGGGCGTGGACGAGATCGTCGCCACCATGCGCCGCCTCGAAAGCCGCCTCGGCCCCCGCTTCCGCCCGGACGAGGGGTGGGAGCGGCTGAAGGGGTGAGGATGGCTCAGGCGATCCGCAAGTGGGGCGAGGGGGCTGGCACGGGTCGATCCAGATCGTCCGCCGCCTCGATCCAGCAGCGGATGGCATCGCGCACGTTGTCGATCGCTTCTTCCGGCGTCGCGCCGTCGCTCATGCAGCCGGGCAGGTCGGGCACGAAGGCCGCGAAGCCGCCTCCGTCCTCCGCCGCCAGCGGCTCAATCACGATCGGGTAACGGAGCGGTTCCATGGGCAGCCCTCACCTCGTCGATCAGCGCGACGAGCTTGCGAATATAGATCGGCTTGATCAGTCGTTTGAAGGGCAGGGTGAGGATCGCGGCAACCGCGGGGTGCGAAATCTTGTAATGCGACCTGCCGCCGCGCGGCGGTTCGGCCGAGACGCCGAACTCGCGGCACAATGCCTCGACGTCCGCGATCGTCCAGTCTCCCTGCGGCGCGCGGCGCATGCGGTCGAGGCGTCGGCTCACCGGGGATCCGCCTCAGCCTCAGCTCGCGATGCAGACGTAGTCCTGCTGGCCGAGGCCGTCTGCGCCCAAGGTCACGCGGTCGCCGGGGGCGAGGAAGCGGGGCGGGTCGAAGGACAGACCGACGCCCGGCGGAGTGCCCGTCAGGATCACGTCGCCCGGTTCCAGGCGCGTGAAGCGCGACACGTAGGAGACGAGGTAGGGCACCTTGAAGATCATCTCGCGCGTGTTGCCGAGCTGCTGGCGCTCGCCGTTCACGTCGAGCCAGAGATCGAGCTCGTCGTAGTTCCGAAGGTCGTCCGGCGTGACCAGCCAGGGGCCGAGCGGCGCGAAGGTGTCGTGGCTCTTGCCCTTCGACCACTGGCCGCCGCGCTGGAGCTGGAAGGAGCGCTCGGTGACGTCGTTGGCGAGCGTGAAGCCGGCGACGTGGTCCATCGCCTGCTCGACGGTGACGTACTTCGCCACCCGTCCGATCACCACGGCGAGCTCCACGCCCCAGTCGACGCGGCTCGCCATGCGCGGGATCTCGATCGGGTCGTTCGGGCCGCTCGCCGCGCTCGCCGCCTTCATGAAGACGGTGGGCTCGGGATTGACCTTGAAGCCGGCGAGGATGGCGCTCTCGTGATAGTTCGGGCCGATGCCGACGATCTTGCCGATATGGCCCACCGGCCGGCAGAGGCGCGCGCCGTCGGGCGCGAGCGGCAACGCGTCGAGGTCCAGCGCGGCGACGCGCTGGAGGTTGGCGGGATCGAGCGAGGCGCCGGAAAGCCCGTCCAGATGACCGGTCAGATCGCGGATGCCATCGTTTCGGTCGAGGATGCCGACGCGCTCGGATCCACGCTCGCCGAACCGCACAAACCGCATTCAAATCACTCCTGCTTCCACTCGCTGTAATGTTGTAGGGGAGAAGGCGTTCCGGTCATGGGCATCGCGGCGCTTTTTGGTCGCGGCACAGTGAATATACGTCCCGGCCGGCAGAGGGGTAGGGGACGCGTCGATGAGGAGGTGAGGACATGTACAAGGCACCCGTGACGGACATCGCCTTCACGCTGAAGAGCGTGGCCGGCCTGGACGAGGCGATGGCGAACGGACGGCTCGGCGAACTGACGCCCGACCTCCTGGACGCGATCCTGGAGGAGGCCGGCCGCTTCGCCGGCGAAACGCTCGCGCCGCTCGCCCCCAGCGGCGACCGGGAAGGCGCCCGCGCGGCCGACGGCCGCGTCACGACGCCGGCCGGCTGGCCGCAGGCCTATGCCGACTGGAGCGCCGGCGGCTGGGCCGCGCTGACCGGGCCCGAGGCCCATGGCGGACAGGGCCTGCCGACGGCGCTCTCGGCCGCGGCCTTCGAGATCTGGAACGGCGCCTCGATGGGATTCGCGATCGGCCCCTGCCTCACCGTCGGCGCGGTGGAGGCGCTGGAAGCGCACGGCTCGGCGGAGCTCCAGGCGCTCTACCTCCCGCGCCTGATCTCGGGGGAGTGGATGGGGACGATGAACCTCACCGAGCCGCAGGCGGGATCGGACCTGTCGGCCCTGCGCACCCGCGCCGAACGCCGCGCGGACGGCACCTACCGGATCTTCGGCACCAAGATCTACATCACCTACGGCGAGCACGACTGGACGGAGAACATCGTCCACCTCGTCCTCGCGCGCCTGCCCGACGCTCCGGCCGGTGTGAAGGGCATCTCGCTGTTCCTGGTGCCGAAGTTCATTCCCGATGCCGACGGCGCCCTCGGCGCGCGCAACGACGTCTGGTGCCATTCCATCGAGCACAAGATGGGCATCCACGGCTCGCCCACCTGCACCATGATCTACGGCGACGGAAAGGGCGAAACGGGCGAGGCCGGCGCCGTCGGCTGGCTCGTCGGCGAAGAGAACCGCGGCCTCGCCTGCATGTTCACGATGATGAACAACGCCCGCCTGCTCGTCGGCATGCAGGGCGTCGGCGTCGCGGAGGCCGCGACCCAGAAGGCGGTCGCCTACGCCCACGAGCGCCGGCAGGGCCGCTCGACGCTTCTCGCCGCAAAGCCCGAGCCCTCCGATCCGATGAGCCCGATCGTCGAGCACCCGGACGTCGCCCGGATGCTCCTGACCATGAAGGCGATGACCGGCATGGCGCGGGCGATCACCTATGCCTGCGGCTTCGCGACCGATTTGTCGCGCGAACGGGACGACGCGGCGCAGGCGCGCTTCTGGCAGGAGCGGGCGAACCTCCTCACCCCCGTTGCCAAGGCCTTCGCGACGGATGTCGGCGTCGAGGTCGCCTCGCTGGGCGTCCAGGTCCATGGCGGCATGGGCTATGTCGAGGAAACGGGCGCCGCGCGCCTGCTGCGCGATGCCAGGATCGCCCCGATCTACGAGGGCACCAACGGCATCCAGGCGATCGACCTCGTCACCCGCAAGATCGGCCAGAGCGAGGGGGCGACGGTTGCCGCCTACCTCGCCGAGCTGGAGGCCGTCGCGGAAGGCCTGCGGGCCTCCAACCGGCCCGACACCGGGGAAGCGGCGGCGCGCCTGTCCAAGGCCATCGCGGACCTGCGGGAGGCGACGGACCATCTCCTGCGCCGGATCGCCGAGAAGCGGACGGGCGAGGCGCTGGCGGGCGCGACACCCTATCTCCGGCTCTTCGGCCTGACGGCGGGCACCGCCTACCTCGCCAAGGGCGCGCTCGCCGACGAGGCGCCGGCGCGCCTCGCGCTCGCCCGTTTCGCCGCGGAGAACCTCCTGCCCGAGACCGCCGCCCTCAAGCGGATCGTCCTGTCGGGCGCGGCGAGCCTTGCCGCCGCCCACGCCCTTCTCGTCGAGGAGTCCGCCTGATGAGCGATCACGTCGAGACGCGCCGCGAGGACGGCGTCCTCGTTCTGCGGATGAACCGGCCGGACAAGAAGAACGCGCTGACGCGGGCGATGTACGCCGCGCTCACCGCCGGCCTCGCGGAGGCGGAGGGCGACGACGCGATCGCCGCGACCGTCATCCTCGGCCTGCCCGGGACCTTCAGCGCCGGCAACGACATCGCCGACTTCGCCGCCATCGCGGCGGGCGGCGAGGCACCAAGCGAGGTGCGCGGCTTCCTTCACGGGCTCGCCCGCGCCACCAAGCCGCTCGTCGCCGGCGTCGACGGGCTCGCCATCGGCATCGGCACGACGCTCCTGATGCATTGCGACGTCGTGGTCGCGAGCGCCGGCTCGACCTTCCGCACGCCGTTTCTCGACCTCGGCCTGACGCCGGAAGCCGGATCGAGCCTTCTCGGGCCGAGGCTCATGGGCGCGCAGCGCGCCTTCGCGCTCCTGGTTCTCGGCGAGGCCTTCGGTGCCGAGGAGGCGCGCCAGGCCAACATCGTCACGCGCGTCGTCGAGGCGGATGCGGAGGGCGCGGCGCTCGACGCGGCGCGCCGGCTCGCGCGAAAGCCGCGCGGCGCGCTCCTGGCGGCCCGCGCGCTCCTGCGCGGCGATCCGGACGAGACCGTCCGGCGTATCGACGATGAGATCGAGCTCTTCGCCGAGCGCCTGCGCTCGCCCGAAGCCCGCGCCGCCTTCGCAGCCTTCCTCAAGCGCTAAGGGAAGCGGCCGGACGCGATTTGCCGAAACGAGATGGTGCGGGCGGTCGGACTCGAACCGACACGTATTGCTACGGCGGATTTTGAGTCCGCTGCGTCTACCGTTTCGCCACGCCCGCAACGGCGCCAGATGTGCCAAATCCAAAGCGGATTGTCACGGCTTTTGTCGGGAGCGGCACGGGCTGTCCGGGGCTGGACCGGAAGGCAGGCGAACAGATACCATCGCCCGGCGGCTCGTCGCCGGGAGATGGGATGACGCGGATCAATGGCTTCACCGCGCTTCGGCTTCTGGCCGCCGTGCTGGTGATCTTCACTCATTCCTACTCGCTCGGCGGCGCGGTGGAGGACCCGTTCATGGCGACGGTGGGGCTCGTGCCGGCCAGCACCCTCGGCGTCGACGCGTTCTTCGCCATCAGCGGCTTCCTCATCTGCGGCTCGCTGATGCGCCAGCCGCAGATCGGGCGCTTCCTTGCCGCGCGCGCCCTGCGGATCCTTCCCGCGCTCGTCGTGCTGCTTCTCGTCACCGTCTTCGTCATGGGGCCGCTGGTGACGACGGCGGCCGATTACTGGGAGCGGCCGCTCACATTCCAGTATCTCCTGAACGGCCTGCTCTTCGTCTGGCGTCCCTTCCTGCCCGGCGTGTTCGAGGCGGCCACGACGACGCCCGTCGTCAACGGCTCCCTCTGGACGCTGCCGATGGAGGCGATCTGCTACCTCGTCCTCGCCCTCATGGCCTGGTGCGGCAGCTTCAACCGGCGCGGGCTCTTCGCCTTGACGCTCGGCGGCTACCTGTTCTTCGTGCTCGGGGCGTTCCACAAGGACTTCATCCTCTTCAACTACGCCGGCGGGCTCATTGCGGAGCATCTCATGCGCTTCGTCGCTCTGTTCGGCGGCGGAGCGCTGATCCGCATGCTGGAGGCGCCGCGCGCCCTCTCGGGGCCGGCGACGCTCGCCGCCGGCGCGCTTGTGGTTCTCGCCTTTCTGCTCGGGCAGATCGACTGGCGCTTCTTCCCGTATCTCTACCTTCTCGCTTGGCCGTGGTTCGTCGTCGGACTTGCCTTCCGGCTGAAGGCCCTGGCGGGGCTCGATCGGTTCGATGTCTCCTACGGCCTTTACCTCTACGCCTTTCCCGTGCAGCAGGTGATCGTGCAGGCTGCCGGCGGCTCGATGCCGCAGCTCCTGCTGTTCGCCGCCTCGCTCGCGCTCACCCTCGTTCCCGCGACGCTGTCCTGGTTCCTGGTCGAACGGCCGATGCTGCGGCTGAAGCCCGGCCGGCCCGATCCGCGCCTCACTGATCCCGCAGGAAACGCTGCGTCGTCGGTCGGCGCGTTTGCAATCGGCCGGGGCGGGGGCTAGAGCCGCTGCCGGTGCGACGCGGGCGGAACGGATGGGATCGGGAATGAGCCGGAGCAGTCTTGGCCTTGGCGGCGGCGCGGCGCCCGCACGCTCGAACCGCAGCGTCGGTGTGGCGGCGGTGCTCGTGCTCGGCCTCGCGGCGACCGTCGGAACGGCGCTGCTCTTCCAGCATGTCGGCGGCTACATCCCTTGCGCGCTCTGTCTGCAGCAGCGCACGCCCTATTACGTCGCTCTGCCGGTGGCGCTGCTGGCGCTCGTGCTGGCGCTGGCGAAGGTGGGTCCGGCGGCATTGCCGCGCATCCTCTTCGCGGTGGTCGGGCTTCTCATGCTCTGGGGCATGAGTCTCGCGATCTACCATGCCGGCGTCGAGTGGCAGTTCTGGGCGGGCCCGACGGACTGCGCGAGCGTCGCGGGCGGCGACCTGATGACGGGCGACCTTCTCGGCTCGATCGACGCGGTGCGTCCGCCCGCCTGCGACCGGGCGGCAGGGCGCTTCCTCGGCCTGTCCTTCGCCGGCTGGAACGTCCTCGCCTCGGCGTTCTGGGCGCTCGTGGCCCTGTGGGGCGCCGCGCGGGGCGGCCGGGCGGCGGGCTGAGGCCGGCCTATTCCGGCTCCAGCTCCGAATCCCAGTAGAGGTAGTCGAGCCAGCTCTCGTGCAGGAAGTTCGGCGGGAACAGGCGGCCGTTGTTGTGCAGCTCGTGAACGGTCGGCTGGAACGGCATCTGGTGCGGGATCATGCCCGCGACCTTCGGCATCATGCCGCCCTTCTTCAGGTTGCACGGGCTGCAGGCGGCGACGACGTTCTCCCAGGTCGTCAGGCCGCCGCGCGAGCGGGGAATGACGTGATCGAAGGTCAGGTCGTGCGGCGAGCCGCAATACTGGCACTGGAAGCGGTCGCGCAGGAAGACGTTGAAGCGCGTGAAGGCGGGGTGCCGCGCCGGCTTGACATAGGTCTTCAAGCAGACGACGGAGGGCAGCCGCATCGAATAGGTCGGGCTGCGCACGGCGCGATCGTATTCGGCGAGGATGGTCACGCGGTCGAGGAACACGGCCTTGATCGCGTCCTGCCAGGACCAAAGGGACAAGGGATAGTAGCTCAGCGGACGATAGTCCGCGTTCAGGACAAGCGTCGGAGACAAGTCCTGGGTGAGCGCAATCGTCACCGAGATTCTCCTTGAGCATGCGCGGCGCTCTGCCGCGATTGTTTAACTATCGTGCTCCAACGTGTCGTCTTTGTGAAGCCTTGCCGTGATTCGGGCGCATGGGCCTGATGTCACAGGGGAAAAATCGCGAATCTCCCGCGTGCTGCAGCGTCGAAATCTGTGGATGGACGGCGGATCTCACGTGGCCGGCGCAGCGTCGCGCCGGGTGACGACGTGATAATGCCGCCAGAACAGCCGGGCGGCGACGGAGCGGTGGGGCGACCAGACCCGCGCGATCTCGGCGACGCTCGCCTCCTTCGGCCGCGCATCGGACAGGGCGAGCCCGTCCGCGACGGCGAGCCGCAAGGCGAGGTCGCCGGCCGGGAAGACGTCGGGATGGCCGAGCGAGAAGAGCAGGAAGCATTCGGCCGTCCAGAGGCCGATGCCGGGCAGCGCCACGAGCTCCGACACCGCCGCGGCCGGCTCCGCCCGCTCGATCCGGGCGAAGTCGAGCCGTCCCTCGCTCATGGCGAGAGCCGCGGCGCGCAGCGTGCGGATCTTCGCCGCCGACAGCCCGGCGCGCCGCAGCACCTCGTCCTCGGCGTCCAGAATGGCGGCCGCGCGGGAAATCTCCACCGCCTCGCGCAGGCGGCCGAGGATGGCCGACGCGCTGGCGCGGCTCACCTGCTGGGCGACCACGGTCGCGACGAGGCCTGCGAGGCCCGGCTCGGCCCGGCGCAGCGGGACCGGACCCGCGCCCTCCACGACCGGGGCGAGGCGCGGGTCGAGCCGCACGAGGGCGTCGAGGCCCGCGGCCACGTCGGCATCGGTCAGGATCATGAGCTCGCCTCCATCGCATGCCGGCTCGGGAACCCGCCCGGGCAGCCCGCGCGTTGGTCGGACGAACGGCGTGGGCAGGCTCGGCCGGAGGCTGTATAGAGCCCGTCGCGGGGCACGGAACAATGAGGGCAGGACGCAGAGCGATGTTGGCCGGTCCGAGCCCCGATCGCGGTTCCGACGCGCTTGTGTTCCGCTTCGCGCCGAGCCCGAACGGCGACCTGCATCTCGGCCACGCCTTCAGCGCCGTTCTCGACCACCGCATGGCGCGTGCGGCGGGCGGGCGCTTCCTTCTGCGGCTGGAGGACATCGACACCGCGCGCTGCACGCCGGCCTTCGAGGCGGGGATCCTCGACGACCTCGCCTTTCTCGGCCTCGACTGGGATGGGCCGCCGCGCCGGCAGTCGGAGCACTTCGCCCGCTACCGCGGCGCGCTCGCCGAGCTGGAAGCGCGCGACCTCATCTATCCGGCCTTCATGACCCGCGGCGAGGTGCGGGCCCATGCCCTGCGCCACGCCGCGCGCACCGGCGATCCCTGGCCCCGCGACCCCGACGGGGCGCCGCTCTATCCGCGGCTCGACCGGGATCTGGGACCCGCCGAGCGGCGCGAGCGGATGGCGTCCGGCGCGCCCTTCGCCTGGCGCCTCGACATGGCGCGCGCGGCGGCCCTCGTCGGGCCGCTCGATTTCGTCGAAACGAGCGAGGTGGGCGAAGCGGCGGGACCGCACCGCGTGGCCGCGCAGCCGGAGCGCTGGGGCGACGTGGTGCTCGGCCGCAAGGACGTGCCCGCGAGCTATCACCTCGCCGTGGTTCTGGACGATGCCGACCAGGGCGTGACGAACGTCGTGCGCGGCCGGGACCTCTTCGAGGCGACGAGCGTCCACCGCGTCCTTCAGGCGCTGTTCGGGCTTCCCGTCCCGACCTATCACCACCATCGGCTGATCCGCGACGCGGAGGGCGCCAAGCTGTCCAAGAGCCGCGCCGCGCCGAGCCTGCGCTCGCTGCGCGAGAAGGGGGCCCTGGCCGAGGACATCCTCGCCATGGTCGGGCTCGCGGGCCGCGCGCCCGTCAGCCCAGGATCACGAGCCAGGCGCTGAGGCTGACGACGGACAGGCAGGTGCCCAGAAGCGTCGCGCTCGCCGCGAGCTTCTCGCCGGCGCCGACATTGGTGGCGAAGAGATAGGCGTTGACGCCGCTGGGGGCCGCTGCCGTCAGCACCGCGACCTTCAGCCAGAGCGGCGACAGGAGGGGCGCGGCGATGAGCCAGACCGCCGCCGGCATGACGACGAGGCTGAGCCCGACGATGCCGAGCGTCAGGCCGAGGTCGCCGCGCAGGCCGAAGCGCCGCAGCGACATGCCGAGGGAGAAGAGCGCGAGCGGCCCCGCCGTGCCGGCGAGGGGCGCGAGAATCTCGTCGAGGAGCGGCGGGATGGTAAGGCCCGTGAGGCGCCAGGCGCCGCCCGCGAGGATGCCGATGATGATCGCGTTGCGAAGGAAGGCGCGCACCAGGCTCGCGAGGATCTGCGCGACCGGGCGGCGCGGCGCGGGCGTGCCGGCCGCGCGAAGGTCCGCCGCGGCCGCGCCTTCCAGGAGCAGCGTGCCGGCCGCGGTCATGAGCGGCAGGTGGACCGACAGGATCACGAGAAGGGGCGCGAGGCCGGCCTGGCCATAGGCGCGCTCCACCGCCGGAAGCGCGATGAAGACGGTGTTGGAGAAGCCCGCCGCCACCCCCGCGACGACGCCCGTGCGCCGGTCGAGGCCGCCGACTTTGCGGGCGAGGAGCGTGCCGAGCGGCCAGGCGACGCAGACCCCGCCGAAATAGGCGGTCCAGAGGAGGACGGGATTCTCGCCCCCGAACTCCGCCCGGGCGAGCGTGCGGAACAGGAGAACCGGCACCGCGACGGCGAAGACGAAGCGCGCCAGCGCGTCGGCGACCGCGTCCCCGAGAAGGCCCGAGGCGCGTGCCGCGTAGCCCGCGGCGATCAGGCCGAAGATCGGCACGGTGATGAGGACGATGATCTGCATGAAAGCCGCCGGCGCGGGTGCGAGGACCTTGGCCGGCGATAAACCCTTCGCGCGGCGGGCGCGAGACCCGCCGCGCGGGGGCGGTCAGAAGAAGTGGTAGGAGAGCTTGCCCTCGATCTTGTGCAGCTTCACGTCCTCGCCCGCATCCTGGACGGTGAAGCGGCCCCCGCCGCGCTCGTTGAAGCGGGCGGGCGAATCGGCGTTGCCGAGGTTGGTGTAGGTGTATTCGGCGCCCAGGCTCACCTTGTCGTGGATCATGTAGTCGACGCCGCCGCCGTAGGTCGCCCCGACCAGCGTGTCGGAGTCGCGCGTCACCCCGTCGCCGACGATGTTGGAGGGATCGTCGACGCGGGTCTCGGTCTCGACGCGCCCGTAGGCGACGCCGGCCGTGCCGTAGACCATGAGCTTGTCGCTGGCGAGGCCGAGCCGGGCGCGGGTCGAGCCGAGCGAATCGACCCGCCGCTCGGTGGTGACGCTGTTGCCGCCGAAGCGCGCGGTCGCCTCCGAGCCGGCATTGACCTTGCCGTAGTCGGTGACGGCGCCGACGACGATCGCGCCGAAGCGCAGGTCGGCGCCGACATGGCCGCCGATCGTGCCGCCCGCCGAATCGTCCTCCGAATCGCGCCGCGGGCCGGCGGCGACGAAGGCGCTGTTGCTGGAGCTCACCGACGTCTCGCCGTCCGAGCCGTTGAAGGAGCCGCCGGCCTGGATGCCGGCGTAGAGGCCATTGAAGTTGAGGCCGTCGTCCGAGGCGAGCGGAGCGTCGTAGCCGCCCGAACCGCCCGGCGGCTCGTAGAGGATGTCGGCGGCGGACGCGGGCGTCGCGGCGAGGGGGAGAAGTGCTGCGGCGAGAACGAGAAGCGGGGGCTTGGATGTCATGGGCATGGATCTTTCGTGGCGGAGCGGCGCGGGGGGACGTGCGCCGCATCGACGCCGGACCGTCACACGGGCATGGTTGGCCCGCCGTTAAGCGAAAGGGTTAAGCAGACGTGAACGCACCGCGATATGTTGCGGGCGGAGCCCGGCGGGACTATCGCGAAACGACGTGCTCGCCGCGCCCCCGCGACGATCCGACGCCCCGGAGGCCTGCGCCGACCCATGCCCATCCGCGACCGCCTGATGCCGGCGCTCTTCGTGCTTCTCTGGTCCACGGGCTTCATCGGCGCGCGCTACGCCATGCCCTATGCCGAGCCCTTCACCTTCCTGTCGATGCGCTACGCGCTGGCGATCCTGATCCTGGCGCCCGCCGCGCTGATCGCCCGGGCGGCGCTCCCGAGCGGGCGACAGGCGATGCACGCGGCGATCTCCGGCGTCCTCATCCACGGGGTCTATCTCGGCGGCGTGTTCTACGCCGTGCGCCACGGGCTCGACGCCGGCATCGCCGCGCTCATCGTCGGCCTGCAGCCGGTGATCACGGCCGTTCTCGCGGCGCTCTTCCTCGGCGAGCACCTCGCGCCCCGCCATCTCGTCGGGCTCGCCCTCGGCCTCGTCGGCGTCGGCATGGTGGTGGCCCCCCGCATCGGCGCGGAAGCGAGCCTCCACGCCGCGACGCTCGTGCCGGTCTTCGCCGCCGCGCTCGCCATCTCGGCCGGAACGATCTGGCAGAAGCGCTTCGGCGGCGGGCTGGACCTTCGCGTCAACACGAGCGTCCAGTATCTCGGCGCGCTTGTTCCGACCGCGATCCTGGCGGCGCTGACGGAGACCGGGCAGGTCGAGGTCAACGGCGAACTCGTCTTCGCGCTCGTCTGGCTCGTCTTCGTCCTGTCGATCGGCGCGGTGTTCCTGATGCTGAAGCTGATCCGCGAGGGCGCGGTCTCGTCCGTCGCCTCGCTGATGTACCTGACCCCGGGCGTCACCGCGGTGATGGCGTGGGCGCTCTTCGACGAGCGGCTCCTGCCCGTGCAGATCGCGGGGCTCGCGCTCGCCGGCATCGGCGTCGCCGCCGCGACGCGCCGCCGCGCCCCCGCCTGAGCGGCAGGGGCGGCGCGTTCCTATATCGTCACCGAACCGATCCCTCCTTGCCTGGGTCCCGCATGGCCGACGTCCTCACCTATCTCGCGCTCTTCGTCATGGTGGTCGTCGCCATCATCCTCCTGAAGGGCCTTGTCAACATGATGAAGGGCGGCTCGCCCAGCCGCTCGCAGCAGCTGATGCGCATGCGCGTCCTGTTCCAGGCGCTGGCCGTGCTCCTGATCGTCGGCGCGCTGGTCGCGCTCGGCGGCGGGCGCTGAGGGGAGAAACGATCATGGTCCGGCTGAACCGCATCTACACCCGCACCGGCGACCGCGGCGAAACGGGGCTCGCCACCGGCGAGCGGCGCGCGAAAAGCGACCTGCGCATCGAGGCGATCGGCACCGTGGACGAGCTGAACGCGACGCTCGGCCTCGCCCGGCTCCACGCGCAAGGGCCCATGGACGAGGCGCTGGCGCGCATCCAGAACGAGCTCTTCGACCTCGGCGCGGAGCTGGCGACGCCCGAGACCGGCGAGCCGCTGCCCTACGAGCGGCTGACGGTGACGGCCGCCCAGGTGGAACGGATCGAAGCGGAGATCGACGCGATGAACGAGCGGCTGGAGCCGCTGCGCTCCTTCGTTCTGCCCGCGGGCTCGGCCCTCGCGACCCATCTCCACCTCGCCCGCACCGTCGCCCGCCGGGCCGAGCGGCTGGCGGTGGCGCTGGCCGCTCGCGAGAACGAGATCGTCGCCGACACGGCGCTCGCCTACCTCAACCGTTTGTCGGACCACCTCTTCGTCGCGGCGCGGATCGCCAACGACGAGGGGCGCGCCGACGTTCTCTGGGTGCCCGGCAAGAGCCGCTGAACCGCAGCGCGAGCGTGGATTGGCGCGAAACCGCCGGGAAATGTCGCTCCCGGTTTTGACGCTTCCGTCAGATTCGCCTATCGCGGTGGGACCCGTCCGGCAACTTTCGGGCAAGGAGGAAGAGCGGGCATGAAGATCCTCGTCGCGGTGAAGCGTGTGGTGGACTACAACGTGAAGATCCGGGTGAAGCCGGACGGCACGGGCGTGGACCTCGCCAACGTCAAGATGAGCATGAACCCGTTCGACGAGATCGCCGTGGAAGAAGCGATCCGCCTGAAGGAGAAGGGCGTGGCGACGGAAGTCGTCGCCGTCTCGATCGGTCCGGCGCAGGCGCAGGAGCAGCTTCGCACCGCGCTCGCCATGGGCGCCGACCGCGCCATCCTCGTGAAGGTCGACGGCGTCACCGAGCCGCTGACCGTCGCCAAGATCCTGAAGGGCGTGGTCGAGGCCGAGAGCCCCGACCTCGTGATCCTCGGCAAGCAGGCGATCGACGACGACGCCAACCAGACCGGCCAGATGCTCGCCGCGCTCACCAAGCGTCCCCAGGGCACCTTCGCCTCGAAGATCGAGCTGAAGGACGGCCGCGCCGAGGTGACGCGCGAGGTCGACGGCGGCCTCCAGACGATCTCGCTCTCGCTTCCCGCGATCGTCACGACGGATCTCCGCCTCAACGAGCCGCGCTACGCCTCGCTGCCCAACATCATGAAGGCCAAGAAGAAGCCGCTGGAGGAGAAGACCGCCAGCGACTTCGGCGTCGATCCGGCCCCGCGCCTGGAGGTCGTCAAGACCGCCGAGCCCCCGAAGCGCCAGGCCGGCGTGAAGGTCGCGAGCGTGGACGAGCTGATCGGCAAGCTCAAGAACGAAGCCGGCGTGATCTGACGCGAGACAAGGGAGAACCGACCCATGACCATTCTGCTTCTCGCCGAGCACGACAACGCCGCCCTCAACGAGCAGACCGCCAAGGCGCTGACCGCCGCGAGCCGGATGGGCGGCGACGTCCACGTGCTGGTGGCCGGCCAGGGCGCGCGCTCGGTCGCGGACGCCGCGGCCAGGCTTCAGGGCGTATCCAAGGTTCTGCTGGTGGAGGATGCGAGCCTCGCCCACCATCTCGCCGAGCCGTTGGCCGACCTTCTGGTGTCGCTCGCGCCCGGCTACGACGCCATCGTCGCGCCGGCGACCTCCATGGCCAAGAACGCCCTGCCGCGCGCGGCCGCGCTCCTCGACGTGATGCAGGTCTCGGACGTCATCGCCGTCCACGGCCCCGACACCTTCGAGCGCCCGATCTATGCCGGCAACGCGCTCCAGACGGTGCGCTCGACCGACAGGATCAAGGTCGTCACCATTCGCGCGGCGAGCTTTCCCGCGGCCGGCGAGGGCGGCTCGGCCAGCGTCGAGACGGCGAATGCCGCGGGCGATCCGGGCCTGTCGACCTTCGTCGGTGAGGCGGTCGCCCACTCCGAGCGCCCGGAGCTGGCTTCCGCCAAGATCATCGTGTCGGGCGGACGGGCGCTGGGCTCCAGAGAGAAGTTCGAGGAGGTCGTCCTTCCGCTCGCCGACAAGCTCGGCGCGGCGGTCGGCGCTTCGCGCGCCGCGGTGGACGCGGGCTACGCGCCCAACGACTGGCAGGTCGGGCAGACCGGCAAGGTCGTGGCGCCGGACCTCTACGTCGCCTGCGGCATTTCGGGCGCGATCCAGCACCTCGCCGGCATGAAGGACTCGAGGGTCATCGTCGCCATCAACAAGGACGAGGAAGCCCCGATCTTCCAGGTGGCGGATTACGGCCTCGTCGGCGACCTCTTCACCGTGCTCCCGGAGATCACGAGCAAGCTCTGAGACCCTCCGCATTGGACAGCGAAAAAGGGGCGGCCCGAGAGGACCGCCCCTTTTTCGTGTCTGCGTCGTTGTTCTCAGAACAGGATGTCGTCGAGGTCGTCGCTCGCCGGGGCCGGGGCGGCGGAGCCCTTGGCGGAGGCGGGGAGGCGGCCGAAGACCTCGACGAAGATGTCGCGCTCCTCGACCATGGTGTAGCTCTTGCCGAGTTCGTCGAGGATGGCGTCGACGGCGACGGGATCGGCGCCGCCGTCCTCGGCGGTCGCGGCGGACAGGCCCGCCAGCGACGCGCCGACGGACAGCATCATCGCGCAGCCCTTCACGTGCGGCGTCATCAGCTTGGTGATGGCGGACACGAGGCCGCCGAGGCCGTTGGCGGTGGAGGCGCCCTCGCGCAGCTGCTCCAGGCATTCGCCCTCGATGGAGCCGAGGGTGCCGGTCGCCGCTGCGAAGGCGGCGGACACGCCGTCCTCGGCCGCCGCTATGGCCGGCAGGATGCGCTCGCCGAGCTCGTTCGTCGCGGCGACGGCCACCTCGATGCCGCTGCGAACGTCGTCGGCCTTGTCCTTGGCGATCGAGGCCTGGTCGCGGATCTCGCGGGAAATGTAGCCGATCGTATCGTCGCCCGAGTCGACGTGGGCGGCGCGCACCGCGGCGTTGAAGCCGGCGAGGCGCAGCGCGTGCTCCAGCTCCGCCAGCTCGTCCGTCATGCCGATCAGCGGATGGGCCGCCTCGACGCAGGCCGCGAGCGTGTCGTTGAGGCGCTGGCGGTTCTTCTCGCCGCGCTGGAAGCGGGCGCGCACGCGCGCCGCCTCGGCCTCGAGCACGGCGATGGCGCTGCGCCCGGCATTCTGGCCGCTGCCGGAGGCGAACATCGAGGCGAGGCGCTGGTCGCTCGCCTCGACCTCCTCGTCGATCACGCCCAGCACCGACTGGATGTGGCCCATCTTGTCCTCGTAGAGGCGGGCGAGGCTGGCGAGCTGGGCCATTTCGAGGCGGGCGATGCTGTTCACCGCCGCGCCGCGCAGCGCCGGGTCGAGTGGCTCGCCGCCGGGCGCCAGCCGGCCCTCGCGGGCGAGAAGCTTCAGCCGCGCGAGGTTGTCGAGCGAGTGCTCCATGCGCTGGCGGGCGATGTCGTGGAACTGGAGGCCCGCGACGAGGCCGGCCACCGCCTCGCCGATCTTCTGGAATGAGGCCTGCGCGCCGTCGCGCACGACGTCGGCACCGGCCCGCTGCTCGTCGAGCTGGGCGAGGAGCTTGTCGAACTGGCCGGCGATGTCGCCGCCCTCGCTGTCGGCGGCGAACTGCAGCTCGGTCGCGACCGCGCGGCTCTCGTGGATCGAGTTGAGGAGGAGGCGGACGCGCTCGTCGAGGTCGCGGGCGATGCGCTGGCCGGATTCCACCAGCTCCTGGACGTGGTGGGTGAAGGGGCCGAGCTCGTCGCGCGCGTCGGTCATCGCCTCGATGTGGGTGCGCGCGACGAGAACCACGTAGTCGAGGAGGCGGAAGACCAGCGCCACTTCGGACGAGCCGGCCGCGGCCGAGCGGGCGGCGTCCGACAGGCGCTCCAGCGCCGCGCCGCGTTCCACGGCGAGGTCCTGCGCGCTGAGCGCCTGCGCGGCGGCGGCGCGCAGGTTCGCCTCGACCTCGTCGGCCTTGCCCTTCGACATGATCTCGGTGGCGCGGCGGATGCAGTCGCGCACCGTCATGACGCGGCGGTAGAGGAGCTGCAGCTCGTTGCCGGCGGCGAGGTAGACCGCCTCGCTGGAGATGTTCCAGGCGCGCAGATCGTCGAGGCGGGCGTCGAGCCCGACATGCGCCTCGGTGCTCGTCGAGCCGGAGGGATCGTGCTTGATGGCGGTCGCGGCGGTCATGAAGGTCGTCCGGCGTCGGAGGGTGGAACAGGCAAGGGGCGTCAGCCGGCGAAGCGGACGATCTCGGCGGGGATCTTGGAGAGCGGCATCTCGTGCTCGACGGCGCCGAGCTTCATGGCTTCCTTCGGCATGCCGTAGACGATGCAGCTCGCCTCGTCCTGGCCGATGGTGTGGGCCTTGGCCTGGCGCATCTCGAGCATGCCCTTGGCGCCGTCGTCGCCCATGCCGGTCATGATGATGCCGAGCGCGTTGGCGCCGGCCGAGCGCGCGGCCGAGCGGAACAGGACGTCGACGGAGGGGCGGTGACGCGTCACCAGCGGCCCGTCGCGCACCTCGACGTGGTACTGCGCGCCCGAGCGCTGGAGGAGGAGGTGCGAGTTGCCCGGCGCGATGAGGGCGAGGCCGGGCATCAGGCGGTCGCCGGTCTGGGCCTCGCGCACCTCGATGGCGCAGAGCGAATCGAGGCGCCGCGCGAAGGCGGCGGTGAAGCCGGCCGGCATGTGCTGGACGATGGCGATGCCGGGAACGTTGGCCGGCAGCGGCTCCAGCACCTGGCGCAGCGCCTCCGTGCCGCCCGTCGAGGCACCGATCACCACGATCTTGTCGGTGGTGACGGTGAGGGGGCGCCCGTTGGAGGGGGGCAGAACGGCGTCGGCGGTGAGCTTGGGCTGGACGCCGAGGTCGGTGCGCTGCGGGCTGCGGGCGCGGGGGCGCGCCTGCGCGGCGGCGCGGATCGCGTCGGCGATGCGCATGCGCGATTCCAGGAGGAACTGCGGCGTGCCCATCTTGGGCTTGGCGATGACCTCGACGGCGCCCGCCTCGAGGGCCTGCATGGCGGTGCGCGAGCCGGCTTCCGCCAGCGACGAGCAGATGATCACGGGAAGCGGGCGCTGGCTCATCAGCTTCTGGACGAAGGTGATGCCGTCCATGCGGGGCATCTCGATGTCGCAGATGATGACGTCCGGCACCTCGTCGCGCATGCGCTCGGCGGCGAAGTAGGGGTTCTGGGCGGTGCCCATCACCTCCATGCCCGGCTCGCCCTCGATGATCTCGGTGAGGGCGGCGCGAACGCTCGCCGAGTCGTCGACGATGAGGACGCGGATGGGCTTCATCGGGGGGCCTCCCTCAGGCGTTCGTAGATGTTGCCCCGGATGAGGCGAAGCGGCAGAGCCTTGGAGCGCACCGTGTCGGAATGGCCGAGGATCAGGAGGCCGCCGGGGCGCAGGTGCCGGCACAGCTTGGCGACGACCTGGAGCTGGACGTCGGGCTCGAAGTAGATGAGGACGTTCCGGCAGAAGATCACGTCCATGCCGGATCCCGGCCGGTAGTCGGCGTCCATGAGGTTGATCTGGCCGAAGCGCACGTTGCGCCGCAGCTCCGGCGCGACCTTGACGCGCCGGTCGTCGGGATCGCGCGAGCGCATGAGATAGGCCTGGCGCAGGCGCTCCGGCACCGCCGCGACGTCCTCCACCGTGTAGATCGCGTCGCGCGCGGCGGTGAGGATGCGGATCGAGATGTCGGTGGCGAGGATCTTCCAGGGAAACTCGGTGCCCCCGCGCGAGGCCTCGTCGGCGATCATGGCGAGGCTCCAGGCCTCCTCGCCGCTGGAGCAGGCGGCCGACCAGATCTTCAGCGTGCCGTCGTTGCCTTCCTTGGCCAGGCGCTTCAGCTCGGCCGGAGTCAGGTGCTCGAAGTGGTTCAGCTCGCGGAAGAACGAGGTCTGGTTCGTCACGACGGCGTCGACGAAGAACTGCATCTCCTCGCGCTTGCCGCGGTCGCTGCGCAGGAAGGCGGCATAGGCGCCGAAGTCGGCGATGTCGTTCACCATCAGCCGACGGCGCAGCCGGGTTTCCAGCATCGTCCGCTTCATGTCGGACAAGGCGATGCCGCAGTTTTCCTTCACCAGGCGGACGAGTTCGGCGAAGACGCGGTCGTCGAGCGAAACGCGCGTCCAGTGAGGAACGGCGTCGACCTCGGGAACGCGCTGCAGGGACGCGGCGGGCATGAGGGGAACCTTGAAAGTCAGCGTCGGATCGGCGGGGCGGCGCGCGGATAGGGGAGGATCAGAACTCGAAGACGGCGCCGTCGCGGTCGGCGAACAGCGCGCCGATGTCGAGAAGCGTCATGAATTCCTCGCCGCGTCGGCCGAGGCCCTGCATGTAGTCGGCCTTCCAGCTCTCGCCGAACTGGGGCGGCTGCTCGATCTTCTGGTCGGCGACGTCGGACACCTCGTGAACCGCGTCCGCGACGATGGCGACCGTGTGCGGGCGCATGGCGATGAGGAATTCGAGGACGATGATGCGCGTGTCGGGCGTCGGACCCATGTCGAGCCCGTGCATGCCGAGCTTGCGCTTGAGGTCGACGACGGGCACGCCCGTGCCGCGCACGTCGATCATGCCGATGAGGTTCGAGGGCGCGCCGGCGACCGGGGCGATCGGCTTGTAGTCGAGCACCTCGCGAACGTGCCGGACCTCCATGGCGAAGGCATTCGAGCCGAGGCGGAAGGTCAGGATCTCGGTCGCTGCCGCCCCGTCCTGCCCGGCATAGTTCAACGCGGCGCTCATGCGCTCATCCCTTGTATGAAGCCGGCTTATGGCCCGTCGGCGAGGGTTGCTTGGGTTTCGATGGGGCGGGGAGCGGGCCGCTGGCCGAGGCCCGCTGCGGAAATCAGGCTTGCCCGATCTCGACGATGCGCTCGAGGTCGAGAAGCACGACGAAGCGGTTGTCGCGCTTGACGACGCCCGACAGGAAGCGCTCGGGCCAGCGCGTGCCGTGCTCGGGGATCGGCTCGATCTCGTCGTCGCGCACGTGGATCACCTCGAACACGGCGTCGGTGCGCACGCCGACGGCGAAGGCGTCCTCGCCCTGGCCGACCTCGGACACGATCACGCGGGTCGTTTCGGTGTTCTCGGCCCGGGCCATGCGCAGGCGGGTGCGCAGGTCGACGAGCGGCACGACGTTGCCGCGCACGTTGATGAGGCCGGGCGCGTGGTCGGGCGCGTTGGGCACCAGCGTCATCGGCGGCGGGTCGAGCACCTCGTGCACCCGGTCGACGCGCAGGGCGAAGATGTCGTCGACGAGGGCGACGGTGAGGTAGTCCGCGCCCCCGGCGGCTGCGTCGGTTGTGGGTTCGGCGGCGTCTGCGGTCACGAAACGGGCTCCTTACGCGGCTTGGCGCTGGCTGTCGGGCCGCGCCAGCGTGCTGCGCCGCGCGAGCGGGTTGACGTCGAGGATGAGGGCGACGGAGCCGTCGCCCAGGATGGTCGCACCGGCGAGGCCCGGCGTGTTGCGATGGATGGGGGAGAGCGGCTTGATCACGGTCTGGTGCTGGCCGATGACCTGGTCGACCACGACGCCGATCCGGCCGGAGTCGCTGTCCACCACGACCACCACCGAGCCCGGCTTCTCCGTGCCGAACACTTCGCTCATCCAAAGGAGCGGCACGATGGTGCCGCGGATGTCGACGAAGTTGCGCCCGCTGGAGGTCTTCGACTTCAGCGCGGACAGCTCGACGCATTCCTCGACGCTGGAAAGCGGCAGGATGCAGGGGGCCGAGCCGATCTGGACCTGGAGGCCGTCGATGATCGCGAGGGTCAGCGGCAGGCGCAGGAGGAACTTCGTGCCGTAGCCCGGTTCCGTCTCGATCTCGATCGTGCCGTGCAGCTCGTTGATCGTGCGCTTGACGACGTCCATGCCGACGCCGCGGCCCGACAGGTTCGAGATCGCGGCGGCCGTCGACAGGCCGGGATGGAAGATCAGCTCGTCGATCTCCTTCTCCGGGGGCACGGTGCCCTCGGGGATGAGGCCGGCGGCGATCGCCTTCTCCAGGATGCGGGTGCGGTTGAGGCCGGCGCCGTCGTCCTCGATGGTGATCACCACCTCGGTGCCGGACTGGCGGGCGCCGAGCCTCAGCGAGCCGCGCTTGGGCTTGCCGGCGGCCTCGCGGCGCGCCGCGTCCTCGATGCCGTGGTCGATCGAGTTGCGGATGATGTGGACGAGCGGGTCGCCGAGGCGGTCGAGCACGGTCTTGTCGAGCTCGGTCTCTTCGCCCGACAGGATGAAGTCGATCTCCTTGCCGAGCTCGCCCGACAGGTCGCGCACGACGCGGCGGTAGCGGCTGAACAGCGAGTCGATGGGCAGCATCCGCATGTCCATCGCGCTGTCGCGAAGGTCGGCGGACAAGCGCTCGATCTCCTCGACCACGGCGGTGAGCGCCGGATCGCGGCCGAGATGGGCGAGGGCCGACAAACGCGCCTGGGCGATCACCAGCTCGCCGACCTGGTCAAGCAGCGTGTCGAGGCGCTGGGCCGAAACGCGCACGTGGCTCTCGGTGCGCTCGGCGGTGCGGGGCTCGGGCGCTTCGGCCTTGCGCTTGGCAGGGGTGGGGGCGGCCGTGGCCGGCGCGGGGCTCGCGGCGGGGGAGGGGAGGGGCGCGGCGACGGCGGCCTCGGCCACCGGAGCGGCCGCGGCGGGCGCCGGCGACGCATTCGCGGCGGCGGGGGGCGCTTCAACCGCGGGAGCGGCATCGAGCTCCTCGATCACGACCGCGCCCGGCTCGTCGACGAAGATGAAGACGTCGTCGATCGCGGCGCGGCCGGCCTCGGTTTCCAGCTCGATGCGCCAGCCGAGATAGATGTCGGTGGCCGTCATCCGCTCCAGCGGCGGCAGCTTGTCGTCGAGAACCGTGACCGTGGCGGTGCCGAGCTCGGCGACCTCCTCGACGAGCCCGATCGGGTTCGTTCCGAAGGTCAGGGCCTTGGCCGGAAGGCGCAGGGTCACGACGAAGCGGCGCTTGGCGCTTGCCGGGGCCGCCGCCGGAACGGCGGTCGGCGCGTTCGCCGCGACCGGCACGACCGTCGGAGCATCGCCCGACACTTCGGCCTTGAGGAGCGCGACGAGGCGCTCGCTTTCGGCCGCATGGTCGCCGCCCGTCTGGAACAGGAGGCGGCGGATGTGGTCGGTCGAGGCGAGAAGCACGTTGGCGAGCGAGGGCGTCATCGGCACCTGGCCCTGGCGAACGCGCTCGAAGCCGTTCTCCAGCTCGTGCGCGAAGGCCGCCATGTCGGCGGGCCCGAACATCCCGCCCGAGCCCTTCAGCGTGTGAAGGGCGCGGAAGGTGGTGTTGACGAGCTCGCGGTCGTCCGGACGGGACTCGAGGTCGAGCAGCGCCGCCTCGAGCTGTTCCAGAAGATCCTTCGCCTCGTTCAGAAATGTCTCGAGAACGTCCCCGCCACCCATGGTCCTACCGTCAGTTCCCGATCAGCTTGTTGACGACGGCGACGAGCTTGGCCTGGTCGAAGGGCTTCACGATCCAGCCGGTCGCGCCGGCGGCCTTGCCCTCGGCCTTCTTGGCCTCGTCGGATTCGGTGGTCAGCATCACCACCGGAACGCCGGCATGCTTGGGCATGGCCCGCAGCTTGCGGATCATGCCGATCCCGTCGAGGTTCGGCATGTTGAGGTCGGTGATCACCAGCGAGAAGGACTGGGTCTCCAGCTTGGTGATCGCGTCCGCCCCGTCCACGGCCGTGGTCGGCGAATAGCCGGCGCTTTCAAGCGTGAAGGAGACCATCTGCCGGATGCTGGCGGAGTCGTCGACGCAAAGAACGCTCTTGCTCATCTATACTTACTCCTTGCCGCCGCCGGTCGCGCCGAAAGGCGCCACGCCGGCGCGCGACAGCAATGAATCAACGGTGGGTGACGAGCGCATCTCCAGCGCGACGCCCTTGGCCGCGGCGCTCTTCTTCAAGGACAGAAGAATCTGCACCAGGCTGATGTCGGCCGTCTCGACCTTCGACAGATCGAGCACGAGGCTCTTGGAGCGAAGCTTGCCGAGCTTTCCGATCAGCGCGTAGCGCAGAACTTCCGCCTGAGGCAGCAGGCAGGACATACCGAAGTCGAACGTCGCGGTGGACGCCATGAGATCGCCCCAATCAGGTGAACTGGAGCGACCTTCCCAGAAAAGCCTTGCCGCAAGATGAATTTCAAAACGATATCGATCTCGTTGATAAGGTTGCAGAAGTTTCTGGCCTGTCCGCGCGGATAACCGATTCTTATCGACTTGCCGGCATTCTGTGCTTCGTCGACGAGACTGCCGGCCCCGCGATCACCTCGAATTGTGGAAGGGCGCCTCCGAAGCCAACTTCTCCCATCCGAGACGCTTTGCCATGACTCTGACCGTTGCCCGCAAGTTGACACTCGCCTTCGGCATCGTTGCCGTAGCGGCAGGGGGGTTGGGCGCCCTGGCCTTCGTGGAAGCGTCCAACGTCGTCTCGGCGGCGCAGGAGGTGGAGGCCGGCCTCGACGCGGAGCACCGGCGCGAGGAAGCGCTCGGCCGCCTGTCGCAGGCCCTCCTGGCGGGCGAGGCCGCGGCCCGCGACCAGATCGCCGCCGGCGATGCGGGCGCGGCCGATCGCGTCCGGTCGGCCGGCGTCGACCTGTCCGGCGCGATCGCCGATCTGCGGGAACTGGCGCCCGAGCAGGCGCCGCGGCTCGACCGAATCGCCGCGCTCGACGCCTCGTATCGCGACGAGATGGGGACCCTGGCCGATCTCGCGGCCGATCCCAAGACGAGGGGCCAGGCGCTCGACGCGGCGCTGACCTCGACGGGCATGAGCGAGATGCGCGCTCTCGAGGGCGAAGTGCGCCTCGGCATCGCCTCCGCCGCGGCCGAGAGCATCACGGTCGCCGCCTCGCGCATCCAGGCGATCCTGACCTTCGGAACGGCGATCGTCTTCGCCGCCACCGTGCTCGTCGCCCTCGCCATGATGCGCTCGCTCGCCAAGCCGATCCGCGGCATGGCCGAGGCCATGAAGCGCCTGTCGGCCGGCGCGCGCGACGTCGCGGTGCCCGGCCTCGGCCGCGCCGACGAGATCGGCGCCATGGCCGCGGCGGTTGAAGTGTTCCGCGCCGACCGCGCCCGCGCCGAAACGGCCCGTGCCGAGGCCGACGAGGTGCGCCGCATGGCCGAGGAAGAGCGCGCCATGCGCGGCGAGGACACCGCCCGGGTCGCCGACCTTTTGGAAGCGGCGCTGACCCGCCTTGCCGACGGCGACCTGACGGCCCGCGTCACCGAAACCTTCCCCGGCCGCTACGCCCGCCTCGGCGATCAGTTCAACGCCGCCGCCGAGCGCCTGCACTCCACCCTCGGCCAGGTGTCGGCCTCGGTCGTCACCATCAACAACGGCGTCACCGAGATCGGCCACGCGGCCGACGACCTCGCCCGCCGCACCGAGCAGCAGGCCGCGAGCCTCGACACCACCGCCACGGCGCTCGACGAGATCACCGCGACCGTCAAGCACAGCGCCGACAACGCCGTGTCGGTGGCCGGCTCGGTCGCCGCGGCCCGCCTCGACACCGAGCGCTCGGGCGACGTGATGCGCGAAGCGGTCGAATCCATGACCGGCATCCAGAAGTCCTCGCAGCAGATCGCCCGAATCATCGGCGTCATCGACGAGATCGCCTTCCAGACCAACCTCCTGGCGCTGAACGCCGGCGTCGAGGCGGCGCGGGCGGGCGAGGCCGGCCGCGGCTTCGCGGTGGTCGCGCTCGAAGTGCGCGCGCTCGCCCAGCGCTCCTCGGAAGCCGCCAAGGAGATCAAGGCGCTGATCGGCACCTCGACGGCCCAGGTCGGCGCCGGCGTGTCGCTGGTCAATCGCGCCGGCGAGGCGCTCACCCGCATCGCCGCCCAGGTGACGCAGATCGACAGCCTCGTCCAGGAGATCGCGGGCTCGGCCAAGGAGCAGTCGGTCGGCATCGGCGACGTCAACGAGGCCGTCAACAAGATGGACCGCGTGACGCAGCAGAACGCCGCGATGGTCGAGGAGACCACGGCCGCCACGCTCTCGCTGCGCTCGCAGACCGAGGAGCTCGGCCGCCTGATCTCCTCCTTCCGCACCGACGCGGACGGCGCCTCCGTCGCGCAGCTGCGCCGCATGGGCCAGCAGATGCGCGAGGCCGTCAGCCCCCGCGCCGCCGAGCCCGCCGCGCCCCGCGCCCGGCCGGTGCCCGCCATCGTCGCCGTCGCCGCTTCGGGCGGGGGCATGAGTGCCGCCATGCGCGCCGCCGAGCCGCAGGCCCAGGCCGCCGCCGATCTCGGCTGGGAGGAGTTCTGATGCCCAAGCGTAGTTCGAAGCCCGCGCCGGCCGAGGACGTGCCCGCGCTTGAAGCGGTCGCGGCCCCCAAGGCCCCGCCCCGCCGGCGCCGCGCCAAGGTCGAGGCGCCCGCGCTCGAGATCGAGGCGGACGCCGTCTCCGCCGAGGTCGAGGTCGTTGCCGAGCCCGTCGTCGACGCCGCCTTCGCCGGCCTGCCGCCGGAGATCGCCGCGATGCTCGCCGCGGCCGCCGCCGCCGAGGCGCCGGCCGACGTCGAAGCCGAGGAGGAGGCCTCGGGCCTCGTCCTGCCGGAGGGCGGCGAGATGGTGGGTCTGCCCGCCGTTCTCGACCTCACCGCCGCGTCCGAGCTGCGCGAGACGCTTATCGGCCACCGCGGCGCGCCGATCGTTCTCGACGGATCGAGCGTCGAGCGCCTGGGCGGCCAGTGCCTGCAGATCCTTCTGTCGGCCCGGGCCACCTGGGCAGCCGACAACCGGGCCTTCGCGCTCGCCACCCCGTCCGAAGCGCTGCTGCGCGACCTGTCCATCCTCGGCGTTTCGCCCGAGTCCCTGTCCACGCACGAGTCCGCCTGAGATGACGAAGACGATCCTCACCGTCGACGATAGCCGCACCATGCGCGAGCTCCTGCGCTCGGCCCTGGTGGAGGCGGGCTTCAACATCCTGCAGGCCGAGGACGGGGTCCACGGGCTGGAGGTGCTGCGCGAGAACGCGCTGCCCGACGTCATCATCACCGACATCAACATGCCGCGCATGAACGGCCTCGAATTCATCGAGGCGGTGCGCGCCGATCGCGGCCTCAGGGCGATCCCGATCATCGTCCTCACCACCGAGAGCGACCCTGCCAAGAAGGACCGCGCCCGCAATGCGGGGGCCACCGGCTGGATCGTGAAGCCCTTCGACCCGCAGCGCCTCGTCGGCGCCATCAACCGCGTCGCCGCCTGAAAGACGTTTCCATGAGCGCCCTCGACGAGATCCGCATCGTCTTCTTCCAGGAGTGCGAGGAGCAGCTCCAGGAACTCGAAACCGGCCTCACCGCCATGGCCGGCGGCGAAACCGACGCCGACACGGTCAACGCCGTGTTCCGCGCCGTCCACTCGATCAAGGGCGGTGCCGGCGCCTTCGCCCTCAAGCAGCTCGTCGGCTTCGCCCACGTCTTCGAAACGACGCTGGACGAGGTGCGCCAGGGCCGGCTCGACCCCGGCGCCGAGGTCATGGACGTGATGCTGCGTTCGGCCGACGTCCTCAACGACCTCGTGGCCGCCGGCCGCGACGGCGGCGAGGTCGAGGCCGAGCGCACCGCGCCGCTTCTCGCCGAGCTCGAGCGCCTGGCCGGCAAGGGGCCGGGCGGCCACGGCGGCGAGGACGAGGACGCCGAGCCCTTCAGCTTCGACGATCTCGACTTCACGCCCGTCGCCTTCGACCTCGGGGATCTGGGCGATCTCGACGGGGGCGGCGACGGCCCGAAGTTCCGCGTCTCGTTCCGCCCGCGGCCCGAGCTCTACGCCAAGGCCAACGAGGCGACGGTGCTCCTGCGCGAGCTCGGCACGCTCGGCCCGGTGTCCACCACCTGCAACGCCGACGCCCTGCCGCTCCTCGACGCGCTCGATCCCGAGGGCGCCTATCTCGCCTGGACGATCGAGATTTCGGGCGAGGTGACCGAAGCGCAGATCCGCGAGATCTTCGAGTTCGCCGAGTGGGACTGCGACCTGACGATCGAGGCGCTCGGCCTCGCCGACCTGTCGGAGATCGCCGTGCCGGACGCCGGCGCCGACACCGGCATCTCGGTGGCCGACCTCCTCGCCCGCATCCAGGGCGAGCTGACCGGCGCGCCGGCGGCGGAGGGCCCGGCCGAGCCAGCGCCCGCCCCCGCAGCCAAGGCCGAGGCGAAGCCCGCCGCGGAGGCCGCGGAGAAGCCGGCGGCCGGTGGCGAGAAGAAGGAGGAGGCGGCGCCCGTCATCCGCGTCGAGCTGCCGCGCGTCGACAAGCTGATCGACCTCGTCGGCGAGCTCGTGACGACGCAGGCGATCCTCTCGCAGCGCCTCGAGGAATCGGGCGCGGCCGCCACCGGCTCCGACCTCATGAACTCCGTCGAGGAGCTGCAGCGCCTGACGCGCGACCTCCAGGACAGCGTCATGGCGGTGCGCGCGCAGCCGGTGAAGTCGGTGTTCCAGCGCATGCCCCGCATCGTGCGCGAGGTGGCGTCGGCGACCGGCAAGAAGGTCGGCTTCCAGACCCGCGGCGAGAACACCGAGGTCGACAAGACCGTCGTCGAGCGGCTCGCCGAGCCGCTCACCCACATGATCCGCAACGCCATCGACCACGGCCTCGAAAGCCCGGAGAAGCGCCTCGCCGCCGGCAAGCCGGAGGAGGGCACCGTCACGCTCTCGGCCGCGCACCGCTCGGGCCGCATCGTGATCGAGATCGCCGACGACGGCGCCGGCATCAACCGATCGAAGGTCCGCGAGATCGCGACCAACAAGGGGCTGATCCCCGCCGACGCGGTTCTCACCGACGAGGAGACCGATCAGCTGATCATGCTGCCGGGCTTCTCCACCGCGACGACGGTCTCCAACATTTCCGGCCGCGGCGTCGGCATGGACGTCGTCAAGCAGTCGATCGAGGCCCTCGGCGGCCGGCTCGTGATCACCTCGCGTCCCGGCTTCGGCTCGACCTTCACCATGAACCTGCCGCTGACGCTGGCCGTCCTCGACGGCATGGTGGTGCGGGTTGAGGACGACACGCTGGTCGTGCCGCTGGCCTCGATCGTCGTCACCTTCCGGCCCCAGCCGGAGGATCTCCAGATGATCGGCGCGGGCCAGGCGGTGAAGGTGCGCGGGAGCACGCTGCCGCTGATCGACGTCGGCCTGAAGCTCGGCTACCGCGACGCGCCGGCCGACCCGCTGACCGGCGTCGCGATCCTCGTCGAGGGCGACAACAACCGGCGCGTCGCGCTTCTCGTCGACGACATCCGCGGCCAGCGGCAGGTCGTCATCAAGAGCCTGGAGAAGAACTACCGCCCCGTGCCCGGCATCGCCGCGGCGACGATCTCCGGCGAGGGGCGCGTCGCGCTCATCATCGACGTCGACGCCATGATGAGCGACCAGTCCTTCGATCAGTTCATCCTCGGCAACGAGCCGATCGCGGCGGAATAGGAAGTCCCATGTCTTCGGTTCAGCGAAAGGCCGCCTTTGCCGGCCAGGAAATGATCGCCTTCCGCGTCGGCGAGCAGGAGTTCTGCGTCGACATCCTCGCGGTCCGCGAGATCCGCGGCTGGACGCCCACCACGGCGATCCCGCACGCGCCCCACTACGTCCTCGGGGTCATCAACCTTCGCGGCACGGTTCTGCCGGTGGTGGACCTGTCGTCCCGCCTGGGCTTCCCGGCGAGCGTTCCCACGCCCCGCCACGTCATCGTGGTCGTGATCGCGGAAGGGCAGACCATCGGCCTTCTCGTCGACGCGGTGTCGGACATCCTGTCGATCTCGACCGACATGATGAAGTCGGCCCCCGAGATCGCCCAGGACCAGACGAAGACCTTCATCACCGGGGTCGTCGCCGTCGACAGCCGCATGATCGCGCGCATCGCTCCCGAGCGCATGCTGCCGGAACGGCTGCGGGCCGTTTCGTGAACGCGCTCGCCGCACCCGCGACGGAGGCCCGTCGCGGCCCCGCCGGGTTCGGCGCGGCCGGGCCGGCGCTCACGGCCGCCGATTTCCGGCGGATCGCGGGCGTGGTCAAGCGCGAGGCGGGGATCGACCTGTCGGACGCCAAGCTGTCGCTCGTCCACGGGCGGCTCCTGCGCCGGGTGAAGGAACTGGGCCTCGCCGCCTTCCGCGACTATTGCGATCTCGTCGAGCAGCCGGACGCGGCCGGCGAGCGCCAGGTCATGGTCGAGGCGCTGACCACCAACTACACCTTCTTCTTCCGCGAGCCGCACCACTTCGAGGACTTGGCGAGCAACGTCCTGCCGGCGCTTGCCGAGCGGGCGCGGGCCGGGGAACGGGTGCGGATCTGGTCGGCCGGCTGCTCGGCCGGGCCGGAGCCCTATTCCATCGCCATGACCCTCCTGTCGGTTCTTCCCGAAGCGGCGGGGCTCGACGTCCGGATTCTGGCCACCGACATCGATCGCTCGATGGTGGCCAAGGCCGGGGCCGGCATCTACGAGGACCGCATGCTCGAGGCCGTGTCCCCGGCCCTGCGCAGCCGCTGGTTCCGGGCCGGCCCCGAGGCCGGGACCTTCGAGGTCGACGAGGCGCTGAAGCGGATCGTCGCCTTCCGGGAGCTGAACCTCCTCGGCGACTGGCCGATGCGGGGCGACTTCGACGTCGTGTTCTGCCGGAACGTCACGATCTACTTCGACGCCCAGACGCGCGAGGGCCTGTGGTCGCGCATCGCCCGCCGCATCCGGCCGGGCGGCACGCTATATGCCGGCCATTCCGAGCGCATCGTCGGTCCGGCGCTCGCCTCCTTCGCCCACGAGGGCATCACCACCTATCGCAAACGGGGGGCCGCGTGAGACCCGTGCGCACCCTCGTCGTCGACGACTCCGCGACCATGCGACTCCTGATCGGCCATGCTCTCGGCCGCGATCCGGAGATCGAGGTCGTCGGCTATTCGAGCGATGCCTTCGAGGCGCGCGAGGCGATCAAGCGCCTCGATCCGGACGTGGTGACGCTGGACGTCGAGATGCCGAAGATGCAGGGCATCGAGTTTCTCGCCCACATCATGCGCCTGCGGCCCATGCCGGTGGTGATGGTGTCGAGCCTCACCGGCCCCGGCACGGCGACCACCATCGAGGCGCTCTCCATCGGCGCCTTCGACTGCTTTCCCAAGCCGGTGCCCGCGACGGAAGAAGCCTTCCTGCGCCTCGGCGAGATCGTCAAGGCCGCGGCCGCGGCGCGGCGCGGGATCCAGACCCTGTCGCAGCGCCGCGCCCGGCAGTCGGTCGGCGGCGGCGGGCGCGAGCCGGCGCGGGTGGCCCAGGGCGCCGCAAGCGAGCCGCCCGTCATCTCCCGGGCAGCGCCGCCGGTCCAGGCGGACGGGGCAGGGGCGGCGGCCGAGATCGTCGTTGCCGGCGCCTCGACCGGCGGCATCGAGGCGCTCTCGACGCTTCTGGCCCAATGGCCCGCCGATTGTCCGCCGACGCTGCTCGTCCAGCATCTGCCCGCGGGCTTCACCAAGGGATTCGCCCGCCGCCTCGACGCGATCTCGCCGGCGCGGGTGGAGGAAGCCGCCGACGGAATGCCGCTCGAGCGGGGCCGGGTCTATCTGGCGCCCGGCGGCTCGGCCCACCTGACCGTCGGCGGCCTGCGTCCGGTCTGCGCGCTCGTTCCGTCCGAGCCGGTGAGCGGCCATCGTCCGTCGGTTGACGTGCTTTTTCGCTCTGTGGCGAGACGGTTCGGAAAGACATCCGTGGGAATTATCCTGACCGGGATGGGCAGCGACGGCGCGGCCGGAATGCTCGACATCCGCTCCGCAGGCGGGCTGGCGATCGGCCAGGACGAAGCCTCATCCCTCGTCTACGGCATGCCCAAGGCGGCGATGCTGATGGACGCCATCGACACGCAATTGCCGCTCGAGTCGATCGCGCGGCACCTCTTCAACGGCTGACATAAGGATCAAGACAATGGCCGTGACCAAGCAGTCCCTCAAGGTCATGATCGTCGACGATCAGAACACCAGCCGTCTGCTCATGCGCGACGCCCTGGATCAGATCGGCATCACCAACATCCCCTTCGCCAAGGATGGCGAGGAGGCTTTGAAGATGATGATGACGACACCCGCGCACATCGTGATCTCGGACTACAACATGCCCAAGCTCAACGGTCTGCAGCTCCTGCAGGCGATCCGCGCCTACCCGCCGACGGCCAAGACGCCCTTCATCATCCTGACCGGCTCGGGCGACCGCGCCGTGCTGCAGCAGGCGATCAAGCTGGGCGTCAACAACTTCCTGCCCAAGCCCGTGCAGCCGGCGGCGCTGCAGAAGGCGATCACGGCGGTCGTCGGCAACCTGAAATGAGCAGACCCGCCGTCCGCGTCCATGTTCTCGAAGGGGAAGCGCGCTTCGCCGACGAGGCGGGCACCTGCCTGACGGCGGTGCTCGGCTCGTGCGTGGCCGCCTGCCTCTTCGACCGGGTCGCGGAGGTGGGCGGCATGAACCACTTCCTTCTGGCGGGCGGCGACGGGCGCGAAGCGGGCTCGTCGCGGCGCTACGGCGCCTACCTGATGGAAGTTCTGATCAACGGCCTCCTGGAGCGCGGCGCCTCCCGGGCACGGCTGGAGGCCAAACTGTTCGGCGGCGCGAGCCTTTGGAGCGGCGGGGCCGATATCGGCCCGGCCAACGTCGCCTTTGCCGAGCGCTTCCTCGCCGACGAAGGCATTCCGCTGGTCGGCGGGAGCCTCGGCGGCACGCAGGGGCGGCGCGTCGAATATTGGCCGGCGACGGGCCGGGCACGCCAGCTGCTGGTCGGGGCGCCCGCGCCCAAGCCGGCACCGCCCAAGGTCATGGAGGATGCGGGCCATGTCGAATTCTTCTGAAACGCTCGACCTGTCGTTCGCGGCCGTTCTCGGCCGCGCCGCCGCGGAGCTGGAGGTCCAGGCGGCCGACGTCGACGCCATGCACGCGCTGACGGGCGGGGAGGGGGCGGGGCCTGCGCGCGGCGAGGCCCTGCGTGCCGCTCAGTCGATCGACGTCGTCGCGCAGCACCTGCGCGCGCTCGCCGGCGTTCTGTCGGGCATGGCCGAGGCGGCTCCGTCCGATGCCGCGGTGCCGCCGAGTGTCCTCGACGCGATGCTGTTGTCGGATCTTTCGGCGCGGCTGCGCGGCGCGGCGGCGTCCGCGGCGGAGGACGGCGACTTCGAGCTTCTCTAGAGGCGGAAAGCGTCAGGCCGCGATGGCGCCCGCTTCGTCGGTGCCGCCGTCGCTCCATTCGAAGAAGGCGCGCGTCGCTGCGACGCGCGAACCGCTGGGCACAAGGGCGCCGGTGCCGAGCGCCAGCTCCGACAGCATGCCCGCGAAGCCCAGATGGGTCAGCCCCATGGAGTCGAAGGCGTCGCCGACCGCACCGCCGGTCTCCTCGACCGACGTTTCGACCTCGCGCTCGCCGGCGTCGTGGCGCCGTCGCTCGCTGCCCATGCCAGCCATGGGCGTCGCATCTCCGATCCGCATGCCCTTGTCCTCGCTCGTCGTCACCGTTTCTGCCGGACTCGCGCCCCGTCGATCCTCCCCTACGCAGGCAAAGATTCCGTTTAAGGATTCGTTGGCATTTTAAGCCGTCGCGAGGCTTGCCACCGATTCGGGCCGCGTCGATCCTCGCACCGGACGCGGGACCGGCTGCGACTTTGACCTGGCCGCGCGGCCATTCTAGTTTGCAGCGCAACAAAGCCGGATGGAGGACGGGAGCATGGCCAGGCAGTTCGAAACGATCGGGATCGTCGGCGCGGGGCAGATGGGCGCGGGCATCGCCCATGTCTGCGCACTCGCCGGCTACGCCGTCGTGCTCTACGACATCTCCTCCGACCGGACCGAGGCCGGCTTGAAGCGGGTGAACGGCACGCTCGACCGCCAGCTCGGCTCCGACAAGATCACGAGCGCCCAGAAGGCCGAGGCGCTCTCGCGCATCACCGCGTCGACCGACGTGGCATCGCTCGGAACGGCCGATCTCGTGATCGAGGCGGTGACCGAGGACGAGACGGTCAAGCGCAAGGTCTACGCGCAGGTCTGCCCGGTTCTGAAGCCCGAGGCGATCCTCGCCACCAATACCTCCTCCATCTCGATCACCCGGCTCGCCAGCGCCACCGACCGGCCGGAGCGCTTCCTCGGCATCCACTTCATGAACCCGGTTCCGGTGATGAAGCTGGTCGAGCTGGTGCGCGGCATCGCCACCGACGATCCGACCTTCGACGCCGCCAAGGCCTTTTCCGCCCGGCTCGACAAGGTGACGACGGTGTCGGAGGACTTTCCGGCCTTTATCGTCAACCGCATCCTGATGCCGATGATCAACGAGGCGATCTACACGCTCTACGAGGGCGTCGGCTCGGTGGAGTCGATCGACACGGCCATGAAGCTCGGCGCAAACCACCCGATGGGCCCGCTGCAGCTCGCCGACTTCATCGGTCTCGACACCTGCCTGTCGATCATGCAGGTGCTCCACGACGGTCTGTCGGACTCCAAGTACCGGCCGTGCCCGCTCCTGGTGAAGTACGTCGAGGCCGGCTGGATCGGGCGCAAGGCGGGCCGCGGCTTCTACGATTATCGCGGCGAGACGCCGGTCCCCACGCGCTGACGGGGGACGGCCGCCGGCCGCTTTCGCCCGTTGCCGCTTTTCGCTATCTCCGAACGGTCGGGGACTGACGCGCGACCGCCGGTCGGCGCGCGCGAAATGCGGAGCATGCGGCCGGGAATGCGGAAGAACGAGGCGAGGGCGCGAGGGGCGGAGGCGGGAGCGGAGCAAGCGGCGGCGCACGAGCCGCTGGCGCCGGCGCGCCGCCACAAGGCGCGCTTCGCCCGCGTGCGCGAGGCGCACCAGTCCGAGCTCGCCGAGGACTATGTCGAGCTGATCGACGACCTCATCGCCTCCACCGGCGAAGCGCGCGCCGCCGATCTCGCCGAGCGCTTCGGCATCTCGCCCGGCACCGTCGCGCGCACCGTCCAGCGCCTCATCCGCGACGGCTTCGTCCGCTCCGAGCCTTATCGCGCGATCTTCCTGACGGAGAAGGGCCAGGCGCTCGCCGAATCCTGCCGCGAGCGCCACCGCCTCGTTCTCGACTTCCTCGTCGCCCTCGGCGTCGACCGCGAAGCCGCCGAGCTCGATGCCGAGGGCATCGAGCATCACGTCGGCGGCGAAACGCTCGCCGCCTTCCGCGCCTTCCTGGACCGGCGGGGCTGACGAAGCCTCAGGCGCCGGCCGGCCCCAGGCCCATCCTCAGCTATTTCGCATGTCTGCGCTCGATCATCTGCGCCTTCCTTGCATTCTCCTTCTCGACGGCAGCGAGCTTGCGATCGAAGGCGTCGAGAAACATCTGGAAGAAGGCACGCGCGCCGTCCGGCCGGACATAGAGGTCGGAATAGCCGCTGACCCAGATCGCCGCGAGATCGAGGTCGGTCGATCCATCGGAGAGACTCGTCGCGAAAAAGTCACGGAGCTCGATGCGGTGCTCCTGCGAGGTCCATTCGACCATGTCATCGAGCAGTTCGACCGGATCGGTATATTCCTCAACGACACCGGAGTAAAAGCGGCCGGTCAGCTGTTCGAAAGCGTAAGAAACGGTTCGACGTTCCATCAGTCTTCCCTTGGATAAGCCGTGACGATCAGAAAACCGTTCGGCATCGTCGGATCATGGCGGATATAAACGCCGACCCCATAGGTGATGCGCTTTCGGATGGGCTCGCCGAGGAGTAGGCGTCGAAGTCCGCTCACCGTGACGTCCCGATAGAACTCATGCCCCGTGATAGCAGAGAATTTCGCGGTGACGAGTGCGTCTGCCTGTTCGCCGCGAGCGACTTTGTCGACCTCTTCTCGATTCTGTGCCAACGTCGAGCTGACGAGCTTGTTGGCGCTGGGCAAGCTCGAAAACGTACCTGCCCTAGCAAGGCCTACCGAAAATAGTAGGCCTGGAATTTTCTCTGTATTCATACGGGTCAGAAGATAGGCGTCCGTTTTGCCGACATGCCTGGCGATCGTATGGCCGCGCCCCTTGGAGCCGACCCCTTCATGATCGAGGAGATCGACGCGATATCGTTGCCCTCGGTTCGGATCATTCGGGCTCGTTGGAGCTTGGGCAACGAGCGTGTCGTCGTCTGTCCACCGGCCCCCTCCCGCCCCGCCGGCTGGCAGTCGCGGCTGGGCCGGGTTGAAGTTCGCCTTGAGAAGCAGCGCCATGATCTTGAGCGCTGCGATATGGACCTGCTCCGCCCGCATCTCGGCGACGAGCCGTGCCCAGACGAACGACGTTCGAGAGGTCCGCCCCGACATCGACCGGGGTGACTGTTGTCTCCTCCGCTTCTTGAATTCCTCCATGCCCCTCTCCGCTTCGTCTGGAAGCGGGAGGATCGGGTACGCTCAGCCGGCGAGGATAAAATTTCTGTCTAATACCGCCGCGCGTTTGAAATGACCCTTCTTGGCAGTGTCCGCGCGGCGCCTGAGCGTTCTTCCGGCACCGCATGAACTGGCCCGAAGGGGCAGTTCATAGGCGGGCCGGTGTAAGAGCGTCTAACAGAACCTCGCGGGGTCGGTCTGGCGGGTCTTTGCCGCCACCACGTCGTCTCCACGGGGCGAGCCACGCGTCTCGCCCGTCCTTCGGACCTCGCCTATGCGCTGCATAGGCTGCGCTCGGCTCCTAGCGGTAACGTCAAATCCCTCGCCAGCCCTCCGCCCGGTGGTTCTGTTAGACGCTCTAAGGCGATTGGAGCGCCTTTGGTCTACGCCCCCGTCCGGCCCGCGCCCTTCGCCGCGTCGATCAGCGCTGCCGCGTCCGGGCCCGCCCAGTTGGCGGGGCCGTTCATGGAAGCGCGCACGCACCCGGCTTCGTCGACGAGGAGCGTGACGGGCAGGCCGAAGGCGACGCCGCTTCGCTTCAGGTCGTTGAAGACGCCCATGGTCTCGTCGCGCAGGAACGTCAGCGCCGTCAGCTTTTCGTCGGCGTAGAAGGCGCGGGGGCCGGCCTCCTCGCCCATGTCGATGTTGATCGGCAGCACGGCGAAGTCGGGCCCGCCCTTCGCCGCCTCAAGCGCGTCGAGCGCCGGCATCTCCTCGCGGCAGGGCAGGCACCAGGTGGCCCAGAGGTTGACGAGAAGCGTCCGGCCCTCGAAGGCCTTGAGCGTCGTCGGCTTTCCCTCGCCGTCCTTGAAGGCGAGGCCGGCGACGGAAAAGGGCGTGTCCGTCACCTGCATGGCGGCGACCTCGCCGCGGGCCGCCGCGTCGATCGCGGCGCGGGCGGTCTCGTCCAGCGGGCAGGCGCCGGTTGCTTCATTGCCAGCGGGGACCGCCCCGACGTATAGAGCCCCGGCGCCGACCGCCACGCCGGCCAGCAGCGCCAGCCCGGCGATCGCCCCCAGCGAGCGCCGGTTCCGCGGCCGGTTCTCGTTCGTGCCGGTCATGTCCTCACGTTCCAATCCGATGTCCTCGATGAAAAAGACCACGAGCAACGAGATGTGGGGCGGCCGCTTCGCCGCGCGCCCCGACGCGATCATGGAAGCGATCAACGCCTCGATCGACGTCGACCGCCGCCTTTATGCCGAAGACATCGCCGGCTCGATCGCCCATTCCGCCATGCTGGCGGATCGCGGCGTCATATCGGCCGAGGATGCGGCTGAGATCAAGACCGGGCTGGAGACGATCCGGGGCGAGATCGAGGCGGGAACGTTCAACTTCTCGACAAGCCTCGAAGACATCCACATGAACGTCGAGGCGCGTCTCGCCGAGCTGATCGGCCCGGCGGCGGGGCGACTCCACACCGCCCGCTCGCGCAACGACCAGGTGGCCGTCGACTTCCGCCTCCACGTCAAGGCCGCCTGCTTCGCCGTGGTCGAGGCGCTCGACGCCTTCACCGCCGCCCTGCTCGACCGGGCGGAGGAGCACGCGGCGACCGTGATGCCGGGCTTCACGCACCTCCAGGTCGCCCAGCCCGTGACCTTCGGCCATCACTGCCTCGCCTATGTCGAGATGGCCGCGCGCGACCGCTCGCGCTGCCTCGACGCGATCAGCCGCATGGACGAGTCGCCGCTCGGGAGCGCCGCGCTCGCCGGCACGGGCTTCCCGATCGACCGGCACGCCACCGCCAAGGCCCTCGGCTTCCGCGAGCCGACGCGCAACTCGCTCGACGCCGTGGCGGATCGCGACTTCGCGCTGGAGTTCCTGAGCCTTGCCGCGATCTGCGCGACGCACCTTTCGCGCCTCGCCGAGGAGCTGGTGATCTGGTCGACGCCGCAGTTCGGCTTCATCCGCCTGTCGGACGCCTTCTCGACCGGCTCCTCGATCATGCCGCAGAAGCGCAACCCGGACGCCGCCGAGCTGGTGCGCGCCAAGCCCGGCCGCATCAACGGGGCGCTGATCTCGCTCCTGACGGTGATGAAGGGCCTGCCGCTGACCTATTCGAAGGACATGCAGGAGGACAAGGCGCAGGTCTTCGACGCGATCGACTCCCTGCTCCTCGCCATCCGCGCCTCCACCGGCATGGTCAAGGACCTGACGGTGAACGAGGCGGCCATGCGCCGCGCCGCCGGCCACGGCTATTCCACCGCCACCGACCTCGCGGACTGGCTGGTGCGCGAGGCCGGCCTGCCCTTCCGGGAGGCGCATCACGTGACGGGCCGCGCGGTGAAGCTCGCCGAGGACCGGGGCGTCGCGCTCGACGCCCTGTCGCTCGCCGACCTCCAGGCGATCAATCCGGCGATCACGGACGGCGTCTATGCCGTGCTCTCGGTCGACGCCTCCGTCGCCAGCCGCACGAGCTATGGCGGCACGGCGCCGGACAACGTGCGCGAACAGATCCGGCTGTGGCGCGAGCGCATCGCGCAGCGGTCTGCCGCGGGGTGATTTCCGCGCGGCGACGCGATATGACGAGGTCGGGCGGGCTCGGTCTGTCCAGCGAGTCGCAGCCAGTTGAAGGTGGATCGATGCGTGATCGGCGGGCGCCCGGCGCTCTTTTTCTCGGTTCGGCGCTGAGTGCAGTCATACTCCTGTCCGGCTGCGGCGTGAAGAACGACCCCGTCGCGCCCGTCAGCGGGCAGACGCCGCGCATCGCCAGCCCCCAGCCGACGCTGCCCGCCAACGCGGTCGCGGCGTCGGGCGCGACGGCGTCCGTTCAGCCGGGCGCGCGCAACGAGGAGTCGGTCTTCGCCGATTCCTCGCGCATCCAGTCGGCCGACGGCGGCGGCGACCTCGGCGAGATCATCGCGCCCGCCGAAATCTCGCGCAACGCCTCCGGCCAGCGCCGCGCCTTCATCCTCGACCCGCTCCTCAACTAGCCGCCGCCCGGTGCGCCTCCGAGACCGATGAACCACTTCGAGTATCGCGACGGCGCGCTTTTCGCCGAGGACGTGGCCGTTTCCGCCGTCGCCGAGGCCGTGGGCACGCCCTTCTATCTCTACTCTACCGCAACGCTGACGCGGCACTACCGCGTCTTCGCCGAGGCCTTCGACGGGCTCGACGCGCTGGTCTGCTACGCCATGAAGGCGAATTCGAACCAGGCGGTGCTCGCGACGCTGGCCCGGCTCGGCGCCGGCGCCGACGTCGTGTCGGGGGGCGAGCTGAAGCGGGCCCTGGCGGCCGGCATTCCGGCCGAGAAGATCATGTTCTCCGGCGTCGGCAAGACGGCTGCCGAGATGGATGCGGCGCTCGGTGCCGGCATCCTCTGCTTCAATGTCGAGTCGGTGCCCGAGCTCGACCTCCTGTCGGCCCGCGCCTCCGCCATGGGCCGCGCCGCGCCGGTGTCCTTCCGCATCAACCCGGACGTCGATGCGCGAACCCACGCCAAGATCTCGACGGGCAAGAAGTCCGACAAGTTCGGCATCGCCTATGCCGACGCCGTGTCGATCTACGACCGGGCGCGCTCCATGCCCGGCATCGCCGTCGCGGGCATCGACATGCATATCGGCTCGCAGATCACCGATCTCGAGCCCTTCGACCTCGCCTTCGATCGGCTTGCCGGGCTCGTGCGCACGCTGCGCGGCGAGGGGCACGCGATCCACCACGTCGATCTCGGCGGTGGGCTCGGCGTGCCCTACAAGTCGGCCGAGGCCGCGCCGCCCCTGCCGGCCGCCTATGCGCAGATCGTGCGCCGGCGCGTCGAGGGGCTCGACGCCAAGGTGATCTTCGAGCCGGGCCGGCTGATCTCGGCCAATGCCGGCATCCTCGTCGCCACCGTCCTCTACGTGAAGGAGGCGGCCGACAAGACCTTCGTGATCGTCGACGCCGCGATGAACGACCTCGTGCGCCCGACGCTCTACGAGGCATGGCACGACATCGCCCCGGTCGCCGAACCGGCGCCGAACGCCGAGACCGTGATCGCCGACGTCGTCGGCCCGGTCTGCGAGAGCGGCGACTTTCTCGCCAAGGACCGGCGCCTGCCCAAGGTCAAGGCCGGCGATCTCGTCTACGTCTCGACCGCCGGCGCCTACGGGGCCGTGCAGGCCGGCACCTACAACACCCGGGCGCTGGTGCCCGAAGTGATGGTGAAGGACGACGTCTACGCCGTGGTCCGCCCGCGCCTCGACGCGGACGCCATCATCGCCCTCGACCGCCTGCCGGGCTGGCTGAGCTGAGAACGGACCAGGCGGCTCGGCCGGATCGAGACCGCAGCCGCTCCCGGTGGCTCATTCCCTTTTCCGCTTCCGTCTCCCGGCCCAAGGCCGGGATGACGAGGCAGAGGGCAGGGCGCAGGGATCGGGTTGTTGCCGCGGCCTAAGGGCCTTCAGCGGTTTCGATGTCGAGCGGTGTTGTCCGGGTTGGGCCGCGCAGTGCCTCGTTTCGCTAAACGACCGATCATCCAACGACTTAGCTCGGCTCCGCCTCGCCATCACACCTCCGGCATCGCCTCGCCTTCGCCCCAAAAGCTGTTAGTGTTCCGCTTGTGATGCGGCACGAACGGAAGCGACGGCATGGCGGCTGAGGATCGGGCGGCAGAACGCGGCGGCACATCGGGGCCGGATCTCGGCTGGATCCGCGCGCGGGCCCGAGCGGCGCTCGTCCTGGAGCGCCTCTGGCCGCTGCTCTTCGGCCTCGGCTGCGTCGCGGCGCTCTTCCTGACGCTCGCCTGGTTCGGCCTCTTCGCCGCTCTGCCCTTCATCGGCCGCGCCGTCGTGGTCGGACTTCTGGCGATCCTCGCGCTCGTCGTCGCGTGGCGCGCGCGCGGCGGTTTCCGCTGGCCGCGGCGGGAGGACGTCGACGCGCGCATCGAGGCGGCGAGCCGGCTCGCCCACCAGCCGCTGCGCACCCAGACCGACCGGACGACGGGCGGCGACGCCTTCGGCGCGGCGCTCTGGCGCGAGCACCAGCGGCGCATGGCCGAGAAGCTCGCCAACCTCACGGGCGGCGCGCCGGAAACGCGCACCGAGCGGCTCGATCCGCTGGCGCTGCGCGCCGTGCTCGCCATGCTTCTCGTCACCGCCTTCGCCTTTTCCTTCGGCTCGAAGGGCGGCCGGGTGGCGGACGCCTTCGTGTCCGCCGACGCGCCGCTGATCGCCGGCGCGCGGGTCGACGCCTGGGTGACGCCGCCCGGCTATACCGGACGCCCGCCGCTCTTCCTCACCGGCGGTGTCCAGCCGGGCGCGCCAGCCTCGCAGACGGCCGACGCCGCTGCGGCCGCGGCCACGAGCGATCCGGCGCGGCCGATCGCGGCGCCCGAAGGCAGCATCCTGTCCGTGCGCATCTCGGACGGCTCGGGCGCGACGCTGACCTTCACGCCCGCCGACGGCACGCCGCCGATCGCCGTCCAGCCGGTCGATCCCGAGGGGGAGACGACGGACGAACGGGTCGCGGGATCGCCGGAGGCCGCGCCGAAAACGCCTGCCGAGCCGCGCCCCGAGACCGCCTCGCGCGACTACGAGTTGCCGCTGAAGGCGAGCGGCACGGTGCGCCTCGCCACGACCTTCCGGGCCCTCGGCGAGTGGCGCTTCGACGTCTTGCCGGATGCCGATCCCGCGATCGATTTCAAGGACCCGCCCTCCGAGGCGCGCAACGGCGCGCTGCAGCTCACCTATCGCGTCACCGACGACTACGGCGTCGGTCGCGGCGGGGTGGAGATGAAGGTCCTGGAGGAAACGGCGCCCGGCGCCCGGCCGCTGCTGCCGCCCCCCGAGATCAAGCTGGCGCTGCCCCGCCGCACGAAGGGGACGGCCGAGGGGCGCACCTCGGCGGACGTGACGAAGAGCCCTTATGCCGGCGCCAAGGTGGCGCTGACGCTTCTCGCCGTCGACGATGCCGGTCAGGAAGGGCGCTCGGCGCCGCGCGAGATCGTCCTGCCGCAGCGCCGCTTCACCGACCCGCTGGCGCGTGCCGTGATCGAGCAGCGCCGCATCCTGGCGCTTGACGCCAATGCCGCGCCGCGCGTCGTCGACATGCTCGACGCGGTGACGCTGCGCGGCGAGGAGTTCATCCGCCGCCCGGCCGATTTCCTGGCGCTGAAGGCGGCGCGCACGCGCATCGCGAGCGCCGCGAACGACGAGGCCCTGGTGTCGGCCGTCGACTTCCTCTGGCAGATCGCGCTCGGCATCGAGGACGGCGACCTGTCGCTCGCCGAGCAGCGGCTGCGCGACGCGCAGGAGAACCTCGCCGAGGCGCTGGAGAACAACGCCTCCGACGAGGAGATCGACCGCCTGATGGCCGAGCTGCGCGAGGCCATGCAGGAGTACATGCAGGCCATGGCCGAGGCCATGCGCAACCAGCCGCCGATGAGCCGCGAGCAGATGCAGGCCGGCGAGATGCAGGAGATCCGCCCACAGGACCTCGAGCGGATGATGGACCGGATCGAGGACCTGGCGAAGTCCGGCTCCAAGGACGCCGCGCGTCAGCTCCTGTCCGAGCTGCAGCAGATGATGGACAACATGCAGGCCATGCGTCCCGGCCAGCAGAGCCAAGGCGGCGAGCAGAGCGCCATGCAGCAGCAGCTCGACAAGATGGGCGAGATCCTGCGCCAGCAGCAGCGGCTGATGGACCAGACCTTCGACCTCGGCCGCCAGCGGATGCAGCAGGACCAGCAGAGCCCCGGCCAGCAGAACCAGCCCGGCCAGCAGGGCGAGCCGCAGGCCGGCCAGCAGAACCAGCCGGACGAGCAGGATGAGAACGGCGAGCCTCAGGCGGGCCAGCAGGGCCAGCAGGGCCAGCGCCCGATGACGGCCGAGGAGCTGGAGCAGGCGCTGAAGCGCCTGCAGGGAGAGCAGGGCAAGCTCCAGGAGGAGCTGCAGGCCATGCAGGAAGCGCTGGAAGGCATGGGCATGCAGTCGCCCGAAGGCTTCGGCGAGGCCGGCGAAGCCATGGGCGAGGCCGAAGGGGCACTCGGCAAGGGACGCGACGGCGAGGCCGTCGGCGAGCAGGGGCGCGCGCTCGAAGCGCTGCGGCGCGGCGCACAGGAGGCCATGCAGCAGATGCAGCAGGCCATGCAGGGCCAGCAGCCGGGTCAGCCGGGGCAGCAGGGCCAGCCCGGGCAAGGACAGATGGGGCAGGGCCTCAACGGCCAGCAGCAGCAGTCCGGCCGCGACCCGCTCGGCCGCGAGCGCCAGACGCAGGGGCCGGACTTCGGCCAGGATGTCGGCGTGCCCGACGAGATCGACACCCAGCGCGCGCGCCGCATCCTCGACGAGATCCGCAAGCGGCTGGGCAACTCGCTCTCGCCGGAGCTGGAGCGGCAGTATCTGGAGCGTCTTCTCCAGACGCCCTGAGCCGGGTGTCGGCGGGAACGGACTCGATCAACGCTTCCCTCGTCTGCCCGCGGCAGGCTAGGGAAAGGCGGCGTGTTCCTGCAGGCTCCGCGACGATCGATATCGAGAGCGCACGAAAAAGCCGGCGGGCGATGTCGCCGGCCGGCTCGGATCGTCTCGGGTGGTGGCGGCCGAACTCCGCTCAGGCGTAGCGGCGCAGGAATTCCTGTTCGTCGGTGTCGCCGCCGGCGTTGATCACCTCGGACACGCGGGCGCGGATGGTGGCGAGCGTGAAGGGCTTCTCGACGACGCCGCGGATGATCGCCGTCAGCGTTTCCGCCGCTTCCTTCTGCTCGGCATAGCCGGTCATCAGGAGAACCGGCAGGTCCGGCCAGGACGCGGCGATCTCGTGGGCGAGCTCGATGCCGGTCATGGCCGGCATGCGGATGTCGGACAGGACGAGGTCGAACGCGCCGTTCGTCTCGATCAACCGATCGAGCGCGTCGGCGCCGTCTTCGGCAGCGGTGACGTCGTGCCCTTCGAGCGCAAGCGCGCGCGACACGAGAATGCGCACGCCAGCATCGTCTTCGGCCACAAGGATTCGTGCCATGCCTCTGCCTCTACCCCAAACGCGACGGGGCCTACGGGATAATCCGTATAGCAGTGGCAGGAAACACTTGCCCGAAGCTGAATGCAACAGATCGAACATAGTTAAATTTCAGGATGCGTCCACCACCCGGCCGACGAACGGCAGCTCCCGAAACGCGTGTCCGACGTCCATCCCGTAGCCCACGACGAAGTGATCGGGGCAGACGAAGCCGACATAATCCGCTTCCACCGCCGCCTTGCGCTTGTGCAGCTTGTCGAGGAGCACCGCGATCTCGACCGAATAAGCGCCGCGCGACAACATGAGGTCGCGCGCATAGGCGAGGGTCCGGCCGGATTCGAGAATGTCGTCGACGAGAAGCACCGAGCGACCCGCAACCTCGCTCTCGATGTCGCGCAGCACCCGGACCGATCCGCCCTCGGTGCCCGCCCCGTAGCTCGACAGGGAAATGAACTCGACCTCGGGTGCGAGGCCCGCCTCGTGCAGCGCGCGGATGAGATCCGCCGCGAAGACGAAGGACCCCTTGAGAACGGAGATGACGAGGAGGTCGCGGTGCTCGCGCGCGGCGATCTCGCCGGCCACCCGCCGCACCTCGGTCCGGATGCGGTCCTCGTCGAACAGCGTTTCGATGCGCCGGCCACGAACCTCGATCACGACACGGGCTCCCAGAAGCCGAGGTCGAGCGTGCCGCCGGCGACCGCGCCCTTGGGGACCGCGACCATGGTCTGGAAGCGCAGCACCTCGCCGGGGCCGAGCGGCCGGGCGAGCGGGACGACGGGCTTGGCGCGCACGACGCCGTCGGCGGCCGACAAGGAAAGCTTCAGCGGGGGCACGGCGGCGGGCGCCTTTCCAGCGTTTCGGATAACTCCTTCAACGGACAGGACCTCGCCTTCGTTGCGCGCGCCGACGCGAGCGACGACCTCGCTGACCGTGACGCCGCCGCGCGACATGTCGGCCGCGTGGAGCGACGGGGCCGAGGGCATGGCGGCGAAGGCGACGGCGGCCATGGTGACGAGGCCCGCGGCCGCGCCGCCGACGAGCGGCAGGGCACCGAACCGCCGCGTCGACCGGTTCTGCGCGGGAACGGCGGATGAGGGCCGGGCGAACAAGCCGGAAAAGATGAGGTCGCGCGACTCTTCGCGCGGCCGGCGGGGCAGGCGGGCCGGGCCGGCGCGCCCGTCCGTCGTCGGCGCGGCGGCAGGGGCCGCGGCGAGCGCGAGGCGCGGGCGGCGCGACACGAGAACGGCTTCGCCGTCGATCACCAGGGGCGCGGGAGCGCGCCGGCCGCGGCGGCCGAAGGCCGGGCGAGCGGCCTCGGGCTGGTCGGATGGATCGGCGTGGCGCATGGGGATCTCCGTCTGCGTCGGCTCGGGGCGTCGTCGGGGCGCCGCCGCATTCGCGCTCTTCAGACAGTTTTAAGAAAACAGGGTTAACGGATCCTTGAGCCGCGGCACAGATCGGATCCGCGGGGCGCCCGGCCTCAAATCACCACAGTCGGGCGTGACAGGAGGCCGGGAACGCGCCGCGCCGATCCCATGCCCGCCGGGACTGGCACGAGGCTGGCGCCCGGCGCGCCGCGCGCCTGATCAATGGCTTGGATGGAGGTCGGGTGATCCGTTTCGAGAATGTCGGCCTGCGCTACGACATGGGCCCGGAGGTCCTGCGCGACCTCAGCTTCGAGATCCAGAAGAAGTCGTTCCAGTTCCTGACCGGTCCGTCGGGCGCGGGCAAGTCCAGCCTCCTGCGCATGCTGTTCCTGGCGCTCAAGCCGACGCGCGGGCTCATCACCGTGCTCGGGCGCGACGTCGCGACGCTGAGCCGCGCCGATCTTCCCTCGATCCGCCGGCGCATCGGCGTCGTGTTCCAGGACTTCCGCCTCCTCGACCACATGACGACCTACGAGAACGTCGCTCTGCCGCTGCGGGTGCGCGGGCGCTCGGAGGACAGCTACCGGCAGGACGTCGTCGACCTCATCCAGTGGGTGGGGCTGGGCGAGCGCCTCCACGCCTATCCCGTGGTCCTGTCGGGCGGCGAGAAGCAGCGCGCGGCGATCGCCCGCGCCCTGATCGACCGCCCGGACGTGCTTCTCGCCGACGAGCCGACCGGCAACGTCGACCCGCCGCTCGCCCGCCGGCTCCTGCGCCTCTTTATGGAGCTGAACCGGTCGGGCACCGCCGTCGTGATCGCTACGCACGACCTCGGCCTGATGGAACAGGTCGAGGCGCGGCGGATGGTGCTCTCCGACGGCCGTCTCGCGGTGTATGACTGATGGCCATGAGCGAGATGTCCCTCATCGCCGGGCGGTTCCTGCGCGAGCGGCTGCACAAGCTGGTCGGCCGACGCGGCGAGCGCCAGACGCCGATCGTGCCGCCCGCCAACGTCGCCGGCCAGGCGCTCGTCACGGTGATCGCGATCATGACCTTTCTCGCCAGCCTGACGCTCGGCGGCGTCATGCTCGTGTCGGACGCGGCCTCCTCCTGGCAGAGCCAGATCGCGCGCGAGATCACCATCCAGATCATGCCGGCCGACGGCCTCGACATGGCCGCGACGCTGTCGCGCGCCCGCGCCGCGATCCTGTCGCAGCCCGGCGTCACCGGCGCGAGCGTGCTCGACGACGCGGCGACGGGCCGGCTCCTGGAGCCCTGGCTCGGCGAAGGGCTCGACCTCGACGAACTGCCCGTGCCGCGCCTCGTGATCGTGTCCATCGACGAGAGCGCGCCGCCCGACTTCGCGGCCCTGCGCACCCGCCTCCAGGCCGAGGTGCCGCAGGCACGGCTCGACGACCACCGCGCCTTCGTCGACCGCCTCGTCGCCATGGCGCAGGCCGTGGTCCTGGCCGGCCTCGCCATCCTAGGCCTCGTTCTCGCGGCGACCGTCCTGACCGTGGTGTTCGCCACGCGCGGCGCCATGTCGGGCAACCGGCAGATCATCGAGGTCTTGCACTTCGTCGGCGCGCAGGCCGGCTTCATCGCCTCGCAGTTCCAGCGCCACTTCCTGAAGCTCGGCCTCGTCGGCGCCCTGTCGGGCGGCGCGGCGGCGCTCGTCGTCTTCGCGGTCGTCGGCACCTGGACGCGGGCCAACGAGGCGACGCCGGAGGCCGACCAGATCCGCGCCTTGTTCGGCTCCTTCGCCATCGGCTGGTCGGGCTACGCGGCGATCGTGGTGCTCGTGGCAACCGTGGGGGCGCTGACCGCGTTGACCTCGCGGATGACAGTCGTGCGCCAGCTCGCCGCGATCGACATGATCTCGCCGGTGGAGAGCTGAGCGACTTTCTCCATCCGTGTTGAGGATTGATTCACCAAGAGCGATCTCTAATCCCGAGGAATGGCAAGAACGCTTCACATGGATGGTTGGCACGAGGCTCCGCCGGCGGGCGCGACGCGCCGACCCGCATCCGGGAACCGCAGGGCCGCTTGGCCCGGTCGGCTCCTCGCCGCCGCGCGTCGCCTCGCGCTCGTGACGGCGGCGCTCGCCATCCTCGGCGCGGGCTTCCTGTTCGGCGGCTTCCTGCGCTTTGCCGAGGAGGTCGCGCATTTCTCGCAGCCGACGCCCCCGGCCGTGTCGCGCGCCGACGGCATCGTGGTTCTGACGGGCGGCGCGCTGCGGCTCGACGCCGCCTTCGATCTCCTGAAGCAGGGACTGGCCGACCGCCTCCTGATCTCCGGCGTCAATCCCGGCACCAGCGTCGACACGCTGGCCCATCTCACGCGCACGCCGCGCGAATGGTTCGACTGCTGCGTCGACGTCGACTACGCCGCGCTGAACACGATCGGCAATGCCGAGATGGCGGCGCGCTGGGCGGCCTCGCGCGGCTTCGACGAACTGATCCTCGTCACCAGCGACTACCATATGCCGCGCTCGCTCTGGGAGTTCGAGCGCCTCGGCACGGTGCGCAGCCTGACGCCCTTCGCGGTGACGCGCCCCGATCTGTGGAGCGAGCGGGAGGGCCCGAGCAGCACCGGCCTTCGCGTCCTCGTCACCGAATATGCCAAGCTCGTGCTCGCGCGCCTGCGCTCGGCGACGGGCATCGTGCCCGATCCCGCCCGGGCGGTCTCCGTCGCTCAGCTCGCGCCCTGAAGCCGGCTTCGATCTCAGACTTTCCAAGCGGGCCCGCATCGGGGTAAGCAGGCGCCCGGAAACGGGGGCAGGGGCACGAAGCAGTTGATCGGAACGAAGCTGCGCTCGGTCGCCTTCAACACCCTCTTCTACGCGAATCTCTTCGCCCAGCTCCTGTTCTGGAGCCCGGTCTTCTTTCTCGTGCCGGAAGCCGTCGCCTGGCGCATCGTCAAGAACTGGGCGCGCTCCTCGCTCTGGCTCCTGCAGGTGATCGTCGGCGCGCGCTCGCACGTCGCGGGCACCGAGCGCATTCCGCACGGAGCGGCGATCATCGCGGCCAAGCACCAGTCCTTCTGGGACGTTCTGGCGCTCCTGCCGGTGATCGACCGGCCGACCTTCATCCTGAAGAAGGAGCTGATGCGCGTTCCGATCTTCGGCTGGTTCGCGCGGCGCATGCGGATGATCCCGGTCGACCGGAAGAAGCGCGGCGGCGCCATCGCCTCGATGCTGGAGGGCGCGCATCGCGCGATCGCGGACGGGCGCCAGATCGTGATCTTTCCCGAAGGCACCCGCACCCGGCCGGGCGCCGAGGCGGACTACCGGCCCGGCGTCTTCCGCCTCTACGAGGCGCTCGGCGTGCCGGCCGTGCCCGTGGCGGTGAATGCCGGGCTCTACTGGCCGTCCGGCACCTATCTGCGTCAGCCGGGCGTGGTGCGGGCCGAGGTGCTGGAGCCGATCCCGCCCGGGCTCGACCGCGCCGCCTTTCTCGACCGGCTGCGCCGCACGATCGAGGCTCACTGCCTCGGCCTCCTGCGCCGCGCCTACGACGAGCGGCCGGAGCTGCCGATGAACGAGGCGGTGCGGGCGAAGCTGCGCGTCAGGCAGGCGGCGGAGGACTAGCCGCCCCCGCGCCGGGCACGTGCGGCAGGCGCGACACGACGTCGTCCAGCCAGCGGTCCGCCAGTCCCATCGCCTTCAGCTCGGCATGCACCGACACGACGTATTCGACGTTCGGTCCCGAACGCCCATGCGAGCGCGCGACGACAGTAGCCGCCTCGTCGGCGGCGAGCTTCCCGGCATATTGCGCGTGGCCGCGATCGACCACGAAGGCGACGGCGTGGACGCGCCTGCCGTCGGCCAGGAGAACGGACAGGACGCGCTCCTTGTAGACGTTGGTCGGCAGCTCGCGCTCGCGCAGATAGGCCAGGACCGGCTCGCGATGCCGCGCCTCGACGCGAAAGGCCATGCCGACGCAGGCGCCGCCCCGGTCGAGCCCGAAGACGAGGCCCGGCCGCTCCGGCGTGCCGCGATGCACGAAGGAGCGCACGCAGAGCGCACGATGGAACCCCGAGAGGCGCCCCTTCAGCGATTCGGAGAAGTCGAAGCCCGGACGCCAGATCAGCGAGCCGTAGCCGAACACCCAGAGATCGTCCGCCGTCACCCCTTGCCCCCGTTTTCCGCGCGGATCCTCGCGCGCCGCGCCGCTTTTGCCCTTGATCCGCGCCGCCTCGCGTTGCAAGCCGGCGCGGGACACCGGACCGGGTGCCGCTTCGACCGAGGGTCGAGCGGCGTCCGGCGAGCGCGACCGTGCAGAAAGGACCGTTTGATGACGGCGTCAAGCAAGGGGAACAGCGGCGCGCGGCGCGCCGTCCTCGTCGTCGGCCTCGTGGCCGTCGTTCTGGCGGCTCTCCTGACGGGCGCCTGGTTCTACGCCGCGCGCGAGATCGACCGGCGCACGGGCGAGGCGATCGCGGCGGCGGCGGCCAACGGCGCCACGATCGACTGCGCCGGCCGCGAAACCTTCGGCTATCCCTTCCGGATCGGGCTGTCCTGCTCGGCGGTCGGCGTCGACGCCCCGAGCGCGGAGCTGCGGGCGACCGGCGGAGCGCTGCGCACGGCCGCGCAGATCTACGATCCCGGCCGCATCGTCGCCGAACTGGACGGCCCGCTCTTCCTCGACACGCGCGACCTGCCGCCCCTGGACCTGCGCTGGGAGCTCGCCCAGGCCAGCCTGCGCTTCGGCTTCGGCGGCCTGCAGCGCGGCTCGCTCTCGGTGCGCGCCCCGGACGTGGCGCTCGCCCAGCCGGCGGGAGACCGGCTGCCGGTGGCCGTCGCCGATCGCTTCGAGCTGCATCTTCGCGGGGCGGACGGCAATCTCGACTTCGCCAGCACCGATCGCGGCCTGCGCTTCGTTCTGCCGGCGCTGGCGAGCCTGCCGGCGATGGAGGCGAGCTTCGACCTGTCGGTGACGGGCGCCGAAGGCTGGCTCGCGAGCGGCATGCCGCGCGGTACGGCGCGCGAGGTGCTGGGCGGGCGCGAGGGCGTTCTGCGCTCGGCGCGGGTCGACGCGGGCATGGCGGGTCTCGAACTGTCCGGTCCCTGGCGCGTTTCCCCGGACGGGCTCCTGTCGGGCGAGTTCCGGCTGGCCATCGCCGAGCCGCAGCAGGTCGCCGACATCATCGCGGCCATCCTTCCCGACTTCGCGCCCATCGCCAATCAGACGGCGTCGGCCGTCGGCTTCTTCGGGGTGCGCGAGAACGGCCGCTCGGTGCTGCCGCTGACGGTCAAGGACGGCGCCGCGACGCTCGGCGTCGTGCCGCTCGGGCGCATCCCGCCGCTGGAATAGAGCCTCAGGCCCGATCGTCGGCCGAGCGGCGCCAGGGCAGGCGACGCGGGGCGAGGCCGGCGCCGAGGAGCGCCACGGCCCCGCCGAGAAGCGTCGCCGCCAGCCGGTCGACGTCGGTGCTGAGAACCGGCGCGCCGGCGAGAACGGTCAGCATGAGGGCGGTGACGGTGATCGCGCTGGTGAGCACGGCGTAGCGCGCCCGCTGCAGCCCGAAGGCCGCTCCGGCGGCGAGAACGACGGTGGCCGCGAGGAGCCAGGGCTGCCCGGCGAACATCAGGGCAAAGCCGGTGGCGAGGACGAGGCCGGCGGTCGTGCCGGCGAGGCGCTCCAGGCCGCGCCAGCCCGTGTCGCGCAGGCCGGGCTTGAGGACGATCAGCGCGGTCGTGGGCGCCCAGTAGGCATGCGAGAGGCCGAAGGCGTGCGCCGCCGCCAGGGCGCCGCCGACGCACACGGCCGCGCGCAGGCCGTGAAGCCCCGTGTCCCGCCACGGGGCGGGCGTCGCGGGTGCCGGCGCCACGAGCGCGGGCGCCCCGAAGAGGCGCATCGCCGCCAGCAGCAGCGCGCCCTGAACCGCGCCGCCCGCCCCCACCAGCACCGCCCGGTGCATGGCCGCCGCGGTGTCGCCCGCGAAGTGGGCGGCGACCACGAGCGCGATCGTCGCCTGCAGGCCGATCCACCAATAGGTCATGTTGCGCGTCGCCAAGGCGCCGGTGGCGCCGCCGGCCAGGCTCACGAGCACCAGTTCCGGGATCGGCTGGCGTCCGGCCAGCGTGCCGGAAAAGGCCGCGAGCGTCATGGCGACGGTGGTCAGCACCGGCATGGCCCAGCGGCGGCCGGCCACCTCGCGCGACGCGGTGAAGCCGACCGAGAAGGCCGAGCCGGCCAGGATCGAGGCGGAGAGAATGTCCGAGCCGAGAAGCCCGCCACCCAGAAGTAGCGCGATGGCCGGCATGGCGAGAAGGGCGCTTCGCCAGTCGAAGGACACGGCGCCGGTGCGGCCGGGGGATGCTCCGGTCGGCGGGATCGCCGGATGGCCGTCCTCGACCCCGCGCTTGTCTCCGCCCTTCACCATGACGCGCCCGCCCGCCGGCTCATCGGGCCACGGCCTAGCCAGCGCCCGGGGCCGGATCGCCGGTGCCGCGGCCGAAATCGGGCTTGGCCGTGTCCTGGCCGGCCTCGATGACGCCGCGGCGAATGGCTCTCGTGCGGGTGAAGAGGTCGAAGAGCGCTTCGCCGTCGCCCCAACGGATGGCGCGCTGGAGGGAGGCGAGATCCTCCGAGAAGCGGCCGAGCATCTCCAGCACGGCCTCGCGGTTGTGGAGAAAGACGTCGCGCCACATGGTCGGGTCGGAGGCCGCGATGCGGGTGAAGTCGCGGAAGCCCGAGGCCGAGAACTTCACGACTTCCGACTGCGTCACCGTTTCTAGGTCCGCGGCTGTGCCGACGATGTTGTAGGCGATGAGGTGGGGGACGTGGGAGACGATCGCGAGCACGAGGTCGTGGTGCTCGGGCGTCATCACCTCGACGTTGGAGCCGCAGGCCTCCCAGAAGGCGCGCAGCTTGGCAACCGCGGCCTCGTCGATCGGCTCGACCGGGGTGAGGATGCACCAGCGATTGCGGAACAGCGCCTCGAAGCCGGCATCGGGGCCGGAATGCTCCGTGCCCGCGAGCGGGTGCGCCGGCACGAAGTGGACGCCCGGCGGCAGGTGCGGACGCATCTGGGCGATCACCGAGCCCTTCACCGAGCCGACGTCGGACACGATGGCGCCCGGCGAAAGAGCGTCCGCGAACTCGGCGGTGACGGCGCCCGAAGAGCCGACGGGCACGCAGAGGATCACGAGGTCGGCGCCGCGCACCGCGTCCGCCGCCTCCATGTGGTAGCTGTCGCCGAGCCCCAGCTCGGCCGCGCGGTCCAGCGTCGACTGCCGCCGCGTGGTGATCGCGACGTGGCGCGCGAGCCTGTGGGCCTTGGCGTTGAGGGCGATCGACGAGCCGATGAGGCCGATGCCGACGAGCGCCAGGCGCTCGAACATGAAGCCGTCGCTCACGAGCGTCCGCCCATGAATTCGGCGAGCGCGGCGACGACGCCGAGATTGGCCTCTTCCGAGCCGATCGTCATGCGAAGGGCGTTGGGGAAGCCGTATCCCTTCACGTTGCGCAGGATGAAGCCGCGGCTTGTCAGGAACGCGTCGGCCGCCGCCGCCGTGCGCCCCTCGGTGCCGGCGAAGTGGATCAGGAGGAAGTTGGTGACGCTCGGCGTGATCCGGAGGCCCAGCGCTTCGAACTCGGCCGTCAGCCGGTCGAGCCACAGCCGATTGTGCTCGACGGTGCGCTCGACATGCGCGCCGTCGCGCAAGGCCGCGGCGGCGGCGGCGATGCCGACGGCGTTGAGGTTGAACGGCCCGCGGATGCGCTCGACGGCATCGGCGACGGCTTCCGGCGCGTACATCCAGCCGACGCGCAGCGCCGCCAGGCCGTGGATCTTCGAGAAGGTGCGCGTCATCACGACGTTCGGGCTGGTCGCGACGAGCTCGATCCCCGCCTCGTAGTCGTTCTTGCGCACGTATTCGGCATAGGCCGCGTCGAGGACGAGGAGCACGTGGCGCGGCAGGCCCTCGTGCAGGCGCCTGACCTCCGAGAAGGGGATGTAGGTGCCCGTCGGGTTGCCGGGATTGGCGATGAAGACGAGGCGCGTCCGGTCGGTGACGCGCGACAGGATCGCGTCGACGTCGATAGTGGCATCGGTTTCCGGCGCCTCGACGGCCTCGGCGCCCGCCGCGAGGATCGCCGTCCTGTGCAGGAGGAAGCCGTGCGAGGTGTGGATGCCCTCGGTGCCCGGCTCGAGATAGGTCGAGGCGAGGAGCGTCAGGAGCTCGTCCGACCCGTTGCCGCAGATGATGTTGCGCGGCGAGAGGCCGTAGCGCTCCGAGATCGCGGCCTTCAGCGCGCTCGCCTGCCCGTCGGGGTAAAGCTCCAGGTGCCGCACGGCCTCGGCCACCGCCGCCGCGACGGCCGGGGAGGGGCCGAGCGAAGTCTCGTTGGACGACAGCTTGTGCAGCTTGACCCCGGCCGGCGCCGCGGACTTGCCGGGAACGTAGGCTTCGATGGCGAGGACGCCCTTGCGGGGGACGGGCCGGGGAGCAGGGCTCGACATGGGACGCGGATCCTTCGACGCGAAACGGCGCCGGGGCCCGCCCGTCCGGCTTCGGCCGGCGTTTCAGGCGTTCAGGCGCAGAGGTGCCGCATAGCCCCCGATGGCGCGGATGTCGAGGTCGGCCGCCGCGAGGCGCCCCGCCGGCGCGGCGACGAGAACCGAGCCGCCCTCGCTTCTCGCGATCACCTCGGCGCCCTCGGGAACGCGTCCCCCCGGCGCGGCGAAGCACTCGATCTCGAAGGGCACGGGGTCGGCGAGGGGCGGGCTGAGAACGAGGGCGGGCACGCCGGCCTCGCGGCCCCGGCTCTCGAAAAACGGCAGGCGGGCAACGACCTGCACCTCGCCGAGGCGCTCCCACCAGGGCTCGGCGCTCTCGCCGAGGAGCACGAGGCCGAGCCGGTCGGTGCGGCCCGTCAGCGCCTCGATCACCTCGAACGCATTCGCGCGCAGGTGCAGGGGAACGGAGAAGCCGCAGGTGAAGCGCGCCGCCTCGACCGCCGCGACGGGATCGGGGCCGGTGGAGGCCACGACCTCGAAGGGCGCCTGGAGGGCGGTGAAGGTCGAGATGATCTCGCGCCACAGGTGCTCGACGGCGGTCAGCGGCAGGTGGCCGCCGTGGCGCGCGGCGAGGCGGCGCATCATGTCGGCCTCGCGGCCCGGGCGGAAGGCGGCGCCGGACGAGGCGGTGCCCTTGGCCTCGATCAGCTCGTCGATCACGCTCGCGCGCTGCATCAGGAGGCGGTGGACGCTCTCGTCGATGGCGTCGATCTTGGCGCGCAGCTCGGCGAGCTTGGCCGGATCGGCCGTTCCCTTCTCCGCCATGTCGCCCCCGCGCCCCCCGCTCGCCTCGTTCTCGGACGCGGATGGTTTAGCCTCGGGCCGGGGCGGCTGCCAAGCCTTGCCTTGCTCTGCCTTGCCGTGTTGCCCTCCCATGCCAGGAGGCCTACACACGAGCCCGACGAGGCCGACGCCTGCGGCCGCAGAGTTTTCCGAGTTCTTCCCGCCATGACGATGAACCCCGCGCGGCGCGCGATCAACGCCGAGGGCGCGCCCGACCAGATCGCCGAGTTCGGTCCCGACGAGCCGTTGAAGCTCGACGCCGGCTACGACCTTTCGCCGCTGCGCATCGCCTACAACACCTACGGCACGCTGAACGCCGAGAAGTCGAACGCCGTTCTCGTCTGCCACGCGCTGACCGGCGACCATTTCGCCGCCTCGCCCTCGCCGGTGACGGGCAAGCCGGGCTGGTGGTCGAGCCTGATCGGGCCGGGCCTGCCGATCGACACGAACCGCTTCTTCGTCATCTGCTCCAACGTCGTCGGCGGCTGCATGGGCACCACCGGCCCGGCCTCGGTCGACCCGCGCACCGGCGAGCCCTACGGCGTGACGCTGCCGGTCATCACGATCCGCGACATGGTGCGGGCACAGGCGATGCTGGTCGACCGGCTCGGCATCGACACGCTGTTCGCCGTCGTCGGCGGCTCGATGGGCGGCATGCAGGTGCTGCAATGGGCGGTGAGCTATCCGGAGCGGGTCTTCGCCGCGCTTCCCATCGCGACGGGCGCGCGCCATTCCTCGCAGAACATCGCCTTCCACGAGGTCGGGCGCCAAGCCGTGATGGCCGACCCGGACTGGGCGGGCGGGCGCTACCTGGCGCTCGGCAAGCGGCCGGCCAAGGGGCTGGCCGTCGCGCGCATGGCGGCGCACGTCACCTACCTGTCGGAGGCCGCGCTCACGCGCAAGTTCGGCCGCACGCTCCAGGACCGCGACAAGCTCGGCTTCGGCTTCGACGCCGACTTCCAGATCGAGAGCTACCTGCGCTACCAGGGCACGACCTTCGTCGACCGCTTCGACGCCAATTCCTACCTCTACATGACCCGGGCGATGGACTACTTCGACATCGCGGCCGACTACGGCGGCAGCCTCGCCGAGGCGTTCCGGGACACGACGACGCGCTTCTGCCTCGTCTCCTTCACCTCCGACTGGCTGTTTCCGACCGAGGAGAACCGCGCCGTGGTCCACGCGCTGAACGCGGCGGCCGCGAGCGTGTCCTTCGTCGAGATCGAGACGGATCGCGGCCACGACGCCTTTCTGCTCGACGAGCCGCACTTCTACGCCGCCGTCGACGGCTTCCTGTCCTCGGCGGCGCGGGCACGGGGGCTCCAGCCGTGAACGCGCCGGTGCCGACCTCCGAGATCGTCGTCGAGCCGGCGAGCGCGCGCGTCGACCTCCAGATCATCGCCGACCTCGTCGAGCCGAAGACGCGCGTCCTCGACATCGGCTGCGGCGACGGGGCGCTCCTGTCGCTGCTCCAGGCCCGCAAGGGCATCGACGGGCGCGGCGTCGAGATCAGCCAGGGCGGCGTCAACGAATGCGTGGCGCGCGGGCTCTCGGTGATCCAGGGCGATGCGGATCGCGACCTCGTCTACTATCCCGACGGCGCCTTCGACTACGCGATCCTGTCGCAGACCATCCAGGCGACGGAGAACCCGAAGCTCGTTTTGTCCGAGCTCCTGCGGATCGGCCGGCGGGCGGTGGTGTCCTTCCCGAACTTCGGTCACTGGTCCGTGCGCGCCTATCTCCTGATGCACGGGCGCATGCCGGTGACGAAGAGCCTGAGCTATTCCTGGTACGACACGCCCAACATCCATTTCTGCACCATCCGCGACTTCGTCGCCCTGGTGGACGAGATCGGGGCGACGGTGGAGCAGGCGGTGGCGCTCGATGCCGCCGGCCAGCGCGTGGGCATGCGCCTGCCCTGGGGCTTCTGGAACCTCTTCGGCGCCCAGGCTGTCTTCGTGCTGCGGCGGTGAAGGACGTTCAGCGCGCGCGAAACAGGACGAAGGCGACGAAGGCGCGCCGGTCGGCTTCGGGAGCGGCGAGGAAGTCGGCGATGACACGCTCGCAGCGGTCGATGTCATCGATGACGTCTTCGAGTGCGAAGGCGTGGGCAGGATCGTAGTCGGCAATGTGCCGCTTGGCTTGGATGAGTGGAACCGTGTCGGCGAGCCCTCTCATCGTAGGCGGCAGGCGCCGCAGGATGCTCGAATTGATGCAGGCGCTGCGTAGCGCGCCATGATCGAGCCCGCGGTAGGCGAGGCGGTGCGCCTCCCGCGTCAGCCCGTCGGACACGTCCGGCATGACGGCATCGCCGCAAGCCGCCGCTATCGCGTGGAACAATGCGTAATAGGTCGTGCTCACCGCCCGTCGAAGATCCGCATCCGTGGGCGTGGCGGACACGAGGCGGCGCGCGGTGGCGATCAGCTCAAGCGGCAGCAGGAAAGAGCTTCCTGTATTCGGACACCGGGTTGAAGAAGCTGACGGGGTAAGCCGGATCGCCCCAATCGTCGAAGGCGAGGCGGAGAGCCAGACTGAAGCTGACCTGTCCCTCCGGATCGAAGGGCATCGCCCCGTCCTTCGCCACGAAGCGCACCCAGACCACGGGATCTCCAACGTGGTCCTCGTCGCGCTTGCAATGGACCTCGATGATGGTGCCGGGTCCGTAATGCGCGTCGGCCATCGCCTGGATGCGGGCTTCGAGCTCGGCTTCGCTCAGCATGGCGCTCTCCTGCAGATGATCGCGGCGGGGACCATAGCACGGCCCCGCCGTGGCCGTAACGATCAGAGGTTGAGCGTCTTCATGCCCGCTTCCGCGTAGCGGGTGCCGTGGATGGCGTCGGGGCGGAAGGCGGCGTCGAGCTTGTCGAGGTCGGCGGGCGAAAGCGTCACGTCGATCGCGGCGGCGTTCTCTTCGAGGTACTTCAGGCGCTTGGTGCCGGGGATCGGGACGATGTCCCGGCCCTGCGCCAGAACCCAGGCGAGCGCCACCTGGCCGGGCTTGGCGCCGTGGGCGCTCGCGATCGCCTCGACGACGGCGACGAGGTCCTGGTTCTTGGCGAAGTTCTCGCCGGAGAAGCGCGGAGAGGTGCGGCGGAAGTCGTCTTCGGCCAGATCGTTCTCCGACTTGAAGCGACCGGTGAGAAAGCCACGGCCGAGGGGCGAGTAGGGGACGAAGCCGATGTTCAGCTCCCGCAAGGTGGGCAGGATCTCGGCTTCCGGCTCGCGGCTCCAGAGCGAGTATTCCGTTTGAAGTGCGGCGATCGGGTGGACGGCGTGGGCCCGGCGGATGGTGGCGGGCGCGGCCTCGGACAGGCCGAGGAAGCGGACCTTTCCCTCGCGCACGAGTTCGGCCATCGCGCCGACCGTGTCCTCGATGGGCACGGTCGGATCGACGCGGTGCTGGTAGTAGAGGTCGATCGTCTCGACGCCGAGGCGCCTCAAGCTGGCTTCGCAGGCCGACCGCACGTAGTCCGGCTTGCCGGAGATGCCGAGGCGCTCGCCGTTGGGGCCGCGTACGTTGCCGAACTTGGTGGCGAGGACGACCTTGTCGCGCCGGTCGGCGACGGCGCGCCCCACCAGTTCCTCGTTGCGGCCGACGCCGTACATGTCGGCGGTGTCGAGGAAGGTGACGCCGAGCTCGAGGGCACGGTGGATCACCGCGATCGACTCGGCCTCGTCGCCTTCCCCGTAGAATTCGGACATGCCCATGCAGCCGAGCCCGAGGGCGGACACGGTGAGTTCGGGACCGAGCTTGCGCTGTTCCATGATCGAGATCCTTCCTGTCGGAGGTCCCCGGTCGCCAAGCGCGCGAGGCTGGACGCGACGAGCGGCGAGGGCGGGTGACGCGTGCCTAGATAAGCGGGAAGGCCCCCGCGTCGAGGCGGATGCTCAGGAGGGCTTGCGGTTCAGCGCCGAGGCGCCCTGCGGAACGAGCACCGGCTTGACGATCCGCAGCCGCTCGCGCTTGGCGGCCGGCACGGCGAGGCCGCGCGAGACGAGCTTCAGCGCTTCCATGACGACGAGGCCGGAAAAGGCCGGCCAGAGGCGGCGGCCCGTGCGCTCCACGGCGGAGGCGAGGCGCAGGAAGCCGCCGCGCCGGAAGGGCGGAAAGAACAGCGCGTCCGACCAGGCCGAAGGCGCGAAGGCGGCGTCCTTGAGGAGGCGGGCGAGCTGCCCGCGCGAATAGGGCCGGCCGGAGCCGAAGGGCGTGTGATCGAAGCGCGCCCACAGACCGCGCCGGTTGGGCACCACGACGACGAGCCGGCCACCGGGCGCGAGGACGCGCCAGACCTCGGAAAGCAGCTCCTGCGGGTGCTCGGCGAATTCGAGGGCATGGACGAGAAGGATGCGGTCGAGGCAGGCATCGCCGAGCGGCAGGCAGTCGAGCCCGACAAGGGCGGTCTGCGAGGCGCCGCGCGCCGGCCAGCGTAGCGCGCCCTGCTGGGCCGGCATGAAGGCGAGGGCACGCTCGGCATCCGGGCCGAAGCGCTCGAGGTAGGGCAGGGGATAGCCGATGCCGAGGAGCCGCTCGTCCGGCACGAAGGGCCAGAGTGGCCGCAGCGCCGCGCCGAGCGCCCGCGACGCCAGGCCGCCGAGCGGCGAGGCGTAGAAGTCCCTGATGTCGACGATGTCGGCGTTCAGGGCGGTCGTCACGGGTTCGGGCGGGCGCGCGAGCATCGCGCCGATACCTAGTACGGGAGCGAGGCTCGCGTAAATCGCGCGCGTGCGCCTTGGCCAGCCCTGCGACAGCTCCTAGCTTGTCGCCGAGCTTCGAATCGCTGCCCTGGGAGGCCCGACCTTGACCGACGCGATCGACATCCGCCTGTTTCCCGCGCGCAGCGACAATTTCGGCGTGCTCGTCCACGTTCCCCGGACGGGCGCCACGATCTCGATCGACGCGCCCGAGGAAGCGCCGATCCTCGCGGCCCTCGACGCCGCCGGCTGGCGCCTGACCCATATCCTGACGACGCATCACCACGGGGACCATGTCGAGGCGAACGAGGCGCTGAAGAGCCGCTTCGGCGCGAAAATCGTCGGTCCGGCCGGCGAGCGCGACCGGATCCCCGGCATCGACCGCGCGGTGGCCGGCGGCGAGCGGATCGAGGTCGGCGGCCTCGCCTTCGAGGTGATCGACGTGCCCGGCCACACGCTCGGCCACGTCGCCTATCACGCGCCCGAAGCGAAGGCCCTCTTCGCAGGCGACGCCCTCTTCTCTCTCGGCTGCGGGCGCATCTTCGAGGGCACGCCCGAGATGCTCTGGGCCTCGCTCCAGCGCCTGCGGGCCCTGCCGGACGACACGATGCTCTATTGCGGCCACGAATACACCGCGACCAACGCCCGCTTCGCCTCCGAGGTCGACCCCGCCAACCTCATGCTCCACGAGCGCATCCGCGAGGTGGAAGGGCTGCGCACGGCCGGCCGGCCGACGATCCCCGTGGAACTCGGCCGGGAAAAGCTCACAAACCCGTTCCTTCGCGCCGACGATCCCGATCTCGCCGCGGCCTTCGGCATGACCGGCGCCGAGCCGGCCGCGATCTTCACAGCCCTCCGACAGAAAAGGGACCGCTTCTGATGTCCACCGCCGCCCTCAACATCGTGCGCAAGCTCGGCATGAAGCCGCATCCGGAGAATGGCTGGTACGTCGAGACCTTCCGCGACGAGCGCAGGGACGCAAACGGCCGGGCGCTGTCCTCGGCGATCTACTACCTGCTCCAGGCCGGCGAGACCTCCGAATGGCACCGCGTGACCGACGGGGTCGAGATCTGGCACTGGTATGCCGGGGCCCCGCTCGTCCTCACCGTGTCGGAAAACGGCCACGACGCGGCGGCCCACCGCATCGGGCCGAATGTACTGACGGGCGAGACGCCGCAATTCGTGGTGCCGGCCAATGCCTGGCAGACCGCGACGACGCTCGGCGAGTACACGCTCGTCGGCTGCACGGTGACGCCGGCCTTCGACTTCTCGAGCTTCGAGCTGGCGCCGCCGGACTGGCGCCCGACGCCGCGCAAGGGCGCGACGCGCTGAGCACTCGCGAGGCGGGGGCGTTCAGCCCTCCGCCTCGCACACGACGTCGCCCTCGGGAAGCGTCAGCGTGAGCTTGGCCTCGAACGCGGCGGCGGCGTCGAGCCCGATCGTGCCGAGCACAGCCTCCTCTTTCGGTTTCAGGTCGAAGGTGCCGTTCTGGGCCGAGCGCGAGGCGCCGCCGTCGCTGCGGCTCGTCACCGCGAAGCGGTAGTCGCCGGACACGCTCTTGGCACCGCGCACCAGCGCGTCGAGCTTGAGGAGGCCGTCGGCCCGGCTCTGGCGAACCTCGCAGGTGAGCGGGACCGTTCCCCTTTCGGCGGATTGCGCCTGCGGCCGGGCCGGTACCGGATCGGTTCCCGAGGTCGCGAGCGCGCCGCCGGCGAGGGCCGCGCAGCTCACCGCCAGGGCGAGAACGAGGGAGCGTCGAAGCATGGCGCCTTCCTTTCGGCTGTCGCTGCGGGCCTCAAGGTCCAGCCCCGGATGATGTCGGGGCTAAGCGAGAAGCTGACCGCTGAACGTGGCGCGAACCTTGCGCGAGCATGAACCGGTCGCGACCAAGGGTTCTGCATGCCCCGCTCAGCGGCGACCCTGGATGACGACCGAGGTGTTTCCCTCGCCGGTCTGCACCGTCTGCGCCTCCTGGCCGTCGCCGACCTGGATGGTGGCCGCGGTGTTGTTGTTGCCGGCCTGATCGGTCAGCGAGGCGTTGCCGCGGCCGAACTGCGCGCTGCCCGCGATGTTGCCGCGCCCGGTCTGGATCGTGTTCGAGCTATGGTCGACGCCGTCCTGGCCGGTCACCGACTGGTTGTCGACCCCGTACTGGTCGGTGATGGCGCGGTTGCGGCTGCCGCGCTGATAAGTGTCGGAATAGTTGCGCAGGCCCTGCTGCTGCGTCTGGGCGCCGTTGCCGCGGCCTTCCTGCGTCTGCCACAGGCGGTTGCGCTCGCCGGTCTGGCTCGTGCCGGAGGCGTTGCCCCAGCCGTGCTGCTCGACGATCGTGCGGTTGCCGGCCTCTGCCCCCGACACGACGGCGGTGGCGGCGAGGAACGAGGCGGCGAGGATGGAGGCGAGGCGCGTCATGGAGGCTTCCTTCGGGTGGGACGAGGCGTTTCGTCCGGTGTCGATGGAGCCTGTCTTAAGGAGCGGCCGCTGAGCCGGCGCTGAACGCTGCGGTTGTCTGGCGTTCAGCTTGGATGTCCGGCGCCCGCGATGCGCCGGAAGAGCGGCAGGGCCGCGAGGCCGGCGCCGAGCGCGACGAGCGCCGCGCCGCCGACCAAAGCCGGCGTGAAGGGCGCCTCGCCGAAGGCGACGAGGACGGCGGTGGACAGGATCGGCGCGGCATAGCTCGCGGCGCCGAGAAGCTGGATGTCGCCCTTCTTCACCCCGTAATCCCAGACATAGAAGGCCGCGCCCACCGGCAGGAGGCCGAGAAGCAGGACGACGAGCCATTCCCCGCCGGTGGCGGGCCACACCGTCTCCTCGAAGAGGAGGTGGCAGAGAAGGGACAGGATCGCGGTGCCGGCGCAAAAGCCGGTGACGGCGTCGCTCGGCACGTCCGCTAAGCGGCGCGACAGCAGCGAATAGGTCGCCCAGGTCAGCGCGCAGGCGAGGGCGAGAAGATAGCCGGTGAGGTGGCTTCCCTCCATGGCGAGACCGCCGGCGCGCCCCGCGATGACGAGACCGGCACCGCAGAAGCCGAGAACCGCGCCGGCGATGTGGAACCAGCGCAGCCGCTCGCCCGGCAGCATGGCCGAACCGAGAACGATCAGGAGCGGCCAGAGATAGGCGACGAGGCTCGCTTCCGCCGCCGGCGCGGCGCGAAGCGCGGCGAAGTAGAGCGCGTGGTAGCCGAACAGGCCGCCGACGCCGAGGAGCCACACGGCCGGCGGCTGGCGCAGAACGCCGAGGCTGCCGCCGCGAAGGAGCAGCGCGACGAGCCCGACGAGCGTGCCGATCGCGAAGGTGAGGGCGGCGAGAAGAAACGGCGGCACCGCGCCGCTGCGCGCGGTGAGGAGCGCGAGAACCGCCCACATCAGGATGGCGAGTCCGCCGATGATCGTCGCCATGGCCCGTCCCCGTTCGGTCGTGGCTCGGCAGTTAGAGGAGCTTTGTCACGGAGGCAATATTCCCGTTTGGCGGGCGATCGGCCTCGCCTATTCAGGGCCGGTGGATCCGATCGAAGGAGGCGCGCGTGAAGCGGCGGTTCATCCAGTGCGACGTGTTCTCGGGCGTTCCGGCCCGCGGCAACGGCTTGGCCGTGGTGCTCGACGGGAAGGGCGTATCCGAGGCGGAAATGCGCGCCTTCGCGCGCTGGACCAACCTCGCCGAGACGACCTTCCTGCTGCCGCCGGAGGACCCTGCCGCCGACTATCGCGTGCGGATCTTCACGCCGACGCGGGAGATGCCCTTCGCCGGCCACCCGACGCTCGGCAGCTGCGCGTCCTGGCTGCATGCGGGGGGCAAGCCGAAGAACCAGGGCAAGGTCGTCCAGGAATGCGCCATCGGTCTCGTGGAGATCGACCAGACGGGCCGCGTGCCGGCCTTCGTCGCGCCGCCGACGAGCGTCGAGCCGCTCGGCGAGGCTCGGCTGTCCGCGATTCTCGCGGCTTCCGGGATCGAGGCGGCGCGCGTTCTTCGCAGCGCCTATCTCGTCAACGGCCCGCATTGGCAGGTGCTGGAGCTGGAAAGCGCGGCGGACGTCCTGGCGATCGACGCCGCGCGCCTCGGGGGCTCCGGCCTGCCGGCGATCGGCTTCACCGGCCGGCACGCAGCGGGAGAGACGTGCGACTACGAGGTGCGGATGATCGATGCGACCGACGTGCCGCGCGAGGACCCGATCACCGGCTCGCTGAACGCCGCCATCGCCCGCTGGATGCGCGCCGAGGGCCGTCTGACGGGCCCGGTGACGGTGGCGCAGGGTACGGCGATCGGACGCGTCGGGCGCGTCTTCGTGACCCCCGATCCGTCGGATCCCGAGCGCACCCTGATCGGCGGCGAGACGACGATCATGATCGAGGGTACGCTGGACTTCTGATCCGCCTCAGGCGTCGGCGATGCTCGCCGCGGTGAGCATGAGGGTGCCGACCTTTGTCGGGATGCGCACCTTCACCGGCGCGACGAGGTCGGTGTCGCCGAGCCGGGCGAACCAGATGCGGATGGTCTGGCTCTGGATGTAGCGAAGCCCGCTCGACCCTTTGCGGTAGCCTCCGACCGGCACGACGCGCACGTCGCAGACCGCCGTATTGCCGGTCCAGCCCGAGGCCCTGAAGGGCTCGGTGCCGGCGGGGCTGAGCTTGAGGTCGAGGCGCGACCAGCCGTCGAAGAAGGACACCGTGCGGTTGCAGACCTTGGCGGGATCGACCGGCGCGCGGAAGACCAGGCCGGCCAGCGGGTCGACGACGCTGGCGAGCTGCCCCTTCGTCACCGGCACGTAGTCCTTCGGCAGGTCCTTGCGGAGCTTAGGCGCGATCGTGGCCTGGCGCACCGTGCCTCGGCGCATGCGGATGTCGCTCGACCACTTCTTGCCGTCGCTGGTGTAGTTCAGCCGGTAGCGGTCCGCCTCCAGGCGGCCGTTGCGGATGCGGCCCGACGAGGAGGAGGTGCCGCTCGTCGGCGAGAAGAGGTTGGCCAGCCCCGCCGAGGACAGGTTGCCCGAGACGGAATAGGCGTTGCCGTCCACCGAGGTGGTGAAGGTCGCCTGGCCGACGGACAATCCCATCAGGGATACGGCGTAGCGCGTCGTCACCTCCGTCGAGGCGGCGGCGGCCGGCAGGGGCGCCATGCCCGACAGGGTGAGGGCGCCCGACAGGAGGGCAGCGAGAAGCTTGGGCGTGCGCAAGGGCGATGGTCCGGTCGAGAGGAGGCGCTCTCTATACACGCTACTTTCGCGCGCGACGCGCTTCAATTCGTCGGCATCGGACGAAGCCCGCCTGTTTCCCGAACGCAACAGCGGGGCTCGCCGAAACGACCGAGCGCGGCGCCCCGGTCGGGACGCCGCGCTCGGTCGATGCTGGATGGATCGCGGGCCGGCTTACTCGGCCGGGACCATGGCGCCGCGCGCCGCGTCCTCGGCGGCCGGAGCGGGCAGCTTCTTGCCGCTGAGGGCCGCGTCGAGCTTCTCCTTGTCGAGCGCGCCTTCCCAGCGGGCGACGACGAGGGTGGCGACGGCGTTGCCGGTGAGGTTGGTCAGCGCGCGGCACTCCGACATGAAGCGGTCGATGCCGAGGATCAGCGCGATGCCCGCGACCGGCACGCTCGGCACCGCCGTCAGCGTCGCGGCCAGCGTGACGAAGCCGGCACCGGTGATGCCCGCCGCGCCCTTGGAGGAGAGCATGGCGACGAGGAGCAGCATGATCTGCTCGCCGAAGGACAGGTGGATGCCGGTCGCCTGCGCGATGAAGAGCGCGGCGAGCGTCATGTAGATGTTGGTGCCGTCGAGATTGAAGGAGTAGCCGGTCGGGACGACGAGGCCCACCACCGACTTCTCGGCGCCGGCCTTCTCCATCTTGTCCATGAGGGTCGGCAGCGCGGCCTCGGAGGACGAGGTGCCGAGGACGAGGAGGAGCTCCTCCTTGATGTAGCGGATCAGCGCGAAGATCGAGAAGCCGTTGTAGCGGCAGACCGCGCCGAGCACCACGAAGACGAAGAATGCCGAGGTGACGTAGAAGGTGCCGACCAGCATGGCGAGGTTGACCACCGAGCCGATGCCGTACTTGCCGATGGTAAAGGCCATGGCGCCGAAGGCGCCGATCGGGGCGGCCTTCATCAGGATGCCGACGAGCTTGAACATCGGCGCCGAGACGGCGGTGAGGAAGTCGGTGACGGGGCGGGCCTTCTCGCCGACCATGGCGAGCGAGATGCCGAAGAGCACCGAGAAGAACAGCACCTGGAGGATGTCGCCGCCGGAGAAGGCGCCGACGATTGTCGTCGGGATGATGTTCATGAGGAAGGCGACGATCGACTGGTCGTGCGCCTTGGTCGTGTATTCCTGGATCGCGCCCGGATCCAGGGTCGCCGGGTCGATGTGCATGCTCGCACCGGGCTGGACGAGGTTGCCGATTACGAGGCCGACGATGAGGGCGAGCGTCGAGAAGGTGATGAAGTAGAGCATCGCCTTGCCGGCGACGCGACCGACCTTCTTCAGGTCGGACATGCCGGCGATGCCGGTGGCGATGGTGAGGAAGATCACCGGGGCGATGATCATCTTCACCAGCTTGATGAAGGCGTCGCCCAGCGGCTTCAGGTCGGCACCGAGCTGGGGGTAGAAGTGGCCGAGCGCGATGCCGGCGGCGATGGCCACGAGCACCTGGACGTAGAGCTGCGCGTAGAGCGGCTTCTTGACGGGCGGTTCCGCCGGAGCGTGATGGGCGGGCAGTGAAATGGCCATGCAATCCTCCTCAAACATCGCACGGCAAGGGTGCCGCGCTCCCATCCCCGGCAAGGCTCGCCGGGTCCTGTCCCGATGGATTGCAAAGCCCGTGCCATTCCGCGAACGCAGGGCAGACATGCGGAGACGCGGCCTTTGCGCAGCGGCAGAAAGCTCCAGGAGACAAATCCTGTGCGGAATATCGCACGCATTCTCCGGCGGCTTGTGCGATAATCCGCACATGCATCACCCGGTTTGAGGAGGCTCGACCACGAGATGGGGCGCTTCGATCGCCTTCTGCACCCGCGCCGCCGGCTCGTCGCGGCGCTCGCCGCGCTCGCCGCTTTCGCGCTGGCCGTTGAAGGGGTTGGCCGCCTCGCCGAGCGCTCCGCGCTCGCCAGCCTCGCGGCCGAAGCGCGCTCGGCGCTGCCGCTCGCCAGCTCGGCCCTGCGCGCCGAGATCGACCGCCAGCGCGCCGTGCCGGTGGTGCTGGCCGAGGAAAGCACGGTGCGTGCCGTTCTGGCCGAGCCGACGCCCGAGCGGCTCGCCGGCGCGGACGAACTGCTGCGCCGCATCGCGGACGGCACGCGGGCGAGCGTCGTCTACCTCGTCGACCGCGGGGGGCGGGCGATCGCCGCCAGCAACTATCGCGAGCCCGACAGCTTCGTCGGCAACGACTTCCGCTTCCGCCAATACGTCCAGCGGGCCCTCGCTCTGGGGCGCGCCGAGCAGTACGCGCTCGGCACCGTGTCGCGAAGGCCGGGCCTCTACATCTCCCAGCGCATCGGGACGGCTGATGAGCCGCTGGGCGTCGTCGTCGCCAAGGTCGAGCTCGACCGCGTCGAGGCCGAATGGCGCCAGACCGGCCGGCCGGTCTTCGCCGCGGACGGGCGCGGCATCGTGCTCGCGACGAGCGTGCCGGACTGGCGCTTCCGCACCCTCGAACCCGTCGCGCCGGAGGAAGCGACCGCTTATCGTGAGAGCCTCCAGTTCGGCGAGGCGCCGCTGACGCCGCTGCCGCTGGCGGCGGCGGGCGCGCAGGATCTGGTGCGCCTAGCGGCGGGCAGCGATGCGGGCGCCAAGCCCGGCCGCTACGTCGAGGTCTCGGGCGCCGTCGAGGGCGGGCCGGAGGGCTGGCGTCTGACGATCCTCGCCCCCGCCGGGGCGGCGCTGGCGCAGGCCGGCTTCCTCGCGCGGCTCCTGACCGCGCTGGCGCTGGCGCTGCTCGCCGCCGCCGCCACCTTCGTCTGGCGCCGGCGCACGCGCGAGGCGCGGCGGCGGGCCGAGATGGTCCGCAACGCCGCGGCGCTGGAAGCGCGCGTCGCCGAGCGGACGACGGAACTCACCGAGGCCTATCGCGACCTTCAGCGCGAGATGGCCGAGCGGCGCGAGGCTGAGGCGAAGACGCTGCGGCTGCGCGACGACCTCGCCCAGGCCAATCGGCTGGCAACGCTCGGGCAGATCGCGGCCGGCGTCGCCCACGAGATCAACCAGCCGGTGGCGGCGATCCGCACCTATGCCGAGAATGCCGGCCGCTTCCTCGACGTCGGCGAGCCGGACACGGCCCGCGCCAACATGGGCACCGTGGTCGGCCTGACGGCGCGCATCGGCGCGATCACCGAAACGCTCCGGGGCTTGGCCCGCCGCGCCCGGCGCCCGAGCGAACGGCTGGCGCTGTCGGAGGTCGTCGACGGCGCGCTGACGATTCTCGACAGCCGCATCGCCGAGAGCGGCGCGACGGTGGAGCGCGTGGGCGAGGCGGCCTTGCGCGTCGAGGCCGACCGGATCGGGCTGGAGCAGGTGCTGGTGAACCTCCTGCGCAACGCCCTCGACGCGCTGGCGGGAACGCCCGAGCCGCGCATCCGCATCGAGACCGGCGGCGGGGCGGGCGTCGCGCGGCTCACCGTGTCCGACAACGGGCCGGGCTTGGCTCCCCAAGAGGCCGAGCGCCTGTTCACGCCCTTTTCCACCTCGAAGCCGCAAGGCCTCGGCCTCGGCCTCGTCATTTCCCAGGACATCGTCACCGAGCTCGGCGGCCGCCTCACGGCGGGCACCGGGCCCGACGGGGGCGCGGCCTTCACCATCGAGCTTCCGGAGGCGGGATCGTGATGCAGAACGAGCCGGTCGAGGTGCTCTTCGTCGACGACGAGGAGCATCTGCGCATCGCCAACGCGCAGAGCCTGCAGCTCTCCGGCTTTCGCGCGACGCCGCTCGGGAGCGCCGTGGAAGCGCTGGAGATCCTCTCCCCCGACTTTCCCGGCGTCCTCGTCACGGACCTGCGCATGCCCGGCATGGACGGCATGGCGCTGTTCCGGCGGGTGCTGGCGATGGATCCGGACCTGCCGGTGATCCTCGTCACCGGCCACGGCGACGTCGAGACGGCGGTGGCGGCCCTGAAGGAGGGCGCCTACGACTTCATCGCCAAGCCGTTCTCGGGCGATCGCCTCGCCGAAAGCGTGCGCCGCGCCGGAGAGAAGCGGCGGCTCGTCCTGGAGAACCGACGGCTGACGGAGGCCGCGAGCCGCGTCGACGAATCGCTGCCGCTGATCGGCGAGACGCCGGCGATCCAGCGCCTGCGCGCGACGCTGCGCCAGATCGCCTCCGCCCAGGTCGACGTCCTCGTGGAGGGCGAGACGGGATCGGGCAAGGAGGTGGTGGCGAGCCTGCTGCATGCCTGGAGCGAGCGGCGCGCCCGGCCCTTCGTCGCGCTGAACTGCGGCGCGCTGCCCGAAACGGTGATGGAGAGCGAGCTTTTCGGCCACGAGGCCGGCGCCTTCACCGGGGCGCAGAAGCGGCGCATCGGGCGCATCGAGCATTCGAGCGGAGGGACGCTGTTTCTCGACGAGATCGAATCGATGCCGCCCGCGCTGCAGGTGAAGCTCCTGCGCGTCCTGGAAACGCGCAGCGTCGACCCGCTCGGCACCAACCAGGCGCGGTCCGTGGACCTGCGCGTCGTCGCGGCGGCGAAGGTGGACCTCGGCGACCCGGCGCAACGCGGCACCTTCCGCGAGGACCTCTACCACCGCCTCAACGTCGTGACGCTGCGCATTCCCCCCTTGCGCGAGCGGCGCGACGACGTGCCCCTCCTGTTCGCACACTTCCTCGCCCGCGCCGCGACCCGCTTCGGCCGGCCGGTGCCGACGATCTCGGCGCAAGGCCTGCGCTACCTGCGCACCCACGACTGGCCCGGCAACGTGCGCGAGCTGACCCACCACGCCGAGCGCGTGGTGCTGGGTCTGGCCGACATCGACGGCGAGGGAGACACGGCCGCGCCCGCGGCACCCGCCTCGCCGGGCGCGAGCCTGCCCGAGCGCGTCGAGGCCTATGAGGGGGAGCTGATCCGCCAGGCGCTCACCGACAACGGCGGCGACGTGCGCTCGACGATCGAGGCCCTCGGCATCCCCCGCAAGACCTTCTACGACAAGCTCAAGCGCCACGGCATCGAGCGGCGGGGCGGGTGAAGCGGGGAGCCTCGCTGGACCGCAAGGGCGAGTTCGCCCGAGCCGGTCGAGGGCGAGCATGAGATGCGCGGGAAACGATTGCGAGGCTCTCGCCCTCTGGTAAGTCTTGCAGGATGCCGATCCCGCTCGCCGCCGGACTGTCCTACCTGCCGCACACCAATCGCGAACTCGGCCTGATGTTGGCGGGGCGCAAGCCTCTCACGGTCTTCAGCGACGGCGTCGTATGCTTTCCTGACGTCGTTCTTCGCGACCTTCGCCGGTTCGAGCCGCACGTGGCGCAAGGACGGATCGTGCGGTCCGATCACGTGTCGGAACCGAATTGGATGAACGACCACCACTTGGCGCGGGTGGCCGAGTTGGAGGCTCGCGCTGTCACTGCCGCGAAGCCGACGGACTGAACACGGGCACATGCGGCGCGGCGGTCATGGGCAGCAGGCCGGCGAGGCGCGGGTCCTCGGCGATCTCGATCGCCTGGGAGACCGGCTGGAAGCCGGAGCGGCGGTAGAAGTCCAGGGCGCGGGGATGGTCGAGCGTGTTGGTGTGGAGGAAGAAGCGCTCGATCGGACGGGCGAAGGCTTCCGGGATCGCGCGATTCATCAGGCGGCGCGCCTGGCCGGAACCGGTGAGATGGGCGGAAACGCCGAAATACACCATCTCGCAGGCGGTCCCCATCCGGAAGTCGAGCTCCGCCATGCCCTCGGCCCGGCCGTCGATCTCCAGGACGAGGAGGCGGATGTCGGGATGGTCGAGGAGCTCGGCGAGGCGCGCCGGTGAAAGAACCAGGCGACCGTACCAGAGGTGGTCGGCGCCGATGCGCCGGTAGAGGTCGAGGTACCAGTCGGCGGCGGGCCGCTCGACCATGCGGATCGTGCCGGGAAGGGCAGGCGCCTCGGCCCGAGCCGGGGCGGGCGCACGCATTTCCAGGAAGGTGGCGATCGCCGCGATCCGGCCCGCCGGAATGGCCGCCAGGGCATTCGCCTCGTTCGTCGTCGCCATGCTGCCGTCCATGTCCTCGTCGCGCGATCCAGGCTGTGGATCGGATCGCAGGAAAGCCATCGCTCGGCCGGGGTCAACCGTCGCGGAGCGCGGGCGGTTGGTGATCGGCCCGCGGCGCGTTCGGCTTGACGCTGGGCGGCCCCGGGACTATAGGGTCGAGCCAATTTCCGATCATGCCCGTTGCCTTATGATCGACCCGCCGAGGCGGCGGCGCACGAGGTCGGGCGCATTGAATAGAAGAAGGTGCTCCCATGTCGCGCGTCTGCGAACTCACCGGCAAGGCCGTCCTCACCGGCAACAACGTCAGCCACGCGAACAACAAGTCGCGTCGCCGCTTCCTGCCGAACCTGTGCTCGGTCACGCTGATCTCGGACGCCCTCGGCCAGCGCTACCGCCTGCGCGTCTCGGCCAACGCCCTGCGCTCGGTCGAGCACCGCGGCGGCCTCGACGCCTTCCTGCTCAAGGCGGGCGAGACCGAGCTGTCGCAGCGCGCCCGCCTGCTGAAGCGCCAGATCGCCAAGAAGGTCGCGGCCGAGGCCGGCGCCGAGACGCAGGCGGCCTGAGGCTCCACGCCTTTCGCATTCGAATCGTCGCGGCTCCGCCGGCTTGATCGCCGGCGGGGCCGCTTTCCCTTGGGCGCCATTCCGGCGCGACGCTGGTGCCATCTCCCAGCGACACCAAAAAAATGGATCGCACCGATGCGCGTCTATCTCCTGCCCGTCGCCGCCATGGCGCTCGTGGTCCTCGCCTCCAACATCCTCGTCCAGTTCCCCATGGCCGGCCATCTCGGCTCCCTGGCACTGGGCGACCTCCTCACCTGGGGCGCCTTCACCTATCCCTTCGCCTTTCTCGTCACCGACCTGACGAACCGCCTTCTCGGGCCCGTCGTCGCGCGGCGCGCGGTCTATGCCGGCTTTGCGGTGGCCGTCGCGACGTCGATCCTGGTGCCGCCGATCCTGTTCTCGTTCGGGCTCCTGCCCTTCGAAACGGTGGGCGAGCGGCTCGCGCGCATCGCGGTGGCCTCGGGCACGGCCTTCATCATGGCGCAGCTCCTGGACATCACCGTCTTCAACCGGCTGCGCCGCGGCTCGTGGTGGAAGGCGCCGATCGTCGGCTCGGTGGCGGGCTCGGTGGTCGACACGGCGATCTTCTTCACCGTCGCCTTCTCCGCCGCCTTCGCGTTGGTGGGGCCGGGCGACGAGTTCGCCACGGCCGCGGCGCCGCTGCTCGGGCTCTTCCCGACCGCGGAAGCGCCGCGGTGGGTGTCCTGGGCGCTTGGCGACCTTTGCGTGAAGCTCCTCATCGCTTTCGTCGCGCTCGTTCCATACCGGCTCGTCATCGGCATGGCGCTGCCGCCGCGCGAGATCAACGCGGCGGCCTGAGGGCAAGGGAGAGGCGCGATGTCCGCCGTTCGGATGAAGGGTGCCGTGCCGATCCTGCGCCAGTTCGACGAGGACGCGGCCTTCGCCTTCTATCGCGACTATCTCGGCTTCACGGTCAATTGGACGCATCGGTTCGAGGCGGACCTGCCTCTCTACGCTCAGGTGTCGCGGGACGACCTCGCGCTTCACCTGTCCTGGCACCACGGCGACGCGACGCCGGGCTCGGCGGTGTTCCTGCCGATCTCCGGCATCGATGCGTTTCGCGCCGAACTCTCGGCCAAGGCCTATCGCAACGCCCGTCCGGGAATCGAGGACGCGCCCTGGGGCGCCCGCACGATGACGCTGCTGGACCCCAGCGGAAACCGCCTCCTGTTCAACGACAAGGGATGACGCGCCCTCAATCCGCGGCGTCGAGCCTGAACTCCAGGTAGAGGCTGCGCTGGAGGAAGGAGTTGTTGTCGTCCGAGACGAGAGCGAGGCGGGTCGTGCCGTCCGGCGCCTCGAAGAGGTCGATACCCTCCATGTTGTCGATCTCGCAGGACAGGTCGGCCTCGGCGATCACCGGGCCGTCGGCGAGCGCGCCCGCCCGCAGTTCCGCCGCCGGAATGCGCCGGATGCGCGTGCCGATGCGGCCGAAGAGGCCGGTATATTGCCGCTCCAGGAGGAGAAGGTCGCCGCTGGGCAGAAAGACACCGTCGGTCGCGTCCCAGTCCTGCCCGCGCTTCACCGTGAAGACGCCGTTGGCGGCGGGGTTCGCCGCGCCGAAGCGGCCGGCAAAGAGGTTGCCCTCCGCGTCGATCGACTTCTCCGCCACCGCGACGCCGCCCCAGTCCGGCCGGGGCGAGAGCGCGATCGTCTCGATGCCGCCATTGGCGCGCAGCTCCTCGCGCGGGATCGGCAGAGGGCGCAACGTCGGCACGGCTCCGATGGGGTCGTCGCGATCGAAGGCGAGGATGCGCGCCTCGCGCTCGAAGCCGACGAGAACCGAGCGCTCGCCGATCGCCAGCGCCTCGGCGTCGGTCGCGATCTTGCCGGTGACGATCCGGCCGTCGACGTCGCGCATGCCCGTCGTTTCGGCATCCTCGATCCCGATCGGGCGGTCGTCCCCGTCGCGGGCGATGCGGCCGGTGAACCAGTAACCGGTGTCGGTGACGGCGAGGAACTGCGATCCCGCGTCGAGGAAGCGGAAGGAGGACACGCCCGACACGCCGGAGTAAGCGAAGCCGCCGACGAACCGGAGGCCGCCGACGAGATCACGCAAGTCGGCCCCGCAGAAGCGGTGGATCGGCGCGACGGATACCTCGACGGGCTCGGCCGGAGCCGGAGAGGGGGCGACGGAGGCGAAGGCGAGGGTGAGAAGGGCGAGGAGGCCGACCGCGCCGTGGCGCTGCCGTCTCGGCCTCAACGGCGCCCTCCGGCGGCACGGCGGCTGCGCCGGCCGGCGGGGATCATCCCCTCGTCCTCGAACAGCGCGGCGAGCTGCTCGGTCATGGCGCCGGCCAGCTCCTCGGCATCCACCAGCGTCACCGCGCGGCGGTAGTAGCGCGTGACGTCGTGGCCGATGCCGATGGCCAGCAGTTCCACCGGCGAGCGGGTCTCGATTTCCTCGATCACCCAGCGCAGATGGCGCTCCAGGTAGTTGCCGGGGTTCACCGAGAGCGTCGAATCGTCGACCGGCGCGCCGTCCGAGATCATCATCAGGATGCGCCGCTGCTCGGGCCGGGCGATCAGCCGCCCATGCGCCCAGAGCAGCGCCTCACCGTCGATGTTTTCCTTGAGGAGCCCTTCGCGCATCATCAGGCCGAGATTGCGCCGGGCCCGCCGCCAAGGCGCGTCGGCGCTCTTGTAGATGATGTGGCGAAGGTCGTTGAGGCGGCCGGGCTTCGGGGGCTTGCCGGCCTTCAGCCAGGCCTCGCGCGACTGCCCGCCCTTCCAGGCGCGCGTCGTGAAGCCGAGCACCTCGACCTTGACGCCGCAGCGCTCCAGCGTGCGCGCCAGGATGTCGGCGCAGGTTGCCGCCACCGTGATCGGGCGCCCGCGCATCGAGCCGGAATTGTCGATGAGGAGCGTGACGATCGTGTCGCGGAAGGAGGTGTCGCGCTCCATCTTGAAGGAGAGCGGCGAGAGCGGGTCGGTGACGAGGCGGGTGAGCCGCGCCGTATCGAGGTAGCCTTCTTCGAGATCGAAGTCCCAGGACCGGTTCTGCTGCGCCATCAGGCGGCGCTGCAGACGGTTGGCGAGGCGGCCGACGACCCCGCCGAGCGTCGCGAGCTGCTTGTCGAGAAAGGCGCGCAGGCGATCGAGCTCCGCCTCGTCGCAGAGATCCTCGGCACCGATCGTCTCGTCGAAGGCGCGGGTGAAGACCGCGTATTCGTGGTCCGGCGCGTCGCGCAGCGGCGACTCGGGCGGGCGGCGGGACTCGCCCGGCGTCTCGGAGTCCTGGCTGTCGTCGTCGACGGGGTCGTCGGCCGTGACTTCCGAGGTTTCGGCCTCGGCGGCCTCCTGGTTCTCGCCCTCGCTCTCGCCTTCTTCCGGCTGGGCGTCCTCGGCGCCGCTCTCCTTTTCCGAGGTGCCCTCGTCGGAGTCGCGCGTCTGGTTGTCGCCCGCTTCCTGATCGTTCTCCTCGTCGGAGGCCTCGCTCTCCTGGCCGAGCTCCTCGGCCATCTCCAGCGACACGAGCATGTCGCGCATGGCCCGGGCGAAGGCGGCCTGGTTCTCGACCTGGCCGGCGAGCTTGTCGAGAGTGCCGCCCGCCTTGGCCTCGACGTGCTCGCGCCAGACGTCGACGAGGGCCTGGGCGCTCTTCGGTGTCGGGCGGCCGGTCAGGCGCTCGCGCACCATGAGGGCGATGGCGTCCTCGATCGGCGCCTCCGCCTTGTCGGTGACGTCGGCGAGGTTCGAGCGGAAGTACTTGTCCTCGATCATCGAGGCGAGGTTGTCGCCGACACCGGCCATGGCATTGGCGCCGATCGCCTCGACCCTCGCCTGCTCCACGGCATCGTAGACGGCGCGCGCGCCCTTGCCGTCCGGCGACAGGCTGGCGTGGAGGCCGGCATCGTGGCGCGCGCGGCGCAGGGCCATGGCGTCGGAAATGCCGCGCACCACGGACACGTCGTTCTTCGTGGCGCGCTTGGGCAGTTCCGGCAGGCGGGCGCGTTTTCCCGCGAGGCCCGGCCGGTCGGCGGCGAAGGTCACCTCCAGCTCGGACTCGCCCGCGATCGCCCGAAGGCAGCCCGCCACGGCGCGGCGGAACGGCTCGCGGTCCGCGCCCGCCTTCGGGGTCTTGGCTCTCGAATTGTCGCCGCTGCCCGCCGCCACGCTCAGTTCTCCTCAGGCCCGTCCGTCGTCGCTTCCGGCAGTTCGCCCACCGCCACGTCGCGCATCGCCGGCGGCGCCGCGCCGGCCGGGACGGGCTTCAGGACGATCGCTGTGATGCCCTGGTGCATGCCGGCATATTCGGTGGTGAAGAGGCCGTCGAGCACGAAGCGGTCGCCCTCGTGCTCGACGCCCTCGCGGGCCGAGACCTGCACCGTGCCGGTGTTGTCGGGCGAGCCCGCCTCGTAGATCACGAGAAGGCCGGAGCCGTCGTCGTAGGCCGCGAGCCCCGCCCGCCCCAGCCCGTCGTCCTCCTTCGCCGCCACCGTCACGTCGAGGCCGAAGACGTTGCCGTCGGCGTTCGCCTCGACGAAGTCGGCGAAGCGCCCGAAGGTCTCGTTCGTCAGCTCGCCGGTGATCCGCGGCGTGTCCGCCGCGTCCTGCGCGCGGGCCGGCGCGGGAAGGGCCGCGACGAGGCCGAGAAGCGCGGCGGAGGCGAGGTTGGTTCGACGGGTCATGCCTGGAGGTCCTTGTCCGATCGTGTCCCTTCGATCTAGTCGAGAACCACGTTGGCGGCCGATTCCGGCAGTTCCTGGCCGAAGGCGCGCTGGTAGAACTCGGCGACGAGCGGGCGCTCCAGATCGTCGCACTTGTTGAGGAAGGTCAGGCGGAAGGCGAAGCCGACATCGCCGAAGATCTCGGCGTTCTCGGCCCAGGTGATGACGGTGCGCGGGCTCATCACGGTCGACAGGTCGCCGTTGATGAAGGCCGAGCGCGTCATGTCGGCGAGGCGCACCATGCGCCCGACCGTCACGCGGCCTTCCTTGGTGTCGTAGCTCTTGGCCTTGGCGAGGACGATGCCGACCTCGTTGTCGTGCGGCAGGTAGTTCAACGTCGTGACGATGGACCAGCGGTCCATCTGCGCCTGATTGATCTGCTGCGTGCCGTGGTAGAGGCCCGTCGTGTCGCCGAGTCCGACCGTGTTGGCGGTGGCGAAGAGGCGGAAGGCGGGGTGCGGACGCACGACGCGGCTCTGGTCGAGCAGCGTCAGGCGGCCGGAGGACTCCAGGACGCGCTGGATCACGAACATCACGTCCGGGCGGCCGGCATCGTACTCGTCGAAGACGAGCGCGACGTTGTGCTGGTAGGCCCAGGGCAGGATGCCGTCGCGGAACTCCGTGACCTGCATGCCGTCGCGCACCGTGATCGCGTCCTTGCCGACGAGGTCGAGCCGCGACACGTGGCTGTCGAGGTTGACGCGCACGCAGGGCCAGTTGAGCCGTGCCGCGACCTGTTCGATGTGGGTGGACTTGCCCGTGCCGTGATAGCCGGAAACCATCACCCGCCGGTTCTTGGCGAAGCCCGCGAGGATGGCGAGGGTCGTCGTCCTGTCGAACAGGTAGTCCGGGTCGATCTCGGGCACGTGCGGGTCGGGCCTGGAATAGGCGGGGATCCGCAGGTTGCTGTCGAAACCGAAGGTTTCGCGGACGGAGACCGTGGCGTCCGGCAGAGGGGCCACTTCCAGTTCCGCTGCGCTCATCATTCCTCCAAGGGCCGCCGAAGCACGTCGCTCCGGCCTGGCGCCCGCCTCATGGTTCAAGAACGGCCGTCCGCCGGCATCGGCCGGGAACGGGCGCGCAAGCGCCGGCTCGCGCCGCTTGTCCGCACAATGTCCGGACAGCACGGATCGCGCCGCATCGCAAGAGCTGTCTTCCGCTTAGCAAAAGCCGGACTGCTTCAAAAGCTTGTAGGCCTGGATGACGTCGCGCAAGCGGTCCTCGGTGCTGCGGTCGCCCCCGTTGGCGTCGGGATGCAGCTGCTTCACCAAGCTCTTATAGCGCGTGCGGATCGCCTCGCCAGTCGAGGCTTCCGCCAGATCCAGCGTTTCGAAGGCCTTCGCCTCGAGCGAGCGCACGCGCTTGGGGCGCGCCTCGGGGCGCGGGCCTTCGGCCTCGTCGGCGCCGAACAGATTGAAGGGATCGCGCGAGCGCGGGTTCCAGCGCTTGCGCCCGCCGCCCGCCGCCCCCTTCGCGCCCGCCGCCTTGGCGCCGGCCTGGCCCATGGTCCAGGTCGGCCGGTGGCCGGTCAGCGAGTCCTTCAGATAGGCCTGGATGTCCTTGTCGTTCAGGCCCGAGAAGTAATTGTAGGATTTGTTGTACTGGCGGACGTGATCCACGCAGAAGTTGAGATACTGCCCCTCGTGGTCGCGGCCGAGGGGAGCCCTGTACAGGCCCTTTTCCTCGCACCCTTCCCAGGCGCAGATCGGCGCGCGCGGCTCGGCCGGCCGCCCGGCGCGGGATCCCTTGATGCGGATCCCGTCGAAGAATTTTGAATCGAGCTTCATCCCGGCGGATTATGGGGTTCGGGGAAAAGGCGAACAAGAATTGACAGAACGCAAAATCAGTCCCCACGTCAGCTTCGGCGATCCCGAGCGCGGCCCATCCGCGAAGGGGCGCCGTTGATGACGGCAGACAGGGGCGGAACGATGACGGGAACCACCAAGGCACGCATCGAGGCGAAGCTGGCCGAGGCCCTTTCGCCGCAGAGCCTCGCGGTCCTCGACGAGAGCCATCTTCATGCGGGGCACCACCATTCGGGCAGCGACCATCACGACGCGTTCGACGGTTCCGGCGAGACCCATTTCCGGGTGCGCGTCGTGTCCGACGCCTTTGCCGGGCAGAGCCGCCTCGCGCGCCATCGGCTCGTCAACGAGGCGCTGAAGGACGAGCTCGCCGGCGGCGTCCACGCGCTCGCCATCGAGGCCTCGGCGCCGGGCGAGCCGACGCGGCGATAAAACACCGGTCGGGGGAAGAGAATTTTCGCGGCCTTATTGCGGCCGGGCCCGCCTGCTTTCACATTCGTGAGGGTTAACGAAAGGTGAAGGCCGGCCGTGATGGGGGTGGAAACGGAACGGCGCCGCCGGCCGAGCGCGAGCCTCGTCCTCGCCAAGCTCCTGCTTCTCGCCCTTTGCGCCCTCGCGCTGACCTATGCCTGGGCGAACGACGTCGCCAAGCGCTACGGCGCGACGCGCGAAACGACGATCGCCCGCGTCCACGCCAACAAGCTGGTGGTGCGCCTGCCGGCCGACCGCGCGGCACCGTGGAACGCCTCCACCGAAGAGGTGATGTACGTTTCCTACGACGACGTGCCGCAGGTGATGCGCGAGGCGATCCTCGCCAGCGAGGACGCCTGGTTCGAGGTCCATCCCGGCTTCAACCCGGTGGCGCTCGGCAAGGCGCTCGTCAGCCAGTTCTCGGCCGATCCGCGCGGCGGCTCGACCATCACCCAGCAGCTCGCCAAGCAGCTCTACACCGGCAGCCGGCGCGACTACGCCCGCAAGCTCGACGAACTGGCCATCGCGATCTGGCTGGAGATGACCTTCTCCAAGCGCGAGCTCCTCGAATTCTACGTGAACACCCCCTTCATGGGGAACGGCACGAAGGGCATCGAGGCGGCCGCGCGCTACTATTTCGACTATTCCTTCAAGAAGGTCGGCTGGCAGGCAACGCGGCTGACGCCGGACATGGCGGCGAGCCTCGCCGTCACCATCAAGAACCCGACCCACGGCAACCCGACCGAGCCCGGCAACCTGCGCGAGGCGCGCCGCCTCCTCCTGTCGATGGGCATCGAGCCGACGGTGCTGAGCGCGAGCGCGGTGACGGGCGAGGGGCTGCCGCGGCGCTTCGCCGCGCCGGCCTTTCGCGACGGCGGGCGGCTCGCAGACCAGTTCGCGCCGATGCGCGACCTCGCCGTGGCGCGGCTCGGCGCCGCCTTGGGGAACGACGCCCGCGACCTCGACGTCACCACCTTCTATTCGTCCGAGATCCAGCTCTATCTCGAGCGCGCCGTCGCGACCTATAGCGGGCGTCTGGAGGCGGCGGGCTACGACCGCCTGACCGCCGCCGTCGTCGACAACCGGACGGGCGGCGTGAAGGCGATCCTCGCCCCGCCGGCGGCGCGGATCTATCCCGGCTCCGCGATGAAGCCGTTCCTGGCGCTCTGCCCGATCGTCGAATGGGGCTGGAGCGGGCGCACCCCCGTCGAGGACGAGCCGGTGGGAACGCCGCCGGTCGCCAACCACGACAAGCGCTATCTCGGCCGCATCCCGCTCGTCGAAGCCATGGCCAAGAGCCGCAACCCGCCCTTCGTGACGCTGCTCGACCGCTTCGGCGCGGCGTGCGCCGACGCCGTCCTGGCGCGGATGGACACCGAACTGCGGCTCAAGGGCGACACCAAGCGCGCCATGGCGCTCGGCGCCGAGCCGGTCGACCTCATGGCGCTCCTCGACGCCTATGTCACGCTGGCGAGCTGCGGGCGCGTGTCGAACGGACCGCTGCTCGTCGAGGAAGCGCGCGACCGGCGCACGCAGGCCGTGCTCTTTGCGGAGACGGCCGAGCCGATGCCGGCCGACCCCGAACTCCTCGACGGCTTCGACCGGCTTCACGCGATCCTGGCCGAGGTGACGGGACCGGGCGGAACCGCGGACGGCAGTCGCTTCGTGCGGGAGGTGGCGGCCAAGACGGGCACCGCCGACGACAACCGCCAGATCACGCTCGTCACCTTCACGCCGGCCTATACGGTTCTGGTGTCGGCCGGCGCGAGCGATCCGCGACGGATCCGAACGAGGCTGTCCTCCCACGCCCTCGTGCCGCTGGTGCGCAACCTCAACGCCAACATCCACCCCGACGGCTTCAAGGCGAGCCTCGGCTGCGCCGCCCCGCGCGTGGTCGCTGAGGGTGGCGGAAGCCGGACCGGACGCGCCGCGCGATGATCGCGCCGCCCGGCCCGCCGAGGTCGGATCGGGTCAGGCGTGGATGAACCGCTCGAAGAAGGCGCTGAAGTCGCGCGTCGGGTGCGAAACCTCGCGCGTCGCGTCGAGCAGCAGCCGGAACTGACGGGCGAGGGCGTCTTCGCCGTTCAGGGCGTTGATCTTGAACGCCGCGGCCACCGCGGACAGGCAGGGCTGGACGTTGGACAGGGCGACGTAATCCCGCTCCTGCTGACGGCCGATCGCGATCAGCGCCTTGTAGATGTCCTTCAAGGCTTCCAGGAAGTCCTTGCGGACGTCGATGCTGAAAACGACGTCCTCGATGCGGAACTTCAGCTCGACGTCGCGGTCCACCGTTCCCGCCGTCTCGATGAGGACGTTGCTCACGCGGTGGCTCGCGAACTCGTAGCGCTTGATCGAGCGCTTGGAGGAGACCGCCGACTCGCCGTCGACGTGGATCAGCGCGAGGTTGGTGAAGCAGTACTCGTCCTTCTTCGACTTGATGAGGAAATAGATCTTCTCGCCTTCCTCGTGGAAGAGGTAGTCGTCGGCGTCGACCTGCGCATAGGCCGAGGGCGGCACGATCACGCCGATGTCGCTGAGCCCCAGGGCTTCCGAGGCGATTCTCTTGAACATGCGCATTCCTCCCTGCGAAAGGGCGGCGGTGCCCTTGCCGGTGCAAGGTCCGCGCGGCCCGACCCGCACTGAAGGTGCCACAGGCCGCAGAGGGAGGTAAGCGGCAAACGACGGGGGCGGCGCTACCGGCGCCCGTTCTCGTCCGGCTGCGTTTCAAGGATCATGTCGCCGCGCTCCGGCTCGGCGTCCGCCAGCGGCACCCCGGCCGGCGTCACGTCGGCCTCGCCCGCCTCGTGCCAGCCCTCGTCGAAGCTCTCGTAGAGGTCCTGGGGCGCAGGCTCGCGCATCTCGTCCTGGACCACGGCCGCCGCGGTCTTCTTCGGAGGCACGACGACGCTCGCGTCGCGGATGCGCAGGCGGGCGATGCGATTGCGCTCGCGCTTGAGCACCGTGAAGCGCTTGGCGAAGAAGGTGAAGGCCTGCCGCTCCTCGGGGATCGACTGCGTCTCGTGGATCACGAGGCCGGCGATGGTGACGGCCTCCTCGTCCGGCAGGCTCCAGCCGAGCGCGCGGTTGAGGTCGCGGATCGGGACCGAGCCGTCGACGATCACCGAGCCGTCGGCTTCCTGCGTCACGCCCTGGATGTCGAGGTCGTGCTCGTCGGCGATGTTGCCGACGATCTCCTCCAGAATGTCTTCGAGCGTGATCAGCCCTTCGACCTCGCCGTACTCGTCGACGACGAGCGCGAGCGGCGTGCGGCGGCGCAGGAAGGCGTTGAGCTGGTCCTGCAGCGTCGTGGTTTCCGGCACGAACCAGGGCCGCGAGGCGATGGCCCGCACGTCGACGCGGGACGGGTCGTCGCCGGCCTCATGGAGGGCGCGCAGCAGGTCCTTGGCATGGACGACGCCGACGATGTTGTCCGGCTCGCCGCGCCAGAGCGGCATGCGCGAGTGGGGGCTGTCGAGCACCTGGCGCACGATCTCGGCGGGCGCCTCGTCGGCGTTCAGCTGGCGCATGGCGGTGCGGTGGACCATCACGTCCGAGACTTCCAGCTCGTGCAGGTCGAGAAGGCCGCCGAGCTGCTTGGCGTCGGCCTCGACGAGGGCGCCCTCGCGGTGGAGCACCTCCATCGCGCCGCGCAGCTCGTCGCGGGCTGTGAGGAGCGCTTCCGCCTCGCGGCGCTGGCCGAACACGCGCAGGAGGCCGCGCACGAACCAGTCGACCGCGTCGGCCGCCGGGCCGAACAGAAGCGCGACGGCGCGCGCGAAGCCGGACAGGCGCTCGGCCGCGCGGTCAGGCCGGGCGAGCGCCAGGGAGCGCGGCAGGACCTCGCAGAAGACGACGATGGCGAGCGTCGCGAGGAGCCCGGCGCCGGCAAGGCCGGGAACGCCGTAGAGTTCGTAGCCCCCTTGCGCCGCGAGCACGACGGCGAGGCCGCAGGCGAGGTTGTTGGCGAGGAGGAGGGCGCCGATGATGCGGTCGCGATCGTCGAGAAGCCGCGCGGCGCGGGCGGCGCGGCGCTCGCCGGCAAGGTCGGCGGCGGCGAGCCGCGCCTTCGACGCGGTGCTCATCGCGCTCTCGGCGGCCGAGAGAACGGCGGCGAAGAGGAGAAGAACGAGAACCGCGCCGGCGACGAGCCAGAGCTCGAGGGTCAACCCGCCAGCTCCTCGGCGAGGAACTCGTCGATCTGCGCCGCGTCGACGTCCGCCGCGATAAAGGAGCGGCCGATGCCGCGCGTCAGGATAAAGGTCAGGCGGCCGCGCTTGACCTTCTTGTCCTGCGCGATGCCGGCCATCAGGACCTCGCGCGCGATGGCGGCGCCGGGCACCTCGGACAGGCGCGTCGGCAGGCCCGCAGCCTTCAGATGCGCTTCGACGCGGGTCGCGTCCTGGCCGGGACAAAGGCCGAGCCTCGCCGAGAAGCGGTGCGCCTGGGCCATGCCGATCGACACCGCCTCGCCGTGGACGAGGCGGGCGGGATCGAAGGCGACCGCCGCCTCGATCGCGTGGCCGAAGGTGTGGCCGAGGTTGAGAAGGGCCCGCTCGCCGGCCTCGCGCTCGTCCGCGATCACGACGGCGGCCTTGGCCTCGCAGCTCGCCGCGATCGCCTCGGCGCGCTCAGGCCCGCCCGCGAAGATCGGCGCGCGCTTCCATTCCAACCAGTCGAAGAATTCCGGCCGGTCGATGAGGCCGTACTTCACGACCTCGGCGTAGCCGGCCGCGAACTCGCGCGGCACGAGCGTGTCGAGGACGCTCGTGTCGGCCAGAACGAGGTCGGGCTGGTGGAAGGCCCCGACGAGGTTCTTGCCGCGGGGCGAGTTGATGCCGGTCTTGCCGCCGACAGACGAATCGACCTGCGCGAGCAGCGTCGTCGGCATCTGGACGAAGCGCATGCCGCGCCGCACGATCGCGGCGGCAAAGCCCGCGAGGTCGCCGACGACGCCGCCGCCGAAGGCGAGAACCGCGTCGCCCCGCTCGAAGCGTCCGGCAAGGATGGCGTCGACCACGTGCTCCAGCTGGCGGAAGGACTTGGACGTCTCGCCGGGCGGCACGGTGACGACGGCGTGAGCGATGCCGGCGGCGTCGAGGGAGGCGGTCAGCCGGTCGAGGTGGAGGGCTGCGACCGTTTCGTCGGTGACGATCGCCAGCCGCGCATCCGGCAGGCGCTCGGCGAGGATCGACCCTGCCGCGTCGACGAGGCCGGCTCCGATCAGGATGTCGTAGGCGCGGCCGGGCAGGTCGACGCGCACGCGGCGCGGGGGGCGCGCTTGGCCGGGATCGATGTCGCTCATCGGATCATCCTTTCGCGTCGAGATGGCGGACGAGCGCCGACACGATCTCGGTCGCGACCGTTTCGCGGCGCACGTTGCGCGAATCGATGGTGATGTCGGCGAGCGCGTAGACGGGATAGCGCGTCTCGATCAGCCCGGCCATGACGGCGCGCGGATTGGGGGCCTTGAGAAGCGGGCGGTCGCCGCGCCGGCCGACGCGCTCCATCAAGGTGTCGAGGTCGGCGCGCAGCCAGACGGTGATCGAGCGGTCCTTCAGGGCGTCCCGGATCGCCGGCGTCATGAAGGCGCCGCCACCGGTCGCGAGCACCCGCCGGCCTTCCGCCGCGAGGCGGGTGACGACGCGGCTTTCCAGTGCCCGGAACTCCGGCTCGCCATAGGCCTCGAAGAGCTCGGCGATGCTCATGCGCGAGGCCGCCTCGATCTCGTTGTCCGAGTCCACGAAGGGCAGGTCGAGGATCTGCGCCAGGCGCCGGCCGACGGTGGTCTTGCCCGAGCCCATCAGGCCCACGAGCACGACGGAACGCTCGCCGAGCCGCTCGGCGATGGCGCGCGCGTCGATCGCGTCTGGCTCGGCCGTCAGGGTCATGCGGGGCGCGGAGGCCTTTCGTCGATGTCGTGTCACGTGACGATTGGCAAACAGAAAAACGCGAATGCGGTCAAGGGCCGCCGGCGCCTCGCCGCATCGCGGCAAAAACCCTTTCTTTGCACTTCCGATCGTCTAAGAGACGGAGCCGGGGGACCTCAGAACGACGGACATATGCCGCGATGCCGACATTGACGCGTCTTCTTCTGATCGTCGCGGCGATCGGCCTGGCGATCTACGCCGCGATGGCCGCCCTGGTCTACCTGGTCCAGCCGGTGCCCCAGCCGATGGAGCTCGACGTGCCGTTGCCCCAGCTTCGCGAGACGCAGGCACCCGTGGCGCCGTCGGCGGCGCCGGCGCCGGGAACCAGTCCGTGAGCCGCGCCGCGCCGGCGGGAGCCGAGGGCGTGCGCCTGCGCGGGCGCGACGGCCGGCTCGTGGAAAGCTTCTGCGAGATGATGGCGGTGGAGCGCGGCGCCTCGGTCAACACCACCGATGCCTATCGGCGCGACCTCGACGATGCCGGCGCCTTCCTGGCCGGGGAGGGCACGTCGCTGACCGAGGCGACGACGGATTCGCTGCGCGCCTACGTCGCCGATCTCGCCCGGCGCGGCTTCGCCCCGTCCTCGCAGGCGCGGCGCCTGTCCTCGCTGCGCCAGTTCTTCGGCTTCCTCTACGCCGAGAACGAGCGCGGCGACGATCCGACCGGCCCCCTGGAGGGCGCGCGCAAGACCGCGCCCCTGCCCAAGATCCTGTCGGAGGACGAGGTCGAGCGCCTGCTCGCCCGTGCCGAGGACGAGGCGGACGCGGCCGAGGACGGCTCGGGCGCGGCGCTGAGGGCCAAGCGCCTCCTGGCGCTGGTGGAGCTCCTCTATGCCACGGGCATGCGCGTGTCCGAGCTCGTCTCGCTGCCGCGCTCGGTGCTCCGGGCGCGCGGGCGCGTCATCGCCGTCACCGGCAAGGGCAACAAGGAGCGGATGGTGCCGGTCGGCGAGCGGGCGCGCGACGCGCTCGCCCGCTTCGGCGAGGCGCTGCGGATCGGCGGCGGGCCGGCGGCTGCGGCGGACGAGCGCCAGCGCTGGCTCTTTCCCGCCCTGTCGGAGAGCGGGCACCTGACGCGCCAGGCTTTCGCGCGTGACCTGAAGGCCCTGGCGAGCCGGGCGGCGATCGCGCCCGCGCGCGTTTCGCCCCACGTCCTTCGTCACGCCTTCGCCAGCCATCTCCTCCAGAACGGCGCGGATCTGCGCGCCGTTCAGGAGCTGCTCGGCCATTCCGACATCTCGACCACGCAGATCTACACCCACGTCCTCGAGGCGCGGCTCATCCAGCTCGTCGCCGACCACCACCCCTTGTCCGAGGAAGCGCAGCAGCACGCCGGCAAAGCTTGACAAGCCGGGCGGCGATGCCCAGGTTCCGCCCGCCTTCGAGGGGGCGCCTTCCTCCTGCCTTCTCGCGTCGCGCCGCGCTTCTCGCCGGCCGGGGCGCTTCACCCAAAGGACGGCGGACGCCGCGCAACGGATGCACAACTACCTCGACTTCGAAAAGCCGGTCGCCGATCTCGACGGACAGATCTTCGAGCTGAAGAAGCTTCACACCGGCGAGGAGGGCGTCGACGTCGCGGACGAGATCGCGCGGCTGGAGAAGCGCTCGCACGACACGCTGGCGGACCTCTACAAGAAGCTTTCGCCTTGGCAGAAGACGCAGGTCGCCCGGCATCCGGACCGCCCGCACTGCGTCGACTACGTCGCCGGGCTGATCACCGAGTTCACGCCGCTCGCCGGCGACCGCGCCTTCGCGGAGGATCACGCCGTCATTGCCGGCTTCGGCCGCTTCGACGGCGAATCGGTCGCCGTGATCGGGCAGGAGAAGGGCAACGACACCCAGACCCGGCTGAAGCACAACTTCGGCATGGCCCGACCCGAGGGCTACCGCAAGGCGGTCCGCATCATGGAGATGGCCGACCGCTTCGGCATCCCCGTCCTCACCCTCGTCGACACGGCCGGCGCCTATCCCGGCATCGGTGCCGAGGAGCGCGGCCAGGCCGAGGCCATCGCCCGCTCGACGCAGACGTGCCTCGGCCTCAAGGTTCCGCTGGTCTCGCTGGTCATCGGCGAGGGCGGCTCGGGCGGCGCCATCGCGATCGCCGCGGCCAACCGCGTCCTGATGATGGAGCACGCGGTCTATTCCGTGATCTCGCCGGAGGCTGGCGCCTCGATCCTGTGGCGCGACGCCACGCGCGCCCGCGACGTCGCCCAGGCGATGAAGATCACGGCGCAGGACCTGAAGGGCTTCGGCATCATCGACGAGATCGTCGAGGAGCCGCTCGGCGGCGCCCATCGCGACGCGGCCGAGGCGGTCGCTCGGGCCGGCAACGCCATCCGCCGCAACCTCGCGGAGCTGTCGGCGCTCGACGGCGACGCGTTGCGCCGCCAGCGCCGCGAGAAGTTCCTGGCCATCGGCAGGAACCTTTAAGCGCCGCAGCGCCGGCCCTCCGCCCTCCAAATCGCGTTGACGCCGGTGCCGGGCTCCAAGACGCTCGGCACGAACAATGCTGCCGGCCGCGTCAAAATCCCGCCCCGATCGTGGCAGAAATGAGCGAAGCCTTAACGGCGTCGGTCGAACGTGCCGTTTTAACGCTGCGTTAAGCGGTGCGGGGCATCAAGGGGACAACGGGTCCGTCCACGCAACGCGGTCGGCCCGGTGGCGGCGTCCCATCCGACCGGAGCTGCGGAGCCGGCCGCGATGGATGGCTGAGGTGCGGACGACCAGCCTCGTGCCGGTCGTTTCGAGGGCAGGGGGTGTCACGGGGATGGTGGCAGGACGTCTCGCACGGGCCGCGGTTCTGGCCGCCAGCCTCTTCACGCTGGGTGCCTGTCAGGGCATCGAGGACCTCGTTCCCGCCAACAAGCCGCTGCCGCACGAGCTGGTCGAGCTCATCCAGAAGCAGGGCATGGGCACCAACTCGCCGATCCTGGTGCGGATCTTCAAGGAAGAGTCCGAGCTCGAGGTCTGGAAGCAGAAGACCGACGGCACCTATGCCAAGCTCAAGACCTATCCGATCTGCGCCTGGTCCGGCAATCTCGGGCCGAAGCAGAGGGAAGGCGACCGGCAGGCGCCGGAGGGCTTCTACACGGTCACGCCGGCGCAGCTGAATCCCGACAGCCAGTACCATCTGGCCTTCAACATGGGCTATCCCAACACCTTCGACCGCGCCAACGCGCGCACGGGCACGCACCTGATGGTGCACGGCTCCTGCTCCTCGGCCGGCTGCTACGCCATGGACGACGCGCAGATCGAGGAAATCTACGCGCTCGCCCGTCATTCCTTCGGTGGGGGCCAGCGCGCGTTCCAGATCCAGGCCTATCCCTTCCGGATGACGCCCAAGAACATGGCGCGCCACCGCAACTCCGAGCACTACGCCTTCTGGAAGATGCTGAAGCGCGGCTCGGACTACCTGGAAACGACGCACCGCCAGCCGGTCGTCGGCGTCTGCGAGAAGCGCTACGTCTTCGATCTCGACGCCGAGACGGCGAAGGGCCTCGACCCCGACGGACCCTGCCCTGAGATGACCCCGCCGATCTCGGTCGCCGCCAAGGCGATCTCGGACGAGGCGGAGGAGCAGCGCATCGCATCGAGCATGGCGCCGAGCGAGTTCGCGACCTATTCGAGCTTCGCCTACAAGATGGGCGACCGGGTGAACCCGGAAGCCTTCCGCGCCGAGCAGCACCGCCGGCAGGGGCGCGACCGCTACGGCAACCTGGTCGACGGCGGCCGCTCGCCCTCGATCTTCGGCTCGTTCATCGGACGGTAGGTTCCCGGACCAAGGCCGCGACTGGCGTTCTTCTCCCCCGCGGGGAGAAGAACGCAGCGCCGCCTTCCGATCCCGCCCCGCTCAGCCGCCGAAGTTCGAGCGGCTGTGCCAGTTCCAGGCGGTCTCGACGATCGAAGCCAAGTCGTGGCGGGGCTGCCAGCCGAGGACGTCGCGCGCCTTGTCGTTGACGGCGACGAGAGCGGGGGCGTCGCCGGGGCGACGCTCGGTCACCTCGACGGGGAACTCGCGGCCGGTGACGGACACGATCGTGTCGAGGAGCTCCTTCACCGTCGTGCCGGTGCCGGTGCCGAGGTTGATCGCGGTCGAGGCGCCGCCGTCGATCAGGTACTGCACCGCGCGGCTGTGGGCGTCGGCGAGGTCCATCACGTGGATGTAGTCGCGCACGCAGGTGCCGTCGCGCGTGTCGTAGTCGGTCCCGAACATCTTGAAGCCGGCTCGGCGGCCGAGCGCCGCCTCGATGGCGAGCGGGATCGCGTGGGTCTCGGGCTCGTGCCATTCGCCGATGCGCCCTTCCGGATCGGCGCCGGCGGCGTTGAAGTAGCGCAGGACCACCGAGCGGACGCCCTTGATGGCGTCGAGGTCGGCGAGCACCTCCTCCACCATGCGCTTGGAGCGGCCATAGGGGTTCAGCGGCGCCTGCCGGTGGGTCTCGGGCATCGGCACCTCGACGGGCTCGCCGTAGGTCGCGCAGGTCGACGAGAAGACGATCTTGTCCACCCCGGCCTCGGCCGCGGCGGAGAGCAGGGTGAGGGTCCCCGCGACGTTGTTCTCGTAGAAGGCGAGCGGGTCCTTCATCGATTCGCCGACCTCGATCAGGGCCGCGAAGTGGACGATGGCCGCCGGCCGGTGCTGCTTCATGACGGCGACGAGCCGCTCGCGATCCTTGAGGTCGCCCTGTTCCAGCGGTCCCCACCGGCAGAACTCGGCGTGTCCGTTCGACAGGTTGTCGTAGACGACCGGCGTGAAGCCCTTGGTCGAGAGATCGAGGCAGGTGTGCGAGCCGATATAGCCGGCGCCGCCGACAACCAGGATGTTCGTCATGGATTCCCGCTTCCGTTGCGTCGTGCTGCGCTGCAGCGACACTCGCATACCGGATCGGCGGACGAGATGAAAGAAGACCCGGCGCTTCGCGAAGAAGCGCCGGGTCCCGCTGTCGGATCGAAGCCTCGATGAAGCGGATCGATGCCGCTCAGGCTTCCTGCGTGGCGAAGGCGCCGTGGCAGTGCTTGAACTTCTTGCCCGAGCCGCAGGGGCAGGGCTCGTTGCGGCCGATCTGGCCCCAGGTCTCCGGGTTCTCCGGATCCACGAGGAAGCGCTCCTCCTCGATCGGGTTGAAGTCCGCGGTCAGGCGCTCGGCGCCGTGGCCGAACTCGTCCTCGCCCGTCGTGGGGTCGACGTGGTGCGCCTCCATCACGGGGAGAGGCGGTTGGGCGGGGGCCGGGCGCTGGATCTCGACGCGCGAGAGCTGGCTCGTCACCCGCTCGCGCAGCTGCGTGATCATCGACTGGAAGAGCTCGAAGGCTTCCGACTTGTACTCGTTCAAGGGATCGCGCTGGGCGTAGCCGCGGAAGCCCACCACCGAGCGCAGGTGGTCGAGGTTGACGAGGTGGTCGCGCCAGAGCGCGTCCAGCGTCTGGAGCACGACGGAGCGCTGGATATAGGTCGCGACCTGCGGGCCGAAGCGCTCGGTCTTCTCCTTGGCCGCGGCGTCCGCCGCCGCGCGGATGCGCTCGCGGATGTCGGCGTCGTCGATGCCTTCCTCCGCCGCCCACTCGACGATCGGCAGATCGAGGTTGAGGAGCTCGATCGCCTCGTCGTGGAGCTCCTGCGTCGCCCACTGTTCGGGATATGCGCGCTCGGGGATGTGGCGGGCGACCATCGCGTCCACCGTCTCGTTGCGCATGTCCTCGATGGTCTCTTCGAGGCCTTCGGCGTCCATGATCTCGATGCGCTGGTCGAAGATGACCCGGCGCTGGTCGTTCATGACGTCGTCGTACTTCAGGAGGTTCTTGCGGATGTCGAAGTTGCGCGCCTCGACCTTCTTCTGCGCCTTCTCCAGGGCCTTGTTGATCCAGGGATGGACGATCGCCTCGTCCTCCTTGAGCCCCAGGCGCGTCAGCATGGTGTCCATGCGCTCGGAGCCGAAGATGCGCATGAGGTCGTCCTGCAGCGACAGGAAGAACTTCGAGCGCCCGGGATCGCCCTGGCGGCCGGAGCGGCCGCGCAGCTGGTTGTCGATGCGCCGCGATTCGTGACGCTCGGTGGCCAGCACGTAGAGTCCGCCGGCGGCGAGCGCCTGTTCCTTCAGGCGCTTGATGTCAGCGTCGATCTCGGCGATGCGGCGCTGGCGCTCCTCGCCCTCGGGCACGTCGGCGAGCTCGCGCTCGACGCGCATTTCGAGGTTGCCGCCGAGCTTGATGTCGGTGCCGCGGCCGGCCATGTTGGTCGCGATCGTCACCGCGCCGGGCACGCCGGCCTGCGCGACGATGTAGGCTTCCTGCTCGTGGTAGCGGGCGTTCAGGACCTGGAAGTCCTTGAGGCCTTCCTTGCGCAGGCGGTCGGCGAGCATTTCCGACTTCTCGATCGAGGTCGTGCCGACGAGAACGGGCTGCCCGCGGCTCGCCGCTTCCTTCACCTCGCGGGCGATGGCGCGGAACTTCTCCTCGAAGGTGCGGTAGACCTCGTCGTCCTCGTCGATGCGCTGGACGGGAACGTTGGTCGGGATCTCGACGACGTCGAGGCCGTAGATGTCGGCGAACTCGGCCGCTTCCGTGTTGGCCGTGCCGGTCATGCCGGACAGCTTCTTGTACATGCGGAAATAGTTCTGGAACGTGATCGAGGCCAGCGTCTGGTTCTCAGGCTGGATCGTCACGTGCTCCTTGGCCTCCAGCGCCTGGTGGAGCCCTTCGGAATAGCGCCGTCCCGGCATCATGCGGCCGGTGAACTCGTCGATGATGACGATCTCGTCGCCGCGGACGATGTAGTCCTTGTCCTTGGCGAAGAGCTTGTGCGCCTTCAGCGCGTTGTTCACGTGGTGGACGACCGCGACGTTCTCGATGTCGTAGAGCGACGAGCCGTTGAGGTGGCCGGCCGCCTCCAGGAGGCGCTCCAGCTTCTCCGTGCCGTCCTCGGTGAAGGAGACCTGGCGCTGCTTCTCGTCGACCTCGTAGTCCTCGGCGGAGAGCTGCGGGATGAAGGCGTCGATGGTCTGGTAGAATTCGGATCGGTCGTCGAGCGGCCCTGAGATGATGAGGGGCGTTCTCGCCTCGTCGACGAGGATCGAGTCGACCTCGTCGACGATGGCGTAGTGGTGCCCGCGCTGCACCATCTGCGCGCGCTCGTACTTCATGTTGTCGCGAAGATAATCGAAGCCGAGCTCGTTGTTCGTCGCGTAGGTGATGTCGCAGTTGTAGGCGTCGCGGCGCTGCTGGTCGGACAGGCCGTGGCCGATGATGCCGACGGACAGGCCGAGGAAGCGGTAGAGCCGGCCCATCCACTCCGCGTCGCGCGAGGCGAGGTAGTCGTTGACGGTGACGACGTGGACGCCCTTGCCTTCGAGCGCGTTGAGGTAGGTGGCGAGCGTGGCCACGAGGGTCTTGCCCTCGCCGGTCTTCATCTCGGCGATGGAGCCGGCGTTCAGCACCATGCCGCCGATGAGCTGGACGTCGAAGTGCCGCATGCCGAGCGCGCGCTTGGCACCCTCGCGGACGGTGGCGAAGGCCTCGACGAGGATGTCGTCGACGGTCTTGCCGTCCTTCAGCTCCTGCTTGAAGCGCTCCGTGCGGGCGCGCAGCTCGTCGTCGGTCAGGCGCGACAGCTGCTCTTCCAGCGCGCCGATCGCCCGGACCGTGGGGTCGAAGCGCCGCACGCGGCGCTCGTTGGACGACCCGAACAGAGCGCGGGCGATGCCGCCGAAATTGACCATGAAACGGTCCTCTTGATTGATATCTGCCGGCCGGCGGCGGCCGCGTCGCCCGGCTTCCGCCTTGCGCATCGGTCCTTTCGCACGACCGGTCCGGGCGCGTCCAATCGCGCTTCACACTTGCGGGATGCGGCTGGACTTTCGGATCGCGCGAGAGATAAGAGGGGCCCCAAGCGATGTCAACGCTCAGGCCCGACCCCGTCCGGCCGGCTCAAGAGACTGTGGAGCAAGGGCTTTCCCGAAACTCGGGCGCCCCGCCACCGATGGTTCTCCTTCTCGAGGATATCCCGCATTGACCAACGTCCTGCGTTCCCTCCGGCTCGCCGCGAGCCTGTCCGTCGCCCTCGTCTGCCTGCCGGCGCTCGCCCAGGACGGCGGTGCGCCCGCCGGCGGCTCGCCGCCGGCCGCGCCCGCGCCGGCCGCTCCGGTCGATCCCGAGACCGTGGTGGCCAAGGTCGGCGACAAGGCGATCACCGAGCGCGACCTCGCCGTCGCCGCGCAGGATCTCGGTCCCCAGTTCGCGCAGGTGCCGCCCGAGCAGCGCCGCATCGCTGTTCTGTCCGCCCTCATCGACATCGACGTCCTCGCCGCCAAGGCCGAGGCCGAGAAGCTCGCCGAGGACAAAGACGTCGCGGCCGAGATCGCCTTCGCCCGCGCCCAGGCCCTGCACAGCGCCTATTTCGCCAAGACGGGCGTGCCCTCCGTCACCGACGAGGAGCTCAAAAGCCGCTACGACGCCGAGATCGCCAAGATGCCGCCGGTCGACGAGGTGAAGGCCAGCCACATCCTCGTGAAGACGAAGGAAGAGGCCGACGCGGTCATCAAGAAGCTCGACGCGGGCGAGGACTTCAACAAGCTCGCCGCCGAGAACTCCTCCGGCCCCTCCGGCCCCGAGGGCGGCGACCTCGGCTATTTCGGCCCCGGCCAGATGGTGCCCGCCTTCGAGACGGCGGCCTTCGCGCTGGAGCCCGGCACCTACACCAAGCAGCCGGTCGAGACCCAGTTCGGCTGGCACGTCATCAAGGTCGACGACAAGCGCAAGCAGGCTCCGCCCGCCTTCGACGAGGTGAAGGAGCAGGTGCGCCAGGTCGTTCTTCGCGAGAAGTACGTCGATCTCGTCCAGAAGGCCCGCGCCGACGCGAAGATCGAATATGTCGACCCGGCCATCGCCAACCAGATGAAGGCGATCGAGGAGATGAACGCGGCCCGCGACAAGCCGGCCGAGGGCGCCGCGCCGTCCGCCAACTGACCGCTGCCGCATCGTCGACGCGCGAGCGCCCGCCTCCTTCAAAGGGGCGGGCGCTTCTGCTAGAGGCGGGCGCAACGCGAACGACGCTTCCGAAGGACGTCACCTTATGGCGCACGCCGTTTCCCCGCTCGCCCCGAAGACCGCCCCGGCCATGCCGGCCATCGAGGGGCTGCGCATCGCCACGGGCGCGGCCGGGATCAAGTACAAGGGGCGCACCGACGTGCTCCTGATGGTCTGCGACCGGCCGGCCTCGGTCGCCGGCGTCTTCACCCGCTCGCGCTGCCCCTCGGCGCCCGTGGACTTCTGCCGGGCGAACCTGTCCGGCGGCACGCTTCGCGCCCTCGTCGTCAATTCCGGCAACGCCAACGCCTTCACCGGCGCCAAGGGGCGGGCGGCGACGGAGGAAACGGCGCGCGGCGCGGCCGAGGCCGTGGGCTGCACCCCGGGCGAGGTCTTCCTCGCCTCCACCGGCGTCATCGGCGAGCCGCTCGACGCCTCCAAGATCTCCGCGCTCCTGCCCGAGTTGGCCAGCGCCGCCGCGCCCGCGGGCTGGGCCGAGGCCGCGAGCGCGATCATGACCACCGACACCTATCCGAAGGTCGCGACGCGGAGCGTCGAGATCGGCGGCGTGACGGTGACGATCAACGGCATCGCCAAGGGCGCGGGCATGATCGCGCCGGACATGGCGACGATGCTGTCCTTCGTCGCGACCGACGCTGATATCGCCGCGCCCGCTCTCCAGGCGCTGCTCTCGCGAGCGGTGGAGCCGAGCTTCAACTCGGTGACGGTGGATTCCGACACCTCGACCTCCGACACGCTGATCCTCTTCGCGACGGGCGCGGCCGAGGCGCGCGGCGCCCCGGCCATCGCCGATGCCGGCGACGAGCGGCTGACGGCCTTCCGCGCGGCGCTCTCCGACCTTCTCCTCGACCTCGCGCGTCAGGTCGCCCGCGACGGCGAAGGCGCGCGGAAAGAGATCCAGGTGACGGTCGAGGGCGCCGAGAGCGACAGCTCCGCCAAGCGCATCGCGCTCTCCATCGCCAATTCGCCGCTGGTGAAGACGGCGGTCGCCGGCGAGGACGCGAACTGGGGCCGCGTCGTCATGGCCGTCGGCAAGTCCGGCGAGCCGGCCGACCGCGACCGCTTGTCGATCTGGTTCGGCGACGTGCGCGTGGCGCACGCGGGCGCGCGCGACCCGAACTATTCGGAAGACGCGGCGAGCGCTGCCATGCGCGAGAGCGTCATCCCCGTCCGCGTCGACCTCGGCCTCGGGCAGGGTCGCTGGACGGTCTACACCTGCGATCTCACCAAGGAGTACGTCGCGATCAATGGCGACTACCGAAGCTGAGCGGCTGCGCCAGCAGGCGATCGTCCGGCGCCTGGAGGCGGCGGGCTTCCGTGCCTGGCCGGCCTCCTCGACGATCTTCGACGGCACCTGGGCCGTGCGGGTGACCACGAGCTTTCCGGCCAAGCGCCTGAACTCGGTGAACCCGCTCGACCCGTCCGACCACAAGGACATTCCCGAGCGCATCAACAAGGCGGCGCGGCATTTCGCGAGCTTCGGCCGGCAGCTCCTGTTCCGCCAGTCGCCGCTCGCAGCCCCTCAGCTCGTCGCCCACCTCGACGCGGAAGGGTGGAGCCGCGAGGGCGAGACGCTGGTGATGACCGCTGATCTCGAAACGCTGGACCTTTCGGGTGCGCTGGACGGCATCCCGATCCGCGATCCGGCGCGCTACGTCGAGGCGAGCCTCAAGGTCCATGAGCGTCCGGCGGCGCTGCGCTCGGGCCTCACCGCCATCCTCGAAGCGATCCGGCCGGAAAAGGGCATGTTCCTGCGCGAAAGCGCGGGCGGCGAGGCGCTGGCCGTCGCGCTCGTCATTCACGACAACGATCTGGCCGGCCTTCTCGACGTGGCCGTGGACCCTTCCGCGCGCAATCGCGGGATCGGGCGCGAGCTGATCACGACCGCGCTTCGGTTCGCCGCCCATCGCGGCGCCGCGACGGCCTGGGTGCAGGTCGAGGCGGACAACGGACCGAGCCGCCACCTCCTCACCTCGATCGGCTTTTGCGAGGTGTATCGCTACGTCTACAGGTTGCCGCCGGGCACCGCCGGAGTGCGTCATGTCTGAGGCCCCGCGAAAGCTGCTTCTCGTCGCGGCCTGCGCGCTGATCGACGCGGACGGCCGCATCCTTCTCGCCGAGCGGCCGGCCGGCAAGTCGCTGGCCGGTCTCTGGGAGTTTCCCGGCGGCAAGATCGAGCCGGGCGAAACGCCGGAGGAAACGCTGGTGCGCGAGTTGCGCGAGGAACTGGGCGTCGAGACCAAGGCCGCCTGCCTCGCGCCGCTGACCTTCGCCAGCCACAGCTACGAGACCTTCCACCTCCTGATGCCGCTCTACGTCTGCCGGCGCTTCGAGGGCGTCGCGACGGGACGGGAGGGGCAGCGACTGAAATGGGTGAGACCGCAGAACCTGCGCGACTATCCCATGCCGCCAGCCGACCTTCCGCTGATCGCGCATCTCCAGGATTTGCTTTGAGGCCGGGATCATTCCCAGCAGTTCTATCCGAAGCTTTAAGGCGATCTTCATCGGCAGGGGCGATGCTTGTCCCAACGGCAGACGCAGGGGAGAACCGCTGAGGGCCGTGCGCTCCGTGAGGCCGTCATGACCGATGCTCCGCCAGACGAGGACGCCGCGCCGGACGGGGCGCCCTTCAGCCGCATCCGGATCTCGGTTCCCGCCTGGGGCATCGCCGCGGTCGCCCTCGCGGCGCTCGCGGCAGCGATCCTGCCGCCGGTGGCGGAAAACGGGCTCGTGGCGCTGCTGGACGACCGGGCTCAGGGCGTCGACCCGATCGTGACCGGCACGGCCGCCGTGGCCTCGCAGCGGCGCTACACGGTTCGCCGCAGCGTGCTCCGTTCCGCCGGCGAGACCTGCACGGTGTTCGCCAACGGTCGCGCGCATGGCGCATGCTGACGAGGAGCGAGGCGTCCGTGACATCCGAAACCCGACCGGTTCATCGCCGATCCCTGATCTCTCGTCTTTCGGCCTGCCGGCGCGGCGCGACGGCCATCGAATACGCGCTGATCGGCGCGATCCTGTCCACCTTCATTCTGAGCGCGGTGACGGGCCTGGGCGCGGACCTGAAGTCCGTCTTCGACAACATCATCGCCACGCTCGGCACCGCTCTGTCCTGAGCGGCTGAGCGGTGCCGAGCGGGCAACGCGAAGAGGACGACGCGCTGTCCCGCGACGATATCGGCGCTCGTCGCGTCCTTCCACTCGTCGGGACTGGGACCGCCGAGCGCGTCGGTGCGCACGCGCGTGTGGAAGGCGACGTCCGGAATTCGTGACGGCTGCATGGCTGCTCCTGCCGTTCGCCTGCCTTGCGCCGGCAGGGTTCGCCACAGGGCGCCATCCGGTCGCGCGGGGGCGCCGGTTCGGCTCATCAGCGAAGCGGCGGAAGCGGCAGGCGTAACCGGCATCCCAAACCGGTGGTCTACATTATGGATCGATCTGACGTCTTCGCCTGACGGTACGCCAATTGTCGATGAATTTGCTCCCGAAGATACCGTGAAAACAGGGCTTTGACGGTCCATCCCGCTTTCCCGCTGTGGTCGAACTCGCCCCATCATGTGGAACGATCCTGGAAAAATCCGGCAGGATCGCCCCGGCGGCGGTTGCAGGGTCGGGCTGGATGGTGCAGGTTTCCTGCCGAAAGCCGGTGCCGGACCTGGGAGGGGCCGACCGGCGGAGGAGCCGGGACACCGGCGACGGGAGGATGAGGTCGCTCGCATGGCGGGCGCTTCACGCCGAGCCTGAGCGCGGCCCGACCGGTGCCGCTCGCGAGCCGTCGTCGCGTGGGTCCGGAACGATCGAGCACGTGGAGCCTGTCCGCAGGCGTCGCGGCTCGACGCGACCCCGGGGAGGACGCGGGCATGGCGGTGGCAGGCACGGCGAGCAGCGACGACGCGGCCCTTCTGGCCGGCATGGAAGGCGCCAGCCTGGGAGGCGGATCGCGCTGGATGCGCCCCGTTGAACTCGTGGCGGCGAGCCTTCTCGCCTTCATCATCGCGCTTCTGCTGACCGGCGTCTTCTCGCGCTACGTCCTGGCCAAGCCGGTCATCTGGATCGACGAGGTCGCCTCGATCTCCTTCCTCTGGCTCGCCATGCTCGGCGCCGCCATGGCGGTCGACCGCTCCGAGCACCTGCGCCTGACGCTCTTCGTCAACCTCCTGCCCGAGCGCCTGCGCGGCTTCGCCTCGACGCTGGCGCTCGTGCTCATGGCCGTCTTCCTCGCCAGCCTCCTGATGCCGGCGATCGACTACGCCTACGAGGAAGCCTACGTCACCTCCGCCGCGCTCAACATTCCGATGAGCTGGCGCGCCTCCGCGCTGCCCTTCGGCATCGGGCTCATGCTGCTCCTCGCCCTCGTCAACGCCGTGAAGGGCTCGCGTTCCGCCGAGCTCGCCGGATCGATCGTCTTCGCCGGCATCGTCGGGGGGCTGTTCTGGCTCGGCATGCCGGCGATCAAGACTCTCGGCAACTGGAACATCGTCGTCTTCCTCGTCGGCTTCGTCGCTTTCTTTCTCGTTATCGGCGTGCCCATCGCCTTCTGCTTCGGCCTCGGCACGCTCGCCTTCCTGACCTTCGCCACCAACGTCCCCGTCTTCGTGATGATCGGGCGCATGGACGAGGGCATGTCGGCGATCATCCTCCTGTCGGTGCCGATCTTCGTCCTGCTCGGCTGCGTCCTCGACGCGACGGGCATGGGCCGGGCGATCGTCGAGTTCCTCGCCTCGCTGCTCGGCCACGTGAAGGCCGGCATGTCCTACGTCCTTCTCGGCTCGCTCTTCCTCGTCTCGGGCATCTCCGGCTCCAAGGTCTCGGACATGGCGACGGTCGCCCCGGCGCTGTTCCCCGAGATGAAGCGGCGCGGACACAAGCCGCGCGAGATGATCGCGCTCCTCGCCACCGGCGCGGCCATGGCCGACACGGTGCCGCCCTCGATCGTCCTCATCGTGCTCGGCTCGGCCGCGGGCGTCTCGATCGCCGGGCTCTTCACCTCGGGCTTCGCCATCGCGATGGTGCTGCTCGCCGTTCTCGCGGTGCTGGCGCGCTGGAAGGCGCGGGGCGAGGCGATGGAGGGTGTGCGCCGCGCGCCGCTCTCGCTGATCGGCAAGACCCTCCTCGTCGCCGCGCCGGCGCTGGTCCTGCCCTTCCTCATCCGCTCGGCCGTGGGCGGGGGCGTCGCGACCGCGACCGAGGTGTCCACGATCGCCGTCCTCTACGCCATGGCGATCGGCGCGCTGCTCTATGGCGGCCTGCGCCCCGGGCGCATCTACGCCATGCTGGTGGAAACGGCGGCGCTTTCGGGCGCGATCCTCCTCATCCTCGGCACGGCGTCCGCCATGGCCTGGGCGCTGACGCAGACGGGCTTCGCCTTCCAGCTGGTAAGCGCCGTTCAGGCGCTGCCGGGCGGATGGCTCACCTTCATGGGCGTCACCATCCTGATCTTCCTGGTGCTGGGCTGCGTGCTGGAGGGACTGCCGGCGATCGTGCTCATGGCGCCGATCATGTTCCCGATCGCCCGCTCGCTCGGCATCAACGACATCCACTACTCGATGGTCGTGGTGACGGCGATGAACATCGGCCTGATGACCCCGCCCATCGGCATCGGCTTCTATATCGCTTGCAAGATCGGCAACGTGTCGCCCGACGAGGCGATGCGGGCGATCTGGCCCTACATCGGCGCGCTCATGGTCGGCCTCCTCGCCATCGCCGCCGTCCCCTTCTTCTCCACCGCCTTCCTTTGAGAGGCGGGCGGAGGCGAGACCTTCTCAGCCAACGATGAGAAACGTGAGGAAACGAAACGCCATGACCCTCAGCCTGTCCCGCCGCAAGTTCATGATCGGTGCCGCCGGCGCCGGCATCGCCACGAGCTTCGCGATCCGCAGCCGGCCGGCCGAGGCCGCCGAGTTCTCCTACAAGTTTGCCAACAACCAGGCGCTGACCCACCCGATGAACGTGCGGGCCGGCGAGGCGGTGGCGAAGATCAAGGAGGAGTCCGGCGGGCGCGTCGAGATCAACATCTTCCCCTCCAGCCAGCTCGGCGCCGACACCGACATGCTGAGCCAGGTGCGCTCAGGGGGTGTCGAGTTCTTCTCGCTCTCGCCGATCATCCTCTCGACGCTGGTCCCCAACGCTTCGATCAACGGCGTCGGCTTCGCCTTCCCCGGCTATGAGCAGGTGTGGCCGGCCATGGACGGCAAGCTCGGCGAGTACGCGCGCGGCCAGATCGCCGAGCGCGGGCTCGTCACCTTCTCCAAGATCTGGGACAACGGCTTCCGGCAGATCACCTCGTCGAACAAGCCGATCGCCAGTCCGGCCGACCTCGAGGGCTTCAAGATCCGCGTGCCCGTCTCGCCGCTCTGGACGTCGATGTTCTCGGCCTTCGGCTCGGCGCCGGCCTCGATCAACTTCGCCGAGACCTACACCGCGCTCCAGACCGGCATCGTCGACGGGCAGGAGAACCCGCTGGCGATCCTGACCACGCACAAGATCTACGAGGTGCAGAAGTTCGTCTCCATGACGAACCACATGTGGGACGGCTTCTGGATCCTCGGCAACCGCCGCGCCTGGGAGGCCTTGCCGGAAGACCTTCAGGAGATCGTCGAGCGCAACTTCAACGACGCCGCCATGCTGGAGCGCGACGACGTCATGAAGCTCAACGCCTCGCTGCGCGCCGAGCTGGAAGGCCACGGCATGGCCTTCAACGAGCCCGACACGGCCGCCTTCCAGAAGAAGCTGGCCGATGCCGGCTTCTACGCCGAATGGAAGGGCAAGTACGGCGACGAGGCCTGGGCGATCCTCGAAGAGGCCGTCGGCAAGGACCTCGGCTGAGGGGAGGAGGCCCGAGCGCGATGGACGGTGGCGCCGTGAGGCTCGACGAGGCGGTTTCGGGCGCGAGCGCCTCCGGCGGAGCGCAGGCGGTGGAGCGGGCCTTCCAGCTCCTCGGCCTCGTCGCCGGCGGCGCGGCGCGCGGGCTTTCGCTCGGCGAAGCGGTGGCGGGCAGCGGCCTCAACAAGCCGACCGCCCGGCGCCTGCTCCTCGCGCTGATGCGCGCCCGCATGGTCGAGCAGGACGAGGAGACCCGGCGCTACCGCCTCGGGCCGCAGCTCTACGTGCTCGGCCAGATCGCCTCGCGCCGCCACGGCCTCCTGGAGGTGTCGGGCGACGCCCTGCGGCGCCTCGCTGCCGCCACCGGCGACACGGCCTTCCTGTCGATGCGCCGCGACGACTATGCCGTCTGCCTGCACCGCGAGGAAGGATCGCACCCGATCCGCACCCACGCGCTGCAGGCCGGCGACCAGCATCCGCTCGGCGTCGGCGCGGGCTCGCTCGCGATCCTCGCGGCGCTTCCCGAAGCGGAGGTCGAGGCGGTGCTCGCGCGCATCGAGCCGGCGATCCGCGAAAGCTATGCCGGCTACTCCCTCGACGTGATCCGCGAGGACGTCGCGCAGGCCCGGAACGCGGGCGTCGCGCTCAATCCCGGCCGCGTCCTCCAGAACTCCTGGGGTCTCGGGCGCGCCCTGCGCTTTCCCGACGGCGGCGTGGCGGGCGCGCTGTCGCTCGCCGCCATCGACGGGCGCATGGGCGAGGGACGACGGCCCGAGCTCGCCCGGCTCCTCACCGAGGAGGCCGCCCGCATCGAAACGCGGCTCGCGCGGATGTTCCGCGCCGGGCCGGACGACACGCAAGCCGGAACCGCGCGGCCCCGCCGCAAGGCGTGAGGCCGGCGCCGAACCTGAAAGGCACGAGAACCATGGCAGATCCGCAGATCGTCGGCTGGGCCCATTCGCGCTTCGGCAAGTCGGAGGCGCGCGACACGCGCGAGCTGATGGCGGAAGTCGCGCTCCCCGCGCTGGAGCATGCGGGCCTGTCCCCCGCCGACGTCGACGGCCTCTTCGTCGGCGTCTACAACAACGGCTTCACCGCGCAGGACTTCCAGGGCGCGCTCGTCGGCATGGGCGCCGAGGCGCTGTCGCGCGTGCCGGCCGTGCGGCTGGAGAACGCCTGCTCCACGGGCTCGGCCGCGATCAACGCCGCGCTCGACTTCATCGCCGCGGGGCGCGGACGCGTGGCGCTCGTCGTCGGCGCGGAGAAGATGACCGGGGTCCCGACGAGCCAGGCCGGCGATATCCTCCTCTCGGCCTCCTTCCGCGAGGAGGAGGCCGACGTCGAGGGTGGCTTCGCCGGGCTCTTCGGGCGCATCGCGCAGAATTACTTCCAGCGCTACGGCGACCGCTCGGAGGAGCTGGCGCGCATCGCGGCGAAGAACCACCGCAACGGCATGGCCAATCCTTATGCCCACATGCGCAAGGATTTCGGCGTCGAGTTCTGCAACACGATCTCCGACAAGAACCCCTATGTCGCCGCGCCCCTGCGGCGCACCGACTGCTCGCTGATCTCCGACGGCGCGGCGGCCCTCGTGATCGCCGACGCGGAGGTCGCGGCGGGCCTCGAGCGGGCCGTCGCCTTCCGCGCGCGCTCGCAGGCCAACGACGTCCTGGCCCTGTCGCGCCGCGACCCGACCGCCTTCGACGGCGCGCGGCGCGCCTGGGGGCAGGCGCTGGAGCGTGCCGGCCTGACCTTGGGCGACCTCGACCTCGTCGAGACGCACGACTGCTTCACCATCGCCGAGCTCATCGAATACGAGGCCATGGGTCTGGCCGAGCCGGGGCAGGGCTACCGGGTCGTGCGCGACGGCACGGCCGAGCGCGGCGGGCGCCTGCCGGTGAACCTGTCGGGCGGCCTGAAGTCCAAGGGCCACCCGATCGGCGCGACCGGCGTCTCGATGCACGTCATGGCGGCGATGCAGCTCTGCGGCGACGCGGGCGAGATGCAGCTGCCGGGCGCCGAAATCGCCGGCGTCTTCAACATGGGCGGCGCGGCGGTCGCCAACTACGTCTCCATCCTGGAGCGCGCCAAGTGAGCGGAAGCCTGGATCCGGCGGGCGGCGTTTCGCCCGTCTCGACGCGGGTGATGAACCTTTCCCGCTTCGTGACGCAGGCCGCCCGGCGCGAGCCGGGCGGCGTCGCCTTCGTCTGGGGCGAGCTGGAGCTCAGTTGGGCCGAGCTCGACGCGCGGGTCGAGGCCATGGCCGCGGCCCTGCAGGGACGCTTCGGCGTGGCGAAGGGCGAGCGCGTCCTCGTCCAGTCGCAGAACTGCAACCAGATGTTCGAGGCCATGTTCGCCTGCTTCCGGGCGGGCGCGGTCTACGTGCCCACCAACTTCCGCCAGACGCCCGACGAGGTCGCCTATCTCGCGCAGGCGAGCGGCGCCTCGGGCCTGATCTGCAACGCGTCCTTCCCGGCGCACGCCGCGGCCGTCGCTGCGGCCTGCCCGGACCTGCGCTTCACCATCGCGATCGGCGAGGCGGACTTCGGGCCGGACTGGGACGCGCTCGCCGCCGAGCACCGCGGCGCCCACGCGGCCGAGGTGCCGGTCTTCCGCGACGATCCCTGCTGGTTCTTCTTCACCTCCGGCACCACGGGCCGGCCGAAGGCGGCGGTGCTGACCCACGGCCAGATGGCCTTCGTGGTCAACAACCATCTCTGCGACCTCATGCCGGGCCTCACCTCCGCCGATGCCTCGCTCGTCGTGGCGCCCTTGTCGCACGGGGCGGGCGTTCATGCCCTGACCCAGGTCGCCAAGGGCGTGAAGACCGTGCTCCTGCCGGGCGAGCGCTTCGACGTCGAGGCGGCCTTCCGCCTGATCGAGCGCTGGCGCGTTTCGACGATCTTCACCGTGCCGACCATCCTGAAGCTCCTCGTCGAGCACGAGGCGGCGGGCCGCTTCGACCATTCGAGCCTGCGCTCCGTGATCTATGCCGGCGCGCCGATGTATCGCGAGGACCAGAAGCGGGCCCTCAAGGTGCTCGGCCCCAAGATCGTCCAGTATTTCGGCCTCGGCGAGGTGACGGGCGCGATCACCGTTCTGCCGGCCGCCCTCCACGCCGCCGAGGACGGCGAGGACGTGAAGCTCGGCACCTGCGGCGTCGAGCGCACCGGCATGGAAGTCTCGATCCAGGACGACGCCGGAAGCGCCGTTCAGCCCGGCAAGACCGGCGAAATCTGCGTGATCGGCCCGGCGGTCTTTGCCGGCTACTACGACAACCCCGAGGCCAACGCGAAGGCCTTCCGGAACGGCTGGTTTCGCACCGGCGATCTCGGCCACCTGGATGCCCAGGGCTTCCTCTTCATCACCGGACGCGCCTCGGACATGTACATTTCCGGCGGCTCGAACGTGTATCCCCGCGAGATCGAGGAGAAGATCCTGACTCATCCCGGCGTCGGCGAGGTGGCCGTGCTCGGCGTGCCGGACCCGCTCTGGGGCGAGGTCGGCATCGCCGTCTGCGTCGCCGCCGCGGGCGCGAGCCCGACGGAAGCGGAGCTCGCCGCCTTCCTCGACGGCAAGATGGCCCGCTACAAGCTGCCGAAGCGCTTCCTGTTCTGGGATGCGTTGCCCAAATCCGCCTACGGCAAGATAACGAAGAAGATGGTGCGCGAGGAGCTGGAGCGCCGCGGCGACTTGGGCGCGCCGGGCGATGCGCCCGCGCGCCGGAGCGCCTGAGATGGCCCGCGCGCTCCCCCATCCCGGCCCGCCGGTTCTGCCGCGGCGCGAGGTCGTCGCGGCGCGGCTGCGGCCGGTCGAGGGCGTGCTCCGGCCCGGCGAGGTGGTGATGGACGGCGTCGCCCGGCTGATGGCGGAGGCGGGTTGCGTCGGCGGCGTGCTGCGCCTGTCCGGAGGCCACCTCGCGCCCTTCCGCTACGTCCTGCCGGCCCCTTCCGACGACGGCGTCCACGCCGCCTGGTACAGCGAAACGCACGCGCCGGACGCCGGCGGGCGCATCGCGGAGGCCACCGCGATCGTGGGCGCGCGCGACGGCGCGCCCTTCCTCCACTGCCACGGCCGCTGGGACACGGGCGAGGCGACCGAGCGCATGGGCCACATGCTGCCCTTCGACTGCACGGTCGCCGAGCCGATCACCGTCACCGGCCTCGGTAGCGCCGCCGTCCTCTTCGAGGGCCTGCCCGACGAGGAAACGGCCTTCACCCTCTTCACCCCGCGCGCCGACGGCGCTGAGGAGGGCGCGGGCCGGCGTGGCCTGTTCCTGCGCCTGCGCCCGAACGAGGACGTCTGCGGCGCGGTCGAGGCCGCGGCGGCGGAGGCCGGCCTGCGGAATGCCGAGGTTCTCGGCATCGGCTCGATCAACGAGGTGGTTTTCGAGGATGGGCGGCGCGTTTCCTGCCACGCGACGGAGATCGCGATCGAGAACGGCCGGATCGGGGCGGGCCGCGCCCGGCTCGACGTGTCCGTGGTCGACATCGCCGGCACCGTCCATCGCGGCCGGCTGGTCCAAGGCGACAATCCGGTGGGCGTCACCTTCGAGCTGGTGATCGCCGGCAGCGAGGAGACCGGCTCGTGAGCGCGCGCTCGATCGCCATCACCGGCGCGGGCTCCGGCATCGGCCGGGCCGCGACGCATCTCCACCTCGCGCGCGGCTGGCACGTCTTCGCGCTCGACCGCGACGCGGCGGCTCTCAAGTCGCTTGCGGCGGAGCTGCCGGGCGCGAGCATCGAGGCGGTGCCGCTCGACGTCACCGACGAGGCCGGCATCGACGCCTTCGCCGCGCATGCCGCCGCCGCGCAGGCTCCCCTGCGCGCCCTCGTCAACTCCGCCGGCCTCGGCTCGGCCGCGCGCTTCGCGGACACCACGCCCGAGCTGATGCGCCGGCTCTACGAGGTCAATGTCGTCGGCGCCTTCGCCCTGTCCAAGGCGCTGGCGCCGGTTCTCGAAGCCAATGGCGGCGGGTCGATCGTCCAGATCGCCTCGGTCTCCGGCATCAAGGGCAATCTCGGCCGCGCCGCCTACGGCGCCTCCAAGGGCGCGCTGATCACGCTGACCAAGGTCATGGCCGTGGAGCTCGCGCCCGGTGCCATCCGCGTCAACGCCATCGCGCCGGGGCCGATCGAGACGCCGATGGTGGCGCAGCACCACTCGGCCGAGCAGCGCGCCGAGTGGCACCGCACCGTGCCGCTGCGCCGCTACGGCACGCCGGAGGAGATCGCCGAGGCCATCGCCTTCCTCTGCGACGAGGAGCGCGCCTCCTACGTGACCGGTCAGGTGCTCTCGGTGGACGGCGGCTTCACGGCCGCCGGTCTGATGGCATAGTTCAACAGCCAGCCACGAATCGGCTGCGCGGCGCGGGAGGCGCCGGACGACGAAGGGATGGAGGGAGGAGCCCCATGAGCAAGACATTTGAGACCTCCGACGGCGCGCGGCTGGCCTACCTGGACGAGGGGGCGGGAGACGTCCTCGTCTTCCTGCCCGGCTGGTCGCAGTCGGCCGCGATGTTCCGTCACCAGGTCGAGCACTTCTCCAAGACGTACCGCGTGATCGCGCTCGACTTCCGCGGCCACGGCGCCTCGGCCAAGGCGGATCGCGGCTACCGCATCTACCGCTTCGCCGCCGATGTCGCCGAGCTCCTGGCGCATGCGGGCGTCGAGCGGGCGAGCGTCGTCGGCTGGTCGATGGGCGCCTCGGTGCTCTGGGCCTATCTCGACATTTTCGGGACGGACAGGATCGGCCGCCTCGTCTTCGTGGACGAGCCCGCGTCGGTGATGCGCCAGGCCGGCATGGACGACGAGGCGGCCGCGGATGCCGGCGCGCTCTTCGACGCCGCGACCATGGTCGCCATCGCCGCGCAGATCGCCGGCCCGGACGGTCACGCGATGCGCGGCGCCTTTCTCGACACGATGATCACCAAGGGCATTCCCGACGATCTCAAGGCCTTTCTCCTCGCCGAGAACCTGCGCGTCGACCCCGCCGACGTCGCCTCGCTCTTCGTCAATCACTGCGCCCTGGACTGGCGCGACGTCTTCGCGCGGGTCGACCGGCCGACGCTGGTGATCGGCGGGCGCGTCAGCCACGTCTCGGTGCGCTCGCAGGAATGGATCCACGCGCAGATCCCGGGCTCCGAGCTCGTCGTCTTCGACGAGACCGAGGGCGGTGCGCACTTCCCCTTCATCGAGGCGCCGGCCGCCTTCAACGCCGTCCTCGCGCGCTTCCTCGGTGCGCAGGCATCGGCCGCGGAGGCCGCGTGAGCGCCGTCGTTTCGCCGCTGCCACCCCACGCGCCCGCACCCTCGCGGCGCCTCGCCGGGCGCACCGTCCTCGTCTTCGGGGCGGGCACCTCGGGCGAGGGCTGGAGCAACGGCCAGGCCGCCGCCTACGCCTACGCGCTGGCCGGCGCCGACCTCGCCCTCGTCGATCTCGTCGCGAGCCGCGCCGAGGCGACGGCGGCGCTTTGCGAGAGCGTCGGCGCGAGGACGCTCGCCATCGGCGCCTCGGCGACCGATCCAGCGGCCGTTGAAGAGGTCTTCGCCCACACGATCGAGCGGTTCGGGGCGGTCGACGTCCTCCATAACAATGCCGGCATCGCCGAGGTCATGCCGACCGCCGAGATGACGGACGCCGTCTGGCGGCGCGCCTTCGACCTCAACGTCGACGCGCCCTTCATCGCCTGCCGGCTGGCTCTGCGACAGATGCTGAGCCAGCCGCGCGGCGGCGTCATCACCAACATCTCCACCGTCGGCTCGATCCGCTGGTCGGGCATGGCCTATGCCGGCTACGCCGCCTCCAAGGCGGCGCTGAACCAGCTGACCCAGACGATCGCCGTCGAGCACGCCGCCCGCGGCATCCGAGCGAATGCCGTCGTGCCCGGCATCCTCGACACGCCGCTGGTGATGAACCAGCTCGCGGCCCGCTTCGGCGGCGACGTTGCCGCGGCGCGGGCGACCCGCGCCGCCATGACGCCGACGAACTATGCGGGCGACGCCTTCGACGTCGCCAATGCGAGCGTGTTCCTCGCCAGCGACGAGGCCCGCTACGTCAACGGCCAGATGCTGGTGGTTGACGGAGGCTTGTCGGCGCGGTGCGCATGAGGGCGGGGGATTAACGATCCCCCGCGAGCCCGGCGCGTCCGGCTTTTCCGCGGGCGCGATCCGTTCTAGAAAGGTCTCCCCCTCGCGGGGCCGCGAAGGCCGGCGACCCGGCCGCCCGTTCCGCCCTGCTTGCCCGAAGTCCGCGAACGGTTGAGTCGAGTCCCATGCGCATCATCATCGAACGCTCCAACCTCCTGCGCTCCCTCGGCCACATCCAGCGCGTCGTCGAGCGCCGCAACACGATCCCGATCCTGTCCAACGTCCTCCTGAAGACGGAAGAGGGCGCGGGCCTGCGCCTGAAGGCCACCGACCTCGACCTCGAGATCACCGAGACCGCGCCGGCCGAGATCGAGATGGCGGGCGCGACGACGGTGCCCGCGCACCTCCTCTACGACATCGTGCGAAAGCTGCCCGACGGCGCCGAGGTGAAGCTCGGCCTCAACGAGGGCGGCACGCAGATGACGGTCTCGGCCGGCCGCTCGAACTTCCGCCTTCAGTGCCTGCCGGAAGCCGACTTCCCCGACATCACCACGGGCACCTTCAGCCATTCCTTCACGATGAAGGCGCAGGCGCTCGCCCGCCTCGTGGAGCGCACGCAGTTCGCGATCTCGACGGAGGAGACGCGCTACTACCTCAACGGCATCTACTTCCACGCGCTGGAGGTCGACGGCGCCTCGCGCCTGCGCGCCGTGGCGACCGACGGGCACCGGCTCGCCCGGGCCGAGGCCGACGCGCCGGCGGGCGTCGAGGGCATGCCGGGCATCATCGTGCCCCGCAAGGCGGTGGGCGAGCTGCAGAAGCTCCTCGGCGAGGCCGGGGAGGACGGCGACGTGGCGGTCGAGCTGTCGGACTCCAAGATCCGCTTCACGCTCGGCACCGTCGTCATGACCTCCAAGCTCATCGACGGTACCTTCCCGGACTACCAGCGCGTCATCCCGCAGAACAACGACAAGGCGCTGACCCTCGACCGCTCGACCTTCTCGGCCGCAGTCGACCGCGTCTCGACGATCTCGTCGGAGCGCGGCCGGGCGGTGAAGCTCGCGATCTCCGACAGCCAGCTCGTCCTCACCGTGAACTCGCCCGAATCCGGCACCGCGACCGAAGAGCTCGCCGTCGGCTACGACTCCGACGCGATCGAGATCGGCTTCAACGCCAAGTACCTCCTCGACATCACCGGCCAGCTCTCGGGCGAGGACACGGTGTTCATGCTGGCCGATCCCGGCTCCCCGACGCTCATCAAGGACGGCGGCGACGAGGGCACGCTCTACGTGCTCATGCCGATGCGGGTCTGAGCGCGCCTCTCGTCTCCAGCCTGCGGCTCGTCGACTTCCGCAACTACGCCTCGCTCGGAACGCGCTTCGAGAAGCCCTTCGTGGTCTTCTCGGGCGAGAACGGCGCGGGCAAGACCAACCTCCTGGAAGCCCTGTCGCTGCTGACCCCCGGCCGGGGCCTGCGCCGCGCCGCCTATCGCGAGGTGGCGCGGGTCGGCGGCACGGGCGGCTTCGCCGTGCGCACGACCCTGACCGGCGAGGGCGGAGAAACCGAGGTCGCGACCTTTGCCCGTCCGGGCGAGGACGGCTCGCTCTCGCGCGTGGTGCGCATCGACGACACCGAGGACGGCGGCGCCGACGCGCTGCTCGACGTGCTGCGCGTCGTCTGGCTGACGCCGGCGATGGATGGGCTCTTCACGGGACCGGCCGGCGACCGGCGCCGCTTCCTCGACCGGATGGTGCTCTCCGTCGACCCCGCGCACGGGCGCCGATCGCTCGACTACGAGAAGGCGATGCGCGGGAGGAACCGGCTTCTCGGAGAGGCGCGGCTCGACGAGGTCTGGCTTTCGGGGTTGGAAGCGCAGATGGCGGAGCTTGGCGTCGCGATCCACCGCGCGCGCGCCGAGCTCGTGTCCCGGCTCGGCGCCGAGGCGACCCGGGCGGGCGCCGACGCGCCGTTTCCGACCGCCGACCTGCAGCTCGCCGGCGGCTACGACTTCGAGGATCCGAGCGCCGCCCTGCCGGACCTCGTCGCCGAGGTGCGCACCCGCCTCGCCAAGGCCCGCTGGCGCGACCGCGCGGCCGGCCGGACGCTGGAGGGGCCGCATCGCGGGGATCTCCTCGTCACCCACCGCGCCAAGGCGATGCCCGCCGAGAAGTCCTCGACGGGCGAGCAGAAGGCGCTGCTGATCGGCCTCGTCCTCGCCCATGCCGGCCTCGTCGCCGCCCTCTCGGGCCTGCCGCCGGTGCTGCTTCTCGACGAGATCGCCGCCCATCTCGATCCCGGCCGGCGCGCCGCGCTCTTCGATCTCGTCGGCGGGCTCGGCGGTCAGGCCTTCATGACGGGCACCGACGCCGCGCTGTTCGAGGCGCTGGGCGAGCGGGCGGATCATTTCGACGTATCCGACGGGAGGCTGGCGTGCCGGACGAGTCCCTGAGCCCCGAGGAGATCCGCCGCTACGCGCGCCACATCGTGCTTCCCGAGGTCGGGGGCGCGGGACAGCAGGCGTTGAAGCGCGCCCGGGTGCTTCTCGTCGGCGCCGGCGGCCTCGGCTCGCCCGCTTTGCTCTTCCTCGCCGCCGCCGGGGTCGGCACGCTCGGCCTCGTCGACGACGACATCGTGTCGCTGTCCAACCTCCAGCGCCAGATCGCCCACGGCACTGCCGATGTCGGCCGGCTCAAGGTCGAGAGCGCGGCCGACGCGGCGGCGCGGTTGAACCCGCACGTCAGCGTCGTCGCCCATCCCGTCCGCCTGGACCGGGAGAACGGCCCGGCGATCGTCTGTTCTTACGACCTCGTGATCGACGGCTCGGACAATTTCGACACGCGCTATCTGTGCGCCGACCTCTGCGAAGCGGCGCGGGTGCCGCTGGTCTCGGCCGCGGTGAACCGCTTCTCCGGCCAGATCACGGTGCTGAAGCCTTACGAGGCGGACCCGGCGACGGGCCGGCTCCGGCCTCGCTATCGCGACCTCCACCCGGCGCCGCCGCCCGAGGGCCTGATCCCGACCTGCTCGGAGGCCGGCATCCTCGGCACCACCACGGGCGTCCTCGGCACGCTCGCGGCGAACGAGGCGATCAAGCTCCTGACCGGCACCGGCGAGCCGCTTCTCGGACGCCTGCTCCTCGTCGACCTCCTCGGCATGCGCTTCGAGGAGATCCGCTACAAGCGGCGGGGGTAACGGGCCCCTTTTCCGGTATCTCTTTCAAGATACGAAACACGGGAACCGGAGGTTCAATCTTGGATGCGCGCTCGTCGATGCTCCACTTGCGGATCGATGACGAGACGAAGGCGGGGCCGCCGAGGCGCTTGGCGTTATGGCGCTGCCTGTCTCGGAGGCCCTCTGGCTGCTTCACTGCCTCGTCGTCGCGGGCCAGGTGCTACCGATCGACGTAAGTGATCTGAACGCCCAAATGCACCCGGCCATGGCTGAAGCGGACATGATCAAGCGAACAGTTGGTCCTTTAGCTAATGTCATCAGCCATCGCGGGACCAGCCGATGCGATAGATGCGGCCCGTCTGCGCACCTTCGATGCTTCTGACATACCCGAGCGCTACCTCCCGCGCGGGCACTGGCTTGATCCCCGGGAAGAACAGACCGTAGGCGGACAGCGACTCCTCAACGATCGTGGGGCTGATCACGTTAATTCGCAAGCCACGCGGAAGCGAGATCGCCGCGGCACGCATGAAGCCTTCAATGCCTCCGTTGACCATTGCTGCCGAGACGCCGTGGCGGATAGGGGCTTCATTGAGCAGCCCGCTGGTAAGCGTGAATGAACCCCCATCGGCGATACTGTGTAGGCCCATCATCACCAAATTGACTTGTCCCATCAGCTTGTTTCGCAAGCCGATCTCGAACTGTGCTTCGCTGAACTGCTCGAATGGACCGAAGTGAACGCTACCCGTGGCGCATACAAGGGCATCGAACGGTCCCGTTTCGCTAAACAGACGCTCGATCGAAGCTGGGTCGGACAGATCCACTCGAAAGTCACCGCTGGTCCTATTGACGCTCACGACCTCGTGCCTCCCCCGCAACTCGGCCTCGATGGCCTGTCCGATCGTGCCACTGGCTCCGACGAGGATGATCTTCATATCGATGTCCTTAGGCGTGATCGGCCACCGCCGATGCGGCGAGGGCGTTCTCGCGCGCCTGCGCTTCGCTGGCGAGGCCGTTGAGCGCGAGGTTGAGGACCACGGCGGTGAGGGTGGCGAGAAGGATGCCGGATTCGAGGAGAGGCTGAAGACCCGCGGGCAGGTGGTGGAAGAAGCCGGGGCCGACGAGCGGGATCATGCCGATGCCGATCGACACGGCGACCACGAAGAGGTTGTTGCGAGACGCCGCGTAGTCGACGCCGGCGAGGATGCGGATGCCCGTCGCCGCGACCATGCCGAACATCACGATGCCGGCGCCCCCGAGCACCGTGACGGGCACCGATTCGACGAGGGCCGAGAGCTTCGGCATCAGGCCGAGAACCAGCATGATCGCGCCGCCCGCCGCCGTCACCCAGCGCGACTTGACGCCCGTCACGCCGACGAGGCCGACGTTCTGCGAGAAGGACGTGTAGGGGAAGGTGTTGAAGATGCCGCCGATCAGCGTGCCGACGCCGTCGGCGCGAAGACCGCGGGTGAGCGACGCCTTGTCCACGACGCGTCCGGTCATCTGCCCGAGCGCCAGGAACATGCCGAGCGACTCCACCATGACGACGATCATGACGAGGCACATGGTCAGGATCGGCACGAGGTGGAAGGTCGGCATGCCGAAGTGGAAGGGGAGGACGAGGCCGAACCACGCGGCCTCGCCGACCCGCTCGAAGCTCATCGCGCCGATCATCGCCGCGAGCGCGCAGCCCGCGACGACGCCGAGCAGCACCGCGACGTTGGCGACGAAGCCGCGGCCCCATTTGACCAGCGCGAGGATGACGAGAAGCACGAAGAGCGCGAGGCCGAGGCCGGCCGGGTCGCCATAGGCTGGGTTGGCGACCTGGACGGCTTGGCCCTCGATCGTCTGGCGCAGCGTCGGCTGGCCGCCGCCCGCCCAGTTGATGCCGACGCGCATCAGCGAGATGCCGATGACGAGGATCACGGTTCCCGTGACGACCGGCGGGAAGAGGGCGATCAGCCGGCCCATCAGCGGCGCGGCGAGAATGGCGAAGAGGCCGGCCGCGATCACCGAGCCGTAGATGCCGAGAAGGCCGATGTCCGGGCTCGCTGCCATGGCGAGCATCGGGCCGACCGCCGCGAAGGTCACGCCCATCATCACCGGCAGGCGGATGCCGACGCCGGGAAAGCCGACGCATTGCACGAGGGTCGCGATGCCGCAGGCGAAGAGGTCGGCGCTGATCAGGAAGGCGACCTCGGCGGGCGACAGGTTCAGCGCCCGGCCGATGATCAGCGGCACGGCGACCGCGCCGGCATACATCACCAGGACGTGCTGGAGGGCGAGCGGCACGAGGCGGGCGGGAGCCGGCGCGGCGTCGACCGGGTGGACGGCGGAAACGGTCATCGCGCGGCTCCTCGGCAGGTTGCGGGCGCCGCGGATCCAAGGGCCGGCGCCTCTACGGCCGCCTGACGATCGCACGGTCCGCGCGAGCCGTCACTGCCCAGGCGAGCGGCAGGCATAAAAAACATGCAGAGACCCGGCGCCGAGGACCACGCGCGCCGGCAAGGCGCCGGGCGCGCGCGGCCGTGACGGGTCACGGCGCGGGAGGAGTGCGACCGTCCCGCCACGGGGGCGGCCCGGACACGACCTGAAACGGCGCATCCTGGCCGGAGCGGCAGGCGGCCGAGCTCAGGCCTTGTGGTGAACCTCCTCGCGGCCCCAGACCGGGGTGTAGAGGCCTTCCATCCGCGCCTTCAACTGGAGCGACAGGAACTGCGAGTAGTGGCGCGACTGGTGGAGGTTGCCGCCGTGGAACCAAAGGTTCGGCAGGGCGGTCGGCTTCCACATGTTGCGCAGCTCGCCGACCCAGGGGCCGGGATCCTTCGTGGTGTTCGAGCCCATGCCCCAGCACTTGCCGACCGTGTCCGCGGCCTTCTGGCCCATCAGGTCGACCAGCCAGCCGTTCATCGAGGAATAGCCGGTGGCGTAGACGATGAGGTCGGCGGGCAGCTCCGTGCCGTCGTCGAGCTTGACGCCGTGTTCCGTGATCTCGGAGACCTGGCCGGCCTTGAGCTTGATCTTGCCGTCGGCGATCAGCTCCGAGGCGCCGACGTCGATGTAGTAGCCCGAGCCGCGGCGCAGGTACTTCATGAAGAGGCCCGAGCCGTCCTCGCCGAAGTCCAGGTCGAAGCCGGCCTTTTCCAGCCTGTCGTAGAAGTCGGCGTCGCGCGCCTTCGCCGCCTCGTACACGGGGATGTGGAACTCGTGCATGATCCGGTACGGCACGGAGGCGAAGATCAGGTCGGCCTTGTCCGTGGTGATGCCGTTCGCCAGCGCTTCTTCCGAGTAGAGGCCGCCGAGCGCCAGCTCCATCAGCGTGTCGGACCGGATGATGTGGGTGGAGGAGCGCTGCACCATGGTGACGTCGGCGCCCTGTTCCCAGAGGGCGGCGCAGATGTCGTGGGCCGAGTTGTTGGAGCCGATGACGACGGCTCGTCGGCCCGCCCAGCCCTCCGGCCCCTTGTGCTCGGAGGAGTGCTCCTGGACGCCCTTGAAGCGCTCCATGCCGGGGAAGCGGGGCTTGTTCGGCTTGCCCGAGAGGCCCGTCGCCATGACGATGTGCTTGGGGCGAAGCGTCACCTCCTCGCCGTCGCGGTCGACCACCAGCGTCCACTCGCCCCTGGCCTCGTCGAAGGCGGCGCACTTGGCGACCGTCCTGCCCCAGAAGTTCAGCTCCATGATCGAGGCGTAGTGCTTCAACCAGTCGGCGATCTTGTCCTTGGCCGCGAAGACCGGCCAGTCGTCGGGGAAGGGCAGGTAGGGGAGGTGGTCGTACCAGACGGGATCGTGGAGGTGGAGCGACTTGTAGCGCTTGCGCCAGGAGTCGCCCGGCTGCTCGTTCTTCTCGACGATCAGCGCGGGCACGCCCAGGCGCTTCAGCCGCGCGGCGAGCGCGAGGCCGCCCTGGCCGCCGCCGATGATGACGACGGAGGGCTGATCCTCGTAGCCGAGGCGCGCGTCGGCCTCGTCCTTGCGCTCCTGCCAGGAGCGGCGGCCCTGCTCGATGCCGTGGAGAACGCCCTTCTCCCGGCGCGGCCCTTTTCGCTCCTCGAAGCCCTTCAGCTCGCGCAAGGTGGTGAGCAGCGTCCAGGCGAGGCCGTCCTTCAGGCGGACGTGTCCGTAGCCGCGTCCCGTCCCGGTCTCGAAGGTGAACCAAGCCTCGGTGACGCCGTCGGCCTCCGTCACCTCCTCCTTCGGGTCGAGCCGGAAGGCGGAGGGCTTCGCTGCGGCGAGCGTGCCGTCCAGAAGCCCCCGCACGCCCTCGCGGTTCTCCACCGTCTTGATGTTCCAGGTGAAGGCGACGAGGTCGCGCCAGAAGCTGGTTTCGGCGAAATGGGCGACCGCCGCCTCGACGTCGCCGCTCTCAAGCGCCTGCCCGAAACTCGTCAGCCAGGCTTCCGCCGTGTCGCGCGGCGATGCCGCGCCGATCGTCCGGGCGCCCGTGCCCGGGCGCTCCAAGGTCTCGCTCATGGATCCGCTCCTCCCGCTGCGAGGCGCCGCTCGGGGCGCGTCTCGCGCTCTGCCGTTTCCTCGCGGAGGCTCCATGGCCGGTGGTCCGGCTTCTCGTTCGAGGAGCGACCGCACTGCCGGAACAGTCTGCGCCCGTTCCGGTGGCCGAGGAATACGACTTTCGGTCGAAGGCCGCCCGGCGATCAGGCGCGGCCGGGCAGCACGCGGTCCGGCGGGCGGTGGCCGTCCATGAGGGTGCGGATGTTGATGATGACGCGCTCGCCCATGTCGATGCGCGCCTCGATCGTCGCCGAGCCCATGTGCGGCAGGAGCACGACCTTGTGCTCGGCGGCGAGCTTCAGGAGGCGGCGGTCGATCGCCGGCTCGTTCTCGAAGACGTCGAGGCCCGCGCCGGCGAGCTGACCCGCCTCGATCATCCGGATCAGCGCCGCGTCGTCGACGATGTCGCCGCGCGCCGTGTTGACCACGAAGGCATGCGGCTGGAGCAGCGCCAGCCGCCGGGCCGAGAGAAGGTGAAAGGTGCCGGGCGTCGAAGGGCAGTGGATCGACACGATGTCGGCCCGGGCGAGCATCTGGTCGAGGCTCTCCCAAAAGGTCGCGCCAAGCTCGGCTTCGGTCTTGGCGCTGACGCGGCGGCGGTTGTGGTAGTGGATCTCCAGCCCGAAGGCTCGGGCGCGCCGGGCGACCGCCGTGCCGATGCGGCCCATGCCGAGGATGCCGAGGCGCTTGCCGGCGAGCCGGCGGCCGAGCATGGCGGTCGGCGACCAGCCGGCCCAGGGCTCGTCCGACAAGAGGCGGACGCCGCCCTCGACGAGGCGGCGGGGCACGGCCAGGATCAGCGCCATCGTCATGTCCGCCGTGTCCTCGTCGAGGACGTTGGGCGTGTTGGTGACGATGAGGCCGCGCGACAGCGCCGCCTCGACGTCGATGTTGTCGATGCCGTTGCCGTAGTTGGCGATGAGCTTCAGCCGGGGACCGGCGAGCGCGATCATCGCGCGGTCGATCCGGTCGGTGACGGTCGGCACGAGCACGTCCGCCTGGCGCAGGGCCGCGACGAGCTGGGGCTGGGTCAGCGGTCGGTCGGACGGGTTCAGCCGCGCGTCGAAGAGCTCGGCCATGCGCGCCTCGACGGCGTCGGGCAGCTTCCGCGTGACGATGACCAGGGGCTTCGGGCGCTCTGTCATTCCACTCCTCGTCAGCCTTACCTTTTGCCTTCCAGCGCCGGAAAAGCTTCAGCCGTCATTAACCGACATGGAGCATCTTGGGCGGCGTGTCCCCCTGAGAGCCGCCTTCCTACCAAGGAGCGGCGGTTGAAACAAAGGGCTGCCCGCCGGGGCGGTCCCAAGCATCCAAGGATTCGCCGCGCCGTGTCCGCTCCCCGCATTCTTCTCGCCTCCGTCGCCGCCCTGCTCGTCGCTGCCGCGGGCTTCGCCATCATGCCGGCCACCAGCGCCCCACAGCCCGAGACCGTCGCCGCGGCCGCGCCCAAGCCGGAGAAGCCGACGGCCGCCGCCATCGCCGCCGCCGGCCGCGGGCCGGTGACCGACCTGCCGCTGCCGCGCTTCGCCTCGCTGAAGTCGGCCAAGGTGAACCTGCGCATCGGCCCGGGCAAGGACTACCCGGTGTCCTGGCTGTTCATGAAGCCCGGCCTGCCGGTGGAGATCATCGGCGAATACGACCTGTGGCGCCGCATCCGCGATTCGGAGGGCACGGAAGGGTGGGTCTACCACTCGCTCCTGTCGGGCTCGCGCACCTCGATCGCCGCGCCCTGGCTGAAGGGCAAGCCGACCACGATCGACATCCACCGCACGCCCGCCGCCGACGCGCCGCTCGTGGCGATGATGGAGCCGGGCGTCGTGTCCAGCGTCGAGGAATGCAAGTCCGGCTGGTGCAGCGTCGAGGTGTCGAGCCGGGCCGGCTTCGTCAAGCAGAACGAGCTCTGGGGCGTCTACCCCGACGAGCAGTTCTGAGCGGAACCGGGCACCACCCCGCGGGGCTGGTGCCCATGCCCACGAAAACAAACGAGGCGGGTTCGATTGCCGAACCCGCCTCGTTTGTTTCTGCAAATCGTGTGCTGCGGCGATCCTACTCCGCCGCGACCTTCACGGCGACGGACGACTTCGAGGCGCCGGCATCGCGCTTGCGGCGCAGGCGGACGACCACGTCGACGTTGACGATCTCCATGCCTTCCGGCGGCTCCGGCAGGTCCGACAGGCGCAGCGCGCCGTCCGGAATGTCGATCATCGAGTTGTCGTCCTCGACGAAGAAGTGGTGGTGGTCGTCGGTGTTGGTGTCGAAATAGGTGCGCTGGCCTTCGGCCGAGAGCGGCCGCACGAGGCCGGCATCGGTGAACTGATGGAGCGTGTTGTAGACCGTGGCGAGCGAGACCGGCTCGCCGGCCTTGTGCGCTTCCTCGTGCAAATCTTCGGCCGAAAGGTGCCGATCGCCCGCGCCGAACATCAGGTTGCACAGGGCCACGCGCTGGCGCGTCGGGCGCAGGCCGACGGACCGGAGGCGCTCGAACACGCAGAAGGTGTGGGGCCGGGATCGGTTGTGCATTGAAAACGCCGTTCAGCTCATGCGGAATGGATGAAGCTCTGTGCCAGCTTTCTAGAGCATCAATCTCCTGTTTTGCAAGATAATGGGTCGCGAACACCGGTGTGCAAGATGTGAACGGCGCGTCAGCCGCCAGGCGGGGCGGGCGCGCAGGCCGCGGCGAGCGGCGCCAGCGCGGCGCCCGAGCCGGTGAGCGGCACGCTGTAGCGCCCCGCCGGCACCCGCACCTCCGCCGCCTTGCCCTTGCGCAAGGCCGCCACGAGGAGGCCCGCGCGAGCCGGCGGCACGACGGCCGAGAGGCTGTTCGGGCCCGGGGCGCCCGCGTCGAGCAGGAAGGCGGTGCCGCCGACCTCGACCGCCAGCGAGGCGCCGCGCCCGCCGGTGCCGGGGCTGAAGGCCGACAAGCGCAGGCGGCTTCCTTCGCAGGCGAGCTCCAGCAGCGCCCGGCCGTTCTCGTAGGCGCCGGCCGCGCCCCCGCTGCCGCGCCAGGCGGGAGCGCTCCAGGCCGGTCCGGCGAGGAGCAGCGAGGTGGCCGTTGCCGCGCTGCAGAAGCGCAGAAGTGCGCCGCACAAGGAACGGCGGCGGCTCCGGCCGGTTTTGCCTCCTTGGGCGGCTGTGCTAAGGGCGCGTGCCGAACAGCGGCGAGCAGGCGTCCGCTGACAGGCGGCGGGCTTTGAGCGGAACATGACGATAGCCAAGACTTCCTTCGACAAGAACGACCTCCTGGCATGCGGCGAGGGCCGGTTGTTCGGCCCCGGCAACGCCCAGCTGCCGCTGCCGCCCATGCTGATGTTCGACCGCATCACCGAGGTCACCACCGATGGCGGCGAGTTCGGCAAAGGATCGATCCGGGCCGAGTTCGACGTCAACCCCGACCTCTGGTTCTTCGCCTGCCACTTCAAGGGCGACCCGGTCATGCCGGGGTGTCTCGGCCTCGACGCGCTCTGGCAGCTCACCGGCTTCTATCTCGGCTGGCTCGGCGAAGAGGGCCGGGGCCGCGCGCTGGGCGTCGGCGAGGTGAAGTTCACCGGCCAGGTGACGCCGAAGGTCAAGCTCGTCGAGTACGGCGTCGAGTTCCGGCGCGTCATGCGCTCCAAGCTCAAGCTCGGCATCGCGCAGGGGTGGATGAAGGCCGACGGCGAGGTCATCTATCGCGCGTCCGACCTTCGGGTGGGCCTGTTCAAGGACGAGGAGCCGGCCGTTGCGGGCGGCTGATAGGGCTTCGGGCGAGAGGATTTCGATATGAGGCGCGTCGTCGTCACCGGCATGGGCATCGTCTCGGCCATCGGCAACGATGTCGAGGAGGTGGCCGCCTCGCTGAAGGCCGCGCGCTCCGGCATCGTCTTCGCGCCGGAATATGCCGAGCTCGGCTTCCGCTCGCACGTCCACGGCAAGCCGACGCTGGACCCGATCACGGTTCTCGACCGGCGGGCGCTGCGCTTCCACGGCGGCGGCACCGCCTGGAACCACGTCGCCATGGACCAGGCGATCGCTGACGCGCGCCTGTCGCCGGAGGACGTGTCGAACGAGCGCACCGGCATCATCATGGGCTCGGGCGGGGCCTCGACGCAGTCGATCGTGCAGGCCGCCGACGTCACCCGCGAGAAGGGGCCGAAGCGCGTCGGGCCGACCGTCGTCCCCAAGGCGATGAGCTCGACGGCCTCCGCGACGCTCGCCACCTGGTTCAAGATCAAGGGCGTCAACTACTCGATCTCCTCGGCCTGCTCGACCTCCAGCCACTGCATCGGCAACGCCTACGAGACGATCGCCTGGAACAAGCAGGACGTCATGTTCGCGGGGGGCTGCGAGGACCTCCACTGGACGCTGTCGGTTCTCTTCGACGCGATGGGCGCGCTCTCCTCCGACTTCAACGACACGCCGGCCGTGGCGTCCCGCGCCTATGATGCGCGCCGCGACGGCTTCGTGATCGCGGGCGGGGCGGGCGTCCTCGTGCTCGAGGAGTACGAGCGGGCCAAGGCGAGGGGCGCCACCATCTACGGCGAGATCGTCGGCTACGGTGCGACGTCCGACGGCGCCGACATGGTCGCGCCCTCCGGCGAGGGCGCGGTGCGCTGCATGCGCCAGGCGCTGGCGAACCTCGACGGGCCGATCGACTACATCAACCCGCACGCCACGGCGACGCCGGTCGGGGATCGCATGGAGATCCAGGCGATCCGCGAGGTCTTTGGCGACCAGATCCCGGCGATCTCCGGCACCAAGTCGCTCACCGGGCACAGCCAGGGCGCCACCGGCGTCCACGAGGCGATCTACTCGCTGATCATGATGCGCGACCGCTTCATCGCCAAGAGCGCCCATATCGACGAGCTCGACCCGGAGTTCGAAGGCATCCCGATCGTGCGCGAGCGGATCGACGACGCGAAGATCGATCGCGTCCTGTCGAACTCCTTCGGCTTCGGCGGCACCAACGCCTGCCTCGTCTTCCAACGCGTGACGGATTGAGTGCCATGGGCGATCTGATGAAGGGCAAGCGGGGCCTCGTGATGGGCGTCGCCAACCACAATTCCATCGCCTGGGGCGCCGCCAAGGCGCTCCACGCGCAGGGCGCCGAGATCGCGCTGACCTATCAGGGCGAGGCCTTCGGCAAGCGGGTGAAGCCGCTCGCCGACGAGATCGACTGCCGGCTGATCCTGCCCTGCGACGTCGAGGACGCCGCCTCGATGGACGCCGTGTTCGAGACGCTGAAGCGCGAATGGGGCGGCATCGACTTCCTCGTCCACGCCATCGCCTTTTCCGACAAGAACGAGCTGAAGGGCCTCTACGCCGACACGACGCGCGAGAACTTCACGCGCACCATGCTGATCTCCTGCTTCTCCTTCACGGAGCTCGCCCGGCGGGCGGTGGCGATCATGCCGAACGGCGGCTCGCTGGTGACCATGACCTATGGCGGCTCGACGCGGGTCATGCCGAACTACAACGTCATGGGCGTCGCCAAGGCGGCCCTGGAAGCCTCGGTGCGCTATCTCGCCGCCGACTTCGGCCCGCGCAACATCCGCGTCAACGCGGTCTCCGCCGGCCCGGTGCGCACCCTGGCGGGCGCCGGAGTTTCGGACGCGCGGCTGATGTTCAACTACCAGCGCGTCAACTCGCCGATGCGCCGCAACGTCACGATCAAGGAAGTCGGCGGGGCGGTGCTCTACCTCCTGTCCGAACTCGCGGACGGCGTCACCGGCGAGATCCACTACGTCGATTCCGGCTACAACGTCATGTCGATGCCGGCGCTGGACGAACTCAAGGCGCAGGACAGGCTCAAGGTCGAAGCCGGCGCGGCGCCCGCCGACGAGGAGCGCTGACGGCCAGTCTCCGGCCGGCCGCTCACAGAACGGGCGGCCGGTGGTGGAAGCCGCCGGCGGGGGCCGCCAGGGCGTGCCGCAGACGCCGACGGCGCAGGAGGCGCACGGCGCCTTCGACCGTCGTCCCGCCCAGCCAGCCGAGCATGAAGCCGACAAAGGTCAGAAGCAGCCCGCCCGCTCCGACGGGGATGGCGGGTGCGAAGTCGGCCGCAGTGCGCAGGATCACGCGCCAATCGGGATCGGCGGCGATGACGAACACGGTCGCGAAGGGCGCGGCCGTGACCAGCTTGCGATAGCGCCGCTCCGCCGCCTCGAACTCCCGGACGGTCTCTGCGGCGTCGGAGCCCTGGCGGGCGACGAAGGCGTCCGGATTGCTCTCCAGCCGCACCAGCGCTTCGTTCCGCGTCATGCCCGCGGCCGCGGCGCCGACGTCGAAGCGCTCGACGACGTTGCGCAGCGCGTCCGCCGCCCCGCCCAGCCGCTGCAGGTATTGCTGCGCGAACTCGCCGGCCTGACCGAAGCTCAAGGCCAGGGCGATCGCGGGCACCGTGCGGGTGAGAAGGGGCTGCATGCAGTCGAACCATCGAAAGCGGCGCGGCCGTCGCCGCATTCATGACGATTAACCACGAAACGCGTCGATTTGACTAGACGGCTCCAGATTGCGCCCTAGTTCGGCCGCCGCTCGATGCGCATCGGCAGTCCGCCGCGCGGCTGGATCGTGATCCGCTGCACCGGATAGGGCGCCCGCGTGCCCGCGTGATGGAACCGCAGCCGCCGCACCAGACCCGCCAGCGCGATCACCCCTTCCTGCAGCGCGAAGCTCGCGCCGATGCAGACCCGCGGACCGGCCCCGAAGGGCAGGTACTGGAAGCGGTCGATGCGCCCGCGGTTCTCCGGCAGGAAGCGCGCCGGGCGGAACTCGTCCGGCGCCTCCCAGAGCGTCTCGTGCCGATGGAGGATCCAGGGCAGGAACAGCACCGTCGATCCCGCGGGGATGTCGGTGCTCCCGAAGCTGTCGGCCGCGATGGCCGTGCGGTTGAGGGAGGGAGCGGGCGGGTAGAACCGCATCGCCTCTTCCAGCGCCGCGCGGGTGCGCGGCAGGCGGTCGAGCCAGGTGGCGGGATCGGGAAGCTCCGGCAGCAGCGCGTCGACCTCGGCCTCGACGGCCGCACGCTCCTCCGGCGCCTGGCTGAGAAGGTAGAGCGTCCAGCCCAGCGCCCGGGCCGTCGTTTCGTGACCGGCACCGATGAAGGTGACGATGTTGTCCTCGATCTCGGCTTCTGAGAGGCCGTCCGTCTTCAGGAGAAGCGTCAGGAAGTCGTTCGGCGCGCGCTCGGGATCCGCGGCGAGGAGCGCCCGGCGCTTTTCCGCGGTGGCGCGGATCACTTGGCGCAGATGCTCCTGCGCGCCGCGGGCGGCGAGCCGCCCCAGCCGCGGCAGGAAGGCCGGCGCGTTGAGGATGTCGAGCGGGTCGACCCGACCCATCTGCGCGATCGTCCGCTCCATCGAGCGGGCGAAGGCCTGAGGCTCGCCGGCGATGTCGTCGGAGAACAGCGTCGCCTGCAGGATATCGTAGGTGAGGAGCGTCATCTGGAAGGACAGGTCAACGGTCTCGCCGTCCCGCGCCATCAGGCGCTCGGCGAAGCCTTCCGTTCGCGCCCGCATGACCGGCGCGAAGCCGAGGATGTTCTTCGGCGTGAAGACCGGCGCCATCGCCCGGCGCGTGCGCCGCCAAAGCTCGCCCTCGGCGGTCAGGAGGCCGTCGCGCAGGATCGGGCGCAGGAGGCGCTGGCGCAGCGGCTGCATCGCGTAGTTGCGGGCATTGTCGACGAGGCAGTGACGGATCAGGGCGGGATCGTTGATCGTGAAGGTCGGGACGCCCAGCCAGTCGGCGCGCGACACCGGCTCGCGGAAGGCGCGGCGGCTCCAGATCTCCAGGGGGTTGCGCGCCGCCGCGAGCACGAAGCTGACGGTCCTGCGCGGCGCCTCCGGCGGCACCGGCGCCGGCGGCCGGAAGGCCCGGGCGGCGGACGTGGGCGAGGAGGCGGAAGCCGATGCGGCCGACGAATGCCCGGAGGCGTGTGGCAGGCTCATGGAAGGACTGTCCGAAGGTTGCTGCGAAGGGGCGAAAAGGGCGGGAAAACGGGCCTTTTTCCTTGGATCGGCGGGGTCTACCCCTTATATAGGTGAGGTCGTGGAGAAGCCGCGACCCGCATTTCGCGGATGGGCCCGCCTGGTCCCTCCGTCGCCTGCCGATGGGGCGCCGGCCGCTGCCCGCCGGGTCCGACCGACGGCTCCGAACATCAAGGAAGATCATGTCCGAAGCGTTTGACCTGAACCACGGTCGCGAAGCCGAATACGGCGCCGATTCCATCAAGGTTCTGAAGGGGTTGGACGCGGTTCGCAAGCGGCCGGGCATGTATATCGGCGACACCGACGACGGCTCGGGTCTCCACCACATGGTCTACGAGGTCGTCGACAACGCCATCGACGAGGCGCTGGCCGGCCACGCGACGCTCGTCACCGTCACGCTGAACCCCGACAGCTCCTGCACGGTGACCGACAACGGCCGCGGCATCCCGACCGACATCCACACGGGCGAAGGCGTCTCGGCGGCCGAGGTCATCATGACCCAGCTCCATGCGGGCGGCAAGTTCGACCAGAATTCCTACAAGGTGTCCGGCGGCCTTCACGGCGTCGGCGTGTCCGTCGTCAACGCCCTGTCGAGCAGCCTCAAGCTCAAGATCCGCCGCAAGGGCAAGATCCACGAGATGAGCTTCTCCCACGGCGCCGCCGACGGGCCGCTCACCGTCACCGGCGACGCGGGTCCCGAGACCGGCACCGAGGTCACCTTCATGCCCCATACCGGCGGGGAGGGGAGCGACGCGACCTTCAAGGGCGTCGTCGACTTCGACTACGGCACGCTGGAGCATCGCCTGCGCGAGCTCGCCTTCCTGAACTCCGGGGTCCGCATCGTCCTCACCGACAAGCGCCCGGCCGACGAGAAGCGCACCGAGCTGTTCTACGAGGGCGGGCTCGAGGCCTTCGCCCGTTATCTCGACCGCTCCAAGAAGCCGATCCTGCCCGCGCCCATCACCGTGATGAGCGAGCGCGACGGCATCACCGTCGAGGCGGCGCTGTGGTGGAACGATTCCTACCATGAGACCGTGCTCTGCTTCACCAACAACATCCCCCAGCGCGACGGCGGCACGCACATGGCGGGCTTTCGCGGCGCGCTGACGCGGCAGGTGACGGGCTATGCCGACACCTCAGGCCTGACGAAGAAGGAAAAGGTCCAGCTCACCGGCGACGACTGCCGCGAAGGGCTGACCTGCGTCCTGTCGGTCAAGGTGCCGGACCCGAAGTTCTCCTCGCAGACCAAGGACAAGCTCGTCTCCTCCGAAGTGCGCCCGGTGGTCGAGAGCGCCATGAACGAGGCCCTCGCGACCTGGTTCGAGGAGCACCCGAACGAGGGCCGGCAGATCGTCGGCAAGGTCATCCAGGCCGCCGCCGCCCGCGAGGCGGCCAGGCGCGCCCGCGAGACGATCCGCAAGGACGTCATGAGCGTCTCGACCCTGCCGGGCAAGCTCGCCGACTGCCAGGAAAAGGACCCGGCGAAGAGCGAGATCTTCATCGTCGAGGGCGATTCGGCCGGCGGCTCGGCCAAGGGCGCGCGCTCGCGCCAGAACCAGGCGATCCTGCCGCTGCGCGGCAAGATCCTCAACGTCGAGCGCGTGCGCTTCGACCGAATGATCTCCTCCGACCAGATCGGCACGCTGATCACCGCGCTCGGCACCGGCATCGGCCAGTCGGAGGGGCACGCCAACCGCTTCAACGCCGACAAGCTGCGCTACCACAAGATCATCATCATGACGGACGCCGACGTCGACGGCGCCCATATCCGCACGCTGCTCCTCACCTTCTTCTTCCGGCAGATGCCCGAATTGATCGAGCGCGGCCACGTCTTCATCGCCCAGCCGCCGCTCTACAAGGTGACGCGCGGCAAGCAGAGCCAGTACCTGAAGAACGAGCGGGCGCTGGAGAACTACCTCGTCGATACCGGCCTCGAGGACGCCGTCCTGACGCTGGGCTCGGGCGAGAAGCTCACCGGCCAGCGCCTGCGGTCCGCCGTCGAGGACGCGCTGGCGTTGCGCCAGGTGCTGCAAGGCCTCCACACGCGCTACGACCGCCGGCTCGTCGAGCAGGCGGCGGTGGTGGGCGCCCTGACGCCCGAAGCGGTGGGCGACAGCCAAGGCCTCGGCGCCCGGCTCGTCGCCCGGATCGCCGAGCGCATGGACGCGCTCGCCGAGGAGACCGAGCGCGGATGGGAAGGCGAGGTCATTGACGGCGGCTATCGCTTCAACCGCACGCTGCGCGGCGTTAAGGAGGCAGCCGTCCTTGACGCGGCGCTCATCAATTCCGGCGACGCCCTCCAGATGACGCGCCTCGCCGAGCGCCTCGGCGCCATCCACGGCGAGATGCCGGTTCTCGCCCGCAAGGACGAGACCCGCTTCATCGGCGGCCCGATGGAACTCCTCGACGCGGTCTTCGCCGTCGGTCGCCGCGGCCTCTCGCTCCAGCGCTACAAGGGCTTGGGCGAGATGGACCCCGAGCAGCTCTGGGAAACCACGCTCGATCCGAGCGTGCGCTCGCTCCTCCAGGTCAAGATCAACGACGTGACCGACGCCGACCAGCTCTTCTCCCGCCTCATGGGCGACGAGGTCGAGCCCCGCCGCGAGTTCATCCAAGACAACGCCCTGTCCGTCGCCAACCTCGACATCTGAGGGCTAAAACGTCAGGCCGGTGAAATATCTCAGTGGAAACAATGTTTTCTGCTGGGCTTCTTTGTGCGTTCCTAGCCGTGGTCACAGCGTGGTCACAGGTGCGGGGTGATGCAGCCCGAGTAAGCAAAGGAAGGGTGGCGCCGAGAGCGGACCGAGCCGATCCCGTTAGGTTTTGACAGGGCAACTCTCCCACGGGTCCCATGCCCCGGCACCAGGATGCGACGTCGCGCATCCACCATCGGAGCCGCACCATGTCCGACATCGAAGCCCACCTTCAGGCACTCGAAGCCCGCAGCCTCCAGACCGTTGCCGCCAACCACGCGCTGAAGGTCATGCTTCAGCACCTCTGGCTGGATCGCTTGCGTTCGGCCGGCGGCCCATCGGCTGAGCAGACCCGTGTCATCATGGACAAGTTCACCGCCGTCCAGGGCGACGACGTCCCGGCGATGGGTGGCGGCCAGAGCGTCGAGCAGGCCGCCGAACTTCGTGCTGAGGTGCAGGCGCAGTTCACCATCCTGGCGAACGAGATGGTGCTGATGGCTAACCGACTGGCCGAGCACGACGCGGAGCGTGAGATGGCAGAGGATGAGGCGGCCTAGGCTGTTGATCGGCGCAGCCGGTTGCCATTGCCGGCATCAGCACACTCAACAGGTCGCCACGTCGATCGGCGTCGAAACTGCGCGCGGATCGACACATCCCGTTCGCCGGATGCTCGCGGACGGGATGCGCCCGTCGTTGCATTCCGACGATCCAGCTTGGTTCGGTTCGATCACGGAGAACTACATCGCGCTCGTGACCGAGGGTGCGCTGACGCGTGCGGAGGTTCTCCAGCTCGTTCGCAACAGCTTCACGACCAGCTTCCTTCCCGCATCGTCGGTCAGCCTCTATCTCGCGGAACTCAGCGCAATGGCCGACGGTCGCCTGCGGGCGGACGACGACCGCTCTTGAGCGCATCCGTTTTCGTCGAGAACGGCTGGAAGGCGCCTTAGAACGGGTGCCGAAGCCAGATGCTCGGCTCTTCGTAGATGCCTAGATCGGTGGCGCAGTCTGCCATCACCGGGGCGAGGCCACCTTCGACGTGGTAGGCGCCCGAGCGCGGAAAGCGCAGGCCGGTCCATTCCGTCCACTGGTCGAGCGAGGCGGAGACGGTCATCGAGCGAGATGCGATCCCGACGATCCGCGCGCCGAGCTGGTGGTGCTTGCGGACCCAGGGATCGAACGGCGCGCCATCGGGCGTCGTCCAACCCGCGTAATCACCGAATGAGGTCAGCGGATAGCTCGCCTTCCTCGTCGGCCGGACCGGCGCGACGAGCGCCCGCAAGCCGCCCGCGATCGCGCTCGTCTTCATGTTGCGAAGAAGCCGCTCGGCCAGATCGGAACCGCGCCGCTCAGGCGAGACGACGATGGAGAGGGCCGAGAGAGCGTTGCAGGTCCGCCCACCGATCGCTGCGTCCGCGCCTGCCCGAAGCACCTCGTCCCATCCCCCGTCCGGCAAGGTGGCGTCGTCGCCAGGGTTCGCCCATTCGAACGGGATGCTGTTCGAGGTCGCCAGGACGCGCTCTTCGCCATCCTCGTGCGTCTGCACGACCGCGAACTGGTAGCGGGAGAGCCCGTGCGCGTAGAGGTCATCCCAGCACTCGACGATGGCTCGATCGCCGTCCAGGAAGGTCGGCCATACCGGTGCACTGAGCGCGGCGAAAGCCGGAACGAGGTCCGGCCTTTGTTCGGCCGAGACGAGCGAGAGAGCCGCGTGGTCGACCGTGTTCGTCTCCATCGGCATCTACTGCCTTTCGCTCGTTCCACGGCGTCTGCCGACAGCCCCAGGGATCCCGATTGGGTGAGGGAAAGCCGCCTTCGGGATTCTAATCAACCCTCGTAACGTCTTCGAAGGGGCGTTTGCGGATCGGCAGCTTTCCGCCCCTTGTTCCTCGATGCCGACGTTCGGCTATCGGCGCGCACTTTCCCCTCGGCTCGACATGGTGAGCGGCCTCAGCGTGCGAGCCGGGCGTCCCAACAGTCCATCGCGAGGTCGGCAACCGCCTGCAGCTCGTCGCCGGTCGCGCCGTCGCGGGCGAGGATCGACATGCCCGCCTGAACGGTCTGGACGAAGCGGGCGAGGGCATGCCGGTCGGTGGCGGCGGGGATCTCGCCCGCGTCCACGGCCGCGTCGAACCGAGCCGTCAAGCGCTCCAGGGTCACGCCGCGTGCCGCCCGCACGAGTTCGCCCAGCGCCTCGTGCCCTTCGCTCCCGACCTGCGACAGCGTCACCATGCACCCGCGCGGCAGGTCGGCGACGCAGCCGGTGAGCGCTGCGGCCGAGTTCGACAGGAGCGAGCGCACCGCCTCGCGCGCCGTGGCGGCGGCCCGGAACTCCGCCCAGACATAGGCTTCGTTGTCCTCGGCATAGCGTTGCAGCGCCTCGGCATAGAGAGCCTCCTTGGAGCCGAAGGCGGCGTAGAGGCTCGGCGCGCCGATGCCGAGCTCCGCCGTCAGGTCGGCGATCGAGGTCGCTTCGAAGCCGCGCAGCCAGAACAACCGCACCGCCTTCCTGAGCGCCACGTCGCGGTCGAAGGCCCGGGGCCGCCCCCGCGGCCGGGGGACGGCTGCGGCGCACGCAGCGGGTCCTGTGTCATCCGATTTTTGCATCGATCACTATTTAATCCCATTGACGGAAGCCGGCAAGCCGCGTAGCTAATTTCATATCGATCGTTACAGAAAGAATCGACCATGAATGACCTGCACAACAAGCGCGCCCTGGTGACCGGCGGTGCCCGCGGCATCGGCGCCGCCATCGCCCTGGCGCTCGCCGAGGGCGGCGCCGACGTCGCGATCACCTACGGGCGTTCCGCCGAACGCGCAGCCGAAGTCGTCGAGGCGATCCAGGGGAAGGGGCGCCGCGGCGTCGCGATCCGGGCCGACGCGGCGGATCCCGCGGCGGTCCGGCGCTCCGTCGAGGAAGCGGTCGCCGCGCTCGGCGGCCTCGACATTCTCGTCAACAACGCCGCCATCGCGGCCTACGCGACCATCGCCGAGGTCAGCCCAGAGACCATCGACGAGCTCTTCGCGGTCAACGTGCGCGGCACCATCCTCGCCGCGCAGGCGGCCATGCCGCACCTGCCGGCGGGCGGCCGGATCGTCACGATCGGCTCGGGCGGAGCCGACCGCATCGTCGGCGACACGGGAACGATCTACTTCATGACGAAGTCGGCGCTGCAATCCTTCACGCGCGGCCTCGCCCGCGAGCTCGGGCCGCGCGACATCACGGTGAACCTCGTGCAGCCGGGCTCGACCGACACGGACATGAACCCAGCCGACGGCCCCTTCGCCGACTTCCAGCGGAACTTGATCCCGCTCGGCCGCTACGGCGCGCCGCAGGACGTGGCGGCCGCCGTCGCCTTTCTCGCCAGCCCCGCCGCCCGCCACGTCAGCGGCGCGATCCTCAACGTCGACGGTGGCCAGCTCACCTGACGTCGCCGCCCGCCGGCCTGTCGGCGACGTGCCGCAGGGACGGCGTCGCGATCCCGTCGGCGGCGCCAAGCCGATGCGAGCGTGAACCCTCGATGGGATCGGAGGCGGGACGGTCTTCGATCCCGCCGCTCTCGCCTCGAGCCGCTCGGGCAGCACCGCGATCAACGACGACCTGCGGATCGACGAACCGGGCTTTCAGACCGTGGCGGCGACCGGTCACCGGCTCGTGCCCTGTGCCGTGCTCCCGATCCGCATGATGGCCGGGACCGCCGCTTGAACAGCTCTGGCCGGGGCCGAGGGATTGCGGGGCGTCCTGACCGCCACCATCTGCGTTGCATCCGTCCGGGCCCCTCTGGCGAGAGATCCCTCTCGTGATGTCGGACACCTCACGGAGTTTCGCATGCAGGAGTTCGTCGCCGCCCTCGTTTCCTTCTTCCTGATCCAGCCCCTCGAGGCCGAGATCCGGGATCGGTTCGGAGACGTCTCGCGCGAGCAGGTGGCCGCCATCACCGAGTGCGTCGGCGAGGCCGCCCCGATCCTCGTCCAGCAGACTTTCGACGATCCTTGGCGCACGGCGACCCAGGTCTTCGTGATCTGGACGGGCATGACCCCGGCCGAGCAGATCCTCGCGGAAACGACGCCGCTCTGCGCTGATGCCTTCAGCATGAGCGCGGGGGCCGAGGAAGCCGACGCCTGATCGTCTTCCTTGAGCTTGCTCACACGTTGGGGCGAGGCGCCGCGCGTCCATGCGCGGGACCTTCTTCTCGCCACGACGCAGCTCCGGGATACGGAGGAACAGGCGGAAGCGGTTGACGCGGTTGTGTCCGACAGATCGCGGGACCTCTCGAAGCGGGGCTGGTACGATGCTTCCTGCCGGACGTCGTGCGACACCGGGACCCCAGACGGTGTGGTCGCGGCGGACCGGTCGAGGCGGACAGGCGAAGTGCGGGCTTAACCTCGTCAAGGGATAGGTACGGGCGGCGCGGCGACGCCTCGCTCGTGCCGGGCAGCATCGTTCAGCGTGAGCGTGCAACCCGTTCATGTCCTTCAACGATCGTCGACAAGCACCTTCGGCGACAATGCGGCAGTCACATGGAATCCCATCTCGCCGACCTCGGCACCTTCATCCAGGCCCACCAGGGCTGGGCCTTCGTCATCGTCGCGCTGATCGCGCTCGGCGAGTCGCTGGTTCTGGTCGGGCTCCTCATTCCGGCCACCGCGATCATGCTGCTGATCGGTGGCCTGGCCGGAGCAGGCCTCGTCGAGCCGTTGCCGGTGCTGGCCGGCGCGATCCTCGGAGCGATCCTCGGCGACATCGTCTCCTATTTCATCGGCCGCTGGCTGGGACCGGGCATCGTCCACCGTCCGCTCCTGCGGCGCTACCGGCCCGCAGTCGCCCGAACCCGCCTGTTCTTCCGACGCTACGGCTTCGCCGCGGTCTTTCTTGGGCGCTTCCTCGGGCCGATCCGCTCCACCGTGCCGCTGGTCGCGGGCATGATGGCGATGGGGCAGGCACGCTTCCAGATCGCCAACGTCGCCTCCGCCGCCCTGTGGGCGCCGCTGATGCTGGCGCCGGGCTTCCTGGGCGCGCGGGGCGCCGGCGAGGTCGGGGCGATGAGCGGCGAGGGCGCCTTCGGCATCGTCGGCCTCGTTCTCGCGCTCACCGTGGTCGGCACCGTCCTCGTCGGCAAGCGCATGGCCGGCGCCAACCGGCCCCGCCGCAGACTGGCCGCTCCCCGCCCGGTCGCGTGAGGCCGGAGCGCCGCGGCGCGGGCCGGCGCACCATCATCGCTTCAATCGGAAGGCTTTGACGTTCCACGAAATGGATCGCAGGAGCGCCGAACCGCCGGCATGTCGCCGCGGGCGCTTTCGCGCGGGCGTATCCCGACGCGGGGCCAATGAAGCCGTTCGGGCAGACGCTCATCGAGATGATCACCGGCACTTCGGTGGCCGCCTATGCCGGAAGGTTCACCCACTTTTTGGTCATTCAGCGACGGTGAATCGGCTAAGCCCCTGATGTCGGTCAGGGTGCTTGCCGCTCGACTGTGAAAGCGCGCATGTTTGCCGCCGGGGCTGAACCGGATCCCGGGATGCCCGGGGATCGGTCTCCCGGAGCGGGATGCTGCAAGGGGATGTTGGAAGAGGCGATGGTTCACGATCAGACACCTCCAGGCGGTCCCAAGCCGGAGACGACAAGCGAGAAATCGAAGCGGCTGAAGGAGGCTCGACTGCAAGCCGAGCGGGACAAGGAGGCGCGTATCGAACGTGCCAACCGCAAGGCGGCGGCTCGACGGAAGGTTCTCGGCGGCGCGACCTGAGGGACGAGCCTGCCTTCGTGACGCGCGGGGGAGCGACGGGTTCGCTCCGCAGCCCGTGTAGGGAATGAGGATCGCACGGCACGGCACGACGCTGGCGATGCGGTGTCGACGTCACTCTCTTCTGTGCGAGCACGACCGCCCAATCGTTCAGCGAGGCAAGGGGCGATGGCCCTCGACCCGATCACGTCGCTGCTCGACGATCCGTCGCGCATCCCGAAGGCACGTTACCGGCAGCGCGTCCACCCCGACGCCTCGGCATGGGGCCGAGCATTGGTTGGGCCTGTCAACCGACGGTCGCCTCGGTCGACAGGCTCGGGAATGGGATCGGCAGCGGTTCAGCCTCTCCGCCGCGCGAGATTTGGGGCCGCCGCGGAGCTTGCTCCCCAACCTCTCGGCAGGCAGGCGCCGGTGCCGCGGTCCTGCGGAACCGCCATCAGTTCACGGCTCTCGCTTCCAGCGCGTCGACGAAGGACAGGTCCCAGCGATTCTCGCGAATGGCCTGCATCGTCGCTTCTTCCTTGGCGTGCTGGGCGAGGGCGCCGGCGATCACCGTCTCGGCCTCCTGGCGACCGAAGGCGAGGATGCCGTCCTGATCGCCGACGACGATGTCGCCGGGATGGACCAGCATGCCGCCGACGCTGACGGGCACGTTGATTGCGCCGGGGCCGTCCTTGTAGGGGCCGCGATGCGTGTGGCCGCGCGCATAGACCGGGAAGGTGCGCGCGCCCAGTTCGGCGATGTCGCGCACGGCGCCGTCCAGCACCATGCCCGCCATGCCGATCGTGGCGGCGTGGAACGTCATGATGCCGCCGACGAGCGCGTTGGCCGTTTCTCCGTCCGCATCGATCACGAGGACGTCGCCCGGGCGGCACTGGTGGAAGGCGCGCAGGATGGCGAGGTTGTCGCCGCCGCGCGTCCTCACCGTCAGCGCCGTGCCGGCCATCGGCGCGGGGCTGTGATAGGGTTTGAGAAGCGCCGTCCCGCGGTTGCGGTGGAGCTGGTCGCTGAGGAGCGCGACGGGAATCTCGCGCAGGCGCCGCAGGATGTCGGCATCCACCGGCTCGGCGTTCGGGTTCGTCTCGATGGTGGGCATGGAGCCGCTCCGTTCGGGTTAGGCGAGGTCGCCGACCGCCTTGGCGATCCGCGCGAGGCCGTCGTTGAGAATCTCGATCGAGGTCGCGATCGACAGCCGGAAATAGGGCGACAGGCCGTAGGCCGTGCCCGCGACCACGGCAACGCCGACACGTTCGAGAAGGTAAAGGACGACATCGTTGTCGGTCGCCAGCACCTTGCCGTCCGGCGTGCGCTTGCCGATGAGGCCCGCGCAGTTGACGAAAAGATAGAAGGCGCCCTCCGGCAGGCGGCAGGACAGGCCGGGAATGGCGTTGATGCCGGCGGCAATCGCGTCGCGCCGTTCGCGGTAGGTCGCGAGGCTTTCCGCGACGAAGCTCTGGTCGCCGTTCAGCGCCGCGGCGGCCGCCGCCTGGCTCACCGAGCAGCTGTTGCCCGCCGACTGCGAGGTCAGCGTGTCGAGGGCGCGGATCAGCTCGCGCGGCCCGGCCGCCCAGCCGATGCGGAAGCCCGTCATGGCGTAGGTCTTGGAGACGCCGTTGACGGCGAGCGTGCGCTCGCGCAGCTCGGGCGCGGCGTTGAGGAGATGAGGCGCGGTGCCGCCCTCGAAGCGGATGTGCTCGTAGATGTCGTCGGTCATCACCAGCACGTGCGGGTGGCGCGCGAGAACGGCGGCGAGCGCCTTGTACGCCTCGATCGAATAGGTGGCGCCGGTCGGGTTGGACGGCGAGTTCAGGATCAGCCAGCGCGTCTTGGGGGTGATCGCGCTTTCGAGCTTCTGCGCGGTGAGCTTGAAGCCCTCGTCCTCCGTGCAGGCGACCGCGACGGGCGTTCCGTCGCAGGCGAGCACCATGTCGGGGTAGGAGACCCAGTAGGGTGCCGGAACGATCACCTCGTCGCCCGGCTCCAGCGTCGCGGCCAGGGCCGTGTAGATGACGCTTTTTGCGCCGTTGCCGACGATGATCTCGGTGATGTCGTAGTCGAGCCCGTTCTCGCGCTTCAGCTTGGCGGCGATCGCCTGGCGAAGCTCCACGGTGCCGGGCAAGGCGGTGTAGCGCGTCGCGCCCGCGTTCATCGCCTTGGCCGCCGCCTCGCGGATGTGGGCGGGCGTATCGAAGTCCGGCTCGCCGACCACGAGGCTGACGATCGAGCGGCCCTCGCGCTTGAGCTGGTTGGCCCGGTCGGCCGCCGAGGAACTCGGCGAGGGCTTGATGCGCCTGACGCGCTCGGCGACGTGGATCGAGGTCAAGGTTTGGTCATCCCGGCTGACGATGTCCGCCGGACGCTAGTCCCGCTCCTTGCGCGAGGCTAAGACGAGTTGGCTCTGCCCTGATAGCCAACGCTTATATCTCGGCAGGCGGGATGCAGGGGGCCACGCGCATGATGAACCTCAGACGCCTGCACTACTTCGTGAAGATCGTCGACGTCGGCAGCCTCACCCAGGCGGCGGACATCCTTCACGTGGCGCAGCCGGCATTGAGCCAGCAGCTCGCGACGCTGGAGGGCGAGGTGCGCCAGCAGCTTCTCCTGCGCACCAAGCGCGGCGTCACGCCGACGCAGGCCGGCGAGGTGCTTTATCGCCATGCCCAGGTCATCTTGCGCCAGTGCCAGCAGGCCATGACGGAGATGCGCGCGGCCGGGCGCGAACTGTCCGGCTCGGTTTCCGTCGGCCTCGCGCCGGGAACGGCTGCGGCCGGCCTCGCGGTGCCGCTGCTCAGGACGGTCCGGGCCCGGCATCCGGGCATCCTCCTCTACCTCAACGAGACCTATGGGACGACCCTGTCCGAGCTCGTCATGAACGGGCGGATGGACATGGCGGTGCTTTACGGCGGGCGCGTCGCGGTCCACGGCCTCGCCTTCCGTCCCCTTCTGTCCGAGCGGCTGTTCCTCGTCGGGCACGGCGACATGCCGCCGCCGCCCGCCGCGCAGGTGCCCCTCGGCGACATCGCCGGACGCGAACTCTACCTCCCGCGGCCCTACAACGTCGTGCGCAAGATGGTGGATGACGCCTGCGCCGGGATCGGCATCGTGCCGAGAGTCGTCGCCGAGATCGAATCGGACGGGACGCTGACGGCCGTCATGGCCGAGGGGCTGGGCGCGACGATCCTGCCCGAATCCATGGCGCGCCAGGTCGTGGCCTCGTGCGACGCCTGGCTGTGCCGCATCGTCGAGCCCTCGATCGAGGCGCCGCTGGCACTCTGCGAGTCCGACCATCTCCCGCTGTCGGAGCCCGCCCAGGCCGTGAAGGACATTCTCCTGGAGCTTGCCGCCGAGCTGCCGGGCTTCGCGGCGTCGCCGGAGACCGGTGCTCCCGCGACATAAGCTGCCCTTATCCACACAGAGACAATCCGTCTTGGATGCGCGCCCGGCGCCTCGGTAACCTTTTGCCGAGGATCGCCGCTCCCCGCGGCGAGACGGTTGGGCCCGGCCATGGATATCGACGAGATCAAGGTTCTGATGGAGGCGATGGCGGCCTCCGACCTGTCCGAGATGCAGGTCGCGAAGGAGGGCTGGACGCTCCGCCTGACCCGGGCCGCCGGCCAAGTTGGCACTGCGCAGGCCGCGACCGCGCCGGCCGGCAAGGCGGTGGCCGCCGCCCCTGCCGCGCCCCGGTCCGGCGAGCCCGCTGCTCCGGCGGCGGACAGGACCGTCCGTTCGCCGCTGTCCGGCGTCGTCCACTTCCGCCCGTCGCCCGACGCGCCGCCTTTCGTGGAAACCGGCCGGGCGGTGTCGGCCGGCGAGGTCCTTTGCCTGGTCGAGGCCATGAAGATGTTCAACGAGATCCGCGCCGAGCGCGCCGGCACGGTGGAGGCGATCCTCGTTTCGCCCGGCGAGGACGTCGATGCCGGACAGCCGCTCCTGACGCTCGCGTGAGGCCCATGTTCCGCTCGCTCCTCATCGCCAATCGCGGCGAGATCGCGCTGCGCATCCAGCGCGCAGCCCGCTCGCTCGGGATCGAGACGATCGCCGTCCATTCCGAGGCCGACCGCGAGGCGCGCCACGTGGCGCTCGCCGACAAGGCCGTCTGCATCGGCCCGGCGTCGGCTGCGCGCTCCTATCTCGATCCGGCCGCGATTCTCCTCGCGGCCGAGGCGACGGGGGCCGAGGCCGTGCATCCCGGCTACGGCTTCCTGTCGGAGAACGCCGACTTCGCGCAAGCCTGCGAGACGGCCGGCCTCGTCTTCGTCGGCCCGCCGCCGCAAGCGATCCGCGTCATGGGCGACAAGGTCGCCGCCAAGTGCGCCATGCGCCGGGCCGGCGTGCCCTGCGTGCCCGGGCCCGACGAGGGATTGCCCGACGATCCCGACGCCGTGCGCCGCGTCGCGGCGGAGATCGGCTATCCCGTGATCCTCAAGGCCGCCGGGGGCGGGGGCGGGCGCGGCATGCGCGTCGTGGATGCCGAGGCCGGCCTCCTCGACGCCCTGGCGCTGACCCGGGAGGAGGCGCGACGCGCCTTCAACAATCCGGAGATCTACGTCGAGAAGTTCCTGACGCGGCCCCGCCACGTCGAGATCCAGGTCCTGGCCGACCGGCACGGCAAGGCTCTCTGGCTGGGAAGTCGCGACTGCTCGCTTCAGCGGCGTCACCAGAAGGTGCTGGAAGAGGCGCCCGCGCCCGGGCTCGACCACGCCCTCGTCGCCGAAGTCGGGGCTCGCTGCGCGGAGGCCTGCCGGCAACTCGGCTATGTCGGGGCGGGCACCTTCGAGTTCCTCTACGAGGACGGCGTCTTCTCCTTCATCGAGATGAACACCCGCGTCCAGGTCGAGCACCCGATCACCGAGGAGACGACGGGCATCGACATCGTGCGGGAGGGCATCCGCGTCGCGGCCGGGCTCCCGCTGACGATCCGCCAGGAGGAGATCGTCTCGCGCGGCCACGCCTTCGAATGCCGGATCAACGCCGAGGACCCGGAGAGCTTCCAGCCCTCGCCCGGCACGATCACCCGCTTCGACATGCCCGGCGGCCCCGGCATCCGCGTCGATACGCACATGGTGCCGGGCGCCCGCGTGCCGCCGCACTACGATTCGCTCATCGCCAAGATCATCGCCTACGGGCCGACGCGCGAGGAGGCGCTCGTCCGCCTGCGGGTCGCTCTGTCGGAAGCGCGGATCGAGGGCGTCTCCACCAACCTCGCCCTCCATGCCCGCATCCTCGCCGATCCCGGCTTCATCGCCGGAGGCGTCGACATCCACCACCTCGAACGGCTCCTGAAGGGGGCGGACCAGCCATGAGCGCGCCAAGGCCGACCGTCAGCCATCTCGGCACCACCGCCCTCCTGTTCGAGGCGCCGGGCGAGACCTCGCTCGACCAGCAGCAGCGCATCTGGTCGCTGGCGAGGCTGGCCGAGACCTGGCCCGAGGTCCGCGAGGCGGTGCCGGGCGTCAACAACCTCCTCGTCTCGTTCCGAACCGTGCCGCGCCGCTTCGAGCCGCTGGCCGACAGGCTATGCGAGGCCTGGGACTCGGCCTCCGCGCTCTCGCTCGGCGGGCGGGTGATCGAGCTGCCCGTCGTCTACGGCGGCGAGGGGGGACCGCACATGGCCGACGTGATCGCCCATACCGGGCTCGACGTCGAGGAGATCGTCGCGATCCATTCCGCGCCGGTCTATCCCGTCTTCGCGCTCGGCAGCCATCCCGGCTACTGCTACCTCGGCGGCATGGACCCGCGCATCGCGACGCCGCGCCGCCAGGTGCCGGTGGTGAAGATCCCCGGCGGCGCGGTCTCGATCGGCGGCGCCCAGACCGGCGTCTCGGCCTCCGACGGACCCAGCGGCTGGAACACGATCGGCTCGACGCGGATGCGCTTCTTCGACGCCTCGCGCGATCCGCCCGCGCTTCTCCAGCCGGGCGACAGCATCGCCTTCACGGTGGCGGAGATCCGGCGATGATCGAGATCCTGTCGCGCGCCGCGCTCGCCAGCGTCCAGGACCTCGGCCGCTTCGACGCCTTCAGGTGGGGCGTCGGCCTGTCCGGCGCGATGGACCCGCTGGCGCTGACCTGCGGCAACATCCTTCTCGGCAACGAGGACGGGGCCGCGGCAGTGGAGATGCAGGTCTTTCCCTTCTCCGTCCGCTTCGAGGCCGACACCCTCTTCGCGCTGACCGGCGCCGACTGCGCCGCCATGCTCGACGGCGTCCCGCTCCTGCCCTGGAGCCGGGCGCAAGCCAAGGCCGGCGCCGTGCTGCGGCTCGACCATGCGCGGGACGGGCGCTGGCGCGGGGCCCGGGCCTATCTGTGCGTCGCCGGCGGCATCGACGTGCCGGAGGTGCTCGGCTCGCGCTCGACCCAGCTTCGCGGGGCCATCGGCGGGTTCGACGGGCGCATGCTGCGCGAGGGCGACAGGCTGCCGCTCGGGCGCGCTGCCGGCGAAAGCCGGGGGACGGAGATCGCCCTCGTGCCGCCCGGCCTCGCCTTGCCGCTGGAAGCGGACGGCCTGCCGGCGGTGCGCGTCCTGCCCGCCGCCGAATACGGGCGGTTCACCCCCGCCTCGCTCGACGCCTTCTGGCGCGAGCCCTTCAGGATCACGCCGCAGAGCGACCGCTACGGCTTCCGCCTCGCCGGGCCCGGCCTCGAGCCGGTCGCGCCGATGGAGCTCCGCTCCCACGGCATCGTGCCGGGCGTCATCCAGGTGCCGCACAACGGCCAGCCGATCGTCCAGATGTGCGAGGGCCAGCCCTCCGGCGGCTACCCCAAGGTCGGGACCGTGATCGAGGCCGACCTCTGGCGCCTCGGCCAGATGCCGATCGGCACGCGCTTCCGCTTCCTCGCCACCGATTGGGACGGGGCGCTCGCCGCCCTCGACGAGCGGCAGGCCTGGCTCGCCGAGGTGCGCCGCCTGGCCGATCTCCTCAGCGCCCGGAGCGCCGCGCGATGACTTCGCCTCTCGACCAGATCCCGCGCCTTGCCGCGCTGCTCGCCGAGACCGGCATCGACACGCTGGAGCTCGCCGGGCCCGAGGGCCGCGTGTTTCTCGCGCGCAACGGTGCGCCGGCAGCGCCCGCGCACGCGCCAGCCGAAGCCGCCGCGGGCGAGCCGCAGGGCTCGGCGCCTGGCGCCGTGACCGTCGCCTCGCCCGGCATCGGCGCGTTCCGGCGTGCCCATCCCCTGCACGCGCAGCCGCTCGCGGACGAGGGGACCGCCGTCGTCGCGGGGCAGGTTCTGGCTCTCCTGCAGGTCGGCGCGCTGCTCCAGCCGGTGCGCGCGCCGTCGAGCGGCATCCTCGCCGCCGTGCGCCGCGAGGACGGGGCGCTGACCGGTCACGGCGACCCGCTCTTCGACATCTCACCCTGACGCCATAGGAGAGCCCCGATGCGGATCGATCTCAACGCCGATCTCGGCGAAGGCTTCGGCCCCTGGCGCATGGGCGAGGACGAGGCGCTGCTCGACGTCCTGTCCTCCGCCAACATCGCCTGCGGCTTCCATGCCGGCGATCCGCTGATCATGCAGCGGACGGTCGAGGCGGCTCTGGCGCGGGGCGTCGACGTCGGCGCCCATGTCGGCTTTCCCGACATCCAGGGCTTCGGCCGGCGCCGCATGGACGTGCCCGCGCCCGAGCTCGCGGCGATGGTGACCTACCAGCTCGGCGCGCTCGCCGGCATCGCGCGGGCCGCCGGCCACCGCATGACCCATATGAGCTTCCACGGCGCGCTGGGAAACCTCGCGGCGGCCGAGGCATCCGTCGCCGATCCGCTGGTCGAGGCCGTCGCCCGCTTCGATCCGGAGGTGACGATCGTCACCTCGTCGAGCCGGGCGATCGAAGGCGCTGCGGCGCGCTGCGGCCTTCGCGCGGCGATCACCTTTCTCGCCGACCGCGCCTATCATGCCGACGGCCTCCTCGTGCCGCGGCGCCTGCCGCGCTCGGTCATCCACGACGAAGCCGAGGTGCTGCAGCGCGTGCGGCTGCTCCTCACCGAAGGGGTCGTCGTGACCTATGAGGGCGAGCGTCTCCCGACGAAGGCGGACAGCATCCTGCTCCACGGCGACACGGCAGGAGCGGTGGATCTCGCCCGCACGATCCGCCGCGAGATCGAGGCGGCCGGCGGCTCCGTGGTGCCGGTCTCACGCATCGCCTGATGCCTTTCGTCGCAACTGCACACTTGATTGGCGCGCCGCAGCAATAGGCATAAGCCGGTCTTATCGCTCCACAGCCAATCCGTCTTGGCGCCGGCTATCCCGTCTTCGGTAAGCTTCCGGCAACACATGGAACCGCAGCCCATGCCCTTCTCCGACTACAGAACCGCACTCGTCACCGGCGCTTCGGGCGGCATCGGCGCGGCCGTCGTGGAGCGCTTCGCCCGCGAAGGGCTCACCGTCCACGCCATCGCCCGCAGCGCCGAGCCCTTGAAGGCTCTGGCGGAGAAGACCGGCTGCGTGCCGCACGTCGTCGACGTCACCGATCGGGCGGCGCTCGCCAGGCTGACGAGCGAGGTCGCGTTCGACGTCCTCGTCAACAATGCCGGCGTCGATCGGCCGAAGAAGTTCCTGGAGGCCGACGAGGGCGACATCGACCTCCTGGTCGACGTGAACCTGCGCGCCGTCCTCCACCTCTGCCGCATGGTCGTGCCGGGCATGGCGGCGCGAGACCGGGGGCACGTGATCAACATCTCCTCGATCGCCGGCAACTACAATTTCGGCGGCAACTCGACCTATCACGCCACCAAGGCCGGCGTGGCGATGCTGTCGAACCAGCTGCGCATCGACACCTTCGGGCGCCGCGTGCGCGTGACCGAGGTCTGCCCGGGGCGCGTGGCCACCGACATCTTCGCCCACGTCCACGGCGACAGCCCGGAAATCCGCGAGCGCTTCATCGACGGCTTCGAGCTGCCGACGGCCAGCGACATCGCCGACGCCATCGCCTTCGCGGTCGCCGCGCCCGTCTCGATGAACGTCGGCCATATCGAGATCACCCCGACCCTCCAGGTCATGGGCGGCCTCCAGACCGCCAAGCCCGCCTCGCCCGGCGGCGGGGAGGCGCGATGAGCGGCTTCGACGTCCTCGCGGTTCTATCCAATCCCGAGTTCGCCGGGATGCTGATCGCCGGCATCCAGATGACCTTCGTGATCGCCGTCGGCTCCTGGACGCTCGCCATGAGCCTCGGTTTCCTGCTCCTGGTGATCCGCCAGATCCCGGTGCCGATCGCCGACCGCTTCGTCGCCGCCTACGTCTCGTATCATCGCAACGTCCCGACGCTGGTCCAGCTCATCCTCTGGTACTTCGGCATCTACAGCCTGCTCCCCGAGGAGCTGCAGTACTGGCTGAGCGATCACAACGCCGAGGTCATCTTCGCGATCATCGGTCTCGGCCTGTGCCAGGCGGCCTACTTCACCGAGGACCTGCGCTCGGGGCTTCGCTCCGTGCCGAAGGGTCAGGTCGAGGCGGCCCGCGCGCTCGGCCACGGCCACATCTCGTCCATGCGCTACGTGCTTCTGCCGCAGGCCTACCGCAACGCTCTCCCCGCGCTCGTCAACCACTCGGTCTCGCTGTTCAAGAATTCGAGCCTCGCCATGGCGATCGGCGCCTCGGAGCTGACCCATGCGGTGCGCGAGGTCGAGAACCTGTCCTTCCGCACCTTCGAGACCTACGCCATCGCCACGGTCGCCTATCTCGTCTGCTCGCTCCTCATCATGGCCGTCGGCGCGCTCCTGATGAAGCGCGCGCAAGTGGCGGGAGCACGCTGAGCCATGATCGAGAACATCGTTTCGATCGTCCAGGAGAACTGGCTCCTCCTCCTCATCGGCCAGTATCCGAACGGACCGCTCGGCGGCCTCGCCTCGACCTTCATCCTGTCGGTCCTGTCGATCGTCCTCGCCTTCCCGGTCGGCATCCTGCTGGCGCTCGCGCGGCTCTCGCCGTGGCGGGCCGTGCTCTGGCCGGCCACCGCCTTCGTCTACGTCGCGCGCGGCGTGCCGCTGCTCATGCTGATCCTCTGGGTCTACTTCATGGTGCCGCTGCTGATCGGGCGCACCGTGCCGGGCTTCGTGACGATGCTCGTCACCCTCGTCCTCTACGAGGCGGCATTCCTGAGCGAGATCATCCGCGCCGGCATCCTCGCTTTGGGACGCGGCCAGATGGAGGCGGCCCGCTCTCTCGGCCACGGCTATTTCGGCGCCATGCGCTGGGTCATCCTGCCCCAGGCACTCTACAACATGCTGCCGAGCATCCTCAGCCAGTTCGTCTCCACCATCAAGGAAACGACCCTCGGCTACGTCATCAACGTGCCCGAGCTGACCTTCGCGGCCAACCAGATCAACAACCGCTTGCTGACCCAGCCCTTCGAGGTCTTCGCGATCCTGGCGATCGTCTACTACGTGATCTGCTGGAGCCTCACCAAGGCCGCGACGACCCTCGAGCGCCGCATCGCCGCCAAGCGGGCCGGCACGCGCCGCATCGCTCCCGAACTGCGCCCGCAGGCGCTCACCGCCGAGCTTTGAACCCGAGGAGCCACCCCATGAGCGTTTCCCAGGATGCGGCGCCCGCGATGATCCGCTTCTCCAACGTCAACAAGCATTACGGCCAGTACCACGCCCTCGTCGACATCGACGCCTCCGTCTCGAAGGGCGAGGTGCTGGTGGTCTGCGGTCCCTCGGGCTCGGGCAAGTCGACGCTCATCCGGACGGTGAACCGGCTGGAGGAGATCGATTCCGGCTCGATCACCTTCGACGGGCGCGAGGTGTCGGGCCGCGTCGGCCGCGCCGACCTCAACCGGCTGAGAAGCCGGATCGGCTTCGTCTTCCAGAGCTTCAACCTCTTCCCGCACCTGTCGACGCTGGAGAACATCACGCTCTCGCCGATTCGCATCAACGGCGTGAAGAAGGACCTCGCCAGAACCAAGGCCATGGCGCTCCTCGACCGGGTCGGCCTCGCCGAGAAGGCCAACGCCTATCCGGCGCAACTCTCCGGCGGCCAGCAGCAGCGCGTGGCCATCGCCCGCGCGCTCGCCATGGAGCCGCCGGCCATGCTCTTCGACGAGCCCACCTCCGCCCTCGATCCCGAGATGGTCGGCGAGGTGCTCGCCGTCATGAAGGGGCTCGCCGCCGAGGGCATGACGATGATCTGCGTCACCCACGAGATGGGCTTCGCCCGCGAGGTCGCAGACCGGATCTGGTTCATGGATGCCGGCCGCATCCTCGAGACCGCCGACCCCGAGACCTTCTTCACCAACCCGCAGCACCCGCGCGCCCAGCGCTTCCTGTCGGACCTCCGCCACTGACCATCCCAACCCAAGAGGACACCAGCATGACCATGAAACGACTCGCCTTCGGCGCCTCGGCTGTCGCCCTCGCCTTGATGGCAGCGTCCGGTGCCGCAAAGGCCGACAAGCTCGCCGACATCCAGGCGGCCGGCGTCCTCAAATGCGGCACCTTCGCCGACGTGCCGCCCTTCGCCGCGCCCGATCCGCAGACGCGCGAGATGGTCGGCTTCGACGTCGACCTATGCAACACCATCGCCAAGCATTTGGGCGTGAAGGCCGAGATCACGCCGCTCTCGGTCGAGGCACGCGTGCCGGAGGTCAAGCTCGGCCGCGTCGATCTGACCATCGCCAACCTCGCCTACACGCTCGGCCGCGCCGAGCAGATCCAGTTCAGCGATCCCTACTACCTCGCCAAGGAGATGCTGGCGGTCAAGGCGAGCGACCCCGGCACGACCAAGGACGACTTCAAGGAGAAGCGCCTCGCCTCGACCAAGGGCTCGACCTCCGAGGCCGCGATCAAGATGAACGGCTCCGACCCGCTGACCTTCCAGGACACCGGCTCGGCCTTCATGGCCGTCCAGCAGAACAAGGCGCGCGGCATGGTGGCCAACACCATGACCATCACCAAGCTTGTCAACCAGTCGCAGACCGCCGGCGTGCCGCTCAAGATGATCGAGACGCCGATGCTCTACCAGCCGGTCGCCATCGGCATGATGAAGGGCGAGGACGCGCTGCTCGCCAAGGTCAACGAGACGCTGCGCGCCATGGACGAGGCCGGCGAGATCAACGCGGCCTGGGACAAGTGGCTCGGCCCCTCGACCGAGTACAAGATGACCCGCACCGACAAGGTCGTCCCGCTCTCCGAACTGAAGTTCGAGCCGATCCCGTAAGGGGCCGCTCGGTCATCGGGAAATGAGCGCCGGCCCGTCGCGAAACCCGCGCGGGCCGGCAGTTTCACGGGCCGGCTCAGCTGCTCTGGCCGATCAGCAGACGATACGGCACCTCGATCCGCAGCCGCTCGGTCCGCTCGATCCGGCCGTCGAGGAGGCCGGTGACCAGCCGCGCCGCTTCCGCGCCGATCTCGGCGGCGCGCGCGTCGATCGTCGTCAGCGTCGGCACGCTGTAGGCGGCGATCTCGTAGGCGCCGAAGCCGCCGATCGCCACGTCCCGAGGCACGGCGAGGCCCTGCCTCTGGCACTCCGTCAGCGCGCCGAAGGCCGCAAGGTCGGAGACGCAGATCACGGCCTGGGCGCCGAGCCCCCGTTCGATCAGCGCGCGCATGGCGAGCGCGCCCTCGCGCACGGAGATCGGCGGCGGCCCGGCATCGATCAGCCGCCCGGCATCGAGGCCCCGCGCCGTCATCGCTTCGACGAAGCCTTGCCGGCGGTCGTGGCCGCGGCTGTCGCGCGCCGCCTCGCCGCCGATGAAGGCGATGTCGCGATAGCCTGCATCGGCGAAGTGGTCGACCATCGTCCGGATCGCCGCGGCGTTCGAGAAGCCGACGACGTGGCCGATCGGCTCGGCGGGCAGATCCCAGGTCTCCACCAACGGAATGGCCGCCTGTTCCAGCATGCGCCGGGCGCGATCGGTGTGGCTGCCGCCGGTGACGACGATCGCCTCCGGGCGGCGGCGCAGGAACTGCTCGATCAGCCGCTCCTCCTCGGCGAGATCGTAATTGGTGGCGCCGAGCAGCACTTCGAGCCCGGCCGCCTTCAGCCCCTCCGTCAGGGCGCCCACCGTCGCGGCGAAGTTGGCGTTGTCGATGGAGGGGATGGTCGCGGCGACGAAGCCGCTGCGCTGGAGGCGGAAGCTCGACGCTGTGCCGTCGAGCACGTAGCCGATCGCCTCCGCCGCCTCCAGGATCGCCTTGCGGGTGTCGGGGTTCACCGAGCTCGTCGATTTGAGCGCCCGCGACACCGTCATCGCGGACACGCCCGCCACGCGCGCGACGTCGGCCATGGTCGGGGCTTTGCGGGGCTCACGCATGGCGGAACGGGCGCTCGGGTTCGAGGGGACGGCCGCGACCGGCCCTTGGGAAAGGGGAGGGGTTCAGCCGGCGCCTTGCGTGGCAAGGGGAGGCGCGGCCGTCGCTTCGGCCCGCGCCGCCAGCGCCGAGACGAGGTCGTCCAGCGGCTGGTCGATCGAAGCGATCCAGGCGTTCTCGTCATCGGTCGGACGTTCGAGCGCCGCGAACTGGCTGTCGAGAAGCGAGGTCGGCATGAAGTGGCCGGTGCGCGCGGCCATGCGCGCGCCGATCAGCTCCCGGCTGCCGTCGAGGTGAACGAAGACCACCGGCCCGCCCGCCGCCGCCCGGATGCGGTCGCGATAGCTGCGCTTGAGCGCCGAGCAGCCGATCACCGTCGAGCCGCTTCCCGCGCGGAGCGCGGCGCCGACGCGGTCCAGCCACGGGTGGCGGTCGGCATCGCTCAGCGGCTCGCCGCGCGCCATCTTGGCGATGTTGGCCTCCCCGTGGAGGTCGTCGCCGTCCAGGAAGACGGCGCCGATCCGGGCGGCGAAGGCCGTGCCCACGGAGGACTTGCCGCAGCCGGCGACCCCCATCACGACGTAGTTGGGCATGGATTGATCCTCACAGCGAGGCGGTGATGCCGCCGTCGACGAAGAGCGTGTGGCCGTTGACGAAGCTGGAAGCGGGCGAGGCGAGGAAGACGCAGGCGCCGACGAGCTCCTCGACGCGGCCCCAGCGTCCGGCCGGCGTGCGCTTCTCCAGCCAGGCGCTGAAGGCGGGATCGGCGACGAGCGCGGCGTTGAGCGGCGTGTCGAAGTAGCCCGGCGCGATGGCGTTGCATTGGAGGCCGTGGCGCGCCCAGTCCGTCGCCATGCCCTTGGTCAGGTTGCCGACGGCGCCTTTGGTCGCGGTGTAGGGGGCGATGCCGGGGCGGGCGAGGGCCGTCTGCACGGAGGCGATGTTGATGATCTTGCCGGCGCCCCGCCCGATCATGTGCCGCGCCACCGCCTGGCCGACATGGAAGACGGATGCGATGTTGGTCTGGAGGAGGCGCTCGAAGGCATCCGCCGGGAACTCCTCCAGGGGCCCCCGATGCTGCATGCCGGCATTGTTGACGAGGATGTCGATCGGCCCAACGGCGGCCTCGAAGCCGTCGACGGCCGCGCGCACCTCCTCGTGGCTGGTGACGTCGAAGACGAGGCTGTGGACGGCGGGGCCCTGGTCCCCGAGTTCGCCCGCCGCAGCGTGGAGCCGGGCGGCGTCGCGGCCGTTGAGGACGACCTCGGCACCCGCCGCGCGAAGGCCCCGCGCGAGCGCGAGCCCGATGCCCCCGGAGGAGCCGGTGACGAGGGCGCGGCGGCCCCCGAGATCGAACAGGTTGGTTCCGGCCGTCATGTCAGCCTCCGATTTCGTCTCGACATCCGCGGCTGGCGCCGCTACACGTTCCCACACCTTATGTTATCGATAACAATCCGAGTCAAGCGTCGGCTAGGCTCGAATGGTGGTGCTTCGGGAGAGCTTCGGATGACGAAAGCGGGCGTGCTTCAGATCGGTCCCTATCCGGCCTGGGACCAGGAACCCCTGGATCAGGCCTACGAGGTTCATCGCCTGTTCGAGGCCGGCGACAAGTCGGCCTTCCTGGCTGAGATCGCTCCGCGCATCCGGGCGATCGCGACCCGCGGCGAGCTCGGCGCCTCGCGCGCCCTCATCGAGGCGCTGCCGAACCTCGAGATCGTTTCCGTCTACGGCGTCGGCTTCGACGCAGTGGACCTCGCCGCCTGCCGCGAACGCGGCATCCGCGTCACCAACACGCCGGACGTCCTCACCAAGGACGTCGCCGACCTCGGCGTCGCCATGATGCTCGTCCAGTCGCGCGGCATGATCGGGGCGGAGGCCTGGGTGCGCGACGGGAGCTGGGCGGCGAAGGGCCTTTATCCCCTGAAGACGCGCGTCCACGGCGCCAAGGCCGGCGTCCTCGGCCTCGGGCGCATCGGCTACGAGGTCGCCAAGCGCCTCGTCGGCTTCGATATGGACATCGCCTACAGCGACGTCTCGGCCAAGGACTACGCGCCGGACTGGCGCTTCGTCGCCGATCCGGTGGAGCTGGCGAGGCATGCCGACGTCTTCTTCGTGACCCTCGCCGCCTCGGCCGCCACCCGCCACATCGTGAACCGGCAGGTGATCGAGGCGGTCGGGCCGAACGGCATGATCGTCAACATCTCGCGCGCCTCCAACATCGACGAGGAGGCGCTCCTCGACGCTCTGGAGGACGGACGCCTCGGCTCCGCCGCCCTCGACGTCTTCGAGGGCGAGCCGGCTCTGAACCCGCGTTTCCTTGAGCTTCCCAACGTTCTTCTGCAGCCCCACCACGCTTCCGGCACGGTCGAGACGCGCAAGGCCATGGGCCGGCTCGTGCGCGACAACCTCGCCGCCCACTTCGCCGGCGCGCCGCTTCCCACCCCCGTTCTTTGAAGGTGTCCCTCATGAAGTCCATCGTCATCCACGGGCCGAAGGACCTGCGCGTCGAGGAGGGGCAAGCGGGCGAGCCCGGCCCCGGCGAAGTGCGCCTTCGCCTCGCCATCGGCGGCGTCTGCGGCAGCGACCTCCACTACTACAATCACGGCGGCTTCGGCGCGGTCCGGCTGAAGGAGCCGATGATCCTCGGCCACGAGGTCTCAGGGCATGTCGAGGCGCTCGGCGCCGGCGTGTCGGGCCTCGTCGTCGGCCAGCTCGTCGCCGTCTCGCCCTCGCGCCCCTGCGGGCACTGCCGCTACTGCGCCGAAGGCCTTCGCAACCACTGCCTGAACATGCGCTTCTACGGCAGCGCCATGCCCTTTCCGCACATCCAGGGCGCCTTCCGCGAGGTGCTGGTGGCCGATGCCGCGCAGTGCGTGCCGGCTGACGGGCTGACGCCGGGCGAGGCGGCGGTGGCCGAGCCGCTGGCGGTCTGCCTCCACGCCGCGCGCCGAGCCGGCGACCTCATGGGCAAGCGCGTCCTCGTGACCGGCTGCGGACCGATCGGCACCCTCGCGATCATCGCGGCGCGCCGGGCGGGCGCGGCCGAGATCGTCGCCACCGACCTGTCCGCCTTCACGCTGGACATGGCGCGGCGGGTCGGCGCCGACCGGGCGCTCAACACCCGCGACGAGCCGGACGCGCTGGCGCCCTACGCCGCCGACAAGGGCACCTTCGACGTCCTCTTCGAATGCTCCGGCTCGGCGGCCGCGCTCGCCGGCGCCATTCCCGTCCTGCGTCCCCGCGCGGTGGTCATGCAGCTTGGCCTGGGCGGCGACATGACGATCCCGATGACCGCGGTCACGGCCAAGGAGCTGGACCTGCGCGGCTCCTTCCGCTTCCACGAGGAATACGCGACCGGCGTCGAGCTGATGAGGAAGCGCCTCGTCGACGTTTCGCCGCTGATCACCCACACGCTGCCCCTGGCCGAAGCCGAGAGCGCCTTCCACCTCGCCAACGACCGGACCTCCGCGATGAAGGTCCAGATCGCCTTCGCCTGAAGCATCGCACCGGCCGGTCACCGACCCGAAGCGCGTGGATGGGGGAGGCGGAAATGCCGGCCCCCGTCTTCGGGGATCGCGCCCGCCGGGTGGCGATGCGGCCCCCGCGCGGGCCCGTCAGCGGCCGGGCCCGCGGGCGCGCGGTCCGACAACCGCAAGGCGACCAACCATGGCGCGACCACCCATCTACGATGGGGATGGCGGGTGATGGAGGGGCGCGATCGGTCTATGCTGGCCTCGCCTTGATGAGGATCGACCATGGCCGAGCGCGCGCACGCCACAGACGAGGTGAGGCCCGGCGGCGGCGAGCGCCTGCTGCGGCTTCGCGAGGTTCAGCAGAAGCTCGGCATCAGCCGCGGGGCCGTCTACGACCGCATGGCGAACGGCACGCTCCCCCGGCCCCTGCAGGTCGGACCCGGCACCGTCCGGTGGCGCGAGTCGGAAATCGACGCCTGGATCGAAAGCCTTCCCAGAGCCTGAACGGCTGGCGCGAGGCGAGGGGCCCGCGCACCCAGCCCCGACGCCTGCAAGACGCGGCCCTCCGCGCAACCGGGCGCAGGTGGATGCGCCGGTCGTGGATCGCCGCATCGTTGCGCCGGAACCTCACCTCCTGTGAAACGACGATCGGCCGGATGTCGTTCGGCGCCCAAGCATCTGGAAAGCATCCCTTGATTGTGGGACGGCTCGCTCGGCGAGAAGTCATCGATCCCGATCGACGAAACTGTCGCGAAGCTGGACAAAGCCGCTCGTTCCGGTGCCGGAATGCAACATGTTGGACGGCTCTGGAATCCCTTGGCAGCTTGCGGAGTTGATCCAGATTAATCTCACTTGCCGCCGTAGAGTGATCACTGTATGGAACTGGCAGTCGGGGAAGGAGACAGTTCACCAGCCCGAGTACCGTAGCCGGGACACGCTCTGCGTGTTCGGGAAGGCTGGTTGCTGACGTCTTTTCCTGCTCGGCAGGCCTCGGGCCTGCGCTGCAGAATTGGGGAGGGGAGACCCGACCCTTTGGGGCGCCTCGGCGCCTGTCTCACGTGGAGAGAAACGTGGCTACGATCGACGATATCCGTCTAGCATTTCAGAACATCCTGCAGCGCTCCGGCACTGAGGTCTCCGACGCCGAGCTCAACTCGTACGTCTCGGCCGTCAACTCGGGCGCCCTGACGCTGGCCCAGGCCCGCGCCGCCCTGATCAACTCGCCGGAAGGCCAGGACGTCCAGGACGTCGTCCGCCTGTACCAGGTGGTCTTCGGCCGCGTTCCGGACCAGGCCGGCCTGAACTTCCAGGTCGACGCGCTCCGCGGCCCGGCCAACGAGCAGAACATCGCCGAAGGCTTCGCCGCCTCGCCGGAGTTCGCCGCCCGCTTCGGTGGTAACACCGTCAACACGGCCTTCATCAACGCCGTCTACCAGCAGGTCCTCGGCCGCGCTCCAGCCGCCTCGGAAGTTGACTTCTACCTCAACTCCGGCTTCTCGGCCGCCCGCATCGCGCTGGCCTTCTCCGAGGCTCCCGAGTTCCGTCGCAGCGTTGACACTGCGGTGTCGAACTTCCTCGACGCTGCTGGCCAGGGCACCGCGACCTACACCGGCTCGCTCGGTGGCGCGACCAACCCCGGCGCGACCTTCGCCTTCACTGCGGGTATCGATGCGCTTTCGGGCACTGCTGGCAATGACACGTTCGTCGGCGACTATGCTGTGACCAATCAGGTCACTGCTGCCGACTCGGTTAATGGCGGCGCTGGCGTCGACACGCTGAACCTGTTCGGTGCCACTGGTACCGCGACACTCCCGCAGCTTTCTGGCGTTGAAGTCGTCAACTTCACGGCACCGGCTGGTGACGTAACGGCCAATGTTGCTTCGATCACCGATGTGACGACAGTTGGCCTGACGAACACGGCAACTGCCGCTGGCACCTTTACGGTCAACGCCACGCAGGGCGCTTCTTTCTCGGGCGTCACTGGCGGTAAGACCCACACCGTCACCACCACCGCGACCGACACGGCCGTGACGGTAAACGTTGCAGCCAGCACGCTCGGCACGCTGAACGTCGATGGCGCGGCTCTGACGACGATCGACCTGAACGCGACCGGCACTGGCGCTTCCACGATCGGCACTCTCGCCTCGACCGGCACGGAGACCACGGTAACCGTTTCGGGCACGCAGAAGCTCACGGTCACGAACGCGCTTGCCGACTCGGTCAAGACGGTCAACGCCGCCGCCAATTCCGGTGGCGTTACGTTCACCGTCGGCACCAGCGATGCCTCCGTCACGGGCGGCTCGGGTAACGACCGCTTCGTGTTTGGTACCACGCTCACCACGGCTGACACGGTTGTCGGCGGTGCGGGCACGGACACCATCGCGGTTGCGGGCGCTGATTACTCGACGGTCGTCGCGAACGGCACCCTTGCTGCCCTGAACAGCAAGGTCACCGGCTTCGAGGTCCTCGAGTTCACCGGTGCTACTGCCACCACGATCAGCGGCACGACGTTCACGAACACGGAGATCACCAAGCTCCTGTTCAACACGACGGCTGCCGATACCATCAACTCGGCCGGTTCGACCCGCACGTACGCTTTCGGTGAGTTGAACACCGACGCTGCGACGATCAACACGGGTGCCGACGTCAAGTCGGTGAACGTTGCGCTCGAAGGCATCACTGGCAACGGCGGTGACGTCGGTGCGCTGACGGTGAACTTCACCAACAACACGGCGGCTCAGGTCGGTACGGGCACGATCAACATCGCGTCGACCGGCGTCAATGACGCTGCCAATCCGAACACCATCACGTCGATCACCGGTCAGAGCAATACCGGGGCGCTCACCACGACTTCGGTCGTCGTAACGGGCTCGCATGACCTCACGGTCGGTAGCGTCGGTACTGCCGCAAACGTCAACGCTTCGGCCTTCACCGGCAAGCTGGTCATCACCGGCTCGGCGGCGCAGGACATCATCGTTGGCGGCGCGGGTGCCGACACGATCAACGCGACGGCTGGCGCCGACACTTACGCCGGTGGCGCTGGTGTTGACACGTTCAAGTTCACTGCCCTTGGCCAGGCGAGCGCGAACAATCTCACCACCATCGCGGACTTCACATCGGGTACTGACAAGCTCGACGTGTCGGGTCTCTCGACCGCTGCTGGTACCTTCAACGCTACGGCGGTAAACGTCGCTGCTGCTCCGGACTTCGCGGGTGCTCTCAACCTCGCCGCTGCTGGCAACGGTGGTGCCGCCGGCGTGACCACGTACTTCCAGTTCGGTGGCAACACCTTCGTGGTGGTCGACAATGGCGCTGGTGCCGCGTTCGATAGCACGACCGACGCCGTGATCAAGCTGACGGGTGTTGTCACGCTGACCGCAACCGACGTCATCGCCTAAGCAGGAAGAACGGGGCCAGCTTGGGTCGGCCCCGATCAGACAGGCGGCGGGAGATCGAAAGGTCTCCCGCCGTTTTTGCTTTTAGAACACTGCATCGCGCCGGAAGCCGGCCTGACGATTGCCGCTTGAGCGCCGCCTTGCTAGTCAAAACTCCTGACGGTCCCGGCGACCTCGGCCGTTCCCCCTTCCAACAACAAGAGAGTGAGCATGGCCCTAGCAACGGATTGGACGCAGGGCTACGTCGCCGATCTCGGCTACACCCATGGCTTCTATCGCGAGTTGACGCCGACAATGCTGTCCTTCGTCGCTCTCGCTGCCGGGCAGGCCTCCCTCGATGCAACTACGCCGTTCCGCTTCTGCGAACTGGGATGCGGGCAGGGCGTATCGATGAACGTCCTCGCTGCGGCCAACCCGCATGCTGAGTTCTATGCTACCGACTTCAACCCCAGCCAGGTCGCGGGAGCGCGTGCGCTCGCCGCTGAGGCTGGACTCACCAATCTCAGCTTCTTCGACACGCCCTTCGCCGCCTTTGCTAACGAACCCGGCCTGCCCGTCGAGTTCGACGTCATCGCCCTCCATGGCATCTATTCTTGGGTGGGCGCGGAGAATCGACAGGCCATCGTCGATTTCATCGCCCGCAAGCTGAAGGTCGGTGGTCTTGTCTACGTGTCCTATAACGCGCTGCCCGGCTGGTCGGGATCGGCCCCGCTCCGCCAACTGATGTATCTCCACGGCAAGGCTACTGGCGGCCCAACCGGTGGCCGCCTCGAACCCGCGCTCGCCTTCGCCGAGCGGCTGATCAACGCCAATGCTGCCTTCTTCCGCGTCAATCCCGGCCTCAAAGAGCGCTTCGAGCGCCTCAAGGGGCAGCCGCGCAATTACCTTGCACACGAGTATTTCAACGACGCCTGGTCGCTGTTCTATCACTCAGACGTTGCGGCAGACCTTTCCGCAGCCAAGCTGACCTTTCTCGGCTCCGCCGCGCTGCTTGAAGGCGTCGATGGCATCAACCTGACGGAGGAGCAGCGCACGATCCTGGCCGAAACGCAGGACCCCACCCAGCGCGAGGTGCTGAAGGACTATATGTTCAATCAGCAGTTCCGCCGCGACGTCTTCGTCAAGGGACCGCTGCCGGTGCCACCGCGGATCGCCCGCGAGGCTTGGCTTGCCCAGCGCTTCGCCCTCTCGACACCTCGTCCGGATGTGACGCTGACCGTGAGAGGAGCGCTAGGCGACGCTAACCTGCAAGCGGACGTTTACAACCCGATCATCGAGGCGCTGGCGGACGGGCCAAAGACGCTCCAGGCCCTCGTCGCGGACAAGGCGATTGACGCCCTTGGCTCGGCCCGGATCATCGAGGCGCTGACCGTCCTCATCGGGGCCGGTCACGTCCAGCCCTGCCTGCCGACCAAGGACGAGGGCAAGCGCGCCAAGTCGACCCGCGCCTTCAACGCTGCCGTCTGCGAGCGAGCTCGAGACAATGCGGATCTCTCCTATCTTGCATCGCCGGTGACTGGCGGCGGCATCACCGTCGATCGCATTCAGCAGCTCTTCCTCCTGGCGATCTCGCAGAACGCCAAGCAACCTGACGACTGGGCGAAGTTTGCCTGGACGGCGCTGTCCACCGCCGGTCAGCGGATGGTGAAGGACGGAAAGACGCTCGCCACGCCCGAAGAGAACGTCGCCGAGCTGGCCGCCCGCGCCTCCACCTTCGCCGAGAAGACCCTGCCGGTGCTCAAAAGCCTCCAGGTGGCCTGAGCGCCGCCGCGGCGCCCGTCCCTGCGGGCAGCGTCGCCGCGCTCGGCGGCGGCGCGCTCAGCCGAGCTGCCGGTTGCGGTAGAGGTGGACGCCGTCCACCCGGACCATCGGGCGGCCGTCCTGGATGCTGGTGAGGGCAGGGCGGTCCATCTCCACGGCCCATCCCGCATCCTGCAGGAACTGCATGAGGCGCCCCTCGATCGCGCGCGAATGGGTGCCGATCAGCAGCCGCTTCACGAAGCGCTGGATCTCACCGAAGTTCTGCTCGACGAAGTCGACCTCGCCGCCCTGGATGTCGACGTGCAGGAGGTCGATCGGCTTGCCCCTGCACAGATCCGTCAGCGGGACCGCCGGCAGAATGTCGTGGCTCTTGGTTTCCCCGGCCGCGCGGATCTGGTCGTCGGTCGGATTGAAGATCGGCGCCGTGTCCCAGAACTCGGCGGGTCTGTCGATGTTGGGGAACAGGGCCTGCCCGTTGTAGGGCGCGGCGACGCCGCGGGTCAGCTGGAAGTCGCCCGGTCCGAAGCCGTTGATCGCCATGGTGGCGAAGGCGGTCGAGAGATGCTGCCCGTCGGCCTCGATGCCGATCAGATCCACGCTCAGACCCCGGTCCCGGGCGGCGGAACCGAGATTGACGAGCCAGCAGGCCCAGCCGCATCCGAGCTCCACCATCCGGAAGACGCCCTGCGCCTCGTCGACCGCGAGCAGGGCCGCGCCCCACTCGGCGATGTCGGCGTGCCAGTTCGCCGGGATCGGCAGCGGCTCCACGACGCCGTGCGCGTCGGGCAGGATGCCGCCGAACATGTCGGGATCGACGCGAACGCCGAGGAAGTTCGTCAGGTAGGTCGGATGCGAGGACCGATCGGTCTTCTCGAACTTGCGGATTAGCGCGAGCGGATCGAAGGCGGCATCGTAATGCGCGAACGGGCTGAGGCGCCATTGACCGTGCTCGATCGAGATCTCCTGCTTGAGGCTCCTGATCTCGTCCTGCAGGGCGGCCTGGCGGTCGATCGCTTGAACCCGTTCATCCCACACCCGTTTCAGCCGGGGAATGCGCAGAGCGAGATCTTTGCCGATGGCCATTTGTGTCCTGATCGTCGGTCGCCGAAACCCGGCGAGGACGACGTCCGCCGGCCTTGCAGTGGCTGCTGATAGTCACCTTGCCTGCATAATCTGCGGTTGATCAAGTAACCTTCGGCCCCGTGCCGCCACCGGAATGCTGTCGCAGGCATCCGTCGCGCTTACCGGTTCGGCGTGGCTCGGCGATCGTCTCGACCCGCGGCCCGGAACGGATCCTTGCAGGCATTCGCGTGGCGCAGATTCGCGCCGTCGTCCCGATCGGCCGGCTCCGTTCGCACTGTCGCAGGGACGCGCGTCCGGAGGGTGTCCGCAGCCTGATGGTGACGGCGCGCCGCCTGCCTGACGACCCGACCGGCAGCTCGGTCACCACCCGGTGGTCGAAGGCAGTCCTTGCCCGGCACCGACCCATCGTCGGCCCCACACTGCCCGCCCGCTTGCGCCCGCACATCCCTGGCACGAAATCGTGATCCCGCCCGTCGGGCGGCCAAACGGCTGGCGACAAGGGCGTTCGGCACCGCGATCCATGTGCTTTTACGGGCACACCTGTCGCACAGCGGTGCGCGCACCCGTTGCACATTCCGAAACATCAGCCAGACTTATTTTCAACGAGAAATAGGCGGCAGCCGCGCAAGCAGCGGTTCGCCTCGACCTCGCGTTGAGTACGGCTCTTTCCCGAGGGATCACCTATGACGCGCATCACGCTGGCTCTCCTCCTCGCAACCTCCTTCGCCGCCCCGACCTTCGCCGCCGACATGATCATGGTCGCCGACCCGGCGCCCGTGCCCGTCGATCTGGCGATGCCCGTGGGCTTCACGGGTCTCTACATCGGCGTCCAGGGCGGCGGCGCCTTCAATCCGGACGACCCGGACAACCTCCGGGTCAATCCGAGCTTCGGCCCGACCGTGCCCGCCGGCGGGGCTGCCGACGCCTTCGGCGACAGCTTCTCCTCCGAGTTCGACTCGAGCTTCATCGGCGGCGTTCACGTCGGCTACGATTATCAGATCGAGAACTTCGTGATCGGCGCCGTGGCCGACATCAACGCGACCGACATCTCGATCAAGCAGAACGCGTTCTCCAACACGCCGGCCTTCTACACCGCCGAGCGCAGCCTCGACTATCTGGCCACGGCCCGCCTCCGCGGCGGCGTGATGGTCACGGACCGCGCCCTGGCCTACGCGACGGGCGGCGTCGCCTACGGCGAGATCGACTACCGCTTCTCGACCGATTCGCCGGCCGTGAGCGGCAACGGCCGCTCGCTGGCGACAGCGCGCCCGGCATCGGTCTCCGAGGACGAGGACGAGTGGGGCTATACGGTCGGCGGCGGCCTCGAGGTCCTGCTGACGGACAACGTGTCCTTCGGCGCCGAGTACCTCTACACCAACCTTGGCAGCAGCAACTCCTCGACGCGCCTCGACGGCGGCCCGTTCGACGGCAGCGCGACCAATGGCGGCGGCACCACGGGCGAATTCACGGACTTCGAATCGGATGACGACTTCGACTTCCACACCGTGACGGCGAAGCTCTCCTACCGCTTCAACTGACCGGGGCTTCGATCGATCGAAGGCCAACCATGCCCCGCCGGATTGCCGCCGGCGGGGCTCATTTTTATCTCCCTACTTCAAAGCCGCGATGGCGCAGACACGGCTGCGCCGCACGGTGCTGGATTTCCAATTGCGGGACCTCCTGCCGAGCTGCCGCTGGGATGCGCTGGCGACGCCCTGGACTCGAGAGATGGCTGGCACTCCGACGATTGTTCCGGAATGTCGAGGTGTTCCAAAGGTGTAGGACGTCGCAGCGTGATCCTGCGCGACTTCTGTCCTTTGTCGAACGCAGCGTCTGCGTCCGGCGTGGCGTGGTCGGGCACCTCGGGCTCGAAGAACCTGTGAGCGGCATGGGTCCGATACGCTCGGCATTGCGCCGTAGGGACTTGGTGACCGCAGGCGCCGAGATCCCGAACGTCTTCACGACCATGCGGCGCGCGTCCTCGTCGCCGATCGGTCGACCGCTCGCATCCGCGGGACGCAGGCAGGGTTCCACCGCCGATGCGATGTCTCTGCATCGCGGACCTCATCCGCGTGCCGAAGCGATCTCAACGCTGATTACTCAGCAATAACAGAAATTTGTCGGGGCTGGATGGCGGTGAGAGAGGGATTCGAACCCTCGATACGGTTTCCCGTATACACGCGTTCCAGGCGTGCGCCTTCAACCACTCGGCCACCTCACCCATGTCCTTTTTCGGGACGCCTCCGGGTACGGCGCAGGCGCCGTTGAGGGCGCGCCGTCCTGACCGCGGCCGACCGCCGGAACAAGCGGAAGAGCGGCGTTTGACCGGAAGGTCCCGCCGGCCTTGACGGGCGCTCCGAAGCGGAGCGCCGAACCATGCCGGTCGGACGGCGGGGACTTACAACGAGATCGCGCGGCCGCGCAAGCACCGTTTTTCCCGATGCCGGCGCCACGGCGCGGTCCGGCCCGGAAAGAGCCGCCATGGGGCTGAGTGGAGGAGAGAAAACCCATGCCTTTCAAACGAGAGGCGTTCTTCCCATATTGGTTCGGGATAGGGGCTTGGGTGGAAGGGCGGCGCGATGCCGCCGCCGGGAGACCTGTGCCAAGGGTTCGAAAGGCGTCACATCCATGCTCCGGTTCATCGCTCGGGTGCTCGGCAACCTTCTTCTCGCGGTTGCCGTGGTCTACGCGGTCGGCGACATTGCCCGCACCATCGCCGACGACGTCGTCGCCACCACCTCGCTGACCCAGGCGCTGGCCGTTCTCGGCGTCAGCGCCGAGGATGCCGCCGGAGGCGCGCTCGCACCGCTTCTCGCCGTGATCGGCCCGCTGCCCGCCGCGCTCGTGTTCTTCGCCGCCGCCCTCGTGTTCCTGCTCCTCGGCCGCAGCCGCCGGCGACGCGACGAGATGCGCGTCGTGCGCTGAGCGGCGCCACGGGAGCCCCGACCATTCCATCAGAAGGCCTACGATCCATGTTCATTCTCGATATGTTTTCCAAGAAGATGAAGCTCCCGACCGTCGAGGAGGCGCTGCCCGGCCGCTCCGAAGCCCTGCCGACCGCCGCGACCCACTTCGTCACCGGCGCGGATCTCAAGGCGCCCTTCGCCGATCCGAGCCTTGAGACGGCCATGTTCGGCATGGGCTGCTTCTGGGGCGTCGAGCGCATGTTCTGGAAGCTGCCGGGCGTGAAGGGCACGGCGGTCGGCTACGCCGCGGGCGTGACGCCGAACCCGACCTACGGGGAGGTCTGCTCCGGCCAGACCGGGCACAACGAGGTGGTGCTCGTCGCCTTCGACCCGACCGAGACGAGCTACGAGGCGCTGCTCAAGACCTTCTGGGAAGGCCACGACCCGACGCAGGGCATGCGCCAGGGCAACGACATGGGCACGCAGTATCGGTCGGGCATCTACGTCACCTCGCCGGCCCAGCGCGAAGCGGCCGAGCGGACCAAGGCGGCCTACGGCGAGGCGCTGGCGCGCGCCGGCCACAAGTCCGCCATCACGACGGAGATCCGCGAGGCACCGGAGTTCTTCTTCGCCGAGGACTACCACCAACAGTACCTCGCCAAGAACCCGAACGGGTATTGCGGCGTCGGCGGCACGGGCGTGTCCTGCCCGATCGGGCTCGGCGTCGGCGCCGCGGCGGAGTAGGGCGAGGTCCGGCACGGATCGCATCGGAGCGGGCCGGAGGGGCGGGGCGAGGGCTCCGCCCGTTTTTTCATCATGCTGGCGAATCCGCTTGGATTTCGCGCGGGCGCCATGCAATCTCCGGCCCGGCCGGTGCGTCCCGGTTCCGCGCCGTTCCGGCCGGCGGAGCCGGGCGCGGCGCGGCGACACGGCAACCATTCGGGATGACCTTCATGAAACAGTTCCTGGCCGGACTCCTGGCCGCCACCGTCCTCGGCCTGTCGGGCGCGGGCGCGGGCGCCGCGGAGATCAACCCCGCCGTGATCTTCGACATCGGCGGCAAGTTCGACAAGTCGTTCAACGAGGCCGCCTTCAATGGTGCCGAACGCTTCAAGTCCGAGACGGGCACCGAGTACCGCGAGTTCGAGATCACATCCGACGCCCAGCGCGAGCAGGTGCTGCGCCGCTTCGCGCGCGACGGCCGCTCGCCGATCATCGCCGTCGGCTTTGCCCAGCAGACCGCGATGAACGCCGTCGCCGCCGAGTTCCCCGACCTGAAGTTCATGGTCATCGACACGGTCGTCGAGCAGCCGAACGTGCGCTCCGTCCTCTTCAAGGAGGAGGAGGGCTCCTACCTCGTCGGCATGCTGGCGGCGCTGAAATCGCAGTCGGGCACGGTCGGCTTCGTCGGCGGCATGGACATCCCGCTGATCCGCAACTTCGCCTGCGGCTACAAGGGCGGCGTGCTCGCGGCCAAGCCCGACGCCAAGTTCCTGGAGAACATGACGGGCACGACGGGCGCGGCCTGGAACGACCCGGTGCGCGGCGGCGAGCTGACCAAGGCCCAGATCGACCAGGGCGCCGACGTGATCTTCGCGGCGGCCGGCGCGACCGGCCTCGGCGTTCTCCAGACGGCCGCCGACAACAGCAAGTTCTCGATCGGCGTCGATTCGAACCAGAACATGCTGCATCCCGGCAGCGTGCTGACGTCGATGGTCAAGCGCGTCGACAACGCCGTCTACGCAGCCCTCAAGGACGCGGCGGAAGCCGCCGCCTTGACGGAAGCAGCCGAGGCTGCGGCTCAGCAGAACTCTCCGAATGCGGCTGATATGATGGAAGCTGCTAAAAATAGCTTCACGACCGGAACGCAGACGCTCGGCCTCAAGGAGGACGGCGTCGGCTACGCGGTCGACGACAACAACAAGGACCTCCTGACCCCCGAGATGATTGAGGCCGTCGAGGCCGCGAAGGCCCGGATCATCTCCGGCGAGCTGCAGATCCACAACTACAACACCGACAACACCTGCCCCTATTGATCGGGCGGCGCTGAACGCGAGGAGGGCGCGCGGTGGTACACGCCGCGCGCCCTTTTCGTTGATGCGACGTCGGTGCTATCGCGCTGGGCGACGCCAAGTGAATGAGGAGTGCCGACCATGGCCAGACGCGTGATCTTCGACACCGATCCCGGCCAGGACGACGCCGTCGCGATCCTCGCCGCGCTCGCGAGCCCGGAACTCGACGTCCTCGGCATCGTGACGGTGGCCGGCAACATCCCGCTCCACCACACGACGCGCAACGCCTTGCGCCTCGTCGAACTGGCCGGGCGCAGCGACGTGCCCGTCCATGCCGGCTGCGACCGGCCGATGCGGCGCCAGCTGGTGACGGCCGAGCACGTCCACGGCCCGACCGGTCTCGACGGGCCGGACTGGCCGGAGGTGACGACGAAGGCCGGCGCGGCGCACGGCATCGATTTCCTGATCGAGACGATCCGCGCGCAGCCCGAGAAGACGGTCACCATCCTGGCACTCGGGCCGCTGACCAACGTCGCGATGGCGCTGGTGAAGGCTCCGGACATCGCGGAGCGGCTGGAGGGCATCGTCCTCATGGGCGGGGCCTATTTCGAGGTCGGCAACATCACGCCGGCGGCCGAGTTCAACATCTTCGTCGATCCCGAGGCCGCGGCCATCGTCTTCGGCGCGGGCGTGCCGCTTACGGTCCTGCCGCTCGACGTCACGCACGCGATGCGCTCGACGCCGGCGCGCATCGAGGCCTTGCGCGGCCTCGGCAACAAGGCGGGCACAGCGGTCGCGCAGATGCTGTCCTTCTCCGAGAGCTTCGACCTCAAGAAGTACGGCTGGGACGGCGCGCCGCTCCACGACCCCTGCGTGACGGCCTTCCTTCTCAAGCCCGAGATCTTCGAGGGCCGGCAGATCAACGTCGAGATCGAGCTGGCGAGCGAACTGACCCGCGGCATGACGGTGGCGGATTATTGGGGCGTGACGGACCGCCCGAAGAACGCCTTCTACGTGCGCAGCGGCGACGCGGAGGCTTTCTACGCCCTGCTCCTGGAGCGCATCGCGCGGCTGCCGTGACGAGATAAGGGCACGGCGGCGAAGCTTCTCCCTTCTCCCGCTGGCGGGAGAAGGTGCCGGCAGGCGGATGAGGGTGGTGGCGCAGCCAATCAGGTTTCTTGCTTGATCGCTTGGCGCAGATCCCCTCTCCCGGAAGCGAGCGAGAGGATCTGCGCCTCTTCCGATGGCGTCTGCGCGGACAGGCGGGCGTGCCGCGCCTTCAATAATGCGGCGGCTTCGTCGCCTCAGGCTTGGGCAGCGCATCCTCGACGGCCTGGAAGCGCTCGGTCAGGTGCCGGCACTGGCGCTGGAGGATGGTGATCGCGTCGAACGCCTTCTTCAGCTCGGTCGACAGTTCCTCGATCTCGCGCGCCTGGTGGGCGACGAGCACTTCGAGGTCCTCGACCCGCCCACGCGCATCGAACGTTTCGCTCATTGCACGATCCTTTCGAGTTCCAGCCGGAACGCTTCCGGCAGTGCCGCCGGGCGCCGCGTCCGGCGATCCACGGTGACGTGGACGAAGAAGCCTTCCGCCGCTGCCACGTCCGACTCGCCCGCGAAGAGCCCGATCTCGTAGGTGACAGCGCTGCGCCCGATCCGGCCGACGCGCAGGCCCGCCGCCACGGGATCGGGAAATGCGATCTCGGCATGGTAGCGGCAGCCGGACTCGACCACCAGCCCGATCCGCTCGCCGTGTCCGATGTCGAGCAGTCCCGCCTCGACGAGGAAGGCGTTCACCGCCGAATCGAACAGGGTGTAGTGGACCGCGTTGTTCATGTGCCCGTAGACGTCGTTGTCGTGCCAGCGCGTCTGGAAGCTGCGGAACAGGCGATAGTCGGCGCGCCGGCCGGGCGGCGGGCGCGAGGCGGGGGAGGGCTGATCCAAGGGCTTGCATCCTGCGGCCGATCGTCGGTTTCCCGAGCTTTCCACGGCCTTGCGGCGACGGGAAGGCTGGCGCGTGCGGCCCGATCTGCACTATCGTGCCGCGAAATTTTCGGCGTTTTACGTCAAAGGCAGGCGAATGGCGGTACCGGCGATCGAACTGATCGGCATCTCGAAGAGCTTCGGCCCGGTCCAGGCCAACCGCGACATCAACCTCACCGTCGAGGCCGGCACCATCCACGGTATCGTCGGCGAGAACGGCGCCGGCAAATCGACGCTGATGTCGATCATCTACGGCTTCTACCAGGCCGACGCGGGCGAGATCCGGGTGAAGGGCGAGCCTGTGTCGATCCCGGATTCCAACGCCGCGATCGCCCACGGCATCGGCATGGTGCACCAGCACTTCATGCTGGTCGAGAACTTCACCGTCACCGAGAACGTCATGCTCGGCGCCGAGCAGTCGGGCCTCCTCAATGCCGGCATCCGCCGCGTGCGGGCCGAGCTCCTGCGACTGGAGCGCGAGCACGGGCTGGAGATCGATCCGGACGCGGTGATCGAGGACCTGCCCGTCGGTCTCCAACAGCGCGTCGAGATCCTGAAGGCGCTGTATCGCGGCGCCGAGATCCTGATCCTCGACGAGCCGACGGGCGTCCTCACGCCCGCCGAGGCCGACCAGCTCTTCGGCGTCCTCCGCCAGCTGAAGGCGGAAGGAAAGACCATCGTCCTCATCACCCACAAGCTGCGCGAGATCCTGGCCGTCACCGACGCGGTCTCCGTCATGCGGCGCGGCGAGATCGTGGCGACGAAGCGGACCGCCGAGACCAGTGCCGGCGAGCTCGCCGAGCTGATGGTCGGGCGACGGGTGCTTCTGCGCGTCGACAAGGCCGAGGCGAAACCGGCCGCGCCGGCGCTGAAGGTCTCGAACCTCACCGTCCACGATTCGCGCGGCGTGCCGATGGTGAAGGACGTGTCCTTCGAGGTGCGCGCCGGCGAGATCGTCGGCATCGCCGGCGTCGCGGGCAACGGGCAGTCGGAGCTTCTCGAAGCGCTGGCCGGGATCCGGCCGGCGAAGTCCGGCACGATCGAGCTTCTGGGCCAGCGCCTCGATCCCTGCGGCGGCATCGATCCGGCCGGCATGCGCGCCGCAGGCCTCGCCCATGTACCGGAGGACCGGCACGGCATGGGGCTCGTCCTGCCCTTCCGGGAGGCCGAGAACGCCATTCTCGGCTATCACCGCGATCGATCCTACGCCAAGGGACCCTTTCTCGACCTGTCCGCCATGCGGCGCGATGCCGAAGCCAAGATCGGCGCCTACGACATCCGCCCGCCCAACAGCGAGCTGAGAACCGCCAACTTTTCCGGCGGCAACCAGCAGAAGATCGTGCTCGCCCGCGAGATGGAGCGCGGGCCCAAGGTGCTGCTCATCGGCCAGCCGACGCGCGGCGTCGATGTCGGCGCCATCGAGTTCATCCACCGCCGCATCGTCGCCATGCGCGACGAGGGCCGCGCCATCCTCCTCGTCTCCGTCGAGCTCGACGAGATCCGTGGCCTCGCCGACCGCATCCTCGTGATGTTCGACGGCCGCATCGTCGGCGAGCGCTCGCCCGACGCGTCCGAGGGCGAGATCGGCCTCCTGATGGCCGGCGTCGAGAGCCGGGACGCAGCCGAATGAGGCTTCCCGACGCGCGCCTCTCGCTCGTCACGCTCGGCGTCGCCGACCTGGCACGCTCGGCCCGCTTCTACGAGGCGCTCGGCTGGCGCCGCGCACCGATCGAGGCCGAGGGCGTCGTCTTCCTGCAAGGGGAGGGGATCGCGCTCTCGCTGTTCGGCGTGACCGACCTCGCGAAGGACGCGGGGCTCGACTTCGCGCCGCTGCCCGCCTTCCGCGGCATCGCGCTCGCGATCAACCTCGCCTCGCGCGCCGACGTCGACCGGCTCTTCGCCGCGGCGCTCCAGGCCGGCGCCCGCGCGACGAAGCCGCCGGAGCCAGCCGCCTGGGGCGGATATTCCGGCTACTTCGCCGATCCCGACGGGCACCTGTGGGAACTCGCCCACAACCCGTTCTTCGCCTTCGACGCGTCGGGGCATCTCGATCTCTTCACCCCTCCCGAGCCTTCCGAGGAGCCGGCATGAGCCGACCCTATGCCAAGCTGCCCGGCTGGATCGACTACGGTCTGATCCCGCTCGTCAACGTCGTCGTCGCCTTCCTCGTCGCGGGTCTCGTGGTGCTGGCCGTCGGCGAGAGCCCGATCGAGGCGGCGCAGCTGATGCTGCGCGGCGCCTTCGGCTACGGCGAGGGCTTCGGCTTCACGCTCTACTACGCGACGAACTTCATCTTCACCGGGCTCGCCGTCGCAGTCGCCTTCCACGGCGGCCTCTTCAACATCGGCGGGGAGGGGCAGGCCTATCTCGGCGGCCTCGGCGTCGCGCTCGTCGCGCTCAACCTCGACGGCACCTTCCCCTGGTGGGTGAACCTGCCGCTCGCGGTTCTCGCCTCCGCCGCCTTCGGCGCGGCCTGGGCGCTGATCCCCGCCGTTCTCCAGGCCAAGCGCGGAAGCCACGTCGTCATCACGACGATCATGTTCAACTTCATCGCCGCCGCGCTCATGGTCTACCTCATCGTCGAGCGCCTGCGCCCGGTCGGCTCCATGGCGCCGGAAAGCCGCGTCTTCACGGAGGGCGGCCAGCTGCCGAAGCTCGAGGGCTTCTTCGCGCTGCTCGGCCTCGACCTCGGCGGCGCGCCGCTGAACGTCTCCTTCTTCGTCGCGCTCGCCGCCGCCTTCGCCGTCTGGGTGCTGATCTGGCGCACCCGCCTCGGCTACGAGATCCGCACGCTCGGCTTCTCCCCGAAGGCCGCGCTCTATGCCGGCATGAGCCAGACGCGGCTCGTGGTCGTCACCATGCTGATCTCCGGCGGGCTCGCCGGCATGATGGCGCTGAACCCGGTCATGGGCGACCAGTACCGCCTGCAGATCGAGTTCCCCGCCGGCGCCGGCTTCGTCGGCATCGCGGTGGCGCTGATGGGCCGCGGCCACCCCGCCGGCATCCTGCCGGCAGCCCTTCTCTTCGGCGTCCTCTACCAGGGTGGCGCCGAGCTCGCCTTCGACATGCCGGCGATCAGCCGAGACATGATCGTCATCATCCAGGGCCTCGTGATCCTCTTCGCGGGCGCGCTCGAGAACATGATCCGCCCCGGCGTCGGCGCCGCCTTCCAGTTCGTGCGCTTCCGCCCCTCGGCGAAGACCGTGCAAGGGGAGCTCGGCCGCTGATGGACTTCGCGACCACCCTCAACGTCCTCGAAGCGACGATCCGGCTGGCAACGCCGCTCCTCTTCGCGGCGCTCGCCGGCCTCTACTCCGAGCGGGCCGGCGTCTTCGACATCAGCCTGGAAGGCAAGATGCTGGCGGCCGCCTTCGCCTCGGCCTCCGTCGCCGCGGTCTGGGCCTCGCCGCTTCTCGGCCTCTTCGCCGGCGTCCTCGTCGCCGTCGCCTTCTCGCTCGTCCACGGCCTCGCCTCGATCACCTATCGCGGCAACCAGATCGTCTCGGGCGTCGCCCTGAACTTCATCGCGGCGGGCCTGACGATCATCCTCGGCAGCGCCTGGTTCGGGCAAGGCGGGCGCACCCCGCCGCTCTCGCCCGGCCAGCGCTTCGGCGACATCGCGCTGCCGGGGGCGGAGGCGCTGTCCGGCGTGCCGGTGATCGGGCCGATCTACGCGCAGGTCATCTCCGGTCAGAACCTTCTCGTCTACCTCGCCTTCCTCGCCGTGCCGCTGACCTGGTTCGTGCTGTTCCGCACGCGCTTCGGCCTGCGCCTGCGCGCCGTCGGCGAGAACCCCGCTGCGGTCGACACCGCCGGCATTTCGGTGACCTGGCTGCGCTACCGCGCGGTCATCATCTGCGGCGTTCTGACGGGCTTCGCCGGCACCTACATGTCGGTCGCCCAGGCCGCCGGCTTCAACCGCGACATGACGGCGGGCAAGGGCTACATCGCGCTCGCCGCCCTCATCTTCGCCAAGTGGAAGCCGGTGCCGGTGCTCTTCGCCTGCCTGCTCTTCGGCTTCCTCGACGCCTTCTCCATCCGAATCCAGGGCCTGTCGCTGCCCGTCGTCGGCGTCGTCTCGCAGCAATTCGTCCAGGCGCTGCCCTACATCCTGACCGTCGTCCTCCTCGCCGGCTTCGTCGGCAAGGCCGTACCGCCGAAGGCCGGGGGCGTCCCCTACGTGAAGGAGCGGTGATGACCAAGCCCGCAGACCTCTTCGACCGGGCGAGGACCGCCATGGCGCGCGCCCACGCGCCCTATTCGCGCTTTCCCGTCGGCGCCGCGATCCTCACCCCCGAAGGCCGCGTCTTCTCCGGCGCCAACATCGAGGTGGTGAGCTTTCCCGAAGGCTGGTGCGCCGAGACCTCGGCCATCGCCCACATGGTCATGGCCGGCGAGACCCGGATCGCCGAGGTCGCCGTCGTCGCGGAGAAGATGCGCGCCTGCACGCCTTGCGGCGGCTGCCGCCAGCGCCTCGCCGAGTTCGGCCGGCCGGACACGCTGGTCCACCTCTGCGACGCGGTCGAGGGCGTGATCGAGACGGTGCGGCTGGAGGAGCTTCTGCCCAAAGCCTTCCCGAAGGACGCGGTGTCGTGAGCCCGGCTGCCGAGGCACTTCGCTCGCGGCTTCGCGATCGGCGCCCGCGAATCGCGATGATCCTCGGCTCCGGCCTGGGGCCGCTCGGGGACAGCGTGGAGGACGCGCTCCGCATCCCCTTCGCCGACATTCCCGGCTTTCCCGTCTCGGCCGTGTCCGGCCATTCCGGCACGCTGATCGCCGGGCGCCTCGCGGGCATCGAGGTGCTCGTCCTGTCCGGGCGCGTCCACTTCTACGAGCGGGGCGACGCCGCGGCCATGCGCCCGGCGATCGAGGCGCTGGCCGCGATCGGCATCGAGGTGCTGGTGCTGACCAACGCCGCGGGATCGCTGCGCGAAGAGATGGGGCCAGGCTCGGTCATGCTGATCGAGGACCACATCGCCTTTTCCGGCGCGAACCCCCTGATCGGCGAGCCGAGCGACGGGCGCTTTGTCGGCCTGACGGCGGCCTATGATCCGGACCTTCGCGCCGCCTTCCGGGCGGCGGCGGACTTCATCGGCGTGTCCGTTCATGCCGGCGTCTACATGTGGTTCTCCGGTCCGTCCTTCGAAACGCCGGCCGAGATCCGCATGGCGCGGGTGCTCGGCGCCGACGCGGTCGGCATGTCGACGGTGCCCGAGGCCATCCTCGCGCGCTTCTTCGGCCTGCGCGTGCTGGCCGCTTCGGTCGTCACGAATTACGGTGCCGGCATGACCGGGGCCGAGCTGTCCCACGACGAGACCAAGGAGATGGCGCCGAAGGGCGGCGCGCGGCTGGCGCGCGTGCTCTCCGCCCTCCTGCCGGAGATCGAGCACCCATGATGGAACCCGTCCACGACGCGGCCGCCGAGGCGCGGCTGCTGATTTCCTGCCTCGACCTGACGAACCTCAACGACACGTGCGCCGAGGCCGATGTCGACCGGCTGATCGAGCGGGCGGAAACGCCGGACGGCCCGGTCGCGGCCATCTGCATCTGGCCGCGCTTCGTCGCGCATGCCCGGCCGCGCCTGCCGCTCGGCATCCGGCTCGCGACGGTGGTGAACTTCCCGCATGGCGGCGAGGACGTCGAGGCGACCTGCCGCGAGGCGGAGCAGGCCGCAGCCGACGGGGCGGACGAGATCGACCTCGTCGTCAGCTATCCCACCTTCCTGCGCCACGAGGGCGGTGGGCCGGACTTCGTCCGCCTGCAGGTGCAGCGCGTGAAGGAAGCGGCCGGCGGCCGGACGCTGAAGGCGATCCTGGAGACGGGCGAGATGCGCGACCCCGCCCTGATCGCCGCGGCCGGCGAGGCGGCGCTCGCGGGCGGCGCCGACTTCCTCAAGACCTCCACCGGCAAGACCGCGACGAGCGCGACGCTCGACACCGCCCGCATTCTCCTCGAGACCGTCCGCCGCACCGGCTGGGCGGCCGGCGTGAAGCCATCGGGCGGCATCAAGAGCTTCGAGGACGCTGCCGCCTATCACCGCCTCGCCAACGAGGTCATGGGCCCGGACTGGGCGGGGCCGGAAACCTTCCGCCTCGGCGCGTCCGGCGTTCTCGACGATCTCCTGGCGGTTGCGGGCGCCGGCCCGCGCGAGCTGCCGACCGCCGGCTACTGAGGCGACGCGCGATGCGGTTGCCGCAGGAGATCATCCGCGACAAGCGGGACGGGCGCGCGCTTCGCCCCGCCGACATCGCCGACTTCGTGGCCGGCGTGGCGGACGGCCGCGTCTCGCCCGAGCAGATCGCCGCCTTCGCCATGGCGACCTGCCTGCGCGGCATGGCGGCCGAGGAGACGGTGGCGCTGACGCTCGCCATGCGCGATTCCGGCGAGGTTCTGGACTGGCGCGACCTCGAAAAGCCCGTTCTCGACAAGCATTCCACCGGCGGCGTCGGCGACGCGGTGTCCTTGATGCTGGCGCCGCTGCTCGCCGCCTGCGGCGCCGCCGTGCCGATGATCTCCGGCCGCGGCCTCGGCCATACCGGCGGCACGCTGGACAAGCTGGAGGCGATCCCCGGCTACGCGGCCTATCCGCCCAACGAGCGCTTCCGCGCCGCGGTGGAGGCGGCGGGCTGCGCCATCGTCGGCCAGACCGGCAGCCTCGCGCCGGCCGACGGGCGCATCTACGCCGTGCGCGACGTGACGGCGACGGTCGAGTCCGTGCCGCTGATCACCGCCTCGATCCTGTCGAAGAAGCTCGCCGCCGGGCTCGACGCGCTCGTGATGGACGTCAAGACCGGTTCGGGCGCCTTCATGGCCTCGGAGACGGCAGCGCGGGAGCTCGCCGCCAGCCTCGTCTCCGTCGCGCGCGGCGCTGGCCTGCCGACCGTCGCGCTGATCACCGGCATGGACGAGCCGCTCGGGCGCGAGGCCGGCAACGCGGTCGAGGTGCGCGGCGCGATCCGCTTTCTGACGCAAACACCGCGCGATCCGCGCATGGAGGCGGCCGTTCTCGGCCTCGCCGCCGAGCTTCTGGTGCTGGGAGGCCTCGCGACCGATGCCGGCGACGCGGACAGGCGCGCGCGGGAGGCGCTCGACGCGGGCGCCGCCGCCGAGCGCTTCGCCCGCATGGTCGCGAGCCTCGGCGGCCCTGTCGACCTCCTGGCGCGGCCGGAGGTCCACCTGCCCGAGGCGTCGGTCGTGCGCGACGTGCGGGCCGAAACGGCCGGTGTCGTCGCGGCGGTGGATGCCCGCGCGCTCGGCCTCGCCGTGGTCGAGCTGGGCGGCGGACGCACGAAGGCGAGCGATCCGGTCGATCCGGCGGTCGGGCTGACCGCGATGCAGCGGGTGGGCGCGCGGATCGAGGCCGGCGAGCCGCTCGCGCTCGTTCACGCGCGCGACGAAGCCGGGGCGGAGCGGGCGGTCGAGAGCGTTCGGGCCGCTTATCGCCTCGATCCGGGCGGTACTCCCGCGCCGGAGCGGCCGGTGATCCTCGGCCGGGTCGGCTGACGGCCTACTGGACGAGGCTCAGCGTGTCGGCGTGGACCTCGAAGCGCTTCAGCTTCGACAGGAAGCTCATGCCGAGCAGCGTCACCGGCAGGACGTCGCCCTTGGACACCATGACCTCGACGTCGCGCACCTCGACGCTGCCGATCTTCACGCGGTCGAGCACGGCCAGCGCCACCTTGTTCTCGCCGTTGGCGGTGCGGGCGGTGTGCTTGAAGTCGCCGGCGGTCAGCATGAGCCCGAGCTGGCGGGCCTGCCGCTCGGAGATCGCGACGTAGGTCGCGCCGGTGTCGACGAGGACGTGGACGGGCCGGCCGTTGAGGTTCGCCGTCGTTTCGAAATGGCCGGACGGGCCAACGTCGATTTCCGCGACGCGCCCGCCATAGGTCGGGGTCGCTTCCTGCGCCCGCGTCCGGTTGGCCTGGACGCCCGCCTCGACGATGCGCTGCTGGCTCACGGCCGTTTCCGACTGCTCCTGCCGCATCTCGGCGAGGTAGCGATCGAAAACGGAGGGCAGGGCGAGTCCGAGCATCGAGGCACCCGCGAGGAGCGCCAGGGCCTTGTACATCGAGAACTCCCGAGGCGGCGGTTTTTCCGACCCTAGAACGCAAGCGTTTTCGGAAGGGTGAAGGCGGTGCCGTCAAACCGCGCGGGGCGGCTCCCGCCCGGTCAAGTTCTCCGTTCGGATAGGGGCAAGGGTTAACGGCTCGTTAAGTCTCGGATCAGCCAAACGGCCTATCCCTCGTCTCGGCGCCGGATGCGGCGGTCGGGACCACGCTTGCCCGACCCCATCCCAGGCGCCGCAAGTCGATATCGAGGCGCGGGGAGTCGCGAGACATGGCCGAGGACGAGACCTCCGAGGCGCCTGCCGGCAAGGCCAAGGGCGGCATTATGCCGACGGTTCTGGCGGTGGGCGTTCTGACGGTGCTGGCCGGCGGCGCCGGGGCGCTCACGGGCACGCTGCTCGCATCCGAGGAAGCCGCGCCCGTCGCCGAAGCGCCGGCCGCCGCGGCGCCTGCCGCGCCGAAGCCGGAGGGCGGGGCGCAAGCCGAGCACGGAGGCGCCGCGCCGGCCGGCGAGCACGCTGCGGCCGAGGGCGAGGCCGATGAGCCCGTGCCGGACAAGCTCGTCGTCATGAAGCCGATCGTCACCAACCTCGCGGCGCCGGCCAACATGATCGTGCGCCTCGAATCCTCGCTCGTCATCTCGGGCGCGTCGGAGGAGGACACCGAGCTCCTGCTCGCCCGGATCGAGGCGGACACGACGACCTTCCTGCGCACGGTGCAGCTGCCGCAGCTCGAAGGCGCGCGGGGCATCACCCACCTGCGCGAGGACCTCGTCGAGCGGGCGCGCATGCGCTCGCCGCACGTGTCCGACGTGCTCATCCAGTCCCTGGTGGCGGAGTAGTCGCGATGCGCCGGCCCTTCCTCGGGCGCGCGGCCCCGCTCGCGGCGGCCGCGGCCGTCCTCCTGCTCGGCCTCGCCGGCGTCGCCCATGCCCAGGACGGCGACGTCGCCCAGTCGCTCGCCTCGCTGCTGCCGGCCGGAGACGCTGCGGTCTCCGGGCGCATCGTTCAGCTCTTCGGCCTCGTGACCGTGCTCTCGATCGCGCCGGGCCTCCTGGTGATGGTGACGTCCTTCACCCGCATCGTCATCGCGCTGTCGATCCTGAGAACCGGGCTCGGCCTGCAGACGACGCCGGCCAACCTCATCCTGATCTCGCTCGCCCTGTTCATGACCTTCTTCGTCATGTCGCCGACCTTCGACAAGGCGTGGCAGGACGGCCTGAAGCCGATGATGAACAACGAGATCAGCGAGGAAGTCGCCTTCACGCGCATCGCCGAGCCGTTCCGCGAGTTTATGCTGGGACAGGTTCGCGAATCCGATCTCGCCCTCTTCGGCGGCATCGCCGAGGCGACGGACCGCTCGCGCGTGCCGCCGCTCGAGCAGGGCTCTGCCGAGGACGGCGTGGTGGAGTTCCGCGTCCTGATCCCCGCCTTCATGATCTCCGAGCTGCGCCGCGGCTTCGAGATCGGCTTCCTGATCGTCCTGCCCTTCCTGGTCATCGACATGATCGTGGCGACGCTGACCATGTCGATGGGCATGATGATGCTGCCGCCGACCATCATATCGCTACCCTTCAAGATCCTGTTCTTCATCCTGATCGACGGGTGGAACATGCTGTCGGGCTCCCTGGTGCGATCCTTCTTCTAGCGACGATCCGTCGATCGAGAGCCGTCATCGAGGCCGGCGCGGGGAAGACCCGGCGCCGGCCTTCGCGCGCGCGAAGCGAGCCGCCGCGGCCTTCGCAAACCTTGCCGCGTCAGGGCTTTCGAGCCGACCCCCATCACGTCCGCACAAGCTTTCTCGACCAGATTGCGGACCATTCAAGCATCCATAAAAATCGACAGCGAACAGGCGTTTCATGGTGACCGTCGCCCGTACAGAGGCCGAAAAGCTTCTGACCAGCCTCAAGGACCTCGGACCACGCAAGCTCGGTGGGCTCGCCCTCGTCGGGCTTCTCGTCGTCGCCATCGTTTCGCTCGGCGGGTACTACCTGTCGCGGCCCGACATGGAGACGCTCTATTCGGGCCTCGACCGCACCGACATGTCGTCGATCGGCGCGGCCCTGACGGAAGCCGGCATTCCCTTCGACGCCGCCCCGTCCGGCGACGCCATCATGACGCCGTTCTCCCAGACAGCGCCGGCGCGCATGCTGCTCGCCGAGAAGGGCCTGCCCCGCTCGGAAAACGCCGGCTACGAGCTGTTCGACAATCTCGGTTCGATCGGGCTCACCTCCTTCATGCAGGAAGTGACGCGGGTGCGCGCCCTGGAAGGCGAGATCGCCCGCACCATCCAGTCGATCGCCGACGTGCGCGCCGCGCGCGTCCATATCGTCCTGCCGGACGAGGGCTCCTTCCGCCGTGATTCGCGCCCGCCCTCCGCGAGCGTCGTGATCCGCACCGACGGCTCGGGCTCGTTCAAGTCGGCCGAGGCGATCCGCCACCTCGTCGCCGCCGCCGTTCCCGGCATGAGCGTCGACGAGGTCACCGTTCTCGACACCGACGGCACGCTTCTCGCCTCCGGCGGCGACGGTCTGAACGCCGCGCCCCAGAAGCTCCTCGGCGTCGAGCAGATCGTGTCGAACTCGGTGCAGGACTCGATCCGCCGCACGCTCGCGCCCTATCTCGGCGTCGGCAACTTCCAGTCCAGCGTCACCGCGCGCCTCAACACCGACCGGCGCCAGATCAGCGAGCGCACCTTCGATCCCGAGGGCCGCGTCGAGCGCTCGACCCGTACCGTCCGCGAGACCGGCGAGAGCCAGAACGCCACGCAGGATCAGGCGACCACCGTCGACCAGAACGTGCCCCAGCCGGTCGATCAGGCCAATGCGGGCGCGAACGGCCGCTCCTCCTCGGACTCCAAGGAACGCCGCGAGGAGCTGACCAACTACGAGATCAACGAGAAGACCATCTCGACGACCAGCGACGGCTACCAGGTCGAGAACCTGTCGGTGGCCGTGGTGGTGAACCGCGCCCGCCTGAAGGAAGCGATCGGCGCCGATGCGACCGACGAGCAGGTCGACGCGCGCCTGAAGCAGATCGAGACCCTCGTCGCCTCGGCGGCCGGCGTGTCGCAGAGCCGCGGCGACCAGCTGACCGTCACCGCCGTCGACTTCCTCGACTCCACGACGGCTCTCGAACCCGTGCCGGCGCCCGGAATCGGCGAGATGTTCATGCGCCAGTCGGGCACGCTCATCAACGCGCTCACCATCCTCGTCGTCGCGGTTCTCCTCGTCTGGTTCGGCATCAAGCCGGCGATCCGCGCCCTTTCGCCGGCCGCTCAGGACGCGCAGGACGGTGCCGGCTCCGACAGCATCGAGCTCGCCAATGCCGGCTTCATGAACGATGCCGACGGCAGCGCCATCGGCGGCATGGACGCCGGGGGAGCCTTCGGCGCCCTCGGCAGCCCCGGCGCCACCGCGGCGCTGGGCGGCCCGCGCGCCATGGCCGACATGGCCTTCCTCGACGACATCGCCCAGACCCAGATCAACTCGCCCCAGGCGCGGCTCAGCCAGCTCGTCGAGTACGACGAGAAGCAGGCGGCGGCGATCCTCAAGCAGTGGATCCACGAGAAGAAGGCCGCCTGATCCATGATCCCTCTCGCGCAATACCTGTCCGAGATCGGGCCTGCCGAGCCGGCCTTCGCCAGCGCCTCCGGCCTCTCGCCCCTCAAGCGCAAACCGGTCTTCGAGCGCTTGTCGCTCGTCGAGCGCCCGCCGGCGAACCACGAGATCGAGTTCCGGCCGCTGAACGCCGTCGACGACGTCCTCATGGACGAGACTGCCTTCGAGCCGCTCGGCGGCTTCGGCGCGATGAGCCTCGACGGCTTCGACGCCGACCTGGAAAACGCCTTCGAGATGGGCGATGGCGAGGTCGAGGCCGAGCCGGAGGTCGACCACGAGGCGATGCTCGCGCAAGCGCGCGCGGACGGCGAGGCCGAGGGACGCGCGGCGATGCGCGCCGAGATGGAGGCCGCCTTCGCGGCGGAGCGGGCGAGCCTCGAAGCGCGCTTCGCGGCCGAGCGCGAAGCGGCGCTGGCACAAGCGCGCGCTGACTGGGCGAGCGCGGAAGGGGAGAAGCTCGCCGGGCTCCTGTCGGACCAGGCCGATCGCATCGGCCTCGTCATTCGCGAGTCCTTCGGGGCGGTGCTGAAGCCGCTGGCGCGCGGCGCCCGCGAGCGGCAGACCATCGCCGAGATCGTCGAGACCGTTTCGCTGCTCTCGGGCGACGGCAAGGCGCTCGCCATGCGCGCCGCCGGGCCGCGCGATCTTCTCGACGCGCTGAAGAAGGCGCTGCCCGCGCGCCAGGCCGCTCTCATCGCCTTCGTCGACGAGGCCGAGGCCGTCGAGCTGCGGATCCAGGCCGACGCCACCGTGATCGAGACCCGGCTGACCGACTGGCGCCGCGCCCTGAACGAGGCCTTGTCGTGAGCGAGCAGGGCGCGGCCGGGCACACCGCCCAGCACAACGAGATCATCATCGTCCGCCGCCACAGCGATCACGAGGACGGCCATCACGGCGGCGTCTGGAAGATCGCCTTCGCCGACTTCATGACGGCGATGATGGCCTTCTTCCTGGTGATGTGGCTCACCAACTCGTCGGAGGACGCGACGAAGAAGGAGATCGCCAAGTACTTCAACCCGATCGAGATGAACGACACGGCCCCGTCCTCCAAGGGCGTGTCGACCGACATCAGCCCCAAGCCCGAAGTCTCAAACGTCGAGGGGCCGAGCGAGGTGAAGATGCCGGGCGATCCGAGCGGCAATCCACTCGCCGGCAACGAGACCGGCGGCGAGGAGCAGGCGCTGTTCCGCGACCCCTACGCCGTTCTCGCCGAGATCGCGGCGCAGTCGACGAGCAGCGGCTCGGGCCGCGAGAGCGGCAAGCCGGACGGAACAGGGCTGCCCGGCCTCAACGGCGGCGAAGCCTATCGCGATCCCTTCGATCCGTCCTCCTGGCAGCTGAGCGCGGCGGCCAGCGTCCCGGCCGTTCCCAACGTCGACGCGCCGCCGCCCGAGCTGCAGACGAGCGTCGAGCTCGTGCCGGCCGACGGCGCGGAGCCGAAGCCCGCCGAGGCCGCGGCCGACCCGTCGCAGCCGGCCGGCGACGCCGGGAAGCAGCAGGCCGAAGCCGCGGCGATCCGCGACGAGATCGCGAAGTCGCTCGCCGCGAGCAACCAGTCGCTGCCCTCCAGCGTCGAGGTGAAGGCGGGGCCGGACGGCATCGTCGTCTCGCTCGCCGATGCCGGTCCCAGCGGCATGTTCGAGGTCGGCTCGGCCAAGCCGACCGGCCCGGCCGTCTCCATGATGGAGAAGATCGCCGCCGTGCTGCAGGAGCGCCAGGGCACGATCGTGATCCGCGGCCACACCGACTCGCGTCCTTATCGCAGCGGCGACTACGACAATTGGCGCCTGTCCACCGCCCGCGCCCACATGGCCTACTACATGCTCGCCCGCGGCGGGCTCGACGAGAACCGCGTCAAGGCGATCGAAGGCTTCGCCGACCGCGATCCGAAGGATGCGGCCGACCCGCAGGCGGCCGTCAACCGGCGCATCGAGATCCTGCTCAAGGAGCCCGCGGCGTGATCCACCGCTCTTCGACACCCATGCGGCGGGGCCTGCGTGCCCTGGCGGGGGCGAGCGCGCTCGCGGCGATTTTCGCCCTCGCCTCGGCGCCGGCCGGCGCCGAGGAGGAGGCCCACGCTCCCGCCTCGTCGCCGACGCAGGCTCCGGCAGAGGCGGCGCACGGCGAGGCGGGGGACGAGCATGTCCTGCCGCCGGTTTCGCCCGGTACCGCGGAGGCCGTGCGCCAGCCGGCGGCCGAAGCCGCCGCTGCCGGCTCGGCCCCCGCGCATGGAGAGGCTTCGGGGGCTCATGCAGAAGCCCCGGCGCCCGGCAGCGCCGGCGACCACGCGGCGGCAGCCGATCACGGCGAGGCCGTTGCCGCCGGCGGCGAAGCGCATGCCGAGAGCGCCGAGGGAGACGGGCACGAGGGCGCGCCGCCGGCGAGCTGGCCGACGACGCGGGGCCCGATGCCCTTCGAGATCGTGCGCTCGCTGGAATTCCTGCAGGACCAGATCGGGCGCGGCAACGCGGCTGCGATGCGCGCCCAGCAGACCGTCCTGAACCGCTTCGCGCCGGCCTTCCTGTCGGTCGAACCGGACGTCTGGAAGGACCCGCGGAACCTGCGCGCCGCGGTGATCTTCACCATGAGCGGCGGGCCGCCCAGCGTGCTTCGCGGCGTGTCGGCCCGCGCCGAGATGTCGTCGACCGACCGGGCGCTCGTCGAGGCGGCGCTCGCCTACGTCGAGAACCGCAACAAGGACGCGGCGCGTCGGCTGGCGGCGCTCGACCTCGCGACGATGGAGCCGGCGCTCGCCGCGCAGGCGAGCCTGGCGCGCGCCCAGCTCCTGGAGGCCGACGCGCCGGACAGCGCGCTCGCCGACATCCAGCGCGTGCGGCTCCTGATGCCGGGAACGCTTCTCGAAGAAGCGGCGCTGCGCATGGGCGTTGCCATCGCCGAGGGGCAGGGCGAGTTCCGCCTCGCCGACACGCTGGCGCGCCGCTACTTCGACGCCTATGCCCGTTCGGCCTATGCCGGCAATTTCCGGGCGCGCTTCGCCGCCGCCTATGCCGAGCGCGGCCGCGACGGCGGCATCGAGGTGCTGGCGGTGATCCGCGACGTGACGCACGCGCTTCCCGACGACGAGCGGCTCGGCATCCTCCTGTCCGTCGGCCGGCGCGCGCTGGTGATGGGCAACGAGGCGCTGACGGCGGCGATCTGCGAGGACGCGCTGCTCCTGCCGGAGATGCCGCCGGGCGAGCGCGAGCGCGCCAAGCTCTACCAGGCCGCCGCGACCATCGCCGGCCGGACGACCTCCGAGGCTCGGGCGATGCTCGACGCCATCGATCGAAGCCTTCTCCACCCTGCGGACGTGGAGATCCTCTCCGCCGCCTATGCCGTGGTCGACGGCATGGCGACGCCCGTGGTGGCCGCGCGCGACCTGTCGCTCGGCGACCGGGCGGAGCAACCGGACGCGGTGGAGCAGACGGAGATGCAGGCGGCGCTCGACGTGCCGGACATCGCCGCTTCTCCGGTGCTGCGCCGCGGCGCCGAACTTCTCGACCAGATCTCGAACGACTTGCAGAATACACACAGATGACATCCATGATCGTACTCGCCGATGCCGGCGATCCCCGTCCGGGATCCGGACGCGTCCCCGCGCAAGACCGCTCCAAGGCCGGGTCCGCCTTCGACGCGGCGCTCGGCGCCGCCACCAAGCACAACGGCGCGAAGGCCGAGCGCCATGGGCACGGCAAGGCCGCCGATGCATCGGCCGAGAAGGCCGACGGCAAGAACGCCGCCGACGGTGCCGAAGCCGCCGCGGCGCAGGCCATCGCGGAGGCCGAGGCCTCGGCGATCGCCGCCGACCCGGCGATCGAGGGAGTAGACGGCTCCGAGATATCGATGCCCGACGACGGGGGAAACACGGACGCCGAGGGCGCGAAGTCGCTCTCGTCCCTCCTGCCGGACCTGCGCGCGGTCGAAGCCGCCCGCGTCTCGCAGGATGCCGCGGCCGCGCTGACCGCGGCGGCACAGACGCGCGCGGCGGGTGACGACGGAGTCCAGGCGGCCCTTGGCAGCAACGCGTCCGCCGCCGGCCTGTCGCCCACCATGCGTCTCGCCAAGGTTCTCGCCGCAAGTCTCGGCAGCGCGGACGCGCAAGCGCACGGGGCGAACCGTGCCGATGCCGCATCAGCCAAGGACGCGAACGCCGCCGTCGAAACCGAAGCCCTGCCGATGCCAACCGACGACGGCGTGGCGCTCGCCTCGACGCCGGGCGCCGAGATCGCGCGCGCCGCGGATGCCGCGACGCTCCGGGCGGCGGCGGCGCTCAGGCCGGCCGATGCCGGCATCGCCACGGCCAAGATCGACGTCGTCGCCATGCGGACGCACTTCGAGCCGCACCGTCACGATCCGGTTCTCGTCGGCGACGAGAGCGGGGCGTCCTCCGACGATTTCGCCGGCCGGGACGAGAAGGGGGCCGACGAGCTCCTGTCGGCTCTCGGCGGCGCGAAGTCGTCGGCCAAGGCTTCGTTCGAGGCGGGCTTCGGCGGCCAAGGCGGCTACGGCTCGCCCTCGAGCCAGATCGCCAGCGCGGTGGCGAGCCTCGTCGATCCGCGCGACGGCCACTCCTCGGCGCGCGGCGCTTCGGAGGCCGGTGTCCTGCGCTACCAGGCGGGCGGCGCCGCGTTGAAGTCGATCCGCATCCAGCTCCAGCCGGAGCATCTCGGCAAGGTCGACGTGTCGCTGCGCATGGTGCGGGGCGAACTGGCGGTCGAGATCGCGACGCCCCTCGACGCCACCGCCGCGATCCTTTCCGAGGATGCCGACGGGCTGAAGAGCCTGCTGCGGCGCGCCGGCTTCACGCTGGACGACGCGGCCGTGACGATCGTCGTGCGCGATCTCGCCGCGAGCGCTCCGGCTTCGACGTCGTCTGCCGGCAACGCGGGCGGCGCCGGCCGCGACGGCTCCGGGCAGGCGGGGCAGGGCGGCTCCGCGGACGGAGGCTCGGCGGGCGGCGGTGCGTCCGGCGGCGAGAGCCGCCGCGAGACCGGTGGTCGTGAGCCCGGCGCGACGCGAGCCACGGCGGCCGGCGGTGCCGACGCGCCGGCCCGCAGCGGCGGCTCGCTCTATCTCTGATCCGGCGAGAGCAACGACGCCGCGAAGCCGGATTGCCGGTTTCGCGGCATCGTCGCATTTGAAGAACAGGCCACGAACGCAGAATTTCTATACACAGGGCTCGCCGGGCTCTTGCCTTTTGCGCAAAGCCACTACTGGCTCGCGTTAACCTTCTGTTAAGTAAAAAAATTCGTCAGGTGGAACGGGTATTTAGGCTGCTGTCGTCCACTGTGGTTAATGGACCATGAAATTTGAGGATTGGGTCCAGATTCGGGTCAGGTTAGGGTTTTTCCACAGGCAAGAACGGCACTGAGGGGCTCTCAAATGATCGTCGTTGTGGATAACCGGGAATTGGTGACGAGCGGCTACCAGTCGCTCTTCGGTCGCGAGGGTGTCTCGGCGACCGGCTTCTCCGCCAGCGAGTTCCGCGACTGGGTCGAGACTGCGCCGGAGACCGACATCTCCGCCGTCGAGGCCTTTCTTCTCGGCGACTTCGACGAGCGTGCCGTCAGCCCCCGCCTCATCCGCTCGCGGTCCAAGGCGCCGATGATCGCGCTCTCGGAGTCCAAGAGCCTCGACGGCACGCTCGACCTCTTCGCCGCCGGCGTGGACGACGTCGTGGCCAAGCCGGTCCACGTCAAGGAGATCCTGGCCCGCGTCGGCGCCATCCGCCGCCGCGACGCCGTCGACACGGCCCGCACCATGATCGGCGAGATCGCCGTGTTCGCCGACGGCCGCGACGCCGAGGTCGCCGGGCGCGCCATGGCGCTGCCGCGCCGCGAGCGCCGCATCCTCGAATACTTGGTCGCCAACCGCGGCCGCCGCGTGTCCAAGCAGCAGCTCTTCTCCGCCATCTACGGCGTCTTCGACGAGAACGTCGAGGAGAACGTCATCGAGAGCCATATCTCGAAGCTGCGCAAGAAGCTGAAGATGCGCCTGGGCTACGACCCGGTCTCCTCCAAGCGCTACCTCGGCTACGGCATCGGCGTCTGATCCGACGCTCGACCGAAGCATTGCCTCCGTTCATGCCTGGAGCCTCCGGTCGATCAAAGGATCGACCGGAGGCTTCTTCGTTTAACCTTGACGTTTACTTTTCAGCAACTAATCCAGCAGTTTCGCGCAAGCCGTTAGAGCTACAAACAGGCCCAGTTTCCACGGAACCCAGGGACGAACTGATGAGCATCGGCGGCGTCATGCGCACCAGCACCTCCGGCATGAACGCGCAGGCGAATCGCCTGTCCGCCGTGTCGGAGAACATCGCGAACGCGAACACGACCGGCTACAAGCGGTCCTATACCGAGTTCTCGTCGCTGGTACTGCCATCCTCCGCCGGCCTCTACAATTCGGGCGTCGTCCAGACCCAGACCCGCACCCTGATCTCCGAGCAGGGCGGCCTGTCCTACACGACCAATTCCTCGTCCTCGCAGGCGATCGACCTCGCCATCTCCGGCAAGGGCTACATGGTGGTCGGCGACGGCGAGACCGGCAAGTACCTGACCCGCGCCGGCTCCTTCGTGAAGAACGGCAACGGCGACCTGGTCAATGCCGCCGGCTTCATCCTCCAGGGCTACCCGCTGCCCGAGGGCGACACGAACGGCGTCGCCAACGGCTATGCCGGGCTCGTCAACGTGAACTTGAATGCGTCGCGCCTCATCTCGAAACCGTCGGACGCGGCGACGCTGCAGGTGAACCTGAACAAGGACTCCAAGCTCATCGACCCTGCGGCGACATCTGCGCAGGTCGCCGCGGGAACTCACACCGCGGGCACGACGCCGAAGAACCAGGCCTCCGCCACGACGGCTGCACCGGTTTCGTACACGGCGAAGGAGTCGATCGTCACCTACGACAACACCGGCAAGGAGGTGATCCTCGACGTCTACATGTCGAAGACGGCGGTCGGCGACTACGGCGCCACCCCGCCGACGGAGGACACCTGGGAATACGCTGTCTTCGATCGTGCCAAGGCAGCCACGACCGGCGCCTCGGCGCCGTTCCCCTATGGCACGGGCGGGCTCCTGGCCAGCGCGGACGTCAAGTTCAAGACCGATGGAACGCTGTCGACCGCGAACCAGACGCTGGCCGTGACCATCCCCAACGGACAGGCCCTGACCCTCAGCCTGACGAGCACGACGCAGAAGAACGCGCCGTTCCAGACGCTGTCCCAGACGAAAGCCAACGGCAATCCGCCGGAGATGGTGGACAAGGTGTCGGTTGGCGACGACGGCATCATACGGGCGGAGTTCAAGTCGGGCGCTTCGATCAACCTCTACAAGATCCCGCTCGCCATGGTGGAGAGCCCGGACAATATGACGGCTCTTCCGGGCAACGTCTTCAGCGCGGGCCTCGAATCCGGAACCGTGCTGGTCGGCTTTCCGGGCGAGAGCGGCATCGGCAAGCTGGTCTCGGGTGCTCTGGAAGGCTCGACCGTCGACCTCGCCTCCGAGTTGACCAACATGATCGAGTCGCAGCGCTCCTACACGGCGAACTCGAAGGTCTTCCAGACCGGGTCGGAAATCCTCGACGTCCTCGTCAACCTGAAGCGTTGAGCGGCCGGCGCCGTCCGTCGGTGCCACCGCCCGCTAAGACCGATGGCCGCCCCTGCAACCACATGGGCGGCCCGTCCCCATCCCCTTTGCTCGGCGGATCCGTTCCATGTCGCTTTCTTCCGCCCTCAACACGGCGAAGTCTTCGCTCGCCGCGACCCAGACGCACACGCAGCTGGTGTCGCGCAACATAGCGAACCTCAACACGGCGGGGGCGACTCGCAAGTACGCCAACGTCGTCACCGGCATCAACGGCAAGGTCGAGATCGCCTCGATCGCCCAGTCGCAGAACTCGGTCCTGTTCCGCAACATGCTGGACTCGACCTCCTCGCTGGCCGCGACCAAGACCGTCGCGAACGGCCTGAGCCGTATCAGCGAAACGATCGGCGATCCGGAACTCGGACGTTCGCCAGCGGCGCTCGTCTCCAAGCTCAAGGATACGATCGACGCGGCTGCTGCGCAGCCGAACAATTTCGAGCTGGCGCGCGCCGCCGTGCAGACTGCCCAGGACCTCGCGACCTCGCTCAACCAGGGCGCAGCCATGGTTCAGGCGGTCCGCCAGGACGCCGACGGCGAACTCGTCGCTGCGGCCAAGTCGATGAACGACATCCTGTCCCGCATCAAAGACCTGAACGATCAGGTCATCGCAGGCACGACCGGTGGAACCGACGTCACCGACTTCGTCGACAAGCGCGATCAGGCCGTCGCCGAACTGTCGGAATATGTCGGCGTTTCCGTGGGCTTCCGCGCCAACAACGACATGGTGCTCTACACCGATTCGGGGGTCACGCTTTTCGAGCGCGTGCCTCGTCTGGTGGAGTTCTCGACCTCGGGAGCGCTGACGTCGGGCTCGCCCGGCAACGTGTTCAAGATCGACGGCGTGACCGTAACCGGCGATAACGCCTTCATGCCGATCAAGTCCGGCAAGATCGCCGGCCTCGTGGAGCTGCGCGACAAGATCGCCGTGACCTACGGCAACCAGCTCGACGAAATGGCGGGCAAGCTGCGCGAAGCGTTTCAGGAGACCGGGCCGACAGGCCTGCTCACGCCCGTCGACGGCCTCTTCACCGGCACCGTGACGGCGCCGCCTTCCACCGGGCTCGCCACCACGATCAAGGTCAGCGCCAACGCGATGGCCGATCCCAAGAAGCTGCGCGACGGCGTCGCCGGAGGCACATACGACTACAATGCCACGGGTCTGGCAGGCTTCACGGGGCGCTTGAACGCACTTTCGACGGCGCTCTCGACCTCGCGTTCCTTCACCACGCTCGGCTCAGCAACGAACGGGTCCATTGCGGAGTTCGCCGCCTCGTCCGTCGGATGGCTCGAAGCCAACCGGTCGAAGTCGCTCACCGACAGCGAGTACAAGCAGACCCTCCTGTCCCGCACGCAGGAAACGCTGTCGGACACCACAGGCATCAACCTCGCCGAGGAGATGACGCTGCTCATCGATCTCGAGCGATCCTACCAAGCGTCCTCCAAGCTGATCTCGACCGTAGACGAGATGCTGGCGGCGCTCCTCCAGGCCATCTGACGAGGCACCGCACCACTATGACCGTTTCGTCGCTCTCCATGAGCAATTCGTCGCGCACCGTGATCCAGCGCCTCCAGCTCGAGCTCGCCAAGGCCGAGAAGGAAACGGGCACGCTGCGCCACGCCGATGTCGGCCTCACGCTGGGCGGCCAGACAGCAGCGACCGTCAGCTTCCGCAGCCAGGAAGCGTCGTTCAAGAGCCAGATCACCTCCAACAAGGCGGTGGCGTCGAACCTGGAGCTCGTCGACGATTCGCTGACCAGTTTGTCGAAGAATGCGGAGGCGATGAAGGCTGCGCTGGGAAGCGCCATCGCGATCAAGGACACGAAGACCCTCGGTACGGTGATCGACCAGGCCAAAAGCTCGCTCGAGCAGATGGCCGGGGCGCTCAACATCTCCTTCGGTGGCCAGTCCCTGTTCGCCGGCGCCAATACGGGCGCGGGCGTGGTCTTCGATCAGGCGGGGGGGCGTGCTGCGGCCAAGACCAACTTCGACGCCTTCGTCGCCGCGGCGAAGGCAGCCAACGGGGGGGGCGACGTAACCGTTGCGCAGATGAACGCCTATCTCGAGAACGGTGCCCTGCCCAGTCAGGACGTCGACATCACTGTCGGGAACCCCTTCCGCTTCTCCAGTCAGACCGCCGACAACGCCAACTGGGACGCGAACTGGTCGAACGCTTCCGACACGCAGATGACGGTGAGCATCGGCGACAACGAGACGGTGACTGCCTCGCTGTCCGCCAATGATACGGCCTTCCGCAAGCTTGCTTCGACATACTCCATGATTGCCAGCTTCGATCTGGCAGGTCTGGGGCAGGAGGCTAGAAACGCCGTTCTCAACAAGGCGGTGACCGAGCTTCAGGCCGGCATCGACGGGGTAACCCGGATACAGGCCGATGTCGGGTTCCGCCTGGGGCGCATCGAGGCCGCCAACGAGCGCCTCACCACGCGCATGGATACGGCGACGAAGTCCTACGGCAGCCTGGAGGACGTCGACCCGGCGGAGGTGGCGTTGCGGGTCAACAACCTCCTCACCCAGCTTCAGGCGACGGCCGAGGTGACCGGCCGGATCCGCTCGCTGAACATCCTGGACTATCTCTGACGGCCGGCCCCTTCGCCGACCGAGCATGACGCATAACCCCCGAACGAGGACCGGGAATGTACCAATTCTCCTATGCCGAGGTTGCTCAGGAAAGCGGCGCGACGGCACGCGACCGCGAGCGCCAGGCGCTCGGCCACGCGATCTCGCTTCTGGAACGGGCCGAAGAGGCCGGGCCTCGCTCGCGCGAGGCCGTGGAGGCCATCTACGTCACGCGCAACCTTTGGTCGATCCTCGTCGAGGACCTGGCCAATTCGGACAACGCCCTGCCGGACGAGCTGCGCGCCAACCTCATCTCGATCGGCCTCTGGATCATGAAGGAAGCCGAGGCCGTGCGGCTCGGCAAGTCCGGCTCGTTCCAGGGCATGATCGAGGTGACCACCATGATCCGGGACGGGCTCGCCGCATGACGACGCCAACGCTCCGCATCACGCTGCGGGCCGGCGAGCGGATCTTCGTCAACGGAGCGGTGCTCAAGGCCGACCGCAAGGTCCAGCTCGAGTTCCTGAACGACGTGACCTTCCTCCTGGAAAGCCACGTCCTGCAGGAGGCGCAGGCGACGACGCCGCTGCGCCAGCTCTACTTCATCATCCAGATGATGCTGATCGACCCGGCGGGGGCCGATACGGCGCGCGAGGTCTTCGACCGGACCTGCCCGATGCTGCTCGCCGCCTTCAAGAACGTCGATGTCCGCTCGGGGCTTCACGACATCATGGACATGATCGGCCGCGACCGGCCCTTCGACGCCCTGAAGCGCCTGCGCGGGCTCTTCCACATCGAGGAGGAGATCCTCGAAGGCAGCCGCGCCCAGATGCAGGCTGCCGCCGAGCTCGCCAACGTCAACCGCCTCGTCGCCGCGGGAGCTGCCCGATGACCACCGTGAACCCGACCAGCGCGACGACCACCGCCGCGACGGCTGTCTCCCAGGCGACGAAGGACGGCATCAAGACCGGCCTCGACTACAACGCCTTCCTGCAGCTCCTCGTCGCGCAGATGAAGAACCAGGATCCGCTGAACCCGACGGACCCGACGCAGCAGATGAGCCAGCTGGCTTCCTTCTCCAACGTCGAGCAGTCGATCAAGCTGAACCAGAAGCTCGCGGCGATGACGACGCTGACGGCGCTGACGCAGGCCGACTCGCTGGTCGGCCGCACCGTCACCTCCGGCGACGGGGCGACCTCGGGCGTCGTCAAGTCGGTGCGCATCACCGACGACGGCGTGACCGCCACGCTGACGAGCGGCAAGACCATGGCGCTCGGCGCCGGCACGACGATCGAATAGGGGAGGGCCCGAGCCTTGAACGAAGCCGACGCCCTCGACATCGTCCAGTCCGCCGTCTGGACCATCGTGGCCGCCTGCGGCCCGGCGGTCGGCGCGGCGATGCTGGTCGGCATCATCATCGCTCTCTTCCAGGCGTTGACCCAGATCCAGGAGGTGACGCTCACCTTCGTGCCGAAGATCCTGGCGATCTTCGTCGTGATCGCGCTGACCGCTTCCTTCACCGGCGCGCAGGTCTACGCCTTCACGCAAGAGTCCTATTCGAGGATCGAGACCGGCTTCTGAGCGCTTGATCCCCGCGCGAACCGCTAACGGCCGCCCCGGAGCTTCCGGGGCGGCCGTCGTCGTTCGGGCCAAGGCTGGCGGGTTAAGAATTCCTTTCCAGTTCGGCACCAGCGAGCCCCGGCACAAGCGGGGCAGGGACCGCGCGCTCTTCCCTTCCAATCCGGCGCGGTTCGATGCCATGGAGCTCGCCCGCGATGGCCCTGATCGAGAGCGTCGGCCTCAACCCGCCGAAAGCCGCCCCGAAGAGCAGCCGCGACCTCGGCTTCGCGCTCGCCGTCGTCTTCGTGCTGACGGTGCTGTTCGTCCCGATCCCGGCCTTCGTCATCGACATCGGGCTGTCGATCTCGATCGCGCTGTCGATCCTGATCCTGATGGTGGCGCTGTGGATCCAGAAGCCGCTGGAGTTCTCGGCCTTCCCGACCGTTCTCCTGCTCGCCACCATGCTGCGACTGGCGCTGAACGTGGCCACCACCCGCGTCATCCTGTCCCACGGCGACGATGGCGTGCACGCGGCCGGCTACGTCATCGGCGGCTTCGCCGAGCTGGTCATGAGCGGCGACTTCGTCATCGGCGTCATCGTGTTCACGATCCTCATCATCGTGAACTTCATGGTCATCACCAAGGGCGCGACCCGCATCGCGGAGGTCGGCGCCCGCTTCACCCTCGACGCCATCCCCGGCAAGCAGATGGCGATCGACGCCGACCTGTCGGCCGGCCTCATCGACGAGAAGGAGGCCCAGCTGCGCCGGCGCGAGCTGGAAGAGGAGAGCTCCTTCTTCGGTGCGATGGACGGCGCCTCGAAGTTCGTGCGCGGCGACGCCATCGCCGCCCTGATCATCACCGCGGTCAACGTCTTCGGCGGCATCATCATCGGCATCACCCGCCACGGCATGGAGCCCGCCCACGCCGCCGACGTCTTCGTCAAGCTCTCGGTCGGCGACGGCATCGTGTCGCAGATCCCGGCCCTCATCATCTCGCTCGCCGCCGGCCTCCTCGTCTCGAAGGGCGGCACGCGCGGCGAGGCGCAGACCGCGGTTCTCGGCCAGCTCGGCCATTATCCCCGCGCCATGGGCGTCTCGGCCGGCCTGATGGGCCTCCTCGCGATCCTTCCGGGCCTGCCCTTCCTGCCTTTCGCGATGCTCGGCGGCGCGCTCGCCGGCATCGCCTACGTCGTGCCGAAGCGCCGACAGGAAGAGGCCGCGAAGGTCGCGGAGAAGGAAGCGGCCGAGGTCCAGCGCGTCCAGGAGGCCGAGCGCGTCTCGGTGAAGGAATCGCTGCGCATCGTCGAGATCGAGCTGGTTCTGGGCAAGCAGCTCTCCGCCCACCTCCTGCTCCAGCGCGACGAACTGGCCAACCGCGTCGGCAAGATGCGGCGCCGCTTCGCCTCGCGCTACGGCTTCGTCGTGCCGGAGATCAAGCTCTCCGACGATCTCGCGATCGACCCGAAGTCCTACGAGATCAAGATCCACGGGACGACCATCGCCAGCCAGCGCATCCGTCTCGGCGAGCTCCTGATCGTGCTCGGCGAGGGCAACGTGCCGGACGTGCCGCACGACATCACCAAGGAGCCGGCCTTCGGCATGCGCGCCGCCTGGATCTCCGAGACCTTCTCCTCGGAAGTCCGGCGCCTCGGCTTCGAGCCGATCGACACGCTCTCGGTGGTGCTTACCCACCTGTCCGAGACGATCCGCAACAACCTGTCGCAGCTCCTGTCCTACAAGGACATGCGCGCGCTGATCGACCGGCTGGAGGGCGACTACAAGCGCCTGATCGAGGAGATCATCCCCTCGCACATGAGCTATTCGGGCCTCCAGGCGGTGCTCAAGCTCCTGCTCGCCGAGCGCGTCTCGATCCGCAACCTCAACCTGATCCTGGAGGCCATCGCCGAGATCGCGCCCCACGTGCGCCGCTCCGAGCAGATCGTCGAGCACGTGCGGGTGCGCATGGCGCAGCAGATCTGCGGCGACCTCATCCACCAGGGTCAGCTCGGCGTCCTGCGCCTCGGCAACCGCTGGGACCTCGCCTTCCACCAGGCGCTCAAGCGCGACGCCAAGGGCGACGTCATCGAGTTCGACATCGACCCGCGGCTCGTCGAGCAGTTCGCGACGGAGGCGACCAAGGTCATCCGCGCCAAGATGGATGCCGGCGAGAGCTTCGTTCTTGTCGCCGCGCCCGACGCCCGTCCTTACGTGCGCATGATGATCGAGCGCATCTTCGTGAACCTTCCCGTTCTCAGCCACGTCGAGATCGCGCGCGGAACCGACATCAAGTCGCTGGGCACCATCTCGTGAGCGAGAGCGCCTCGGTTCAGGTCCTCTGCCTGTTCCTGGTGTTCTGCCGGGTGGGCAGCTGCCTGATGATCATGCCGGGCTTTTCCTCGGCGCGCCTGCCCGCGCAGATCCGGCTGTTCCTGGCGCTGGCCGTGTCCTTCGCGCTCTCGCCGGCGCTGATCGACAGCCTGCGCCCGCTGGTGGAGGGGGCGAGCGATGCCGAGCGCATCGCGCTCATCGTGACCGAGGTCCTGAACGGGGCAATGATCGGCCTTCTCGGCCGCACCTTCCTGCTCGCGCTCCAGTTCGCCGGGCACGTCGTCGCCAATGCCATCGGCATGGGGCAGGCGCTCGGTACCGCGATCGAGGACAACGAGCCGGGCGCGGCGATCGTGTCGCTGATCACGCTGACGGCGACGACGTTGATCTTCGTCCTCAACCTCCATGCCGAGATCGCCAGGGCGCTCGTCGATTCCTACTCGGCGATCCCGCCGGTGGAGGGGTTCGCGGCGCGCCGAGCGCTCGCCAACTTCACCGACAATCTCGACGAGGCCTTCCTCCTGTGCCTCAGGATCTCGAGCCCGTTCATCCTCTACGCCGTCATCGTCAACTTCGCGATCGGCCTCGCCAACAAGATGACGCCGACGATCCCCGTCTACTTCATCTCGCTGCCCTTCGTTCTCGCCGGCGGGCTCATCCTGTTCGGCTACGCCATGACCGACTTCTTCGTCCTGTTCATGCAAGACTTCACCGGCTGGGTGGTGAACGGATGAGCGCGCGCGGCGAGGGGCAGGCCAAGCGGCTCGCGCGGCTGCTCAAGGTCCAGAACCAGAAGCGCTCGGTGGAGGAGTGGCGCCTCGCCCATCTCAAGGACGAGCACGCCAGGATCGACGCGCAGGACGTCGCGATCATCGACGCGCTCAACCACGAGGGCGCGCTGCACGGCCTGTTCCTCGAGGGCAAGGTCAACGCGCTGAAGCGCAACGACGTCGAGCGCAAGAAGAACGTCGCCGAGCAGACCAGGGTCGAGCAGCTGCTCGTCGAGGCGCGGCGCCTGGAAAAGGGCGTCGAGAAGGCGCGCGACAAGGCCAAGCTCGCCGAGCGCGAAAGCCACGCCAAGCGCGACCTCGACGAGACCGTCGACCGCGTGGCGAGCGCCGGCTTCCAGGCCGAGATCCGCGCCCGTTTCAAGCCCTCAAGCCTCGAATAAGCCGCTCCGGTTTAAGTCGTCCAGGGCAGCCGGCCGGCCCGGCCGCGCCGCTTCCCCATCCATGAAAGGCGCCCTCCGGTGATCGTCGACCGCCTGTCCGCCAAGACCGCCGCGCCTTATCCGGTCGAGACCGTCGATGCCGGCCGGGCCGCGACCGCCGCTCGCGCCGCGTCCGCGGCCGGACACGTCGTCGAGGCCGGCGCCGACAGCTTCTCGGCCCGGCTTTCCAGCGTCGCCGCCCCGGAGATCGGCCGGGTGCCGGGCCTGGTGCGCCACGAGGCGCGCAAGGTCTCGCCGGAAGAGAAATTCGAGGGGTTCGTTCTACGAACCTTCGTCGAGGAGATGCTGCCCTCGGAGGAGGGCGGGTTCTTCGGCACGGGCATGGCGGGCAACGTGTGGCGCTCGATGCTGGCCGAGCAGATCGGCGACGAGCTCGCGGCCTCCGGCGGCGTCGGCATCGCCGAGCTGCTGGCGAAGCGCGACGCCAAGGCCGCCGGCGACCTGCCGTTCGGGCCCGACCCGACGAGCCTCGCGACCGCTCTCGGCGCCGGCCCCGCCGCCGCCCTGTCCGACGATCCCGAGTCCTGATTCTTCAAGAAAGACAGCGGAACCGCGATGGAAAACGTCCTGCTCCAGGCCATCGAGCGCCTCGAAACCGTGCTTCTCACCGAAACGCGAGCGCTCAAGAGCGGCGCCGCGCTGGACCTCGCCCAGATGGCCGGCCGGAAGAACCAGAGCCTTCTGGAGATGTCGCGCCTGTCCCGCTCCATCACCCGCGAGCAGCTGAGCCTCCCTGCGCGCGCGCGGCTCGACGCGCTGAAAGCCAATCTCGGCGAGAACCAGCGCGTCCTGTCGCTCCACGTCGCGGCAAGCCGCGACCTGTCCGAGCTGATCTCCGAGTCGATCCGCCAGGCCGAATCGGACGGAACCTATGATTCGTCGCGTCCGCGCGAAGGCCGGAGCGCATGATCAAGATCATCGCCCTCGGCGCATGGGTCTGCGCCGTCTCGCTCGGGTCCAGCTTTCTGGTCGCCTCCATGCAGAGCGGTGCGGCTCCGGCCGAAGCCGCGGCAGAGCCGACTTACTTCCAGGGGCTCGACTACCGCAAGACGAGCGACATCACCGTGCCGATGATCTCGGACAAGGGGCTGGAAGGCTATATCCTGGCACGCTTCGTCTACACCATCGACGGCAAGACGGTGTCGGAACTGAAGGTGCCGCCCGATCCCTTCGTCATCGACTCGGCCTTCCGCCGGATCTACTCGCTCGACGGCTTCGACTTCGGCCAGCCCCAGCGCTTCGACCTGAAGGCGCTGACAACGCAGGTCCGCGACGACGTCAACGCGGTCTACAAGACTGCACTCGTCGAGGAGGTCCTCGTCGACAAGTTCGACTACATCCGCCGCAACGAGGTGCGCGGCGCCGAGGAACAGGCCGCCGCCTTGCAGCAGAAGTAGGCGAGGGAACCGGCTCGGTGCCGAGCGGGCCCTCCGGGTCGTGTCGGCAAAGCTTGGCTTCGTCTCGACGGCTCGACGCTTCGTCGCGGGCGTTGATTCAGGCTCGAGAATACACTAGGTGCCCTTATTAATTGGTGCGGCGCCCATCGTACGACGAGACCGGGTATCTGGTCGCGCTGCTGTCCGGCACCGGCGCGAGACCTGCGTCGGGGCGGTGTCTCGGCGTCGGAGCGTCCCGAAAGGGTCGAGGCCGTCGCCGTGGCCAAGGGCGTGCCGCGCCAGGAGTCAGGAGCGCCGGTCCTTCGGGAAGATGAATATTGCGATGAATGACGAGCTTCTGGTCGAAGCGGAACCTGCGGTGGGCCGGGACACCATGGGAGCCGCCTTCGACGCGGACGGGCTCTGGAAGTTGGCGAACTTGCCGGACCTCACCGCCCGGTTGACCGAGGCGAGTCGAGCCGGCGGCTTCGAAGGCGTCGCGCTCGTCGTCGCGTCCCCCGATGCGGAGGGCGCCTTTCTGCGCCTGGTGGAAGAGGGGCGGCGCCTCGCTTCGTCCGAGCTTGCTCCCGATAGCCTCGGCGCGTTCATCGTCGGACTGCCGGAACGATCCTCGCTCCCGTTCCGATGGACCGGCCACGGCGAGGCGGACGAGCATCCCCCTGTCTTCGAAGCGGGCGTGCTGCGCGACCGCGGCCCGCTTCCAGTCGCTCTGTCGGGGATCTGCGTGCCGGTGCGAGCCGGGCTTCGGCGTGTCGGCGGGGTGCTTTTTCTCGGTCGGGGTCGGCCGGAGCTGCGCTCGCTCGACATCCTGGCCCTGCGCATCTTCTCGACGAGCTGGTTCGCCCGCTATTGCCAGCTCGAGGCCGTGATCGGCGAGCGTGGCCACGTCACCCCGCGCGAGCGCGAATGCCTGCAGCTCGCCTCGAACGGGCTGACGAGCGAGGCCATCGCGCGCCGCCTCGCCCTGTCCAAGCACACGGTGGACCACCATCTCGTCTCGGCCACGGTGAAGCTGAAAGCCGCCAACCGGGCGCATGCCATCGCCGAATCGCTGCGCCTCGGGATCGTGACCTGAGAAGCCGGGCGAACGGGTCCGGCCTTTCCCCAGGCTGGACGGCGACGGCTTCTTAACCTCGATCGGTGACCATGATGACGGGCCGGACGCCAGCCGCGCGGCCCGCATGGGTTTCCTGTTTCGAGTATGCCATGTCCGAGTTCCGGCAGCAGTCCGCGGCCGCGCGGCTTCGCGCGTTCCGCCGCATCGCGTCCCACTCCATATCGAGCGACGAGGGCGCCAACGCGATCCTCGCGGGGAGCGTCCTGCTCCTGTCATGCGGGTTCTTCGCCTGGGTCGTCTCGACCGCGGCCAAGGATCCGACCTTCTTCGAGCGCCAGCTGATCGCGGGAATGCGCTCCTCCAACGTCGACCCGATCACCACCGGGTCGACCGCCGCGCCGGCCGACGAGACGGGGCCGGCGATTCCCGTGCCGGCGGTGGTGCGGAACGGCGAGGTCGACCCGGCCGATTACTCGATCGTCGCCCTGTTCGAGTCCGAGGCGGTCGTCGCCGCCGGCGACGAACTGTGGCGCGTCAAGGTCGGCTCGACGCTGCCGGGTCTCGGCGCCGTGCTCGCGATCGAGACGGAAGCGGGCGGCACGGGCCGCGTGCGGACGGAGAAAGCGGTGCTCAGCGCCTCGCGCTGAGCCGGCTCACTTCTTTTCCAGGAGAATCTGGCCTTCGCGGGCGAGCTTGCCCTTCACCTTTTCGGCGAGCGCGGCGAGGAACATCGGCAGGTCCACCTCGACGTGAACGGCGGTGTCCAGCACGTCGAGGCGGCCGGTCACCGACTGGCCCATGACGCGGGCGCGGAAGTCCAGGTGGTCGTCCGTCCACGTGTCCTCCCACTTGATCATCCCGCCCATGACCTCCTGCCGCATCCGGCCGAAGCTGTCGGAGATGCGCTGGCGCGCCTCGGCGCGCGTGAGCTTGTGCGGGATGTCGATGCTGATCGTCTCGGCCATGTCGCGTCCTGTGAACGGGTCGGACACCGGATATGGAGGGCCGAAGCGCGCCCCGCAACGGCCATGAAAAAGGGCGGCGCGACCGAAGCCGCGCCGCCCTTGATCGTTTTGCCGCGGCCGAAGCCGCTCAGCCGTTGACGGTGCGACCGGCCGAGCTCGGCCGGTCCGACCGACGGCCGCCGCCCTGATTGCCGGCGCGGCGTTGCGGGCGTCCACCCTTGGCGCCCTGGCTCTCGCCCGCGCCGGGATGACCGCCATGACCGCCATGGCCCGAACGGCGACGATTGTTGCCCTTGGCATTGGCATTGGCGTTGCCGCCGCCGGTGTTCGGGCGTCCCTGACCGGGGCCACGACCGCGCCGGGGACGACGATCCTCGCGCTCCTCCTCGGCCGAGCCGGCGGGCATCGCGGTCGCGAAGTTCGTCGGCTGGATGTCGAAGCGCAGGCCCGTCAGCTTCTCGACCTGGCGCAGCTTGGCGCGCTCGGACGGATCGAGCAGCGTCACGGCGATGCCGGACTTGCCCGCGCGGGCCGTGCGGCCGATGCGGTGGACGTAGGACTCCGGCTCTTCCGGCAGATCGAAGTTGACGACGTGGCTGATGTCGTCGACGTGGATGCCGCGCGCCACGATGTCGGTCGCCACCAGCACCGGCACCGTGCCGGAATGGAAGGCGGCGAGCGCCTTCTGGCGAGCGCCCTGGCTCTTGTTGCCGTGGATGGCGAGCGCCTCGATGCCCGCCTTGGCGAGGTCCTCGGACAGGCGGTTGGCGCCGTGCTTGGTGCGCGTGAAGATCACGGTCTTCTCGAAGCCCGGCAGGGCCTCGATCAGCCAGAGCTTCTTGGCCTTCTGCGGCACGGAGTAGACGCTCTGGGCGATCTTCTCCACCGTGACCACCTCGGGCGTCACCTCGACGCGAACCGGATTGGTCAGGATGCGACGCGACAGGTCCTCGACGCTTCTCGGCATGGTGGCCGAGAAGAGCAGCGACTGGCGCTCCTCGGGCAATTCGTCGACGATGCGCATCACGTCGCGCACGAAGCCCATGTCCAGCATGCGGTCAGCCTCGTCGAGAACGACGAAGCGAACGCCGGACAGGCTGATGGCGCGCTGGTTGACGAGGTCGAGGAGCCGGCCCGGCGTCGCGATGACGATGTCGACGCCGCGGCGCATGGTGTCGATCTGCGGGCGGATCGACACGCCGCCGAAGACGACGGTGTGGGTGAGCTTGGTGCCGACGGTGTAGTCCTTCACCGAGTCGGCGATCTGCGAGGCGAGCTCGCGCGTCGGGGCGAGGATCAGGGCCTTCGGGGTCTTGGGAACCGGGCGCCCGACATGGCGGGTGAGCAGCCCGTGCAGCAGCGGCAGCGAGAAGGCGGCGGTCTTGCCGGTACCGGTCTGGGCGATGCCGAGGACGTCGCGCCCTTCCATCTGGGGCTGGATCGCCCGGGCCTGGATCGGGGTAGGGGTCGTGATGTCGAGGAGCGCGAGCGCCTTGAGAAGCGTGTCGGCGAGGCCGAACGCCTGGAAATCGGTCTGGGTCAAACTGGACTTTCGGGATGGGCAGGCGATCCCTGTCGCCCGCTCAAGCGGCCGGCCGCCCCTTGCGCGGGAGCGGAACGGCACGGGCCGCGGCCGGGACGAAGAACAACCCGGCTGGCGCTCGTCAAAAGGTCCCGAGCTGTCGGAACGAAGAAGCGGGCGCAGCGCATTCGCGGCGTGACCCGCCCCATATCGGCGCTTTGCTGCGCCGCGTCAACCCGTGCGCCGGCTGCGCTTCAGATCTTCGCCGTGACGGGCGAGGCGAAGGCGCGGTTCCAGGCGTCGAGGCTCGCGACCTTGTAGGCCTCGGCGAGCGTCGGATAGTTGAAGGTGTTCTCCATGAAGTAGTCGATGGTGCCCTTGAGGTTCAGCACCGCTTGGCCGATGTGGACGAGCTCCGTCGCGCCCTCGCCGATGATGTGGGCGCCGAGAAGCCGGCGCGTCTTGCGCGAGAAGATCAGCTTCATCATGCCGCTCTGGACGCCCATGATGTGGCCGCGCGAGGTCTCGCGGAAGCGCGCGATGCCGCATTCGTAGGGGATGCCGCGGCGCTGGACCTCTTCCTCGCTCATGCCGACCGTCGAGATCTCCGGCACGGAATAGATCCCGTAGGGAAAGAATTCGGGCGGGGGCGGCGGTTCCAGGCCGAAGGCGTGGCAGGCCGCGAGGCGGCCTTGTTCGAGCGAGGTCGAGGCGAGGCTGGGAAAGCCGATCACGTCGCCGGCGGCGTAGATGTGGGGAACGCTCGTCTGGAGCGTCTTCGGGTCCACCCTGATCCGCCCGCGTCGGTCGGTCTCGATCCCGACCGCCGAAAGGTTCAGCTTGTCCGTCGCGCCCATGCGGCCGGCGGCGAAGAGGAGGACCTCGCTCGTCACCGTGCGGCCGCTGGCGAGTTCGCAGACCGGCCGGCCGGCGGCGTCCAGCGTGACCGAGGACACCTCCGAGCCGAGGCGCAGCGCCACGTTGCGGTCGCGCAGCTCGTGGACGAACTCGGCGATGACCTCCTTGTCGATGAAGTCGAGGAAGCTTGTGCGCGGCTCGATCAGCGTCACCGCGACTTCCAGCGCGGAGAAGATGGTCGCGTATTCGACGCCGATGACGCCGGCCCCGATCACCGTCATGGACCGCGGCAGCTTCGGCAGCTCGACGATCTCGTCGCTGTCGAAGACGGAGGCGTGGTCGAAGGGGATCGTGTCCGGCCGGAAAGGCTGGGTGCCGCAGGCGATGATCACGACCCCGGCGCGCTCCACCCGCGTCTCGCCCGTGGGCAGCGCGATCGCGATCTCGTGCGGCGACAGGAAGGACGCCTCGCCCACGACGGTCTTCACGCCGTTGCGAACGAACTGGTGCTCCAGCACCTCGACCTCGTGGTCGAGCGTCTTGAGGATGCGGGCCTGGATGTCGGAGGCCGTGATGTCCTGCTTGACCCGGTAGGCGAGGCCGTAGAAGCCGCGCTCGCGCCAGCCGGTGAGGTTCAGCACCGTTTCGCGCATGGTCTTGGAGGGGATCGTGCCGGTGTGGACGGACACGCCGCCGACGCGCCGCCCCTTTTCCACGACGAGCACCGATTTGCCGAGCTTGGCGGCCTGGACGGCCGCGCGCCGGCCCGAGGGGCCGCTGCCGATGACGATGAGGTCGAAAACAGACATGAGGGCTCGCGCGCTCGCCGAAGAACAGATCGACGCGTTCTAGCCGCCCGGGATTGCGCGAGGCCGGTTCTCAGCCGCCGGTAATGTTGGACCAGAAGCGGCGGATGAAGCTGTCTTCCTCGACGGCTTCCGTCGTGAACAGCGGTTCCTCGTGAACGGTCAGCCCGGCGCGCATGATCCGCAGCGTTCCGGCCGGCGTGCCCGGCGAAACAGGCGCCGGCAGGGTGCGCGCGCCGACGACGATCTTGGTGTAGCCGCCGGCGCCCTCGCGCGGGCCGAGGAGCCGCACGTCGTTCTTGGTGGCGAGCGCGACCTGCGAGGCGGTCCCGTCCGTCACAGGCGCGTAGCCGACGCTCTCGCCCGAGCGCTGCACGGTCACCTCGGAGAAGCCTTCGAGGCCGAAGGCCATCATGGCGCGGGCTTCCTCGGCGCGCTGGTTCTGCGAGGTCATGCCGCTCATGGCGAAGACGATGCGGCGCTCGGCGTTCTTGGCCGAGGCAACGAGCCCGAAGCCGGCTTCGGAGGTGTGGCCCGTCTTGAGCCCGTCGGCGCCGAGGCCGAGCAGCGGATTGCGCGAGCGCTGGGTGATGCCGTTGAAGGTGAAGGCTTCCTCGGAGAAGAGGTGGTAGTGCACGGGATAGTCGCGGATGATGTGGGCGGCGAGCGTCGTCAGGTCCCGCATCGTCACGACCTGACCCTCGGCGGGAAGCCCGTGCGGGTTGACGAAGTGCGAGCCGGTGAGGCCGATCTCGGCGGCGCGGGCGTTCATCATGCCGGCGAAGGCCTCGACCGAGCCGGCGATGCCCTCCGCCGCGACGATCGTCGCGTCGTTGCCGGACTGGATCACGATGCCCTTGATGAGGTCGCCGAGCGCGACCTGTGAATTCAGCGGCAGGAACATGGTGGAGCCGCCCGAGGCCGCGCCGCCGGTGCGCCAGGCATGCTCGGAGACGGTGTACACGTCGTCGAGCGAGACGGTGCCCTTCTTCAGCTCGTTGAAGATCACCGCGATGGTCATCAGCTTCAGGAGGCTCGCCGGCGGCACGCGAGCGTCGGCGTCCTTCTCGAAGAGAACGATGCCGGTCTCGAAGTCGACCATCATGGCATGGGGGGCCGCGGTCTCGAAGGCGGCAGCCGGCCGCAGGAAGAGCACGAGGAGTGCGAGGCCCGTCAGCCAGGCCCGAGCCGATACCGTTGACGCCGTCCGCATCCTGCCTCCGTCTGCCGCATGGCCCGCGCGCGCGGACGACCCGAGGCTACAAAGCTTGCCGGTGAGATGAAAGCCTTGCGCGTCGTCACATCGTTCGCCGCGCGGCGAACGAGCGAAACGAGCGCGGCTCAAGCCGCGGAGTGGCGAGAGCGCTTGGCGCCGACTTCGCGATGGGCGACGATGCGCTGGATGTCTTCCGCCTTGTAGGGCTTCCAGAGAAGCGGCCAGTCCTTGACGTCCTCGGCGCTGACATAGCCCGTGACGAGTACGATGCGCAGGTTCGGCCAACGGCGGGAAGCGACGGCGGCGAGTTCGGGCCCGGTCATGCGGGGCATCCGGCAGTCGCTGAACAGGAGGCCGATGTCGGAACGGGATTCGAGGATGGCGAGAGCTTCCACCCCGTCGGCGGCCTCGATGACCTCGAACCCCATCTCTTCGAAGATGTCGACGGCGTTGAAGCGGACCAGGGGCTCGTCATCGACGACGAGGATGGTGCATTTGGCGGCGGGCGGGACTTGGCTCAACGGAGTTCGATGCTCCAAGGACGGACCGGCGGCGGTGTTCGCGAGCCTCCGACACGATCATGTCCGAGAAAGGTTTGCGGAACCTTATGTCCGCGCGTCCGCATGGGCCGAAATTGCATGAAGCGTCTCTGCGTCATTCGTACCGACGCGCAAGCGAACCGGGCCGTTCTAGCAATGGCCACCCATCCGCCGGCGCGCACGCCGTCCTGTTTCATACTCGACACGAAACCTCAAGATAGGCGCCGGGTTGGATTGTCAAACCCGGTGGCCGGAGGATTCTTGTCAACCGGCCCAAGACTTGGTGCCGAAACCTGCGATTCGCAACATCCAAGCAAATGATATGTTCGACTTGCAAGTGATCTTTCCATCATTACCCGCTCTTCCCCAGGGGAATGCGCAGGCGCGCCGCGACCTGCGACGCTTTGCCAGAGCGGCGGGGCGGTGAGGGGCGGGTTCAGCCCTCCATCGCGTCGCGCAGCATCTCCAGCTCCAGCCACTCGTCCTCCGCCTTCGCGAGGGCGGTCCGGTTCGCCTCGATCTCCGCGGCGAGCGCGGCGAAGCGCTTGGGATCCTTGGAGAACAGGGCGGGATCGGCCATGGCGGCCTCGGCCTTGGCGATGGCGGCCTCGAGGCGCGCGATCTCCTTGGGCAGGTTCTCCAGCGCGAACTTCTGCTTGTAGGCGAGCTTCGAGGTGGTCTTGCGCTCCGGGGCCGGGGCGCTCGCTGCGTTCTTGTTGCCTCCGCTCGGCCTCGCGGGGGCGGGCGCCTTCGGGCGCGCCGCATCGCTCGCTCCCCGCTTTTGCGCCACCATGTCGGAATAGCCGCCGGCATAATCCAGCCAGCGACCGTCGCCCGTGTCGGCCGGCGAGATCACGCTCGTCACCGTCCGGTCGAGGAAGTCGCGGTCGTGGGACACGAGAAGGACGGTGCCGGGATAGTTCGCGACGAGTTCCTGGAGGAGATCGAGCGTTTCCATGTCGAGATCGTTGGTCGGCTCGTCGAGAACGAGAAGGTTGGCGGGCGTCGCCAGCGTCTTGGCCAGGAGGAGACGCGCCCGCTCGCCGCCCGACAGGTTGCCGACCGGCGTCCTGATCTGCTCGGGCTGGAACAGGAAGTCCTTCAGGTAGCCCGCGACGTGGCGGGCTTCGCCGTTGACGACGACCTGGTCGCCGCGCCCGTCGGTGAGCGCCTCGGCCACCGATACGTCGTCGCGCAGGCTGGCGCGCTTCTGGTCGAGAAAGGCGAGATCGAGATTGGTGCCGAGGCGGACGAACCCGGTGTCCGGCGGCGTTTCGCCGATCAGCATCTTGAGAAGCGTCGTCTTGCCCGCGCCGTTCGGACCGACGAAGCCTATACGGTCGCCGCGCTGGATGCGGGTCGAGAAGTCCCGCACGAGGACGCGCTCCCCATAGGCCTTGGAGATCGTCTCCGCCTCGATCACCAGCTTGCCGCTCTCGCGCGTTTCGCCCGTCGCCATCTGCACCTGACCGACGGCGTGGCGGTGCTCGCGCCGCTCGGCGCGCAGGGAATGGAGGTTGGCGAGGCGGCGCTCGTTGCGCTTGCGCCGGGCGGTGACGCCGTAGCGCAGCCAGTGCTCCTCGCGCACGATCTTGCGGCCGAGCTTCTGGAAGGCGATCTCCTCCTCTTCCAGAACCTTGTCGCGCCATGCCTCGAAGGCGCCGAAGCCTTCCTCCAGGCGCCGGACGCCGCCCCGGTCGAGCCAGACGGTCGCGCGGGTCGTGCGCTCCAGGAAGCGGCGGTCGTGGCTGATGAGCACCATGGCGCTGCGGATCGCGCCGATCTCGCCTTCCAGCCACTCGATGGTCGGCAGGTCGAGGTGGTTGGTCGGCTCGTCGAGGAGGACGACGTCGGGCTCGGGCGCGAGCGTGCGGGCAAGTGCGGCGCGGCGCGCCTCGCCGCCCGACAGGTCGGCGGTGCGGGCGCTCTCGGACAGGCCGAGGGCTTCCAGAAGCATGGTTACGCGGTAGGGATCGTCGGCGGGGCCGAGACCGGCGCTCGCATAGGCGCCGACGGTCTCGTGCGCGCCGAAGTCGGGCTCCTGCGGCAGGTAGCGCACCGTCGTGCCCGGCTTGACGAAGACGTCGCCGCCATCCGGCTCGACGATGCCGGCCGCGATCTTGAGAAGGGTCGACTTGCCGGACCCATTGCGGCCGACGAGCGCGATGCGGTCGCCGGGCAGGACGTTCAGCTCGACGTCGGCGAGGAGCGGCGTGCCGCCGAAGGTGAGGCGCACGCCGTCGAGGCGCAGAAGCGGGGGAGGTGCCATGGCCCGGCTTCTAGCGCGATCGAGCCTCCGCCCGCAACGCGGCCCGGTCAGTCCTCTTCGTCGAGGGCCGGCGCCAGGTTCTTCGGGCGGTAGATCGCGTCGCGCACGACCTTGTTCTCGGCGCTCAGCGTGCGCACCGTTTGGCCGAAGCGGCGCTTCACGCTCGGATGGATCGACTCGTTGATCGTGGCGAGCACCTTCCTGCGCTTGTCCCTGGGCACGTAGACGGCCTCGTTGAAGGCGGCATCGACGTCGTGCTCAAGGATGCGCCGAAAGGTCGGCGTGAAGTAGTCCTTGCTCGAATAGCCCTTGCGGGATTCGTGCTGCGGGGCGAGGGGATCGAGGTCGCCGGTCCTCGGCAGGACGTCGGCATCGAGCTTCAGCCCGGCCTCTCGCGCCTCGTCCGCCATCCAGAGCAGCGGGATGTCGGCGAGCTTCCGGTTCGCGTAGCCGCCGCCGACATCGGAATGAACGCCGGCGAACCAGACCTGCCCGATGTCCGAGCCGTCCGGCGCCGGGTGGGTCCAGAAGGTCGGGATGAACTCGTCGCGGTGCTCGTCGATCGCGAGGGCGTGGCGCGCCCGGCGAACGATCCGCGAGGGCGTGGTGTCATGGAACTCGTAGCCCTCGTTGACGAAGCTGCCGATGAGGGAGGACGGGATGCCGAGCGAGCCGACCGTGTCCCAGACGCCGAGGAAGCTGATCGCCACCTCCCGATGCGCGTCGACCCCGTGCTTGCGCCGAAAGACCTCCGGCTTGCGCGTCGTCGCCTTCTCGTTCCGATAGAAGGCCCAGGCATCGGCGATGCGATCGAGATCCTGCCGCTTGAGGAGACCGCAGGCACCGATCATCCCGCACAGGCTTCGGGCGGTGAAGGCGCCGCGCGAGAAGCCGAAGAGGAAAATCTCGTCCGCCCCTCGGTCGTCCTCGGCCGGCACGTAGTTCTGGGCGAGAAACATGTAGGCGGACAGGATGTTGTCATCGAGACCGTCGCCGGTTGCCCCGTCCAGCAGGCGCCGGATCGCGTTGCCGGTGGAGCCGACGCCGCGCAGATAGAGCGTCAGCTGGGGAACGCCGTCGCCGCCGCTGTTGGCCTGCACCGACCGCGCCAGGATCGAGACGTTGGTCTCGCTCCCGCCGCGGTCGGCGTTGTTCCAGGTGCCGTCGAAGCACACGACGAGCCGCTTCTTCTGCATGGTGCTCCTCCCTCTTCCCTTGGGGAAGGATGGCACCGCCCGCGCGGCTCTGCAATCATCAAGTTCACCTGCGCGGCCGGCCTATTCCGCCGGTTGCAGGCCACCCTTCGCCGGTCCGTGTCCCTCCGCGTCGGCGCCGAGGCGGGCGGCTTCCTCGAGCTCGTGGTCGAGCCGGGCGCGGCTCTCGGCCTGGGGCTTGGAGAAGCGGGCGAGGAAGAGATAGGCGATCGGCGTGATGAACAGCGTCGCGAGCGTCGCCAAGGCGAGGCCGCCGACGATGACGTAACCGAGAGCCTGCCGCGCCTCGGCGCCGGCGCCGGTCGAGAAGATCAGGGGCACGCCGCCGACGATCGTCGCGATCATCGTCATCATCACCGGTCGCAGACGCGTCATGGCCGCGACCTCCACCGCCTCGCGCACCGACAGGCCGCGGTCGCGCTCGGCATTGGCGAACTCGACGACGAGGATGCCGTTCTTGGCGATGATGCCGACGAGGAGGACGAGGCCGATCTGGCTGTAGAGGTTGAGGCTCTGCCCGAAGAACTGCAGGGCGAAGACCGCGCAGGCGAGCCCGAAGGGCACCGTCGCGATGATGATGAGGGCCGAGACGAAGCTCTCGAACTGCGCCGCCAGCACCAGGAGCACGATCACGATGGCGAAGCCGAAGGTCAGCGCCAGGCCGCCGGAGGTTTCGCCAAGCGTCTTCGCCTCGGCGAGCGGGATCAGCCGCATCTCGGGCGGCAGGTGCTCGCTCGCGAAGGCCTGGAGGTCGGTCCAGCCCTGGCCGATCGTGTAGCCCGGCTTCAGCTCGGCGGAGAGCGAGACGGCGCGCGAGCGCTCCTCGCGGGTGAGCGAGGGCGCGATCGGCTCCTCGGTCAGCGTCGCGACGCTCGACATCGGGACGATGCGCCCGTCGCCGGTCTTCAGGAAGAGGTTCGACAGGTCGGCCGGATCGTTGATCGGCTGGCCGGTCGAGACGATCTCGATCGGAACGGCCTGGTCCTCGATAAAGGTCGTCGTGACCTGCGTGCCGTCGAGGAGCGCCTGGACGGCGGTCGCGAGGCCCTCGATGTCGATGCCGAGATCGGAGGCGCGCTCGCGGTCGATCTGGACCGAGAGCTGGGGCTGCGTCGCCTCGAAGTTGAGGTCGACGCGGCCCCAGCGGCCGTCCGTCTCCATCGCCTCGCGCAGCGTCTCGGCGGCGTCGGCGATGGCCGCGTAGCTGGAGCCGAGAACCGCGAACTGGAGGCCGCGCCCGCCGCCGCGGATGCCGAGCGAGTTCGGCTGGATCGCGAAGGCGCGCACGCCCGGGATCTCGGCGACGGCGCGGTTGATCTCGGCGGCGATCGCGCTCTGCGGCCGCTCGCGCTCGGCCCAGTCGGCGAGCGACAGGAAGACGAAGGCGGAGTTGTTGCTGCCGCCCGCGCCGGAGATCGAGTAGACGTTCGCCGCTTCGCCCGACTGGACATAAGGCAGGAGAAGGTCCTCGACCTGCCGGACCTTGGAGGAGGTGTAGTCGAGCGCCGCGCTCTGGGGCGTCGTGACGCGCAGGAAGATCGTGCCGCGATCCTCGGGCGGCGTCAGCTCCTGGGCGAGGTTGTTGTAGGCGACGAAGGCCGAGAAGGCGAACATCGAGGCGAGCCCGAGAACCACGAGCGGGAAGGTGAGCGAGAAGCGCAGCGCCGCGCCGTAGAGGCCCGCGAGCCGCCCGCCCATCCAGATCCAGCCGCGCGCCAGCAGGCTGTGGCGCTCGGCGGCGCTCGGCTTCTCCTTCAGGAGGCGCGAGGCGAGCATCGGGCACAGGGTCAGGGCGACGAAGGAGGACAGGAGGACGGCGATCGCCAGAACGAAGCCGAACTCCGCGAAGAGCGCGCCCGCCTGGCCCGGCAGGAACGAGATCGGGACGAAGACGGCCGCGAGCGTCGCCGTTGTCGCGATCACGGCGAAGAAGACCTCGCGCGTGCCGATCACGGCCGCCGCCTGGGGCTTGGCCCCCATGTCGCGGCGGCGCACGATGTTTTCGAGGACGATGATCGCGTCGTCGACGACGAGGCCGGTCGCCAGCACGAGGGCGAGGAGCGTCAGGATGTTGATCGAGAAGCCGGCGAGATAGATCGCCGCGATCACGGCGATCAGCGAGACCGGCATGGTGACGGCCGGGATCAGCGTCGCCCGAAGATTCAGGAGAAAGGCGTAGATCACCGCGACGACGATCAGGACGGCGAAGATCAGCGTCAGCTCGACCTCGTGGATGGCGCCGTTGATGAAGATGGCGTCGTCGCTGGTGACGCGGATCGAGACGGCGTCGGGCAGGGTGCGGTTCATCTCGTCGACGGCGGCGCGCACGCCTTCCGAGATCGACAGCGTCGAGGAGCCCGCCTGACGCACGATGCCGAGGCCGAAACCCGTCTGGCCGTTGATGCGCACGATCGACGTCGCGTCTTCCGGTCCGAAGCGGACGGTGGCGACGTCGCGAAGGCGGGTGCGGTCGTTGATGGCGATGGCGCCGAAGGCCTCCGGCGTCGTGACGTTGGCGTTGGCCCGCACGACGAGATCCTGCGTCGGCGAGACGAGCGAGCCGGCGGGAACGTCGAGGGCGACGTTGCGCAGCGCCGCCGAGAGGTCGGCGAGGGTGAGGCTCCGCGTCGCCAGGCGATCCGGATCGACGTCGATGAAGATGCGCTCTTCGCGGTCGCCGTTCTCCTGGACGTCCGCCACGCCCTCCACCGCCGAGAGGCGATCGACGATGACGTCCTGGACGAGCGTCGTCAGCTCGTCGGACCGCATGCCCGGCGCGACCACGGCGAGGCGCATGATGGCGTCGGCGTCGGCGTCGGCCTTGACGACGCGCGGCTCGTCGGCGTCCTCCGGCAGCTGGAAGACGACCCGGCCCACCGCGTCGCGCACGTCGCTCGCCGCGACGTTGATGTCGGTCGTGTCGGTGAACTCGATGGTGACCCGGCTCGAGCCGAAGCTCGATCGCGACGAGACGGAGTCGATGCCGGCGACGCGCGCGACCGCGCTTTCGACGGTCGAGGTGATCTGCTGGTCGACGGCTTCGGGCGAGGCGCCGTCGAGGGTGACGGACACGGAGACCACGGGTTGGTCGACGTTGGGCAGCTCGCGCACCTCCACGGCCTGGAAGGCGGCGAGGCCCGCCACGACCAGGAGGAGGTTGAGCACGATCGTCAGGACCGGCCGGCGGATGAAGAGGCTGGTGAGGCTGGTGAGGGCGTCCGGACCGCCCGACGGCTTGCCGCCGCTCATCGGACCGCGTTCTCGCGGGCATTGGCGGGCGAGGCGAAGCCGAGGCTCGCCCGGGCCGGAGACGGCGCGGCCGAGGCCGGAGCCGGAGGCGTTGCGGCTTCCGGCGCCGCCTCGCCGGCGGTGGCGCCGTCGGCCACCGCCGGGCCGGCGGGCGCGCCGGTCGTGCCGTCGATGCGCACGGGCAACCCCTCGCGAATGGACTGGACGCCCTCCACGGCGACGACGTCGCCCGGCCGCAACGCGTCGCTCGCCGCCAGCACGCGGTCGATGTCGCGCTGGACGATGCGCAACGCCGCCTTTTCCGGCCGGTCGCCGACGATCTTCCAGGCATAGGCGCCGGCGCGCTCCCACTGGATCGCCATGGGGTCGAGCGCGAGGTAGCGGTCGCCCTCGAAGTCGATGCCGAGCGCGAAGGACATGCCCGGGCGCAGCCGATCGTCCTCGTTGGCGATGGTGCCCTCGACGCGCAGCGTGCGCGAGGCCTCGTCGAGGCGGCTGTCGATGGCGGTGACGCGGCCCTCGAAGGTTTCGCCCGGCCGGGCGGTGCTCGTCGCCTCGAACGTTTGCCCGATCGCGACCTGGGGCACGTAGGATTCAGGCACGAAGAAGACGACGCGCAGGTTCGCGCGGTCGTCCACGGTGGCGATCAGCGTCTGACTGCCGACGAGATCGCCGACGTCGATGTCGGCGAGCCCGACCCGGCCGTCGATGGGGGCCGTGATGCGGCGGTCGTCGAGCGCGATCTCGGCGGAGCGCAGGTCGAGGCGCGCATTGTCGAGGGTACGGCGGTAATCTTCGAGCTGAACGGTGGAGATCGAGTTGGACAAGCGCTCGGCTCGGGCGAGCTGGTCCTCCGCGGCCTTGAGCGCAATGCGCGCCCGGTCGAGCGCGAGGCGTTCCGCGTCGTCCTTGAGGGTGATGAGCACGCTGCCGGCCGCCACTTCGTCGCCGGACTTGAAGCCGACCGCGGACACGATGCCGGTGGCATCGGGATAAACGGGAACGGAGCGCGCGGCCTCCGCCGTGCCGATGGCCTTCAACGTCGACTGCGCCACCGCCTCCGCGACGTCGCCGATGACGATCAGCGGCGGCCCGCCGGCACCGCCACGACCACCGCCGGGCGCGCCGCCGCGGTTGCCGGCGGCCGCCGGCCTGGCGGCTGCCGGGTCGCTGGCGGGATTGAGCCAGAGGACGGCCTGGCGCACCTCGTTGGGGAGCGCAGCGCCGGACTGCAGGATGGCGCGCCCGGGCGCCGGATCGAAGGTGATCCAGAGCGCTGCGGCGCCGCCAAGAAGTGCGATCGTGACGAGGAGCTGCTTGATGAAGGCCATGACCATCCGTGCTGCAACCGCCCGTCGGCACGATCGCCGCAGGCGTCTCGAGGCGCCTGCACCATAGCCGAGAAGCCCTGATCGACGCGTTGAGTTTCGTTACGATTTGTAATGGCCCCTGCGTCGATTCGAGGGCCGAGATACGACGAAGGGGCCCGCCTCGCGGCGGACCCCCTGGATTTCGGTGGCCGGGCGGGCGCCCGGTCGAGCCGCGATCCGTCAGTTCGTCGTGGTGGACGCGCCGCCCGCGGCCGGAGCCGTGCCACCCGCGGCCGGAGCCGTTTCGCCCTGGAGGCGCATGGTGTCGCGGTTCTCGGCATAGGACGACTGGTCGTAGGCCGGCGCGTTCTCGAGCTGGTCCTGCGAGAACTGGGTGTAGATGTAGAGCGAGTCACCCTGGTCGCGCATCAGCTGGACGTTGTCGAGGCCGACGGCCACCGGCTTGGCGCCGATGCCGAGGAAGCCGCCGACATCCACGATCACCGCGTCGACGCGGCCATCGGCGGTCATCGCGACGTCACCGACCTTGCCGAGGCTCTGGTCGTTCGGGCCGTAGACCGTCGTACCCATCAGCTCGTCGGCCGTCAGCTGGGCGCTGCTGTCGACGGGCATCATGTTCTCGCGCGAGGAGCCGCCGGTCGACGCCGTCGTGCTGTTGTCGGTGCCGGTGGTGGCCATGCCCGACTGATTCTGAGCGGTCTCGGTCGCGCCGGTCACGGCGTTGCCGGCCGACGTCGCCGCGCCTTCCATCGCCGAGCCGGCATTGGAGGCCATGTTCGAAGCCGTGTCCGCCGCGCCGCCGACGGCGGCACCCGTCGCCGCGCCGGCTGCCGCGCCCGTGGCGGCCATGTCGTTGGCCATGCCGCCGGTGCCCGACGAGGTGTTGGCTGCGACGTTCTGCTCGCGACCCTCGAAGGTCGGCGCCTGCTCGAGCTGCTCCTTACTCGCGGCGAGAACGAAGACCGGGTCGCCACCGTCCTGCGGGGTGACCTGGAACTCGCCGAAGGGCACGGCGACGTTCTTCTGGCCGATGCCGAGGAATCCGCCGACGCCGACCACCGCCGCATCCACCATGCCGTTGTCGGATACGACGAGGTCGCTCACCTCGCCGATGGTCTCGGCGTCGTCACCTGCACCGCTGCGGATATCCTGGCCGACGAGATCGGCCGTGAGATACTGGTCGGGACCCTGCATCATGGTCTCGCCGGCAGGCGCCGCGGCACCGCTGTTGGCGGCCATGTCGCTGCTACCGGCCGCGGGGGCCATCGTGCCGCCCGCCGCGGGAGCCGCGCCGGTCGCGGCCGTGTCGCCGGCCGCGGGGGCCATCGCCGTGCCGCCGGCGCCCGTCGCGGTGCCCGAACCCGCCGCCATGGACGGATCGGTCGTCGCGGCGGCCTGGCGCTCCATGAAGATCGGCGCCGAATTCAGCGCGTCGGCGTTGGTCATCGTGGCGCGGGGCTCGTTGTTCTCGCCCATGGACCACTGGATCTGATCGAACGGCACGGCGACCGTGCGGCTTTCGTCGTTGATCGTCGCCTCGACGATGGCGGCGGCGATCTTGCCGTCCTTCTCGACGAGGTAATTCTGGATCTCACCGAGCGACTGGGCGTCCGGCTGGTTGCCGGCGTAGATCTCCGCGTCGTCCATCTCGGAAACGAGGTGCTGCTGCAGCGACAGGCTCTGGAGGTAGCTGCCGGAGTTTGCGGCGGCGCCGACATCGGCGGAGGCGCCCATGGCGCCCGCGGGAGCCGCGGCGTCGGCCGAAGGAGCTGCCGGTTCCGGAGCCGTGGTCTCCTGGGCAAAGGCGCCCGTCGCGAACAGGCCGGCCATGGCCGTCGTTGCAAGAAGCTTGCGGATCATCGGTAGTTTCCTCTTTTGGCGTTCAGCGCGAACAAGCGCATCTCGTCCCGCATCGATCGGGACGAGCGGCCGGGCGCCTTCTGCCTCAATAATCGATCCTCCTGCAGATAGGTTCCGTACTCCGGCGTTGTTTTGCCGATGACGCGCTGCAACAGACGGGCGGCTTGAGAAAACTTGATGATCGGGGGCAGGATCTCGCCGATTGTTGATCGGCAGCTCGATCCTAGCGACATCAACTGTTCATGTCGCGTTTGGTTGCGCGGCTCGGATCGGCGGGCGCTATCAGAGGCTGATGACGAGGACGCCGAGAAGGAGCGCGAGAAGGAAGCCGATCAGCACGATGAAGATCAGGATCTTCGCGATGCCCGTGGCAAAGCCCGCCGTTCCCTGCATGCCGAGAAGGCTGGCAATGGCCGCAACCACCAGAAGTATGACGATCCACTCGATCATGTCACCGATCTCCGCCGGCCCTGGAACAAGGATGGGAAAGGGGGCCGCGGCGTCGAGGGTAGGGTGCGGTTCCGCCTGCGACAGGTGAAGGCCAAAATTTCTTGGCCTCCTCGGCTGACGCCCTGTGGATGGCGGGGGCGCGCCATATATGCGGCCGCGCCGGTCGCCCGCCCGCGAGGCGCCGCAAAGGAGGCGAAAGCGCGCTCGATGAAGGTTGCCGCGTTCATGAACAAGCAGGGTGGCACCCTGCGCACCGCCGATCACGACGCGCTTCGCGCGGTTCTGGAAAGCGAGTTCCACCTCCACGGCCACGAGATCGAAGTCCAGTTCCTGACGGCAGAGGAGCTCGGGGATGCGCTGCGCCGCGCCGCTGAGCGGAGCGACCTCGACGTGGTGCTGGTCGGGGGCGGCGACGGCAGCGTGTCGTCGGCCGCCGCCACGCTCTACGGTACGAAGGTCGCCCTCGGAATCCTGCCCGCCGGCACGATGAACCTCTTCGCCCGCACGCTTCAGGTGCCGCTGGCGCTCGAGGAAGCTGCGGCCGCCCTCGCATCGGGCCGGATCATCGACGTCGACATCGCCACCGTGAACGGCCGGCCCTTCGTCCACCAGTTCGCTGTCGGCCTTCATGCCCGCATGGTGCGCATGCGCCGGCGCATGAGCTACGGCTCGCGGATCGGCAAGATCCTCGCCTCCTTCCGCTCGGCCCTGATGGCGCTGCAGAGCGCGCCCAAGATCGAGATGGAAATCACCGTCGACGGCCAGCCGCGGCGCATCCGCACGCCAGCCGTCGCGGTCTCCAACAACATGTACGGCGACGGGCACATGCCCTATGCCGACGATCCGAAGGGCGGCACGCTCGGCGTCTATATCTGCCAGACGGACGATCGGAGGGCGCTGATGAAGCTCGCGGCCGACATCGTCCTGGGCACCTGGCGCACCAATCCGGCTCTCGAAGTCCTTCAGGCGCAGGAAATCGTCATCCGCTACGGCGGCAGCAAGCGGCACGGTCGGGCGGTGCGGGACGGCGAACTCGAGGATCTGCCGCCGGAGTCGGCGATCCGCATCGAGCCGGGCCGGTTGAAGGTGCTGGCCCCGCACGACGCCAGCTACCTCACGTCCGGCGGCTGACGACCCGCCGTCTCAGCCATCGATGGAACCTCGGGCGGGCAATCTGACGGTGCTTCGGCGTCGGCACGCCGCGTCACTCGCCGGCCCCCGCCGGTCGGTTTCGACGGAAGCTCTCAGGCTTCGCGATCCGGGAGTGTCGCGGGCTCGTCTTCGCGGCCTTCCTCGTCGCGATAGCTGTGCCCGCCCTCGGCCAGCATGCCGAAGGCTTCGGCGATCTGGAGTTCGAGCGGGGACACCTCGCCGTCGCCGTCGAGATCCGCGTTGGGACCGAGCACGGCCACGCCGTAGTTGTCGGCGAGTTCCTGGAGCCGTTGCTGCTTCTCGGCGATCGGCATGGTCGTGTCGTTGAGGATCTCGGTGACCTCGGCTTCCAGGTCGGTATTCCCGCTGCTGGCCTCGGTGAGGGAGCCGGAGGATGCTGTTCCATCGCCGCCGGGGCGGCTCGTCACGTTTGCGGCCATGGATGTCCCTCCGTTCTCGACTGCAATCGGTTCCGCGAACCGGAAAAGCCGGCGCGGGCGGATCCGAAACTCCGCACGCACCGGCTCGTATGAAAGGCCGTTCGGCGCATGACGCGCCGGCGGCGGAGCGAACCGAAAACCCGGTCGCGTCAGTTCGACGTGCCCTGCGAGGTGCTGCTCGGCGGCATCGCGTTTCCGTCCTGGGCCGGCGTGACGACCGAGCTGGAATTGCCGGCGCTGCTGGTGTTCGCCTGTTCCGTTGAGATGCCGGCCGCCGAGCCGCCGACCGTGGCAGAGTCCGGCGAGGTCGAGGTCATGAAGCCGCCGACCAGGAAGTAAAGGATCACGATCGCCGCCAGGGAGGCGACGAGGATCAGGAGAACGGGCTTGCCCTGGCTGCCCTGGCGGGCCTTGGTCGCGTTCTCGGTGACTGGGGGAGTTGCCATCGTGCTTGGCTCCTGTATGCGCCGGGCGGATACGCGGCGAGCGAAACTGGATTGTCAGGAGATCAAGGCGCCGGGAGCCGAAACGTTCCGCCCCGATGTCGAGGCGCTGCCCGCATCGGCGCGCAAGACTGCAGGACGCCGCGCGGGCGACGTCCTGCAGGATCGTTCAGGTTAGTCGCGCCGGCGACGCGTGGCGGTGATGAGGCGCCACACCGCGAACAAGAACCCTCCCGCAACCGGTACGAGCAGCAGGCTCTTGCGGCGGCGGACGGAGGAGAACAGCAGCGGGGCGTTCGACAGGGCGGCAACGCTGGCGATCGAGGCGATATCGCGCTGCAGCCTGTCGTCGGCGCGATTGGCCGGGGGACGGCCGGCCGCCGAGATCATCACGTAGACCGCGATAACCAGCACCAGGAAGAAGAGGGCGAAGCCGAGCGAGGTGCCGAAGGCCCCGAAATGGCTGGCCAGCCAGACGAACAGCGCGTTCATCAGGAAGCCCAGCATGAACAGGGCGCAGACGGCCATCAGCGCGTAGAGGACGGCGAGGCGCTTCATCTTCTCGACGAAGATGCCGGCCTCGCCGGTGATGAGCTTCGTGATGAGCTGCGTCAGCATCGGCGGGCGCGCCGGTCAGCGGTCAGCGGAACAGGCGGGCGTAGACGTAGCCGACCGCGGCCGCGATCAGCACGCTCTTGATCGGTTCGGCGCGAACGCGCTCGGCGACCTGGTCCTCGAACTCGGACGCGGCTTCCTGGGCCTGGCGCACGTAGCGCTCGCCGCGGTCGCGCACGTCGTCGCGAAGCGCGAAAGCCTGGCGCTTGGCGCCCTCGGCCTGATGCGAAGCAAGGCTCTTCATCGCCTCGGCGACGCCCTGCAGGTCTTCGCGCAGGCGCGCGACCTGAGCTTCGAGGGTCTCGCGGTCCTCACGGCCCGAAGCGCCGGCCGCGGCGGCACGCTTGTCGAGGTTCTCGGTGGCGGAAGTGTCGGACATTCGGAGGATCCCTGAGGGTACTGACGGTGGGCGACCCACTCGCATCCTCCGCAACCGGGAGGCGGGGAGGGGAGCATGGCCGGCGATAAACGAGGACTTGGGGCGGGCCGGGGCGTTATCCAGCCCCGACCAGACTTTCCCGCACCGTTCAGGCCGCCGGAGCGACGCCGATGATCTGCGACGAGATGGAGTCCGGGCCGAACTCCCCGTCGCCCTCGATCTTCAGGATCTCGGCGATGCGGGTGCGAGCGCGCGACACGCGACTCTTGATGGTTCCGACCGCACATTTGCAGATGTCGGCGGCTTCCTCGTAGGAGAAGCCGGACGCGCCGATGAGGATCAGCGCTTCGCGCTGGTCGTCGGGCAGCATCTCGAGAGCCTTGCGGAAGTCCTGCAGATCGAGGTGTCCCTGCTGCTCCGGATGGCCGGCGAGCTGCATGGCGTGAACGCCGTCGACGTCCTGGACCTCGCGGCCCTTCTTGCGCATCTGCGTGTAGAACTCGTTGCGCAGGATGGTGAAGAGCCACGCCTTCAGGTTGGTGCCGGGCTGGAAGGTGTGCTGCTTGTCCCAGGCCTTGACCAGCGTTTCCTGGACGAGGTCGTCCGCGCGGTCGAATGAGCCCGAGAGCGACGCCGCGAAGGCGCGCAGGTTGGGGATGATGGCGATGAGTTCTCGGCGGAAGTCGGTTTCCTGAGCCATGGGCTGGGCTCCTTCACTCGTCGCCGGACTTCTTCGACCCCGATTCGGCCGCATCGAGCGCGTCGAGCAGCATGAGGAACCGGTCCGGGACGGGTTCGCTCGCGACGTCGTCGTAATAGGCCTTCAGTCGCTTGCCGATGGCCGTGTTGTGACCCAGGCCGAGCCACGGGTCGACCGGTCGGTCTGCGTTGGGCGTTTGCACGGCGTCATCCTTATCGTCGCGTTCTTCCATTGACCTTCGGCATGTCCCTCAACGACGGCGGGATTCGACGCGCTCCGCCGCCGTGGTCCGACGAAGCGCGAGCCGTGAAAGATGTGTCGCGGACAAAAATTCGCAAGCCCCTTTCCGCGACCCGCCGGACGTCATATTCCCAGGGGTGAAAGGACCGCCGGGGCGGCCGCTTGCCAGAGGGAACTCGCGGCGGACCCGATGGTTCCATTATGGGGAACCTTTTCGCGAGACATGCCGTTTCGCGTCAGGTCCGACCTTCAGCCGATCGATCCGATGCGAGGGGAATGTTCATGTCAATGTCGTCGCGCATAGCGCCGCACATACCTTATCTCCGGCGTTACGCGCGTGCCCTCAGCGGTTCGCAGGCCAGCGGCGATGCCTATGTGGCCGCCGTTCTGGAGGCGCTCATCGCCGAGCCCTCCTTGTTCAGCACGGACGAGCCGCCGCGCATCTCGCTCTACAAGCTGTTCTCGTCGCTGTGGCAGTCGGTGGACGTCAACATCCACGAGGATGCGCCGGCCTCGGCTTGGGAGGAGCGGGCGACAAAGAACCTGCGCGCCATCTCGCCGCTGCCGCGTCAGGCGTTCCTTCTGGTGGCCGTCGAAGGCTTCACCACCTCCGAGGCCGCCACGATCCTCGGCGTCGACGAGGCAGGCTTCTCCGCCCTCATCGATCAGGCGAGCTCCGACATCGGGCGCCAGGTCTCGACCAACATCATGATCATCGAGGACGAGCCTCTGATCGCGATGGACATCGAGCAGATGGTGGAAACGCTCGGCCATTCGGTGACCGGCATCGCCCGCACCCACAAGGAGGCGATCGCCCTCTTCGAGAAGCAGCGCCCTGGCATGGTGCTGGCCGACATTCAGCTCGCCGACGGATCCTCGGGCATCGACGCGGTGAACGACATCCTTCAGAAGGTTGCCGTTCCCGTGATCTTCATCACCGCCTTCCCCGAGCGCCTGCTGACGGGCGAGCGGCCGGAGCCGACCTTCCTTGTCACCAAGCCGTTCAATCCGGACATGGTGAAGGCGCTGATCAGCCAGGCGCTGTTCTTCGACGCAGGGCGCCGGGAAGCGGCCTGACGGGCGGCGCGGAGTCCCGTGAGCTCGCGCCCGGTTCGGGTGCGAGCCGGCTCCGTGGAACCTGAGCCGTTGCGCTCCGTTGCTGTCGGCGCACTTGTCCGGCGCCGCCAGACCCCGCGGGTGAGTCTCGACGCGTAAACGGAAGGCCGAAGAATGATGCGGACGGAGCGAGTCTCACGAAGCCTTCGACGGGCTCTCGCAACGCTCGCCCCGTCCCGGTGCTGAGTTCCCGCCGATGATTCCCGCCAAGGCCCTGAGAGCGATCGAGAGCACGGACATCGTGGTCTTCGCGCAGAATCTCGACCTCGACTACACTTGGTTCTTCAACCATCAGAACTCGTGGCTGCACGAGGCGGCTGTCGGCGCCAACGATCGCGACCTTCTCGTAGGTGCCTCGGGCGAACGGGCGATCGCCGCCAAGCGCGAGGTGCTTCGCTCGCGCAAGCCGGCGCGTCTCGAAGTGTCGGTGGCTCAGGGCGCCTCGACGCGCTGGTACGACCTTCGCGTCGAAGCCGACATCGACGAGGCCGGGGCCGTGGTCGGCCTCATCGGCTCGCTTCTCGACATCACCGAGCAGAAGCGGCGCGAAGATACGCTGAAGACGCTCCTGCGCGAGCTGTCGCACCGCTCCAAAAACCTTCTTGCCATCATCCAGAGCCTGGCCAGCCAGACGGCGCGTCATTCGCTGACGGTGCCCGAATTCCTGGTGCGTTTCCGGGGACGCATCCAGTCCCTGTCCTCCTCGCAGGACATCGTCACCGATACGGACTGGCGCGGCGCCGATCTGATGAGCCTCATCACCATGCAGGTCGAGCGCTACGCGCCGGACGGCATGGAGCAGATCAAGGTCTCGGGCGTCGACGTCTACCTGTCGCCGACCGCCTCGCTCCACGTCGGGCTCGCCCTTCACGAACTCGCCGTCAACGCCGCCTCCTACGGCTCCCTGTCGGTTCCGGGCGGCACGGTGGCGATCAGCTCGCAGTTCGAGCAGCATGACGACGAGACGTTCCTGCGCCTCGTCTGGACCGAGGCCAACGGCCCGCGCGTGAAAGCCGAGCACGATCCGCGCTTCGGCACCTCGACCCTCGAGCGCATCGTGCCCAACGCCGTCGGCGGCGAGGCCTTTCTCGAATATCAGCCGGCCGGGATCGCCTACACGCTGATGATCCCCGAAGCGCAGTTCGAGATCATCGAAGCGCCGGCGCGCTTCGCCGCCGAGGCCTGAGGCCCGCTTCGTTCCGCGATGTTTCGGATCAGACGGCGAGCGAGCGACGCTCGCCCCCTCGTGCTGCGCTCCTTCATTCAAGCCATCGTGAAGCCTTCCCTAGCGGGAGAATGGAACGATCCTCTTGCCGACGAGTTTTTCAGGCAAAGGAGAACTCGCCGTGGAACACGTTGCTGCTTTCATGTTGCTTGTGGGCTGCAGTGGGGATGTGTCGGCCTGCCAGGAAGTTCCTGTGCCGATGCCTGCCTACGAGGATGTTTCCGAATGCCAGGCTGACCTGCCCATTCAGATGCGCCTCTCCGGTGCCACGGATCGCAAGCTGTTCGGGGCCTGCAAGGAAGTCGATGCGGACGTGTTCGAGCAGTCGGCGAGCGTCGATTGGCGCATCAGCCGCGACGGTCAGCTCCTGATCACCTTCGATGCCGCGCCGCAGGTGGTGGCTTCGCGCTGAGCGCGTTGTGCCGTCTGGTTTGTCGACAGGCAAATTTTCTCCAAACCCTTTCCACGGGGCAACCTTTCTTCCATGTTCCCGTTCCGAAGGGCAGGGACCCTGGTTCGGGAAAGGTTTATCCATGAGGAAACTCACGATCGTCGCATTGTCCGCTCTGACGCTCGGCGCGGCGGGCTGCTCGACGGTGGAGCGGGACACGGGCACGGGCGCTCTTCTCGGCGCCGGCGCCGGCGCTCTGATCGGCCAGGTGGCAGGCGGCGACACGCGGAGCACGCTCACGGGCGCGGCCATCGGCGGACTCGGCGGTGCCATCGCGGGCAATCTCGTCGGCCGTTCCAGCGCCTCGTCGGGCGACTGCATCTACAGCGACAGCGCCGGCCGCCGCTACGTGTCGCGCTGCCCGTCGGGCTACTGACCGGATTCGGCCACGACCGGCCGATCCACCCGCAAAGCCGCCGAACACCCTTCGGCGGCTTTCGCTTTTTGGCGGTTCCGGCTTGCTTCCGGTTGGTCCGTCAGGAACCTTGTCGCATGCTGCGCAGCGCTGGAAGCCGGCGGCGACGAAAGGCACGAGAAGACGATCATGTTCCGACCCGAACCCGTCCGCTTCGCAGGTCGTCTCGCCCGAGGCCTTGTTCTTCTCGCGCTGCCGCTTGTCCTGGCAGGCTGCGGCGGAGGCGGCGGACGATTGCCGCCGGTCTTCGGCGCGGTGTTCGGGCTGGAAGGCGCCGAAACCTATCCCTTCGTGCCCGGGCGCGTGGCCGAGCCGGTGGTGGGGCCCAGGGATCGGCTGATCGGCGAGTCCGCCAGCCAGCCGGGCCAGTGCATCTACGCCGACGACGGCACGCCCCGCCGCTTCCGAGCCGCCTGTCCGGACGGCTTCGACCTTTGATGGCGCGTCAAGCGCCCCGCCCCAGCGCGACGAAGGCGTTGCGGTAGCCGTCAGGCTCCGTCACGGGCGCGGCGAACTCGATCCGCTCCAGCCGGTCGCCCTTGACGATCTCGAAGCCTCGGCGGTCGGCGGTCACGATGGACCAGCCGGTGCCGGCATCCGTCACCAGCCGCGCGGCGATGGCGTCGATCGCGTCGGCATGGTCCTCGTTCATGTGGAGGCGGGCCCGCTCGGCGCGCTCGCCCAAGGCGGCACCCTCGGGATCGACGACATCCGCCGCCGCGAGCTCGAAGGCCCGCGCGAAGCCGCCGTTGAGGCCGGCTCGTTCCGGCTCGACCACGACGAAATGAAAGTCGCCGAAGTCGGCATAAAGCTCGGCGGACGGGTGGCGGGCGAGAAAGCGGGCCTTGGCGGACGAGCGCTCGTCGCTGTCGCGCGCCAGAAGACGGGCGCGGCCGATCAGCGTGATGCGCGGATGGCGAAGCGGGTCGCCGCCGCCCGGCTCGCCGAAGAGGAGCGAGCAGCGCGGGTCGGCGCGGAGCGCCTGCGTGTGGACGGACAGGTCCGAGACGAGCAGGATCGGGCGCCCTTCGAAATCCGTGGCGACCGAGGCGCGGCTCGCCAGCGGGTAACCGGTGCCGGGCTCGATCGTCGCGAGGCTCGCATGACGCGCAGCCCGCACGAGGCGGCGGGCAAGGGCGCGCGCCTCCTCGTCCACGGGCCGCAGGGTTTGTTCGCGGGGCTTGGCTTCGGTCACGGCGGCGTCTCCGGTGCCCGGGAGCGTCCATCGGTCGCCGCTCCCATCTTTGTCGGCCACGAACGATTGCCAGAGCGCGGCGGGAACGGATAGTCCCTGCGGCAAGGATCAACGAGACGGGAGCGCGGCGATGAGCGAGGATCAGAAGCAGGCGATCCGGGCGATGCTTGCGGCGATGGACGCGCCGGACGGCGGCGGCGACGTCGTGTCCCGCGGGCTGGTGTCCGAAATCTTCATCGCCAACAACAAGGCCTTCTTTTCGCTGACGGTGCCGGCCGAGGAAGCGGAGCGCTTCGAGCCGTTCCGGCGTGAGGCCGAGCGGCGCGCCGCGGCTCTTCCCGGCCTGGAAGGCGCGATGGTGGCCCTGACCGCCGAGCGCGCGCCGGGCGCGGCCCGCTCCGCTCCGCCCCCGCCGCCCGCGCGCGGACCGGCCCACCCGCACCATCACCCGCATCCGCGTCCCGGCGCGACCACGAGCGGCCCCGCCGAAGGGCGCGGCCCCGCCGGCCCGCGACCGGGCAAGCCCGGCATTCCGGGCATTGCCACGATCGTCGCGGTGGCGAGCGGCAAGGGCGGCGTCGGCAAGTCGACGACGGCGGTCAACATCGCGCTCGGCGCCGCGCGGCTCGGCCTCAAGGTCGGGCTCCTCGACGCCGACGTCTATGGTCCCTCCGTGCCGCGGCTCCTGAACCTCAAGGACAAGCCCCGCACCGCCGACGGGCGCCGGATGATCCCGCTCGACGCCTACGGGCTCAAGGCCATGTCGATGGGCCTCCTCGTCGAGGAGGATACGCCGATGATCTGGCGCGGGCCGATGGTCATGTCGGCGCTGACGCAGATGCTGCGCGAGGTCGAGTGGGGGCAGCTCGACCTTCTCGTCGTCGACATGCCGCCGGGCACCGGCGACGCGCAGCTGACCATGGCGCAGCAGGTGCCGCTGGCCGGCGCCGTCATCGTCTCGACGCCGCAGGACCTCGCGCTGATCGACGCGCGAAAGGGGCTCGCGATGTTCCGGAAGGTCGAGGTGCCCGTTCTCGGCATCGTCGAGAACATGAGCTACTTCATCGCCCCCGACACGGGGACGCGCTACGACATCTTCGGCCACGGCGGCGCGCGGGCGGAGGCCGAGAAGCTCGGCGTGCCGTTCCTCGGCGAGGTGCCGCTGGAGATGGCGATCCGCGAATCGTCGGATGCCGGGCGCCCGGTGGTCGCGACGGATCCCGATGGTCCGCAGGCGCGAGCCTACCTCGACATCGCCGCCGGCATGCTCCGCTCGATCGAGGCGCAGAAGCAGGGCGGCTCGGCAGGGCCGCGGATCGTCTTCGAATAGGGCGCTGAACCCTCGCCCGTAAGCGGGCGAGGCTGGGCGGCGAAGCCGACCGGGTGAGGGTGCCGGCCGCGCCGAGGGGCCAGGCGATGAACCTTCAAGGCCGTGGCCTTCACGAGTCACCCTCATCCCCCTGGCGGGCCCTTCTCCCGCCGGCGGGAGACGGGAGCCTGCCTCAGGCCGGCTCGCGCGGGGCGTCGGCCGGCTTGACCCGCTGCGGCACGGGGGAGGAGGGCGGCTTGTTGTCCGGCCCGAGGATGGCGCCCTGGCCCTTCGGCCGGGTGAGCGGAGCGGGGACCGGTGCATTGCCGCGCATGAGGTCGCGGCCGGCATAGATGTCGGAGGCGAGCTGGAGGTCGAAGCGCTCCTCGTCGCGCCGGCGCACGTCCTCCATGATGTCGGCGATCGCGTCCTCCTCCGTGCCGAAGGAGCGCAGCACGGCTTCACCGAAGCTCATCGCCGATTCGAGCGTTTCACGGATCTGGTACTCGACGCCGGCATGAACGAGCCGCAGGGCATGGCCGCGGTCGTAGGCTCTGGCGAAGACCTTCACCAGCGGGAACTCTTCCGCCATGAGTTTCGCGATCTTGTCGCAGGCCTCCTCGTCGTTGACGCAGACGAGGACGGCCTCGGCGCCCCGCACGCCCGAGGCTTCCAGGATGTCGAGCCGCGTGCCGTCGCCGTAATAGACCTTGAAGCCGAAGGTCGAGGCCGCCTGGATCATCTCGACGTCGGTCTCGATGATCGTCACCTCGATGCCGCGGGCGAGCAGCGGCTGCGAGGCGACCTGGGCGAAGCGGCCGAAGCCGATGATCAGGACGCGGCTCGACAATCCATCCGGCGTCTCGAGGCCTTCCGTCGAAACCTTGGGCGGCGGCGTCAGGCGCTTGAGCGCGATGTTGACGATCGGGGTGAGGGCCATGGACAGGATGACGATCGCCGTGAACGCCGCGTTGGTTTCGCTGTCCATGATGCCGGCCGCGGTCGCGGCGGAGTAGAGGACGAAGGCGAACTCGCCGCCCTGCGCGAAGAGCGCGACGCGGGTGATCGCCTCGTGGTTGCCCGAGCCGAAGGCCTTGGCGACGAGATAGATGCCGAGCCCCTTCACCGCGACGAAGGCCAGGAGGCCGCCGACGATGAACAGCCATTCGCGGGCGATCACGGCGAGGTCGAGCGACATGCCGACGGCCAGGAAGAACAGGCCGAGAAGAATGCCGCGGAAGGGCTCGATGTCGGTTTCGAGCTGGCGGCGGAAGGAGGACTCGGAAAGGAGCACGCCGGCGAGAAACGCGCCCATCGCCATGGACAGGCCGCCGAACTCCATGAGAAGCGCCGAGCCGAGAACCACGAAGAGGGCGGCCGCCGTCATCATCTCGCGCGCATGGACGCGGGCGAGTACGCCGAAGAGCGGGTTGAGGAGGTAGCGTCCGGCCAGAATCAGGCCGCCGATGCAGGCGACGGCGACGAGGGCGGTCGCCAGCGGGTCGGCGGCGTCTTCCGCCGTTCCGGGTGCCAGCAGCGCGACGGCCGCGAGGAGCGGCACGATCGACAGGTCTTCGAGGAGAAGCACCGAGACGGCGCGCTGGCCGGCCGCCGTGCCCGTCTCGCCGCGCTCCTCCAGCATCTGCATGATGACGGCGGTGGAGGACAGGACGAAGCCCATGCCGGCGATGAAGGCGGCGCGCCAGTCGAGGCCGAGCCCCATGGCGGCGAGGGTGAGAAGCCCGCCGCAGACCGCAACCTGGGCGATGCCGAGGCCGAAGATCGCCTTTCTCAACGCCCAGAGCCGGGAGGGCTGCATCTCCAGGCCGATGATGAAGAGCAGCATGATGACGCCGAACTCGGCGAAGTGCAGCACCGCCTCCGGCTCGTCGGCGAGCGAGAGCGCGAAGGGGCCGCAGATCAGGCCCGCGGCGAAGTAGCCCAGCACCGAGCCGAGACCGAGCCGGCGGAAGATCGGAACGGCGACGATGCTGACGCCCAGAAGCGCCACGACCTCGACGAGGCCGATGCCCGCGCTCGCATTTTCAACCGCCATGTCGGCCGCTCCCGTGCTTGTGGGCAACTGCCTGCCCAATGACCGATTCTGACCGGTGGGTCAAAAACAAGCTTGCCTTGGGCCGTCGAGTCCTATCGGATGCGGCCTTCCGCGAAACGAAGGTTTCGTAGGCAACAATTCCACGGAGCTGCCCCAGATGAAACTTTTCACCCGGCTTCTTGCCGCAACGGCGCTGACCCTCGCGCTCGGCGGCGCGGCATCGGCCAAGACCTTCGTGTTCTGCTCGGAAGGTTCGCCCGAGGGCTTCGATCCCGGTCTCTACACCGCCGGCACCACCTTCGACGCATCCGCCCACCCGGTCTACAACCGCCTGACCGAGTTCAAGAAGGGCACCACCGAGGTCGAGCCGGGCCTCGCCGAGAGCTGGGACGTCGCGCCTGACGGCCTGACCTACACCTTCAAGCTCCGTCCGGGCGTGAAATTCCACTCCAACGACACCTTCACGCCGACGCGCGACATGAACGCCGACGACGTGATCTTCTCGTTCGACCGGCAGGGCAACAAGGACAATCCCTGGCACCAGTACGTCAGCGGCGCCTCCTGGGAATACTACGATTCCATGTCGATGCCCGAGACCGTGAAGTCGGTCGAGAAGGTCGACGACATGACGGTGAAGTTCACGCTCACCCGCGCCGACGCCGCCTTCCTCGCCAATGTCGCCATGCCCTTCGCCTCGATCGTGTCGAAGGAATATGCCGACAAGCTCGCCGAGGCCGGCCAGCAGGCGCAGTTCAACCAGCAGCCGATCGGCACCGGGCCGTTCCGGTTCGTCGCCTACCAGCCGGACGCGCTGATCCGCTACCAGGCCTTCCCCGAATACTGGGCCGGCAAGCAGCCGATCGACGATCTCGTCTTCGCCATCACCACGGATGCCGCCGTTCGCCAGCAGCGCCTGCTCGCCGGCGAGTGCCACCTGATGGCCTATCCGAATCCCTCCGACGTGCCCGCCATGCAGCAGAACGCCGACCTCAAGGTCGACGAGCAGCAGGGCCTCAACATCGGCTACTTCGCCTACAACACGAAGCAGGCGCCGTTCGACAAGGTCGAGGTCCGCAAGGCCCTCAACATGGCGATCAACAAGCAGGCCATCATCGATGCCGTCTACCAGGGCGCCGGCCAGATCGCGAAGAACCCGATCCCGCCGACGATGTGGTCCTACAACGACTCGATCCAGGACGATCCCTACGATCCGGAAGCCGCCAAGAAGATGCTGACGGATGCCGGCGTCTCGAATCTGTCGATGAAGATCTGGGCCATGCCGGTTTCGCGGCCCTACAATCCGAACGCCCGCCGCATGGCCGAGCTGATCCAGGCGGACTTCGCCAAGGTCGGCGTCAACGCCGAGATCGTCACCTACGAGTGGGCCGAGTACCTCGAGCGCTCGAAGGCCGAGGACCGCGACGGCGCCGTGCTGCTCGGCTGGACCGGCGACAACGGCGATCCGGACAACTTCCTGGCCGTGCTGCTGGGCTGCGACGGCGTCGGCAACAACAACCGCGCCCAGTGGTGCAACGAGGACTTCGACAAGCTCGTCCAGCAGGCGAAGTCCCTGCCGAGCCAGGAGCAGCGTGCCGAGCTCTACGAGCAGGCCCAGGTGATCTTCAAGGAGCAGGCGCCCTGGGCGACGATCGCCCATTCGGTGGTCTACGTTCCGATGCGCAAGAACGTCACCGGCTTCGTCCAGAGCCCGCTCGGCGACTACACCTTCGACGGCGTCGACATCACGGAATAAGCCTCCTCCAGGCTTCCGACATGCGGCGGGACGGCGCGAAACGCGCCGTCCCGCCGTTTTCCGTTTCCGGCAAGTCCTTGATGCCGGCCGCTCTTTTTCATCAGGGCCACTTGCATCGGGCCCCGTTTCGGGCGACACGCCGCCATGCTCCGTTTCTTTCTGTCCCGCGTCGCGGTCCTCGTGCCGACGTTTCTGGGCGTCGCGCTGATCGCCTTCGCCTTCGTCCGGCTCCTGCCCGGCGACACCATCACGATCATCGGCGGTGAGCGCGGCGTCAGCCCCGAGCGCCGCGCGGCGCTGGAAGCCGCGCTCGGCCTCGACCGGCCCTACATCGTCCAGTTCGGCGACTACGTCTTCTCCGTGCTGCGCGGCGACTTCGGCGTCTCGACCAGCACCTACCGGCCGGTGCTCCAGGAGTTCCTGACGCTCTTCCCCGCCACGATCGAGCTGTCCGTCGTCGCGATCCTCCTCGCGGTCGCGATCGGCATCCCGGCCGGCATCTTCGCGGCGCTCAAGCGCGGCACCTGGATCGACCAGGGCATCATGGGCACCGCCCTCGTCGGCTATTCCATGCCGATCTTCTGGTGGGCGGTCCTCCTCATCATCTTCTTCTCCGGCTACCTCCAGTGGACGCCCGTGTCGGGGCGCATCTCGCTGATGTACTTCTTCCCGCCGGTCACGGGCTTCATGCTGATCGACAGCCTGCTCTCGGGGCAGGCGGGCGCCTTCCGATCGGCGCTGAGCCACCTGATCCTGCCGGCCATCGTGCTCGCCACCATCCCGCTCGCCGTCATCGCGCGCCAGACGCGCTCGGCCATGCTGGAGGTGCTCGGCGAGGACTATGTCCGCACCGCGCGCGCCAAGGGCCTCGGCCCGCGCCGGGTCGTCGGCGTCCACGCGCTGCGCAACGCCCTGATCCCGGTCGTCACGACGATCGGCCTTCAGGTCGGCGTGCTCCTGACGGGCGCGATCCTGACCGAGACGATCTTCTCCTGGCCGGGCATCGGCAAGTGGCTGATCGACGCCGTCGGCCGGCGCGACTACCCCTCGGTGCAGGGCGGCATCCTGCTCATCGCCATCGTCGTCATGGCCGTGAACCTCGTCGTGGACCTGCTCTACGGCCTCATCAATCCCCGCGTCCGGGCGCGCTGAGGAGGACCCCATGAGCCACATCTCCGCCCAGGAGTCCGAGGCCGGCGTCGGCGCCGACATTCCGTCGCGCATCCCCGCCGGCAACCCGCGCGCCCAGGTGCTGCGCGAGTTCTGGTACTACTTCTCCCGCAACAAGGGCGCCGTTCTCGGCCTCTTCGTCTTCCTTCTCGTGGTTCTCGTCGCGCTCTTCGCGCCGCTGATCGCGCCCCACAATCCGCTGGTGCCCGCCGGTGCCATCCAGTTGCCGCCGGCCTGGTGGGAGCGTGGGAACCCGTCCTTCCTGCTCGGCACCGACGACATCGGCCGCGACATCCTGTCCCGCCTGATCTTCGGGGCGCGCTACTCGCTGTTCATCGGCCTCGTCGTGGTCACGCTGTCGGTCTCCGTCGGCATCACGCTCGGGCTGATCGCCGGCTACGTCCGCGGCTGGCTCGACATCGTCATCATGCGCGTCATGGACGTGATCCTGGCGGTGCCGTCGCTCCTCCTGGCGCTCGCGCTGGTCGCGATCCTCGGGCCCAGCCTCGTCAACGTGATGATCGCGATCGCGCTCACCCTCCAGCCGCATTTCGTGCGGCTCACCCGAGCCGCCGTGCTCGCCGAGAAGGAGCGCGACTACGTCACCGCCGCGCGCGTCGTCGGAGCCGGTCCCTTGCGGCTGATGGTGGTCACCATCCTGCCGAACTGCCTCGGACCCCTCATCGTCCAGGCGACCCTGTCCTTCTCCAACGCCATCCTCGACGCCGCGGCCCTCGGCTTCCTCGGCATGGGTGCCCAGCCGCCGACGCCGGAATGGGGCACGATGCTGGCGGGCGCGCGCGAGTTCATCTCCTCTGCGCCCTGGATCGTCACCTATCCCGGCCTCGCGATCCTCATCACCGTTCTCGCGATCAACCTCGTCGGCGACGGCTTGCGCGACGCGCTCGATCCCAAGCTGAAAAGGAGCTGAGCCCATGCCACTCCTCTCCGTGAAGAACCTGTCCGTTTCCTTCGATACCTCGACCGGCCCGTTCAAGGCCGTCGCCGGCATCGACTACGCGGTCGATGCCGGCGAGGTGCTGGCCATCGTCGGCGAGTCGGGCTCCGGCAAGTCGGTCGGCATGCTGGCCGTCATGGGCCTCCTGCCCAAGACCGCGACGGTGACCGCCGACGAGATCCGCTTCGACGGGCGCGACCTCAAGGGGATGTCCGACAAGGAGCGCCGGCAGATCATCGGGCGCGACATCGCGATGATCTTCCAGGAGCCGAATGCCAGTCTCAATCCCTGCTTCACCGTCGGCTACCAGATCGAGGAGCTCCTGAAGAAGCACCTCAAGCTCGGCCGGCGCGAGCGGCGCGAGAAGGCGGTGGAGCTGTTCAAGGACGTCGGCATTCCCGATCCGGCCGAGCGGTTGTCGAGCTATCCCCACCAGATGTCGGGCGGCCAGTGCCAGCGCGTGATGATCGCGATGGCCATCGCCTGCAACCCGAAGCTCCTCATCGCCGACGAGCCGACGACGGCGCTCGACGTCACCATCCAGAAGCAGATCCTCGACCTCCTGATGAAACTCCAGGCCGATCACCGCATGGGGCTCATCATGATCACCCACGACATGGGCGTCGTCGCCGAGACCGCCGACCGCGTGGTCGTCCAGTACAAGGGGCGCAAGATGGAGGAATCGGACGTCCTCACGCTCTTCACCCGCGCGCAGAGCCCCTATACCCGCGCGCTGCTCTCCGCCCTGCCGGAGAACGCGACGGGCAACCGCCTGCCGACGGTTTCCGAGCTGATGAGCGCCGACGGCGCGGGAGCCTCGGCATGAGCGCGCCCGTCGTTCTCGAAGCGCGCGACATCAAGCGCGACTACGTCGTCAATCGCGGCCTCTTCGCCAAGCCGAAGATCGTCCACGCCGTGAAGGGCGTGTCCTTCAAGGTCGAGAAGGGGCGCACGCTCGCCATCGTCGGCGAATCCGGCTGCGGGAAGTCGACGCTCGCCCGCATCCTGACCCTGATCGACCCGCAGACCAGCGGCGACCTGATCATCGACGGCAACACGGTCGAGATCGCCTCCGGCCGACCCTCGCGCGAGCTTCGGGCCAAGGTCCAGATCGTCTTCCAGAACCCCTACGGCTCGCTGAACCCGCGCCAGAAGATCGGCAGCGTCCTCACCGAGCCGCTCCAGCTCAACACCGACAAGAGCGCCGCCGAGCGGCGAGACCTCGCCATGGCGATGCTGCAGAAGGTCGGGCTGCAGCCGGAGCACTACAACCGCTACCCGCATATGTTTTCAGGGGGCCAGCGCCAGCGCATCGCCATCGCCCGCGCCCTGATGCTGAACCCCTCGATCCTCGTTCTCGACGAGCCGGTCTCGGCACTCGACCTGTCGGTTCAGGCGCAGATCCTGAACCTCCTTGCGGACCTGCGCGACGAGTTCGGCCTCACCTACGTCTTCATCAGCCACGACCTCTCGGTCGTGCGCTTCATCGCGGACGAGGTGATGGTGATGTATTTCGGCGAGGCGGTGGAGCACCGCTCCAAGGCCGAGATCTTCGCCGACCCCCAGCACCCCTACACGCGAACGCTGTTCGCGGCGACGCCGCGGGCGGACGTCGAGACGATCCGGAAGCGGGTGATGGCGCGGGCGTGAAGCCTCAAGGTCTCCGATCGTCGGGCGTGCCGTACTTCTTGTCGAAACGGCGCCCGGCGATCCAGAAGATCACGAGGTTCGCGAGCCCGAAGATCACACCGGCGATGGGCAGAGCGTTGGCTGACAAGAATTCCGCGTTCATCACCTAATCCTCGCTCTTCAGTCCGCGCAGGAGGACGTGCGCGAGGAAATGTAGACCCAAGGCGACGGCGATCCAACCCCATCCACCGCTCGGTGCGCTGTTCACAGCCGGCAGGATGATTGCGGTACCGAAGATCGCCAGCGCCGCGGCGTTCACTGAAGTCGCTGCGAGCTTGACGTTTTCGTTGAAGCGCTTTGCGGCCAGTCTGCGCTTGCGTCGCGCGGCCTCGTCCTCCTCGCTCACCGGTCATCCGGTCCCGGCCGCGCCCGCCTGCCCAGCGCCGCCATGACGTCGCGCGGGCTGATGCGGCCGAGAAGGCGGCCTCCGGCGGAGACGGCGATCTCGCCCTCGTTCGTGCCGAGCGTCTCGATGACGCGGCGCAGCGGCGCGTCGGGGTCGGCCATGCCGGCGATCGCCGGGCCGGCGCCGTCCTCGCGATCGATCGGGCGCATGACGTCCGCCGCCGTCAGCACCGACAGCGGGTTCATGTGGGCGACGAAGTCGGCGACGTAGTCGTTGGCGGGGGCGAGGACGATGTCCTTCGGTCGCCCGGCCTGGACGATGCGGCCGCCCTCCATGATCGCGATGGTGCTGCCGAGCTTGAAGGCCTCGTCGAGGTCGTGGCTGACGAAGATGATGGTCTTCTTCAGCCGCGCCTGGAATTCGAGCAGCTCGTCCTGAAGGCGCGTGCGGATCAGCGGGTCGAGCGCCGAGAAGGGCTCGTCCATCAGGAGCACCGGCGCGTCGGTTGCGAAGGCGCGGGCGAGGCCGACGCGCTGCTGCATCCCGCCGGACAGCTCGCCGACGCGGGCATATCCCCAGTCCGACAGCCCGACGAGGGCGAGCTGCGCCTCGACGCGCTCGCGGCGCTCCTTGGCGGATACGCCGGACAGCTCCAGGCCGAACCCGACATTGTCGGCGACCGAGCGCCAGGGCAGGAGCGCGAACTGCTGGAACACCATGGCGACCTCGCGCCGGCGAAGCTCGCGAAGCCGCGACGCGCCGCAGGCGGCGGGATCGACGGCTCCCCGGCCGGTGTCGATCGAGACGGCGCCGCGCACCACCTGCGCGAGGCCGTTGACGGTTCGCAGCAGCGTCGACTTGCCGGAGCCCGACAGGCCCATCAGCACGGCGATCTCGCCGGGATGCACGTCGAGCGTGGCGTCGGCGACGCCGAGCATCAGCCCGGTCTCCTTGCGGATCGCGGCGCGGTCGGCGCCGCGGTCGATCAGCGGCAGGGCGCGGGCCGGATTGCGGCCGAAGACCACGGACACGTTCCGGAAGGAAACGATGGGGCGCTTGGTCTCGCTCACCGGGCGTGCCTGTCGTCGATGTGGAAGAAGCGGTCGAGGATGATGGCGAGAAGCACGATGGCGAGCCCCGCCTCGAAGCCGTTGCCGATGTTGATCGTGTTGAGCGCGCGCACCACCGGCACGCCGAGGCCCGGCGCGCCGACGAGCGCGGCGATCACCACCATGGACAGCGAGAGCATGATGGTCTGCGTCAGGCCCGCCATGATCTGGGGCAGGGCGTGCGGGATCTCGATCTTGAGGAGGCGCTGCATGGGCGTCGCGCCGAAGGCGTCGCCCGCCTCCTGGAGCTGAAGCGGCGTCGAGGCGATGCCGAGCTTGGTGAGGCGGATCGGCGCGGGCAAGGCGAAGATCACGGTCGCCACCAAGCCCGGCACGAGGCCGAGGCCGAAGAGGATCAGGGCCGGGATGAGGTAGACGAAGGTCGGGATCGTCTGCATCAGGTCGAGCACGGGGCGAAGGCCCGCATCGAGCCAGGGCCGCCGCGCCGCCGCGATGCCGACGGGCACGCCGACCGCCATGCAAACCGCGGTCGAGGCGATGACGAGGGCGAGCGTTTCCGTCGTTTCCTTCCAGTAGCCGAGATTGATGATCAGGAGGAGGCCGCCGACGGTGAGGAGGACCGGCGCGATCCGTCGCCGCAGCAGGAAGGCCAGGATGCCGAAGCCGGCCACGACGACGAGCGGATGCGGCTCCGCCAGGACGAACAGGATCGCCTCGATGAAGGCGGACAGAACCGCCTGGATCCAGTCGAACAGGAATTGGAGGTGGGTCGTCAGCCAGTCGACGGCGGCCTCGGCATAGTCGCCGAGCGGCAAGGGATGGTCTTCGATCCAGGAAAGCACGCGCGCCGCGTCCCCCGCAGGCTGGAGCCGGATGGAGAAGCGGCCGGATCGCATCCGGCCGCCACGAGATCATGCCGTTCGGAGCCGAAGCTCAGGACAGGCCGAGATGCTCCTTGACGGCGGCGAGCCCGTCCTGCCCGTCCAGCGTCGTCACGCCCTGGAGCCAGGGCTCCCAGCTTCCCGGGTTGGCGGTCAGCCAGGCCTTGGCGGCGTCTTCCGGATCCTCGCCCTCGTCGATGATCGCGCCCATGATCTGGCTCTCCGAATCCAGCGTGAACTGGATGGCGTCGAGGAGCTTGTTGGCGTTCGGGCACTCGGCCGCGTAGTTGGCGCGGGTGACCGTCGAGACCGTCGCGCCGCCGTAGTTCGGGCCGAAGAAGTCGTCGCCGCCGGCAAGGTATTCGAGCTGGAAGTTGGTGTTCATCGGATGGGGGGCCCAGCCGAGGAAGACGATCGGCTCGTTCGCCTTGGTGGCGCGGGCGACCTGCGCCAGCATGCCCTGCTCGGACGACTCGACCAGCTCGAACTTGCCGAGATCGAAGGCGTTCTTGTTGATCATGTCGAGGATCAGGCGGTTGCCGTCGTTGCCCGGCTCGATGCCGTAGATCTTGTTGCCGAGCTTGTCGGCGAACTTGCCGATGTCGGCGAAGCTTTTCAGCCCCTCGTCGAAGAGGGCCTTGGGCACCGCCAGCGTGTACTTGGCGCCTTCGAGGTTGGTGCCGAGGTCGACCACCGACTTGTCGGCGAGATAGGGGGCGACGTCGGCCTGCATGGAGGGCATCCAGAGGCCGAGAAAGGCGTCGAGGTCGTTGTTCTTCAGCGAGGCGAAGGTGACCGGCACGGCGAGCACCTTCACGTCCGGCTCGTAGCCGAGGCCCTCGAGAACCTGTGAGGCGACCGCGGTGGTCGCGGTGATGTCGGTCCAGCCGACGTCCGACAGGCGGACGGTCTCGCAGGCCTCGCCGTCCTGGGCGGCGGCGGGCCCGGCAAAGGCGGCGGCAGCGAGCGCGGTTGCGGCAATGGCGAGGATCGGTCTCATGGGGTCTCCTTGCGGCCGACGGAAATCGCCAGCCCTCTTCTTCGGGCTTGCTGGACGGGCCAAAGAGTGACCTCTCCGCACCCCGTCCTCAAGCGTGAATGCGACGTTTCGGCCGCGGATGAAACAGTCAGAGCGCGAGCGCGCTCGTGTTCTTGATCTCCTCCATCACGGCATAGGTGTGCGTTTCCCGGACGCCGGGAAGGTTCAGGAGCGCATCGGACAGGAAGGCGCGGTACGCCGCCATGTCCTTGACCCGCGCCTTGAGGAGGTAGTCGAAGCCGCCCGCCACCATGTGGCACTCCATGATGTCGGCGTTGGCGCGGGCCGCCTTGGCGAATTCGGCGAAGACGTCCTCGCTGGTGCGGTCGAGGCGCACCTCGACGAAGACGATGAGACCGCGCCCGAGCTTCTCCGGCGACAAGCGCGCGGCATAGCCGAGGATGAAGCCCTCGGCCGTCAGGCGCCGCACGCGGTCGGCCGTGGCGGTAGGCGACAGGTGGACGCGGTTGGCCAGCTCCGTCGTCGTCAGCCGCCCGTCGCGCTGGAGCTCGTCGAGGATCTTCAGGTCCTTGCGGTCGATCGCCGTCATGTCCGCGGTTGAAGCATGGTTTCGCCCCGGAAGTCACGGCTTGCGCCCCAAAGAACGGTGGGAAGCGCGCCGGGCTCCTTTGCTATGTGCGGGACATCCCCGACGGAGACCCGCCCCCATGTCGCTCGCCCCCGCCGCGTCCTTCCCCCCGGCCTTTTCCGCTCCCTTCGCCCCCGACGAGGAGGGCGTCGTCGCCCGCCTCCTCCAGGCGAGCGCCGCCTGGCGCCACGACGAGACCGCCGTCGACGCGCGGGCGCGGCGGATCATCGAGGGCATCCGCGGGCGCTCTGGCGGCATCGGCGGCGTCGAGGACTTCCTGCGCGAGTTCGGCCTGTCGACCCGTGAAGGGCTCGCGCTGATGATCCTCGCCGAGGCGCTGCTGCGCGTGCCCGACGCGCAGACGCAGGACCGCCTGATCGAGGACAAGATCGGCGCCGGCGACTGGGCGAACCGCGAGGAGGGCGGCGAGCGCATGCTGACGGCGGCTTCCGCCTGGGCGCTCGGCGTTTCCGCCCGCATCATCCGCCCCGGCGAGACGCCCGAGGGCGTCCTCTCCGGCCTCGTCAAGCGCGTCGGCGCGCCGGCCGTGCGCCACGCGACGCGCCAGGCCATGCGCTTCCTCGGCCGGCACTTCGTCCTCGGCGAGACGATCGAGGATGCCCTCGACCGGGCGAAGGCCGCCGAGAAGAAGGGCTACCGCCACTCCTACGACATGCTGGGCGAGGGCGCCCGCACGGCCGCCGACGCCAAGCGCTACTTCCGCTCCTATGCCGACGCCATCGAGGCGATCGGCGCCAAGGCCGGCAGCCACGCGCTGCCCGACCGCCCCGGCATCTCGGTGAAGCTCTCGGCGCTCCACCCCCGCTTCCAGCCGACGCAGCGCGAGCGGGTGATGCGCGAGCTCGTGCCGGACGTTCTCCAGCTCGCCCGCCGCGCCAAGGCGCACGACCTGAACCTGACGATCGACGCGGAAGAGGCGAGCCGGCTGGAGCTGTCGCTCGACGTCATCGACGCGGTGGTGCGCTCCGGGGAGCTTGCCGGCTGGGACGGCTTCGGCCTCGCCATCCAGGCCTATGGCAAGCGCGTTCTGGCCGTGATCGACCACGTCGACGCGCTGGCGGAGGCCGCGGGCATCCGCATGATGGTTCGCCTCGTGAAGGGTGCCTACTGGGACTCCGAGATCAAGCTCGCGCAGGAAAAGGGCCTGTCCGGCTTTCCCGTCTACACCCGCAAGGCCTCGACGGACCTGTCCTATCTCGTGGCGGCGAAAAGCCTCCTCGAACGGCGCGCCCGGCTCTATCCCCAGTTCGCCACGCATAACGCGCTGACCGTCGCGACCATCCTGGAAATGGCCGGCGACGAGCCCTCCGGCTTCGAGTTCCAGCGCCTCCACGGCATGGGCGAGGCGCTCTACGAGATCGTGCGCGAGGAGAACGCAAAGCGCGTGCCCTGCCGCATCTACGCGCCGGTCGGCGGCTATCGCGACCTTCTCGCCTATCTCGTGCGCCGGCTCCTGGAGAACGGCGCCAACTCCTCCTTCGTCGCCAAGGTCGGCGATTCCGACGTGCCGGTGGACGAGCTGCTGAAGCGCCCGCGCGATCTTCTGGCCGGCGCCTCCGCCGCCAATCCGCGCATCATCCTGCCGGCCGCGCTGTTCGGCGCGCGGCGCAACTCGGCCGGGCTTGAATTCGGCGAGCGTGCCGGATTCGAGCGCTTCCTCGCGCGCCGAAACGAGGCGGCGAACAAGCGCGTGGCCCTCGAGGGCGCGAGCGTGCCCGTTCGCTCGCCGGTCGACGGTTCCGAGGTCGGCGCCTGCCGCCCCTTGAGCGAGGCCGAGGCGCGCGCGCTGATGGACCGGGCGGCCAGGGCCGTGCGGGCCACGGGCCAGGTGCCGGTGTCGCGTCGGGCCGCCGCGCTGCGGGGCGCCGCCGACAAGATCGAGGCGCGGGGCGCCGAGTTCACCGCGCTCCTCGCCCGCGAGGCCGGCAAGACCATCGACGACGCCATCGCCGAGATCCGCGAGGCGGCCGACTTCCTGCGCTTCTATGCCGGCGAGGCGGAGCGGGTCTTCGGGCACGCCGAGGCGCTGCCCGGTCCGACGGGCGAGGAGAACAAGCTCGTTCACCGGCCGCGCGGCGTCGTCGTCGCGATCTCGCCCTGGAACTTCCCGCTAGCGATCTTCATCGGCCAGGTCGCCGCGGCGCTGGCGGCGGGCAACGTCGTCGTCGCCAAGCCGGCCGAGCAGACGCCGCTCGTCGCCGGCATCGCCGTCTCGATCCTGCGCGAGGCGGGCATCTCCGCCGATGCCCTGCACCTCGCGGTCGGCGACGGGGCGGTCGGCGCGGCGCTCGTCGCGCATCCCGCCTGCGCCATGATCGCCTTCACCGGCTCGACCGAGACGGCGCAGGCGATCAACCGGGCGCTGGCGGCCAAGAGCGGACCGATCGTGCCGCTCCTCGCCGAGACCGGCGGCATCAACGCCATGGTGGCCGACGCGACGGCTCTCCCCGAGCAGGTGGCGGACGACGTCGTCTCCTCCGCCTTCCGCTCGGCCGGCCAGCGCTGCTCGGCGCTGCGGCTCCTGTTCCTTCAGGCCGACGTCGCCGACCGCGTGGTCGAGATGATCGAGGGCGCGGCGGCGGAGCTCGTCGTCGGCGATCCCGCCGACCCCGCCACCGACATCGGCCCGGTCATCGACGCCGAGCAGAAGCGCATGCTGGACGAGCACGTCTCCGCGATGGAGCGCGAGAAGCGCGTTCGCTTCAAGGGCAAGCTCCCGGCAAGCCTGCCGCCCGGCGGCCACTGGGTCGCGCCGGCGGTCGTGAAGCTCGACCGGCCGGAGCAGCTGACGCGCGAGATCTTCGGCCCCGTCCTCCACGTCGTCACCTGGAAGGCGGGCGAGCTCGACAAGGTCTGCGACGCCATCGAGGCGACGGGCTACGGGCTGACGCTCGGCATCCACAGCCGCATCGACGAGACCATCCGCACGGTTTCCGAGCGGCTGTCGGTCGGCAACGTCTACATCAACCGCAACACGATCGGCGCCGTCGTCGGCTCTCAGCCCTTCGGCGGCTCGGGCCTGTCGGGCACCGGTCCGAAGGCGGGCGGGCCGAACTACCTCCAGCGCTTCGCCATCGAGCAGGTGGTTTCCACCAACACGGCGGCGGCCGGCGGCAATGCCAGCCTCATCGCCATGGAGTCGTGACGGGCAGAGCAGTTGCGTCAGTTTGGGACAAGCATGCCGGCCTAGTGTCGGCATGTCGCGGAAACGATGGCACGCGCCGCTCCCGGTTTCTCCTCCCGTACCGGGTCCTGGCCCCTCGGCTTTCACGACGATCGAACGGGTGTCCCGCGCGGCGATCCTCCCTGCAGCCGCGCGAAACCCCGGCATGACATGCATCGCATCAGGAACCCGGCGCGGCACCCGCGCCGGGTTTTTGCCGTCGCCTCTCAAGGCCCCCGGAGCTATGGTCCGCCGGAACGGCGGCCCCCGAGTCGCCGCGGCACGGGATTGACCGGAGGCGGAATGGCGACGGTGCTGTCGGACATCGAGATCGCGCGGGCCGCGAAGAAGAAGCCGATCCGGGACGTCGCGGCGCGCCTCGGCATCGCCGAGGACGACCTCGTCCCCTACGGCCGCGACAAGGCGAAGATCTCGGCCGAGTTCATCCGGTCGCTGGACGGCCGGCCGGACGGCAAGCTGATCCTCGTCACCGCGATCAACCCGACACCGGCCGGCGAAGGCAAGACGACGACGACGGTCGGCCTCGGCGACGGCCTCAACCGCATCGGCAAGCGCTCGGCGATCTGCATCCGCGAGGCCTCGCTCGGCCCCTGCTTCGGCGTCAAAGGGGGCGCAGCCGGCGGCGGCTACGCGCAGGTCATTCCGATGGAGGACATGAACCTCCACTTCACCGGCGACTTCCACGCCATCACCTCGGCCCACAACCTCCTCGCCGCGCTCGTCGACAACCACATCTACTGGGGTAACCGCCAAGCCATCGACACGCGCCGCGTCACCTGGCGCCGCGTCCTCGACATGAACGACCGGGCCCTCCGGCAGATCGTCTCCTCGCTCGGCGGCGTCCCCAACGGCTATCCCCGCGAGACCGGCTTCGACATCACCGTCGCCTCAGAGGTCATGGCGATCCTGTGCCTCGCCCGCGATCTCGAGGACCTCGAAGCCCGGCTCGGCCGCATCGTCGTCGCGAGCCGCGTCGACCGCAGCCCGGTGACGGCCGCCGACATCGGCGCGGCCGGCGCCATGGCCGTGCTCCTCAAGGACGCGCTGCAGCCGAACCTCGTGCAGACGCTGGAGAACAATCCCGCCTTTGTCCATGGCGGCCCCTTCGCCAACATCGCGCACGGCTGCAACTCGGTGCTGGCGACGAAGACGGCGCTGAAGCTCGCCGACTACGTCGTCACCGAGGCCGGCTTCGGCGCGGATCTCGGCGCCGAGAAGTTCTTCGACATCAAGTGTCGCATCGCCGGGCTGAAGCCGGCCGCCAGCGTCATCGTCGCGACGGTGCGGGCGCTGAAGATGAATGGCGGGGTGCCGAAGGACGAGCTCGGCCGCGAGGACGTCGACGCCGTGAAGCGCGGCGCGGCCAATCTCGGCCGGCACATCGAGAACGTCAAAAGCTTCGGGGTGCCGGTGGTGGTCGCGATCAACCATTTCGGCACGGACACGGATGCCGAGATCGAGGCGGTGAAGCGCTACACCGCCGGCCTCGGCGTCGAGGCCGTGCTGTGCCGCCACTGGGCGGAAGGCTCGGCCGGCATCACCGAGCTCGCCGAGAAGGTCGCCGCCATGGCCGACCACGGCGCCGACAACTTCGCCCCGCTCTATCCCGACGACATGCCGCTCTGGGAGAAGATCGAGACGGTGGTCAAGCGCATCTATCGCGGCGCCGAGGCCACCGCCGAACGAAGCGTGCACGCGCTCCTCGCCGACTTCGAAGCGCGGGGCCACGGGCACCTGCCGGTCTGCATGGCGAAGACGCAGTATTCTTTCTCGACCGACCCGTCCCTGTTGGGCGCCCCGAGCGGCCATTCGGTCCACGTGCGCGAGGTGCGCCTGTCGGCGGGCGCGGGCTTCGTCGTCGCGATCTGCGGGGAGATCATGACCATGCCCGGCTTGCCGCGCAGCCCGGCGGCCGAGCGCATCTTCCTCAACGAGGCCGGCCAGATCGAGGGCCTATTCTGACCGCGGCCGGGGAGGGGCGGCTGTCGCACCTGCGGGTGGAGCTTCCCGGCGGCGTCGCCCTAGGGCCCGGCAAGGCGGCGCTCCTGGAAGCCATCGGCGAGGCGGGCTCGATCGCCGCCGCCGGCCGGCGGCTGCGCATGAGCTACAAGCGCGCCTGGGGCCTCGTCGAGGCGCTGAATGCCGACTTTCCGACGCCGCTCGTCGAATCGTCCCGCGGCGGCGCGGCGCAAGGCGGCGCGCACCTGACGGAGCGCGGCGAGGCGGTTCTCGCGCGCTACCGCGCCATGGAGGCGAAGGCCGTGGCGGCGATCGCGGCGGACCTCGCGGCGCTCGCCGATCTCGCGCGCCGCGATGTGTCCCATGGGACATAACGGTTGCCCGAATCGGACCCCTACCTATAACGATATGTCGGGATCAACATATCGGAGCCGGCCGTTCATGCGCATCACCCGCCTTGCCCTTCTCGCCGGCCTCGTTCTTGCCGCGCCCCTGCCGGCCTTCGCCGACACGGCGAGCGTCGCGGTCGCCGCCAACTTCACGGAAGCGGCCAAGGAGATCGCCGCGGCCTTCGCCGAGAAGACCGATCACGAGGTGCAGCTCTCCTTCGGCGCGACCGGCGCGCTCTACACGCAGGTGACGCAAGGGGCGCCCTTCCAGGTCTTCCTCGCCGCCGACGACGAGCGCCCGACCCTCGCGGTCAAGGAGGGTTATGGCGTCGAGGGCAGCGTCTTCACCTACGCCGTCGGCAAGCTGGCGCTCTACAGCGCGAGCGCCGACGTGACGGACGGCGAGGCGGCGCTGAAGGCGGGCAGCTTCGACAAGATTTCCATCGCCAATCCAGAGACCGCCCCCTACGGCGCGGCGGCCGTCGAGACCATGGAGAAGCTCGGCGTCTACGAGGCGCTGAAGGGGAAGGTGGTCCAGGGCCAGAGCATCGCCCAGGCCTTCCAGTTCGTCGAGACCGGCAATGCCGAGCTCGGCTTCGTCGCGCTCGCGCAGGTCATAAACGCCGCAGCCGGCTCGCGCTGGGACGTGCCGCAGGACCTCTACGAGCCGATCGGCCAGGACGCCGTGCTCCTCAAGACCGGCGCCGACAACCCGGCCGCCACCGCCTTCGTCGACTTCCTGAAAACCGACGAGGCGAAGGCCATCATCGCAAGGTATGGCTACGGCCTCGACGCCGGCGCCTGAGATCCGAGGGGAGGGGCATGGACTTCGACGGCGAGATCGGCGGCGCGATCCTTCTCACGCTCCAGCTCGCGACCGTCACCACGCTCCTCCTTCTTCTCGTCGGCATTCCGCTGGGATGGTGGCTCGCCCGCACGAAGAGCCGGGCCAAGGAAGTGGTCGGCACGCTCGTCGCGCTGCCCCTCGTCCTGCCGCCGACCGTCCTCGGCTTCTACCTCCTCGTGGCGCTGGGGCCGGACGGGCTCGGCGGGCTCTTCGGCGTGCGCACCTTCGCCTTCACCTTCGAGGGCCTCGTCTTCGGCTCGGTGGTCTTCTCGCTGCCCTTCGCCGTCCAGCCGATCCGCGACGCCTTCGAGGCGGCCGGCGAGCGCCCCTTCGAGGTCGCCGCGACCCTGCGCGCCTCGCCGCTCGACGCGTTCCTTTCCGTCGGCCTGCCGCTCGCCCGACCCGGCATTCTCACGGGCGCCGTCCTCGGTTTCGCCCACACGGTCGGCGAGTTCGGCGTCGTCCTGATGATCGGCGGCAACATCCCCGGCGAGACCAAGGTCCTCTCCATCGCCATCTTCGACTTCGTCGAGACGCTTCGCTGGCGCGAGGCTCACATCCTCTCCGCCGGCATGCTCGTCTTCGCCTTCGCGGTGATCCTGACGGTCTCGGTGATCGACCGCCGCGCGAGACGGGCGAGGGCAGGGGCGTGACGGGACGAGAACGGCCCATCGCGGCCGACACGCCGCGCGATGTCTCCGTCGCCCTGTCCGGTCGCCTCGGCGCCTTCGCCCTCGACGTCGCCTTCGAGGCGCGGGCTCAGGGCGTGACCGCGCTCTTCGGCCCGTCCGGCTCCGGCAAGACCAGCGTCCTGCGCGCCGTCGCCGGGCTCCAACGTCTCGACGGGCGGGTCCGCATCGGTGGCGAAACCTGGCAGGACGGCACCCGCTTCGTGCCGCCCCACCGGCGCGCGCTCGGCTACGTCTTTCAGGAGGCGAGCCTCTTCCCGCATATCAGCGTATCGGCCAACATCGACTACGGCGCCAAGCGCACCGGCGGCGTCGATCCGGCTGCGCGTTCCGAGATCGTCGATCTCCTCGGCATCGAGCCATTGCTGCCCCGCGCGCCCGCGCGTCTGTCGGGCGGCGAGCGGCAGCGCGTCGCGCTCGCCCGCGCGATCCTGTCGCGGCCGCGCATCCTCCTGATGGACGAGCCGCTCTCGGCGCTCGGTGCCGAGGCGAAGAACGAGATCCTGCCCTATCTGGAGCGGCTGCACGCGAGCCTGTCGATCCCGATCCTTTATGTCAGCCACGACCTTGCCGAGGTCGAGCGCCTCGCCGACGGCATCGTGGTTCTGCGAAACGGACGGGTCGCGGCCGCCGGAGCGCTGGAGCCGACGCTCCGGGCCGCCGGTCTCCGGCAGGGACGGGGCGCCGCGGCGGTGCTGACGGCGCGCGTCGCCGCCTTCGACGTGGGCGATGCCCTCGCCGAGATCGACCTGTTCGGCCAGCCGCTCTTCGTCGCCGGCAGCTCTCCGGGCGACGTCGGCGCGGCGCGGCGGGTGCGGATCGAGGCCTCCGACGTTTCGCTGTCGCGCCAGGCGCCGGCGCCCTCGACGATCCTCAACGCCCTGCGCGCCGAGATCGTCCGCGTCGAGGAAACCACTGCCGCGGAAGCGCTGGTCACGCTGCGTCCCCTCGGGGCGCCGGACGGCGCCACCATTCTCGCCCGGATCACGCGCCGCTCCGCCCGCCGCTTCGCCTTTCAGCCGGGCGAACGCGTGTTCGCGCAGGTCAAGACGATGTCGCTCGCGACACAGCGTGCGGGCGAAACCGGAGCCAAAGATCTTGGCGTTGCCACGGGACCCGACCTCGGCTATCCGTCGTCGCCATGAACACGAAGATCGTCGTCGCGATGTGGTGGTGGGCCAGCTGAAGAGCGGGCTCGATCTTGCATGCGCGATGCAGACAGGAGGCCGCTCGGGAACCCCGGCGGCCTTTCGGTTTTCGAAGAGGCCCCCGAGCGACGCAATCGGAGGGAATGCCGCATGACGATGGAAGCGATCGAGACCTACGTCACCCTCGGCGGCGTCGAGGTGTCGCGCCGCAGGCGCGCCGTGCCCTATGCCGGCGCGATCGAGCCCTACTTCGACAAGCTCGACACCCGCCGCGGCGCCGTCCTTTTCTCCAACTACGAGTTCCCCGGCCGCTATACGCGCCAGGACGTCGCCTTCGTCGACCCGCCGCTCGTCGTCACCTCGCGCGGGCGCGCGGTCTGGATCGAGGCGCTGAACCCGCGGGGCCGAGTGATCCTCGGGCTCGTTGAGGGCGCGCTCTCCGGCCACGCCGACATCGCCTCCGCGAGCCGCGCCCCCGATCGCCTCGACCTCGCCGTGAAGCAGCCGGAAGGCGCCTTCACGGAAGAAGAGCGCTCGCGCATGCCGACCGTCTTCTCGGTGCTGCGCGCCATCGTCGACTTGTTCCGCTCGGGCGAGGACGGCGATCTCGGCCTCTACGGCGCCTTCGGCTACGACCTCGCCTTCCAGTTCGACCGCGTCGAGGAAACGCTCGCGCGCGATCCCGAGCGGCGCGACCTCGTGCTCTACCTGCCGGACGAGCTGCTCGAAGTCGACCACTACTCGGCCTCGGCCTCGCTCGTGTCCTTCGACTTCGCGATGCAGGGTGCCTCGACGGCGGGGCTCGAGGGCGGCGGTCCCGATGCGCCCTTCGTTAGGGCCGACCGCATTCCGCCGCGCGGTGACCACCAGCCCGGCGAATATGCCGACCTCGTGCGGCTCGCCAAGGAGCGCTTCGTGCGCGGCGACCTCTTCGAGGTCGTGCCGGGCCAGGTCTTCTTCGAGCGCGCCGAGCACAGGCCGTCCGAAATCTCGCGGCGGCTGAAGGCGGTGAACCCGTCGCCCTATTCCTTCTTCGTCAATCTCGGGCAGAACGAATATCTAGTCGGCGCGAGCCCGGAGATGTTCGTGCGCGTCTCGGGCCGGCGCGTCGAGACCTGCCCGATCTCCGGCACGGTGAAGCGCGGCGCCGACGCCATCGCCGATTCCGAGCAGATCCTGAAGCTCCTCAACTCCAAGAAGGACGAGTCCGAGCTCACCATGTGCTCGGACGTCGACCGCAACGACAAAAGCCGCGTCTGCGACCCCGGCTCGGTGCGCGTCATCGGCCGGCGCCAGATCGAGATGTATTCGCGCCTCATCCACACGGTGGACCACATCGAGGGGCGCCTGCGCGACGGCATGGACGCCTTCGACGCCTTCCTGTCCCATGCCTGGGCCGTCACCGTCACCGGCGCGCCCAAGCTCTGGGCCATGCGCTTCATCGAAAAACACGAGAAGAGCCCCCGCGCCTGGTACGGGGGGGCGGTCGGCATGGTGTTCTTCAACGGCGACATGAACACCGGCCTGACGCTCAGGACCATCCGCCTCAAGGACGGCATCGCCGAGGTGCGCGCCGGCGCGACGCTCCTCTACGATTCGGTGCCGGACGAGGAAGAGGCCGAGACGGAGCTGAAGGCGTCGGCGCTTCTCGCCGCCATCCGCGAGGCCGGCGCCTCGAACGCGGGCGCGGCCGGCCGCGACGCGGCCAGGGTGGGCGAGGGCGTGCGCGTCCTCCTCGTCGACCACGAGGACTCCTTCGTCCACACGCTCGCCAACTACTTCCGCCAGACCGGGGCGGAGGTTTCCACCGTGCGCACGCCCGTGCCGCCGGAGATCTTCGAGCGCGTCGACCCGGACCTCGTGGTGCTCTCGCCGGGGCCGGGCACGCCCTCCGACTTCGACTGCCGCAACACGATCCTCGCCGCCCGCGCCCACGGCGCCTCCGTGTTCGGGGTCTGCCTCGGGCTCCAGGCGCTGGCCGAGGCCTATGGCGGGACGCTCCGCACGCTGCACGTGCCCTATCACGGCAAGCCATCGCGCATCCGCGTCTCGAAGCCGGGGATCATCTTCTCCGGCCTGCCGCAGGACGTCACCGTCGGGCGCTACCACTCGATCTTCGCCGATCCCGTGCGCCTGCCGAAGGACTTTGAGGTGACGGCCGAGACCGAGGACGGGATCGTCATGGCCTTCGAGCACCGGACGGAGCCGGTGGCCGCCGTGCAGTTCCATCCCGAAAGCATCATGAGTCTGGGCGGTGAGGCCGGCATGCGGATGATCGAGAACGTCGTCGCGCACCTGCCGCGGCGCGCGAAGGTGAGGGCAGCCTGAAGGTGCAAGCCATGGTGGGAATGGGAGCGGAGCTGCCGCGCGCGGTGGCCGTGAGCGATGCCGGCGGCGCGCAGCTGGTCAAGCGCACGGCGATGGCGACCGTCGCCGTTGCCGTCCTGGTGCTCGGCATCAAGTACGCCGCCTACTACGTGACCGGCTCGGTGGCGCTGTTCTCGGACGCGCTGGAATCGATCGTCAACGTCGTCGCCGGCCTCATCGCCCTTTGGGCGGTGACGGTCAGCTACAAGCCGGCCGACAGCGACCATCCCTTCGGCCACACCAAGGCGGAATACTTCTCCGCCGTGGTGGAAGGCGTCCTCATCGTCCTCGCCGCGCTCCTGATCCTGCGTGAGGCTTGGGAAGCCTATCTCGTGCCGCGCACGCTGGAAGCGCCGGCGCTCGGCATCGCCATCAACGGCGTCGCGACGGTAATCAACGCCCTCTGGGCCACCTACCTGATCCGGCGCGGCCGCGAGAAGCGCTCGCCGGCGCTCGCCGCCGACGGCCGGCACATCATGGCCGACGTCGTCACTTCAGTCGGCGTCCTCGCCGGCCTCCTCGTCGCGACCGCCACCGGCTGGACGATCCTCGACCCCGCCATGGCGGCGCTCGTCGCGCTGAACATCCTGCGCGAAGGCTACCACGTCGTCACCCATTCGCTGTCCGGCCTCATGGACCAGGCGATGGACCCGGCGGAAGAAGGGGCGGTGCGCGAGATCATCTCCGCTCGAGCCGAAGGCGCCATCGAGGTCCACGACCTCAAGACGCGCCTCGCCGGCCGGGCCATGTTCATCGAGTTCCACATGGTCGTGCCCGGCGCCATGACGGTCGGCGCCGCCCACGTCATCTGCGACCGCATCGAGGACGCCCTCCAGGCCGCCTTCGCCGACGTCACCGTCCTCATTCACGTCGAGCCGGAAGCCGAGGCCAAGCAGACCGGCGTGCCGGTGCTCTAATCCTGCCAATTGTCGAGTGAGAGGCCTTCGACGCGCGCGAACTCGGCCGTGTTGCGCGTGACGAGCGTTAGGCTGCGGGCGCGAGCCTGGCCGGCGATCAGGATGTCGTAGGCGCCGATCGGCGTGCCGCGGCGCTCGAGCGTCGCGCGGATGTCGCCGGCGTGCCGGGCGTCATTGTCTTCGAACGGAACGGTTTCGAAGCGAAGGGCCTCGAAGTTGGCGCGGTTCGCCGCGGCGCGCCGGCTCTTGTCGATGCCGTAGAAGAGTTCGAACGAGACGATCGCCGACAGGCCGATGTCGCTTGGGCGCCAACGCCGCATGGCGTCGAGCACGCTCCGATCCTTCTTGAGAATCGCGATGACGATGTTCGTGTCGAGAAGGAACCTCAATCGAGGTCGCCTAGCGACGAGCGCTCCTGCGCCGCCGGCTGAGTCTGCAGCGCGTCCTCGACATCCGGGTCCAGCGGCGCCTTGATGTCGTCGAGCCAGGACCAGTCGTCGGCGATCGGCTCCAGGATCACGGACCGGCCTTGTCGGCGGATTCGAACCTCCTGCCCGTCGAATCGGAATTCCTTGGGTAGCCGGACCGCCTGGGAGCGTCCCGTCCAGAAGAGCTTGGCCGTGTCCATGGATCCTCCTCGATACCTACGGACGGTAGATAGCATCCGGTGCTGGTCGATGCCATGCGAGCCTGTGCCGGAAAATCGTGTCCATGCCCCCTTGCGGCGGACGGCAAATCGCGTCACCTTCCCGTCATGACCATCGCGCCCGCCCTGATCCTGGCTCTGTCCCTGTCGCTGCTGACGGCGGTGGGTCTTGCGCGCGCGTCGCGGCTTCGCGCCCTTCCGCTTCTTCTTAGACGCGACCGTCGGACCCGTTGATCGAAAAGGGGCGTCCGGCGGTCGAAGCCGGCGCCCGTCCCCGAACCCGCTGAGGTTCGCCGATCGCCGCTGCCCCTTCCGCTTTACATCCGATCCGATTTGCCGGATGACCGCCCGCATCGAGCCGCCCGAGGCTTCGGCGCAGCACGGCATCCGCTGAACAGTTCAAGCGACGAAGGCGCTCTTCAGAACCCATGTCCGCGATCCGCCAGCCCGTATCCCCCTCCGCCGATCAGGCTCCCGCCACAGGCGGCATGCCCACCGCTCCGCGCAAGTACCAGCCCTATCCCGCCGTCGACCTGCCCGACCGCACCTGGCCGTCGAAACGCATCGAGACGGCGCCGATCTGGTGCTCGGTGGACCTGCGCGACGGCAACCAGGCCCTCGTCGACCCGATGGGCCAGGACCGCAAGGAGCGCTTCTTCCGTCTCTTGAAGGCCATGAACTTCAAGGAGATCGAGATCGGCTTTCCCTCGGCCTCGCAGACCGATTTCGACTTCACCCGCTGGTGCGTCGAGAAGGGCGAGATCGCCGACGACGTGTCGCTGCAGGTGCTGGTGCAGTGCCGGCCGGAGCTGATCACCCGCACCTTCGAGAGCCTGGAAGGCGCCAAGCGCCCGATCGTCCACTTCTACAACTCCACGAGCGAGCTGCAGCGCCGCGTCGTGTTCAACAAGGATCGTGCCGGCATCAAGCAGATCGCCGTCGATGCCGCCAAGATGATCGCCGACATGGCGGCCAAGGTCGGCGGCGACTACCGCTTCGAATACTCGCCGGAAAGCTTCACCGGAACCGAGCTCGAATTCGCCGCGGAAATCTGCAACGCGGTCGCCGAGATCATCCGGCCGACCCGCGAGAACCGGCTGATCCTGAACCTGCCGGCGACCGTCGAGATGTCGACGCCCAACATCCATGCCGACCAGATCGAGTGGATGTGCCGCAACCTCGACAATCGCGAAACCATCATCGTCTCGCTGCATCCCCACAACGACCGCGGGACGGCGATCGCCGCGACCGAGCTCGGTCTCCTGGCGGGCGCGGACCGCGTCGAGGGCACGCTGTTCGGCAATGGCGAGCGCACCGGCAACGTCGATCTCGTGACGCTGGCGCTGAACATGTTCACGCAGGGCGTCGATCCCGGCCTCGACGTGTCGGACATCAACGCCGTCAAGGAAGTCTACGAGTACTGCAACCAGCTCGCCATCCCCGAGCGACACCCTTACGTCGGCGAGCTGGTCTACACGGCCTTCTCCGGCTCGCACCAGGACGCCATCAACAAGGGCATGAAGGCGGCGAAGGTCGCCAACTCGCCGCTCTGGGAGGTGCCCTACCTGCCGATCGATCCGAACGACGTCGGGCGCTCCTACGAGGCGATCATCCGCATCAACTCGCAGTCGGGCAAGGGCGGCATCGCCTACGTGCTGCAGGCCGATTACGGGCTGAACCTGCCGCGCGCGCTTCAGGTCGAGTTCCGCGACGAGATCCAGCGGATCACCGACGAGGAAGGCAAGGAACTGCCGGTCAAGCGCATCTACGAGCGCTTCCTTGAATCCTACGTCGAGGCGAACCAGTCGGGTGCGCGGCTCCGCTACGTCGACCACGTGACGCGCACCGAGGGCGGCGACCGCACCCGCCGGATCGTCGAGGCGACGATCCGCGACGGTGGCGGCGATATCTCGATCGAGGGCCGGGGCACCGGCGCGATCGACGGCTTCATCGACGCCCTGTCGCGCCATCTCGGCGTGCCGCTCACCGTGCACGACTATTCCGAGCATTCGCTCCAGCACGGGTCGAACGCGTCGGCGATCGCCTATATGGAGATCGAGCATCCCGGCGGCCGCGTCTTCGGAGCCGGCATCGACCAGAACGCCACGACCGCCTCGCTGAAGGCGATCGTCGCGGCTGCCAACCGCATCGGCTGAGGCGTCCGATGAGCGTTGCGGGCGGCGTCCTTCTCGTGAAGGCCTTGGAGAACCAGGGCGTCGCCCGCGTCTTCTGCGTGCCGGGGGAAAGCTATCTCCCGGTGCTCGACGCGCTGCATGATTCGCCCGTCGAGACGGTGGTCTGCCGCCAGGAGGGCGGCGCGGCGATGATGGCGGAAGCCGACGGCAAGCTCACCGGCCGCCCCGGCATCGCCTTCGTCACGCGCGGCCCCGGCGCCACCAACGCGTCCGCCGGCGTCCACGTGGCGGCCCACGACCGGACGCCGATGATCCTCTTCGTCGGTCAGGTGCCCAAGCGCTTCCGCGGCCGCGGCGCCTTCCAGGAGGTGGATTACGACCGCTTCTTCGGCGGCATGGCCAAGGCCGTGTTCGAGGCGGAGAACGCCGACGCGCTGCCCGGAATCGTCGAGGAAGCCTATCGCATCGCCCTCGGACCCGCGCCCGGGCCCGTGGTCGTCGCGCTGCCGGAGAATACCCTGTCGGGACCGACCGCGGCCGCGGCGCCGGATTTCGTCGAGGCGCCGTCGGTCGAGCCGGACGCCGCGGCGATGGAAGCGCTCGGCGCCCGTCTTGCCGAGGCGGAGCGGCCGGTGGTGATCCTCGGCGGCCCCCGTTGGACCCGCGAGGCCGTCGACGACATCGCAGCCTTCGCGGCGGACTGGCGCCTGCCGGTCGTCTGCTCCTTCCGCCGGCAGGTCTTTCCGACTGGCCATCCGAGCTATGCCGGCGACCTTGGGCTCGGCGTCAATCCGGCGCTCGCGACCCGCATCGCGGAGGCCGACCTCGTGCTCGCGATCGGCGCGCGGCTCGGGGAGGTGCCGAGCCAGGGCTACACGCTCTTCGCCGTGCCCGAGCCGCGCCAGCGCCTCGTCCACGTTCTGCCGGACGCCGCCGCCATCGGCCGGCTCTATCGGCCCGCGCTCGGCATCGCCGCCGATCCCGTCGCCTTCGCCCGGGCCCTGCGGCGGCTTGCGCCGACCACGGTGCCGGTCTGGGCGGAGCAGACGCCGATCGCGCACGAAGCCTATCTCGCCTGGTCGACGCCGCAGCCCGAGGCGACGCCCGCGGGCACCGTCGACATGTTCGCCGCGATCGCGGCGTTGCGCGACGCGCTTCCGGCGGACGCGATCGTGACCAACGGCGCGGGCAACTACGCCGCCTGGGCGCATCGCTTCCTGCGCCAGGCGGGCTTCGGCAACCAACTCGCGCCGACCTCCGGCTCGATGGGCTACGGCCTGCCGGCGGCGGTGGCGGCCAAGCTCCGCTTCCCCGAGCGCGCCGTCGTGGCCCTTGCGGGTGACGGCTGCTTCCAGATGACGGGACAGGAGTTCGGCACCGCCGTCCAGGCCGGCGCGGCGGTGGTGGTCATCGTCTTCGACAACGGCCAGTACGGCACGATCCGCATGCACCAGGAGCGGCACTATCCCGGCCGCGTCTCCGGCACCGGGCTCGTCAACCCGGACTTCGCCGCGCTGGCGCGGGCCTACGGCGCCCGGGCCGAGCGCGTGGAGCGGACGGAGGACTTCGCCCCGGCGCTGCGCGCGGCGCTCGCAGCGGGCGAGCCGGCACTCCTTCACGTCGTCACCGATCCGGCCCGCATCTCGCCGTCCACGCGGTACGCACCGGCCGAGCCGCGATGAGCGGTCCGCATCTCGCCCGTCGCGAATGGCCCGCGACGCGCGAGGCGGCCGGGCGACCCGTTATCCTTCTCCACGGCTTCGACGGCTCGGCCGCGGCCTGGGAGGTCGTCGCGCCGATGCTGGCGCGCCAGCGCCGGGTCGTCGCCTTCGACCTGCCGGGGCATGGCGGGTCCTTGTCCTATCCCGGATACGGGCCGCCCAAGCTCGCGGCCCGCGCAGTCCTCGCCGAGCTGTCGTGGATGGGCGTCGAGGGGCCGGTGCACCTCGTCGGTCACTCGATGGGCGGCGCCGTCGCGTCGCTCGCCGCCCTGTTCGAGCCGGAGCGCGTCGCCTCGCTGGCGCTGATCGCGCCGGGCGGCTTCGGACCGGACATCGGCCTCGACCCGATTCGCGCCGTCATTATGGCGCGGAACCCCGCCGATCTCGCGGATGCCCTGTCCACCATGGGCGCGCCCGGCTGGCGTGCGCCGGCCGCGATCGCCGCGGCGATCCTTGCCGAACGCTCGGCGGCCGGCGAAGCGGGGCGGGCGGCTGTCGCCTCGATCTTCGACCAGCTCTTCGGCACCGGTCTGCAGGGCGTCCTGCCGCTCGACGCCGTCGCCGCGGCGGGCCGCCCCGTCACCCTCGTCTGGGGCGACGCCGATCCGGTGACCCCGACAGCACAGGCGCACGGCGCGCCGGCCGGCTTCCAGCGCCGGTTCCTGGAAGGCGTCGGCCACCTGCCGATGCTGGAAGCGCCCGGTCAGCTCGCCGCGATCCTTTCGGAGCACCTCGCCGCGGCCGATGCAGCCTGTCGATAGGCGACCTCGCGCGTCGTCGGCGCAGGAAGCATTCCCTTCCGTGATGTCTATGACATATGGTGAACGAAAGGTGTTCGGCGGTCGGGTGTGATGATTGACGGAGTTGAGGGCGCCGCGGTGGCCTCCGGCGGGACGCGCCGGCTGGCCGAGGCCGTGCGCCAGGCCAAGATCGCGGCCGCCAGCCGGTCCGACGTCGTCGTCGACATTCGCGAGGCCGACCGCGCGCGCCTGGAAATCCTTCAGGAGCTTCTGGACGGTCTGATCGCCGATCTCCCGGCCGACAGCGAGTTCTTCGACTTCGCGCTGTCCGGCGGGCTCCAGCCGCGCCTTTGGATCGACGCGACGGCGCACGTCGCCATGGCGCGGGACCGGCGGACCTACCGCTTGTCGCGCGAAACCCGGGTGGGCCGGGTGCTGCTCGCCGAGGCGACCGATCCGCGCGTGATGGCGGACCGTGTCACCGACTACGTCGCGGAGCGCATCGTCGAGCGCGACCGGGCGCTCGCCGTCGGCGATGGTATCGCCGAGCGCGTCGCCGTCGGCGTTCGAAGCCGGGCCGGCGGTGGCGCGGCCGCCGATCCGCTCGAGATCAAGGCGGGACGCGCCAAGGAAGGGCTCCTGGCCGCCATGTGGCTCATGCTCGGCATCGTGCTCGGCGCCGGCGCGCTGCTGGCGCTCGCTTATTACCGCGGCTTCGCGCTGAACTGATCGGCCCGGGGCGACCGGCCTCGCTGCCGGGCGGGCGGGAGATGCGAGCCGGTCCGCCGCGCCTCAATCCTCGTCCCGGGCCGGCGCCGCGTCTTCCGTTTCGGGCACCGCCTCCGCCGTGCCGTCGTGGAGAAGGCGGCGCTGGCGGACCCAGCCGATGCCGGATCCGTCGGGTTTCAGCCCGCGCTCGCGCTGGACGAGGTCCCAATGGCCGGGCTCGCCCGAGATCTCGAAGAGGTTGTAGCGCGCGGGCGGCTTGGAGGAGCCGGCGGACTGGCTGGCCGAGGGCACGCCGACCACCGGCACGCGCCCGTCGCGGCCGTCCAGCCAGTAGAGGGTGTCGAGGTGGGTATGCCCGTGCAGCACCAGCTCGGCGCCGGCATCGCGCATGACCTTGGAGAAGAACTGCTTGCCGATCAGCCGTTTGTGCCAGTCGGTCGAGCCGGCGATCGGCGGGTGGTGGATCATCACGACGCGGAAGAGGCCGAGCGCCCGGCAGCTTTCGAGGAGGCGCGCGAGCTCGATCGCCTGTCCGCGCTTGAAGGTGCCGGTGGCGAAGAAGGGCGCCGTCGCTTCGGCCGTGGAGACGCCGAGGATCGCGACGTTGCCGCGCACGCGAAGATAGGGAAAGCGCTTTTCCGTCGAGGGATGGGCGTTGTCGCCCGCCATGTAGAGGTTCCACTCCTGGCAGGCTCGCTTCAGGGCGCCGGGCACGTAGGCGTCGTGGTTGCCGGGAACAACCGACACCGCCTTCGGAGCGCCGAGCGCTTCCAGCCAGAGCCGGGCGGCGATCGTCTCGGTTCGCGTCGCGAGATTGACGAGGTCGCCCGTGACGGCGATATGGTCTGCACGCTGCGCCTTCAGATCGTCGAGGAGGTGCAGCAGCGTGTCCCCGAACATCGATTTGGCGCGGTTGCGGTGCCAGTTGACGAAGCCGGTGATCCGCTTCGTCGCGAGCTCCTTGATGGAGAGCTCGGGCAAGGGACCCAGATGAATGTCGGAGAGATGGGCAAGGCGGTACATGGCGGGTGAAGTAGCCTGCCGCCGCCCCGCGGAAACCCGGCCGACCCAACAAAAGGACCAGGAATGGCGCTGCCGAAGATCGTGCTGAGGGCCCTCCACAAGGGCTTCCTCGCCACGCGTCCCCTGACGCTCGGGGTTCGCTGCGCGCTGTTCGACGCGCAGGGGCGGATCTTCCTCGTGCGCCACACCTACATGACGGGCTGGTTCATGCCGGGCGGCGGCGTCGAGGCAGGCGAAACGGCCGGCGAAGCGATGCGCCGCGAGGTGCGCGAGGAGGGCAATATCGAGCTCCAGGGCGAACCCGCCCTCTTCAACCTCTACTTCAACAACCAGGCCTCGCGCCGCGACCACGTCGCGCTGTTCCGCTCCGACAGCTTCGTCCAGAGCGCGCCGAAGGTGCCGGACCGCGAGATCGCCGAGGCCGGCTTCTTCGCGCCCGACGCGCTGCCGGAGGACGCGACGCCGGCCACGCACCGGCGGCTTCGGGAGCTGGCCGGCGAGGTGCCCGCCTCGCCCTACTGGTGAGGCGTCCGCCTCAGCCGAGCCGCGCCCGGTCGTGCGCCTGCCACAGGTCCTCTTCGGGGCCGAGCGGCACGATGCCGGTCGGGTTGATGGTCTTGTGGCTGATATAATAGTGGTTCTTGACGTGGGTGAAGTCGACGGTCTCGGCGACACCCGGAACCTGATACAGATCAAGCATGTAGGCGAAGAGGTTCGGGTAGTCCGCGATCCGCTTCTTGTTGCACTTGAAGTGCCCGACATAGACCGGGTCGAAGCGGATCAGGGTCGTGAAGAGGCGCCAGTCGGCCTCGGTCGGCGCCTGCGATCCGACGAGCCAGCGCTGCGTCGACAGGCGCTCATCGAGCCGGTCGAGGGCTTCGAACAGCTCCCGGAACGGCTTCTCGTAGGCTTCCTGCGTCGTCGCGAAGCCGCATTTGTAGACGCCGTTGTTGACCGCGCCGTAGACCTCTTCGTTGATCGCGTCGATCTCGGCTCGCAGTTCCGGCGGCGAGATGCGGACGGACGCGTCGCCCCAGGCATCGAAGGCCGTGTCGAGCATGCGCAGGATCTCGGCCGATTCGTTGTTGACGATGCGCTTCTCCCGCTTGTCCCAGAGCACGGGCACCGTGACGCGGCCGGAATAGTGCGCATCGCTGAGGAGGTAGACCTCGTAGAGCCGCTGCTTGTTGTTCACCGTGTCGGGGATCGCGCCGTCGCGCTCGGAGAAGACCCAGCCCTCCGATCCCATGTGCCAGTCGACGATCGACAGCGAGATCGCGTCCTCAAGCTTCTTCAGCTTGCGCGCGATCAGCGTGCGGTGCGCCCAAGGGCAGGCGAGCGAGACGTAGAGATGGAAGCGGCCGGGCTCGGCCTTGACGCCGCGCTGCCCGTCGGGACCGGGACCGCCGTCTGCGGTCACCCAGTCGCGGAAGCTCGTCGTCGTCCGCTTGAAGCTGCCGCCGGTGGACTTGGTATCGTACCACTCGTCCTTCCACTCGCCGTCCACCAAGAGCCCCATGGCCGTCCTCCGTCGCGCGTGCCGATCTCGTCAGCACACATGGCGCCCCGGCCGGCCGGAGGCGAGGGGCTCGGCATGCGACGCAGCGTCGACCAATGCGGCTCCCTTTCGCATCTCGCGGTGAAGTGATATGGCGCTCGCGGACGAACTCCCGACAAGGGCCGCGCGCGATGATCATCCGGCGACGACGACAGGTTCCACGCGCCCTCGCGCGCTGACCGCCGTTCCGTCCGCCCGACGATCCGCACCCATGCCGGACCCGGGAGCCGAGGCGCAGCGCATCCCGCACAGCCGCTCCGTTCCGGTCCCGTCCATGCTGCTCTTCTCCGACATCCGCTACGCGCCGGAAGCGCGCGAGCACGACGCCGACATTCTCGACATCTGCGAGGAGGCTTTCGGCCCCGGGCGGTTCGCGCGCGCCGCCGAGCGCGTGCGCGAGATGGCGCCGCACGCGCCGGAGCTTTCCTTCGTCGCCCTGATCGGAGATGCGGTGGTCGGCGCGGTGCGGCAGGTGCCGATCAGCATCGGCGGCCGGCCGGCCCTGATGCTCGGGCCGCTCGCGGTGCGGCCCGGCTTCAAGGGACGGGGGGCCGGGCGGGCTCTGATGCGCCTCGCCGCGCAGGCTGCGCGCGAGGCCGGCGAGAGCGCGACGATCCTCGTCGGCGACGCGCCCTACTACGCCCAGTTCGGCTACCGCGCCCTGCCGGAGGGAAGCGTCCTCATGCCCGGCCCCGTCGATCCGCGGCGCCTCCTCGGGCTGGCGCTGCGCGAGGGCGGGCTGGACGGGCTCGCCGGCCGCGTCGGGCCGCGTCGCTGAAGCCGGGGACGAAGCGGCGCGCCCGCTTCGCGACGGGCGCCTCGCCTCAGCGGCCCTCGCGGTACCAGGTGGCGGAAAGGGCGAGGAGGAGGACGGACAGGCCGAGGAAGCCGGCGAAGAGCGGCATGCGGTCGACGCCACGCAGCACCGTCTCCTCCGTCGTCTTCAGGCCGATCCAGTCGCGCCCCGAAGCGTCGGCGCGGCCGGCGACGGGGATGACGCGCGGCACGGACACGCCGTCGCCCTCGGCGACGCGGCGCACGCTGCCGCGTGTTTCCTCGGCGATCGGCTCCAGCTTCTGCGTGGTCGAGACGGCCTCGCGATATTCGCGCGGGTTCTCCGGGCCGACATTGGCCAGGGCGCGGAGTTCGCCGTTCGCGGCCTGGAAGAGCCCGAGCTCTTCCGTTTCCAGCGTGCCCTGCCAGCGGCCCTCGCTGAGATCGGCGAGCGGCACGGTGACAGCTTGGCCCGAGGGCGTGACGACGGTGGCGGGGCCGGGGTCCTCGCCGACGGTTTGGCGCGTGACGACGAGGTCGCGACCGCGGGCGGTGGCGTCGAGCGCTTCCTCTTCCAGCTCCGGCTCCTTCATCAGCCAGTGGGCGAGACGGCGGAAAAGGGGGACGTGCGGGCCGCCGCCCTCGAAGCCGCGCGACCAGAGCCAGCCCTGATCGGACAGGAGAAGGGCGATGCGGCCCTCGCCGGCGCGATCCAGCACCAGGAGCGGCTTGCCGTCCGGCCCGTTCATCACCGTTTCGCCGCGGGGCGTCGCGACGTCGACCGAGCGGAACCAGGGCGCCCAGTCGGGCGGCGTCTGGTCGGAGCCGGGCAGGTCGCGCGTCACCGGATGCTTACGGCCGAGGTCGGAGAGCGTGGGATAGAACGCCTTGTTCTCGACGCCTCCGGTCGGAAGCGCCGGCAGGATCGATTCCAGCGGCGTCGTCGCCACCGAGTCGTAGCCGGCATATTCCGGGCCGGAGGCGATCAGGAGGGCGCCGCCGTTCTCGACGTACTGGGCGATGTAGTCGAAGTAGAGCGTCGGCAGCACGCCGCGCTGCTGGTAGCGGTCGAAGATGATGAGGTCGAAGTCCTCGATCTTCTCCACGAACAGCTCGCGCGTCGGGAAGGCGATCAGCGAGAGCTCGTCGATGGGCGTGTTGTCCTGCTTCTCCGGCGGGCGCAAAATGGTGAAGTGGACGAGGTCCACCGCCGCGTCGGACTTCAGGAGATTGCGCCAGGTGCGCTCGCCGGCATGCGGCTCGCCCGACACGAGGAGGACGCGCAGGTTCTCGCGGATGCCGTCGATGGTGGCGATGGCGCGGTTGTTGACCGGCGTGATCTCGGCCGGATCGCGGGCCACCGAGAGCTCGACGATGTTCTTGCCGGCGCGCGGCAGCCGCAGGCCGACCTCCGTATCCTGGCCGGGTACGGCCTGCTCGCGGGCGACGAGATCGCCGTTGAGGAAGACGCGCACCTCGGTCGGCGCGGTGCTGGCGCGCGGCCCGTCCTCCATGACGCGGTAGACGAGGCGCTGGTCCTCGTCGACGAGGCCGAAGCGGGGCGCCGAGCGCACCTCGATGCGGCGGTCGAACTCGTCCGGCTCGCCGGTCACGAGGGCGTGGACGGGCGCGTCGAAGCCGAGGGCCGAAGCGTTTGCCGGGATGTCGTGGACCTGCCCGTCGGTGATGAAGACCGCGCCGCCGACGCGCGCGGGCGACACGTCGCCGAGCGCGCCCTTGAGCGCCGAGAAGAGCGCGGTGGTGGCGTCGGAATTGGCGTCGCCGGTGCCGCGCGCCTCGACGGTGCGCACCTCGAATTCCGGGAAGCGGGCGAGCGAGGCCTGGAGGGCGCGCTCCGCCTCGTCGGTCTCGGCGGCACGCGCGCCGATGGTCTGGCTCTGCGAGCGGTCGACGACGAGGGCGACGACGCTCTTCAGGGGATCGCGCTCCTCGCGCAGAACCACGGGGTTGAGGAGGGCGAGAAGGAGGGCGGCGATGGCGAGGACGCGCAGCAGCGCGCCGCGCACGCGAGTGAGGATCAGGACGGTCGCGAGGATCGCCGCAGGGACGGCCAGGATCGCGATCGTCGCCAGCGAGAAGAAGGGGGCGAAGTCGAGGGACCAGGTCATGGGCTTCTCCTCCTACTGGCCGAGCCGTTCGAGGAGCGCGGGCACGTGGACCTGATCGGCCTTGTAGTTGCCGGTGAGGACGTACATCGCGATGTTCACCCCGGCGCGGTAGGCGTGCTCGCGCTGGACCGGGTCGGACGAGTCGGTCGGGTAGAGGAACATGCCGCCGGCGTCGACCGCCCAGGCGCTGGCGAAGTCGTTGGACGTGATCATGATCGAGGACACGCCGTCGCCGGCATTGGCCGGGCGCTCCGCGGCGTTCGGGTCGCGCACCAGGGACTCGACCCAGAGGTCCGAGCCCTCGTGCCGGCCGGGAAAGTCGTCCATGATGTAGAAGGCCTTGGTGAGGACGTGGTCGGCCGGCACCGGCTCCAGCGGCGGGATGTCGAGGTCGGCGAGGATGTCGCGCAGGCGTCGCTGCCCGTCCGAGACCGCACCGCCGTTCAGCCCGCCGAGCGCGCCCTCGTCGACGTCGAAGAGCACGGTGCCGCCCTGTTTCATGTAGGCGTCGATGCGGCTGATCGCGGCATTGTCGGGCATCGGCGCCGTGGCGCGGATCGGCCAGTAGATCAGCGGGTAGAAGGACAATTCGTCCTGGGTGATGTCGACGCCGACCGGCGCACCCGGCTCCAGCGCGGTCTTGGCCGCGACGAACTGGGTGAGGCCGTCGAGGCCCTGGCGCGAGATTTCGTCGACATCGGACTCGCCGGTCTCGACATAGGCGAAGTGGGTCGTCTCGGTCGCCTCGATGGCCGCGGCGACATCGATGCCGAGGTCGTTCGGATCGGCGGGGCGCGGACCGCGGCGCTCCGTTTGAGGCGGGCCCCCCGGCTCCTGCGCGCTCGCCTGGCCGCTCGTGCCGAGAAGCATCGCGCCGGCGGCGAGACACAAGGAGACGCCCGCGGCAGTGCCGACCCGGCGCCCGCCAGCCATACGCCCGAGCCGGGCGAAGACGCCGTTCATCCAGAGAAGGGCGAGTGCGTCGAGCGCGAAGAGGAGGAGCGCGCCGGCGAAGAGCCAGGGCGTGAGGTTGCGCGAGGCGTCCGCGCCGTAGCCGCGGGCCGCCACCGGCGCGCCGAGGTTCAGGTCGGCGGGGAGAGGGCGCAGGACCGTGTCGGGGGAGAGAAGGTTCAAGGCGACGTAGCCTTCCTCGCTGCCGTAAAGGCCGGGGGGATGGGCGGGCGAGACGCGCGGCGGACCGCCGGGCCCGAGCTGCAGCGGCTCCACCTCGGGATCGGGAGAGGTCAGGATGCCGTTCGCGTCGAGCATGCGGTAAGGCGCGAGCGTCACCGCCTCGCCGGGCTCGGTGCCGGCCTCGGGCGCAGGGCCGGCGGCGCGCGACAGGGTAACGATGCGGCGGAGCATGTCGACGAAGGCGCCGGAGATCGGCAGGTTCGACCAGGTCGCCTCGGCCGTGGTGTGGAAGAGGACGATCTGGCCCGAGCCGAGCGGGCCGGCGGTGACGAGCGGCGTGCCGTCGGCGAGGCTCGCCCAGGTGCGCTCCGTCAGGTCGACGGAGGGCTCGGCGAGGATCTGGCGGGTGACGGTGACGTCCTCGGGAACGGTGATCCCTGCGAAGGGGCTCGTCGGCGCCATCGGCGCGATCGCCTGCGGCTCCGACCAGGATAGGGCGCCGCCGAGCTGGCGCTCGCCGCCGCGCAGGCGCACGGGAACGAGCGGGTCCTCGCCCGTCGAGGCGGCGAGCCGCGGGCCGGCGAAGCGCACCAGCGTGCCGCCGCCCTCGACCCAGCGCGTCAGCTCCGTCCGAGCGGCCTCCGGCAGGACGCCGATATCGGCGAGGACGATCATCGAGGGGCGCTGGGCGATCAGCTCCGGCACGCCGCGGGCAAGGTCCGCGTCGGTCGGTCGGGCGAGATCGGCGAAGGGCTCCAGCGCGCGGGAGATGTAGTAAAGCGGCGAGAGCAGCGGCTGGGCGAGATCGGCGGCCTCGCCGGACAGGAGCCCGACGCGCCGGCGGCGGAAGGAATCGTCGACAAGCCGCACGGCCGCGGCGTTCGCCTCGCCCTCGACTTCGAGGCGGGCGATGTCGTTGCGCAGCTCCGGCGGGATTGCGAAGCGCGCCTCCGCGGCGGCCGAGCCCTGGTTGAAGACGAGCGGCGCGCGGCCGACCTCGCGCCCCTGCGCGTCGAGGGCGCGGAGCTGATAGGTGACGGAGCCGACGGAGCCTTCGGGGCGCACGGCCGAGACGGAGAGCGCGTCGGTGGCGTTGCTGGCGTTGGTGAGGCCCGCGAGGCCGTCGACGCTCGGGCGGTAGAGGAGCGCCTGACCTTGGCCGAGGCCCGCAAGCGGCGCGAGCGCGGCGGAGGCCGCCTGCGGCTCGCCCTCGCCGTCGAGACCGTCGCTGAGGAAGGCCAGCGTGCCGGGAGCGTTGCCGTCGAGGGCGGTGGCGAGGCGCTGGGCGGCCGCCGCGCGGTCGGCCGGCACGGGACGCGGGCGGGCGGCGGCGAGGCGCTCGAGGGCGGTCGCGGCCTCGACGGGCGTCGCGTCGTTGCTCGGGCCGTCCGCGGTGAAGGCGAGGGACACCGGACGCCCGGCCTCGCCGGCCTGATTGATGAGGTCGGCGGCTGCGGCCTCTCGGGCGTCCCAGTCGCCGGCGCTCGCCCAGCCGTTGTCGACGAGAACGGCGAGCGGGCCGTCGCCGGACAGGCGCTCGTCGGACGGGTTCAGGATGGGCGCGGCGAGCGCCAGGATGATGAGGGCGGCGAGGAGGAGGCGCAGCAGCGTCAGCCACCAGGGGCTTTTCGCCGGCGTTTCCTCGACCTTCAGCACGCGCTGGAGGATGCGCAGCGGCGGGAACACCTCCGTCTGCGGGCGCGGCGGCGTCAGCTTCAGGAGCCACCAGATCACCGGCAGGGCGAGAAGCCCGAACAGGACCAGCGGCGCGCCGAAGGACAGGGACAGGCCGCCGATCATGCGCGTTGCCTCACGGTTTGCGGCACGCCGCTCATGCGGCCGTGGACGGCGATCAGCGCTTCGGAGGCGAGCCGGTCGGTGCGGTGGGGGATGAAGCTCCAGCCGAGATGTCGGCAGTGATCGGCGAGCGTCTCGCGCTGGGCGCGGTAGAGCGTCGTGTATTCGGCGCGCAGGTTCTCCGCCCGGCCGGCGGTGAGCTTGGCGCCGGTCTCGGGATCGCGGAACTCGGTGCGGCCCGAATAGGGGAAGGCTTCCTCCGCCGGGTCGGCGACGCAGACGAGGTGGCCGCGCACGCCGCGTCGCGCGGCGCGGTCGATCCGCTCGACGGTGGTCTCGACGGGATCGAGGAAGTCGGACACGAGCACCAGCTCGCTATGCCGCTTCAGCCGCTCGTCCGACGGGAAGCCGGTGGCGGGGCGGTTGTTGAAGAGGGCGGTTGCGATGCGCTCGGCGGCGTTGCGCGAGAGCACGGGCTCCATGACGCCGGGATAGCCGATCCGCTCGCCGGATCGGGCGAGGAGCTCGGCGAGGGCCAGGACGATCACCAGCGCGCGGCTTTCCTTCGACACGCTCGCCGTCTTCGACTGGTAGAGCATGGAGGGCGAGGGATCGGCCCAGAGCCAGACCGTCTGCGCCGCCTCCCATTCCCGGTCGCGCAGATAGACATGGTCGTCGCGCGCCGAACGGCGCCAGTCGATGCGGCTCACCGGCTCGCCCTCGACGAAGGGGCGGAACTGCCAGAAATTCTCGCCGACGCCGCGCCGGCGCCGCCCGTGCCAGCCGGCCGCGACGCTCGCCACGACCCGCTGCGCCTCGACGAGGAGGTCCGGCAGGAGCGCGGCGCGCGCCCGCGCGCGCAGCAGCGCGTCGGGGCCGGTGGTCAGTTCGACCGTGGAGCCGATCGCCATGGGGCCGTCAGCCGGCGGCGCGCTTGAGCTGGGCGATCACGTCGCGGACGCTCATGCCTTCGGCTCGCGCCGAGAAGTTCAGCGCCATGCGGTGCTGGAGGATCGGCTCGGCAAGCGCGTGCACGTCGTCGACGGAGGGCGCCAGGCGGCCGTCATAGAGGGCGCGGGCGCGAACGCAGGTCATGAGGGCCTGGGAGGCGCGGGGCCCGGGACCCCAGGCGATGTGCGAATCCGCTTCCTTGGACCCGTTGCCGGGGCGGGCGGAGCGCACGAGCGCGAGAATCGCCTCGACGACGCTTTCGGGCACGGGCATGCGGCGGATCAACCCCTGGATCTCCCGGAGGCGCGCGGCGTCGAGCACGGGCTCGGCGACGGCCTCGGTCTCGCCGGTGGTCTGGAGAAGGATCTGCCGCTCGGCCTCGAAGGACGGGTAGGGCACGTCGACCTGCATCAGGAAGCGGTCGAGCTGGGCCTCGGGCAGGGGATAGGTGCCCTCCTGCTCCAGCGGGTTCTGCGTGGCGAGGACGTGGAAGGGCGCAGGCAGGTCGTGCCGCTCGCCGGCAACCGTCACGTGATACTCCTGCATCGACTGGAGCAGCGCCGACTGGGTGCGGGGGGACGCGCGGTTGATCTCGTCGGCCATCAGGAGCTGGGCGAAGACGGGACCGCGCACGTAGCGGAAGGAGCGGCGGCCGGTCTCGTCCTGGTCCATCACCTCGGTGCCGACGATGTCGGAGGGCATGAGGTCGGGCGTGAACTGGATGCGGCGCGCGTCGAGGCCGAGCGCGCGGCCGAGCGTGTCGACGAGCTTGGTCTTGGCGAGGCCCGGAACGCCGACGAGGAGGGCGTGGCCGCCGGCGAGGATCGCGATCAGCGTCTGCTCGACCACGCTTTCCTGGCCGAAGATCACGGTGCCGACGGTCCGGCGGACCGATGCGATGTCGGCGAGCGCGCTTTCCGCCAGCCGGACCACCGCATCCGCGTCGAGAACGGGTTGCTGCGGTGCAAGATTCGTCATCGCGGAACGGCTCCGTTTGGGGGAAGGCGAGAAGGCTGGGCCGGGGCGGCCGCTTTGGATTCGGACAGGCGACGCGGCGATGCCGCAGCGCACCGGCCATCAAAGCCCCCGTCCCATGTCCTGGCAAGCGCGAGGCGCGCAACTATTTCGTGACCGCGAAGGCGGGCCGAAATAAGACGGGCGCCCGGACGGTCATTTCGTCGCAAGAACGGCAGGCCATGGAAAATCAACGTCATAGCTCCGCGGGCGTCAGCCTCCAGGCGCTCGTCTCGCGCGCCGAGCGGGCGGGAAAGGGCGCGCCGCCCGTCGAGCGGTGGGACCCGCCCTTCTGCGGCGACATCGACATGGTGATCCGACGCGACGGCTCCTGGGATTACATGGGCACGCCGATCGCTCGTCCAGCCCTGGTCCGCCTGTTCTCGACCGTGCTGCGCCGCGAGGCGAAAGGCGGCTTCGTGCTCGTCACGCCGGTGGAGAAGCTCGGCATCACGGTCGAGGACGCGCCCTTCGCCGCCGTCGAGATGAGCGCCGAGGAGCGGCAGGGCGAGCCGGCGCTCGCCTTCCGCACCAATGTCGGCGACCTCGTCGAGGCCGGGCCGGCGAACCCGCTGCGCTTTGCCGAGAGAGAGGAGGGCGGCTTCGTGCCCTACGTTCTGGTGCGCGGCGGCCTGGAGGCGCGGCTGACGCGGGCGCTCGCCTTCGAGCTCGCCGACCTCATCGAGGAGGATGCCGACGGCCTGTTCCTGCGCTCCAACGGTGCGCGCTTCGCCATTCCTCCGGAGTCGGGCGGCGCATGAGGATGGAGAGCGAGGCCGCGCCCTTCTCGGCGGCGGATCTGCGGACGCGAATGGCGCGGATGGGCACGGGCGAGGACGAGACGACGCGCTACGGCGACCATCTCCTCAACCCCGACCTCGTCCAGCTCGCCGAGCATGCCGAGGCGCGCGACGCCGCCGTGCTGGTGCCGGTGGTCGACTACGGCTTGGGGACGGAGGCCGGCGTCATCCTGACGACGCGGGCGGCGCATCTGCGCAAGCATTCCGGCCAGATCGCCTTTCCCGGCGGCTCGGTGGATCCCGGCGACGGCTCGCCGGAAGCCGCGGCGCTGCGCGAGGCGGAGGAGGAGGTGGCGCTCGAGCGCCGCTTCGTCGAGCCGATCGGGCGCCTGCCGCGCTACTTCACGACCACCGGCTTCCGGATCACGCCGGTGGTCGCGATCGTCTCGCCGGGCTATGAGCTGCGGCCGAGCCCGAGCGAGGTCGACGACGCCTTCGAGGTGCCGCTCGGCTTCCTGATGAACGCTGCCAACCACCGGCAGGAAAGCCGGGTCTGGAACGACGTGCTGCGCCACTACTACACCATGCCCTTCGGCGACCGCTTCATCTGGGGCGTCACCGCCGGGATCATCCGCACCCTCTACGAACGGTTCTACGCATCGTGACCAGCCCGACCCGCATCGACGCCGACTGGCTGCGCGCCGAGCCGCTGCAGCGCCTGCTTTCCGCCCTGTCCGAGAACGGCGAGGAAGCGCGCGTGGCCGGCGGCGCGGTGCGCAACGCGCTGATGAAGCGCGATGCGACGGACATCGACGTCGCGACGACGGTGCTGCCGCAGGAGACGATCCGCCGGGCCGAAGCCGCCGGCTTCCGCGCCGTGCCGACCGGCATCGAGCACGGCACGATCACCGTCGTCACGCCCGGCGGTCCCTTCGAGGTGACGACACTGCGCGAGGACATCGAGACGGACGGGCGCCGCGCCGTCGTGCGCTTCGGCCGCGACTGGAAGCGGGATGCGGAGCGGCGCGACTTCACCATCAACGCGCTCTACGCCGACAAGGACGGGGCGGTGCTCGACCTCGTCGGCGGGATCAAGGACATCGAGGCGGGCGTGCTGCGCTTCGTGGGCGATCCGGAAACGCGCATCCGCGAGGACTATCTTCGAACCTTGCGCTTCTTCCGCTTCTTCGCCTGGTACGGCTCGGGCCGGCCGGACGCGGCTGGGCTGCGTGCCTCGGCGCGGCTGAAGGACGGGCTGTCGCGGCTCTCGGCCGAGCGCGTCTGGATGGAGCTGAGGAAGCTCCTGGCCGCCCCCGATCCCTCCCGCGCGCTGCTCTGGATGCGGCAGGCGGGCGTTCTCACGGCCGTCCTGCCCGAGAGCGAGAAATGGGGCATCGACGCGATCCATCTGCTGACGCAGGCCGAGGCCGCGCTCGGCTGGCCCGCCGACGCGCTCCTGCGCCTCCAAGCGATCGTTCCGCCGGATCCGGAACGGATGGTCGCGATGGCCGGGCGCCTGAAGCTGTCCAACGCCGAGCGCGACCGGCTGCTCGCCTGGACGCAAGCCGACAAGCCCGATCCCGCCATGGCGGACGGCGCCTTGCGCGCGCGGCTGTTCTTCGGCGACCGTCAGGCGATCCTCGATCGCCTGCGGCTGGCTCTCGCCTCCGCGCGCGGAAGGGCGGCGGGCGGCGCGCCGGACGCGCTGGCCGAGGCGGCGGCGCTGTCGCGCCAGCTCGATATCGCCTCGCGCTTCGATCCTCCCGCATTTCCCGTGTCCGGCAGCGACGTCGTCGCGGCGGGAACGCCGGCGGGACCCGAGGTCGGGCGGGCGATCGATCGCTTGAAGCGGCTCTGGGTGGACGGTGGCTTCGTGATGAGCCGCGAGGATCTCCTCGCTCGGCTCTGAGGCGCAAACGAAAAGCGGGCCCGTGGGCCCGCTCCATCATCGACTCGATTCGCGGTGCGGTTTTGCCGTCAGTTCGGCAGTTCGGTGGTCTTCTCGCGGAACGAGTCGAGCAGGGCCGGGGTGATCTTCTCGAAACCGAGCTGGCGCGCCTGCACCACCGCCCGGCGCACCACCTCGGCTTGGCTCTCGGCACGGATCACGCGCTCGCAGCCCGGGATGATGCCTGCGCAATTCAATTCGTACATGATTGATCCTCCCTGATCGATCACTCCCTGACCATGTCGTTTCGAAATGGTCTGTGAGGATTAATAAGGAAGGTTGCCGGCTTCACAAGAGGAAGGCGCGTTCACGGCCACTTAACGATTGGTGGAAGCGAAGAGAGGATCGACGACACGTTGCCGCCGGTCTTCAGCCCGAACAGCGTGCCGCGATCGTAGAGCAGGTTGTATTCGACGTAGCGTCCGCGCCGGATCAGCTGCTCCTCGCGGTCCTCGTCGGTCCAGGGCTTGGCGGCGTTCTGCCGCACGATGTGCGGATAAACCACGAGGAAGGCCTTGCCGAGGTCGCGCGTGAAGGCGAAGTCGGCTTCCCAGCCCCCGGCCTCTTCCGCCGAATGCAGCCAGTCGTAGAACACGCCGCCGACGCCGCGCGCCTCGTTGCGATGGGGCAGGAAGAAGTATTCGTCGCACCAGGTCTTGAAGCGCTCGTAGTCGGCGATGCCGGGATGACGCTCGCAAACGAAGCGCATGGCGCGGTGGAAGGCGCGGGTGTCCGGGTCGTCCTGCGTGCGGCGCCGGTCGAGGGTCGGCGTTAGGTCCGCACCACCACCGAACCATTGCCGGCTCGTCACCACCATGCGGGTGTTCATGTGGACGGCGGGAACATTCGGATTGCGCATGTGGGCGATCAGCGAGATGCCGGAGGCCCAGAACGACGGGTCCTCGTCCGCCCCCGGGATCTGCTTGCGGAATTCGGGCGTGAACTCGCCGTAGACGGTGGAGACGTGGACGCCGACCTTCTCGAAGACACGTCCGTGCATCATCGACATGACGCCGCCGCCGCCGTTCTCTCCGCGGTTCCAGGCGGTCTGGACGAAGCGCCCGGGCTCCATCCCGTCCTCGGCTCCGAACTCGTCCTCCAGCCCTTCGAAGGCGGTGCAGATCCGGTCGCGCAGCTGCTCGAACCAGTTCCTCGCCGTCGCCTTCTTGGCGTCGATGTCCTCGGGGATGCCGAGGGGGATCTCCGGGCGTTCCATGGCGAAGCGGTCTCCTGCGGCCTGTCCTGAAACGGGACAACGATCGCGCATCCCGTGAAACCCCGAATCTAGAGCGCCATGCAAGCCCGGACGGGGGACCGGCGCGCAATCCACAAGAGGTTGGATCGGCGCCGCACGATTCGGCGCCGGCTCGGCTCGAAAACCAGGGCTCGCGCACTTATCTCTGGGGGCGAAAATCAAGGCTGCGAACAGGGTGCGGACCAGGGACGGACACGGAGGCGGCGAGGCCATGACAATGCGCATCGAACCGCCGCGCGAAGCCCTGCGTCGGCGCCTGTCGAAGACGCGCCGCGGCGCTCCCTCGACCGCGGCGCCCGACCTCTTCGTCCGGGAGACCTTCACCCTGCCGCGCGAGGCGGCGCGCTCGAAGGCGCGCGAATGGTTCGAGAGCTTTCCCAAGGCCGCCTACTGGACCAGCATCGAGAGCTGGCGCGAGCTGCCCGAGAACCGCATCGAGTTCACCATGCGGCGACTGCCGACGGCGGATTGAAGGGCGGTCGAGACCGTGAGACAATGCTGCGCATGACGACGGACAGCGCCATCTCCGAGCACCTGCGCCCGCGCTTGCAGGCCTTGACCGAGCGCATGAACCTGTCCGCCTCCGACCTCGTCGCAGATGCCCTGGAGAACGGCCGCTCGCTCGCTTGGCAGGAGCGCTTCGTCGATACGGTCGTGCGCGGAATCGAGGCCGCAGACCGCGGCGACTTCGCAGGCGAGGACGAGATCGCCGCGGTGCTCGACAAGTATCGCCCTGCCGGATGACGGTTCGCTGGACGCGGCCGGCGCTCCAAGACGTCGAGCAGATCCAGGACTTCGTCGCCAAGGATAGCCCGGTCGCCGCTCGCCGGCTTGCTCAAGCCCTGATTTCGCGCTCGACGGCCATCCTGGCAGATAACCCGTCCGCAGGCCGCGCGGGGCGAGTGGCCGATACGCGTGAGCTCGTGGTTTCCGGCACAGCCTTCATCGTCGTTTATCGGCTGCGCCAGAGCGTCGAAATCCTGGCCGTGTTTCACGGTGCGCGCGAATGGCCCGACGAGTTCTCGGCCTGATCCGATGGGTCTAGGTTGGCGGCCGTCCCGCCCCAGCGCACCTGCCGCAGCGCTTCGCCGGCCGCCATGCCGGCGGCGACGGCGAGGTTGAGCGACCGGCCGCCACCGTCCATGGGGATCAGGAGCCGGGCATCGGCGATGTCGTGGAACGCGTCGGGAACGCCGGCGCTCTCGCGGCCGAAGAGAAGGGCGTCGCCTTCCTGGAAGCGGAAGTCGGTGTAGCGCGTCGCGCCTTTCGTCGTGAACAGGACGAGGCGGCGGCCTGTGGCGTGGCGCGCCGCTTCGAAGCTCGCGAAGTCGACGTGGCGGGTCAGCGCGGCCATCTCCGCATAGTCCATGCCCGCGCGCTTCAGCGCCCGGTCGGAAAAGTCGAAGCCGGCCGGGCCGATCACCTCGACGCCGATATCGAGGCAGGCGCCGAGGCGCAGGATCGTTCCGGTGTTGCCCGCGATGTCCGGCTGGTAGAGGACGAGACCGAGCCGCGGGGCCTCGCGGGCGGTTCGAATCGGCGCGTGGTTCATCGTCGCAACTCTCCGGCGTGACCTTGGGCGAGAGGCTGCCTATATCAGGCCCCTCGGGGGATGCCGCCACACGCGAACGGTGTCGATCCTTCGCCCGTCGACCGGCCTTCCGGGCCGGCGCGGACGCGGGCCGCCGGCGCTCCGCCCCTGACCGGCGGGCGCCCAGCCCGAACTTTCGCGCGTCGCCCGCCGCGACGCATCGGCACGAACGACGCATGGATGGACCTGGCATGTTCTCGCGCTTCGAGAGGATGGTCGACGCGTTTCCGGACGACGGCGCCCGCACGCCGCCGGCCGGAAGCCTCTTGTCCTTCATCTGGTTCTATTCGCGCCCGGTCTGGCCCTTCCTCCTCGGCATGGCGGTGTTCACGATCGCCGTGTCGATCATCGAGGTGTCGCTTTTCGCCTTCCTCGGCCAGGTCGTCGACTGGCTGAGCGGCCTCGACCGCGAGACCTTCCTGCAGAACGAGGGCTGGAAGCTGGTCCTGATGGGCCTGACCATCCTCGTCCTCCTGCCCGGCCTCGTCTTCGCCGAGGGGCTCTTCACCTTCCAGGCGCTGTCGGGCAACTATCCCATGCGCTTCCGCTGGCAGGTGCATCGCTGGCTGCTCGACCAGTCGCTCGGCTTCTTCCAGGACGAGTTCGCCGGGCGCATCGCGACGAAGCTGATGCAGACCGCGCTCGCGGTGCGCGAAGCGGTGATGAAGTCGATCGACGTCCTCCTCTACGTCGCGGTCTATTTCACCGGCGTCATCGTGCTTGTCGCCAGCGCCGACTGGCGGCTCGCGCTGCCCTTCGCCGGCTGGGCGGCGCTCTACGCGCTCATGCTCTGGTACTTCATCCCTCGCTTGGGGATCGTCGCCGAGGCGCAGGCCGACGCGCGCGCCGAGATGACAGGCCGCGTCGTCGATGCCTATTCCAACATCCAGACGGTGAAGCTCTTCGCCCACACGCGGCGCGAGGCCGACTTCGCGAAAGCCAGCATGGGCGGCTTCCTGAAGACGGTCTACAGGCAGATGCGGCTTATCAACCTCTTCTTCTTCTGCCTCTACGCGCTGAACTCGCTGCTCCTGTTCGCCGTCGGCGCCCTGTCGATCACGCTCTGGCTGAACACGGCGGTCTCGATCGGCGCGATCGCCGCGGCGCTCGGCCTCGTCCTGCGCATCAACGGCATGAGCCAGTGGATCATGTGGGAGGTGTCCGCGCTCTTCGAGAACATCGGCACCATCCGCGACGGCATGGCGACCTTCACGCAGGGGCGCGCCGTCGCCGACAAGCCGGGCGCGCCGGACCTTAAGGTCGAGCGCGGCGGAATCCGCTTCGAGGCCGTCACCTTCCGCTACCGGGCCGATGGACGCCTCCTGGAGAACTTCAGCCTCGACGTGCGACCGGGCGAGAAGATCGGCCTCGTCGGCCGCTCCGGCGCCGGCAAGTCGACGCTCCTCAACCTCCTCCTGCGCTTCCACGACGTGGAGAGCGGCCGCATCCTCGTCGACGGACAGGATATTTCACAGGTCACGCAGGAGTCTCTCCGCCGGTCGATCGGCATGGTGACGCAGGACACCTCGCTCCTCCACCGCTCGATCCGCGACAACGTGCTCTACGGCCGCCCCGAGGCGAGCGAGACGGAGCTGCTCGCCGCGCTGGAGCGCGCCGAGGCCTCGAACTTCATCGCCGAGCTGTCCGACGTCGAAGGTCGGCGCGGGCTCGACGCCGAGGTCGGCGAACGCGGCGTGAAGCTCTCCGGCGGGCAGCGCCAGCGCATCGCCATCGCCCGCGTCATGCTGAAGGACGCGCCGATCCTTCTCCTCGATGAGGCGACGTCGGCGCTCGATTCCGAGGCCGAGGCGGCGATCCAGGAGAACCTCTATCGGTTGATGGAAGGCAAGACCGTGATCGCCATCGCCCATCGCCTGTCGACGCTCGCCGCCATGGACCGGCTCGTCGTCCTCGACCGCGGCCGGATCGTGGAGGAGGGGACCCATGCCGATCTCGTCGGTCGCGGCGGCCTTTACGCCGAGCTCTGGCGCCGGCAGGTCGGCGGCTTCATCGACGCGGGCGAGGACGCCGACACGCAGGCCAAGCGCATGAAGGCGGCGGAGTGATGCTGGACCGGCTGCTGAGACCCTTCGAGCGCGTTCTCGATCCCTTCGAGGACCGGATCGGCGAGGAAGCGCGCGAGCGCGAGCGCCTGACCGGCCACCTCGCGCCGCTGCCGACCACGGCGAACAGCTTCATCTGGTACTTCGCCCGCCAGGCCAAGTGGCCGCTCCTCGGCGTGCTGGTGATCGGCGGGCTCGCGGCCATGGTCGACGCGGCGATGTTCACCGGGGTCGGCTGGATCGTCGATGCGCTGGAGCATTCGACGCCCGAGACCCTTTTCGCCGAGCACGGCGCGCTGCTCTTCGGGCTCGCGGCTCTGACCCTCGTCGGCCGGGCGGTGGTGCTCGTCGCCTCCTCGATCCTCGAGGAGCAGGTGATCGCGCCGAGCTTCTACAACCGCATCCGCTGGCAGAGCTACCGCCGGCTGATGGACCAGCCCTACACGTTCTTCCAGAACGATTTTGCCGGACGCCTCGCCACGAAGGTCCAGCAGATCGGCCAGGCGACCGGCGACTTCATCATCACGACGCTTCAGACCTTCTGGAGCTTCGTCGCCTTCGTTCTCCTCACCGTCACCATCCTCGGCGCGATCGACTGGCGCATGGCCGTGGTGCTGGCGTTCTGGACGCTCGGCTACGCCTGGATCGTCTACGCGCTGCTGCCGCAGATCCGGCAGTACGGGCGCGAGCGGGCCAATGCCAATTCGGTCTGGACGGGGCGGGTCGTTGACTCGTTCACCAACATCCTGTCGGTCAAGCTGTTCGATGCGACGCGAGCCGAGGATGCCTTCGTGAAGGAGGGCTTCTCGTCCTATGTCGAGGCGGTCTGGCGCGTGTCGCGGGCGCTGACGGGCGTGCGCGGCGCGACGGCGATCCTCAACGGCATCCTGATCACCGGCGTCGGCGTCGTCGCCGTTCTCGGCTGGCAGGCCGGCACGACGTCTTCCGGCGCCGTCGCGACGGCGCTCGGGCTCGTGCTGCGCCTCAACCAGATGAGCGGCTGGATGATGTTCAACATCAACGGCCTCGTACGCAACTACGGCACGATCCAGGACGCGGTCGCGACGATCTCCGTGCGGCCCGCCCTGATCGACCGGCTGGACGCGACGGATCTCGTCGCCCCGCGCGGCGAGGTGCGCTTCGAGGACGTCACCTTCCACTACGGCAAGGGCGCGGGCGTCATCGAGAACCTGTCGCTCCACATCCGTCCCGGCGAGAAGATCGGCCTCGTCGGGCGCTCGGGCGCCGGCAAGACGACGCTGGTGAACCTGCTGCTCCGCCTCTACGACGTCGAAGGCGGCCGCATCACGATCGACGGCCAGGACATCGCCGCGGTCACGCAGACCTCGCTTCGCTCGGCCATCGGCGTCGTGACGCAGGACACCTCGCTCCTTCACCGATCGATCCGCGACAACATCCGCTACGGGCGCGAAGACGCCGACGAGGCGGCGATCGAATCGGCCGCGCGCCGGGCCGACGCGCTGGCCTTCATCGCCGGGCTCAAGGACCCCAAGGACCGCACCGGCTTCGAGGCCCATGTCGGCGAACGCGGCGTTAAGCTCTCCGGCGGGCAGCGCCAGCGCATCGCCATCGCCCGCGTCCTCCTCAAGGATGCGCCGATCCTCGTTCTCGACGAGGCGACGAGCGCCCTTGATTCGGAAGTCGAGGCGGCGATCCAGGAAAACCTCCAGGAAATGATGCAGGGCAAGACGGTGATCGCCATCGCGCACCGCCTCTCCACCATCGCCTCGCTCGACCGGCTGATCGTCTTGGATGCCGGCCGGATCGTGGAGCAGGGGACGCATGCCGAGCTGATCGCCCGGGGCGGACTCTACGCCGACCTGTGGCATCGCCAGTCCGGCGGATTTATTGGAGCCGGCGACAAAAAGAATCGCGTGGCGGCCGCCGAGTGAGGCCAGACCTCGCCGATCTGCAGCGAGGCTTGTGCAAGGCGGCGACACGTTGACCCTTGGAGCGCTTCCAATCTGGACAAGATCGAGGCAGGCAGCTTAATAGCCCCTGCGCCGAGGGGAGGCGTGCGTCATCGCTTGGCCGTGCGTCCCATCCCTTGTCGCCGCGCTTCGAATCCGCAACAACGATTCCAAACAAAAGCGCGTGTCCGATTTCAAGGAGTGGCCAGCCCCGTGAGCGTCAACGAATCCGCCGAGCCGACCCGCCGGGACTTCCTCTACATCGCGACCGGCGCGGCGGGCGCCGTCGGTGCGGCAGCCGCGGTCTGGCCCTTCATCGACCAGATGAACCCCGACGCGGGCACGCTCGCCCTTGCCCAGGTCGACGTCGACATCTCCCAGGTCGCCGAGGGGCAGTCGATCACCGCCAAGTGGCGCGGCAAGCCGATCTTCATCCGCCAGCGCACCGCCGCCGAGATCGAAGAAGCCAAGACCGTCGACCTCGGCGCTCTGAAGGACCCGCTGGCGCGCAACGCCAACCTGCCGGCCGACGCCCAGGCCACCGACGCCAATCGCGCCGTGGACGGCCGCGAAGCCTGGCTCGTGATGGTGGGCGTCTGCACCCATCTGGGCTGCGTGCCGCTCGGCCAGTCCGGCGACTTCGACGGCTGGTACTGCCCCTGCCACGGCTCGCACTACGACACGGCCGGCCGCATCCGTCAGGGGCCGGCGCCGGAGAACATGGCGATCCCGGCCCTCGAATTCGTCAACGACACCACCGTGCGCATCGGCTGAGGTAAGGGAGCACTCCGAATACTATGGCTGGTCACTCCACCTACGTTCCCTCCAACGGCGTGATGCGCTGGCTCGATGCCCGCCTGCCGTTGCCGCGCCTGGTCTACGATTCCTTCGTGGCCTATCCGGTCCCGCGGAACCTCAACTACGCCTACACCTTCGGCGGCATCCTGGCGCTGTTCCTGGTGATCCAGATCGCCACCGGCGTCGTGCTCGCCATGCACTACGCCGCCTCGACGGAGCTCGCCTTCCAGTCGGTCGAGCGCATCATGCGCGACGTCAACTGGGGCTGGCTGCTGCGCTACATGCACGCCAACGGCGCGTCGTTCTTCTTCATCGCCGTCTACTGCCACATCTTCCGCAACCTCTACTACGGCTCCTACAAGCAGCCGCGCGAGGTGCTGTGGATCCTCGGCGTAGTCATCTTCCTCCTGATGATGGGCACGGCCTTCATGGGCTACGTCCTGCCCTGGGGCCAGATGTCCTTCTGGGGCGCGACGGTGATCACCGGCCTGTTCTCGCCGATCCCGGTGGTCGGCCCGGCGATCCAGACGCTGCTGCTCGGTGGCTTCGCCGTCGACAACGCGACGCTCAACCGCTTCTTCGCGCTGCACTACCTCCTGCCCTTCATGATCGCGGGCGTGGTTATCCTCCACGTCTGGGCACTCCACGTGACGGGCCAGACCAACCCGACGGGCGTCGAGGTCAAGTCGTCGAAGGACACCGTCCCCTTCACCCCGCACGCCACGGTGAAGGACGGGCTCGCGATGATCGTGTTCCTCGCGGTCTTCGCCTACTTCGTCTTCTACATGCCGAACTTCCTCGGCCACCCGGACAACTACGTCCCGGCGAACCCGCTGCAGACGCCCGCCCACATCGTTCCGGAATGGTACTTCCTGCCCTTCTACGCGATGCTGCGCGCCATCACCTTCGACATCGGCCCGATCGATTCCAAGCTCGGCGGCGTCCTGGTGATGTTCGGCTCGATCATCATCCTGTTCTTCCTGCCCTGGCTCGACACGAGCCGGGTGCGCTCCACCGCCTTCCGCCCGGTCTACAAGATCTTCTTCTGGATCTTCGTCGCCAACGCGGTGTTCCTCGGCTGGCTCGGATCGAAGCCGGCGGAGGGCATCTACCCGACGCTGTCGCTGATCGGCGCCATCTACTACTTCGCCCACTTCCTGATCATCCTGCCGGTGCTCGGCCTCGTCGAGACCCCGCGCAAGCTGCCGAACTCGATCTCGGAAGCCGTTCTCGGGCCGGATCGCGGCATCGGCACGGGAACCGGCAAGGGTGCACCGGCGGCTCCCGCCGCCTCGGCCCCCTCGCAGCACTGACAAGCAGGACTCGGAGTTGCCTGACATGAGACACCTGCTTCCCGCCCTCCTGCTCGCGGGTTCGCTGCTGACGACGGGCGCCGCCCTCGCGCAGGAGGCCGGCGCGCCGCCGGCCCCCGCGCCGGCGGCTCCGGCCAGCGCGCCGGAACAGCCCTCCGCACCCGAGGCCGCGGCCGGCGAGGCCGTCGCCCACGGCGAGCCGATGGCGCCCGGCGCGACCGACGAGGCCGCCCACGAACAGGGCGGAACGCCGCACTACCCGCTGATCAAGCCGGCCGAGCTCGACTGGACCTTCGCCGGGCCCTTCGGGCACTACGACCTCGGCCAGCTTCAGCGCGGCCTCAAGGTGTACCGGGAGGTCTGCTCGGCCTGCCACTCGATGAACCTCGTTTCCTTCCGGAACCTCGAGGGGCTCGGCTATTCCGACGAGCAGGTCCGCTCCTTCGCCGCCGAGTTCCAGGTCGAGGACGGCCCGAACGCCTCGGGCGAGATGTTCATGCGGCCGGGCATCCCGTCCGACCGCTTCCCCTCGCCCTTCCCGAACCCGGAAGCGGCGGCGGCGGCGAACAACGGCGCGCATCCGCCGGACTTCTCGCTTCTCGCCAAGGCGCGCTTCGCGACCCAGGGTTTCCCGAAGTTCGTTTTCGACATCTTCACCCAATATGCCGAGGGCGGGCCGGACTACATCCACGCCCTTCTCACCGGCTACGGGCAGGAGCCCCCGGCGCACATCACGATCCAGCCGGGCACCCACTACAACCCGTACTTCATGAACGGTCCCGCGCTCGCCATGGCGCAGCCGATCATGGACGATCAGGTCGAGTACACCGACGGCACGCCCCAGACCGTCGACCAGTACTCGCGCGACGTCGCCGCCTTCATGATGTGGGCCGCCGAGCCGCACCTGCCGGAGCGCAAGGCGACGGGCATGGTCGTCATGGTCTTCCTGATCGGCTTCGCGATCATGGTCGGCATCGTCAAGCGCCGCGTCTGGGCCGACACGCCGCACTGATCGGCGCGGCCTTCAAAGAACGAGACATGAAAAAGGGGCCGAAAGGCCCCTTTTTCGCGACCGCCGTCCGGGCGCCGGTGTCGTCAGTTTGTCCCGACAAAGGCGCTGCCCTTGAAGCCGAAGACGTCCTCGCCGCGCTGGTTCGTGGCCGACACGTCGAAGGACACCACGCCCCAGCCGGCACGGGATTCGGACACGCGCTTGCCCGACACGCGCTGGCGGTAGGTGACGGTGTCGCCGGCATAGACCGGCGTCGGCCAGCGCAGGTCGCGGAAGCCGGGGGAGGGGCCGATCAGCGGCATCGGATTGCCCTCGGCCGCGAAGGCGGCGACGCGGCGGCCGAGATATTCGACGTTGAGCCGCATGAAGACGGCCGCCGTGTGCCAGCCGGAGGCGCAGAGACCGCCGAGCACCGAGCGCGTCGCCGCCGCCTCGTCCAGATGAAAGGGCTGCGGGTCGAACTGCGCGGCGAAGCGCTTGATCGCGTCCGCATCGAAGGTGTGGCTGCCGAGCTCCTGCTCCTCGCCCTCGACGATCCGATCCCAGAAGCGCCCGCTCATGCCGCCTGCTCCGCGGCGGCTTCGCGCGTCAGGAGGATCACCGTGTATTCGCTGGCGAGCACCGTCTCGCCGCGATCGTTGACGAGGTCAGCCGCGAGCTTGGCGAGGCCGATCGTCGGGCGGCTGGCGGAACGGCGGGAGGACAGGACGCGGACCGTGCCGCTCAAGGTGTCGCCCGGCCGCACCGGGCGCAGCCATTTGACGAAGTCGATGCCGGGCGAGCCCTGGCTCGTCGAATCGTTGAGGAAGCCGTCCGCCATCATGCGCATCATCATCGCGCAGGTGTGCCAGCCCGACGCCGAGAGGCCGCCCAGCATGGATTTGGCCGCGGCAGCCTCGTCGAGGTGGAAGGGCTGCGGATCGAATTCGGAGGCGAAGGCGATCACCTCCTCCTTCGTCACGCGGTATGGCGGCAGGGGAAACGCCACCCCTTCTGTGAAGTCCTCGAACGCGCGCTTGGCCATCATCCGCTCCGGCTGTTTCGCCGGCCAAGATAGCGCCGGCGCCCCCGCCGGCAAAAGGGCGACGACGGACCGAGGTGGGTCCTCAGACGTTGAACTTGAAGAGCATGACGTCGCCGTCGGCGACGACGTATTCCTTGCCCTCGTCGCGCGCCTTGCCGGCTTCCTTCGCCGCGACCTCGCCGCCGAGGCCGATGAAGTCGTCATAGGCGATGGTCTGGGCGCGGATGAAGCCGCGCTCGAAGTCGGTGTGGATGACGCCGGCGGCCTGCGGCGCCTTGGCGCCGCGCTTCACCGTCCAGGCGCGAGCCTCCTTCGGACCGGCGGTGAAGTAGGTGATGAGGTCAAGGAGGCCGTAGCCGGCCCGAATCAGGCGATCGAGGCCCGGCTCGGTCAGGCCCATGGCGTCGAGGTACTCGCCGACCTCCTCGTCGGGAAGCTGGGCGATCTCGGCCTCGATCGCGGCGGAGATGACGACGGTGCGCGCGCCCTGGCGCTCGGCCATGGCCTCGACGGCGCGGGAGTGCTCGTTGCCGCTCGCCGCGTCCTCTTCCGCGACGTTGCACACGTAGAGCACCGGCTTGGAGGTGAGGAGCGCGAGGCCGCGGAGCACCGCGCGCTCTTCCGCGTCGAGCGAGGGCAGGAGGACGCGGGCCGGCTCGCCGTTCTGGAGCTTGGCGAGGGCCGCCTCCATGACCGGCAGCTGGGCCATGGACTCCTTGTCCTTGCCCTGGGCGCGCTTCCTCGTGTTGACGATGCGGCGCTCGAGGCTTTCGAGGTCGGAGAGCATCAGCTCGGTCTCGACCGTTTCGGCGTCGGCCACGGGGTCGATGCGGCCCTCGACATGGGTGATGTCGTCGTTCTCGAAGCAGCGCAGGACGTGGACGATCGCGTCCACCTCGCGGATGTTGGCGAGGAACTGGTTGCCGAGGCCTTCGCCCTTCGAGGCGCCGCGCACGAGGCCGGCGATGTCGACGAAGGTGATGCGGGTCGGCACGACGTTGGCGGATTTCGCGATCTTCGCGATCTCGCGCAGGCGCGCATCCGGCACCGGCACGTCACCGGTGTTCGGCTCGATCGTGCAGAAGGGATAGTTCGCCGCGGCCGCGGCCGCCGTCTTGGTGAGGGCGTTGAAGAGAGTCGACTTGCCGACGTTCGGCAGGCCGACGATGCCGCATCTGAAACCCATGAGATCCGTCCGTGTTCGATGTCGCGGCGAGGCCGCTCAGTCCGCTCCGCCGCCGAGGAGCTTCTTCAGCATGGCGGCCATCGGCCCGCTCGCCGGAAGCGCCGGCTTCGGACCGGAATTGCTTCGTGCCTGGCGGATGTGGCTCTGCCCGGCGGGCTTCTTCTCGCCGCCGCCCGGCGCCTTGCCCTTGGCGCCCGCCGGCTCCTCGGAGCCGCCGAGGGCGAGGCTGACGCGGTTCATGAAAAGGGCGTCCTCGCCCTTCACCAGCGCGTCGGCATTGCGCGCGACGGCATTGAAGAGCGTCTCCAGCCATTCGCCGTCGACCTTGGCGAAATCGCCGAGGACGTAAGGGGACACGAGGTCCTTGTTGCCGGGATGGCCGATGCCCAGCCGCACCCGGCGATAGTCCCTGGTGCCGAGATGGGCGTCGATCGAGCGCAGGCCGTTGTGTCCGCCGTGCCCGCCGCCCGTCTTCACCCGCACCTTGGCGGGTGGCAAGTCGAGCTCGTCGTGGAGAACGATGATGTCGGCGGGCTCGATCTTGAAGAAGCGCGCGGCCTCGCCGACCGAGCGGCCCGATTCGTTCATGAAGGTCTGCGGCTTCATCAGGAGCGCCTTGACGCCCGCGATCTGGCCTTCGGCGATCTCGGCCGAGAACTTCTTCGTCCAGGGGCCGAAACTGTGCGCCCGCGCGATCTCGTCGACCGCCATGAAGCCGATATTGTGCCGGTTTCCGGCATAGCGGGGGCCGGGATTGCCCAATCCTGCGATCAGCAACATGCCGCCCGGCCTCCGTGCGTCGGGGAATGCGGGCGCCCGAAGCGGATCGGGCGCCCTGGTCGATCAGTCGTCCGACTTCTTCGGCTCGTCGTCGGCCACGTCCTGCTCAGTCGCCTCGACGGCATCGGCCGCGGGCGCCTCACCGGCCTCTTCCTCTTCGGTGAGGACGTCGGGGGCGGCGATCGTGGCGACGGTGAAGGCGCGGTCCTGGATCGTGAACTCGACGCCCTTCGGCAGCTTGATCGCGTCCGAATGGATGCTGTCGCCGATCGACAGGCCCGTGAGGTCCACGGTGAAGGCGTCCGGAATGGAGCCCGCCGGAGCTTCGACCTCGACCGTGTGGCGCACGATGTTCAGGACGCCGCCGTCGCGCTTGAGACCTGGGGCCTCGTCCTCGTTGGTGAAGTGCACGGGCACCTCGACCGTCACGCGGGTCGACTCGGACACGCGGAGGTAATCGACGTGGATCAGGAAGTCGCGGACGGGGTCGAGCTGGTAGTCCTTCGGGAGGACCTTGATCTGCTGGCCGCCGACTTCGATCGTCGCGACCGTGGTCAGGAAGCCGCCCGCGTGGAGCTTGAGGAAGGTTTCCTTGTAGGGGACGGCGATCGACTGGGGTTCCTGCTTGCCGCCGTAGATAACGGCCGGCACCATGCCGTTGCGGCGCAGATGTCTGGCGGCCCCCTTGCCGACCTTCTCGCGCGCCTCGGCCTTGACCGTGTAGGTCTCGCTCATGGCTGAAGTCCTTGTTGTTCGTTCGAGGTGGTCGAGACCGGCTCGTCCGGAAACGACGAAAAGCGGCCCCGATGGGACCGCTTCTTCCGCGCTGCCTCCAAGGGTGTCCGCGCGGACCGCCGGCCTATAGCGGCAACGGGGCGCAGGCGCAAGACGAGCGGCCCGCCGGCCGCGCCCGCCTCATTCGGTGGCTTGGCGCACGATGGTGTTCAGCGAGCGCGCCGCGCCGAGGTCGCGGCCGGTCTCGCGCCGGACGTCGGCGTCGAGCGCTTGCAGCCGCCGCTGCGGATCCATGCGCCGCTCCAGCGCCTGCGCCGAATCGCTGCGCCGCTCGGGAGCGGGCGCCGGCTTGGGCGTCGGTGTCGGAGTGCCCGAGGCGCGGGACGAGCCGGATGCGCCGGAGCCCGGCTTGGCGCTCGCCCCGTCGTCCTTGCAGGCCTCGATGCCGGCCGCCGCACCCGCAGCGACCGCGCCGCGGCCGCGCTCCCTCGCGGCGGAGCCGGATGCGGAGGAGCCGGGCTTGGCGTCGCCGGCGGCTTCGTCCGGGTCGCAGCCGAGGGCGGCCGCGGCCTCGTCCTTCATGTCGTCGAGGGAGCGGCCCGCGCTCTCGCCGGCCTTGCCGCCGGACGCGCCGCCCGAACCTTGCGTGATCGTCGCCGAGCTGTTGCCCGACTGGCGGGTGATGGTCTGGGAGCCGTTCGTGCTGCGGGTGACGGTGCTGGAGCCGTTCGGCCCGCTCTGGGTGATCGTCGCCTTGGACGATCCGCTGTTCTGGGCCATGGCGAAGCCGCCGGCGCAGGCGAGGGCGACCGCCGAAGCGGCGGAAAGCATGAAGCGTCGCATCCTTCTCCTCCTTTGGCACCGGGGCGAGGGCGCGAGATCAGCGGTCGATCGCCGCGCCCGCCTCGCCCCGCATGGAATTCAGCATGCGGTCGGCGTCGGCGCCCGACGCCTCCCGGGCGGCCGCGCCGTCTCCGCCGCCCGACTGGCGGACGATCGTCTGGGAGCCGCTGCTGCTCCGCGTCACGGTCTCGCCGTTCTGGGTGATGGTGGCCGTGTTTCCGGACGCGCCGCCGCGGGCTTCGGTGTCGTTGCAGCCGCTCAGGATCGGGGCGCCCAGAAGAAGGAGCGCGAAGGCGGTGGGTAGGGAACGCCGCATGGTCGTATCCTCGTCATCGCTGTTCCGGAGCCGCCGGGCCCCAGGGGAGAGGTCCGGCGGTCGAGAGCGTGAAGTGCCGGTCAGTTGCCGGGTACGCTTGGGGCCTGACCCTGGACGGTCCGGGCCGTGTTGTTGGAGCCGGTCTGCGAGACCCCGACGCTGTTGTTGCGCCCGGCCTGCACGCAGCCCGCGACGTTGTAGTCGGAGCTCTGGGTGATGGTCGCCGAATTGTTCCGGTCGGCCTGCACGCAGCCTTGAACGTCGGCCGTGGGCGGTTGGGTCCCGCTCAGGCGGCCGCGGGTCTGATCGGCGAGAGCTGCCGGCGCGCTGGCGAGGAGCGCGGCGAGGCAGATGAGGCTAGTCGTCCGCATCGAACCAATCCTTGTTGTCGGTTGCAAGCCCGCCGGTACGGGGCGGGCGGTCCGGGCGCGCGGGGGCGCGCCCGGACGCGGCGTCAGCAGCGGCCGCGCTGGGTCTGGCCGACGCCCGCGGAGTTCACGCTGTTCGTGCCGCCCTGGCCGACGGCGGCGACGTTGCGGCAGCCTTCCTGGTCGGTGACGGCGAGGTTGTCCGAGTTGCGGCCCGACTGCACGGTGAGCGCGTCGTTGTTCTGGCCGCGCTGCGAGGTGACGCCCGTGTTGAGGCTGTTTTCGCCACCCTGGACGATGGTCGAGGTGTTGGACTGCGCGAAGCTCGTGGCGGGCACGAAGGCGGCAGCGAGGGCGGCGGCGAGAACGGTCGACTTCAGAATAGACATAGAGATTGTCCTCCGGAAAGTTCTGATGAGCGCTCCATGCAGGGAGCTTTTGTTTCGGCTTTACTCTGCACGCGCTGGACGATAAGGCCGCTGCGTCGTCTGATCAATGTCAGGTGACGTAAGGTGCGGTGCCGTGGATATTGATGCCACCAACCTGAATCGCACATGAATGGGCCGTTCATTCGCGCGAGAAGCCCGGTTCGACAAGGCTTTGGCCCGTCTGCCTAGAGCAGCCGAGGGTCGACGCAAGTCTTCGCGACATGCGACGCGAGTAACGTCCGCACGAGACGCGTCTCGCCCGAAGTCAATTCGGCAAGCCTATGATTTCGCGGGACAATCGGCGCCGGTCGAACGCCATGCATGGGCGGCTTCGCGAAAACCGCGGCCTGGCCTCGTGATCACGAATATGTGTCCGGTCGCCGGGCCGATTTCCCGGCGGCGCGAGCCGGCGCGTTCAGAAACCCTTGCGCAGGGCTCCACCGATCCGCCAGCTGTCGCGTTCCTCGCTCCAGCGGCCGCCGGCCGAGAGGTCGAGCGAAACGTCGTTGGCGAAGCCGATGCTCGCCTGGCCGGCGAGGCTGAGATAGTCGACGTCGCCCATCGCCTCGACGGGCGTCCAGGCGCCGACGCCGGGCGCGAAGGCGAATTCGGTGCGCTGCGCAGAGAAGTCGTCGTCGGCAAAATCGCGCTCGTAGGACACGTCGAGGATGCCCCGCAGGGTGTAGGCGGAGGCCGCGTGGTCGAAGCCGAAGCGGGCGCCGACGAGAGCCATGCGGGCTTCCGACGACTGGCCGCCGATCGCGGTCTGGGCGAGGAGGGCGTCGCCCGATTCCGAGTAGCCGTCGACCTCCGAGCGGATGTGCGAGTAGCCGACGATCGGGCCGGCATCAAACGTGCCGAGGTCGAAGAGGTAGCCGGCCCGCAGGGCGCCGCCATAGGTGTCGCCGTCCGGGTCCGCGCCGACCGAGCCGCCGCCGAAGCCGGCGCGCTCGATCTCGATCTCGTCGCGCAGGTAGAAGCCGAGACCGGTGACGAAGAAGCCCTCGCGGCGGAAGTCGCCGTAGAGCGCGCCGCCGTAGGAGTCGACGTCGATGTCGGCGAAGCCGTCGCCCACATCGGCGTCGGTGCGGGCGTAGCGCAGGGCGATGCCGCCGGTGAACTCGGGCGTGATGGGCATCTCGGCGCCCAGCGTGACGCCGGTCGTGTCGTGGTCGAAGCCGATGGCGCCGAGGCGGCCGTCCTGGTGGCCGTCGGCGTAGTCGATCTTGGCATAAAGGCTGAAGGTGCCGCAGGCGGCCTCCGGCGGCGCCTTCAGGTCGAGGGGCGCCGTGCAGGCGCCGGCCTGCTCGCGCGTCCGGTCGAAGAGGCTGTCGACGAAGGCGATGCCGCCGAGCTCGGTCACTTCGGCCGGGGCGCGCACCGTTTCCGGCGCGTAGAGGAAGTTCGTCGCCAGCCGGCGCGCGTCGGTCGCGGAGAGAACCGGACCGCCCCCGTTGCTCTGGATGGTGCCGCCCTCGTTGACCGCGCCGTCCTGATCGAGGAGGCCGTCATTGTTGATGCCGGTCTGGACGATGAAGCCGCTGTTGGTGCCGCCGCGCTGCTCGATCGTCGCGACGGGGTCGCCCGTGGTCTGGAGGATCAGGGCGCGGTTGAAGGCGCCGGTCTGATCGATCTCGGCGACCGGATCGGTGCCGGTCTGGACCACGACGCCGCGATTGTAGAAGCCCGTCTGGCCGACGAAGATATCGGATGCGGCGCTGCCGGACACGGCGCCGGCGACGTTGAGGTCGCCCGCCTGAACGACGTCGACGAAGCCGAAGGCGTTCGCCGTCACCGGGTCGAAGCCTTGGCCCGTCGTCACGAACGCGTCCTGCGCCATCGCCGGCAGGGCGGTTCCGCAAAGGAGAGCGAGGGCGGCGGGGAGGAGCTTCGGGGTCATCGGGTTGCCTTCAACTGTCGTCGCACGGGCAAGATGCGGCGCGCCGGCCGGCGCCGCCATCCCGAAACCTCGCGATGCCGACGATTGCGCGCCGGGTGTGTTCGAAGCGCTGCGCCCCGGCCTCAGCCGAGGCGCCGGTCGAGAAGACCCAGCCGTTCGCGGAAGGCGAAGCGCAGGAGCAGCATGGCCGCGACGGCCGCGAGCCCGCAGGCGAGGCCGAGCCAGATGCCGACCCCTTCCAGCCCGAGCGGGAAGCCGAGGACGTAGCCGAGCGGCAGGCCGATGGCCCAGTAGCCGCAGATCGCCGCGACCATCGGCCAGGCCGTGTCGCCGAGGCCCCGAAGCGCCGAGGCGGACACGACCTGCGCCCCGTCGGCAAGAGCGAAGAGGGCGGCCACCGAGAGATAGGAGACCCCGAGCGCCAGCGGGCGCTCGATCGCCGCCGCGTCGCCGTGGAGGAACACGCCGACCAGCAAGGCCGGCACCGCGAGGAAGAGGAGAGCGGTCGTCGACATGAAGCCCATGCCGAGGCCGATCGAGGTCCAGCCCGCGCGCCCGACGCCCGCCCGGTCGCCCTGGCCCTGAGCCAGGCCGACGCGCACCGTCGTCGCCTGGCCGAGGCCAAGCGGCACCATGAAGGCGAGCGCCGCCCATTGCAGCGCCGCGGCATGGCCGGCGAGCGCTTCCGTGCCGAGCCAGCCCATCATCACGGCGGCGCCGGCGAACATGCCGGTCTCAGCCGCGAGCGTTGCGCCGATCGGCACGCCGATGGCGAGGATGCGCCGGAGTCGCGGCCAGTCCGGCTTCCAGAAGCGCACGAAAAGGCCGTAGCGGCGGTAGCGGCGGCGGGACTGGATCGCGAGAAGCGAGAGCGCGAACATCGCCGCGTTGGTGACCGCCGAGGCGATCCCGGCGCCGAAGAGGCCGAACTGCGGCAGACCGAAGGGGCCGAGAACGAGGAGCCAGAGGCCGAGGACGTTGAGGCCGATGCAGAAGACGGTGATGGCGAAGATCGTGCCGGTGTGGCCGTGCGCGGCGAGAAACGAGCGCGTCACGATGAACAGGAGCGAGGGCAGGATCAGGAAGACGCCCGACGACAGGAAGTCGCCGACGAGCGCCGCCGTTTCCGGTTCCTGACCCGTCTTCAGGAGCACCGTCTCGATGGACAGGACGAGCGGCAGGAGCACGGCGAAGGCGATCCCCGAGGCCCAGAAGCCCTGGCGGAAGGAGCGGCGCACGGAGCGCAGGTCGCGCTTGCCCAGCGCCTGCGCGATCATCGGCGCGCAGGCCGTCGCGATGCCCACGCCGAACAGGAGAAACGGGTGGAGCACGGCGACGGCGAGGGTCGCGGCGGCGAGCTCGCGGGGCCCGAGCCGGCCGATCATCACGACGTCGGTGGTGAGGATCAGCATCTGCGCGAGCTGCGCGGCGATCAGCGGCCAGGCGATGCGCAGCGTCGAGCCGAGCTCGGCGCGCCAAAGGATCCGGGGCGCGGCGGCCAGGGGGGCGGAGGCCGGGCTCGTCTGGGAAAGGCTCATGGCGCGGGTTCGCTCGAAGCTTCGCCGCGCCGATGGAAATGCCGACGAAATCGGGCGCGGATAGGCCCGTCCTGTCGGCCCTGCCGCTTTACTGGTCAAATGAATTGTTCTGATGCCGGCGATGAACGCCGTCGATCAGTTGGTCGGCGACGAGCCGGTCAATCGAAGAGGCTGGAGACCGATTCTTCCGAGGCCGTGCGGGCGATCGCCTCGCCGAGGAGGTTGGCGGTGGTGATGATGCGGATGTTGGGGGCCGAGCGGATGGCGGCGGTCGGCTGAATCGAGTCGGTGATCACCAGCTCCTTGAGGCTGGAGGAGGAGATGCGCGCCACCGCGCCGCCCGACAGGACCCCGTGGGTGATGTAGGCCGAGGCGGATACGGCGCCGGCGGCGATCAGCGCGTCGGCGGCGTTGCACAGCGTGCCGCCGGAATCGATGATGTCGTCGATCAGCAGGCAGTGCCGGCCGGCGACCTCGCCGATGATGTTCATGACCTCGGACTCGCCCGGCCGGTCGCGGCGCTTGTCGACGATGGCGAGCTGGGCGTCGATGCGCTTGGCCAGCGCGCGGGCGCGCACCACGCCGCCGACGTCCGGCGAGACCACGACGACGTTCTTCCAGTCCTGGAAGGCCTTCACGTCCCGCGCGATCAGCGGGGCGGAGAAGAGGTTGTCGGTCGGGATGTCGAAGAAGCCCTGGATCTGCCCGGCATGGAGGTCGAGCGTCATGACGCGATCGGCGCCCGCCTCGGTGATGATGTTGGCGACGAGCTTGGCCGAGATCGGCGTGCGCCCGCCCGCCTTCCGATCCTGACGGGCATAGCCGAAATAAGGGAGCACCGCCGTGATGCGCCGCGCCGACGCGCGCCGCAGCGCGTCGATCATGATCAGGAGCTCCATCAGGTGATCGTTCGCCGGATAGGAGGTCGACTGCATGACGAAGACGTCCTCGCCGCGGACGTTCTCCTGGATCTCGACGAAGATTTCCTGGTCGGCGAAGCGGCGGACCATGGCCTGGGCGAGGGGCAACTCGAGGTAGCGCGCGATGTCTTCGGCAAGGGGACGGTTCGAATTGCCGGCAAACAGTTTCATCGCTCTCGCTCAAGGCTCGTTGTCGATCGTCGCCGCGCTCCGCTCCCGATCCGCGGGTGCAGCGCGCAACGAACCGCATTCGCCGGCTCATAACAAGAACTATTCCGGAATCCTATGCGAAATCCGGCGGATCCCTAGCCCGCGCTGCGCACGGCCTCGGCCAATGTCTTGCGCGCGATCGCCTCCATGGTCTCGGGACCGACGGCGGTCCAGGCGTCGCCCGAGGCGCGGCCGGTAGCCGGCTCCTGGCCCTGGATGCGGTTGATCCGGTTGCCCGCCGCGTCGAGGACGTCCCAGACGTAGATGACGCTGGTCTGGCCGTTCTCGGTCATGGCCGAGAGATAGCCCTTGAGGCGCGTCGGCGCCGTGCCGGCCGAGGCCGCGACGATCTGGACGTTGCTCCCCGGCGCGTTGCGGGCGAGGGCCTGCGCGAGCTGGGCGACGCTGTCGGGCGGCGCGCCGACGATCGGCAGGAACTGCACCTGTTGCAGGCCCGCCGGCGCGGCGGCGCGCGGCGGCTCGTAGGCGGCCTGCTGCTGGTAGACGGCTGCGGCCTGCTGCGGCTGCTGGGCCGGGGCGGGCTCCTCGTACACCGCGGCCTGCTCGTAGCTCGGCTCGGGCGCGGCGTCGTAGGACGGCTCGGGCGACGAGGCGGGCTCGTTGTAGCCGCCGTAGCCGCCGGACGAGACGACCGGCGTGGGCGCGGCGGAGGCCGTCGCGGCGGCCATGCGGCTCGGCGGCTCGTAGCCGTTCCCGCCGCCCGAGCCGACGGGCGTGCCGATCGGGCCGCGAACCGGGGCGCGGGGGATCGAGCGCACCGGCGGGGCGGCGTAGGTGTGCGAGGGCGCGCGCTCGAAGCTGGCAACGAGGTCGCCGGAGTCCCCGCCGATCGGCGCGCGCGGCACCATGCCGAGCGTCGGGTCGTGCTCGATGCAGCCGGACAGGGCGCTGAGCGGGATCAGGGCGAGGAGAAGGGGCACGCGAGCCGGGTTCGGAGCCATGAGGCCCTCCGGGTTCGGATTTCCGGGAGGCTCAAGGCTTAGGGATGGCGCGACAAGAAAGCCTTAAGTGACGGTCTTGCCGCGCGACATGCTTACCAAGTCCTGAATCACCGCAAGGCGAGGTCGAGCGGCAGGGCCGACAAGGGCTCGGCCATGCCCTCGGTGGTCAGGTAGGTGCGGCCGAGCGTCATCGCCGTGCCGGTGTCGGAATCGGCGATGATCATGTGGGCGAAAAGGGTCATGTTCGGCACGATCGGCGCGGCGTTCCCGGCGACGAACATCGGCGTGTCCATCCAGGACGGGGCGAAGGTGCCGCCGAGCGAGTAGCCGCAGGCGCTCAGCCGGTGGCGGGCCAGTTCGTGCCGCTCCATGACGGCGGCATGGGCGTCGAAGACGTCGCCGAAGGTGAAGCCCGGCCGCATCACCGCCTCGACCGCCAGGAGCGCCTCGCGGGCGGCGTCGAAGAGCTGGAGGTGCCGGTCGCTCGGGGAGCCGACGATCACCGTGCGCATGAGGGCCGCGTGGTACTGCGCCTTGACCCCCGCCCACTCCAGCGTCAGCTGGTCGTTCTCGTCGAGCCTGCGGCGGCCGGACTTGTAGCGGCAGAGGAGGGCGTCGTCGCCCGAGCCGATGATGAAGGGGTTGGCGGGATAGTCGCCGCCGCCCGCCAGTACGGCGCCTTGCATGGCGGCGAGGATGTCGGCCTCGTCGGCGCCCGGCTTGATCTGCGCGAGCCCGGCCTCGAAGGCGAGGTCGCCGAGGCGCGCGGCCTCGCGCACCGTCTCGATCTCGGCCGGGCTCTTCACCGCGCGAAGCCCCGGGATGAGGTCGGACGCGTCCTTGAGGGTCGCGAAGGAGGTGAGGCGGGCTTCGAGCATCTGCCCGTTCGCGGCCGTCAGCCCGTGCGTCGCCCATTCGACGCCGATCCGCGCGCCGAGAAGATCCATCTCCTCCAGCATGTCGCGCAGGTCCACCGTCGGGTCCGCGCTGCCGCGATCGCGCCAGACCGTGATCTGCTCGATGATCGAGGTGTGCCGCGCCTGGCGCAGGTCCGCCGAGCGGGTGAGGAGGCGCATCTCGCCGTCGCCCTTCACCACGAGGCACTGGAAGAAGCAGAAGCCGAACGTGTCGTAGCCGGTCAGCCAGTACATCGAGGCCTGGGAGAACAGGAGCATGGCATCGAGCTTGTTCGACGCCATCTCGGCCAGGAGCCGGTCGCGCCGGCCGGCGAACTCGTCGCGGCTGAAGTGCAGCATGGGTCGGTTCCTCAAAGGTCCAGGACGATGGCCGAGAGCTGGCGGCCGTAATCGGGCTCGCCGCGAAGGGTCGTGCGGCGGAACGAGAAGAAGCGCTCGGGCTCGCCGTAGGTGCAGCGGCCGACGAAGGCGGCGCTGCCGACGCCCGCGGCAGACAAGCGCGACAGGATGAAGCCCGGCAGGTCGAACTGCGCCTTGCCCGGAGCCGCGCCGGCCGAGAAGAAGCGCTGCCGGTCGGCCTGGGGAAACTGGTCGGCCATGTCGGCGCCGACCTCGTAATTGGCTTGCGTGATCGTCGGGCCGAGAACGGCGCGCACGGCGCCGCGCCGTGTGCCGATCCGCTCCATGGCGTCGAGCGTGGCTTCCAGAACGCCGCCGAGCGCCCCGCGCCATCCGGCATGGGCCGCGCCGACGACGCGGTTCTCCGGATCGTGAAACAGGATCGGGCCGCAATCGGCGGTGAGAACGCCGACGACGAGGCCCGGCACCCGCGTCACAACGGCGTCGGCCTTCGGCCGCTCGCCCGAGAAGGGCGCCTCGACCACGACCGCCTCGGCCGAGTGCACCTGCCAGGGCGTCGCCAGGCGATCGGCCGGCGCACCGAGGAAGGCGCTCGCGCGGGCGCGGTTCTCGGCGACGTGGCCCGGATCGTCCTCCGAGCCGGTGCCGACGTTGAGCCCGGCGTAGAGGCCGGTCGAGACGCCGCCGGGCCGGCCGAAGAAGCCGTGGCGGGCGCCGCCCAGGGTCGAAAGGTTCGACGATCGGACGACATCGGACGGCGCGAGAGCCGCACCGGGGGAGGTTTGCGCGTGATCCATGGGCGAAAGCGTGGGCGAGGGCGGGGCCATAGTCAATCGACGGGAGCTTGCACGAAAGGCGGGAGGTCGAGCGGCGCGGAGGCCGTCGCGAGCACCTTGAAGAGCGTTCCCATCCCGGTCTCGCCGCTGCCCGCGAGGCGCTCGACGGCGGCGCGGATCGCCTCGCGCCCCGCCTCCTCCGCCCCCGCGCCGAGCGCCCCGGCGCGCTCCAGAAGCCCCATGGCGAGGAGGAACCCGCCCTGGGTCGCCGGCGGCGCCACCTGGAGGCCGCCGGCGCGAAACACCTCCGCGAGGGCCGCGAAGTCGACGTGCGAGGTGATGTCGCGGCGTCCGGGTTCCGCCAGCGGATCGGCGAAGGCGTGGCGGCGCAGGGCCTGGAGCGTGTCGCCGGGTCCCGGCGCCCAATGCCCGTAGTCGAAGAACAGCCCGGCGCCCCCGTTCGCGGCGAGATGGCGGGCGAGGGTCGCGGCGAGCGCCGAGCGGGCGGGCGAGGCCTCGTAGACGGCGCCGGCCTCGACCGGGCCGAGCCCGGGCGGTCCCTTCGTCAGCGGGGGGCCGGATACGAAGGCGAAGCGTTCGGTGTCCGGCGAAAGGCCCACCAGCCGCTCGCGCCAGGCGGTGCCGTCGAAGACGATCTGCCGGATCGGCAGGGCGTCGAAGAGCTCGTTGCCGACGAGGATCAGCGGCAGCCTTTCCAGCTCCTCGACGCGGCGGACGCGCCGGGCGGGCAGGTCGAAGCGGGCGACGGCGCGCAGCTGCTCGGCCGCCAGCCGGTCGCTGACCTCGACGAGCCGCAGCCGGGCGGCTCTCGCGAAATCGGCGTCGAGCCGCAGCGCCGCCCGTAGGAGGTCGGCGATCAGCGTGCCGCGCCCGCCGCCGATCTCCGCGAGCAGGAACGGCGAGGGGCGGCCGACGCCGCGCCAGGCCATGACGCACCAGGCGCCGACGAGCTCGCCGAACATCTGGCTGATCTCGGGCGCGGTGATGAAGTCGCCTTCAGCGCCGAGCGGGTTTCCCGTCGTGTAGTAGCCGTGCGCCCGGTCGAAGAGCGCCGCCTCCCACCAGGCCTCGAGCGTGAGCGGCCCGCGCTCCGCGATCCGCCGCTTCAGGATCCCGGCGAGAGCGTTCATCGCGCCTGCGGCAGGGCCGGCGGGTTCTCGGTCTTCGGCGGATAGATGCGGGGCTTGGCCGTGGCGATGCCCCAGGCGGCGACGAGCAGCATGGGCAGCGACAGCACCATGCCCATGGTCAGCCAGCTCGTGCCGAGGAGATAGCCGAGATGGGCGTCGGGCATGCGGAAGAACTCGACGAAGATGCGCGCCAGGCCGTAGCCGCCGATGAACACGGCGCCGACGAGGCGGGGGCGACCGAACGCGCCCATGCTATGCGTCATGAAGCGCAGCACGAGGAAGAGGACGATGCCCTCCAGCGCCGCCTCGTAGAGCTGGCTCGGATGGCGCGGCTGCTCGTCCGCCGTCGGGAAGACCATGGCCCAGGGAACGCCCGTCGGTGCGCCCCAGAGCTCGCCGTTGATGAAGTTGGCAAGGCGCCCGAAGAACAGGCCGAAGGGCACCGAGGCCGCGACGACGTCGATCAGCGGCCAGAGCGGCACCTTGTGCCAGCGCGCGAAGAGGAACATCGCCACGACGACGCCGATGAGGCCGCCGTGGAAGGACATGCCGCCTTCCCAGAGCCGGACGATGGCCAACGGATCGGCGACGTACTTGTCGAAGTCGTAGAACAGGATCGAGCCGATGCGCCCGCCGAGCACAATGCCGAGCGTGATGTAGAGGATGAAGTCGTCGATGTCGGTCTTCGTCATCGGCGCGCCGCCGCCCGGCCAGAGGCTCGCCTTGCCCACGAGGTAGCGGCCGTAGAGCCAGCCGCACAGGATGCCGGCGACGTAGGCGAGGCCGTACCAGCGCAACTGGATCGGCCCGAGCTCGAGGAAGACCGGATCGATGTTCGGGTAGGCAAGGACGCCGAGGGTCGTCAGGGTGAGCAAGAGCGTTCCGCCTCTTCCGCTTGTCCGCGCGCCCGGGTCGCTCGGGCGGCGCGAGATAAGGAGGAGGAAAGCGTCGCGGTCAAGGCGCGGGGCGGCCGCCCGGCATTGCCGGGCGCGCGCCGGACGCCTAAGTCAGTCGCGAACCCGATGAACCGGAGCAGAAGCCATGGCCAGCCGCGGACCCAACCGAGTGCTCGACGAGTTCGCGCGCATGATGACCGACGCGGCCGGCGCCGCCCAGGGCGTGCGCCGCGAGATGGAGACCGTCTTCCGGTCGCAGGGCGAGCGCCTGCTTCACCAGATGGATCTCGTCCAGCGCGAGGAATTCGAGGCGGTGCGCGACATGGCGGCGAAGGCGCGGATGGAGAACGAGGCGCTCAAGAAGCGCGTCTCGGATCTCGAAGCGAAGGTTGCCGGCACGGGCCCGACGCCGTCGACGACCGCCGGCGATCCGGCGATCTGAAGCCTTCGTGGCAGGAGGAAGGCCGCGCCCAAGCGGCCTTCATCGCTTATCCACAGGTCTTCAACAGGTTTTAACGATTGACTCTCGCGTCAGCCCGCGACTCGAAAAGCCTTCGCGCTGAGTCGGTTAACGGCCCGATCGACGCCTCGGGGCGCGCTATCCAAAGCGCAAAATCGTTGAAGAAGCCTTGTCCCCCTCCAACCCGCGACTCGCCTCCTATAGGCTGATTCCAAAGGGTGATTCGTGAATTTCTCGCGAAGCACCCCAGGGGCCGGGCCATGAGGGCGCCGGCCTGCGAGGGAGCACGTGGCGGCGGCGCATTCCTCGCGAGGCAAACCTCATGCGAGGAGAGGTGCGAGATGCTGGAAGAATGGGGAGTGCGGCGGGCGACGAATCCCGTCGACGTCGTCGAGGGCGTGGCTTCGGCGCGTTGCTGGGCCTTCGAGCGGTCCTGCGACGACGAGATCGAGCTGACGGTTGCCGGGCACGACGCGGACTACTCCGTGTCCTTTTCCTGGATGGAGCCGGTAGAGGCGCTGCACCTGGGCTGCGCCTTCGACATGGAGATCCCGCTCCAGCGTTTGCCGGAGGTTCTTCGGCTCCTCGCCAAGATCAACGAGCAGCTCCTGATCGGCCACTTCGACCTGTGGCTGGAGGAGCGGGCGGTCGTGTTCCGCAATTCGCTGCTGCTCGCCGGGGGCGCCGAAACGACGGACCGCCAGGCCGAGCGCCTGCTCGCCTCGGCGCTCGACGCCTGCGAGCGCTTCGGCCCGGCTTTCCGCTTCGTGGTGCGCGACAATCGCCGCGCCGAGGATGCCATGGCCTTCGCCCTGTTCGAGACCGCGGGAGCGGCCTGAACCGTGAGCGGAACCGCGTCTCCTTCGGTGCTCCTCGTCGGCGGCGGCAACATGGGTGCCGCCATGCTCGGCGGCTGGCTCGCCGCCGGGCGGCCGGCGGCCTCCTTCACGGTGCTCGACCCGACGGTCGGGCCGGCGCTGAAACCCATCCTCGACGCCTGGCCGGTGACCCACCGCGACACGCCGCCGGCCGAGCCGGTGGACGTTCTCGTTCTCGCGGTGAAGCCGCAGATGATGGGCGCGGTGCTGCCGGACTTACGCGCCGCGGTCGGGCCGGGAACGCTCGTCGTCTCGATCGCGGCCGGGACGACGATCGATACCATCCGGCAGGGGCTCGGCGCCCGCGCGGTGGTGCGCGCCATGCCGAACACGCCGGCCCTGATCGGCCGCGGCGTCACCGGCGCCTTTGCCAACGAACACGTCACCCCCGAGCAGCGGCAGGAAACCGACGATCTTCTCGGCGCCTCCGGGCCGGTGGAATGGGTCGGACGCGAACCGCTGATCGACGCGGTGACCGCGGTTTCGGGCTCGGGTCCGGCCTACGTGTTCCTTCTCGCCGAGGCCCTGGCCGCTGCCGGCGAGGCGGTCGGCCTCGAGCCGGACCTCGCCATGCGCCTCGCGCGCCACACGGTGGCGGGCGCCGGCGAGATGATGATCCGCTCGTCCGACGCGCCAGAACAGCTCCGGCGCAACGTCACCTCGCCGAACGGCACGACGGCGGCGGCACTTGCTGTTCTGATGGCGGAGAGCGGGGGCCTGCCCGAGCTGATGAACCGGGCGGTCGAGGCGGCGCGGGCGCGCGCGGCCGAACTCTCCAAGGATTGAGCGGCAAGGCGATGGCGGAGCACGGAACGGGTGGCGAGGCCGCGGAGCGGATCACCTTCGCCGACTTCCTCAAGGTGGACATCCGGGTCGGGACGATCGTCGAGGCCGCGCCTTTCCCCGAGGCGCGCAAGCCGGCGATCAAGCTGATCATCGATTTCGGTGCGCCGATCGGGCGCAAGAAGTCCTCGGCGCAGATCACCGTCCACTACAGGCCCGAGGATCTCGTCGGCCGGCAGGTGCTCGCCGTCGTCAACTTCCCGCCCCGCCAGATCGGGCCTCTGATGTCCGAGGTGCTGACCCTCGGCATGCCGGACGAGGCGGGCGAGGTCGTGCTGATCGCGCCCGACAAGGCCGTGCCGAACGGCGGCCGGCTGTATTGACGCCGCTCCGGCTCAGGCCGGAACCCGGATCGTCGCCTTCAGGCCCCCCATCGCGCTCGTCGACAGGAGCACGTCGCCGCCGTGGCTGCGGGCGATGTCGCGCGCGATCGAGAGGCCGAGCCCCGTTCCGCCCTCGTCGATGTTGCGGGCCTCGTCGAGCCGCACGAAGGGCTTGAACACCTCCTCGCGGCTTTCCGCCGGGATGCCCGGCCCGTCGTCCTCCACCACCACGGAGAGCCAGCGCCCCTCGTGGCGCGCGACGAGCGACACGCGTTCGCCGTGGCGCATGGCGTTGGCGACGATGTTGGTGACGAGGCGCGAGAAGGAATCGGGCCGCACGGTCACGCGCGGATCGCCGATGATGTCGATGTCGAGCTTCTTGTTCTTCAGTCGCGCGTCCGCCGCGAAGCGCGCGAAGAGCGGCTCGAGGTCGAGCTCGCCGACATCCTCGCCCGACTCGTCCTTGGCGAAGGCGAGATAGCCCTCCAGCATCCGCGCCATCTCGTCGACGTCGTGGTCGAGCTCGTCCCGGTCCTCGCCCTCCGGAAGGAAGGCGAGCTGGAGGCGGAAGCGCGTGAGAACGGTTCGAAGATCGTGGCTGACGCCGGCGAGCATCGCCGTGCGCTGCTCGATCTGGCGCTCGATCCGGTCGCGCATCTGCATGAAGGCCAGCGAGGCGCGCCGCACCTCGCTGGCGCCGCGCGGTCGAAAGTCCGGCGGCATCGCCTGGCCGCGGCCGAAGCTCTCGGCCGCGGCCGCCAGCGCCTGGATCGGGCGGATCTGGTTCCGGAGGAACAGGATCGCGATGATCAGGAGGACGAGCGAGGCCGCGACCATCCAGACGATGAAGATGTGGGTGTTGGAGGCGTAGGCCGAGTTGCGCCGGGCAAAGACGCGCAGGAGCTTGTCGCCGAGATCGACCCGGATCTCGACGATCCGGGACTGGCCGACCGTGTCGATCCAGAAGGGCCGACCGATCTGGTCCTCCAATTCGTCGGACAGGATGTCGTCGAGGATGTTGAAGAAGGGGCTCGGCTCGGAGGGCGGCAGCGGTCCCGGCGGCAGGATCTCGATGTTGAGGTCGAGCTTGTCCTCGGCGATGCGCTTGATCGCCGCCTCGTTCTCCGGCCCCGGAAAGGTCGCGATCATGTCGATGACGCCGGCGATGTCGCGAACCACCGCCTCCGACAGGCGCTGCGTGACGAGCTGCCAGTGCCGCTCCATGAACACGCCCGCGACGACGCCCTGCAGGAGCACCATCGGCGCGATGATGATGATCAGCGAGCGCGGATAGAGCCCTTTCGGCATCCACCGCTGGACGAAGCGCGGCAGGATGCGCAAGGGACGGGGCAGGGGGCCGAGGCGGGGCAGGCTCTTCGGCGTCGCGCCCGCCCGGATGCGGTCGAGGATGGTCACGCTCCCGCTCCCCTCAGGGCCCCGTCAATCGACGTTCAGCCGGTAGCCGATGCCGCGCACCGTCTGCAGCCAGAGCGGATTGGCCGGATCGCTCTCGATCTTGCGGCGCAGCCGGTTGATCTGAACGTCGACGGTCCGCTCGCCGACCTCCGTCTCGTCGCCCAGGAGGTCCTGGCGCTGCACGGTCTCACCGGCGCGCTCGGCGAACTGGGTCATGATGTCCTGCTCGCGCTCGGTCAGCCGGATCACCTCGGTACCCCGCTTCAGCTCCTTCTTCGGCAGGTTGAAGGTGAAGGGCCCGAAGCGGACGTTCTCGAGCTTCAGGACCGGCGGCTGGCTGGAGCGTTTCAGGATGTTGTTGATGCGCAGGAGCAGCTCGCGCGGATCGAAGGGCTTGGGCACGTAGTCGTCGGCGCCCGCCTCCAGCCCTTCGATGCGCTGCTCGGTTTCCGAGCGCGCAGTCAGCATCAGAACCGGAGCCGGGCGCACCGGACGGATGCTCCGCACGAACTCGACGCCGGTCTCGCCCGGCATCATCACGTCGACGATCATCAGGTCGAAGTCGAGACCCGTCAGGATGCGCCGCGCTTCCGCCGCATCCGCGGCGGTCGACACCCGGAAGCCCTTCTCCGTCAGGAAGCGCTGGAGAAGTCGGCGGATACGGCGGTCGTCGTCGACGAGGAGGAGGTGCGGCGCGTCGTCCGCGACGATCAGCTCCGGCGCGGTCTCGTCGCCCGGAACGGGAACCGCCGCGCTGTCCTGCGTCGTCGCCTCGATCGGATCAGGTCTCACGGTCGATGCCCTTCTTGGCGAACCAGTCGCGTGCCGCCTTCCGCTCGCCTCCCATCTCCACCAGAAAGGCGGCGACGGAATGGACGTCGATGCCGCCTTTGGCCTGCAGGGCGGCGTCGATGCGCCTCACCTGCGCCCGGGACAGCTCGAGCGTCAAGGCGCGCCCCCGCTCGGTCGGGTAGAGCCAGCGCTCGCGCCGGTCCTCCGTGCCGGGCACCAACGCGATGAAGCCCCCGTCGACGAGCTGGCGCAGCACGCGCGAGAGCGACTGCTTGGTGATCTCCAGGAGGTCCAGGAGTTCGGCGATCGTCATGCCGGGATCGCGGTTGGTGAAGTGCAGCACCCGGTGATGGGCGCGGCCGAACCCGTACTGCGCGAGGATCGAATCGGCGTCCCCCGTGAACTCGCGATAAGCGAAGAAGAACAGCTCGATCAGCTGGAAGTCGACGTCGCCGCGCGTCGGCAGCGGCTCGCGCACGATGTCGGCGTCGCTCGTCAGGTCGGGTTCGTTGCGGGAGACGGCGGGTTCAGCATTCATAAATAGGTCAGCATTGTTGACGTTATTTGTTTCCATTGTTACACAGCCCCGGCAGTCGGGAACAGCGGCGAGGGCATCGCTGCGACCGTAGATCGTCCGCCCGGAGCCGACTTTGGCTCCGCGCGTCGCCGGCCTATGATCCATCGACGACAACGTTCACGGAGGGTGCCGCCCTGCGGCACGAAAGCAGCATGAGCGCCATTCCCTTCGACCAGATGGACGGCCAGATCTGGTTCAACGGCGAGTTCGTCCGCTGGCAGGACGCCAAGATCCACGTTCTCACCCACGGTCTTCATTACGCGAGCTGCGTCTTCGAGGGCGAGCGGGCCTACGGCGGCGAGGTGTTTAAGCTGCGCGAGCACACCGAGCGGCTGATCGAATCGGGTCGCCTCCTCGGCTTCACCGTGCCCTATAGCGCCGACGAGATCGACACGGCCACGCGCGAGCTGCTCGTGCGCCAGGGCCTCACCGACGCCTATGTGCGCCCCGTCGCCTGGCGCGGCTCGGAGATGATGGGCGTTTCGGCGCAGAGCAACCGCATCAACGTCGCCATCGCCATCTGGCAGTGGCCGAGCTACTTTGCGCCCGAGCAGAAGATGAAGGGCATCCGGCTCGACCTTGCCGAGTACCGCCGGCCCGACCCGCGAACCGCGCCTTCGAAGTCGAAGGCTGCCGGCCTCTACATGATCTGCACCATCTCCAAGCACGCCGCCGAAGCCAAGGGCTACGCCGACGCGCTGATGCTCGACTGGCGCGGCCAGGTGGCCGAGGCGACCGGCGCCAACGTGTTCTTCGTGAAAGATGGCGCGATCCACACGCCCAAACCCGACTGCTTCCTCGACGGCATCACGCGCCGCACGGTGATCGATCTCGCCCGCCGCCGCGGCGTCGAGGTGATCGAGCGCGCGATCCTGCCCGAGGAGCTTTCCGGTTTCAGAGAGTGCTTCCTGACCGGCACGGCGGCCGAGGTGACGCCGGTCTCCGAGATCGCCGACTGGCGCTTCACGCCGAGCGAGCTGTCGCGCCGGCTCATCGACGACTACGCCGCCGAGGTCACGCCGAAGCGCGCCGCGGCGGAGTGAGCGGACCGGCGCCGCTTCGTCTCGGCATCGATGGGGGCGGCACGAACTGCCGCGCCCGCCTGACGGACGGCGAGGGTCGGGTTCTCGGGGAGGGGCGCGCCGGCCCGGCTACGCTGCGGCTCGGCGCCGACCGCTCCTTCGCCGCCCTGATCGAGGCGAGCATGGCCGCTCTCGTCGCGGCCGGCCTCGACCCGGTCGCAGATGCCCGGCGCGTCGCGGCCTGCGCAGCCCTCGCCGGCTTCTCGCGCAGCGAAGCGCGCGAAGCGCTCGCCGCCAAGCCGCATCCCTTCGGCAGGCTCCGCCTCGCTCCCGACATCGAGGCCGCCTGCATCGGCGCCCATGCCGGCGCCGACGGGGGGATCGTCGTCGTCGGCACCGGCAGTTGCGCCTTCGCGCGCGTCGGCTCCCGGCACATCCGCTTCGGCGGCTGGGGCCTGCCGGCCTCCGACGAGGGCAGCGGCTCCTTTCTCGGCCTGCGCGCCGTGGAGGCCGCCTTTCGTTGCCTCGACGGTCGGCTGCCGCCCTCCGCCTTCTTCGAAGCCATCTTCGCCGCCGTGCCGGCCGAGCCCGCGGCGCTTGTCGCCTGGGTCGACGAGGCCGGCGCGACCGAGCTGGCCTCGCTCGCGCCGCTCGTCGCGTCCGCCGCCGACGCGGGCGACCCGGCGGCGGCGGCCATCATGAACGAGGCGGCGCGCGCCGTCGACGGCTTGGCGCAGGCGCTCGTCGCGGCCGGGGTGCCTCGCGTCGCGCTGGTCGGCGGCTTGGCGGACGTCATGCTGCCGCGCCTGAGGACGCCCCTTGTCGCGCCGCTCGGCGACCCGCTGGACGGCGCGCTGATCCTCGCCCGCGGCCCGTGACCGCGCGCTGGCGCCCCGGCGCTGGTCCGGCTACACCGGGCCCCCGTTCCTCGACGAAAGGCACTGCCATGGCGCCGATCTGGGCCATCGGTCTGATGACCGGCACCGTTCTCGACGGAAACGTCGACGTCGCCATGGTGCGCACGGACGGCGAAACGATCGCCGAGCTCGGCCCCTTCGCGCTGAAGCCCTATCCCGACGCGGTCCGCGCCGTGATCGGCGAGGCCGTCGAAGCCGCCCGTGCCTGGCGCTTCGAGGGCCCGGAACCGGCGATCTTCGCCGAGGCCGAGCGGGCGCTGTCGCTGGCCCAGGCGGATGCCGTCGCCGAGTTCCTCTACGACAACGCCATCGCGGCGGACGAGGTCGGCATCGTCGGCCTGCACGGTCAGACCGTTCTCCACAGGGCGCCCAAGGCGGACCGCATCGGGGCGACGCGACAGCTCGGCGACGGGCAGGTCATGGCCGACCGGCTCGGCATTCCCGTCGCGTTCGACTTCCGCAGCGCCGACGTCGCGGCCGGCGGGCAGGGCGCGCCGCTCGCGCCGATCTACCACCGCGCGCTCCTGGAGCGGGTATCGGGGGGCCGCGCGGCCGCGATCCTCAATCTCGGCGGCGTCGGCAACGTCACGGGCCTTCGCGACGACGGGAGCCTCGTCGCCTTCGACACGGGCCCCGCCAACGGGCCGGTCAACGACTGGGTGCGCCGCCACACCGGCGCGGAGATGGACCGCGACGGGATCCTCGCCGCGCTTGGCCGGCCCGACGAGGCGATCATTGCGCGTCACCTCGCCCATCCCTACTTCGCAGCGGAGCCGCCGAAGTCGCTCGACCGCTACGACTTCACGGCCGACATGGCCGAGGGCCTGTCGATCGAGGATGGGGCGGCGACGCTCACGCATTTTGCCGCGGCTGCCGCGGCGAAAGCCCTGGAGCATCTGCCGAGCGACGTGCGGCGGCTCGTCGTGTCCGGTGGCGGTCGGCGCAACCCGTCGCTGATGGCGGCGTTGCGGGAGCGGACCGGGCTCGAGATCGTCGACGCCGATGCGTTGGGCCTTCGCGGCGACGCGATCGAGGCCGAGTGCTTCGCGCTTCTCGCGGTCCGGGTGGCTCGCGGGCTGCCGATCAGCTTTCCCTCCACCACCGGCGCGCCGCACCCTTTGGCCGGTGGTCGGCTGGCCGAGCCGCGTCCGAGCCGAGAATCCTGAAAGGATTGCCCATGAGCCGACTGTCCACCCGCATCGTTCCGGTCACGCCGTTCCAGCAGAACTGCTGCATCCTCTTCGACGAGGCGACGAAGCGCGGCGTCGTCGTGGATCCCGGCGGCGACGTCGACGACATCGAGGCGGCGATCACCGACGTCGGCGCGACGATCGAGGCGATCTGGCTGACCCACGGTCACATCGACCATGCCGGCGGCGCCATGGACCTGAAGGACCGACTCGGCGTGCCGATCCTCGGCCCCCAGAAGGGGGACGAGATGCTCCTCGCCAACCTCGAAGCGCAGGCCCGCATGTTCGGCCTCGGCGGCGCGGTGCGCAACGTCATTCCCGATCGGTGGCTCGGCGACGGCGAGGAACTCGCGATCGGTCCGCACCGCTTCCGCGTCATCCACGCGCCCGGCCATGCGCCCGGTCACGTCGTCTTCTTCAACGACGAAGCCAAGTTCCTGCATGCCGGCGACGTCCTCTTCGCCGGTTCGATCGGTCGAGCCGACCTGCCCGGCGGAGATCACGCGACGCTGATCCGCTCGATCAAGGAGAAGATCCTGCCGCTGGGCGACGATGTCGGCTTCATCTGCGGACACGGTCCGGGGAGCCGGCTCGGCGTCGAGCGCCGGACCAACCCCTTCCTCGTCTGACGCTCAGAAGTCGGGCGAGACCCGGATGATCTTCGGACCGCCGCGCGAGATGATGTCGAGCCCGTCCGGCCCGTAGGGCCTGCGATCGAGCCGGCTCGCTTCGACGTCGATCACCGAAGGCCGCGCGATCGACCCGACGCTGCCCGCTTCGCTGGAATAGGCGAGACCGCCCGGCACCAAAGTCACGTCTAGGATCGCGGCGCGGCGCGTGCGCAGGGTAATGATGGTGAACGAGCCTCTGCGTTCCATCCGGTCCGGTCGTGCCGAACGCTGAAGCCAGTACTGACCTTCCTCGCCCTCGGCCGTGTCGAAGGTCTGGAAGTCCCGCTCGCGGTGACGGGCCTCCGACCGACGACGCTCGGCGGCGCGATGGCCGGTCCGGTCGAGGGCTCGCGTCGACGGTCCGGGACGTGCGGCATCGATGAGGTCGTCCTCCTCGGCCGGGGCGCTGAAGTCGATGACGACATCCGCCCCATCGGCTCCGGGAGCCGCCCAGTCCTGCGCCGCGACGGGAGCGGCAAGGCCGACCGACAGGACCGCGCCCGCCACCATCGCGATCATCCGCCGTGCGACAGCGTCTTCGATCTGGAACATGACGAACCCCTTTTCCGTGCGCGAAACGCGTCTTCGGAGCGGGTGTTGCAAGCAGCGTGCCAACGACGGTTGCCTCGAAACGGGACGTCGGCGAAGCGAAAGGGGATGATCGGGCGGCGCGCCGGCGGAAGGTTCGCGCTCCAGGGCTCGCCGGACCGGAGACGGTGCGGCAGCGACGCCTGAGCGGACGAGGAGTGGAGCGCCAGATTGCGCAGCTAAGTAAGGCTAAAAATATACTTGTAATACTAAACCACCGACCTCTGTTCGAGGCCGATGACGTTCGCGTGAGGGGCGGCCGGAACGCCGCCGGACGACGTCATCTGCCGATTCGGTCCCTCAAGGTTCCGAAGCGGCCGAGAGATCAGTCCGCAGTCTGCAGGTTGACCGCCTTCGGGCCCTTGCCGCGCTTGTCCGGCTCGGTATCGAAGGAAACCTTCTGGTTCTCGGTCAGGCCCGGCAGGCCCGATGCCTGAACGGCAGAGATGTGGACGAAGATGTCCGCGCCGCCGTTGTCCGGCTTGATGAAGCCGAAGCCCTTCTCGGTGTTGAAGAATTTGACCGTTCCGGTCTGCGCCATGATCGGGGTCCTTTTCCCTGTCATTTCGTGTCGCCGTGAGGCGGTGGCAGGCAAGTCTTGATGCAGGGAAAGGAAGCGATACATCGCGTAAGAGCTTGCGCCCGTCCGCTCGAGGGATGCGCCCTCGATACGCTTTTCGTCCGTGTCCTGTGTTCGCGAAATTGCCCGAACAGCTTTTCAATGCTATCGGGCCGCGGTTTTTGCAAGTAAAACTTTTGGCGCGACTGCGTTGTCCCAAAGTGGCACATGAGGCAGGTGCACTTCGTGCGTTCGAGGGTGGTAAACTTTTTGTGAGAACGATCCTCCTCTGCGGCTTCGCCGCCTTTCCCGGAGCGCCCCAGAACCCGACCGCCCGGCTCGCCCGGCAGCTCGACGGAGCGATGATTCGGCACGACGTCTGCGTGCGGGGCCGGGTGTTGCCGGTGGAATGGGACGGCAGCTGGCCGGCCCTCAAACGAGCGATCGAGGACGAATCACCCGCGGCCGTTCTCCTCTTCGGCCTGCACGTCCGCGCCGAGCGACTACGCCTCGAACTCGTCGCCCGCAACCGCCGGGAACTCGGCCGAGCCGACGCGGCCGGCGCCTTCCCGGCGGGGCCGGCCGTCGGCGACGGGCCGGACGAACTGGCGACGCGGCTGCCCTTGGCCGCCTGTGCCGCGGCTCTTCGGGAGGCGGGCGTGTCGTTCGAGTGGTCGCGCAATGCCGGGGCTTATCTCTGCAACGACACGCTCTACCGTCTGGCCCGGGCGGCCGGGGATCTGGGCGTCGAGCGGTTCGGCTTCGTGCACGTGCCGCTGACCGACGAGTGCGTCGAGGCGACGTTGGAAGCGGGCGGCTTGCCGGAGGTCTTCTGCTCCCTGTCGGAGGGGGCGCTGGAGCGGGCGGCGCGGGCGCTTCTGGGAGTGGTGTGAGGGGGCGGAAAGTCGGGCGCCCGCGGGAACGCCGAGGGGGGCAGCAGGGTTTGGTAACAAACGCCGCGCCATGGTCGTGCGGCCCTCCCGCATCGAAGGACATCCCCATGCGTCTCGTTCCCCTTCTCGCCGCCGCGACCCTGGTCGGCTTTGCAACGAGCGCGGGTGCGCAGGTCTTCGGCGAGACCCAGAGCATCAACGGCGAGTTCGTCGAGGCGCCGACAACGCCTATCGGCGAGCAGCTGGACGGCGGCGGCCTGCCGGGCGTGTTCGCCGGCGGCGGACCGGCCCGCAGCGACATCGCGCGCGGTCCCGGCGGCTTGCGCAACGGAACCGGCGCGATCGGCACCATGGCGCCCTCGACCTCCAGCTCCAACCCGGTGCCGCTGGTGCCGACGCAGCTCGGCATCCCGCTGAACTGAGGCGGGCGGCGGATGCCCGGCGGATTCGACATGGCGCCGGGCCGGGTTCTAGCGTAGCGTGCGCCCGGGGCGCTCGGCCCCGGGGGAGTCCGTCCGCATGTCCTGCCGTTATCTGATCCGCTCGGCCCTCGTGGTCGCGGGGCTCGGCGTCGTCGCGCCGGCCGGCGCGCAGGAGAGCGCGGAGGTGTTTCTGCGGTCGCTGTACCAGGAGCCGATCTACAACCCGCTGGAGGACGGCGGGGCGGACAAGCTGACGGGCGACGCGCTGGAGGCGCTGCGCACGAGCGAGACGCAGAGCCAGGAAGGCGAGGGCGTCGGCTGCATCGACTTCGTCGTCACTGTGTCGGGCCAGGACTACGACGGCGACGCGATCCGCAAGACGCTGGCGATCGAGCCGGCGCCGGCCGACGCGGAATGGCCCCTCGAAAAGGGCGAAGCGCGCTTCCTCGTCAGCTTCACCCAGGCGGGCGAGAAGACCACCCTGTTCTACGACCTCCTGGAGGTCGACGGAGCGTGGCGCATCAACGACGTCGCCAACACCGCGGAGGAGGGCTGGACGATGTCCCAGCTCTGCCAGTGAGGGCGAGCCTCGCACGCGGCGGGGTCCCCGTGGAGATGGTTTCGCGGGGTGAGGCCGGAGCGTCGCCGCGCATCGCGCCGGCGCGTCGGCCGGCAGCGATGCGGGGCGGATCCGGGTTCGGCGCGGCGTCAGATGAAGGCGCCGGAGGGGCCGTGGACGCGGGCGACAACGAGCTTGCCGGCGGTCGCCGGGCGCCGGCGGCGGTCGGGGCGCACGGGCTGCGTCCAGCTCGGCGAGAGGATCGGCTGGAGGGCGGGGAAGCTGTCGCCGGCGATCTCGCGGGCGGTGGCGAAGACGGGTTGCATGGCGCGTCCTTTCGGAACGAGGTGTCGGGGCGGCTCGGCCGCGGTCGACCCGTGTTCTAGGCGTCGCGCATTGCCCGCCGATGTTGCCGGCGTTTCGCGTGGGTTGCTTCGCGTTTCGCCCGATCGACGCGCCGGCCGGACTTGATGCGGCCGCGCGGCGGGGCTAGGCCTCGAACACGCCCGCCCGCTCCCTTGGCTCCCGTTCCGGTTCGGTCCCCATGCGCCTGTCGACCCTTCTTCTCGGCCTGTTTGTCCTCGCGCTGTCGGGCTGCTTGTCCGAGATCAACAAGCCGATCACGCCGAACGACCGCTGGTCGGAAACCGCGCAGATCCTGAACACGCCGGCCTCGCCCGACTGACGGGCGGGAACCCGCGGACGCGCGGAAGCGTCCTCGCGCCCGGCCGCCGGGCCGGAAACGCGCGAGGCTCGGGCCTCGGGGTCGGGTGCCTCCCGTGCGGGGAGGGCTGGGGGCGCCGCAGGCCGAACCTGCGACGTATGCGAATCGTCAAAAAGGGTCCGCCTGCGGCGCCCACCGCGAGGGACTGCGGCACTTTTCCGGTGCGGGGCCATCCCGCACCGCGCGCGTGGGAGCCAGAAACGGGCGGCTTCACCCATGCCTGGCGGCGTCCTCCCGAGTTCGGGTCTGTCCCAACCGGGGCCCGGGTCTGCCTTCGGGGATACTCCACGGCGCGGGCCGCTACAGCCTGCACCGATCCTCGCGCGTCGCGCCGCCCGGGCAGCCGCTCCTCCGGACGAAGCGCTCATGCCGGACCTCGCCCGCCGGCCCCCTCGAACGATCCCGGTGATCATTCGCGCCCATCCGAATGGGCCGGCGGTGACGCGGAGAATAGGGGCGCGGCGAAAGGGCGTGGACAAGTCGGGGGTGCTCCGACGGGACGCGCAGGCTTCGAGTGCCGAACGTCGCGCGCGTCGGCCGAACGTCGTCAAAGGAAGAGGAACGGGGTCGTCGGCACCGGACCCAGGAACGGCACCATCAGGAGCGTCGCGGGCGAGCCGCCGACCAGCAGTTGAACCGGCGCGAAGGCGATGCCGCCGAAGAAGGGTGGCAGGCCGAGGACGAAGAAGGCGAGCATCGGCGTTTTCCGCGTGAGGAGCCGCGAGGGGGCGGCGAGGTCGATTGCCGGGCGCCGCTGGTCGGCGCGCCGACCCGGCGGGGTTGCAGGCGCAGCGGGACCGGGCCGGAGCGCTTCACCAGCCGAGAGCCGGCAGGCCGGTGGCGGGCAGGAGCAGGATCTCCAGGCGAAGCTCGAGGAGCGGGATCGCCAGGGGCGTGCCGCCGAGAAGCGCGTCGAGCGGCGCGAGGCCGACGCTCGCCGCGAGCGGCGACAGGACGAGAAGGGCGAGGTCGATGGCGCTCATCGGTCGGGCCGTCCGCGCGGGGCCGGCCCGGCGGACCCGCCGCCTCTCCGCGGCCTGGACGCGTTCAGCGGAGCCGCGCGGTCGCGCAAGGCCGGGAGGCGCCGCGCCGTCATGGGGCGAGCATCGACAGGTCCTGGAACAGTCCCCAGCCGGGCAGGGTGTAGGTCGGCGGGATCAGCAGCCCCGCGGGCGTTCCCGCCGCGAGCCCGAGCAGGGGCTGCGTGTAGAGCACGAGGATGGCGAAATGGATGGGGGAGAACAGCGAGGCTTCCATGCAGGCTCCGGCGAAAGGGCGCGTCGGGGGCGGTGCGGTCGGCAACGAGAAGTAGCGCGGGGAGGACGACCGGCGAGATAGGTGGTGGGGAGCGAGCGGTCTTTCGGTCAATCTTACCGATGTGTATCTGGTTGAGGAGGGTCACCCCGAAAATCTCACCTAGGCTCTTAACTCCCGCCAAGCGAAAACATCTCAGAACCGGTAGTTGAAGATTGAAGAAGCCTCGGTTACGATGTTTCGTACAACAATTTGGGGGAGGGAAAATGGAAGCTGACAGACTTCTTTCGTATTATCAGTTGTTTCCGTTCGATAAGCATCCGCTATGGGTGGCTATACGTTCGAGGGAACTATCCAAAGAACAAATCATCGAGGCCGAAATACAGCACTTCATCCGCTCGGACATCGGCCGCCTATATCGCGAGCGTGCCGCAATACAGTCGAGGCTGATAGGCGGAGATCTGCACTCTTTACTTTCCCAGACCGCTAAAGAGGAATGCCAAGCGGACGAAAGCGGACCTAGCCATGCTGCAATGATTAAGGGATTTCTAATACCGCCCAGCCTATGAATTGACCTCTTCTATCCAGGGATAGAGGCAGAGGGATCGAATGCGCCTGGGATCGTCTGTGGCGGCGTTCCAGGCTTGGCAGCAGGCGTCGATGATGTGCTCACGACCC
>NZ_VTOM01000010.1 GCF_009765365.1 Antarcticirhabdus aurantiaca
ACGGCATCGCTCTGTCCCTCGACCATCGCAAAAAGCAGCAGTAGAGCGCCGTATCTCTGCGCCCAACCGTGCGATCAGCCCCGAAACCTCAAACAACAACCAAGCTCGACGTTTTGACACGGCCTGGACCCTTTCAGGACGTTCAAGCCAGTCCCGCCGTTCCTCGAAAGCCGCCGCTCCCGATCGGTAGGTCACACGGGTTCGGGAAGGCCAAGCCAGCGGCGCCACTGTCGTGCCGCTTCGCTGCGGTCGTTCAAGACGTAGGTGGTCGGTGGGAGTAGCGCCCATTCGCCGTCCGCAGCGTGCGCTTCGAGGTAGCGTCGCTCCCGCTCTCCCGGTTCTGCGGCTTCGTCGCGGAAGAAATCGAACTCGATGCCCCGAAACCCGGTCCATCCAAGATGGCTCTGGATCAGAAGAAACTCGGGAAGGGTGTGATCGATGAACCAGCCCGGAGCGTCGGAGCCGGTGTGGTTCAGCCAAAGAAGGCGACCGGCTTCATCCGCACGGTCCACTCCAATATGGTTGCCCCCAAGGTCCATTCCGAGGGGAAACGCTCGATCCCACCATTGCCGGTGGCGCTGGTAGTGGAGCCGCACCCCCGGATCGTCGGCTTCCATCGTCTCTACGTCGCGAAAGTTCTGCTTCCACACCTCCATGTCCCTCAGAAGCATGGGAGTCTCATCGAGAAAGAAGCGGATATGGCCGGCATTGATGGTCGGCTCGACGGGATTGGGCGGCTCGCCCACCGGCTTGCGGAACGGCGCGGGAGGAACGAGATCGTAGACGACGCTCGACCAGCCTTCCGGCATGACGACGCGTCGCCCGGGCAGCAGCCATTCGATCTCCAAGCCCGCCGAAACGTCACGATAGAAGCGGCGGAGTGCCGGCGGGATGGGCTCGCCGATCTCACGCTCCACGGCGCCAACCGCCTCCTCGCCGGCCGGCGGGCGGATGTCGACGGTGATCGGCACGGCTGGCCGATCCCAACTTCCCGTGAGGCCGAGCCGGGCAGCACCGGCACGGAAGCCTTCCACGTTGCGCAGCACCGTGTCCCACGTCTCGTCGCCCCTCGTCGCGGCACGCCCGTCACCGTTGCGCATGACGACTGGCAGCGTCGTCATCAGGACGAGAAAGGTCCGCCGGGTCGTCAATTGCCAACCTCCTGTGCCTCTCGATCTCGCCACCTGCTGAGTCGAGAGCGATCACGCATGCGAGCGGGTCGGTATCATCCGCTTCTGACCCAACCGTAGCTAGAACCGGACCGTCGCAAAGCCACCCTAAAATAACCTGGTCCGTGCGGCTCACTCGGGCGCACGGCGGGGTGAAACCGGAAGGCCGCTGCTCAGCTTGACCCCCGGGCGAGGCGTTCAGATGATCAGAAAGTCAGCATAAGACAGGCTGAGCCCGGCCGTCAGTTTGGCGAACTGAGTGCCTTGGATCGCGCCAGATCCGTCGGGGTCGTAGAAGAGCTTTCCGGTATCCGCCTCGTAGATGATGCGATCGTCTCGTTCGGCCGCGATGCCGGTCTGATTGGCCGCGAAGGCGGCCTTGCGCAGCGTGCCGACCGCGCCTGCGTTGTTGAAGATCGCATGATCGAGCACGATGCTGTCGTCGTCGCCGGATCGCGTTCCGAAGTCGACGATCGTATCGACGTTCGTTTTTCCGAGGGCGGTGTCGAAGACGAAGGCGTCGTTGCCCTGGCGTCCGACCAGACGATCCGAGCCGAGGCCGCCCGCCAGGACGTTGTTGCGGGTCGTGCCGGTGATCGTGTTCGCGAGGGCGTTGCCGAATCCGTCCAGGTGAGCGCCACTGACAAGCGTCAGGTTCTCGACGTTGACGGGAAGCCGATAGTCGACGCTGGAGGACACCTTGTCGGTTCCGCCACCGGCAAGCTCGACGATCGTGTCGCCGATGTCGTCGACGACGTAGCTGTCGTTTCCGGCCCCGCCCGTCAGGATGTCCGCGCCCCGGCCGCCGTCGAGGATGTCCGCGGCAGAGCCGCCGGTGATCGTGTTGACGGAGCCGTTGCCCTTCCCGTTGAAGGAGGCTGTTCCGGTGTAGATCAAGTTCTCGAGGTTTTCGGCAAGGGTGAAGCGCGCGAGGCCGGTCCGCACGGTGTCCATGCCGCCGCCGGCCGCCTCGGTGATGGGCGTTCCCGCGACATCGATGACGTAGGTGTCGTTCCCCATTCCCGGCTTGGTCGGATCCACATCGTCGATCTCGACGACGATCGGGTGATCGGACAGGGTGAAGGAGACGCTTCTTCCGTTCTGAACCGTCTTCGTGGCCGTCGTGCCGAGGAGCGGATCGAAGACGGAGATCGAGTCGATGACGTCGTCGAACGTCACGGTGACGGTCTGCCCGGCTGCCGAAATCGGCTTGTCGTTCGCCTCGTCCCAGATGTCGGGCTCGGCCCATAGAACGACCTGGAACGTGCCGTCCGTCTTCTGCGTCAGGTAGCTTTTGGCGCCCGGCGGCAAGCCCGCCATCGTATAGCTGAGGCTTCCGCTGATGAAGCTCGAGGCCGCGCTGTCGTCGTCCTGGAGTATCGAGGTGAGATTATGGACGGCGGTCGCTGCGGGCTTGGGATTGTAGCGCGCGTCGAAGAGGCCGAAATGGTTCTCCTGGTCGGCGCCTGATCCATCTGCGGGCGAGTTGAGCAGCTGATAAAGATAGGTTCCGCGCGAGCCGAGACTGGCCGCGTCCATGTAGGCGTTGAGCGTGAGCTTGGCTTGCGTGATCAGGTCGACGCCTTCCCAGCCGCCGCCCGTGTCGGCGCCCATCGAGTTGTGGTAGCCGAGTTCCGTAAGGACGAAGGGCTTGTTCGGGTCCAGGCTCTCCAGCCTCGCCTTCGCATCCCTGATCGCGTTGAAGGGCTGACCGCCGTTCTTCGGATAAACGTGCTCGTTGCTCCAGTCCGAAGCGGAGGAGGTGTTTGGCCAATCCGTGAAGCCCAGCACCGGGATCGATCGCAGCAGGGCGTCCGCGTTGACGCCGTTGTAGAGGTCGGACTGAAAAACCTTTGCCGCCGACGTTCCGGTCAGCCCCTTGTACGAGACGGGGAAGTTGTTGACCTCGTTCAGGCCCTCGATGCCGACGATCGAGCCCGGATGAATATCCTCGAACGCGTGGAGGTTCTGCACCACGTCGCGAGGGTCCTCCTTGCCGAGCGGGTGGAAAACGAACTTCAACCCGGCATCCGCAGCCGTTTCGAGGTTCTTCTGCCCGACCAACGCATAGGTCGGATTGGGGGCTCTGGCGCGGACGTGATCGATTCCGAGATAGTCGAGCGCCGACAGAACCTTGTCGATTGGCGCGTAGACACCGTCGGTGAAGGTTATGGGAGCGACGACGCCGAACGTATCGACAAGATCAGATGCCCGCACTGCGCGTTCGATGGCCAACTTCCAGTCTCCAAACTCAAGTGGCTATTCTGGGCGAACCAGTAGCGGTTGGAGCTTGTGCCATGGTGTCCAGGCTGCAACATCTGTACGGCCGGCTGAGTGGCCGTGCGTAACGTGTCCATGAATGTTCGCTGGCTGATGGTTGGGGCACCTGAGCGCTTGAACACTCGAAGGATGATTGGTTTGCAGCTGGTTCGAACTGGAAAGTAACCACATCGACCTGCGATCATCGACAAGCCGACGCTGTCGGCATCAATCGTCGGAAAATTCCCGCGGCAGCTCGCCGAACTTGGCGAGAAGCACCGGCTCGCCTTGAGGGTCGCCGCTCTCCTCGTCGACGTCCATCTGCAGAGCGATGAAGCCGACGAGCCGGCCGTTGAAGTTGTCACGGCCGCGCTCGGCGCGCCGACGTGCCTCGTCGGCCGTCTTGAACGGGAAGGGCGTACCGGGACGGAAGCCCTTGCCCTTCCTTTCGAATCCTTGCGCCAAGTAGACGGTCTTCGTGGGCATGCGATCCTCCGGGTACGACGGGTCAGGTGCCGTCAGGGCTTCGACGTCAGGCGGTGGCGGACGTCGCCGCGCCGCACCGACGCGTCCAGGCGGTCGACCTCGATCCACGCACTGCGTAGCAAGATTTCCCACACCGCGTCGCGCCTGTCGCCGCCTCGACGCTTGCCTTGAAGCCGGGAACACCTCCGGAACATCGCGTGGCACCTCGTTCCACGGATTGCCGCCGTACGCCATCCGTTCCGCGCGGGAGACGCAAGGCAAGCGTCGGAAGGCTCTTCGAAGCTCTGGGAATAAGAGGATTGCTGGAGCGGGCGATGGGAATCGAACCCACGACATTCAGCTTGGGAAGCTGATCTAATTACCGTTCGCAGTGTTTCGCCGATGTTCAGGAATCCTAGAAAAGCAGGGCTTTGCGTTGACTTTTGTGTTCGCGCCGGTTTGTGCTGATGCGCGGTTCCGCGCCGCCATCCGTCCAATATCCGTCCAAATCCGTCCAAGGCAACCGATGCCCGACCTGCCTCCGACCAAAGCCGGTATCGACGCGCTGCCGCTGCCCGAGAAGAACGCTGTCGACTACCGCGACCCGAAACAGTCGGGCCTCATCCTGCGCGTCTCGCCCGGCGGCACGAAGTCGTGGTCCGTGCGCGCCGACAAGGGCGGCCGAGGCGAGGTGGGCCGCTCGAAGAAGATCACCATCGGCCGCTATCCGGATTTGCCCTTGAGCCTGGCGCGGGAGAAAGCGCGCAAGATGCTCTCGGCCGTCGCCGACGGCATCGACGTCGACGGCGAGAAAAAGGCGGCAGCCGCCGCGAAAGCGAAGCGCCGTGTCGAGACGATCGAGGCGGTCGGGCGCGACTACATTGAGCGGACCGCCACTGGTCGGCATCGCTTCAACGGCAAGCCGATGCGTCCGCGGCCGCGCGCGCTGGAAAAGGACTACCTTGAGCGCGTCGTCATCCCGAAGCTCGGCAAGCGGCCACTTGCCGACATCACGCGCGCCGAGCTGCAGCGGACCGTCGACGCGATCGAGACGGAGTTCTCGCCCGGCGCCGCGCGACACGCCCGGAACGTCATCCAGAAGATCTTCGCCTTTGCGGTCTGGCAGGAGATCGTCGCCAACGATCCAACCCGCTTCGTCTCCTCGCCGACCTGGACGGAGCGCGAGCGGGTGCTCACCGACGAGGAGATGGCGGCCCTTTGGCGGGCCCTATCGAACCCCGGCGCGCTGAAGGGCGTCAGCCTGTCGGTCGCGATCGCCACGGCGATCAAGCTCGCGGCCGTCACGCTCCAGCGCCGCGGCGAGGTCAGCGGCATGCGCCTCGACGAGATCGACCGGAAGGCGCGGACCTGGACGATGGCCGGCGAGCGTACGAAGAACGGCCGGACCCACGTCGTGCCGCTCTCCGCGCTTGCGATCGAGCTCATCGACGAGGCGCTCGCCGCACGCACCAAGGCGGGAACGAAGAGCCAGTTCGTTTTCCCGTCGCCGCGCAACCCGGCCCAGCCGGTAGCGCCGAACGCGATCACGCATGCCTGGGGGCGGTTCCTGCCGCTCCTGCGTATGGAGAAGGACGGGGAGGAGGTGCCTGTCACGGGGATCACCCCGCACGATCTGCGCCGGACGGGCTCGACGGCCATCACGAGCGAGCGGATCGCGATGCCGCGCTTCGTCGTCAGCCAAGTGCTCAACCACACCAGCGACAGCGGCGGCACGGCGGCTGTCACGGCCGTCTACGACCGCAACGCCTACCTGAAAGAGAAGCGCGCGGCCCTCGACGCCTGGGCCGCGCTGCTTGCCGAGATCGTCGGGCTCAGGCCTCCGCCTGCGCCTTGACGTAGGTTTCGAGGTCCCGTTGGCGCCAGCGCTTGAGGCGCTGCCCGTAGGTGATCGCCTGCGGAAAGGCCTTGTCGGTGCGCTCGAGCTTCCAGAGCGTCGTGCGGCCTATCTTCAGGAAGTCGCACGCCTCAGCCGTCGTCAGCAGTGTGCCCCCGGTCGTTTCACCCATCGCGGTCTGCCTTTCCTTCGTCACCCACGGCGACCCGCGCACCGTGCAGCGGGCAGCCGACCGTCATCCAGAAGAGGCCCGAGCCGAGGTGTCCCTCGCCGCGGGCGTTGTCGACGACCGGGCAGCGGCAACCCGGCGTACCGGCGAACGGGCTGCCTGGGTTCGGCACCTCGTCGAAGTCAGCCGTGCTCATGTTGTGACGCCCCTCTTTCGATCTCTTCTGCGCTTGTCCTTCCGCCGAAGGCTCTCTCGACGCGCCGCCGCGTATTCGGGATCGGCTGCCATCCGTAAGGCGCGGTTCTGCTTCTGGGTCAGGTATCTGGACCTGACCTTCTCCTTGTGCTGCTCTCGATAAACCGGATCCTCCTCCATTCTCTTGGCATGCCGCTGCTGGCGGCGGATTTCGATCTCACGGATGACACGCCGCGCGATCGGATCAGGCAGCCCGGCCCGCGCCCGGGCGAGGCGCAGGCGATGCTTAACCGTCTCGTTCAGGATGACAGCTTCCATCAGCTCCGGCGGAGCGTTGTGGATGGCGAGGCGTGCGGTCACCCCAAGCCAGTTCGGGAAGAGAACCCAGTTCGAGGCATCGGTGTTGAGGCGGTCGCCATCCCTGGCCTTGAGCACGTAGCCTTCCGGGAGGGGGCCGTTCGCCTCCTCCCAGTTCAAGTGGCTCAAGAGCTTCCAGCGCCGGGCGTTGGCTACCTTCTTGAAGACGTGGCCGTTGTGGATGGCCACGCTGCCGACGGGCTCCGGACGGCCCCTCATTCGTCCCTCTTTCCCTCGATCGATCGCAGATATGGGGCGGGATCATTGCCGTAGTCGACAACGAGCTTGGCGGCCGAGACGGAAAGCGAGGCGAGGCGAACCACCTGATCTGCGACGCCCGTCATGGCCTCGGCGCGCCGGGCCTCGGCCTCGATCTGCTCGGCGGTGAGCCCCTCCTCGCCGAGGCGTTCGAGTTGGGCGAAGAGGTGGTTGTTGAGGTCGACAAGCTTGTTCTTCACTGGCCAGTATCCTTCACGAGAGAGGCGGCGCGAGCAGGGATCTCAGCGCGTATGAAAGACGCCATGTCGTCATGTCGGCGCCGCCTCGCGACCTCATCCTCAGGCGTCATCGAGTGACTGGCGGGCTCGACTGCGTCGGAGCGGTTCACAGCGCACCTCAGTTCTTCGGTAGATCCACGACCATGCCGAGCGCCTCGAGGTAGAGGTCGAGGATGGCGTCCTGTTCAGCGCGCTCGTTGGCGTCCTGCTTGCGCAGCGAGATGACCTTCCGGAGCACCTTTGTGTCGAAGCCATTGCCCTTGGCTTCGGCATAAACGTCCTTGATGTCGTCGGCGATCGTCTGCTTTTCCTCTTCCAGACGTTCGACTCGTTCCACGTAGGACCGCAGCTGGTCCTGCGCGACTTCCTGCACTTCGCTCATGGGTATGCTCCTGGTGGTGCGGAAAGGGGGTGGGGATGAAGGGGAGGGCACGGCCGGAGGGGCGCTCACGCGTCGTGGCGGATCTCGGCGCGCAGGCCGGCGCAGGTGTTCACCGCCAGCACGATGAGGCTAGCGATCGTCGCGACGTCGGTGTCGTCCATGACGCTCTCCACGTCGACGACGAGGATCTCCTCGCCATCGGCGGCGAGGATGGCGCCCAGATCCTCGGCGCTCTCGCGCAACGGCAGCGCGACGCCGATCTCGGCGAACATCGCGGCGAAGCGCTCGCTGACGGTGGGGTTCTCGATACGGAGATCAGGCACCAGGGGCCTCCATAGAATCGATGTTGCAGCGATGGACGGTGAAGGTGAGGGCGCAGAAATGGAGGGGCCGGTCTGCCATCATGCCGCCTTCGCGACCGGCGCGGCCGCGACTAGGGCGTCGACCCAGGCAATGAACGCGCGCAGGACCGGCTGGACGTTATAGTTGTCGATCTCAGCCAGGCGACATAGCCGTGCGCGTGCGCTAAAACCTCGTACGGCACCGGCTGCGGGCTTCCCGCGGCGACCCAGGCCTGCAGCGGCGAGGCGCAATCATTGGCGGCGACGCGCGGCATCGAGGCGCTGTGCCCGGCAGGATTGCCACGCTCCTTTGCCGCGCGTCGCCTCGCCGTCATCCCCGCACCTTTGCCTGTCGGGTGACGGTGGTCTCGCTGTTCTCGTCGGCGTTTGCCTCGGCCGCCCGCGCGATCGCCTCGTCGCGCAGCCGCTCCAGCAAGGTCCGGCGCCGCGCGCGAGCCGCGACGGGATCGGGCCGCTTGTCGACGGCGATGCCGCGATCAATCTGGCGGCGACGCGAGAGCGGCGAGGCCTCGTCCAGCTCCTCGATGTCGAGAAGCGCGAGGTTGTGCTCGACGAGGACGAGGAGATCGTCCTCGTCCGTCAGCACCCGCTGCGCCGACGATGTCGTGCGGCGGCCGATCGGCACGAGCCCGTGCTCGCCCACGATGATGATGGCGGCGGCGCGCTCGCGCTTCGATAGGGCGCGCCCGTCTGACCAGACGGTGTCGGGATCGGCGAAGGACTCGTCGGGCTGCCGGTCGACGTCGGCGAGGGGATCGTCGACGTTCGTGCCGTCCTCGAAGGGCGGCAGCTGCGAGAGATCGTCCTCGACGTCGGCCGTGCGCGGGTTGGCCTTGCAGAAGGCGAGACCGCGCGAGATGAGCTCGTGGCGCGGATAGCCGGTCGCGGCCGAGAGCGCGGCGAGGTCGCGAGCCGCGGGATTGAGGTGAACGCGCGGCGTCATCGGGTGACCTCCGGTCGCGGCCGTCGCGACAGGTCGACGCCTGCGATGGCCAGCGCCTCTTCGATCGAGGCAAGCGTCGTGCCGCCGCCCGCGGTGTCGATCGCGAGAAAGGCCTCGCGGGCGGCGAGGAGCGCGGCCACCATCGGCAAGTGAGCGTTCCAGGAGAGGACAAGGCGCTCGGCGAAAGCCTCCGCGACGACGGGCCGGCGGGTGATGCCGCCGGCGGCGAAGTCGACGATCAGCGTGCCGCTGCCGTCGGCGACGACGGCGCGCGCCATGGGGCCGCCGGGATTGGAGGGGCGCACCTCGAGCGTGGCGGGGAGGATGCCGATCACGACGCGCTCCCCTCGATCCCGGCGAGGAGCTCGTCGACCTTCGCGACGCGATCCTTCAACGCCGCGACGACATCGGCCGGCGTGTCGCTCGGCAGACGGTCTAGGGCGATCTGGAGTGCCGCCCGGTCGTTGATCGCGCTCTCGACGAGCCGGTCGTGCGAGTTCCAGGCGAGCCGGATGAAGGCGGCGTTGGCTTCGTCGTCACCGCGCGGCAGCTGGCCGCTCTCGGTGCTCGCGATCAGCGCGCCAGTGTCGGCGGAGTAGAGGCGGCAGGTGAGGTCGCGACCGGCATCCCCGGTGTGGGCCGGCCGGATGAGGCCCGGCGTGCGCCCGCCGCGCGGCGGAGCAGGGGTGAACTCGGCGATCATCTTGCTCATCGAGCGGCGCTCACCAGCATGACGACATCGCCGCCGGCCGGAGCCGAGGTGCTGCGGTCGCCCAGCACCGAGAAGGACGCGACTAACGCGATCACGGCGGCGAGGGATGCGATCTCTTTGAGGATGGCCATGCGTGCGCTCCATCAGGTAATGGAGGCATTCAAGCATCACTTGAATGTTCAATCAAGTGATGCTTGACCAAAAAACCTAACTGACCCCTCTCGACACTCTAGGTTCCGGTATCGATCATAGAACGAATCATGAACGGAGCGAATCATGGCGCTGGCCCAGGAGGTCGTTTTTCGTCACGTCCGGGCAGTTCGCATCGAGTGCGGTCAGTGCGGAAAGAACCGTTGGAGGAACAAGGAAGATTTGCGCCGCTTCGGCGTCCGCGAAGAGACGACGCTCAATGACTTCGCGTGCAAACTGCGCTGCACCTATTGCCGGCAGGAGGGCGTTCCGGACGATCATTTCACGGTCGAGCCGCTGTTCTATGACGAGGTGCAGAGGACGAAAGCCCTCGGCCGGCACCTCAGAAGCCGAGAACTTCTTTCCAGGGGATCACACGGTGAACGGCCTTCACCTCTCGCGGATCGAAGTCGATTTCGGCTGAAGGATTGAACTGCGAGACCAGGATCTTGGACGTGGACCGCTTGACCAAGCGCTTGATGAAGCCTCGCCCCGCCGGTGCATCCTCGGTCGGCAACATCTCGATCACGCAATCGTCGCCGGGCACGGGCGGGCGACCGCCGCAGTACACCATGTCGCCCGGCTCGTAGCGTGGAGACATGCTGTCTCCGAGCACATGGAGCGCGAAGACGTTGGAGAGGTTCGCTATGCCTGCCGGGCGGCGAACGTGCCCGATGATCTCGCCGTTGAAGCTGAAATCCCCGGAGCTGCCGCCGACTGTGAGGCCCAATACCGGCACATCAAGAGGGCCAAGTGCGGGGCGACCGACATCGGAGACGCGCTCGACCTCATTCGGCGGAGCGGCATCGTCAAGGAGAACGACCTCGCCGCGATAGGCGGCGGTCGCGTCGATCTTGAGGAAGGCCGCGACGGTCCGCAGGTTTTCCATCGTAATCTGATTGTCGCCGCGCTCCCATTGGCTGACCGCCTGCACGGAGACACCGACGTGGTCCGCCACGTCTACCTGACGCAGCGCCCGGCGCTTCCGAGCGTTCTTGAGAGCTGATCCGACCGTCGCTTCCATCACCGCCGATGTGAATAATGGGGACGGCTCGGGTCCACTAAAGAGATGCTTGATTTGATAATCAAGCGGTGCTTGAATAGGCGTCATGAGTGATCGTGATGCGATGAGCGCGGCCCTGGGGGCAGCAATTCAGGCCGTTGGCGGGCATGCCGTCGTTGCCGACAAGCTCGGCATCTCGACCCAGGCTGTGTGGCAGTGGTCGATTTGTCCTCCCGTCAGAGTTCTGCCGCTCGAGGCCCTCTCCGGCGTTTCCCGGCATCGGCTCCGACCCGACATGTTCGGCGAGTGCGACGAAGGTTGCTCGCTCGTCCCTGCCGCGGAGGCGGGGCTTGTTGCGGAGGCGACGCAATGATCGAGAGCCTCGCCATCCTCCTTGCGTGGCTCGCGTTCGCGCTGATCGGCGGCATCGTGCTCGGCCGGCACTTGAGGCGCCTGCGCCGCGCCCACCCGGTCGTGCGCTGGGCTGCCAACGACGACTTCATCCGCTTCTCACCCCCGTCTCGCCGCCGCCGCGCTCGTCGCGGCGGCTGATCTCTCGACCCGTCCAAGATGTCGCATCCCTCGCGCCACTTCACGGAAATTCGCCGCCTACCGGTTTCCGCTCCTCAAGGCCTGACCATGATCCAGCCCTTCACCGATCTCGACGAGCGCGCACTGAAGACGCTGACGGGCGAGCTCGTCTCTGCGGTCGGCGGCACGGCCTCGGCCGGCGAGGCGCTCTGGTACGTCGACGCGAAGGGCGAGCGCCGCGCGTTCTCCGAGGCGCGGATCTCCGGCTACTGCACCCCGAGCGACATGTCGCGCTCGATGCCTATTAGGCAGGTCGTGCGTCTGGAGATCGCGGCGAAGGCGCCGATCGTCAGCCGCTGGATGCTCAACCGCACCCAGCGCGACGGCTCGACCAGCCGCGCTCCGGCCTGCGTTCAGGACCTGCACCGCATCGTCCGCGAAACCTCGGATCTGCACCGCGCGATGTGCGACGCGACCGACGACGACGGCCAGGTAAACACGGCGGCCGAGAAGGCGGCCGTGCTCGACGCCATCACGGACCTGCGGCGCGTCCTCGACGATCTCGAAGCGAAGGTGGTGTGACGATGCCCGCCTCGCTCCCGCAGCCGCCCTGATCCCGTGATCGCCCGCGCGCGCATCCTCCCGTAGCGCGCGGGTCTCCCGCCGGCCCCGCCTTCTTCCCAATCAAGCGGGGCCGGCACCCTTTCACATCACCGACATGGAGCACGCCGATGGCACCCGTCCGGCGCAACGTCACCACTTTGTCTGCTGAAACCGCCGCCGAGCCGAAGAAGCCGGGACGCAAGTTGAGCCGCCGGCCGAGCGCCGCCGTCGCGGCCGAGCGCAAGGCGCTGGCGATCCGGCGTCACGCCGAGAAGGCCACGCCAACTCAGATCGCCGCCGAGGCGAACGTCTCGCTGCAGACGGTCAAGACCTGGATGCGCGACAAGGTGGCGTTCCCGCCGCATTCGCCCGAGCCACCCGTTGGGTCTGCCGCCGAGCCGTCCTTGGTCGACCCGCTCGTCGAAGCCATCGCCGCCATGTGGGCCGAGGGGAAGACCTATGGTCCGATCATGCAGGCGACGGGCCTGACGAAGGGCCGTTTGTCCTGGATCATCAAGTGCAATCCCGCGCGCTTCCCCAAGCGGGATCGCTCGGCGAGCGGCCGCGTCGCCGGCGCGCGACGCCGCGCTGGGCCGGACCAGCTGACGCCTGCGATCTCCAACGGCTCGGTCGAGGTTGACGAAACGACGGTTTCGATTGACACGGCGCCCGTTTCCGCGCCGATCGCGGCCGATCCGGTTGACGCGGCGCCTGCGGAGGTTGCCGACGGCGACACGGGGCCGGCCGAAGCTGCCGACGAGCGGCCGGCGCGCGACGATGCCTTCCGTCCGCTGCCGGGCTTTCAACCCGTCCCGCTGATCGATGCGCTCTCTGCGACATGCCGCTGGCCCGTTTACCCGGCCGGCCGGACCCGCTTCGGCGTCGCAGTCCATTGCTGCGGGCGCGCGACGGGCGACCTGAAGCGCTCCTACTGCGACACGCACACCCGCATGGCGCGCGGCGCCGGCTCCTCGGCCGAGCGCGCCGCGCACAAGGTGTCGCGCCTGCAGTCGCCCGGCGCGGTGCCCGTCTTCTTCGCCTCTCAGGCAACGGGAGCCTGAACCGTGCAGGCGCTGCGCCCCTCCGCCATCGTGCAGGCGCCCGGCAGCCTGGCGAACGCCTGCAGCGTGCTGGCGGAGCGTGTCGAGCTGTCGGGCGCGGCCAACGTCGACCTCGACGAAGACATCGCCGACTGGCTCGGCGAGGTCCCGGGCTTCCGGTCCGATGATCCGGCGAAGGCCCGCACCGCGATCTGGGTGTCGTTCTGCGGGCGGTTCGTCGGCGACCTGACCGCGACCGATCGGCTCCTCGACGCGCTCTTCCCGAAGGCCCGCTACCAGTTCGATAGCGGCCAGCGCGGCGCGAGCCTGCCCGCCGCCTTCGTGCGCGTGCCGGGCGTCGTCGTTCCCTTCGCCGGCATCGCGCCGGTGCGCGCCAACGCGCTCCTCGCCGCGACGCTGCGCGCGGCCGCCGACTGGCTCTCTTCCATGCCCCCGCCCGCGGCCAACGACGCCGCGCCCGTCCTCCTCTCCATCGTCACGTCCGAGGCCGCCCCATGCCCGCTTCCGCCCATCGCTCCATCATCGACCCCGACCAGGCCATCGGATCCATCATCCAGCGCCGCCGCGAAATCGCCGGCCTCTCGGCTTCGGCGCTTGGTCGGGCGTTGGGGCTGACCTACCAGCAGGTCCGTAAGTACGAGGGCGGCCAGAACCGCGTTTCGACCGGCGCACTCCTGCGGATCGCGGAGGCGCTCGGCTGCACCGCCGTCGAGATCGTCGCCGAGGTGGAGCGGGCACTGCGGCCGGCGGGCGAGATACCTTCGGACGGCGAGGCAGTCGAAATCGCTCGCCAGATCGCGGCGCTGCCGGTCGCGAGCCGGCAGAGCGTCGTCAACATCATCGGCGCGCTGTCGGGCGCCGGCGTCGGCTATCGTGCGGAGCGGGCGCCGTGAGCGCTTCGGCACGCGGGCTCTTTCACGCCACCGGCAAGCGCTCGAAGCCGGTCCATACGCGGGATCTCCTGACTGGCGAGATCGTCGTGGCGCCTGCGCTCGCACGTCGCGCCGGCGAGTTCTATGCCACACCGCCCGAGCCGTCTCGCGCCCTCGTCGCCGCCGAACTCAGCCGGCTGCGCACGTTCCCTGCCATCTGGGAGCCGGCGGCCGGCGACGGTGCGATCGCGCGCGAACTGGAGTCGGTCGGCCTGCCGGTGATTATCTCCGACCTCGTCGATCGCGGCTGCGGCGCCATCGTCCGCGACTTCTACGACTTCGACAAGGCGCCGGCTGCGGCGATCCTCACGAACCCTCCCTTCGACCAGTGCTCATGGAAGGGGGCAGAAGCCCGGTGGATCTATCACGCGCTGGAGCGCTTGCGCGTCGCTTACATGGCCCTGTTGCTGCCTTGGGGCTGGCCGGGCGCGGCAGGACTGGCCCACCTCTGGCGCCGGTTTCCGCCGGCTCGCGTCTACCTGATGCGCTGGCGCGTCGACTTCACGGGGCAGGGCGCCTCGCCGGCGCTGAACGCCTGGTTCGTCTGGGACTGCACGCATCGCGGCGCACCCGCCCTTCTCATGCTGGATCGAGCCGACGCGCGGCAGTTCGACATGTTCGGAGGCGCACGCTGATGTCGCAACCGACACGTCCTGCACTTCGCTGGTTCGGTGGCAAGTGGCGCCTGGCCCCCTGGATCATCGAGCATCTTCCGCCGCACCGGACCTACGTGGAGCCCTTCGGTGGTGCGGCGTCCGTGCTGCTGCGCAAGGAGCGTTCCTACGCCGAAGTCTACAACGACCTCGACGACGATGCCGTTTGCCTCTTTCGGATCCTGCGCGACCGTAAGCAGGCGGCGGAGCTTGAGCGCCTTCTCTATCTGACGCCCTTCGCGCTGTCCGAGTTCCGCGCAGCCTACAAGCACACCGACGATCCTCTCGAGCGATCTCGCCGGCTGCTTGTTCGCTCGTTCATGGGCTTCGGCGCCAATTCGGCGACGACGTTCGAGCGCGGCGCCAACACCACCGGCTTCCGCCGCTCATCATCGCGCAGCGGCACCACGCCGGCGCACGACTGGCGGAACTACCCGGAAGCGCTCGGCGCGATCGTCGACCGCCTGCGCGGCGTCACGATCGAGCATCGCGACGCTCGCGAGGTCATGGCCTACAACGATCGGCCGGATACCCTGCACTACGTCGATCCGCCCTACGTCCACGCGACGCGTTCGTTGCGGAACCCCTATTGTAAGAAGAGCCGGTACCGGCACGAGCTCAGCGATGCTGATCACGCCGAGCTGCTGGCTTTTCTTACGCATCTCACGGGCATGGTGGTTCTCTCCGGCAATGCGACGGCGCTGTATGACGAGGCGCTGGCAGGCTGGAAGCGGGTCCAAACGGTCGCGATGGCCGACCAGCAGCGCCGGCGGCTTGAGGTTCTCTGGATCAACCCCGCGGCTGTGGCGGACCTGAACCTCTATCGCAGTCGCGGGCTGCTGCCGCTCTTCGGTTCTGAGGTGGCGGCATGACCGAGCTCGCCCGATACAAGATCCCGTTCCCGATCTCGGTCAACGCGATGTACGCGCGCATGGCCGGCGGCATCCGCAAGTCCAAGCGCTACAAGGCCTGGAAGAAGGAGGCCGGGCTGGAGATGATGATCCAGCGCCCGCGGCCGACGAGCGGGCCGGTGACGATCGTTCTGGAGCTGACCGCGCCCGACGATCGGCGGCGCGACGCCGACAACCTCGCGAAGTCGGTGCTCGACCTCCTCGTCACGCAACGCGTCATCGCCGACGACAATCAGCAGTTCGTCCGCTGGGTCAAGCCCGAGTGGGTGAAGAGCACCACGCCCGGCTGCGTCATCGTGATCGCGCAGGCGGAGGACGTGCCGTGAGCCGCCGCATCGATCCTCGCATCATTGGCTGGATGCGCGCGCACCGCTCGGAGCTTCGCGAAGCCTATCGCCTGGAGTTCGGTACCGACGAGCCGCCGGCGCCCGAGCCGCTCCCGGTGCGCGGGTCGACCGTTGGGCTGACGGAGAAGCAGGGCACCGCTTACCGCTTCATCTGCGACTACGCCGACGAGCGCGGCCACACGCCGAGCTACGACGAGATCGGAGCCGCGCTCGGCCTCGCCTCAAAGTCCGGCGTCCATCGCATCGTGACGGCGCTGGAAGAGCGCGGCCGCATCCGGCGCCGCCCGAATCGTGCCCGCGCGATCGAGATCGTCGAGACGCGGCCATGACGCTTCTCGCCGTCGTCCTCGCCGCGGCCGGCACCGCGCTCGCCCTGTCGGGCCACTCCCTCATCCTCGGCCGCAACGGCCCGGACCGCACCAACCCTCGCGCCGGCGCGGTCTCCCTCGCCGTCGGCAGCGTTCTCCTCGCCGCCTGCATCCTGGTGTCCTGATGTCCTCCGTCATTCCCGACGCGCGCGTCCTCGTCGCCGTCGACCTCCTCACCGGCGCCGGCCAGCGCATCGTCGCGATCGACGAGGCGGACGGCCTGCACCTCGCCGCGCTGCGGCCGACGTCGGCCACCGTCCTGCAGTCCGAGCAGAGCTTCACCCGGGAGGGCGCGCTGCGCCTCGCCCAGATGGTGCTCGCCGGCCATGAGCACGCGATGACGGCGCCGCATACGCTACGCACCATCGCCGCCGCCCTTGCGGCCGAGCACGCGCTTGCCGCGGAGGGCGCGTGACATGGGGCTCCCGCATCGCGACCTCTTCGCGCCGGCCGAGCGCGAGTGGAGCGAGCCCTTCGGCCCGCACCTGTCGCGCCCGACCGGCGAGCAGCTGACCGGCCGGCGCTTCAGCGGTCAGGTTTCGTTGATGCTGGCGCTCGCCACGCGCAACGACATCCCGGCCGCCGGCCTACGCAAGGTGCGCCGGCGGCTCGCCACCGAGCGCGGGCTTCTCCTCACCGTGCGCGAGATTTGGACGCTGAACCATCGCGACTGGGCGCGGCTCGGACGGCGCGAGGTGCCGTCCTACGCTGAAGCCTTCGAGCGCGCCGGCGCCGACTTCCACGTCCTCCTCGCAGAATCGGACCGCAAGCTGTGACGCGCTCTCGCCAAGCCACACTCGTCAACGACGGGCGCCGGATCCTTCAACCCAGCGCCCGTGCCTGGTTCTCAGCTCAGCGGCTGCCCGCTGTGACTCTGCATCGCTCTCGCGGCGACCACATCGTCGACCTCGGGCGCGAGGATGCCAGCTCGCTTGGCGAAGCTGACAAAGGCGGCTCGTGCAACCTCCGCATCGAACCCGCCTTCAATAGCGCCGAGGCAGGCGTTCCGAGCCAGCCGGTGCGGCAGGGTCTGAAAGTCGCCGGCGTGCTCGGTGAGGAAAGAATACGCCTGAAGCGGCGTCTCGATGTTCCGCGGCGCCTGCAGTCCGATGGCGACGCGAACGGGCTTTCTGAAACGGCTGTGCCCCATCTCAAGCTCCTGGTGAACGAGGAACGGAACGCCCGACAGACGCACGAGCTCAGAAAAAGTTCCCGTAGCTGCAGGGTGCCGGCGTGAGCGACCTCCTCATCACCCGGGACGCCGTGATCGACGGCGCCTACCGCTACTGCCTGACGCGCGACCTCGGCATGCCCGGCCGATCGGCGGCGATCGTCATGGTGAACCCGTCGACAGCCGATGCCGAGGAGGACGATCACACCATCCGGAAGCTCTACGGCTTCGCCATCCGCAACGGGATCGGCCGCTTCACCGTCGTCAACAAGTTCGCCTTCCGCTCGAAAGACGTCGTCGCGCTGCGTCGGGCAAAGGATCCCGTCGGCCTACTCAACGACACGTGGATCGGACGAGCCGTCGCCGAGAACGACATCGTCATCGTGGCCTGGGGCGCGCTCGTGAAGCTGCCCCAGCCGCTGCGCTCTCGCTGGCGCGCCGTTGCCGCCATCGTCGAGGCCTCCGGCAAGCCGATGCTCTGCCTCGAAGCCTGCGGAGACGGTCACCCGTTCCATCCGCTCATGCGCGCCTACGACACCCCCCTCGTGCCGTGGATGCCGCCCACATGATCGCCGGCAGCTCCCACGATCGTTCAGGCCGCATCGCGAACGTCGAGCACCGCCTGCTTGCCGAGGACGGCCAGCGCCGCCTCGAGGAGCGGCAGGCCCGTCGGATGATGCGGGTCGAGGATGCGGCGCGCCTCGGTCTCGCGCTTGCCGAGACGGCGGGCGAGCTCCGTCTTCGTGATGCCGGCCGAGCGGAAGGCGAGGATCACCGCGATCTTCAGCGCGTCGGCCACCGAGACGGCGATGACCTCGCCCGCCGTCGCACGCGGCTCGGGCAGGGGCTCGCCGGCCTCGACATAGCCGCGCAGCGCCAGGCCGAGCGCCTCGCGCGCGCTGGCGAGCGCAGCCGCGCGATCGGGCGCGTCGACGGTCACTTCCGGCACGTCGGGAAAGACGACGCGGATGTCGTCGTCCTCGGGCTCGAAGGAGGCGCGGTAGGCGTACTGCATGGGTGGTCTCCTGAGGCTTCGAGGTCGGAAGGAAGCGGGACGCCGGAAGGCCGGGGATCAATCGATCCCCAGCTGCTTCCTGATGTCCTTCACCCGTTGGGGCTTCAACTCGCCGCTCTGGATGATCGTTCGCTTGGTTCCGAACCGGACGAGGTAGTGGGACCCCTTGCCCGCGTTCGGTGTGACGACGAACTCCACACCGGCTTGTCTGGCCAACTGGCGAAGCTCTCGGATCAGGGCTTCGCGCTTCATTCCGACCGCCTTTCGATGAAGAGATATTCGCACATCCAAGTGCGAAGCGCAACAACAATCGCACATGAAAGTGCGAGACAATGGGTGCGCTCGTGAGCGACTGGGGCAAGGTCCCGCGCGAGGTCTTCATGGACAAGCGCCTGACGCGCCTGGACATCCAGGTGCTCGGGATCCTCTGCGCGCATGCCAACGGGAGGACGGGCATCTGCACGCGCCGGCAGGAGGCGATCGCAGCCGAGGTCGACGCCAAGCGCGAGAGCGTGAACCGCTCGCTGAAGAAGCTCGGCAACCTCGGCTACGTGCAGGCGCGCGCTCGCGCGGGCATGAAGCGGAGCCTGGAATATCGCGTCCTCATCAACGAGGGCGCGCCAGGCCAGCTCGGCCTCTTCGACGCTCACGAAGCGCCTCGCGCGGCCAAGGCGAAGGCCTCCGCGCGGGCCGCAATACGTGATCGGCAGATCACATCTGATGTGACCCCAGACGTCACATCTGTTGTGACCTCTGACATCACATCCAATGAACAGACCCCCGTTAACAGAAGCTGTGCTGCTGCGCCTGCGGCGCCCGCGAACGACGATCGTCCGGCCGAGGTGATCGAGGAGGCGGGTGCCGTCCCGCTCCGTCGCCCGCCTCAGCCGGCCGAGCCTGCCGGCCAGGTGCCGTCCTGGACGCGGGCTCAGACGGACGCTCTCGGCGCCCGGCTTCGCGACGCGGCCGGCGCATCGATCAACTCGGCTTCGCCCGGCTTCCTCGTGCTCGCCGAACCCATCGGCTGGCTGGCGGCCGGCTGCGACCTGGAGCTCGACGTCCTGCCGGCCGTGGCCGGCCTCGCCGCCCGCAGCCGCGGTTCGCCCATCCGATCCTGGTCCTACTTCGCCGGAGCCGTCCGCGAGGCGCGGGACCGGCGCATCGAGATGGCGAAGCCGGCCGGCACCGGCAGCCCCACCGATCCCCGATCCACCGCCAGAGGAGGCGACTATCATGCCCAACGATCTCGCGGCCCGTCGGGCCATCGCGCCGGCTCGGGGCGTCGCAATCATGCCGACGAGCTCGACGCCGCTTTCGACGACGCCTTCGCCGCTCTCCTCGGCCCTGTCGATGCTGGATAGCCTCGATGCGAGGACGCGCCAGGTCGCGCCCGGTCTCGTGCGCTTCGCGGCCGGCGCCGCGCCGACCGACGAGGAGTGCGAGGCGGCGTTCGCCGTCGTGATTAGGCTCGAGCGCGATCTGGCGCCAGGCTTCGACGTCGACGCGCTGAAGAGCGAGGTGCGCCAGCTGAAGGCCGCCATGACGAAGCCTGCCGACGGCTTCGACGCGCCGGGCATGGTGGCGGCGCTCATCCGAGTGCTTCCCGGGCGATCGGGCGCCGCGTTCAGCGAGGCGGTGCGCCGCGTCCTCGACGACGACATTCCGGCGGACTTCTCGGTCGTCTACATGCCCACCGTGCCGCAGCTCATTCGGCTGACCAAGATGGTCGAGGGGGAGTGGCGCGTCGCGGCCGAGCGTCTGCGCCGCATCCTGGAGGCCGAGGAGGAAGAGCCGCCGACGCCTGTGCCCGATCTGACGCCCGGGCAGCGCGCCGACCTTGAACGACGCATCGCTGCGCTCGGCAAGAAGGTGCCGCCGCCTGATCGGCCGGCTCCGGCCAAGCTCGAAGGATCCTCCCCAGCCGCTCGCGTCGCTGCCGAGACCGCAGCACGGAAGGCGGCGCGCTCTCAGGCTGAGATCGGGGAGGGGCGCTTGCCGGCTGCTGCGAAGGATGGCATCCGGAGCGGCGATCCCACCGACTGATGCTCGCAGATGAAGGAGCGACCAGAACCCATGCGCATACTCCTTGGCACGAACCAGCTACAGAAGGATGCCGGCGCCGAGGTTCTGCTGGCTGAGTTCGCCCTACATTGCCGGAAGGCGGGCGCGGACGTCGTCGTATACGCCAATTGGGACGGCTTCCCCATGACGGGGAAGATGCAGAAGGCACGGATCCCGATCGTAACGGAGCCGGGCGCCATCCGACCGCTCGATTTCGACCTCGTCTACTTTCAGCACCAGGTCGCGGGCCTCTTCGACTACACGCCTCACCCCGAGAACGCCGAGCGCTCGCTGGTCGTCTTCGCCAAACTGGCATCCGAGGGGTTCATGGAGTCATCCGGCTGGGAATTGGAGAACGCTCTCGGCGACCTGATATTCGCCAGATCCCCGGAAACGGCGGCGGTCGCCGCGGCGCAGGGCAGCACGCTTCCCATACACATGTTCTACAACGCGGTCGCAGGTGACTTCGACGAGCCGCGGCCGCGCGCTCTGCCGAGCTCCCCTCGGCGCATCATCGCCGTCGCCTGCCATCCCGAGTCCGACTTGAACAAGGCGCTTCAGCTGCTCGGCGATCAGGTGCAGGTGCAGCACTTCGGGCGGACGAGTGACCTCGCAAAAGCCGGCGCGGCCGCGCAGCTGCTGAACGCCGACCTCGTTATCGGCCTTGGTCAGACGGTTCACTATGCCCTTGCCGCCCGCACCCCGGTCTACGTCCACAATCAGTATGGCGGTCCAGGGTACCTGAACGACGAGAACTTCGAAGCGGCCGAGAAGGCGAGTTTCTCAGGCCGATGCACATCGCAGACCCGAAGTGCTCAGGCGATCGCCGCGGATCTCATGACCGGGTATGAGGAGGGGCGCCGGTTCGTGACATCGCTCCCGAGCGACTTCGTGGGACGCTACAGCCTCTCTCGCCAGTTCGATCGGCTGCTCCACGCTCCTCGTGCGTCGAACGCCGATCGTCAGGAACGGCTTGCGAGGATCCAGGGCGCGATCTCACGAGAGCGCAACCTGGCCGAATACGTGCGATCGACATACCGCAAGATCCAGATGCTGACGCGCATGACGAAGGCGTAGTGCCTTAGGCCGCTCCTCGAAAGCAGCCGGTGCGAAGCTCTGGAAAGAGCCTCTGATCCTGCGATCGAGATCAGGCTCGGCGCCGATTGTGGTCCGCCCGGTTGAACCTTCTGCTATCTCACGGTATATGTACAGCCGTCACATTCTGTCTCCACGGGATGATGCCTGATGGCTCGGCGGGATAGATGTCCTTCCGGGCCATCGCCTTTTATGCGAAAGGGCGGCTCCTGTAGCGTCGTCCAAAATCGCACAATTTGTCGACATGGGTGGAACTACACCGATCGCTAGACGGTGGCGGATGCGATGTATATCGTAGCTGTATGCCGACATTGGCCCGGCATCTCCAACTCTGACGTCGAAATGGTCGGGCCGGCTCTGGCGCGACGCATCGGCACGAAGGCATCAGCATGGGCGCTCAACCGAACAAGGTCGAAGATCCGGAACGCCTCGCTCTACGCAAGCGGGGTGGGGTCTGGCTAAAGGAGCGCCGCGAGGCGGCCGGTCTGACGCAGCGCGAGTTCGCTGAGAAGGTCGACGTCGGCTACTACACCTTTATCTCGCAGATCGAGCTCGGGCGAGGTCGTATCCCGCCGGAGCGCTACCACGACTGGGCCGTGGCTCTCAAAATGGAGCCACGCGAGTTCGTGCGCGAGCTGCTCGCCTTCTATGAGCCGGGCACCCACGCGATCTTATTTGGCGATAGCGAAAATTCGTAGTCGCGTCGTTGGAACTGCTCTGACGGGATGATGGCCCCTCCGCCACATCGGCAATCGCGGCTATCGCGGGACGGCTCCGCATCTTCTTGGCTCCGCCCCAGCCATTCATCGATGAAGATCATTAACATAGGTCTAGCCGAAACCCTCTCCGTGCCCATTTCTCGTCCCGGTTCCGCCCAGCGGTGCCAGATTGCAACACGGTTTCGAGGGTCTGTTCAGGTTCGGGAAATGTTTGCATCCCACTGTACAAGGGCACTTGCCAAGGTAGTGTCGCTGCTGTAGCAAGTCCGGCGTCCGGAGGAAAAGGTCACACAGTTCTGGTTCGAAGTAGGGTGGCTGCAGCAAGTCTGCAGTCGGCCGACGGGATTTCTGTGCCTTCACTCCTAGTAGTTCGCAGGTACTGAACCTGCATAGATAGATTGGGTAGGGGCAGCCCGACCCTTACGAGTGCTTTTGCACTCACTTCACGTGGAGAGAAGCGTGGCTACGATCGACGATATCCGCCAATATTTCAGCAACATCCTGCAGCGCTCCGGCACTGAGGTCTCCGACGCCGAGATCAACTCGTACGTCTCGGCCGTGGACTCGGGCGCCCTGACGCTGGCCCAGGCCCGCGCCGCCCTGATCAACTCGCCGGAAGGCCAGGACGTCCAGGACGTCGTCCGCCTGTACCAGGTGGTCTTCGGTCGCGTTCCGGACCAGGCCGGCCTGAACTTCCAGGTCGACGCGCTCCGCGGTCCGGCCAACGAGCAGAACATCGCCGAAGGCTTCGCCGCCTCGCCGGAGTTTGCCACCCGCTTCGGCGGCAACACGGTCAACACGGCCTTCATCAACGCCGTCTACCAGCAGGTCCTCGGCCGCGCTCCGTCGGCTGGCGAAGTCCAGTTCTACCTCGACTCCGGCTTCTCGGCCGCCCGCATCGCGCTCGCCTTCTCCGAGGCTCCGGAGTTCCGTAACTCGGTCAACACCGCGGTCACGAACTTCCTCGACGCCGCCGGCCAGGGCACGGCCGTCTACTCCGGTCCGCTTGGTGGTGCTGGTGGTGTTCCGACCAACCCGGGTCAGACGTTCACGCTGACCAACAACATCGACAACGTCGTCGGCACTGCCGGCAACGACTCGGTTGTGGCGAGCTCCACGACGCTCAATGCTGGCGATAACATCAACGGCGGCGCCGGCACCGACAAGCTGTCGCTCTTCATCGATGGCACTGCCATTCCGGCTGTGACGGTTTCCAACGTCGAGCAGATCTTCGTTCAGAACACCGGCGCTCAGTCGATCAATGCCAACACCTTCACGGGTGCGCAGCAGTTCTGGGCTCAGTCTTCGTCGGAGAACATCTCGTTCACCGGTCTCGCCGTCGCTCAGACGGGCGGCATCAAGGGCACGATCGCCGCGGGCAAGAACGTCGAGTTCGCCTACAACAACGTCGGTGGCACGGCCGATGCCGCGACGCTCGCTCTCGACGGCGCTTCGGTGACCGGTGCTAGCACCGTCACCATCAACGGCATCGAGACGCTCAACGTCGCGGGTTCCGGTTCGATCGTCGGTCTGACCGACACCTCGCTCAAGACCCTGAACGTTGCGGCTAACGGTGCTACGTCGATCACGACGGCTGCGACCACGACTGCCACGACGATCAATGCTTCGGCCTCCACGGCCGGCGTGACGATCAACACGGCCGCTCAGGGTGCTTCGGACCAGACCTTCACCGGCGGCGCCGGCAACGACAAGTTCATCGTCGCCAACGTCACGGCTGCTGACAAGTTCGACGGCGGTGCTGGCACCGACACGCTCTCGGTCGCAGGCGGTGACTTCCGTCTCGCCACCAACGACGTCCTGAAGGGTGTCAATGGAGCCACGAACATCGAGCAGCTCGAATTCACTGGCGTCACCGGCGCTCAGGTGAATGGCGACACCTTCACCAACACCACCATCAACAAGCTGATCTTCAACGGCGCCGGCAACGACGTGGTTGAGCTAGGTGGCGCTCGTGTGTACGCCTTCGGCGCCAACAACTCTGGCGACGCGAGCATCGCTCAGCGTGTCGGGTCGACCACGCTGAACGTTGCGCTCGAAGGTGCTGCGGCTGCCGACGGTGCGAACGCTGAAGTTGGTACGCTGACCACCAGCGGTGCGACGACCATCAACATCGCTTCGAGCGGCGTTGCTGGCGTTGCCGCCAACACGATCGGCTCGATCGCTGTTGCCGCAAACACGGTTGTGAATGCCACGGGTTCGCAGGCTCTCACGATCGGCGGGTTCACCGCCCCCGTCTCGTTCGACGGCTCGGCTGCCGCTGGTGTGCTCACCATCACTGGCTCGACCGGTATCGACGTGCTGAAGGGCGGCTCCGGTAACGACGTTCTGAACGGTGGCGGCAGCGCTGCAGTGGCCGCGGTCGCTGAGGTGCAGAAGTTCACCGTCACCAACGGTTCGGATGCGGACGGTGGCACCGTCACGATCGCTGGTGTTGACGTTGTCATCGGCAACTCGCAGTCCATCGACCAGGTTGGCACGGCCATCCAGGGTGCTGAAGCTGCGATTAAGGCTGCTAACGCCAACATCGATACCGTCACCTACGATGCGGTCACGGACACTGTTAGCGTCACCTACAAGAACACTGCGGGTGATGTTGCCACCACCACGGCGACCGACAAGGCTGCATCGACTGGTGTGACCTTCGGCACGGTCACTGAGACCACCAAGGGTGTCGCTGGCTCGGCTGGTGTCGCCTTCACGGCGGACACCTTTACCGGTGGCGCTGGCAACGACAAGTTCATCGTTGGCACCGCCAGCGCTGCGACTGCTACGGATGCCGACGTCATCACCGACTTCCTCACGAAGGCGGACACGATCGACTTCCAGGCTTACGCTGTTGCAGGCAGCGCGACGACCTACAAGGAAGCCACGGCCGCTGTTGCGGACTTCACGGCTGCCAAGACGGCTGCGGACGCCCTGTTCGCCGCCGACACCACGACGGTGTACGTTGCTCAGCAGGTTGGCTCCGACACCTACGTGTTCGCTGCCGCTGCCGCTGGCAATGCCTCGGAGCAGGTGGTCAAGCTGACCGGCGTCTCGCTCGCCGGCATCGAAGCTACCGACATCGTCGCCTAACACTCCAAGTCAGGAGCTGCCTTCCGAGGCAGCTCCACCATCTACCAAGGGGCGGCAGGGGGTCTACTAGGCTCCCTGCCGCTTCGTTGTGGAAGGTGCACTTACTCTCAGAAGGCGCGGTTATGACTGCTTGGACTGACGGCTACGTGGCCGATCTCGGCTACACCTATGGCTTCTACCGCGAACTGACGCCGCAGATGCTGAGCTTCGGCGCGCTAGCCGCTGGAGAGACGCCGCTCGATACAGCCTCACCGTTTCGCTTCTGCGAGCTTGGCTGCGGCCAGGGCTTCTCGGCCAACCTCCTCGCGGCCGCCAATCCGCACGCCCAGTTCTACGCTACCGACTTCAACCCCTCGCAGGTTGCCAACGCTCGCGCCCTCGCCGCCGAAGCGGGGCTGTCCAACGTCACCTTCTTCGACACGCCCTTCGCCGCTTTCGCGGACGAGCCGGACCTGCCGGAGGAGTTCGACGTCATCGCGCTGCACGGGATCTATTCCTGGATCGGCCTCGAGAACCGGCAGGCCATCGTCGACTTCATTGCCCGCAAGCTGAAGGTCGGCGGGCTCGTCTACATCTCCTACAACGCCCTTCCCGGCTGGTCGGCCGCCGCGCCGCTGCGCCACCTCATGTACCTGCACGGCAAGGCGACGGGCGGGCCGACCGCCGGGCGGCTGGAGCCGGCGCTGCAGTTCACCGACGCGATGCTCGCGGCCGGCGCCGGCTTCTTCCGCGCCAATCCGGCGCTGAAGGAGCGTTTCGACAAGCTCAAGGGCATGAGCCGCAACTATCTCGCCCACGAATACTTCAACGACGCCTGGGCGCTGTTCTACCATTCCGAGGTGGCGCAGGATCTCAGCGCCGCCAAGCTCACCTTCCTCGGCTCCGCCGCGCTTCTGGAAGGCGTCGACGCGATCAATCTCACCGCCGAGCAGCAGCAGCTTCTCGCCGGCATCGCCGATCGCACGCAGCGCGAGGTGATGAAGGACTACATGTTCAACCAGCAGTTCCGCCGCGACGTCTTCGTCAAGGGACCGCTGCCGCTCCCGCCCCGCCGCCTCCAGGAGGTCTGGGCCGAGCAGCGCTTCGCGCTCTCGACGCCGCGCGCCGACGTGCCGCTGACGGTCAAGGGCGTGCTCGGCGAGGCGACCCTCCAGGCCGAGGTCTACACGCCCATTCTCGACGGCCTCGCCGAGGGGGCGAAGACGCTGCGGGCGCTCTGCGCCGACAAGGCGGTCGAGGCGCTCGGCTGGGCGAAGCTGACCCAGGCGCTGACCATCCTCGTCGGCGCCGGGCACGTCCAGCCCTGCCTGCCGGCCAAGGACGAGAACAAGCGCGCCAAGTCCACCCGCGCCTTCAACGCGGCGGTCTGCGAGCGGGCGCGCGACAATGCCGATCTCGGCTTCCTCGCCTCGCCGGTCACCGGGGGCGGCATCGCCGTCGACCGCTTCGCCCAGCTCTTCCTCCTGTCGATCGGCGCCGGTGCCAAGCAGCCGAGGGACTGGGCGGACTTCGCTTGGAGCGTCCTCGCCGCCCAGAACCAGCGCATCGTCAAGGACGGCAAGCCGCTGGACACGCCGGAGGAAAACGTCGCCGAGCTGGCCGCCCGCGCCGCCACCTTCGCCGAGAAGACCCTGCCGGTGCTCAAGAGCCTCCAGGTGGCGTGAGGGAGGGGCGGGCGGAACGGATAACCGCTCCGCACCATCATAACGGCTAGTCGGCCGACGGACGCGGCGGCCCGTCGCAGATGTCGATGCTACTCGGGGCCGTTCCGCACAGGGTGCAACAGAAACGGCTCTGATAGCCGGCCGGGTGGAGGCCGGGATCGAGCACGCGGCGGAGCGCCTGGCACGAGGCGTAGGTGTGCTTGCCGCATCCGCCGCAGATGATCCGCACCCACGCGCCGTAGCGGATGCCGTCCGTCAGATCTCGAATCACCCGGTAGCCCATCGCGCCATAATGCCGGAACGGAGCGAGAACGACAGCGACTGGGACGATCTTCCTAGCGCGGGTGCAATCTGGCATATCTCATTGGCTGGACCATAGGATTTAGGACTGCCTCCCGTGCAGAGGGATGCAGGCGTAGTGCTGGACCGACTGACTGACACCCGATCTTCCGACATCGTCGTCGCGGCCGCCGCCGCATCATCGAATCGTCCCCGCTTCGAAGCGCTCTCCGGCCTCGCTGCGCGCTGCGCCGAGCTCGGCATCGCCGCGCCGACGCCGCAGCAGCTCGCCGCGATCCGCCGGAAGGCGCGGGCCGAGGATGTGAGCGAGGATGACGCGCTCGACGCCTGGATGGCGAAGGCGCAGCGCCGCGCCGCCAACCGTGCTGCCGAGCAAGCCCGAACGGCCCGCAAGACGCGCCTCACTGCCCGGTCGGAGCGGATGGCAAGGGCACTGGCGGCGCGCAGCACGGCACCGAAGAAGCGGCGCGCCGCCGTCGCGCGGACAGAGGAAACGGAGCCGCGGCGCGAGCTTCATTATCGCGACGTCGAGAACCCGTTCTTCCAGAAGGAGCACCAGGGCGCGGCCGGCAATCCGGAGACGATCATCGTCGCCGTGAACTTCGGCGAGAGCCCGCTCGTGCGTCTCAGCGAGAGCGGCGTGCTGCAGGCGGCCGAGGCCCAGGCCGGCCTGCGCTTCCGTGATCTCTACGAGCGCGCCGGCAAGCGCTCGCCGTCACCCGGCGACGTGAAGGAGCGCGTCGACGGCGGCAGCGCGCCGGACGCCTTCAACGACGGGCGCATGGCCGCCGGCTTCGAGCTGCGCAGCGCGTACCTCGCCGTTGGCGAGCGGAACTACGGCATTGTGCGCTTCGTGGCTGGGGAGGGGCATTCTCTTCGGGAGCTGTCGAAGAAGATCAAAAGCAGCCGGCGCACGGCTCGCAAGGTGCTGCGGGCCGCGCTCGACGCGCTCGTCCAGCACTGGGGCCTGTCGAATGGGCCGGCGCGTGACCTGGACGAGGATGATGGGCGAGCGAAGCACTGATCCGGCCGGCACGCCCGGCCTCTGCGACCGCATCGAGGTGCTCGCCAGCCGGGTCGAGCGGCTCAGCCTCTCGCATCGCGATCCGGAGGCGTTCTTCGAGGAGCGCTCCGAGATCGCGCACGCGCTGCGCCGCGAGGCAGCAAGGGCGGCTCGGGGAGGGGCTTGACCCCGGGCGCCACGAGTGGCAGTAAATGCGTATTCCACAGAATTGCGAGTAGGCCGAAAACGGTGCGTTTTTAACGCGCTTGACCGCGTTCGCGCGGTGCGGCAACTCACCAGACAGAAGCGCGGAACGGGGTTCGAACAAGCCCGTTCCGCGCTCTTTTCTTGCGCTCCGGATGGGCCGGGCGCGAGGCATGGCGGTCCTACGTCATTGTCGTCCAGCCCGGGCTGCGGCTCTGCACAGCTGCAGCCCGTGACGGCGCTAGGCGCCATAACCCACTCCATCTGTGGATAGTTCCGCCAGGTCGCGCAACCCTGCGCCAGGAGGCGGCCAAACCGGAAGCCTGTCTCGGAGGTCACCATGGCATTGGCGGGCAGCGTGCGGGTCATGCTGCACTGGTCGGATGTCGGTGGGCTCCGGCGCTTCGAGGACGCGATCCGCGCGCTGGGCAACGACACGTCGCGCAAGGTGCTTGCCCGCGCCGTCAACCGCACCGGCGAGATGGCGCGCACGAAGGTGCGCAGCGCGCTGACGAAACAGACCGGGCTCAAGCGCAAGGTCATCGTCGCGGCGGTCAAGACGAACCGGTCGGACTGGGAGGACCTGACGTTCTCGCTGTATTCCAGCGGCGGCGACGTCAGCCTGAAGTTCTTCGAGCCGAAGGAGACAGACCAAGGCGTGAGGGCCAAGCCCTTCAACCGCTCGACCGTCTTCCCCGCGACCTTCCTGCGGGGCGGCGAGTGGCCGGGCGGCCGCGGGGCGCTGCTCGCCGGTGGCCATGCCTTCTTCCGCGCTGGCACGAAGCGCCTGCCGATCGAGCGGGCGCGTTCGGGCGTGATCATCCCGGCCGAGATGGTGAAGGACGCGAGCGCCGAGGCGTTCACGTCGACCGCGGCCACGGTGCTGCCGCGTCGCGTCGAGCACGAGATCAAGCGGGTGACCAAGGGCGTCGTCTCGTAGCTGCCCACCTCAGGGTTGTTGCGGCGCACCATCAGTCAACCTGCGGTGTGTCTTTTTGTGTGACAGTGTTGCATTTTTGCACCAAGCAGGCCCCCGGGTCGGGTCCTCCCCGACCTCCCAGGTACTGCGGTGGGGATCAGCCCGATCCCTCACGCTGCGCAAAATCTCTATAGGGGGGTTCAGGGGTGAAATCGCGGCAGACGCCGGCGACCTCATCGCCGGCTAAGTCGCGGACGAAGCTGGCCAATCGCGACGAGGCCGGCTCCTTCGAGCAGATCGGCGACGCGCTTCCGGACGCGGCACGGGGTTCAGCCCTGCGCGGTCGGGCGAAGAAGCCAGCGGCATCGCTGCCGACCGAGGTGTCGACCAAGGATTTCGGCGACCTCGTCGGCATCTCGGCCCGCACCGTGCAGAACCTCATCGCCGAGGGGACGATCGAGCGGACGGCGTCCGGCAAGATCCCGCTGGCTGAGGCGACCGCCGCTTATTGCGAGCGGCTCCGCAAGTCCGCGGCTGGACGCGCCGAGGCCGGTGACCTTGACCTGACGGCCGAGCGCGCGCGCCTCGCCAAAGAACAGGCTGACGCGCAGGAGATGAAGAACGCCGTCGGGCGCGGCGAGCTTCTGAAAGCGGCCGACGTCCAGCGCGCCTGGGCCGACATCCTGCGCATGGTACAGGCGCTGATGCTCAGCCTGTCGTCCAAGGTTCAGCAGAAGCTGCCGCACCTCACCGCGCACGACATTGATGAGATTGATCGCGTCGTGCGGCGCATCCTGGAGGAGGCGAGCGGTGGAGCTGCTTGATCAGATCCGGGTCAAGGCGCTCGCCTCGCTGCGACCGCCGCAGCGCCTGCCGCTCTCCGAGTGGGCGCCGCGCAACATCAAGTTCCCGCAGGGCGTCAACAACGATCCCGGCTGGATGGAGCTCTGGCCGCCGCAGCGGGGCATCGGGGACGCGATCACCGACCCGTTCCTCGAGCGCGTGACGGTCCTGAAGTGCGTCCGCGTCGGCTACACGACGCTCCTGACCGCGGCGATCGCGTCCTACGGCCTCAACGAGCCGTCGCCGATGCTGCTCTACATGCCGACCGACGACGACTGCCGCGACTACGTCGTCTCCGACATGGAGCCGATCTTCGACGCCTCGCCGGCGGTTGCGGGCCTTTTCTCGACGGATGCCGACGAGAGCGGCCGATCGACGATCACGCAGCGCCGCTTTCCCGGCGGATACCTGAAGGTGCTGGCGGCGAAATCGCCTCGCAACTTCCGGCGACACTCCGCGCGCGTCCTCCTCATTGACGAAGAGGACGGCATGGAGCCGACGAAGGAAGGCGATCCGGTGACGCTTGCCGAGCGCCGGACGCTGGGCTTCGTAAACCGCAAGATCATTCGCGGCTCGACGCCGACCGACGCCTCGGTGTCGACGATCCTGCAGGCCTATCGCGAGAGCGACATGCGGATCTACGAGGTGCCGTGTCCGTCCTGCGGCGCACGGCATCAACTCGTCTGGGCCGACATCCGGTTTCCCGAAGGGCCGGAGAGCGCGCACTGGCGCTGCCCGACCTGCGAGGAGGCGATACCCGAGCGCTTCAAGGCCGAGATGGTTTCGAAGGGCGCCTGGCGCGCGACGCGGCCGGAGGTGAAGGGCCACGCGGGCTTCCATCTGAACGCCCTGATCTCGCTGTTCCCGAACGCGTCATGGGCAAAGCTCGCCGACGAGTTCCTGCGGGCGCACAAGGATCCCGAGCGCCTGCGGGTGTTCAAGAACACGCTTCTCGCGGAAGCCTGGGAGGACGCGGCCGACACCATCGACGACGAGGTGTTGTTCAAGCGCCGCGAGCGGTTCGGGCTCGGCGTTGACTGGGCCGACGAGGACGGCGAGCTGCACCGCCTCGACATGCCCGAGGCGGTGGTGATCATCACCTGCGGCGTCGACGTACAGGACGACCGCGTCGAGGCGACCGTGATGGGGCACGCCGAGGACGGCACGGCCTTCGTGCTCGCCCACTTCGTCTTCTACGGCTCGCCCGAGGACGAGGGCACCTGGCGCGAGCTCGACGAGATGCTGCTTTCGCGCTGGAAGCATCCTCTCGGCGGGATGATCGGCATCAGCGCGGCCTGCGTCGACTCGGGCGACGGCGGCTGGACGGACGAGGTCTACGCCTTCTGCGTCCCGCGCATGCGGCGCGGCGTGATGGCGATCAAGGGCATGGCCGGCTTCTCCCGGCCGGTGATCGAGCCCTCCAAGGGCAAGATCCGCGGCGGCACCGAGATCGGGCGCGGCACGCTCTGGATCGTCGGCTCCGACGCGGTAAAGACGCAGATCATGAACCGCATCACCCGAGCGCCGGAGAGCATGCGGTTTTCCGCGAGCCTGCCGCGCGTCTGGTTCGAGCAGTTCGCCTCCGAGCGACGCGTGGTGCGGCGCATCGGCGGCCGGCCGGTCCGAAAGTACGAGCGCATCGGCGCCAAGGCCGCCGAGGCGCTCGACTGTTCGGTCTACGCGCTGGCAGCGCGGGCGGCGATCCCGCTCGCCGACTTCGACAAGATCCGGGCGCGCCTTCGCGGCGAGCCCGCCACCCAGCCGGCCGCGAGGTCGACGGCGCCGAGGGACTACCTCGGCGACACCAGCAACTTCCTCTGAGGGCACGATGGCCGCGACCGACTACACGCCGGATGACATCGAGGCGTTCATCGCCTGCCTCGAGGAGGCGATCGCCTCCGGTGCGCGCCGCGTCACCTTCATGTCCGCCGGCACCCGCCGCGAGGTCGAATACAACTCGCTCAACGATCTCCTGCGCGCCATCGACTACTGGAAGGCCAAGCGGCCGAGCTACGAGCGGCCGTCGCTGACGACGCTGGCGAGCTTCTCGTCGTTCTGACCGTGAACGCGCTCGACCGGGTCATAAACTGGGTCTCGCCGGCGAGGGGGCTGGAGCGCGCCCGCGCCCGCGCGGCAAGCGAGGGCCTTGGCGCGGCGCGCATGCTCTTCGACGCGGCGCAGGCCGGCCGGCGCACCGAGGGCTGGCGCGCGGTTGCGACCGACGCCAACGCCGAGATCCGCGGGCAGGGCGACCGGCTGCGCAACGTCGCGCGCGACATGGTCCGCAACAACCCGCACGCCGCCCGGGCGAAGGCTGTCATCGCCAACAACGTCGTGGGCGCCGGCATCATCCCAAGCATCCAGGCCGCGAACCCGAAGGTCCGCGCCGAGCTCGATCGCCTGATGAAGGCGCACTTCGACACGACGGCGTGCGACGCCAACGGCCTTCATGACCTCTACGGCCTGCAGCACCTCGCCATGGGCACTGTGGCACAGGACGGCGAGGTCCTGGTGCGGTACCGGCCGCGGCGTCCCGAGGACGGGCTGCCGCTGCCGTTCCAGCTGCAGGTGATCGAAGCCGACCATCTCGACAACGCCATCGACGGGCCGCTCTCGAATGGCAACTGGGCGAGCCAGGGCATCGAGTTCGACCTGCGCGGCAAGCGGGTGGCCTACTGGCTCTTCCAGGATCACCCGGGCGCCATGACGGCGATGGGCATCGGCCGCTCGGTGCGCGTGCCGGCCGAGTTCGTCGCGCACATCTTCCGCGTCGACCGGCCGGGGCAGGCGAGGGGCGTCAGCTGGTTCGCGCCGGTGATCATGCGCCTGCGCGATCTCGCCGACTTCGCGGACGCGCAGCTCATGCGCCAGAAGATCGCCGCGTGCTTCGCCGGCTTCATCGAGATGGCGGACCCGCAGGTCGGCGCACCCTACGGCGAGAAGCAGGACGGGCAGCCGCACCCGGTCGAGAAGATGGCGCCGGGCATGATCCGGCGCATGGGCATCGGCGAGAAGATCACCTTCGGCGAGCCGCCGCAGGTGGACGGCTTCGGCGACTACATGTCGGTGAACCTCCACGAGATCGCGGCGGGCGTGGGCATCTCCTACGAGGCGCTGACCGGCGACCTCAAGGGCGTCAACTTCTCGTCGGGCCGCATGGGATGGCTGGAGATGCAGCGCTCCGTCGGCACGTCGCAGAACCACATCATGATCCCGCAGCTCTGCCACCGGGTGAGCGCCTGGACGCTGAACGCGGCCTCCGTGATCCTGTCCGGCCGCGATCGCGGCGCGACCATCGGCTGGACGCCGCCGCGCCGCGAGATGATCGACCCGACCCGCGAGGTGCCGGCCTCCATCATGGCGATCCGCGGCGGCCTCGCCTCGCGCTCGAACGAGCAGAGGAAGCTCGGCTTCGATCCCGAGGACCTCGACGCCGAGATGGCCGCCGACAACGCGCGGGCCGACAAGCTCGGCCTCGCGCTCGACAGCGATCCGCGGATCCTCAGCCAGGCCGGGCAGACCCAGGCCGTCACCATCCCGCCCGAGCGGGACTGAGCGCCAGCGCGCGCCACGACACAGGAGAACATCATGGCGCACCGGCTTCTCGTCGGCGGCGAGCTCGTCCTTTACGGCGACGTCGGCCGCATGTGGTACGACGACGACGGCTTCACCGCGACCGACGTCATGGAAGCGCTCGCCGAGTTCGGCTCGGGCGATCTCACCGTCCGCCTGAACTCCGGCGGCGGCCTCGCCTTCGAAGGCATCACGATCTTCAACCTGCTGCGCTCGCACGACGGCAGGATCACCATGATCATCGACGGCATCGCCGCCTCGGCGGCGTCGGTGATCGCGATGGCCGGCGACAGCCGCATCATGCGCCTCGGCTCCATGCTGATGATCCACGACCCGTCCTCGGTGACGTGGGGCGACGCTCGAGATCATCGCAACTCGGCCGACCGCCTCGACGCCCTCGCGACGAACGTTGCCGGCATCTACGCGAGGATCTCCGGCAAAGGCCTCGACGACGTCCGCGACATGATGCGGGTCGAGACCTGGATGAGCGCCGAGCAGGCGCTCGAAGGCGGTTTCGCGACCGCCGTCGACGAGGAGGCCGCCGAGGAGATGTCGGCCTTCGCCTACGACGCGTACCAGCACGCGCCGTCCACGATCCCGCAGGCGGCCTACCGCCAGCGGCCCGACCTTTCCGCCAACCCCTCGGCCCCGGCCGCGAAACCCAAGGATCACGACGTGACCGCACATAGCGCCACGGCCGCGCAGCTGGCCGCCACCACGACCCTCACCCCGCCCGCGATGGCGGCAGCCGCCGCGCCCGCGGCCGCGCCCGCTCCCGCCGCGCAGCCGGCGCCGGCGGCGCCCGCGGCTACAACGCAGCCGACGATGTCGGTGCGCGATGCCACCATGGACATCATGTCCCGCTGCCGCTCGGCGAAGCTCTCCTCCGACCAGACCTTCGAGGTCGTCGAGAAGGCGGCCGGCAACGTCGAGGCCGCGAAAGACCTCATCATCACGATGATGGCCGACCGCGACCCGCAGCCGAACATCACCTCCGCGAACCGCGTCACCGCCGACGGCCGCGACCGCTTCCGCGAGGGCGTGACGCTCTCGCTGATGCACAAGGCCGGCATGCAGGGCGGCCAGGTGAACGAGTTCACCGGCTATACCCTGAAGGAGCTGGCTCGCCTGTCGCTCCAGCACGCCGGCATGAAGTTCGACTATGCCGACCCGCTCGAGATGGCCGGCGCCGCGCTCGGCATGGTGACCATGCTGGGCGGCACCCACACGACGTCGGACTTCGTGACCGTGCTCGGCAACGTCGCCAACAAGTCGATGCTGCGCGGCTACGAGGAGGCGGAGGAGACCTTCGAGATCTGGACCGCGCGCGGCGTTCTCAACGACTTCAAGGAAGTCTCCCGCGTCGACATCGGCCTCTTCCCCTCGCTGAAGGAGGTGCCGGAAGGCGGCGAGTACAAGTTCGGTACCGTCGGCGACCGCGGCGAGAAGATCCAGCTCGCTACCTATGGCCGCATGTTCGCGATCTCGCGTCAGGCGATCATCAACGACGACATGAACGTGTTCACGCGCATTCCCCAGCGTATGGGCCGGGCGGCGCGGCGCACGATCGGCGATCTCGTCTACGCGATCCTCGTCGACAACCCGCCGATGGCGGACGGCAAGGCGCTGTTCCACACCGACCACGGCAACCTCGCGGCCACCAACGCCGCGCCGACCGTTGTCTCTCTGGACGCCGCCCGCGCCGCCATGGCGAAGCAGAAGGACGTCGACGGTCAGGCGACGTCCCTCAACATCCGGGCGAAGTACATGCTCGTGCCCGTCGAGCTCGAGGGCGTGGCGAAGACGCTGATGGCCGCCGAGTTCGATCCTTCGAAGACGCAGCGCGTGCCCAACAGCGTCCGCGACATGGCCCAGGTCGTGTCGGATGCCCGCCTGTCCGGCACCGCCTGGCACCTCGCGGCCGATCCGAACACCTACGACACGATCGAAGTGGCGTACCTGAACGGCAACTCGCAGCCGACGCTCGAGCAGCGCCCCGGCTGGTACGTCGACGGCGCCGAGTTCAAGGTCCGCATCGACGCCGGCGTGAAGGCGATCGGCTACCACGGCCTCTACAAGAACGCCGGAGCCGCGCCGGCCTGACCGCCCGCCTGATCGACGGCTGCGCCGGCGCATAGCCGGCCGGTACTCACAAAGGCGGCGCCGGGCGCCGCCTTCCTTGTTTCTCCGGAAGGACTTCCTCCATGAAGAACTATGTTCAGAACGGCGACACCGTGGGCCTGCCCGCGCCCTACGCCGTGAACTCGGGCGAGGGCGCCCTCATCGGCTCGCTCTTCGGCGTCGCGCTCGCCAAGTACGCGAACGGCGATCCGAAGGCGCAGTGGCGCACGGTCGGCGTCGTGAGCCTGCCGAAGACCTCGGCCCAGGCCTGGACGCCCGGGCAGAAGGTGTACTGGGACGCGACGAACAAGGTCGTGACCTCGACGGCGACCGGCAATACGCTGATCGGCGCCGCGACCGCCGTGGCCGCCAACCCGTCGGCGACGGGCGAGGTCCGCCTCAACGGCGTCGCCGTCTGAGGCCGATCGCATGACCGACTGGTTCCGACTGGCCGCCATGGTCGATCGACAGATGGACCGCAGATGGTCGGAACCCGTCCGCCTCTCGCCCCTGAAGAGCGAGAAACCCGATCCCTCGCGCGGTATCCTCGATCTCCGCGCGATCCTGTCCGACGGCGGCGGCAGCGAGAGCGGCGGTTCGCGCGGCGGCCCCCAGATGGGCGGCGGGCAGGCGCAGCTCATGATCGACCGCAACAGCTATCCCGACCTCGTCGTGAAGGAAGGGGACGCGGTCTGCGCCACCGGCCGCCGCGGCCGACCCTGGTATTCCGTGCTGCGCGTCGACGATCGCGGCGACACCCACCTCGTTCTGGAGCTCGGAGAGAAGTGAGCCTCGCCCGCGTCGCCCTGCGCATCGCCGCCGTCGAGGCCCTTCGGGGCCGCACTCGCATCGGCGCCAACGTCCTCGACAGCCAGATCGGCATCCTCGACGTCGCCGGCGACGGCGGCTTGCGGACCGACGAGGATCGGCCGTTCCTCGCCGTCTACACCGATGCCGGCAAGTCCGAGGGCGCCGAGGCGCGGAACCTGCGCGAGAATGGCGAGATCGACCTCGTCTTCGTCGTCGGGGTGATGACGGCGCTCACCGAGATCGACCCGGAAACCGGCGCCGCCCGGCTGATCGGTCTCGGGCTTCCGGGAACGGATGCCGCCTTCGAGTTCCTGCTCGACCTCGTCGACCGCCAGATCACGGCCGTGCTCACCGATCCGGCGAACGAGTGGTCGGAGATCTGGCGCAAGCTGGTCGACGAGGTCGTGCGCGTCGTGCGCCGGCGCGACGCCAGCGCCGGCGACGCCGACCGTCTCGCCGCCCGCGAGATCCGCCTGACCGTGAAGGTCAAGGCCGACCCCTTGTTCAACGCGACCCAGGCCGAGGGCTCGGTCTGGTCGAAGTTCCGCGCCAAGCTCGCGAGCGACCGGCCGGAGCTCGCCGCCGAGGTCGAGGCGCTGTTCGGCACGGTCGGCGCGGACCTCGCCCCCTTCGACTTCCAGCGCATGCGCGGCGCCAACGCCGGGGAGGCGAGGGCGCTCGGCTTCGCGCCGCACGATCCGGCGAACCCTGGCGCCACCATCAAGGCCGGCCTTCTCGCCGGGGGCCCGCACCTTCGTGCTCCCTGAGGACCTGCCGGGCCAAGTCGCCTGGCTCGTGCGTCAGCTCGCCGAGATGCGCCGGCGCGAGCGCAACCGCTCGCGCGAGGGCACGATCGTCGACGCCCGGCCGGCCGACGGCCTCTACCGCGTCCGTTTCCGCGACCCGGAGGGCGACGCGCCGGCCTTCGACGGCCCCTGGATGCGCGTCGAGGCGCTCTCGAGCGGAACGGTGAAGATCCAGGGCGAACCGGTGATCGGCCAGTCGGTGACGGTGCGCTCCGAGAGCGGCGACCTCACCGACGGCGTCATCGTGCTGTCCTCCTTCTCGGACGCCAACCGGCGCCCGCACGACAAGAACGGCGAGCTGAAGATCACGGTGGGCGAGGGGTTCGCCAGCCTCGTTTCCGCCGACGGCTCGGAGGCGACGAAGGCCAAGGCCCGCGTCCACGAAACGGCCGGCGACGTCATCTTCCGCTCGGGCGGCATCGTCCGTTTCGAGTAATGGCCAAGCCCGTCGCGACCCTCGGCGATCCCGGCTCGCATCCCGGCCGGATCGTCACCGCCTGCGCGCGCCACCGCGCGGACAACGGCCAGCTGATCGCCCGCGAGGGCGACACCTTCGCCTGCCTCATCCACGGCCCTCAGCCGATCCGCTCCGCCGTCTCGGCGAAGCTGATGGTCGAGGGCGCCATGGCCGCGCTCGACGGCTCGGTCGCCGCCTGCGGCGCCGTGATCCGCGCCGGCGCGTCCAGCCCCGAAGCCTGACACACCCGAAAGGACCCGCCCGTGAGCGATCCCGAGACCTACACCGTCGAAATCGAGGGCTTCATCCTCGGCGACTTCTACGAGAAGGGCGCGCCCGTGCTCCTCACCGAGCGCCAGGCCGTGACCTTCCGCCAGGAAGGCCGCGTGACGAAGGGCGCGCCCAAGTCCGCCAAGAAGGCCGACTGATCCATGCCGGCCTCGGCGGGCGTCGACGGCGCGACGGGTAAGCCCCTGACGGACTGGGGGCACGTCGCGCAGTCGATCCGGATCATCCTCCTCACGCCGATTGGCAGCCGCGTCATGCGGCGCGAGTTCGGCTCCGAGCTGCCGCTCCTGATCGACCGGCCGATGATCGCGCCCGTCATCCTCGCCGTGCGCGCGGCCGTCGCCAACGCGCTCGCCCGCTGGGAGCCGCGCTTCCGCCTGACCGGCGTCGAGGTCAACGGCGACGCCTCCGGGCTTCTCTCGCTCACCGTCATCGGCCGGTACCTGCCGCGCGGCCACCGCGGCGACGCCTCGCCAGCGAGCGACGAGGCGCGCTCTGTCGTCATCTCGACCCGAAGGACCGCCTGATGCGTGCTCCGACCGCCATCGACCTGTCGCGCGTGGCGGTGCCGGACGCGATCGTCGTGCCCGACTTCGAGGGAATGCATGCCGCCTTCGTGGCGCGCTTCCTCGCCTTCATTGCCGCCCGGCGTGGGGTCGACCCGTCGATCGCGCCCTTCGACGTCGAGAGCCTCGAAACCGATCCGGCGATCATCGCGGGCGAGGCCTTTTCGCAGCTGCGCGTCTACGACCGCCAGATCGTCAACGACGCTGTGCGCGCGGTTCTCGCTCCGTCGGCGAAGGGCGCCGACCTCGACAACATCGCCGCCGCCGCGGGCGTCCTGCGCCTCGTCCTCGTGCCGGTCGATCCCGAGCGGGGCGTCGCAGCGGTCATGGAGAGCGACGCGTCGCTGCTGCGCCGCTACCTCCTCGCCTTCGACAAGGCCGCCGCCGGCTCTGCCGACCGCTTCGTCTTCGAGGCCCTGACCGCTTGGCCGGCGCTCGGCCGGCCGGAGAACCCCGGCGACGTCAGCGTCGTCGGCCGCGCCGTTCACGGGCGCCGCGGCGACGTCGACATCGTCGTGTCGGGCCCGGGCGGGCGCGATCCGACGCCGACCGAGCTCGGCGTCGTGCGCGCCGCCGTCACGGCGTCCCACGTCGCGCCCGAGGCGGTCGCCGTGAACGTCCTCGCGGCGAAGCGCCGGCTCTACGCAGTGCGCTTCGAGATCGAGGTGCCGGAGGGGCCGGACAAGACGATCGTCGCGACGGAGGCGGCGCGCCGCGTTCGCGCGGCCGCGGACGCCCGCCGGCTGGTTGGCGGCGAGGTGCCGGCCGGGCTTCTGCACGGCGCCGCCTACGGCCCGTCCGTGATCAAGGTGCGGCCCGAGGCCGAGCCCCTCGTGATCGCGCCCGACGCCTACACAGTGCCGATCTGCACGGCGGTGACGATCGCCGTCATGGCCGGTGATCAGCTTGTCCTCGAGGTGGCGGCGTGATCACGGCCGACAAGCTCGTCCCGGAGGAGAGCGGTCTCGTCGCGCTGGCGCTCGCCTTCGCCATGTCCGACGAGCTGCCGGTGCCGATCCGGCAGATCATGGATCCGGCGACGACGCCGGCCGCCTTCCTGCCTTTCCTCGCCGCGCATCGCTCGGTCGACCTCTGGTTCGACGACTGGCCGGAAGCGAGGAAGCGCCTGATGGTGGCCGAGGCCGTGAAGCTCGCGGCCCTCAAGGGCACACGCGCCGCGGCCGCCGCCTTCCTGCCCTTCGTAGACGCCGAGATCCTCGATCGGATCTCCTATCCGCAGCGCTTCGTCCTTGGCTTCGGGGCGCTCGGCGTCACGCCGATCGACCACAAGCCCTTCACCACGCACTTCCTGATCAAGGTGCCGCTGCGCGCACCCGTCGCGCCGATCGTCCTCGGTCAGACGGGTCTCGGCGACGGCGCCCTTCAGGAGGTCGACCTCGATCCGATCCGGCGCGTCAACCGCGCCCTCGTCGTCTCCAAGTCGCCCGAGACACTCCTCTCGGCCGACTTCGCCCACCGCCGCCCGCTGACCTTCGGCGATCGCCCCAAGCTCGACGGCACCCACCGCGTCGGCGGTTGGGTCGACCGCAAGACGTTTCAGGACCTTCCATGAGCCAGCGCCGCAACTACGCTCAGGCCGAGATCCTTGGCCCGGCCGACCTCAACGATATGGGCCTCTTCGCCCAGGCCGCCGGCGACAATCTCGCCGGCGACGCGGTTGGTTATCCGTCGCATTGGGCAGGCTTCACCGTCGCGATCCGCTCCACTCAGGAGCTCCGGATTTCAGCCGGGCGCTTCTTCGAGGGACGTGTCGTCTATGCCAAGGGCGACGAAACCATCGTCAACCTTCAGTCCCACATCCCGCGCATCGCCACCGACGAACGGTGGGTGGCGATCCTGGTGAACGGCAAGGTCGAGACGATCGAATCGGATCGTTCCTTCCGGACCGGCACCGACCCCGAGACGGCCACGGTCGTCACGAAGAAGTCGCCCTCTCTGGTAGACCGCACGTTGGAGTTCCGCGTTCAACAGGCCCAGAACGCGCCGCCGCCGGCGCTTCGCCCGGTGGTCGCCGCCACCGACTGCTGCGTCGCCTATGTCCGCCTGACCGCCTCCGGCATCCAGACGATCGAGCCGGGCGAGGCCTTCCGCGTGAAGAGCCTCTTCGAAATCGGCGGCCGTGTCACCGACATGGAGCTCAATCTCACCTCGCTGCGCTTGCGCACCGAGGCGATCGAGACCAACCTCGCCAACGTCAACGAGAAGATCACCACCATTCCGCGCCCGGAGCTGATCCGGAACCTGATGCGCGACGCCGCCACCGTGCGGAGGCTTCTCAACTTTCCCCGCGAGGCACGCCAGTATTGGTACGATCCGGGCCTCGTGCCCGATCAGTGGGGTGGCCCCAAGCAGGGTTCCACGGGCGATGCCGATTGGCTCGCGCGCGTTCGCGAGGGCGTCCGTTTCCCCTGGGAGGCGTCCAAGCAGGGCCTTCTTCGCCCGAAGAACGAAGACGATCAGCGCATCCGCCTCAAGGGCCGCAAGATGATGCCGGTCTATACCGAGGCGGTTCGCATCCAGAACCTCGGTTCTGACGGCTCGCGCAACATCAGCCAGTTGCAACACACGATCACGACGGCGGTTCAGCGCACCGTGTCGCGCTCGGCCGTGTCGTACGGGCCGACCGTCCAGCAGTGCGAGAACGTCGCCGAGTGGGCGAACCTCGTCGACCGCCAGGCCGGCGAAACCTTCTCGAAGGGCAATGAGACCTTCCAGGTCGTCGGTCTCGCCGACCACTACAACAACACCGTGCCGGAGCTGACCGAGCTGCACGCCGTCTACAACATCCGCGAGGTGCAGACCCGGTCCTGGACGGAGACCTACTGGGACTACGTCACCGAAATCGTCGGCGTGAACGGCTCGGTCTATGCCCAGACGTTCCTCAACGCCCAACCGATGGTGGTCACCGCCATCAACCTGTTCGTCACGCGCAAGGGGACGGACGGCGATATCCATCTGTTCCTGTGCGAGACGACGGACGGCGCGGCGCCGCGCTTCGACAAGGTGCTGGGCAAAATGACGCTGAAGTACGAGGACATCGTGCTCGGCAAGAACCGCTGCGAGGTGCCGCTCGCCTTCCTGGAGCCGGGCCGCCGCTTCGCCTGGTTTACCGTCACCACGGGCAACCACGCGCTGGCGACGACGGGGAACAACAAGTTCCAGGGCGGCACGCTGTTCTACGGCACCGATGGCGGCTTCGCGCAAGGCGACCTTCTCGATGACTTCGCCTTCGAGATCGTGGCGGCGCACTTCACCAACGTCCGGACCGTGGTCGACTTCAACGCCATGGATCTGCCCGGAGGCATGACGCAGTTCGACCTCCTCTATTCGTCCTGGGCGCCGGCCGGCACCGGGCTCGAATGGTTGATCAAGCCAGACGGCTCGAACGTCTGGTTCCCGCTGAAGATCTACGGCGTGGACAACCCGCTCGTCGGCCTGCCGGCTTCGTGCGAGCTTCGCCTCGTGATGATCGCGACGCCCGACCTTGGGCCGATGATCGAGATCGACAACGTGGCGACCTGGACGACCTCGCGGCCGAGGAACGAGATGCGTGCCGTGTCGGACACGATCACCTTCGCGGCGGCGACATCGAAGATCCAGACCGACGTGGTGGTCGACGCCTTCGACGGCGACGTCAACACGGCGGTGCCGCGGCTGAAGGTCGGCGGGGCGACGCTCACCGCCGACGTGATCACCATGACGCCCGATCCCGACAAGCCGACGCGCCGCCGGTATCTGGCGACCTTCATCCTCGGCACTCCGACCACCACGGCGAAGCTGCGCTTCGACATGGCCACCACGAACAAGGTGGTCACCCCCTTCATCCAGAACGCCGCGGCCTACGCGCATTGAGGAGACACGGCCATGGCCAAGTTCGACGACGAGGCGGCCTACGACGTGACGCTGACGCGCCTCGTCAAGGTCGTGGGGATCGAGTTGCTGCCGCGCGACAAGCACGAAATGCGCGGCGGCTTCCTGAACCGCTTGGTGGAGGAGAACGGCCGCGATGCTGTTGACACCGCCAAGCGCCTCTAACGGCTACCACGTCACGGCGGAGCACGAGCTTTCCGACGAGCTTCTGAACGCGATCTTCGGCGACGTGCATGTGCGCCTCGTCGTTCTGGAAGCCGTCAAGCTCGATGCGCAGCTCGCCATCGATCAGGTGCTTGCGCTCTCGGCCGAGACGGTGGTCGCGACCCTCGCCGAAGAGATCGCCGCCGGGCGCGCCGGCCTGGCGCAGACCCAATCCGAGTTCGCGGAACTTCGCGAGGAGTACGAGGCGCTTCAAGCTGGCGGCCTCTTCGCCGCGCGCATCCAGGTCCAGCCGATCACCGGCTACACGGTCGCCAACGTCCAACAGGCGTTGGAGGCCATCGCGGGCCGGCTGGACACACTCACAGATCGCTTCAACGCACAGCGCCAGATCAATATGGCGTCCGTCTTCTTCGCGGGGCAGTAATGGCCGCCATCAACCAGGGGGTCGCCCCCGCAAACACGAACGTCGCGACGATCTACACCGTCCCGGCAAATCGGCAGGCCGCGCTCGTCTGCAACATCACGGCGCTGCTTGCTTGCAAGGTCCGCATGGCGGTCGGAAGCGGCGCATCGCCGGCTGCGACTGACTGGATCGAATATGACCTACCGCTGGGGGTCGGCGGCACGGTCGAGCGCACCGCCCTCGTCCTCAAAGCGGGCGACAAGGTGTTCGTGAGGACCGACACGGCGAACGCGATTGCCGCGCGTGTCTGGGGCGTCGAAGAGGCGGCTGGAAGCTGATGGGACGGAACGCAAACACGAATGTAGCCAGCGCCGGGCCCCGTCCCGAGCGCGCCACCGGGCCGGGCTCCAACGGCTACTGGCGCCGCGACATTTTCTTCCGCCCTGGCACCTACACTTGGAAAGCCGAGAAGGCTGGCAAGATCAAGGTGCAAGGTCTTGGCGCTGGCGCAGGCGGCAACATGATGCGCAGCGGAGCGAGCGCAGCTTTCGGCGAAAAGACGCTTACGGTTGCTATCGGCGACACCCTGACGATCGTTGTCGGCGAAGGCGGCACGGGTAACAACAGTGCGACGGTCCGCTCGGCCAACGGCACGTCCACGTCGATCAGCGGCACTCCGGTTGGCGGCACCCCGCTTACGTTTGTCGGGGCAACAGGGGTGAGCGGAGACGGAACCCTTGCTGGCGCCCCCGGCACGGCGACGGGACCTTGGGACAAGTCAAATCCTGGCGCAGTCGATACGGCCGGTCAGAAGGGCGGCCCTTCATCTGGTTCCCCTTTCGGTCCCGGCATCGTGTCGCAAGGCGAGGGTGGGGCGGGATGGGGTGGCCCCGCGACCGGCTTTGCGGGTGGTGGGTCTCACACGCCCGGCGTAGGCCAAGAGGCCGGCTCGGGGCTTCGCAGTCGTGCGGTTCGATCCCAAGGGGCTGTTGGTATCAACGATGGCTCCTTCGTCGGCGAATATGACTTCTGGGATCTTGCCGATGTTGATGGGCCAGGAGGCACTAGCGTCTTATACGCGAGCAGCCAATACTTCGGCTTCGCTCCTGGACCGGGCGGCGGCGGTCCTGGATCAGGCACAGCGACGGGAGTTACTCCCGGTCAAGCTATGAGCTTGCTTGGGGGAGGTCCCGGATCGGTGGGCAATGGATCTACAGGCGCCAAAGGCGGCTTCGGAGCCGGCGGGGGTAGCAGCAACGGAGGCACAGGCGGCAAGGGTGGCGACGCCATCGTGTTCATTTTCTGGGATGAGGCTGCGTGATGAAGCTCTGGGCACGCATTGAGAACGACCGCGTCGCGGAGACCTTCGAGCATCCGACCGACCCGACGCCGCTCTTCGTCCCCGATTGGACGTGGATCGAGGCGCCGGAGGGCACCCGCCAGGGCGCGACCTATGACGGGTCGACCTTCGCGAACCCCGAGCCGGTCACGCCTGATGAGCCTCCGGCTCCCGAGCCGGCGCGCCGCCTCAACCTGACGCCTGCGGAGTTCCGGAACAGCTTCTCGGCCTTCGAGGAAGTCGCGATCGTCGACTTCGCCGCGGGCGCCGAGGCCGAGACGGACGCGCAGGCGAAGACGATCCGGCGTGTCGTCGGCGTGTTCTTCGACCGGCTCAAGGACCCGCATTTGCAGACGGTCGACCTCGCCGATCCGCGCAACCTGGCGGGGCTCGACCTTCTCGTCGGCGCCGGCATCCTGACGGCGGAGCGGCGCGAGACCATCGCGAAGGGCCTGCCGGCGTGACAGCCGTCGACCACTGCACCGGCTGGTTCGAAGGCTGGTGGGCGGCGGCCTGCGCCGCGCACGACACCGCCTATGGTGCACAATCCGGCCGAGCGGCCGCCGACGCGCAGCTCTTCCACGACGTCGCCGTGAGCCTGCCCGCCTGGGCGACCGCGCACCCGGCGCTGGCCGTTGCCGGCGCCGCCGCGTCGGTGACGGTGGCCGGCGTCATGTGGCTCGGCGTCCGCTTCTTCGGCGGCCCCTTCTACCGGCAGGGCGGGCGCGACAAGCGCTGACCTGACCTTCCGACTTCAGCTCTGACCCAACCGCTAGGGCTCGGCATCTGCCGGGCCCTCTTCGTTTCCACGCCCGGCCGCCGCGCGCGCCGGATCTCGAAAGGTCCCCTTCATGGCCCTCCCGTTCCACCACGGCGCGCGCGTCAACCAGAGCGCCGAGGAGCTGACGCTCGTCCGCCTCTTCGACACGAGCACCGTCGGCATGATCTGCACCGTGCCGGTTGCCGACGCCTCGAAGTACCAGCTGAACACCCTGATCCACGTGAAGAAGCCGGCCGACGCCGCCGGCCTGCCGGCGCACGTTCAGGACCACATCGATTCGATCTTCGACCAGGTCATCACGAGCATCCTGATCGTTCTCGTCAGCGAAGGCGCGACGCCGGCCGCGACGATGGCGAACATCCTCGGCAACCAGGCGCAGAAGACCGGCATCCATGCCTTCATGAAGGCGACCGCCATGAACGGCATGCCGAAGCCCAAGCTCCTGCTCGCGCCCGGCCTCACCATGTCCTCGCCGGCCGACGGCGTCGCCTCCGTCGCGGTCACCACGGCCGGCCTCGGCTACACCGACGCCGTTACGGTCACGATCGTGCGGGCCGGCAGCGACACGACCGGCACCGGCGCCACCGCGCACGCGGTCCTCAACCAGGACGGCTCGATCAACGCCATCGTCGTCGACAATCCCGGCTTCGGCTACACCGCCAATCCGACCGTCACGATCGCCGGCAACGGCGCCGGCACGGGCGCCGCCGCCACGGCCGCGCGTGGCTCGGTGATGAGCCCGGTGATCGCCGAAGGCATGGGCGTCGCTGAGAAGCTGAAGGCCATGTTCTACGCCGACGGGCCGGACGGCACCGACGCGCAGGCCGTCGCCGCCCGCGCACTTGTCGGCTCCAAGCGCGTCGCCTTCTGCGACCCGCGCGTCCTGAAGACGATTGAGGGCGTCAACGTCGCCAAGCCCGCCTCGGCGATCTTCGCCGGCCTCCAGGCCAAGCGCGACCGCGAGCAGGGCGTCCACTGGGCAGGTTCGAACATGGTCCCGAACGGCGTCGTCGGCCTCAACCGGCCGGTCAGCTATCCGGAGGACTCCAACTTCCTGAACGCCAACCGCATCAACACCTTCGTCAACCGCGGCGACGGGCTTCGGGCGTGGGGCGTGTGGACCTGCTCGACCGATCCGCTCTGGCAGTTCATCCCCGTGGTTCGCACCCACGACGCGGTCAACGAGGCGATCGAGTTCGCCTTCCTGGAGTTCGCCGACCGTCCGGCGACGCTTGCTAACCTCGACTTCATGGTGATGAGCGGCCGGCGCGCGCTCGCCGACTTCGAGGCCGCCGGCATGCTCCTGCCGGGATCGGAGTTCCGCCTCTCGGGCGAGAACTCGCCGACGCAGGGCGTTCAGGGCGTCTTCCACTTCGCCATGAAGTACGAGGTGCCCGCGCCCATGGTCGACATCCGGATCGCAGCCTACCGGAACGTCGAGGTGGCCTACACCCTCCTGTTCGACTCGGTGACCGGCGAAGTCACCTACCGCTGACGGGGCGGGCGCGAGCCGCGCCCCTCCGCTTCCCTTTCCGACATCGTCATCACCTACGCCAGCGCGGCCCGCGCCGGCGCCTGAGGAGCCGCACCCATGGCCGACAACCGCCCCGCTTACGTGCAGAAGGACTGCACCCTCTTCGTCGACAAGCAGGCCCGCATCGGCCAGTGCTCCGAGATCACCGTCCCCGTCCTGCAGGAGACGGTGGAGACCATGCGCAACGCCGGCATGATCAAGGGCCGCGAGATCATGATGGGCTACGAGCCGACGACGGCGAGCTTCAAGGAGACCGCGCTCGACCCGAAGATGCTGAGGCTCTACGGCATCGGGCCCGGCTCCACGACGCCGATCATCGCCTACAGCTACCTCGAGGACGAGGACGGCGTGGAGCACACCGTGCGCTGCGAGATGGAGTGCCGGATCAAGACGGTCGACATGGGTGCGTGGGCGCCCGGGCAGAAGGCCGAGACGCAGTACGACCTCGCCAACCATTCCGGCCGGCTCTTCATCGACGACGAGGAGATCTTCGCCTGGAGCGACCTCGAGGTCAGCGTCGGTGGTCAGGTGCGCCAGCCCGGCCGTCGCGCCGCGCTGCGCATCGGCTGATCCGCGGATAGGGCAGGGCGGCACCCATGACGAAGAACCTTCTCGCGGTCGGCGCCGGGTCGGCCGCGACGACGATCGAGCTGCGCCGCGTCACGAAGGCGGACGAGGCGACGATCGGGAAGCTGTCGAACCACAACCGGCAACTCGAGGCCTATCTCTGCTTCGGCACCGGGCTCAGCCTGTCGGAGCTCGGCGAGCTGCGGCTCGCCGATGTCGGCAACATCGTCGTCGCGCTCGCGAAGGTCGAGGGATGCGAGATCGACGAGCCGGTCGGCCTGCCGGTCGACGACGGCATCATCTGGATGACGGCCGATGCCGACGATCGGGCGCCGATCTACCGCGGGATCGAGCAGATCTACGCCGTGTTCGCGACCGACGCGCCGCGCGCCGACGTCGTCGCGCCGGCCGAACCCGAGCCGGAAGAGCCGGCCGAGCCCGAGCTGCCGGTCGAGTACTTGGCGACCGCGGCCGAGATCTCGGTGCCGCTGCAGTTCCCGTTCAAGCTGGGCGAGGAGGCTGTTTCGGTAATCCGCCTGCTGCCGCCGTCCTTCGGCGACGTCGAGGCGGTGTTGACTGGGCGCATGGCCGAGATCGAGATGATCGGCCGGATGGCCAGCGTCTCGGTCGCGGCCCTGCGCGCGCTGCGCTGGCCCGACGCCGAGAAGGTGACCGCCGTCGCGCGCATCCTGATGCCGGCCACGTCCACCCCTTAGTTCGCCCCGGCCGCCGGCGTCGCCTCTTCGTCCCGCCAGAACTTACACTCCGGCCGATCATCAATGCCTGGGCCGACGTAGACCTCGGCCTTGGAGAGCTTCAGCCGAACGCCTTCGCCGCCAAGGCCAGCCTGGTCGAAGGCCTGTTGCATGAAGTCTTTCGAGCTCTCGAAGTCCATGCCGGTCAGTCCGGCGAGGCTTGCAGCGCAGACATTTCGGTAGATCGAATAGGATGTCGCGTCGGCCAGTTGCGGGTGAAGCACCTGCCCGTACGTGTCGATCTGGATGTCGCCCACAGACGCCGAGCACTTGCTGTCGTCGGGGCACGCACCGAATTCAGGCACGACGAACGTCGGCTCGATACCGATCTCGGCATCAATGACCGCAAGCGTCGCCTGCATATTCTCTTTCGGCCCTGCGACGCATGGAGCCGTGAGCAGCGCGAGGGCAACCAAGCCGCCAGCAATCCTGATCATCGTCTTCGGTTCCTCCCCGTCGGCTTCGCAGATGGCGCAGCCGATCATCCAATGAGAAAAGGATCGCGTCTTGGCAAGGCTGACTTCCGAACTCGTCCTCAGCCTGACCGACAAGGTGTCCGGCCCCGCGCGCAAGGTGGGGAGGTCGCTGGACGGGCTCGACAACGCCGTGCGCCGCAGCGGCAAGATGAGCGCCGCAACGTCCATGGCGATGGGGCGCGCTAATACGGCCCTGGCGGCCGGCATGGCGCAGGTCGCCGGCGTCCTCACGCCGGCAGCCATCGGCTACGGCGCGGTGCAGAGCATGCGGCGCTTCGCCGACGCCGAGCTTGCGGTCGAGCGCATCGGCATCACGGCCGGGTCGACGTCGGAGGAGACGCGCTCGGCCTTCGGCATCATCCAGAAGGCGGCGCACGACTATGCCATGACACAGGACGAGGTGACCGAAGGCCTCGGCACGCTCGTCTCGACAGGCCGCGACATGAAGGACGCGCTCGCCTTCCTGCCGTCGGTAACGGCGACCGCGCAGGCGTCCGGCTCGGCGATCGTCGACATCGCGAACACGGCGGACGCGGTCGGGCGCAACTTCAACATCGCCGGCCAGGACATGCAGAAGGCCTTCGACATCCTCGTCGCCGGCGGCAAGGCGGGCATGTTCGAGTTGCGCGACATGTCGGCTTACCTGCCCTCGCTCGCGCCCGCCTATCAGGCCCTCGGCTATTCGGGCGAGGAGGGGCTGCAGCGGATGGTCGCGACCCTTCAGGTCCTGCGCGCCGGCTCGGGCTCGGCCGAGCAGGCGGCGGCGGCCGCGATGAACGTCTTCTCGAAGATCAATTCCAATGAGACGGCGAGCAGCTTCAAGAAGTTCGGCGTGGATCTGCGCAAGGAGTTGGAGAGGGGCAAGCGCCAGGGCCGCGACCTCATCGAGGTCTTCGTAGACCTGACGCGCAAGACGGTGAACGGCGACTTGGCGAAGCTGCCGCAGCTGTTCGGCGATCAGGAAATGCAGATCGGCATGCGAGCGCTCCTCAACAACACGGAGCTTTTCGCCGAGGTGATGGGCAAGCTCGGCCGGTCGGCCGGCGCCACGGGTCAGGACCTCGCCCGCGTCCTCGACACCACCGACAAGAAGATTGCGCAGCTCTCGTCCAGCTGGGACCGGTTCGTTCAGAGCCTTGGCGCTGCCGTGTCGATCGCGGCGGTACCCGCGATGGAGACCTTCTCGAATGCCATCAACTCGGAGATTGACTACTCGGCCGGCATGGCGCGTGAGGAGGAGGCCGGCGGCAGCTTTGCCGAGAGCTTCGCGGAGTACCGACGGCTCTACGAGGAGGTGAACGGTAAGGGCCTCTTCAATGGCAACGCGATCCGAACCGCCTACAAGCAGGCGATGGGTGCCTTCGGGCGCGGTGAGATCGCCTCGCCCTACGAGCTGATCGAAAAGGAGCTGCGCGCGCGCCGCGGCGAGGGCGGTATCTCGCGCGAGCACAAGTACGCGCTCTCCGGCCTTGATGCCGCGCCATCAATCGACGGCGCACGCTCGACCGGCCGCATTCCCATCCCGGGCGAGCAGGGCGGCTTGACCGAGGCCGAGCAACGCGACCGATACAACCAGGCGCGGCGCCGAGCGGAGCGCTTGGCTCGCACTCCAACGGAGCGCGTCTTCGAGGATAGCGTGGACCGAGCGGAGGGCGTTCAGAGGCGGATCGCAGGCTCCATCGAAGGCCGGCCGACCGGCCCCGCCGCCGGACGCTTCGGCGGTGCCGATCCCGGCCGCTTCTCGGGCGCAATGCCCGACGTTGGCGGAACCGAGGCTCTGCGCGCATCGGTCGACCGTCTGACGGCCGTCATGCAGGCGGCCAACTCCGGTCGAGGCGGGCAGGTCGGCGACGGCCTCGGCCGCTCGACCGGCGCGCTCGCCACCCCGACCGCTCGCCCTGACGTCGCCGAGCCAGCGCGCCAGGAAGCGTCGATCGCCCGGCAGATCTTCGAGACCGCCGCGCAGGCGATGCAGGCGGTCATGAGCTTCACCGTCGCGCCAGGCGTCGACACATCGGGGATCGACGCCGCCATGAGCAAGACCGATGCCTTGGCGGCGAAGCTGCGGGCCCTGCCGGCGCTCGCCGCCCAGGCGGCGCAGGCGACCGCCAACGCGAACAACGCCGCCGGCCGGCAGGCAGGGCGCGTCGTGCGCAGCCAGTTCTCCGACGGAGGCGTGTGATCCATGGCCGGCCCTTCGACCCTCGCCCTCGGCGGCTTCGCTTTCGAGGCCTTCGGGTTCAGCTACGAGGAGCGCTCGCGGCGCCTCGACGCGCGCTGGGCTTCGGTCCCAGTCGCCGGCGCGGTCGACGCGCGCCAATGGACGGGTGGAACCGGACGCACCGAGACGATCCGGGGCGTCCTCTTCCCGGCCGAGTTCGGCGGTCTCGCCGCGCTCGACGGGATCGCGGCGCTCGCCAGCGCCGGCCAGCCCGTCCCCTTCGTGTCGATCGGCGACGGCAACAACGTCTTCGGCATGGTGATCATCGAAGAGATCGAGGAGGACATCGGCTTCGTCCTCGCCGACGGCACGCCGATGAAGAACGGCTACCGCATCGAGCTCGCGCACTTCCCCGGCCGCGACTTCACGCCGGCATCCGTCCTCACCGGCCTAGTGGGCCTGTTCTGATGGCCGACACCTACACGATGCGCCAGGGGCAGACCGTCGATCAGGTCTGCCGCGAGATCTACGGCGACGAGAGCGGATTCGTCGAAGCTGTGCTCGCCGCCAATCCCGGGCTTGCCGCCAAGGGCTTCTTCCCCGGCCTCGGCACGGTCATTGTCGTTCCCGACCTCGCGCCCGCCGACGAGGTGCCGGCGCCCGTGACGCTCTGGGACTGAGACCATGCGACCACAATGCAAGATCACCGTCGACGGGCAGCTCGTCTCCGGCGTCTTCTCCTCGCGCATCGTTTCCTGCGAGGTGATCGACCAGGAGGGCGTCTCGGCCGACACCGTGTCGATCACCCTCAACGACGATCCGCCGGCCGCGCTCCCTCGCATGGGCGCGACCATCCGCGTCTGGATGGGCTATGCCGGCCGCCTCGTCTTCATGGGCGCCTTCGTCGCCGACGAGGTCGAAGCCGAGTTCAAGCCGTACCAGCTGACGATCACCGGCCGCTCGGCGGATCTGCGCAAGGCCAAAGCCAAGCAGAACCGCGAGCGGCACTGGGACGACAAGACGCTGGGCGAGATCGTCTCGCAGATCGCCTCCGAGCACGGCCTCGCGCCCCGCGTCGATGCCGAGATGGGCGCGCACGTCTACGACTGGCTCGGCCAGCAGGGCGAGAGCGACATCCACTTCCTCGAGCGCCTGGCAGAGCGGCACGGCGCGACCTTCGGCGTAAAGGACGGCAACCTCGTCTTCGCCGCGAAGGGGGCAGGGCGCTCGGCCTCGGGCGCAGCCCTTACGCCGATCGTCGTCACGCTCGCCGACCTCGTCGAGGGCACCGGCCGGATCCGCCTGTCGGACAGATCGCAGTACAAGGCGGTGACGGCGAGTTACCAGGATCGGGAGAAGGCCAAGCGCGTCGACGTCGAAGAGGACAGCGACGAGGCGGGCGAGGCGATCTACCGCCTCGGCGAGCCCTTCGCCGACGAGAAGGAAGCGCGCCGCGCCGCAAAGGCGAAGGCGCGCGACCTGAAGCGCAACGGCGGATCGTTCTCCTGCCAGATCGTCGGCAACCCGCAGGCTCGCGCCGGGGCGCCTTTGACTTTCGCGGGCGTGCGGCTCGGCGCAGACGGACGGCCGTTCATCATCGAGAGCGCACGGCACGCCTTCTCGAAGAGCGGCTACACGACCTATCTCGACGGCAAGCTGCAGGCGGATCCGGCCGGCGACGCCCGCGCGATCGAAGCGGCGCGAACGACCGGCAGCGTGCCGGTGCCGACGACCGCGCCGCGCTAATCCACAAGCCTTCCACCGGCTCTCCACCGTCCGATCACAAGCTTTCCACCGAGCCCGCCCGGCAGCCGCCGCGGTGGGCTTTTCATTTCGCGAGGGACCGTTCGTGGTCGCATACAGCAAGACGACCGATCGCCTGTTCCGCGGCAGCGACTTCTCGATCGAGATCACCTACCAGCCGCCGGAGGGCGAGAGCCGGGACGGCATGGCGATCTCGGCCGCACTGGTCGCGCCGCGGCTGACGCCGACGCCGGCGAGCTCGGTCACCTTCGATCCGGCCTCAGGCGCGATCGTCGCCATCTGGGAAGAGGCGGCGACCGCCAAGCTCTCGGCCGACATCGTCTACGAGGCGCGCTTCACTCGCGCCGTCGATGGCGCGACGCGCGTCTTCTACGTGCGCCGGGTGCAGGTCCAGTGAGCGTTGAGACCGTCCTCGAGACGATCGTCGTCTCGGAAGTTTTCCGCGAGGCGGGTGCGCCGGAAGCGGTGGTCGAGCAGCTCGTGCGGACCGAGGTCGTCACCGAGACGTCCGGCCGGCCCGGCGAGCCCGGCGTGTCGGTGGTCGACGTCGACGCCGTGCAGGCGGGCGACGGCACCGTGACGCTCACCTTCACCATGTCGGACGGCGAGACGCACGTCGTCACGTTCCGGGCCGGTGAAGGCGGCACCCTGCCGGATGAGCTGCAGCTTGCCGGACAGGCATTCGGGCGCGCTCTGGCGGCTGCGGCGCTCTCGGCCTCGTTGGACCTGTCGGGACGTGCGGCGGCTTCCGCGATCGCGACGGCGCCGGTCTCGGTCGAGCTGGCGCTGGCCGGAACGGCTGCGGGAAAAGCGGTGACGACCGCGCCCCTCGCCGCCTCGCTCGCGCTCTCCGGCGCCGCAGCAGGGCGGGCGTCGGCTCAGGCGCAGGCTACCTCCGCGCTGGAACTCTCCGGCTCCGCCGCCGGCCGTGCGCAAGCCTCCGGCGGGCTGACGATCGGCGACGAGCTGACGCTCGGCGGCGCTGCCGTGGGCCGGGGTTCGGCGACGGCTGCCGCACTCCTCGAGCTGACGGTTGCCGGCACGGCCCCGGGGCGAGCTGGCGCGTCGGGCGCGCTCGCGGCGGCGCTCGACGTATCCGGCACGGCAAGCGGGCGCGCCGCGGCCGTGGGCGCGCTGGCCGCCTCGATCGCGCTCGCCGGCGCGGCGACGGGGCAGGGCAGGGCGACCGGCGCGGCAACGCTCACCGCGCCGGCCACCTTCAACGTCCTGGCGCTCGGCCCCTCCATGTGGATCGACGCGTCGGATGCCGCCTCGCTCTCGCTCGTCGACGGCAAGGTTCAGCAGGCCTCGGACAAGAGCGGCAACGCTAGGCACGCCATGCAGGCGACGGCCGCAAACCAGCCGAGCTATTTGGCGAGCCATACCGTCGCGAACAACAAGCCGGCCTTCTTCAACACGTCTGCCACCGGTCGACTGGAAAATGATGCCGGCATCACTGTCCCGATTGAGGAAATCTACATCGTTGCGGCGTTCGCGACCGGAGCGGAAGCCGTCTTCAACACCTCGTCGGTCGGCTGGGGCGACGGGTACGCGGCGCTTTTCTCCGGCTACGGCTCCAACGGCATGCCGCGGCAGATGGGCCTCGTCAACACGGGCGACTTCATCAGCTCGAATGCCTTCGCCATGGGCGGCTTCCGGAACCGGGAAACGACGGTTCGCGGAACCGGCGGCACAGGCGTCCCGTCCATGTTGCCGCTTCCCCTTTCCGTCTTGCGCTTCCAGCGTCAGGCGAGTGCGCCGCTTGATAGCCGCCGCTGTCTGATGGCGCAGGGTGCGCAACGCGCCTGGAACGGCCCCTACTGCGAGGCCGTCGCCTTTCCGGCTGCGCTCTCGGATGCCGATCGAGGCCGGCTCATCGAACACCTGATCGCTAAATGGGGGATCGTGGCGTGACGCTCTTTCTGGTGTTCGACACGCTCGCCGCGGCCGATGCCGCCGAGCGCATCGTCTTTGAGCGCGGCGCGCAGATCGCGGCCTTGAACGGCTACACCCTCGATGAGGCCGGCGGCATCGTCGGCATGACCCCCGCCGGCGAGGTCGCCCTCGAGGCAGCGCGCACGACGCGCTGGGACGTGCCGCGCCAGCGCCTCGACGGGCGGTGGGTGTTCACCCACCCGCAGCACCATCCAGCGGCGCGCGAGCCCGCCTGGCTCTTCTTCGTCATGCAGGGGCTCGACGCTCCGGCCGAGCAAGAGGCGGCCACCTGGTGGCCCGTCACCGACGAGGCGTGACGCCTCGATCTCGATCCCCCTCGACCCCACCAAGAAAGGGTTCCGCATGTCCGCCTTCTCGAACTACATGGAGCAAGCCATCTGCAACTGGCTGCGCGGCACGGCCATGCCGGCGGCGCCGGCCGCCCTCTACGTCGGCCTCTTCAACGGCAGCCCGATCGACACCGGCTTGGGCGGCAGCGAGGTCACGACGCAGATCCGCGCGGCAGGTCGCCTCGCGGCCGCCTTCTCCGCGCCGGCCAACAGCGAGATCCGCAACTCTGCCGTCGTCAACTTCGGCAGCACGGCGAGCGGCACGACGATCTCGCACTTCGGCGTCTTCGACGCGGCCTCGGGCGGCAACCTCCTGATGCACGGCGCGCTGACGGACGGGGCGATGACCGTTGGCGCGCAGACGGGCGTGAGCTTCGCGGCCAACATCCTCGCGATCACCCTGTCCGGCTTCTCGGACTTCCTGAAGGCCGCCATTCTCAACTGGATGCGCGGAACGGCCATGCCCTCGCCGCCGGCATCGATCTATGTCGGCCTCTTCAACGGCAACCCGACCGATGCAGGCTCGGCCGGGACCGAGGTCACAACGCAGATCCGCGCGGCGGGGCGCGTTCTCGGCGCCGTCTCCGCGCCGACCGACGGCGTCATCCGGAACACGGCCGCTGTCGACTTCGGCAAAGCCGCCAACGCCACGCCGCTCTCGCACTTCGGCATCTTCGACGCGGCATCCGCCGGCAACTTCCTCATGCCCGGCCCGCTCGACGGCGGCGCCAAGACGGTCGGTGCGCAGACTGCCGTGAACTGGCCGGCCAACAGCCTGACCCTCTCCGTCGAGTAAGCGCCGCCGCACCTCACGCGTCCCTGTCCCCATCCACTGCGATCCCAAGCCCGCCCGGCAGCCGCCGCGGCGGGCTTCGCTTTTCCAGGAGCACACCATGACGTTCGAGAAGTGGCTGCAGAGCCGCCTCACCGCCCACGGCTTCCCGTGCGGCCTCATCGACGGGAACATCAGCCCCGTCACCATCGCGGCGCTGAAGGCCTTCGAGAAGGCCAAGGGCCTGAAGGTCGATGGTGTCGCCGACCCGCTGGTGGTTGAGGCTCTGCGCGCGTCGTCCTCGACCGTGCCGGCCGCGATCGCGGCAACCCTCCCGCCGCGCGACGTTGCCGAGGGCGTTGCGGCGCCGGCGGCCGCGCAGGTCTGGCCGCGGCAGAAGGACTGCCTGTCCTTCTACGGCCCGGTCGGCGAGAGCCAGGTGCGCGTGACGCTGCCGTTCGAGATGAAGCTCGCCTGGGACAAGGGCACGCGCGTGCGCGCCATGACGCTGCACTCGAAGGTCGCCGACAGTGCCGAGCGCGCCTTCGTGCGGATCGCCGCGACCTATTCCGAGAAGGAGCGCGCCGAGCTCGGCATCGATCTCTTCGGCGGCTCTCTGAACGTGCGCCGGATGCGCGGCGGCTCGGCCTACTCGATGCACTCGTGGGGCATCGCGATCGACTTCGACCCGAAGCGCAACGGGCTGAACACGCCCTTCGCGAAGGCCCGGCTCGGCCAGCCGGACGCGGTGCCGTTCTGGGAGGCCTGGGAAGCGGAGGGGTGGGTCAGCCTCGGCCGAGCCTGGGGTCGCGACGCGATGCACGTGCAGGCCGCAAGGCTCTGACGATGGCCGCGCGCGGCGTCCTGCGCACGACCGACGACGGGCGGCTGTTCTTCCACTGCCCGGGCTGCAGCGCGCTGCACGGCGTTGGGGCCGGCGAGGGCGCTGGCCCGCGCTGGATGTGGAACGGCTCCTTCGACAAGCCGACCTTCACGCCGTCCGTCATGGTCGAGGGTGTCCAGCCGCTCACCGACGAGGAGCACGCCCGCGTCATGGCGGGCGAGACGATCGAGCCGCGCCCGCTCGTCTGCCACTCCTTCGTGATGGTCGGGCGCATGCACTTCCTCGACGACTGCACCCACGCGCTGGCCGGCGAGATCGTCGACCTGCCGCGCCTCGACATCGGCCAAGACGGCTGATCATCCGCCGGCGCGCCGCGCCCGTCTCCATCCCCCTCAGAAACCAGGAACCATCCCATGCACGTCTCCCGCCTCGCGGGCGCGCTCGCGCTCGCATGCCTTCTCGCCGCTGCGCCTTCAGTCGCGCTCGCCGCCGAGATAGACCTCACGCCGATCGCCTCCTACGGCCTCGACATCCTCTTCGGCGTCCTCGCCACCGCCGCGGTCGGCGCCTTCGGTATCCTTGCCGCGCTGATCCAGAAGAAGACCGGCATCGACCTCGCCATCCTCCAGACCCGCGACAACGCCACGCTCCACGCTGGCATCGCCCGCGTCGTCGAGGCGATCGAGACGAGCGCCCGCGAGCGCCTCTTTGGGCCGGACGGGCGCATCACCGTCGACGTCCGCAACCCGATGGTGGCCGAGGCCGCCGGCAAGCTCGCCGCCCGCTCGCCCGACCTCCTCAAGCGCATCGGCGTCGATGAGGCAACCCTGCGCGAGCTCGTCGCCGAGCGCATCAACGCCTCCGGCTGGATGTTCGATCAGCTCGTCGTCGGCGAGACGGAGACGCTGAAGCCGGCCGTTGACACCGGCGCCATCGACGCGGCGATCGAGAAGGTCGGCCGCCTCGGCGACGAGCTGCGCAAGCTGCCGCCCCTGCCGCTGACCGCTGGCGAACTGCAGGATCCGGAAGAGCAGACCGCGCGCCTCGTGCGCCAGGCGCCGCCGCTCCCGGCCGGTGCTGCCGTCGGCATGCCGGGCGTCTGATCATGAGCGCCGGCCGCCTCGCGACCTGCGCCGTCGCGCTCCTTCTCACCTCGACCGGGCTGGGGCTCGCGATCGTGCATCCCGGAGCGGCCGTCGCCTGGACGCTGTCCACCACCATCATGTCCGTGAGGCGCCTGCCGTGACCGTCGAAGCCGTTCTCCGCGTCCTGGCGCTTCTCGCGCTCGGCGCCCTCTACGTGTCCGACCACGGCATGAACCTGTGGGCCAAGCCCGTCGGCTCCGAGGTCTACCTGATGCTCATCGCCGTCGCGCTCGGCGTCGACGTGAACTGGGCGCGCTCCGTCTTCAAGGCCGTGATCACCGGCATGCTGAAGGTCGGACCCGTCGACGAAGGGAAGGGGGAGTGACCATGCCCGCTATCCTCCGGTCGGTGCGCCGCGCCGCCGCGCGCGCCTCGGCGACGTTCTTCCGCATCCTCGTGATCTTCTCACTTCTGCTCTTCTGCTGGGACGCCTTCTGGCGCTTCGCCGTCCAGGTCGCGCCGGCATCGTTCTGGTTCGAGATCGATCGCGTCGAAATCCTGCCGCCCGGCGACGTCGTCATCGTCTGGCGGCGCAGCCACGTCGGCGACTTGCCGGTGGTGTCCGTCGTCGAGCTGCTCGGCGAGGATGGATCGCAGCCCTGCGCTTCGAGCGGCCGGCGCGTCATCGAGCGCGACACCGACCGCGCCGTCGTGCCGATAGACCGTCTCCTGCCGGATTGCCGTTGGGATCAGCTGCCCGATGGCGCCTACAGCCTGATGGTGACGGCAAGCCTTCCGGCCGGCAGCGCGACCGACAAGTCGATCACCGTCCAGTCGGCGAACGCCGTCCTCGTGCAGGGCGGTGCGATCGTCGGTGCGACGTCGCCAGCATCATCTCCGTGATCTCGCGATCCTGCTGAGGGTTGCGAGCGGCTTCGCAAGCCCTCGGCTAAGCCGATCTCGCCATCGCTATGACCAGTTCGCGGAAGGCTTTTGCGAAATTTGGAGGAAGCGAGCGGAACGCTGCCACGATCAGGTGCTCGTCGTGATCTATCGCCTGCGGTGAACGGCCGCGCTCTTCGATGGAGAAGAACGCCAACACGGGCAGGTCGAGCGCACGAGCCAATTTGGAGAGCCGAGCCACGGCTATGCGGTTGTGCCCGCTCTCGTACTTCTGCAGCTGCTGGTAAGTGACACCGATTTCGTCGGCGAGAGCGATCTGGCTGAGGCCCTTGGAGATGCGAGCCTCGCGTACTCGCGTTGCCATAGCTCGATCCAGGTCGGACGCCCGCGAATTCGTTGTTGTACCGTCAGAGCGCAAGAGACATCCATCTTAGTTCGCGAGTCGCAAATGCCATGGCGCTTCGATGGCCGTCCATCATCCAATGGGTAGGTGAATGCCGATCCCCGCACGCGACGTGCGACCTGATGACCTCCCGCTCGCGCGACCGTTCCAGCAGCATGGTGACGCGGCTGCGTGCTTCGTCTGAGATCCCGCCCAGCCTTCCTCACCGGCAGCGAAGCCCGGTAGGTCCCTTCCGCTCTGTGGATTTCGTCAGCTCGCCTCGCCGTGACGCTTGGAGTGCTTCTCGCAGGATCAGCCTGCCGGTCGTTCCAACCAGGCGGCAGCTGCGGAACGACGGAATGCCAACCTCGTTCGCAGCGACGTCAGTGAGGTGTCTCGTTCAAAGAAGTGCACTAAGTAGCTTCGCGCCCACGGTTTCTTGAAGGATCGGGAACGTCATTGGCCTTCGAAGCCCAAAACCTTGAAGGTAAGCGCATTCTCGTGGTGGAGGACGACTACATCCAAGCCACGAGCTTGGCCGAGGCCATCCAGCACCGAGGCGGCCATGTGATCGGACCTGTTTCTGACGTCGCGACCGCTCTCGAGATCATCGCGAAGGAGGGGCTTCCCGATGTCGCTGTCCTAGACATCAGCCTCGGAGACGAAGCGTCTTTTCCTGTCGCGGCCCGTCTGCGCGAGCATGGCGTACCGATGCTGTTCGTCACCGGCTATGATGACTGGTTTATGCCGGATGACCTCGACGACATCGCTGTGTATCAGAAACCGATGGACGCGGAGAATGTTGTACGGTTGCTGCTTCCGCTTCGGCGGGGCTGACAGTCGAGGCAAGAAAGCCATGATCAACCAGCGGCTCAGAAAGAAGTCGCGAGTTGAATATTGACGAAGTCCGGCTAGCTGGCTCATTATCAGCCAGCGGAAGCAATACGCTGAAGCCTTATTGGTGGTCGCCGTCGGAGGCGCCTATGCGTAAGCATGTCAAAGCCGGCAGCCAGGATGTGCCAGGGGGACCTGACAGTGTCGTGGCGGTGCTTCTATCCATGTCGCGCTCCTTTCGGCAACTCATGCAGTTGAAGCTGGCCGCGATCGACGTCGTGGTCGGGCAGGACTCGCTCCTGGATCTCCTGAGGCTGGAGGACACCATGACCGTCACCCTCGTGGCGCGAACGCTCAACGTCCGGCCATCCACGATCTCGAAGATGGCCGATATAATGGTCGCTCAAGGATGGGTCGTGCGGGAGTCTGATGACGACGATGGAAGACGAACCCGCCTGCGGCTGACGCCGATTGGCCTGGAGAGGCAGGCCAAGGTTCGTGAGATCCGGACGGATCTGGAGGCTGAGGTGTTAGCTGGACTGAAGACATCGAACGTGCAGGCGGATGTAGCAGCGACGCTCGATCTAGTGGCCGCGGTTCTCAGCGGACGCTTGTCGCGGCTTCGTTGACGATCTCCGACGATTTCATCGCTTACAGCTCTGCGCATCCAGCACCTGGCGCAACACCGATCGCGCCGTGGTGCCGATCGACCGGCTGCTTCCCGATTGTCGGTGGGACGCTCTACCGGACGGCGCCTACAGCCTGATGGTGACGGCGAGCCTGCCGGCCGGCAGCGCGACCGACAAGTCGATCACCGTCCAGTCGGCGAACGCCATCCTCGTCCAGGACGGCGCGATCGTAGGCGCGACGGCGCCGGCCGAGGACCGGCTGTAGACCGTCGCGGGCGCATCGTTCATGTCTTGTTCTGGGTCGGATACTCCGAGATCATTCCGGCCCCAACGGTGATTCGAGGTGGACGATGCTGGAACTGACGAACCTGAAGAAGGCGAGTGCTGGCGTCGACCCGCAGGCGGTCGGCATCTAGGCGCTGAACTTTATCGCCGAGGACCCGAAGCTCTTCAAGCGCTTCCTCGACCTGTCAGGCCTGGAGGTCGGCCAGCTGCGCGCCGAGGCGACGAAGCGGGCCTTTTTCGCCGGGTTACTCGACTTCATCCTCTCCTACGAGCCGACAACGATGGAACTTCGCCAGCCGCGCCGGGCTCGACCCCGCTTCCGTGCAGATCGCGCGCGATAAGTTGACTCTAGCCGGGCGCGAGGCCGATGTCGGCTAATTTGCCGGGCGACAGGGTGCTCTTCTTCTGAGGCGAGCTTTCGCGGGATGTGTGATGGGAAGGACGAGGTCAGGCGCCGGTCAGCCGCGCCAAGCCCTTATCTCCTGGTTATCCACAATTCTGTTGGGCTTCTGGTGTGAATCAGTGCAAATCTATGTCTGGCTTCTGGATGACGAATGCTGCTCAGGTGCGTCTTTCTGACGGTTGTGACTTGATGTCGCGAGCAGATGAACGACGATCCCTGCCTTTCGCGAAAGACCGATAAGATCAAGGCTGCTTGGATTGCCGACGAAAGCAAGTACTACGTCGGGACGCCCAAGCTCGATTATGTTTTCATTGCGTTCCAGACCAGCGGGCATCCACTCGAACGAGAACTCTTCTGTTGACACCTTGTTTGCCACGGCCCAGCCGTCCGCATAGCTACCGACGTCGGAGCCCCGACCTTCGTGGATGATGGTCAGATGAAGTTCGTTGTTCAGCAGGGCTGCCTCCTGCCGAAGATTGGCTGCAAGCTCGTCAAGGGCGTCCAAAACGGCTGCCCAAGGCGTATTGTGGCTGCCACCACAGACAAGCACACGCTTGAAGATCATCGGCCGTGCGCTCCGTCCTTGCCGCTCGGTCTGAGCCAAGCTCCATCCAATCACAATGCGGAGAGAATGTGTTTGATCGGAATTGATGGGGTGTGCCAAATTGGAACGGGCAGCGATGATAATGCGCCGTCCCGGTCATTTTTTCTTGTATTTGAACGCGATGACGGGAGAATCACCGTTAGGCGTATTGTGGCTGCCAACGCAACTGCCCAAACGGTATCGTTGATCTTTTCTAAGTTTGGTGAGCAAATCATTAATTGAGATCAACCCGTGCAGCCGATTACCTTCGAGCACGTTCGTAGCTGGGGACATCAAACGGCGGCCGGGCCCCTGAGCCGGGCGAGGGGTTATCATGCTAACGGAAGCTGCAAGGCTCCTTACGGGAAGGCTGGAGCGCCTCGGCACCTTGAGTGTTGCCGACAAGCAAGCCGTTCAAATGCTCGTTCAGCATCCCGCCGTGCATGAAGCAAGAACGGACGTCTTTTGCGATGGGGATCAGCGTCGAGAGCTTCACCTCGTCCTGTCAGGCTTCTTCTGCCGATACAAGCTTTTAGCAGATGGTTCGAGGCAAATCCTCGCGATCCTTCTCCCAGGCGATCTGTGCGATCCAAACCTGTTTTCGAATGCGCCTTACGACTTCAGCGTGGGAGCGTTGGCTCGCGGTTGTACAGCGGCTCTGTCGCGGCCTCCGCTGCATGAACTGTTTCGCCGGCCGGCCCTCGCTCGAGCGTTTTCCTTGACGAGACACTTCGATGACGCGCTGTCGCGCGAATGGCTTGTTAACGTTGGGCGCCGCGGCACAGAGCAGCGTCTCGTGCGTCTCCTAAGTGAACTTACGTGGCGCTTGGAGGCTTTTGGGTTGTCGACGGGCAATAAGGTCACGCTTCCGCTGGTACAAGCTGATCTAGCTGATTCCATCGGCGTCACGCATGTCCATCTTTGCCGCACCTTGAAGCAGCTGCAGTCGGAGGGGCTTCTCCGAACCGAGCGTGGACGAATCGTCATCAGCGACGTTGCTGGCTTGAGGAAGGCAGTTGGCGAATGGCCATCCTACTTAGCTGGCTTGATCAGTGTCGCGACGCCTTTGCAAGAGCCGGTCGCGCCCCGAAGGCAATTGGAAGCCTTCGTCGAGCCGCTGGCGATCTGAGAGAGAGGTAGGCTCCGAATTTCTTGGCGCACTTGCTTCCCTCAAGCGGGGGGGGGGCAGCGCAATGAGCAGGCGACCAAGGCGGTTGATGTCGGCGTCGGCGGTCCGATGCGCCGCCATTATCGCGGCTTCAACCTCCAGCGCGCGGCAAACGTCGAGCGTGGTGCGGCGAGCGGCTCGCCGGATCCGGCTCGATCGAGAGCGGCAGATGGATCGTCACAGCCGACACGGGCTTGAGAAGAAATGAGCCCGAGCCACGCCGCGTTTCGACGACGCCGAGCGCCTGGAAGTGGCGCATGACCTCGCGCACGGTGGAGCGGCCGATGCCGGACGCCCCCATCACCTCGATTGCCCCGCGCATGTGGCTCGTCGGCGCCGTGCTCCTCGCGTTCGCGCCCGTGCTGGTGCTCGCTGCCGCGGCCTTGTCGGCGTCGACCAGAGGCTGCACGAGTGTGCCCGCTTTAAACGTGCCGACGCTCAGGTAAGGTCGAGGAGGGCAGAGACGGCGTGACGGTGCTCGGGCGACTCGGAGAAGCCGATCAGCACGTCGCCGCGGTCCGCCGGCCCGTCTAGGACGTTCAGCCAGTAAGCCTTCCCCGCGGCTTCCGCGTTTCGCCCAAGAACGTTGCGGTAGAGAAGGCCGATGAAGGCGTCGTCCGTCAGGCCGCCATAGGTCGCCGAGAATTCCGGCGACGCAACGAAGCGATCAGCGACATCGGCCGCCGCCATGCCCCGATCCATCGCGGCGGTCCAGAATGCGAGTCCCGCAGCTTCAGGCGCCCGGTCGAAGGTGGCGTGATAGAGGCGCGTCGTAATGTCAGCATGAATGCCGGACCGCGGCGGGGACGGCGGAGATGAGGGAGGCGCATCAGTGAGACCTCCGAGGCCCTTGCCGTCTTGGTGGCTGAAGTCGAGGCCGTGGAAGGAGGCCTGGCCGATCCCCGAGCCCTGCGTCTCGTTGACGCCGAGATAAACGCCAGCCTTGAAGTAAAACGCGTCGGACTGCCAGACCGGGTTGATGCGGCTGACCGAGGTGTAGATGTCGCCGTCTGCGAAGATCGACACCTCGAGCTGGTCGCCCTGCGCGTCGATCTTGTAGGAGAAGGTCTCGCCCAGGCTGATGCTGGGTGCCTTGCCCGCCGCATTCTTGAACAGGAACGTCGTCTCGGCGTTGCCGGAGCCGGCCTGGTCGTTGACGAAGTGGACGCTGTTCTTCTCCCAATATAGGCGCACGAGCTCGTCGTCCTGCCCATGGATCTGGCCCACCACCACGCGCCCCGCCGAGCCGTCCGCCCGGGTCGGCACGGCATCCACCGACAGGGTGGCGGTCATTGTGCCGCCTTCGGCAAGGCTCCAGGCGGCGCGCTCGGAGCCGTTCATCTCGCGAAGCTCGGAGCGGGCATATTTTGAGCCGCTCGTCGTCGCTCCCTCCGCCATAGCGCGGAACACCATGGCGCCGTCCGCCCGGTCGAAAAAGTAGTTCGCATTCTCGTAGCCGATGAGGCTCTTCACCTCGACTGCCGTGCCGGTAATGCCTCCCTTCGAGTCCACGGGAAGCGTCAGCTTCCAGTTGGCGAGGTCGAAATGTGCGCTCGGGACAGTGTCGGTACTCAACGGAATCCAGCCGATCCGACCTGGGGAATGCCCGCGAGCGGTGGATTGGGGCAGGACGTCGAGCTCGGGGCTGCAGGTCACCCCGACAGTGGCAGAGGCGCGTTAACGCGTGGTGAAGTGCTCGTCAGCGCCGCGCGAGGGCGCGCTCGATGACTGGGCTTATCCGATTGCCAACGGACACACGGCCCGCCTCCTTTGAGCCGCCAAAGACGCTGTACCACTCGCTGCGGTCGTCGTGCTGTTTCCAGATCACGCTGCCGACGCGGCGATGACTCCAGCATGAGCGATGCCTGCTTGCGCCGCCAGCGATCCGCTGCCAGCGGATGTCAACGCACAGACGACCCTTGCCATCGATGCGCCAGCTTCCGGTGCCCACCCGCTCGTCTGGTGCGTTCTCATATGCCTGGAGCGCACCGGACGGAGCAAAGTAGATTCCGGTCGGCCGCTCCTTCCACGCCCAGGTTCTGCCGGCGTAGATCTGGCGAATCTCTGCCGGATCAACGGCACGAGACAGGTTGGGCAACTGTGCCGACCAAGCTGAGGCCGACAAGAGCGCTGACGCAAGGAAGCTCGTTCCAGCAAGGTAACCCGCGAAGCTCATATGCATCCTCCTATTCGCTTCCGATCAGAGGGAGCGCCAGGGGGCGGCAAATCAATCGTCCAAGTTAATCCAAATCTATCCATCCGCGAAAAAGTCTTCTTTGCCGCCCTCAGCTCGGCACGGCCCTGATACGGTATCGAACCCGCGGCAGCAGGCCGCACCACGGTCGCTCGTAACGATCCGTCGTCTTCGGCTCGCACCGGGTCGCTTCATCCTCAACTAATCTGCTCGCCGCCGGCGCGAAACTCGGGCGCCTGTGGGTGTGGCGGAATGCGTGAAGGACGACGCGGTTTGAACGCTCAAAAGCCCCGCTATCCCGTGATCTTGGGCTTCGGTCGCCATCCGGGCATCGCCGCTGAGAGCGGTTCCGCCGAGGCGATGTTGGGCAGCGCGAGTGCCAAGCATAGGAGAGCGGCGCGGATCATTCGTCCGAGAACTCCTTCGGCAACTCGCCGAACTTGGCGAGGAGCACGGGTTCGTTCTGCAGCTCGCCGCTCTCGTCGTCCAGGTCCATCTGCAAGGCGATGAAGCCGACGATCTTGGCGTTGAAGTTGTCGCGACCGCGCTCGGCGCGACGGCGAGCATCGTCGGCCGTCTTGAACGGGAAGGGCGTGCCCGGCCGGAAGCCCTTGCCCTTCTTCTCGAACCCTTGCGCCATGTAGACGGTCTTCGTGGCCATGCGATCCTCCCTTTTGTGTCAGCGGTGCGCGGGCAGGCCGCGGCGGGCGTAGCCGTACGAGACGGCGCCGTTCAGCCGCTCCACCTCGCCCTCGAGCCAGGCGTTGCGGATCAAGAGCTCCCAAACGGCCGCACGCACGTCGCCGCCACAAGCCTGCGCCGCCGCGTCGATGCTGGCCCCAACGTCGATGTCGGCGGGCGGCGGGCTGGAGGAGCGGACGGCAGCGTTCGACATGGGGCAGGGCTCCTGATTCGGCCCGGACATCATGGCACGTCCGCCGTTGATGTTCACGTCTTGTTCTTGTCGTCGCTTCCGACCATCATCACGCGGAGACGGCGATTCGAGGTGTGCCATGCTGGAATTGACGAACATGAGGAAGGTCGCCGGCGCAGGTGTGGACCCGCAGGCGGTCGGCATCGAAGCGCTGAACTTTCTCTCCGAGGACCCGAAGCTCTTCCAGCGCTTCCTCGATATGTCGGGCCTGGAGGTCGAGCAGCTGCGCGCCGAGGCTGCCAAGCCTGCCTTCTTCGCCGGGCTCCTCGACTTCATCCTCGCCTACGAGCCAACGACGATGGACTTTGCCGGCCGCGCCGGGCTCGACCCCGCTGCCGTGCAGATCGCGCGCGATAAGCTGGCGCCGGAGAGGGGGCAATTGGACGGATTGGACGGATGACGATTGTTCGCGGTGGTTCGTGGCTGCCCAGCCTTATCCGTCCAATATCCGTCCAATTTTCGGGACGGTTGGATCAGGAAGCCAGCAAAGCCTTGATTTTGTTGGAGCGGGCGATGGGAATCGAACCCACGACATTCAGCTTGGGAAGCTGACGTTCTACCTCTGAACTACGCCCGCATCCCGAGGTGGGCAAACCGTAGCGGAGCCCGCCTGCTCATGCAAGCGGGCTCCGGCGCAAAGATACGGGCGGATCGGCGTCAGGCTTCGGGCAGCTTGGCCCGGGCCGCGCGGATCGTATCGGCCAGCCCCTGCAGGTCCAGTCGTTCGGCTTCGGCCATGAGGTAGCTCAGCATCACGCCCATGGCGTGGAGGTCCGCGTCGCGGTTTCCCTGCTCCAGAGTCGAGGGCTCCGCACGGAGCTTGCGCGGGAACTGAAGGATCACAGAAAGGCCTCCGGAACGGGATGTTGGTCGATGCGGCGCGGCTGGGATGCAGGGGCCGGATCCGTGTCCACGAAGCGCAGAACGGGTCCGCGGCGGCGGATCTGCGTCCCTTCGATGCCCGTCGCCGCCCGGACGCCTTCGAGAGCCTCCGGGGCGCAGCGAAACATGGCGGCCACGCAACTCGTTCCGGCGATGGTCTGCGGCAGGCCGAGGACCTCGACGTCCCAGCCGAAATCCGCCCATCGCGGCAGCCAGTAGGTTTCCTGAACGCCGCCGATGGCGCTGATGCCCTCGTCGAGGCAGTATTCCATCACGGCCGCCACCATCGCGCCCGCGACGCCCTGATGGCCGCGGCGGCGGCTGGCGGGCACCACGAACATGCGCGTCCAATCCGCCTGGTGCCGAGCGCCGGGCAGGCCGCGCGAGGCAAGGGTCGGAAAAACCTCCGACAGGAGATTGGGCCGATGGCAGGGCACGAGGCGGGTGCCGGCGACGAGGCTTCCCTCGTGGTACCCGAGGAGGTGGAAGGCGTCGTCCGTGTCGAACTGGTCGGTCTCGAGACCGAGCTCGTTCGGGGGGAACCAGCCCTTCTCCAGCGTGTAGCACCGGTAGCGCCACCGGAAATAATCGTCGAGCGCGCTTTCGTAGAGGTGGCGGTTGGTCGCGCAAACAACATGGACGTCCAGCATGGTCGGCCTCCGCGGCTTTGCTTGCCGCGAAGGTGACCTAGAGGCACGGGAGCAGCCACTCCCCCGAACGGGGGAGTTGCCCGCCGCCGGTCAGCTGGCGATGATGCCGAGGCGACAGCCTTCGGCCACCGCCTGCGCCATGGTCGCGACGTCGAGCTTGGTCCGCAGCGTTCGCCGGTAGGTGCGCACCGTTTCCAGGCCGATGCCGAGGATTTGCGAGGTTTCCCAGGCCGACTTGCCCGCCGCCGCCCAGTGCAGGCACTCGCGCTCGCGCGTCGTCAGCTCCGGAAGGTCCCGAAGCGGCTGAAAGGCCGCGCGCGCGGCGCCGGCCGCGAAGACGCTCATGACGTGAAGCGCCGCCAGTTCCCGGTCCGAGGATTGCGCCGGCCGGTCGGTGGCGAAGGCGCAGGCCTGCTGCCAACTGTCCGACGAGAACATCGGCACGATGAAGCCGTCCACGAGACCGCAGCTCTGCGCCTCGTCCATCACGCGCAACGCAGAACGATCCTCCGCGCCGATCGCCAGATCGCTCCAGCGATAAGGCTCGGTGGTGCGCATCGCCGCTTGGCCGACGCGATCGTGGTGGAAGTGCTCTTCGGCCGTGTAGCGCTCGTACCAGGCCTCCGGCCAGGCGTTGAGCATCACGAAGGGCTCCAGCCGCTGATTGGGCAGCGGCAGGCCGGTCAGGATGAAATAGGGATAGCCGAGCGAGGCGCTGGTGATCCGCAGCCGGTCGAGAATGGCGGACGGGTCACGCAGCCGCTTCACGTCGTCGATGAAGTCGAAGGCGACATGCTCGATCTGCAAGGTCAAAGTACCGGTCCTTGGTTCGACGAGCGCGATTCGAAGACGCCTCCGCCTTTACAAGCCTTTACCCGATGACCGAGGAGGGAAGGAACCGCCCTGCGCTGGCAGGTCTGCAACCTTGAGTATACTTATATTATAACGTATTACTTATAGTTTCGCGATCGTCTCAGGCGTCCACCGAAATCGCGCCGGTCGGGCGCGAGCAGCAGGCCAGGATGTAGCCTTCCTCGATCTCCTCGTCGAGGATGCCGCCATTGTGGCTCATCTCCACGGGACCGGCGGCCATGACCTTGCAGGTGCCGCAAAGGCCGGACTCGCAGGCGGCGGGAATGCGAACGCCGGCACCGCGCGCGGCCTGGAGCACGGTCTGGCCGGGTATGGCGCGTGCCTCGCGATCGCTGAGGGTGAAGCGGATCGGCGCGCCGGCCGGGGCGGCCTGCGCTTGCGCGGCGGTGACCGGCGCGGGCTCGCCGGCACCCGTCGCGCCGAAGCTTTCCTGATGGTAGCGAGCCATGGGAAAGCCGCGCGCTTCGAGGAGCGCGCGCACCGAATCCATGAAGCCTTCCGGACCGCAGCAGAAGACGTCGCGGCCGTCGAGGTCGGGCGCGAGGAGCGACAAGCGCGTGTCGTCGAGCCGGCCGACCGGCCCCGCCCAGCCGCGTCGGCCGCCGCCCTTGGGACCCGCGCCCTGCGAGACCAGGAAGCCGAGGCGCAGGTTCGGCATGCCGGCGTCGATCAGCTCCAATTCGTGGTGGAAGAGGATGTCCTCCGGCCGGCGGGCGACGTGGAGGTAGACGACGTCGGCCTCCGGCGCGCAGTCGGCGAGCCAGCGCAGCATCGACATCATCGGCGTCGCGCCGGAGCCGGCCGACACGAAGAGGTAGCCGCGGGCAGCGGGATCCGCCGCCGAGAGCGTGAAACGACCGGCAGGGGCGAGCGCCTTCAGTGCCATGCCGGGCCGCAGATGCTCGATCATCCAGCGCGAGGCCTGGCTCGCGCCCTGAGCCTTGACGGTGACCTCGACCGCGAAGGGGCGCGAGGGCGTCGAGGAGAGGGTGTAGGTCCGGTGGAGCGGCCCCGCGGCAAGCGGCAGTTCCAGGGTGACGAACTGGCCCGGCTCGTAGGCGAAGAAGCCGCCGCCCTCGGCGCGGAACAGGAAGCTCGCCGCATCGGCCGAATGGGACGTGCGGCCCATGCAGACGAGGCGCTGCGCCCTCGCATCGAACGGCTTGGCTCGGTCGAGCCGAAGGGCGCCGGGGGCGATCGTCGTCGCGGTCATGACAAGCGGCTCCGCCGGTTTTCGGGCGCTGGGATCAGGCGACGCTGCGCAGCGCCGGCGCGGCGCCTTCGGTGAGGCGGTCCTGCGCGAAGCGCGCGTACCAGTCGACGAACTGCATCACCGCGCCTTCGTGGACCGGCGAGTAGGGGCCGGGCTGGTAGGCGGGCGAGCGGATGCCGAAGGCGTTCTCCTCGACGATGCGCCGGTCCTGGTCGTTGGTCTCGGTCCAGACGTGGATGAGGCGCTCGAGGTCGTAGTCGACGCCTTCCACCGCGTCCTTGTGGACGAGCCACTTCGTGGTGACGGCCGTCTCGTTGGCCGAGAGCGGCAGGACGCGGAAGGTGACGGCGTGGTCGGTGAGGACGTGGTTCCAGGTTCCCGGATAATGGTAGAGGAGGAGCGCGCCGATGTTCTTCGCCGTGACCGTGTCCGAGAGGAGGCGGTTGACCGCCTCGGTGCCCTCGATCGTGTAGCTGACGGCGTCGCCGAGAAGCGGCGTGCGCGTGGTGCGGAACTGGCCGTCCGGGTCGATGCGGAAGCGGGCGGGCAGCCCTTCCGCCTCGCAGGCTTCCCAATGGGCGAGGATTTCAGGGTCGGATTCGGCGCTCTGGACGCCGGTGGCGACGGGCGCCTCGGGGAAGGTCTTGCAGAGCTCGGGGTGGTTGCCCGCGCAGTGATAGCACTCGCGGTTGTTCTCCCAGACGAGCTTCCAGTTGCCCTTCTCGATGATGGTCGACTCGTAGGCGATCTTGGCCTCGGTGAGGCGGTGGGGCGCGAAGTAGGGCTCCATCGCGGCGCGGAAGGGCGCAAAGTCGGCCGGCTGATCGGCGAGGCAGATGAAGATGTAGCCGGCGACGCTCTCGCAGGCGATCGGCTTCAGGCCGAAGCCGGACGGGTCGAAGTCCGGCCCCATCTGGCGGGCGAAGAGGAGGCGGCCGTCGAGCTCGTAGGTCCACTGGTGGTAGGGGCAGACGAGCCGGGCGGCGGTGCCCTTGTGTTGCGTGCAGACGCGGCTGCCGCGGTGGCGGCAGGCGTTGTGGAAGGCGCGGATGCCGCCCTGGCGGTCGCGCACGATCACGACCGGGTAGTCGCCGACCTGGAGGGTCATGTAGCTCCCCGCCTTGGGCAGCTCGCAGTCGTGGCCGGCGAACAGCCAGTCGCGATACCAGATCAGCTCGAGATCGAGCTTGTAGAAGTCGGCATCGACGTAGAAGGGCCGATCGAGGCTGTAGCCCTCGCGCCGATCGCGAAGCCGCTTCAGCATGTCGTCGCGCGCGTCCACCATCTCGATCAATCCCTGCTGTTCTCGTGCGGAGCGTCCGGGGCGCGGGGGGCTTCGTCGCCGCCGGCCGCCACGTCCCTCGGACGAGCCGGATCAAACCACCAAGGCCGCACCTCGGCGCGCGGGAAAGCGACACGCCTTGACGCGGTGCGACATGGCGCCGTCAGTCGCCCCCGCGCTCCTTCTCCTTCAGCTTCTCGAAGCGCTCCACCAGCTCCTCGTCGCGCGGGCGCGGTGACAGGTCGAGGCCCTCCGACAGGCGGTCGGCGATCGCGGAAAGGGCGGTGACGCGGGCATAGTTCTTGCTGTTGGCTGGGATCACGAGCCAGGGCGCGTTGTCGGTGTGGGTCTTCTCCAGCATCTCGTCGGCGGCGGCCTCGTAGTCGTCCCAGCGCTCACGGTTGCGGAAGTCCTCGTAGGACAGCTTCCACCGCTTCAAGGGGTCGTTGAGGCGCTTCTCGAAGCGCTTCATCTGCTCGTCGGGCGTGATGGCGAGGAAGATCTTGGCCATGCGCGCCCCCGCGTCGGTCAGGAGCTTCTCGAACTCGGCGATCTCGCGATAGGAGCGCTTCCACTCCTCCTTCGTGGCGAAGCCCTCGACGCGCTCGACGAGCACGCGGCCATACCAGGAGCGGTCGAAGACGCAGATCTCTCCCTTTTCCGGCAGGCGCTCCCAGAAGCGGGCGAGATAGTGGCGCTTGAGGTCGCGCGGCTCGGGCGCGGCGATCGGCCAGACGCGGAAGCCGCGCGGATCCATGACGGCCGACATGCGGCGGATGGTGCCGCCCTTGCCGGCGGCGTCCCACCCTTCCATCACGACCACGCCCGTCGCGCCGTGGCGCAGATAGGCCTGCTGGATCTTCTGGAACTGCTCCTGGATGGCGGCGATCTTCGGCTCGCTTTCCTCGGACGACAGGCGCTTGTCCATGTCGAGGTCGGCGAGCTTGGGCGGCGATGTGGTCTTGTTCTTCGTCACGGCGCGGCTGTCTCCTCGGATGGATGCGGCCTTCTTATCTGCCGCAGCCGCGACGCCCGCAAAGGGCGCAGGCGCCCGGCGGCGCCGTGCGGCGTCTTTTCCCAGCGATGCGGCGCGAAGACGAGCTGTCCCGCGGCGCGAGCCGTGACGAGGCCGACGAGCAGCCAGTAAGCCGGAAGGAGAAGGATGCGCCGGACGAAGCCCATGCGCCCCGCCGGCGGCAAGGAACGCCAGGCGAGAAGCCCGAAGGCGAGCGGGGCGCCGACGATGTTGGCGATGTCGAGAAGGAGAAGGGCGAGCTGCAGTCCGTCCAGCGCTTCGCCCGACAGGAGGTCGCGCAGCCCGAGCCCGACGAGGAGCAGCGAGAGCGGCTGGATCAGGGCCGAAAGCAGCATGCCGACGAAGAGCAGGACGAAGACGGCGCTGCCGCGCGGGCCGAGGTCGACGAAAAGGCGGCTCGGGGCGCGCAGGTGGACGAGCAGCGTCTGCATCCAGCCCTTCATCCAGCGGGTCCGCTGGTTGCGCCAGACCGGCCAGGATTCGGGCGCTTCCTCGTCGGTCGGGGTCTCGATCACGCCGATCCGGTAGCCGGCCCGCGCGATGCGGATGCCGAGGTCGGCATCCTCAGTGACGTTGTGCGGGTCCCAGCCGCCGACGGCGTCGAGGACGACGCGGCGAAAATGGTTCGAGGTGCCGCCGAGCGGCAGCGGCAGGCCGCGCCGGGCGAGAAACGGCAGGAGGCCTCGAAACAGCGCGGCGTATTCCAGCGCGAAGAGGTCGGCGAGCCAGCCGCGTCCCCGGACCAGGACGGCGAGCGGCGCCTGGAGGCAGGCGAGCTCGGACGGCCCCGCATCGAAGGCGGCGAAAGCGGCCCGCAGCTGGGCAGGATGGGGCCGGTCCTCCGCGTCGAACACGGTGACGAGGCTGCCGCGCGCGAGCGGCAGGGCGAAGCTCAGCGCCTTCGGCTTGGTGCGCGGCTCGCAAGGTGGAACGGCGACCAGCTCCATGTGCGGGCGGCGGGCGATCGCCCGGCGCACCGCCTCGACGGTCTCGGCATCGTCGGCCTCGCAGATCAGCTTCACGTCGAGGCGCGTGCGCGGCCAGTCGAGGCGATCGAGGGCGGCAGCCAGCGCGGCGACGACGCCGGCCTCGCGGTAGAGCGGCACGAGAACGCTGTAGATCGGGGGCGCCGGCGGGAGAGGCGGCAGCCGCGGCGGCCTGCGGGAGGGCGGCTTCGCCTCCATCGCGGCCTTGAAGCGCAGGAGGATGGTCGCGCAGAAGAGGAGGGACAGCGAGGCGTGGAGGGAAAGGAGCGCGGGACCGGGCGCATGGACGGCGGCGAGGGCAACGAGGCCGGCGGCAAGCGTCAGCGCCGCGGCCTGGGACGCGCCGACGACCGTTCGCGCCGACTGGTGCGGCCGGTCGGCCGAAAGGCCGAGCCAGGCATCTCGCAGGCGATGGGCCTGCGTATGCCTGCCCTGGGCCTCGGCGATCTCCGCGCGGCTCGCCAGGGCAAGGCGGTCGCGAAGGGCCGGGTCGCGGCGGATCGCGGCGTCGAGCTCGTCGAGGGTTTCGAGGAGCGGCATGCAGACCATGCGCGGGGCGAGGCTTCGGCTGCAGAGGCGCAGGAGCCGCAGCGGCTGCGCTCCGACGGGCAGGGGCTCGAAGGCGACGATGTCCTCGCCCGGTCCCGGCGGCGCGACGGAGCAGCCGAGGCGTACGGCGCAGGCGGCGAGGTAATCCGCCTCGCCGATCGTCTCGTCGGCGATCAGCTCGGCCGCGGCGTCGCTGCCGTTGCGGCTGGCGCGGCCGAGCGCGGTGAGATAGGACCGCTTGTCGATGCCGAGCGCTGCCAGGACGTCGGCCCGCGCCGAGGACGGGACGGCCGGGCTCGAGCCCGCGGGCGCGCCGGCCAGGGCGCCGAGCCATTCGAAGGATGGAGCGGAGCCGCCGGTCAGATCGCGCACGCCCGGCATGCTAGGCGGCGCTTGTCGGGGAGCAACGAACCCATGGGCGACAGACTCGCGTCCTGGTTGATGGCGGTCGTGCTGGCCGCGGGCCTCGTCGGCCCCGCCGCGCCGGCGCTCGCGCAGGCCCAGGCGCAGGACGTGCCGCTGCCCAATTTCGTCGACCAGCGCCAGCGCGCCACGCGCCCGCCTCTCCCCGAGCGCGAGCGCTACCGCTTCCTGACCAGCAGCGACTTTCCGCCCTTCAACTTCATCGACGGGCGCGGCCGGCTGACCGGCTTCAACGTCGACCTCGTGCGGGCGCTGTGCGAGGAGCTGAACATCCTCGACCGCTGCCAGATCGAGGCCAAGCCCTTCAACGAGCTGGTGGACGCGCTGAACAAGGGGGAGGGCGAGGCGATCGTCGCGGGTCTCGCGGTCACCGCCGCGAACCGGCAGACGCTGGCCTTCACCGATTCCTACTTCCGCTTTCCCGCCCGCTTCGTCGCACGCAAGGACACGGCGCTCGTCGAGCCGATGGCCGACGCCGTGGCCGGCAAGCCCGTGGCGGTGGTGGCGGGAACGGCCCATGCGGCGATGCTGCGCACCTTCTTCCCCGAAGCCGAGGCGAAGGCCTTCGACACGCGCGAGGCGGCGCTGGACGCGCTCAAGCGCGGCGAGGTCGAGGCCATGTTCGGCGACGGGGTGAGCTTGTCCTTCTGGCTCGGCAGCGACGCGGCGGCGAACTGCTGCGCCTTCGCCGGCGGGCCGTACCTGTCCGACCGCTTCCTCGGGGAAGGGCTCGCCATCGCGGTGAAGCGCGAGAACGCCGACCTGGCGCGGGCGATGGACTACGCGATGGGACAGATCGTGGGGAAGAAGGTCTTCTCCGAGCTTCTCCTGCGCTACTTCCCGATCAGCGCCTTTTGACGCCGAGGGGCGAGGTTCGTTGACGCAGGGAGCGTGAGTGCCTACCGAGGGCCCGTCCGGTCCGTCGAATTCGGTTGCGCCCTGCCATGTCCCAGTCCTCCGTTCTCCTCGATCCCGCCCTCGTCGAGGCCGCCCGCGCGTCCAACGCCTGGCCCTTCGAGGAAGCGCGCAAGATCGTGGCGCGGCTGGAGAAGCATCCGAAGGACACCGTCCTCTTCGAGACCGGCTACGGCCCCTCGGGCCTGCCGCATATCGGCACCTTCGGCGAGGTGGCGCGCACGACCATGGTGCGCAACGCCTTCCGTATTCTGACGCAGGACCAGGTGCCGACGCGGCTCCTCTGCTTTTCCGACGACCTGGACGGGATGCGCAAGATCCCGGACAACGTGCCGGACCGGGCTGCCCTCGAGCCCTTCCTCCACAAGCCGCTGTCGGCCGTGCCGAACCCCTTCGGCGGGGATTATGCGAGCTTCGCGGACCACAACAACGCGATGCTCTGCCGCTTCCTCGACACCTTCGGCTTCGACTACGAGTTCGCCAGCGCGACCGACTACTACCGGAGCGGCCGCTTCGACGCGGTGCTGCTGCGCGCGGCCGAGCGCTACGACGACATCATGGCCGTGATGCTGCCGACGCTCGGCCCCGAGCGGCAGGCGACCTACAGCCCCTTCCTGCCGATCTCGCCGACGACCGGCCGCGTGCTCTACGTGCCGATGCGGGCCGTCGACGCGAAGGCCGGCACCGTCACCTTCGAAGACGAGGACGGCACGGAAACGACGCTGCCGGTGATCGGCGGCCACGTGAAGCTCCAGTGGAAGCCGGACTTCGGCATGCGCTGGGCGGCGCTGGACGTCGACTTCGAGATGTTCGGCAAGGACCACCAGACCAACGCGGTCATCTACGACCAAATCTGCGCGATCCTCGGCGGGCGCCCGCCCGAGCACTTCGTCTACGAGCTCTTCCTCGACGCGGAAGGGGCGAAGATCTCGAAGTCCAAGGGTAACGGCCTGACGATCGAGGAATGGCTCGCCTACGCCTCGCCCGAGAGCCTGAGCCTCTACATGTTCAACAAGCCGCGCGCGGCCAAGCGCCTGCACTTCGACGTCATCCCGCGCGCCGTCGAGGACTACTACGCCTTCGCCGGCGCCTTCGACCGGCAGGACGAGAAGGCGCGGCTCCAGAACCCGGTCTTCCACATCCACGGCGGCGAGCCGCCGGTGAAGGGCATCGCCGTGCCCTTCGCGCTGCTCCTCAACCTCGTCTCGGCGTCGAACGCGGCCGACGCCAAGACGCTCTGGGGCTACATCTCGCGCTATGCGCCCGGCACCACGCCGGAAAGCGACCCGGAGCTCGACCGGCTGGTCGGCTACGCGCTGCGCTATTTCAAGGACTTCGTCCTGCCCGCCAAGCGCTTCCAGTCGCCGGACGAGGTCGAGCGGCAAGCACTGGAAGCCTTGGACGCCAAGCTTGCGAGCCTGCCGGAGGGCTCCAGCGCCGAGGCGATCCAGGATGCGATCCTCGACGTCGCGCGCCCCATCCCGCGCTACCAGGATCCGAAGAAGACCGGACCGGACGGCGGACCGGGTGTCTCGGGCGAGTGGTTCTCGGCGCTCTACCGGACCCTGCTCGGCCAGGAGAAGGGCCCGCGCTTCGGCTCCTTCGCGGCGCTCTACGGGATCGGGAACACGCGGGCCCTGATCCGCGACGCGCTGGAGGGGCGGCTCGGCTGAGGCGCCGCCGCTCCGCCTAGCGCCACATCCCCGTTCGCGCCTCGCGCGCCTTCGCTTCGGCCTCGGCATAGGGGCCGTCGGGGGCGGCCTCGGCCCAGCCGTTGCGCACCAGCCAGTCGCCGATGTCCTCGCCGGCGCCGACGGTGCAGGCGCTGGTGAGGTCCTCCTCGGCGGTGCCGAAGCCGTCCGGAGCCTCGCAGCGGATGGCGCGGCCGCGAAGAAACGCCCGCAGCGAGGTCAGCGCTTGGCGGCCGCAGGGCCAGGCCTCGCCGCCGGCCGAGGTGCAGGTGCGATCGAGCGAGGGCGGCGCGATGTCCGGCAGGGTGACGGTGCCGCGTCCGACGCGGATCGTGCCGACATCCACCGCGACCGGCCGGCTGAGAAGGCGCAGGCGCACCTCGCGGTCGGTCTCCTCGGGCTTTTGCGGGGCGGTCTCGGGCAGGCGGGGCGGCAGGCGCACCAGCGCACCGCCGGCCTCCGGCGTGCGCTGGACGCCCTCTTCGGGCGAAACGTTCCGGCCGGCGGGCGCTGCTGTCTGTGAAGCCTCCGGACTCGGCGCGGCCTCGGGTGCCGGCGCGAGGGCGGCGAGGCGCTCGGCTTCGGCCTGGAGGCGCGCCTCGCGGGCGAGATGGTTGGCGATTCCGGCGAAAACGGCGACGAGCACGAGGACGCCCCCGAGAGCGGCGAGGCTCTGGCTGATCCTGTTCACGCGTCCCTCCGCTGGCGTCCCCGGCCGCCAACTAGCGCGAAATTACTGGCTTGCCCACAGGACCCGGGCCAGCCATTCGACGTCTTCCGCCGCGAAGAGGCGGGGCGGGAAGTCCGGGTTGACCGAGGACAGCTCGATCGTCTTGGCGGTGCGGCGCTCCAGCGTCTTCACCATGACCTCGCCCGAGCGGACCCGGGCCACCACACGGTCGCCGCGCCGCACCGAAGCGCCGGGGGCGACGATCAGGATGTCGCCCTCCTTGTAGAGCGGCTTCATGGACTCGCCCGCGACTTCGATCGCGTAGACCGGCTCGCCGCCGGTGGCGGGCAGGGTGATCTCTTCCCAGCCCTGTCCGGCAGGAAAGCCCGCATCGTCGAAGTAGCCGCCCGATCCCGCCTGGGCGAGACCGACGAGCGGCACCGTGACGGCCGGCCCGCCGCGAAGCGCGGCGAGCGGCAGCGCGGCAGGGGAGGCGGGAGCGGTATCGCGGCCCTCGCCGCGGATCAGGGCGGAAAAGTCGTCGAGCGTCGCGCCCGTCGATTCCATCACCTTGTGGATCGACTCGGTGGAGGGCCAGCGCGGACGGCCGTCATTGCCCGTGCGCTTGGACTTGTTGAAGGTCGTGGGATCGAGGCCGGCGCGGCGGGCGAGGCCGGAGGGCGACAGGCCGTGACGGTCGGCCAGGGCATCGAGCGCGGCCCAAATGCGATCGTGGGAGAACATCGAGCCTGTCCGTGGGTGCGCGCCGACGCGGCGGAAGGAATATTATCCTGTTGCCGTTTTAGGTCGACCACATCTTTCTGTCCAGCGCCGCGACCCGAAGGGTTGGCGGGATTGTGTTGAAAAGGCGGCACGCCACCTTTCTCGGCAGCGCTTCGCCTTTATCTCAGCGCGTGCGGCGACAGTTCGGGACGATTGGCGACGATGGCCTTGCGGTTTGCACCCTATACCTCGGAGGAAACGCGCAAGCGCGCGAGCGAGCCCGGGCGCGGCCGGGACGCGGAGGGACCCTTCGACATCCCCCTGAGGGGATGGAAGGACATCGCGATGCGGCTCTACTCGTCCTTCTTCGAGGACCGTGTGATGCTGATCGCGGCGGGGGCGACTTTCTACCTCCTCCTGGCGCTGTTTCCCGCGCTCGCCGTGTTCGTTTCGCTCTACGGCTTCGTCAACGATCCCGCGACGATCTCCGACCACATCGCCTTCATCGGCCAGTTCCTTCCCCAGGCCGGCACCGAGCTCCTGGAGCAGCAGCTCGACAAGCTGGTGAGCCAGGATCCCGCCTCGCTGTCCGTCGGCTTCGTCAGCGGCCTCCTGTTCGCGCTGTGGAGCGCCAACAACGGCATCAAGACGCTGTTCGAGGCGATGAACGTCGCCTATGGCGAGCAGGAGCAGCGCTCCTTCCTGAAGCTCAACCTCGTCGCCTTCTGCTTCACGATGGCCTCGATCTTCGTCGGCATCGTGCTCATCACCACGGTCGGCGTCGTGCCGGCGATCATGTCGGTCCTGGGGCTCCAGACCTTCACGGACTCGCTGATCGCCGCCTTCCGCTGGCCGGTCGCCTTCGCGCTCATCGTGGTGGCGATCGCGATGATCTACCGATACGGGCCGAGCCGGCGGCGGGCGCGCTGGTCCTGGGTGATCTTCGGCGCGCTTCTCACCTCGGTCGTCTGGCTCGCGGCCTCGATCGGCTTTTCCTGGTACCTGCGCTCCTTCGCCAACTACAACGCCACCTACGGCTCGCTCGGGGCGGTGGTCGGCTTCATGATGTGGGTCTGGGTGTCCTCGTTGATCTTCATCATCGGCGCCGAGATCAACGCCGAGATGGAGCACCAGACGGCCGTCGACACGGTGAACAAGCCGGAGCAGCCGATCGGCTCGCGCGGCGCGCGCGTCGCCGACACGATCGGCAAGAGCACGCGTAAGGACAAGGCGCCGACCGCCGAGCGGCGCGGGCTCTTCGGCAAGCGTCGGCACTGAACGCCCTGGCGACGTCGCAAACGCGAAACCGCGCGGAGGCGAGACGAGGATAGGATCGCGGGCGAGCTCCAGGGGAGACCCCATGTCCGTCAGCGCCTTCGACCTCTTCAAGATCGGCATCGGCCCGTCCTCCTCCCATACCGTCGGACCGATGTGGGCGGCGCGGCGCTGGCTCGACCGGCTCGCCGCACGCAGCGTCAAGGGACAGGTCGCACACGTCTCGGCGCGGCTCTACGGCTCGCTGGCGCTGACCGGCAAGGGCCACGCGACGGACAAGGCGGTGATCCTCGGACTCGCCGGCCTGCGCCCCGACACGCTCGACCCGGACGATGCCGAGGATCTCTACGGCTTCATCCGCGACAAGGGCGAGCTGCAGCTCGACCGGCAGCAGCGCGTGCCCTTCCGCGAGGGGCAGGAGCTTCTCTTCCTCATGCGCGAGAAGCTGCCGCACCACCCCAACGGCATGCGCTTCTCGGCCTTCGACAAGGATGGCCTGCTTCTCGACGAGGCCGATTACTACTCGGTCGGCGGCGGCTTCGTGGTCTCGGCGGAGGATGCTGCAGGGGAAGCGCCGGTGCTGTCCAACGCGCGCGCGCCCTACGAATTCCGCTCGGGCGCGGAGCTCCTGGCGATCGCGGAGCGCGAAAATCTGTCGATCGCGCAGATCGTGCTCGCCAACGAGGAAACCTGGCGCTCAAGGACGGAGGTGCGCGAGGGGCTTCTCGCGATCCGCCAGGCGATGTTCGACTCGATCGAGCGGGGATGCCGGATGGACGGCATCCTTCCGGGCGGCCTGAAGGTGCGCCGGCGGGCGAAGCAGCTCCACACGGAGCTGCTGAAGCGCCCCGAGCAGGCGCTGCGCGATCCCCTGACGACGCTCGACTGGGTGAACCTCTACGCGCTCGCCGTGAACGAGGAGAACGCCGCCGGCGGACGCGTCGTGACGGCCCCGACCAACGGCGCGGCCGGGGTCATCCCGGCGGTGCTGGCCTATTACGAGCGCTTCGTCCATGGCGCGAGCGAGACGGGCGTCGTCGACTTCCTCGCGACCGCCGCGGCGCTCGGCGCGCTCTACAAGCAGAACGCCTCGATCTCGGCGGCGGAGATGGGCTGCCAGGGGGAGGTGGGGGTCGCCTGCTCGATGGCGGCGGGAGCGCTCTGCGCCGTTCTCGGCGGGAGCCCCGCGCAGGTCGAGAACGCCGCCGAGATCGCGATGGAGCACAATCTCGGCCTCACCTGCGATCCGATCGGCGGTCTCGTCCAGATTCCCTGCATCGAGCGCAACACGATGGGGGCGGTGAAGGCGATCAACGCGGCGCGCCTGGCGCTGCGCGGCGACGGCACGCACTTCGTCTCGCTCGACAGCGTCATCGAGACCATGCGTCAGACCGGCGTCGACATGAGCGAGAAGTACAAGGAAACGGCGCTCGGCGGCCTCGCGGTGAACGTGACCTTGTGCTGACCGGGCGAGGCGCGGCGCGGCGCCAGGTCAGCCCGCGGCCGTGAGCCTTCCGTTTCGCCGCCCTTGCGGATGGCGGCGAAAAGGCGCGGTTCTGAGCGAGGCTCCGCGCTATTGCGACGTCGAAACGAAGTCCTTGAAGACGAAGCCGCGGCGGCCGTCCGGGGTGACGACCTCGCACCACAGCTCGCAGGCGATCACCTGAATCGCGCTGCCGCCGGCGACGGTGCCGAGGATCGCCGCGCCCCGCTCGCCGCTCGCCCGCAGGTTCACCGGAGAAACGATGCGGCCCGACCGTCCGCCTTGAGGCGGGGGGAGGGACGCCGTCTCGGTCGCCTGCGCCGGGGCATCCGCCGGCGGCTGCGGCTCGGAAACAGGTGCCGGCGCGGCGACGAGTTCGTCCGCGGCGGGCGCCGGGGGCTCGGAATCCGCCGCGGTGGAAGCGGGGGCGGGCTCGGGCTCGACAGGTGCAGCGACGCTCGGCGCGGGCGGCGGCGCGGCCGGCGCGGTCGCGACGACCGGCGGGGGCTCGACGCGGGTCGGCGCCGGCAGGGGGGCGGTCTCGGTCTCATCGTCGGCCGGGCCCGTATCGATCACCCGCATGGCGGGCGCGGCGGGGTGCTCAGGCGCGGCGGTCACCGGGGCCGGCGCTTGGCTGGCTGCAACCGGCTGCGAGGCCGCGGGCGGGGGAAGGCTCTCGCGCAGCGCGTCGGCCAGCTCGGCGTCGTCGTCGGCCGGGGCGGCGGACTGCGCCTCGGGAGCCGCGTCGGCCGTCCAGCGCTCCATCCAGCGGGCCTGTGGAGCGGTGCCCGTGGTGGTGGCGTCGACCGCTGGATTGCTCGGGGCGGGGAGAGGCGACGGCGTGGCGGGTGCTTGCGGAGCGGGTGTCTCGGTGCCTGACGCGCGCACGGGCGCTGCATCCGGCGAGGCATCGCTGGCCGTTTCCATCGTCGCGTTCACGGCCGGCTCGACGGACGCCACCTGCTGCTCCACCGGCGCGACGCTCTCGCCGCCCGGCATGAAGAGGAGCGCGAGTACGCTGCCGCCGGCGATCAGCGATACGGCCGCGACCGTGCCGTAGAGCGCCATTCGCAGGCGCGAAGGGCGGGCATCGGCGGGAAACAGGTCGGCATGGGTGATCGGCTGGCGCTGCGTGACGTGGGCCACGCTGTCGGACAGCCGGCCGTCGGCCTGCCGCCAACGGTCCGCCGCGGCCCGGGCGAGACCGGACTCGATCTCCGGGGGCGCGCTAGAGTTGCGGTCCCCCTTTGTCGAATGCGGTTCGGATTCGAACCGCACCGATCCCTTCCTCTCTGCCATGTCGACCTTCCCGCCTCGACGTCGTCGCCAATCGACGCCAAAAAATCCCCTATCTCCGCAACAACATCACGAAGAGGGAAATTTGGTGGCGACCCTTTGCCTTCGACGCATTCTGTCCCAGATCGGCACGGATTCGCCAGGACGTTCTCTGCCTTATGCGCGAGCAGGCGAGATACGCGCAAGGCTTCCTTCAAGTTGCCCATCCCGGAAGCAGATTGTGGAGCGATCCGCCACGTTCCGGTGGTAGGTCGCACCCTGCGGTAGCGGAACCGGATCCGATGGTCCCGCCGACGGCAGGGCAGCCATGCTGCAGTGCGGTTCAGGCGGCGCGGGCCTCCTCCCGGGCGCCGAATCGGCCGTAGAAGGTCTCGTCGCGCTCCGCCATCTCCCGCAGCAGCGGGATCGGGCGGAAGTGCTCGCCGTGCTTGTCGGCCAGACGATCGCAGAGCGCGACGAAGCGCCTCAGCCCCATCCCGTCGATATAGGACAGCGTGCCGCCGGTATGGGGCGCGTAGCCGAAGCCGAGGATGGAGCCGACGTCGGCCTCGCGCGGATCGGTGACGACGCCTTCCGCGACGGTGCGGGCCGCCTCCAGCGCCATGGTGACGAGGAAGCGTGATTTCAGCTCCGCGAAGTCGACCTCCTCCGGCTTCTTCTGCGGGAAAAGGTCCTTGAGACCGACCCAGAGGTGCTTCTTGGCCGGCTTCTCGGGATAGTCGTAGAAGCCCTTGCCGGCCTTGCGGCCGAGACGACCTTCGTTGACCAGCCGTTCCACCAGGGCGAAGTGACGCGGATCGACGGCGTCCTTGCCCAGGTCGCGCATGGTCGCCTTCATGATCTTGTGGGACAGGTCGACCGCCGTCTCGTCGTTGAGGGCCAGAGGGCCGACCGGCATGCCGGCGAACTTGGCGGCGTTCTCGATCATCGCGGCCGGCACGCCCTCGACCAGCATGTCGTAGGCCTCCGAGATATAGCGAAGGAAGCAGCGGTTGGCGAAGAAGCCGCGGGTGTCGTTGACGACGATCGGCGTCTTCTTGATCGCGCGCACGAAGTCGAGCGCGACGGCGAGGGCCTCGTCGCCCGTTTCCTTGCCGAGGATCACCTCGGTCAGCATCATCCGATCCACCGGCGAGAAGAAGTGGATGCCGATGAATCGGGCCTTGTCGGGGACGGTTTCCGCGAGGCTGGTGATCGGGATGGTGGACGTGTTGGAGGCGTAGATCGCGCCCTCTTTCAGGACCGCCGCGACCTGCTTCGTCACGGCGTTCTTCACCTCGCGGTCCTCGAAGACGGCCTCGACCACGAGGTCGCAGGCCGAGAGCGCGGCGTAGTCGGGCGTGGCGGTGATGCGGCCGAGAAGCGCGCGCGCCTCCTCCTGCGTCATGCGCCCCTTGGCGACGAGCCCTTCCGCGAGCGTCTGGGAATGCTGGCGACCCTTGTCGGCGGCGGCCTGATCGCGGTCGAGGAGAACGACGTCGAGGCCGCTCTTGGCCGCCACATAGCCGATGCCGGCGCCCATGAAGCCGGCGCCGACGATGCCGACGCACCTGAGCTTGGTCGGGGGAACGTTCGCGGGACGTCGCGCGCCCTTGTTGAGCGCCTGCATGGAGACGAAGAGCGAGCGGATCATCATCCGCGCTTCCGTCGTCTGGATCACTTGCGTGAAGTAGCGCTGCTCGACGCGCAGCGCCGCGTCCATCGGCAGCAGAAGGCCCTCGTAGACGCACTTCACGACCGCGCGTGCGGCCGGGTAGTTGTCGGCGGTTTCCTTGCGGTAGAGCGAGGCGACGGCGGGCCAGACCTGGGCCCCGGCCGGCGAGTAGACCGGGCCGGAGGGCAGCTTGAAGCCCTTCTCGTCCCAGGGCTTGACCGGCGAGAGGCCGGCCTTGAGGAGCGCCTTCGCCTTGTCGACCAGCTCGCCCGCCGGCACAACAGCGTCGACGAGCTTCATCTTCAGCGCCTTGTCGGGCGAGAGCGTCGTGCCCTGGAGGAGGAGCTGCAGCGCTTCCTGCGTGCCGGTCATGCGCGCGACGCGCTGCGTGCCGCCGGCGCCGGGGAAGATGCCGACCTTGATCTCCGGCAGGCCCATGGCCGCGGTGTCGCTGACGACGCGGGCGTGGCAGGCCAGCGCCAGCTCGAAGCCGCCGCCCATGCAGGTGCCGTTGATCGCGGCGACGAAGGGCTTCCCGCAGGTCTCGATCTTGCGCCACAGCCAGGACATGCGACCGACGCCCTCGAAGAGCGCCTTGATCGCCTCGTCCGGGTTGTCGCGCTTCTTCGCCTCGAAGGCGGCGAACATGCCCGACAGCATCTTCAGGTCCGCGCCGCCGGTGAAGGAGCCTGTCTTGCCGGAGGTGAAGACCGCACCAGTTACCTTGCCGTCGGCGACGAGCGCGTCGACGATGCCGTCGATCTCGTCCATCACTTCGGCCGTGAAGACATTCATCGACCGGTCCGGCATATCCCAGACGACCAGAGCAACGCCGTCGCCATCGATCTCGACGGAAAGGTTCGTCGTGTTCATTTCACTTCTCCCATGGGCGCGATTCGTAAGCGATACTTTGCGTCGCGCGGGCCGGCGTAGTCGCGACGCGATTTTTCGTGGCCGGCCATTTCGGCTAGGATGCCGCGATTAAAGGGCCGATAAGGTTCTAAACCTAAAGTGGGGTCCGATTTTCTCTTCAACCCGACGGACCTGCCCCCATGGATCGAACCTGCCCCGGCTGCCAGGACGGCGCCAAGCTCGACTTCGACTTCTCCATGGCTTTCCAGCCGATCTTCGACGTCGGCGAGAACCGCATCTGGGGTTACGAGTCGCTCGTGCGCGGCCTGAACGGCGAAGGCGCGGGCGCGATCCTGTCGCGCGTGGCCGACAGCCAGAAGTACCGCTTCGATCAGGCCTGCCGCATCAAGGCGATCGAGCTCGCCTCGCGCCTGTTTCCGGCCGGCGAGCAGCGCCAGCTCTCGATCAACTTCCTGCCCAACGCCGTCTACGAGCCGGCGGCCTGCCTTCGCGCCACGCTCGCCGCCGCCAAGCGCTCCGGCTTCCCGAAGAGCTCGATCATGTTCGAGTTCACCGAGAACGAGATGGTGCAGGACACAGCCCATCTCAGGAACATCATCGCCGAATATCGCCGCCACGGATTCATCACGGCGATCGACGACTTCGGCGCCGGCTATGCCGGGCTCGGGCTTCTCGCCGACTTCCAGCCGGACCTCATCAAGATCGACATGAAGCTCGTGCGCGGCATCGACACGAGCCGGGCGCGCCAGTCGATCGTCGCCGGCATGATGCACGTCGCGCGCGACCTCGACATCCGCGTGCTGGCGGAGGGCATCGAAACCGAGAACGAATACCGGGTGCTGCGCGCGGCCGGCGTCAACCTGTTCCAGGGCTACTGGTTCGCCAAGCCCGCCTTCGAGGCCCTGCCGGACCTCGACATGGCGAAGGCGGCGTGAGGCCCGCCGGCGCATGAGACGGGGGCTCACACCCGCTCGATGATCGTCGCCGTGCCCATGCCGGCGCCGATGCACAGGGTGACGAGGGCGGTCTGCTTGTTCGTGCGCTCCAGCTCGTCGAGGACGGTTCCGAGGATCATCGCGCCCGTCGCCCCCAGCGGATGGCCCATGGCGATGGCGCCGCCATTGACGTTGATCCGGTCGGACGGGATGTCGAAGGCCTGGATGTAGCGCAGCACGACGGCGGCGAAGGCCTCGTTCAGCTCGAAGAGGTCGATGTCCGAGAGCGCCATGCCCGACCGCTTCAGGAGCTTCTCGGTGACGTCCACCGGCCCGGTCAGCATGAGCGCCGGATCGGAGCCGATCGAGGCGAAGGCGCGGATGCGGGCGCGCGGCTTCAGGCCGAGGGTCTCGCCGCCGGCCTTGGAGCCGAGAAGCACGGCCGCCGCGCCGTCGACGATGCCCGACGAGTTGCCGGCATGGTGGACGTGGTTGACCGCCTCGATCTCGGGATGGGCCTGGCTCGCCACGGCGTCGTAGCCGCCCATCTCGCCCATGACGGCGAAGGAGGCGTTGAGCGAGCCGAGCGACTGCATGTCGGTGCCCGGGCGCATGTGCTCGTCGCGGTCGAGGATCAGGAGGCCGTTCTGGTCCTTGACCGGCACCACGGAGCGGGCGAAGCGGCCCTCGCTCCAGGCGGCGGCCGCGCGCTTCTGGGACTCGACGGCATAGGCGTCGACGTCGTCTCGGCTGAAGCCGTACTTCGTGGCGATGAGGTCGGCCGAGACGCCCTGCGGCATGAAGTAGGCGGGAATGCCGACCGAGGGGTCCATCACCCAGGCGCCGCCCGACATGCCCATGCCGACGCGCGACATGGACTCGACGCCGCCCGCGATCACCAGCTCGTCGGAGCCCGCCGCGATCTTCGCCGCGCCGAGGTTGATCGCGTCGAGGCCCGAGGCGCAGAAGCGCGAGATCTGCATGCCGGGCGCGGCGAAGGCGTAGCCCGCCTCGAAGGCGGCGGCCTTGGGGATGACCGAGCCGGCCTCGCCGACGGGATCGACGCAGCCGAAGATGATGTCGTCGACTTGGCTTGTCGGGATGCCGTTGCGCTCGCGCAGGGCTTCGAGGACCTTGGCGCCGAGCCGCACGGCCGGCACCTCGTGCAGCGAGCCGTCTTTCTTGCCGCGCCCGCGCGGCGTGCGCACGTGATCGTAGATAAAGGCGTCGGTCATGGGCTTGGCCTCCCGGTCGGTCGGATGTCGTGGTGCGGCGCGCGGCTCGACCCGTCAGGGTAAGGCGCCCGCGCGAAAAGTTCAGAACGCCTCGGCGTCGAGCGCCATGAGGGAGCCGGCTCCCGACGCGATGCGGGCGAGGTGGGCGCCGGTCTCGGGCATGATGCGATCAGCGAAGAAGCGGGCGGTGGCGAGCTTGGCCCGCATGAAGTCGGCGTCGCCCCGGCCTTCCTCGAGGGCGTTTCCGGCAGCCTGGGCGGAGACGGCCCAGACGTAGCCCAGCGCCACCAGGCCGAAGAGGTGCATCATGTCGTTGGAGGCGGCGCCGGCATTGTCGGGATCGACCTTGGCGTTCTCCATCAGCCAGCCGAGCGCTTGTCGGAGGTCGCCCATGCCGCGCTTCAGGCTCTTCAGGAGCGGAGCCAGACGCTCGTCGTTCGCGTGCTCCTCGCAGAAGCCGGCGGCGAGCCGGAGGAAGTCCTGGACGGCGCGGCCGTTGTTCAGCGTGAGCTTGCGGCCGACGAGGTCGAGGGCCTGGATGCCGTTGGCGCCCTCGTAGATCTGGGCGATGCGCGCGTCGCGCACGAACTGCTCCATGCCCCATTCACGGATATAGCCGTGGCCGCCATAGACCTGCTGGGCCATCACGGCGTTCTCGAAGCCCTTGTCGGTGAGGACACCCTTGATGATCGGGGTCATCAGCCCCATCCAGTCGTCGCCGTCCTGCCGGACGCCCATATCCGCGGCACGATGGGCGAGGTCGCCCTGGAAGGCGGTCCAGAGGATCAGCGCCCGGCCGCCCTCGTTGAAGGCGCGCATGGTCATCAGCATGCGGCGGATGTCGGGATGGACGATCAGCGGGTCGGCGGGCTTGTCGGGCGCCTTGCGGCCGGTGAGCGAGCGGCCCTGCAGACGGTCGCGGGCATAGGTGACGGCGTTCTGGTAGGCGATCTCGGAGACCGCGAGCCCTTGCAGGCCGACGCCGAGGCGGGCCTCGTTCATCATGGTGAACATGGCCTTGAGGCCGCTGTTCGCCTCGCCGACGAGCCATCCGACCGCCCCGTCATAGTTCATGACGCAGGTGGCGTTGCCGTGGATCCCCATCTTCTCCTCGATGGCGCCGCAGGAGAGGGCGTTGCGCGCGCCCGGATTTCCGTCGGCGTCGGGGAGGAACTTCGGCACGACGAAGAGCGAGATGCCCTTCACGCCCGCCGGCGCGCCCTCAATGCGGGCGAGGACGAGGTGGACGATGTTCTCCGCGAGGTCGTGCTCGCCGGCGGAGATGAAGATCTTCTGGCCCGTGACGCGGAACGAGCCGTCCTCGGCCGGCACCGCCATGGTGCGCAGGAGGCCGAGATCCGTGCCGCAATGGGGCTCGGTGAGGTTCATCGTGCCGGTCCACGAACCCTCGATCATCTTCGGAAGGTAGAGCGCCTTCTGCTCGTCGCTTCCGTGGCTCTCGATCGCCGCGACCGCGCCGCGGGTGAGGCCGGGATACATGGCGAAGGCCATGTTGGCGGCGGAGAAGAACTCGTTGACCGCGGTGCCGATCACGTGGGGCAGGCCCTGGCCGCCGAACGCCTCCGATGCCGACAAGCCGCCCCAGCCGCCCTCGCGGAACAGGGCGTAGGCCTCGCGGAAACCGGCGGGTGTCGTGACGGAGCCGTCGGCGTGGCGGGTGCAGCCCTCGCGGTCGCCGATCTGGTTGAGCGGTTGAAGGACGTCCGAGGCGATGCGGCCGGCCTCGGTCAGGATCGCCTCGACGACGTCGGCGGTGAGATCGGAGGCGCCGGGAAGGCCGGCCTGCCCGGGCAGGCCGATGACCTCGTTCAGCACGAACAGCGTGTCGGCGACGGGCGCGGCGTAGGTCGGCATGGTCTCGCTCTCCCCAACGATGCGGCTGATGTAGATGCCTTTGACGTAAACGTCAACGAGGCGGTGCGCGCATCCGCCGGGCGCCACATCTTCTGCCGCGCCCGGAACCATCGTTCGGGTCGATCAGTTCGTCTGGGCGAGCCGCTCGCGAAGGAACTCGATCGAGGTTTCCATCGCCTGGATCGAGGCTTCGATCTCGCGCTGCTGGTCGACGAGGATCTGCTGCTGTTCCTCGAAGCGCTCCAACGCCACTTCGAGCTGCCGCCGCTTGCCGTTCGGCTGGTCGTAGATCTCGATCATCTGCTTGGCTTCGGTCAGCGAGAAGCCGAGAAGCTTGGCAAGCAGCACCATGCGAAGCCGCGCCCGGTCGCGGCGGGAATAAAGACGGGTCGTGCCGCGGCGCTCGGGATTGAGCAGTCCGCGATCCTCGTAGAAGCGCAGCGTGCGCAGGGTCACGCCGAACTCTCGCGCGAGGTCGCCGATCTTGAAGACCTCCCGCGTTTCGCTCTCGTCAACGCCTCGGCCCAGGAGGAAATCCACGTCGACGGATTCGGATAACTCAGCTTCCTCGACCGCTTGTGCTCGAGACATTCTTTTTGACTCCACCATGTTGGGGGGTGGTTGGACGAGCGAGATTCGCTCGTCGTGGGATTGGTTAAGGATATTGCTCGTCCTCCCCTCGTTGCAAGCCGCTACGTCAGCCCCCGCTCCAGCCTCGCTCCCGGTTCCCTTTCTAAATCGTAAACACGCATCGGCTCTGTTTATCGACCGTTAACCCTCTGGATCGGGGTTCGGGTTCGCGACGGGCCAACTACGGATCACGGGGGTCGGCATGGGCGAACGAACGGCACTGAAGCGCGGCAGCGCGCTCGCGGAGGGCGATGCCGGATCCTCGCTTGAAGCTTTGAGCCGGACCCTCGAAGCCCTCGAGTCGCGCCTCGCGGGCGCGATGCGCCCGCGCCCCGCATCCGTCGAGATGCGCGGTCTCCCCGTCGAGGCGCCCGCGCCCGCGCGGCCCTCGCTCGCCGATGCCGTGTCGCAGATCGTGATGCGCCGGCAGATGCTCGACGGCGTCGGCGCGCCCGAGCCGGAAGCGCCCGCGCGCAGCTTCGCCGCCGAGGTCGACGAGCTCCGCCGGGAGGACGCCTCCCTCACGGCCGCTGCCGACATCGCCGAGGAACTGCGGGAGCTGCGGGGGGAGATCCAGGCCCAGCGCGCGGCGCTGCGCCCCTCCGACATGCGCCTCGACACGCTGCGCCAGGGCTATAACGGCCTGCGCGAGGCGGTGGGCGGGCCCTCGGCTCCGACCGGCGCCCAGCGCGAGATCGCCGTTCTGGAGGCCGCGCTCGCCGAGCTGGCGGCCGAGGGAGCGGACGAGGGCACCATCTCGGCGCTGCGCTCGGAGCTGTCGGGCATCCGCGAGATCGTGTCCGCTCCGCCTGCCGCTTCGACGCCCGCGGCCGTGCGCCCCGCCGACGAGAAGCGCAGCGTGCCCCAGGAACTGGAGCGCCTGCGGGCATCCTTCGGGGGCGATCCGGCCGTCCGCGCCGCGGCGACCGAGGAGCGGCTGTCCTCGCTCCTGACGTCCGAGATGAACCAGCTGCGCGAGAAGATCGAGACGCTGGCCAGCGAACGCAGCCTGCGCGCCGTCGAGGAGCGTTGGCAGGCGATGGAGGGCCGCTTCGCCTCGCGCGACATCGAGGCGACGATCACGGCCATGGCCGAGCGCATGGCGCAGCTCGAGACCGCGCTCGCCCGCCTGCCGGAAACCCTGCCGATCGGAACCCTGCAGGCCCGCATCGAGAGCCTCGCCGCGGCGATCGACACCGCCCTGCTGCAGCCCCAGCCCGAGCCCGACGACGCCCATTTCGTGGCCCTCGAAGAGCGGCTCGAGGAAATCTCGCGCGCGATCGTCGCCGTCGGCCAGCGCCCGGCGCCGATGCTCGACATGGCGCCGATCGAGCGCATCGAAACGCGCATGTCGGCGCTCTCGTCGCGGCTCGACGCCCTGTCCGACTCCGTCGGCACGGGCGAGCTGTCGGAGCGGGTCGAGGAGATCGCCCTGCGCCTCGACGCCATGGCCGCCGAGGACCGCTCGGCCCTGCTGGCCGAGCGGCTGGAGCGCTTCGGCGAGGCGATGCAGCGTCTCCTCCATGAGCAGGAGCAGGCCAAGGCCGGCTCGGCGGCGATCGAAGAGCGGCTGTTGAGCCTGTCCGAGCGCCTCGACCAGGAGATCGCCGAGCGCGTCGATCCGGCGCTGGTGCGCTCGCTGGAGGACCAGATCTCGCGCCTGTCGATCCAGCTCTCGACGGTCGGCGAGATCGGCGTGGTGCCGAGCGCCATGGACGAGCAGGTCGACGAGCGCCTGTCCGCGATCGAGCGGCGGCTCGACGAGAACCGCGACGCGGTGATCGCGACGGCGCGCGCCGCCGCCGACGAGGCCGTCGCACGTCTGATGGAGGCCGGCGAGCGGCGGCAGAGCGAGCACGTCGCCCAGCTCTCCGAGGCGCTGCGGTCCCTGGAGGCGCTGTCCGTCCAGAACGACAAGCGCATGGCCGGCGTCGTGGACGCGGTTCACGAGACGCTTCTCAAGATCGTCGAGCGCCTCGACCAGATCGAGGACGAGATGGCGGGCGCCATGCGCGCCGTCGAGGAGCCTGCTCCCGTCGAGCAGGCGCCCTTCGTGCTGGCCCACCCGCCGGAAACCGCGCGCCCCGCCGAGACGTCCTTTGGCCCCGCGGCCGAGGACGAGCCGGCCACCGGTGGGCTCATGGGCGCCTTCTCGCGCCGCTTCTCCTCCATGCGCAACGCTTCGGCGAGCGAGATCATCGCCGCCGCGCCGGCGCCCGAAAGCCCGCGCGGTCCGGTCGACTTCGCCTCGACCGACGCCGACGACGCCGACGACGAGCCGCTGAGCCCGGCCGAGGCCAACCGTCCGCTGGATATCGGCTCCGGCACGCCCGACATCGCGGCGCTGATCAGCCGGGTTCGCGCCCAGCAGCGCGCCGCCGACACCGTACCGGAACAGACGGGGGGCAAGGCCGACTTCATCGCAGCCGCGCGCCGCCACGCCATGGCCGCCGCCGCCGAGGTCGACAGCCTGCGCTCCGACGAGCAGCTCTCGCGCCTCGGCTACGGCCGGGTGGGCGACGTCGTGTCGCGCCGGCGCAAGCCGATCCTCATGGCGGTCGGCGCGGTCCTGCTCGCGCTGATGGCGATGCCGCTTGGCGTCAAGCTGATCCGCGATCTGTCGACGGCGCCCGCCGGCGAGCGGATCGCCGAGGTCGCGGCCGAGGCCGAAGGCAAGGCGGTCGCCGAGATCGCGCCGCCGGCCGCCCCCGAGACTCCCGCGGCCGAAATGCCCGCGCCGGCCGAGACGACCGTCGCGGCGGCGGAGCCCGCGGCGCCCGTCGCCCCGGCCGCCGAGCTGATGCAGCCGACCGCGTCGCGCCCCGCCGAGGTGGTCGCGCCCGGCTTCGACCTGACCGAGGGGCCGGCTGCCGACGCGCCGTTGCCCGCCGAGCCCGCCGCGGTCGCGCCTCCGTCCGAGGTCGCCGCTGCCGCTGCTGCCGAGCCGGCCGCGGTCCCCACCCGGCAGGGACCTGACCTCGCCGCGCTGGCCGCAGCGCCGCTGCCCGCCATGCCGGAGAAGATCGGCCCGGCCGCGCTGACCGCGGCCGCTGAGAACGGCAATTCGGTGGCGATGTTCGAGATCGGCCTTCGCCTCATGGAAGGCGCCACCGGCGAGCCGAAGCCGGCCGAGGCTGTGCGCTGGTTCGAGCAGGCGGCGGGCCGCGGCTTCGCCCCGGCGCAGTACAGCCTCGGCACGCTCTTCGAGAAGGGCAACGGCGTCGCGCGCGACACGGTCGCGGCCCGCGACTGGTACACGCTTGCGGCGGACCAGGGCAACGTTCGCGCCATGCACAATCTCGCCGTGCTCTACGCGACCGGCGTCGACGGCGTGTCGCAGCCGGAAACGGCGGCCAAGTGGTTCGCGCAGGCTGCCGATTACGGCATGCGCGACAGCCAGTACAATCTCGGCATCCTCTACGCCCGCGGCGCCGGCGTGCCGCAGGACATGGTGCAGTCCTACAAGTGGTTCGCCATCGTCGCGGCGAGCGGCGACAAGGACGCCGCCGACAAGCGCGACGAGGTTCACCAGTCGCTGAGCCCCGAGCAGCGCACGCAGGCCGAGGCGGCCGTCGCCGCCTGGTCGCCGAAGAGCCGCGTCGAGTCCGCCAACACGGTGGACGTGCCGCAGGAGTGGAGCGAAGCCTCGGTGGACACCACCGCCTCCGTCGACATGACGCGGGCCGTTCGCAACATCCAGATCATCCTCGGCAAGCTCGGCTACGACGCCGGCTCGCCGGACGGCAAGGTCGGCGTCCGCACGACGGAGGCGATCCGCTCCTTCCAGTCCGACAGCGGCCTGGAGGCGACGGGCGAGATCGACGAGACGCTGATCCGCGCTCTTCTCGCCCGCAAGGACGCCTGACGGCCGAGCGATCGTCGGAATACACGGAAGGGTCGCGAATTTCGGTTCGCGGCCCTTCTTTCGTTTGACTCGGCGCGACGCTTCGGGCCAATCGGAAGCTGCCTCGCCGGAAGCCGAGATCGCCCGTGAACCTCTATCTCCCGATCGCGGAACTGTCGGTCAACGTCTTCGTCATCATGGGAATGGGCGCGGCCGTCGGCTTCCTGTCGGGGATGTTCGGGGTGGGCGGCGGCTTCCTGATCACGCCGCTCCTGATCTTCTACAACATCCCGCCCGCGGTCGCCGTGGCAACGGGCGCCAACCAGGTCATTGCCTCCTCCTTCTCGGGCGCGCTCGCCTATTACAAGCGCCGGGCGATCGACTTCCGGCTCGGCTCGGTGCTCCTCGCGGGGGGGCTCGCGGGATCCGGGGCGGGCGTCTGGCTCTTCACCGCGCTCCGGCGGATCGGCCAGCTCGACCTCGTCGTGTCGATCACCTACGTCGTCTTCCTGGGCGGCGTCGGCGGGCTGATGCTGGTGGAGAGCATCCAGTCCATGCGCCGCTCGAAGGGCGGCGGATCGGGAGACGTGCGCCGGCCGGGCAAGCACAACTGGATCCACGGCCTGCCGCTGAAGATGCGCTTCCACGCGTCCAAGCTCTACATCTCGGTGATCCCCGTCCTCGGCCTCGGCTTCCTGATCGGCATGCTGGCGGCGGTGATGGGCGTCGGCGGCGGCTTCATCATGATCCCGGCGATGATCTACCTCCTGCGCGTGCCGACGAACGTCGTGATCGGCACCTCCCTATTTCAGATCATCTTCACCGCCGCGGCCACCACCATCCTCCAGGCCGGCACCAACATGACGATCGACATGGTGCTGGCCTTTCTCCTGATGGTCGGCGGGGTCGTGGGCGCGCAGTTCGGCGCGCAGGCGGGGCGCAAGCTGCGCGGCGACCAGCTGCGGCTGCTTCTCGCGCTTCTGGTTCTCGGCGTCGGCGCGCGCCTCGGCTTCGAGCTGTTCATCCCGCCCGACGAGCCCTTCTCGATCACCCGTCCGGTGGCGCTGTGAGGCGCGGCTTCCTTCTCGCCGCGGCGGCGGCGCTCGCCGTCCTCGCCGCGCCGGGCGCGCGCGCGCAGGCGCCCGCTCCCAATGCCCCGGCGGCGCCTGCCGCGCCGGTCGTCAACAACACCGAAACCTTCGAGATCGGCCTCTCCACCGACCGGATCGGCATCGACTCCGCCTTCACCGGCACGCGGCTCGTGATCTTCGGCGCGCTCGACAACGTCGATTCGCGCATCCTGCGCGAGCAGCGCTACGACATCGTCGTGGTGCTGGTGGGCCCGCGTCGGCCGGTCGTCGTGCGCGAGAAGGAGAGCTTCTTCGGCCTGTGGCTGAACCGCGGCTCGGAAGCCTTCAACGCCGCCCCGATGTCCTACGCGCTCGCCTCCTCCCGGCCGCTCGGCGACATCGCGCCGGGCACGGTCCTGGAGCGGCTGGGGCTCGGCATCGACAACCTGCGCCTGCAGATCGATCCGGACGGCGAGGAGGTCGACCGCACCAATCGCGACCGCTACGCCGAGGCGCTGCGCCGGGTGAACCGCTCGACGGGCCTCTACAACCAGTCGAGCGGCACGATCGAGTTCGTTTCCTCGACGCTGTTCCGCGCCGAGCTGTCGCTGCCGGCCGACCTGCCGACCGGGCAGCATACGGCGCGCGCCTTTCTGTTCCGCCAGGGCGCGCTGATCCGCGAGGATTCCGAGACCCTGTTCGTCGTGAAGACGGGCTTCGAGAGCGTCCTCTCTACCTTCGCGCTGCGCCAGGGCTATCTCTACGGCGTCGCGGCCGTTCTTCTCGCCATCGTCACGGGCTGGTTCGGGCGCATCATCTTCAAGCGGGACTGACCCCATGGCTTCACGCGCGACCGGCACCCTGGACGAAGCGCGGTTCCGGGAACCGGATGCGCCGCGCTCGAGCCTGGAGCGCGCCGCCTGGTGGCTCGGCCTCGCGGGGCTGATCCCCTTCTTCGGCATGGCGGGGCTGCTGCTTTATGCCGGCCGCGACTTCATCGCCTTTCCGCAGCTGGTGCTGGCGCTGTCCGGCTACGGCGCGACGATCCTCGCCTTTCTCGGCGGCATCCGCTGGGGCGCGGCGATCGCGACCGGACACCCAACTGGCGGCGGCGTGCTCGCTCTCTCGGTGCTGCCCTCGCTCGCCGGCTGGCTGATCCTCTTCGCGCCGGCGCCCTGGAGCTTCATCGCCTTCGCTGCGGTCTTCGCGTGCCAAGGCGCCTGGGACATCGCCGCCGCGCGGCGGGGCACGCTGCCGCCCTGGTTCGGCCGGCTGCGGCTGGTGCTGACCGCCGGCGCGGTGCTCGCGATGCTCGTCGCCGCGGCGCGGACCTTCTAGCCGCGGCTGAGGCTCGAGAAGGGGATCGGGTAGATCCGCTCGCGCCCGATGACGTGGGCCAGCGCCGCCCCCTCCTGAAAGAGGCCGGCAAAGGCCTTGTCGAGGACGTTGAGCCCGCCCGTGGTGACGCCGAAGGAGGGCATCACCATGCGCTCGCCATCGCCCGCGAAGCAGGCCGCTCGAACGCCCCGACCGCCACCGGTGACCCGCGCGACGGGGTGGAGGTGGCCTGCGACCTCGCCGGGGCAGGCGCCCGGCGTCGGCTCGTGGCGGAAGACGAGGCGGCCGATGACGGCTTCGGCCGACGATTGGCCGCCGAGGCCTTGCGGCGGCGGCTCGGGATCGTGGTTGCCGGCGATCCAGATCCAGGCGCGGTTGCGCATGAGGTCGGCCAGCATCTCCAGGAAGACCGGCGGCATCAGCGCGGCGCCGCGGCGGTCGTGGAAGCTGTCGCCCAGGCACAGGACGGCGCGCGGGGCATGGCGCTCCACGGCGGCTTTGAGGAGCTGCAGCGTCGCCAGGGTGTCATAGGGCGGCAGCAGCGCGCCCCGGCGAGCGAAGGCCGCGCCCTTTTCCAGGTGCAGGTCGGACACGACGAGGAGGCCCTGGTCGGGGGCGTAGAGCACGCCCGACGGGTCGAGCCGCACCGTCTCGCCGTTGATCTCCGTGTCCACGCAAGTCTTCTCCGCCGCGAGGAAGCGCCGCCGCAAGCCGCTCATGCCCGTCCGTTCTGATTCCGCTTTTGTTCGCTCTACCGGAATCGCGGATTCATGGCGACCGCAAGGCGGCGGAGGGCCGCAGGCTCACGTCCATTTGGTCGAGTAGAACTTGTTCTTTTCGCTCAGCGCCTTCTCCACCAGAGCGGCTTCGGCTGCGACCGACAGGAGCTCGTCCGAGCCTTCGCCGTCGATGCGCTCGCGCCCGGCCTCCAGCATGATCGGGACGGCGAGGGGGGAGATCTCCTCCAGGTCCTGGTGGCGGATGTGGTGGCGGATGCGGGCGAGGAGGTCGGACACGCGCGCGACGTCGAGGAGGCCCGTCGCCGCATCCGCCCAGGTCGCTTTCAGGAGGACGTGGTCGGGCTCGTGGGCGCGCAGCACGTCGTAGACGAGGTCGGAGGAGACCGTGACCTGCCGGCCGGTCTTTTCCTGGCCGGGAAAGCGCTTCGGCACCAAGCCGGCGATCACGGCGCACTGGCGGAAGGAGCGCTTCAGCATCCAGGAATCCGCCATCCAGGCTTCCAGGTCGTCGCCGAGCATGTCCTCGTCGAACAGCGCGTCGAGCGAGATGCGATCGCTCGCGATCATCGCGCCCATGTCGCCTCGGCCCCAGATCGACAGCGCGTAGTCCGTCGCGACGAAGCCGAGGGGCTTGGCGCCCGCGCGCTCCAGGCGGCGCGTCAGCAGCATGCCGAGCGTCTGGTGGGCGAGGCGGCCCTCGAAGGGATAGGCCACCATGAAGAAGCGGTTGCCGACCGGGAAGGTCTCGATGAGGAGCTCGTCCGCGCCGGGGATCGCGGACTTGCGGCTCTGGATGGCGAGCCAGTCGCGCACCTGATCCGGCAGCGCGCCCCAGCGCGCGGGATCGGCGAGCATCGCGCGCACCTGGGCGGCGAGGTAGGTGGTCAGCGGGAACTTCGAGCCGCCGTAATAGGGGACCTTCGCCTCGTCGTCCTGCGTCTTGGTGACGAGGCATTCCATCTCGTGGATGCCCTGGAAGGCGAGAACCTGTCCCGCGAAGAGGAAGGTGTCGCCGGGCGACAGCGTTTCGAGGAAGTTCTCCTCGATCTTGCCGAGCACCGGCCCGCCGCGCTTGATCGCCGACGTCGTCTTACGGCGGATGAGGCGCACGGACAGGGTTTCCGATTCGATGATCGTGCCGGCGTTCATCCGGTAGTTCTGCGCAATCCGCGGATGGGTCACGCGCCAGGTGCCGTCCTCGGTGAGACGGATCTTGGCGTATTGCTCGTAGACCCGCAGCGCGTAGCCGCCGGTCGCGACGAAGTCGATCACCTGGTCGAAGGTCGGCCGGTCGAGGTCGCGATAAGGGAGCGCCGTGCACACCTCCGCGAAGAGGTCGTCGGCGCGGAAGGGCTCGGCCACCGCCATGCCGAGGACGTGCTGGGCGAGGACGTCGAGGCAACCCGCCCGCATCGGCGGCGAGTCCTGGTGGCCGAGATAGTTGGCGTCGAGCGCCACCTGGCACTCCATGACCTCGAAGCGGTTGGCGGGGACGAGGATCGCCTTGGAGGGCTCGTCCATGCGGTGGTTGGCGCGCCCGATGCGCTGCGCGAGCCGCGAGGCGCCCTTGGGCGCGCCGACATGGACGACGAGGTCGACGTCGCCCCAGTCGATGCCGAGGTCCAGCGTCGAGGTCGCGACCACCGCGCGCAGCTCGTTCCTCGACATCGCCGCCTCGACGCGCTTTCGTTGGCCAAGATCGAGCGAGCCGTGGTGGAGCGCGATCGGCAGCGTGTCCTCGTTGATCCGCCACAGCTCCTGGAACAGGAGTTCGGCCTGGGAGCGCGTGTTGACGAAGAGCAGCGTCGTCTTGTGCGCTTTGATCGCCTCGTAGATCTCGGGCATGGCGTAGCGCGCCATGTGGCCCTGCCAGGGCACGCGCGCTTCCGATGCCAGGATCGAGATGTCGGGCTTGGCGCCGCCCTCGACGGTGATGAGGTCGGAGAGCGGCTGGACGAGTTCGCCGTGTTCGTCGGCCTCCTCCGTCTCGGCCATCGAGACCTGCGGCACCAGCCAGGCGCGCAGCTCGTCCGGGTCGGACACGGTCGCGGAGAGGCCGACGGTCTTCAGGCCCGGCGCGAGGCGGCGCAGGCGCGCGAGACCGAGCGCGAGGAGGTGCCCGCGCTTGGACGCGACGAGCGAGTGCAGCTCGTCGAAGACGACGGTTTCGAGATCGGCGAAGAAGTCGCGCGCGTCCTTGGCGGCGATGAGGAGCGCGAGCTGCTCGGGGGTCGTGAGCAGGATGTCCGGGGGTTTGAGCTTCTGGCGCTGGCGGCGAACCTGGGACGTGTCGCCGGTGCGGGTCTCGACTGATATCTTCAGGCCGATGCCGTCGACGGGCGTCTGCAGGTTGCGCTCGATATCGGCGGCAAGGGCTTTGAGCGGCGAGACATAGAGCGTGTGGACGCCGCGCGGGCGCGTGCCTGGGGCGGCGCGCTTGCGGCGCGCGAGCGAGACGAGCGAGGGCAGGAAACCGGCGAGCGTCTTGCCCGCTCCCGTCGGCGCGATGAGGAGAACGGAGCGCCCGGCCTCGGCTCGGGCCAGGAGGTCGAGCTGGTGGTCGCGTGGCGCCCAACCCTTCGCCTCGAACCAGGCCCGAAAGCGCGGCGGCAGGATGTCGGAGGCGGTCGCCGGAGAAGGGGGGCGGTCGAGGACGTTCACGCAGGAGAAGTAAGTCGCGAGGGTGCGTCCCTCAAGCCGCGAGGTAGCGGTCGGTGCGGTGGTTGATGGCCAGGAAAAGGTTGAGGACGAGCGCGCCGAGCACGGAATAAGCGACCGCGCGGGGCGAGACGGCGGCGAAGGCGGTGACGAGGACGACCATGTCGACGGCGAGCTGGGTCAGGCCGGCGCGCCAGCCGAACTTGTCCTGGAGAAAGATCGCGAGGATGCCGACGCCGCCCGCCGAGGCCCGGTGGCGGAAAAGGGCGAGGAGGCCGAACCCGAGAAGCAGGCCGCCGAGGCATGCCCCGAAAAGCGGGTCGATATAGGCGAGGCGCAAAAGGTCGGCGGACAGGCCCGTCATCAGCGAGAGGAGGGCGACCGCGAAGGCGGTCTTGATCGTGAAGGCCCGGCCCATGCGGCCGATCGCGAGGGCGTAGAAGGGCAGGTTCAGGACAAAGAAGACGAGGCCGAAATTCCAGCCGGTGAGGTAGTGGGCGACGAAGGCGAGGCCGGCCATGCCGCCGGTGAGGAAGCCGAGCGAGCCCAGGATCGCGATGCCGACGGCGGTCAGCGTCACGCCCGCGACGACGCCGAGCGCGTCTTCCCAGGGGCTGTGGCGCGTGGCGGTCGCGGCCCAGTTGCCGAACCGGTGGGCGCGGCGCGTGGCGCGCAGGTCCGCCACTTCGCTGGCGTCCGGCCCGGCGACGGGCGTGGCCCGCGCGGCATCCTCGGTGCTGATCGACACCAATGCTTCGTCCTTCTCGCAGATGCGAAGATGATATCGCGGGGCGAAGGCCGCGCAAGCGCGACTTCGCGGGGGCTGCTATGCCTTGGCGAAGAGCATGACGGCGCCGCCGACGGGCTCCCCCCGGTCGCGGCGCAGGGTCTCGCGGACGTCGGACAGGAGGCGGAGCCCCCGTTCGGCCGCCCGTTCGGCAAGGCGGGCGGGCGCGTGGGCGTAGCGGAGCGAGGGTCGGAGCTCGAAGGACTCGGTTCCGGCCGAGGCCTCCACGGTGCAGGCGAAGAGGCCGGCGGGCGCGAGAAGGGAGCTCGCGCGGGCGAGAACGGGCGCGAGGTCGCCGAGATAGGTGAGGACGTCCGCCGCGGCGACGAGGTCGAAGGGGCCGGGCTCGTGCGCGATCGGCTCGGCGATGTCGCCGAGATGGAGGGCGTCGTAGATCGCCTTGCGGCGCGCCTCGGCCAGCATGCCGGCGGACAGGTCGACGCCGACGAGGCGGGTGCAGAGTGGGCGCAGGCGCTCGCCCATGAGGCCGGTGCCGCAGCCGAGGTCGAGCGCGGCGGCAAAGCGCGCGTCGGGTCGAGCGGCGCGGATGGCGTCGAGGAGGAGGTCGGGGGCGCGGTAGCCGAGCTTGCCGACGAGCGAGTCCTCGAAGCGACCGGCATACTGGTCGAAGAGCCCGGCGACGAAGGCGGGCGGCGGTGCGGCGGGGGCCTCGCGATAGCCCAGGGCGGCGAGCTTGAGGCCGGCGCCGTAAGCGTCGGCAGGGTGGGCGGCCAGAACGGTCTCGTACTCGGACGCCGCCGCGTCCCGCTCGCCGGAGCGCTCCAGCCACTCGCCGAGGCGCATCCGGCCGGCATGCCAGCCGGGCGCGATGTCGATCGCCTGGCGCATCAGGTCGGCGGCTGCCGCGAAGTCGCCCTCCGCCGCGAGCCCTTCCGCGTAAGCCGCGCGGCGGTCGGCGAGGGGGTCGTCGGGGCGGTGGCTGTCGGCGGGCATGGAACGGGCGGCTCGGCTGCGGGAACGTGCCGCTCCCATGCGCCTTGGGGGCGCGGCGGACAAGCCTATCTTCACGCCCATGCGCTTCGAAGACCTTCTCCGTCCGACCCCCAAGGGCCTCTACTGCCCGCCCGGCGACTTCTTCATCGACCCCGTTCGGCCGGTGGAGCGCGCCCTCGTCACCCATGGGCACGCCGACCACGCGCGGCCCGGCAACGAGAAGGTGCTCGCCACGCGCCGGACGCTCGACATCATGGGCATCCGCTACGGCGCGGACTTCGCGAGGGAAAGGCAGGTCGCCGAATGGGGCGAGCGGATCTCGATCAACGGCGTGACGGTGAGCTTCCACCCGGCGGGGCATGTGCTGGGCTCGGCGCAGATCCTCGTCGAGAAGGGCGACGTGCGGATCGTCGCGAGCGGCGACTACAAGCGCCGACGCGACCCGACGGCGGAAGGCTTCGAGCCGGTGCCCTGCGACGTCTTCATCACCGAGGCGACCTTCGCGCTGCCCGTCTTCCGCCATCCGGCGACGCACGAGGAGGTGCAGAAGCTCATCCGCTCGGTGAAGCAGTTTCCCGAGCGCGCCCACCTCGTCGGCGCCTACGCGCTCGGCAAGGCGCAGCGGGTGATCGCGCACCTGCGCGAGGAAGGCTACGACCGGCCGATCTACATCCACGGCGCCCTGAAGAAGCTCTGCGACTATTACGAGAGCGAGGGCATCGACCTCGGCGAGTTGCGGCCCGCGACGATCGCCAGGGGCAAGGCGGAGGAAGGCGAGGCGAAGAGCGCCTTCGCCGGCGCCATCGTCGTGGGGCCCCCGTCCGCCTTCGCCGACAAGTGGGCGCGGCGCTTTCCCGACCCGGTCTCGTGCTTCGCGTCAGGCTGGATGCGCGTGCGCCAGCGGGCCCGCCAGCGCGGCGTCGAGCTGCCGCTGGTGGTGTCGGACCATTGCGACTGGGACGAGCTGATCGAGACGATCCTGGAGATCGGCCCGCAGGAGGTCTGGGTGACGCACGGGCGCGAGGAAGCGCTGGTGCGCTGGTGCGGCTTGCGCCAGATCCGGGCCCGGCCGCTGCATCTCGTGGGATACGAGGACGAGGCGGAATGAAGCGCAGAGCAGCGGGAGCCCGAAAACGCGAAAAAGGGGCCGGAGCCCCTTTCCCGCTCGATGCGGCGGCGTCCTACTGGAAGCCGAACTTGGCGGCCAATCGCCGGAGAAGGCCAGCGGGCATCGCCGGCTTCTCGTCCTCCCCGGGATGGTTTCGTGTCTAGGCGCCGGCGAAGGGGTGGGCGACGGAGCCCTTCTTGGCAACGACTTCCGCGGCGGTCGGCGTGCCCTTGATCGCGCGCTCCAGGGCCTCGTAGGTGGCCTGGTAGTTGTAGTCGCGGATCTTGGCGTCGTCCTCGGCTTCCCAGTGGATGAAGACGCCCACGCAGATGAACAGGTCGTCGGCCTCGGCGGCGGGGATGACGCCCTTCTCCACGGCGTCGGCGACGGCGCGCGCGACGGCCGTCTGGGCGGGGCCGAACATCTGGACCGCCTGCTTGGCGCCCTTGATGGTGACCTTGTTGAACATCACCGTGTTGGGCTTGCAGGGCAGGTTCGGCGCGACCACGGCGAGGAGGGTGGTGAAGCCGTCCTTGTTGTTGGTCAGCGAATTGCAGAAGGCCGCCTCGGCCGCCGAACCGCGCGGGCCGATGATCAGGTCGATGTGCGCGACCTCGTTGCCGTCGCCGACGAGCGACTCGCCGACCATCACCTTGTTGATTGTCGCCATGGAATATCCTCCGTTCTTGTTCCGAGACGAGCCCGCCCTCTCCCGGGGCGGGGATGTTTCGATCGATCGGGTTCGGACGAGGCGAGCGGGCGCGGCCGTGCAACAGGAATGCGCCGCCGCGATCAGGCCCTTCTCCCCGAACGCCGGACGTGCATCGCGCCCGACTGACGGCTACCCTTGTTGGCGGCATCCCTTGGAAGCGGGACCGGTTGGCCAGATAGCAGCGGGGCCTTTGCGAGGCCCCGATGGCGGACAGTCAACCATCGGCGCACCGGTTCCGCAAGTGAGCCGAACGGCCGGCGCCGAGATAATGGGCGAAAAGCGCCGCGACGGTGAGATCGGCGCTGGTTCCCGGGTTCAGGCCCTCGGCCTTCAGCGCCGCGTCGAGCGCCAGAAGGGCCGCGAGAGCCTCGCGCTCCGGCTTGCCGGCGATTCGCGCGCGAAGCGCGGCGATCCGCTCGCGCACCGCTTCGGCGGCGACCGGGCCGAACTTGCGGGCGACATGGCTGTCCGGATAGCGGCTCGCGAAGGCGAGGAAGACGTCGGTCGCGGGCCGCCAGGGCTCCGGCCCGCTGGGACCTGCGGCGAGGGCGTCGAGGCCCGTGCCGAAGATGTCGGCGAAACCCTCGGCATATTGCCGGGCGACGAGGTCGCGGTGGGCGGCGAGGCGCATGGCCTCGACGAGAGGGATCGCGGGAGGCGCGCGCACGTCCGCCTCGGGCGCGGCGCCGAGGCCGCCGGGCGAGGCGAGAGCGATGGCCGCGAAGACGTCGGCGGCGTCCGCCGCGTCGAGCCCCGCGAGCACCGGTTCGACGCCGGCCCTGAGGTCGTCCGGCGACATCTCGGCGGCCATGGCGAGGGGCGCGCAGAGAAGGAGAATGCCGAGATTGGCGTTGACGCCGACCGCATCGAGGCTGGCCTGGACGGCGCCGAGGATGCGGGAACCGAGGCGCGCGCCCGGTGCCGCGACGTGGGGGCCGGCAGCCGCGGCGGCGGCCTCGAAGGTCGCGACCGTCATGCCGTGGCCGGGCGCGAAGCGGTGGACGTTTCCGGGCTTGGGCGCCTCGATCTCAGCCCGGCAGGCGGCGACAAAGGCCTCGGCGATGCGCCTTTCCGTCATTCGGCCGCCTGGGCCGGCGCGAGGGTCCGGCGCTCGGCGAGGCGGGCGAGGAGGTCTTCGGCGCGGCGGCGGGCGACGTCGACGCCGCTCGCGCGCCTGAGGCCCGTCCAGGCGGGCATGGAGTTGACCTCGATCACGAGGGCGCGGCCGCTCGCGTCCCGCAGGAGGTCGACCCCGGCGAAATCCGCGCCGACCGCGCGGGCGGCGGCGATGGCGAGGGTTTCGAGCTCGGGATCGGCGGGCGCGGGCAGCGGCGTGCCGCCCCGGTGGACGTTGGTGATCCAGTCCGGCGCTTCGCGGCGCATCGCGGCGACGAGGGCGCCGTTCGAGACGAGGTAGCGAAAGTCCGCGTAGCGGCCGTTTCGCCCGTGGTCGTGGAAGCGCTGGAGGTAGTAGGCGCCCTTCACGGCGGCGGGTTCAGGCAGGTCGCCGGGCCCGCGGACGAGGCGCAGACCCTTGCCCTGCGCGCCGAAGAGCGGCTTCAGGACGAGGGGGCCACCGTCTGCGGCCGCGATGCGGCGGGCCTCGTCGAGGCTCTCGACGCACCAGGCGCGGGGGGTCGGCAGGCCGGCCTGCGCGAGGCGCTCGCTCGTCGCCGACTTGTCGACGCAGATCTCGATCGCCCGGGCCGCGTTGGACACGAGGAGGCCGCGCGCTTCGAGGGCGTGAAGGGCGCCGAGCCGGCGCGTCACCGCCTCGAAGCTGCCGCCGTCCATCGTGCGCACGAGCACGGCGTCGGGCGCCGCGTCCTCGAAGCCGGGAATGCGGACGCCGAGCGGCGAGCCGGTGTCGAAGGCGATGGCGGCGAGGCGCACGGGCCTCGCCTCCGCGCCGAGATCGGCGAAGGCGGCGAGGAGCTGGCGCTCGTGACTGTCGCTGTCGGCCGAAACGAGCGCGATGCGGGGGCGGGTGCCCAAGCTTCAGGCTCCGAAGGAGGCGTCGACGAGGGCGGGCTCCAGCCGGCCGCCGCGGAAGGTCTCGCCGGTTTCCAGCGCGACAACGGACACGGCCGCGGGCGAGAACAGCGAGGCGTCGATCTTGTAGAAGTCGCCCTCGTAGGCGCGGAAGATCTCGGCGAAGGGGCGGCCGTGATCGGCGCAGGTGCTGCTCGGCAGACCTTCCGCGAGAGCCCGCGCGTCGGCGGCCGGGCCGGACACGTAGAGGACGACCTCGCCGCCGTAGATCACGGCGTCGTTGGTGCGGCCCATGGCGGTGACGAAGTCCGGATGGGGCGGGGGAAGGGGCGCCGTGCCTACTCCTTCGCGGATCCGGGCAAGGTCGAAGTGGAGGGTGTGCGCCTTGTGGAGGGCGACTTCCACGATGCGGCCGACGATCTGCACCGTGCCGGCGAGGCTCTGGGTCGGGGCGAACAGGATCGTGAGGTCGGCGGGATCGACGTCGCAGTCCTGCGCGACGCGGCGGACCAGCTCGGCAGGCGGCGCCGTGCCGGTCTCGAGAACGAGCACGGCGGCGTCGGAGCGGTCGGCATAGCCGATGTCGGCGAAGATGTGCTCGAGGCCGGCGAGCGCGCGCGCCGGGCCCGATCCCATGGCGAAGTAGCTCGCCTCGCCCTCGCCGGAGGCGAGCTGCCAGCCGGCATATTGGCTGCCGAGGCAGGCGACCACGGGCTGCGAGGAGCGCACGGTCAGTCCGAACGGCCAGCGCGGGAAGGCGGCGGACGGGCCGACCGAGACGTGGCCGAGGCCGCCGAGACAGGCCTCGGCGAGGAGGCGGCCGGACTCGATGCCGCCGGGCGAGGCGGCGCCGCAGTCGATCAGCGTTTCGCCGGCCGCCCCTTCGGACACGGCGATGCCGAGCTCGGCGGCGCAACGCTTCATGTGGTCGACGATGCGGGCGGCGCCCTTGTTCACGCTGAGATGATGGGTTCGGCTCATGCGGCTCTCCTCGATGCCGAATGAAGGATGGATCGGGTGCGGTCGCGGAACAGGGCCTCGGCCGCGTCCGCGGTGTCGCCCTCCGCCCGCACCGTGCAGAGCGGCGCACCGGCGGGAAAGGCGGCGGGCGGGCGGCTGCGGTCGCTCGTCCAGTCGGGCCAGCGGAAGCCGGGCGGGAGGCTGACCGGCTCGGCGGCCCAAGCGAGGCCGCAGGCGCGGATCGCTCCGGGCGGCGTCCAGAAGGCGGGAAGCTCCCCGCGGCAGGCGGCAAGGTGCAGCGCCATCAGCGGCGCCGCCTCGGTGTCGAAGACGTCGACCGTGGCGCCGAAGCGCTGGTTGATCTCCAGGAGCACCGGCCCGTCCTCGGCGAGAACGAAGTCGGCGCTGCCAAGGCCGACCAGCGGGAGAGTGCGGGCGAAGCGGGCGATGGCCGCGCGCATGAGGGCGCCCGCCGGCTCGGGGGAGACGAGCGGGCCGACCGCGCCGCCGTAGCGAAAGGGCTCCTCGGGCGAGGGGTCGCACCATTGCCGGGTGAAGCCGAGTATGCGCGTCTCGCCCGCCGGCGTGCCGAGAAAGGCGGCGGACCACCGGGGGCCGGGCACGAGGCGTTGGTGGTAGCGGCCGGGCTCCGGCGGGGCGTCGGCCACGTGCCGGACGTGGCTGCCGCCGGCACCGCCAACCGCCTTGGACAGCCAGCCGGCCGAATCAGGCGGGGCGTCGCGGCGGATGGCTGGATGATCAACGCCGGCCGCCGCGCAGAGCGCGGCGAAGCGCTCGGGGTCCTTCAGGACCCGCAGCATCGCGGCGTCGGCGCCGAGGATCGGCCAGCGCGCCGCGATGCGGTCGAGAAGCTCGGGCCGATCCTCGAAGCCGGCGCCGTGGGCGAAGCCGAGGATGGTCGCGGAGCCCGCGAGCTCGTCCAGCGCCGCCATCAGCTCGTCGGCGGAGAAGCCGTCGGGATAATGGCCGCGCAGCGTCCGGGCGGCGCGGGCGGTGTCGTGAAGATCGAGGTCTCCGAAGAAGTCGACGGCGAGCGCGTCGAGGCCGGCGCGGCGCGCGCTTTCCGCCATCTGACGCGCGGAAAAGGCGGCGACGAGGATCGTCGGGCGGACGCCGGCGCCGCTCACGGAACAAGCGTCCGGGCAAGCGCGAAGGCGTCGCGAAAGTCGAGGACGAGCGGGTTCTCGGCCTCGATCATCCGCTTGAAGAGGCCGGATTCGGTGCCGTACTTGACGTTGCCGATGGCGAGCGCGCCGATGCCGAGGGCGGCGCTTCCGCCGATCGGCTTGCCCATGTCGAAGACGTCGATGCCCTCGATGCCGGCGGGCGGCACGGCGTTGACGTCGGCCGCGACGAGGAGGTTCGCGGCGCCTGCGACCTGCTCGGCCGAGAGGACGCGGATGCCGGCCTTGGCGGCGGCGAAGACGAGCTGCGCTTCGGCGAGCACCGCGCGCTTGGCCTCGTCGCTGGAGCCGTCCGCGGCGGCGACCGCCACGCCGAAGCGGCTCTTCATCTCGTCGGCGCGCTTCTGAACGCGCGGCACGCCGCTGTGGCCGACCAGCGTGACCTCGGCGCCTTCGAGGGCGGCGATCACCGCCGCGCAGTAGCCGACGACGCCCGTCGCCCCGAACACGGCGACGCGCGCGCCCTTCAGGTCGCGCCCGGCCTTCGTCTTCAAGACCTTTTCGGCGCAGGCGACCATGGCCGCGGCGGTGGTGAAGGATCCCGCGGGATCGGCGACGATGTTGGTGCCGAAGGGCGGCACCAGCGCCTGCTTCGCCGCCTCGATCATGTCGAGCGCCAGCACGGCGTCGTCGCCGCCGAAGAACACGGCCGAGGCCGTGCCGTGATCGGGCGGGCGCGAGAAGATGACGTCCTGGACGAGGTCGGCGACCTCGTCGAGCCCGACCCCTTCGTAGGGGAGCACCGCGTCGTAGCCGGCGTCGAGCGCCATGTTCACGTCGAAGGGGCTGACATGCTTGTGGGGGGTCAGCATGTGCAGGATGTTCTTCTTCGCCATGGACGGGTCTCCTCTCCCAAGAGAAACGGTCGCGGGGTGCCGAAGCGGCGGAACTCAGACGGCGCGGGCGAGACGGGCGCCGGCGGGCGGCGCCTCGATCGTCGCGCCCTCGTTGCGGCCGCGCGCGACCGCGAGGACGAGACCCTCGTCGCGCGCCTGGCCGCCGGCCGCCTCGACGATGCGCGCGGCCTCCGCCTCGCTTCCGGCGAAGGCGAAGCCGGTCGGGCCCCAGGAACTCTGGCCGACGCCGCGGGCGCCGAGGCTCTTCAGCCGGGCCGCGAGGCGGGCGACGGCGGGACTCGCGAAGACGCCGCCCTGCGCCGGCGCGAAATGGGTTCCGACGGCGGTCTGGATCGTCTCGACGGCGTCGCCGAAGCCGGCGACGTCGCGCTCGGCGAGCGCGGGCAGCGCCTGCATCAGGACGAGGCGGCAGTTCTCGGCCGTGGCCTCGCGCGGAAACGGCGGAAGGGCGGCGAAGGCCGCGAGTTCGTCGGCGCCGTGGAAGCCGGCGGCGGACGGCTGAAGGATCAGAAGAACGCGCCAGGCCTCGGGGAAGGGGAGCTGCGCGACGACCGGCGCGGGCCGGTCCCGGCCCTCGTTCCGGCCGCCGTCGACGACGACGCCGCCACCCGTGAAGAAGGCCGCGCCGACGCCCGAGCGCGCGCCGCGCCCCAGGCGCACGGCATCGCCGCCGACGTCGAGCGGCAGTCCGGCGAGGGTGCGAAGGCCGGCGGCGAGGGCGAGGGCGAGCTGCGTGCCGGAGCCGAGGCCGGCATGGGCGGGAATCGCCTCGGAAGCATGGACCGCGAAGGCGCCGGGCAGTCCGAGGGCGGCCGCCGCCTCGGGCAGGAGGCGGGCGAGTCGCGCGCGTTCCGCACCCTCCGCCGAGAAGGCGGGCGCGCGGCGCAGCGTGAGGCTGGTGGCGGGCGCGTCGAGGGCAAGGCCGATGCCGCCGAAGCGGCGGGCGCCCCGGCCCCCGGGATCGAGGAAGCCGAGATGAAGACGCGCGGGCGCGCGGACGCGGACGACCTGTTCCGTCACCATCATTCCCGTGTCCATGCCGTGCCCGGGCGCTATTATCGCCGCCCTGAGCCGTGGAGCAAGGGAGAACAGCATGGCCGCGCGCACCTATTCCGACGCCGAGATCGAGGAGCGGCTGAAGGCCGAGCTGCCGACCTGGCGGCTGGAGGACGGCTGGATCCGCCGCACCTACAAGACCCATTCCTGGAAGGGCACGCTGATGGTGATCAACACCGTCGGGCACCTTGCCGAGGCCGCCTTCCACCACCCCGACATCACGGCGTCCTACGCCTGGGTCGAGGTGCGCCTGATGAACCACGCCGCCAAGGGCGTGACCGACCTCGACTTCGCGCTGGCCAAGAAGATCGAGGAGGTCGTGACCTGGCAGCCCGGCCGGGAGGGCGGGCCGCTGACCGGCACGCCGGACGATCCGCGCTTCGCCTACATCAAGTACGACAAGTGAGGTCGGACGGCGCCCTTCCCATCCCCGGCGGCGAGGATTAGGCTCGGCGTCGGGCACGGGAGGGGGACCTCTTGGGAATGGCATGGATCGAGGGGCGGGCGGCGGACGAGCGCGAAGCGCTGGACGCGGCGGCGCGGCTCCTCAGCGAAAGTCGGCTGACGGTCCTGACGGGCGCGGCGGCCGACGTCGAGACGGTGCGCGCCCTCCTGCAGCTCGGCGAGATCGTCGGCGGGATCGTCGATCACGACGGCTTCGAGGCGACGTCCTCGATGCTCTCCGCATTGCGCGAGGCCGGCATCATGCTGGGCGCGCCGGCCGAGATGCGCCGCCGTGCCGACCGCTGGCTGCTCGTCGGCGCCGATCCCTTCGCGGGCGCCGAGAACCTGCGGGACTGGCTGTTCGAGCGTGATGGGCCGGATCTCGGCCGCGGCGCGGGGCGAGCGCGCGAGGTGCTGCATCTCGGCGGCGCCGGCGCCTTCGAACTGGCGGAGCACCAGATCGGCGACGGGCTCGCGCAGCTCCGGGCCGGCCTCAACGGGCGGCGGCATCGGGACGCGCCGCTGTCGGACGCCCGCGTCGAGGAGGCCGCGGCCTTCCTCGATGGGGCGGCTTTCGGCTGCGTCGTCTTCGCACCGTCCGCCTTCGACGCGCTCGACGTCGAGCTTCTCTGCGGGCTGGTTGAGGACCTCAACCGGCGGACGCGCTTCGCCTGCCTGCCGGTTCAGGGCGGGGCGGGCGGCGCCTTCGCCGCGGCGCAGGTCGCGACCTGGCGGACCGGCTTTCCCCTGCGCACCGCCTTCGGCCGCGGCTTTCCCGAATTCGAGCCGGTGCTGAACGCGGCGGCTCGGCGGGTCGCGAGCGGCGAGGCGACGCTGGCGCTGCATGTCGGCGGATCGGCTTCCTTCGAGCCGGACTGGTCCGGCCGCCTGCCGGTGATCCGGATCGGCGGCGACGGCGACTGGACGAACCCGCCTCGCATCGCCTTCGCGCCGGACGGAGCCCCCGGCGGTCGGGTGGTCTGGGAGCCGCGCTTCGCCGGTTTCGTCGCCGAGGAGCGCGGCGCGGACGGGACCGCCGGCATCCTGGCAGCGCTCGCCGAGCGGCTCGGGAGCGTGATGGCATGAGCGCGACGATCCTGAAGAACGGGCGCGTGGTCGATCCCGCGAGCGGGCGCGACTCCATCGGTGACGTCGCGGTGGTCGACGGGCGCATCGCGGAACGGGCGCCGGCTGGAGCCGAGGTCGTCGACTGCACCGGGCTCGTGGTCATGGCGGGCGGGATCGACATCCACAGCCACATCGCCGGCGGCCACGTGAACACGGCGCGTCTGCTGCTGCCCGAAAGCCACCGCGCCTTCGCCGCCCGGCCGAAGGCGACGGCGCTGTCGCGCACGGGCTGGACCACGGAGGAGACCGGCACGGGCTACGCCCGCATGGGTTTCACCACCGTGGTCGAGCCGGCCATGGGGCCGTCCGCGGCGCTCCACGCCCATCTCGAACTCGCCGACATCCCGATCATCGACAAGGCGACGCTTGTCGTTCTCGGCAACGACGACATGCTGCTCTCGATGATCCGCGACGGGGCCTCGGCCGGGATGATCGAGGACTACGTCGCCTGGACCGCCTCGGCCACGAAGGCGCTCGGCGTCAAATGCATCAATGCCGGGGGCTCGGCGGCCTTCAAGGACAATGCCCGCGCCTTCTCGCTCGACGACGAGGTGCCCTCCTACGGCGTGACCTCGCGCCAGATCGTGAAGACCCTGCAGCGGGCGGTGGACGCGCTCGGCGTGCCGCATCCGCTCCACGTCCACTGCAACAATCTCGGGGTGCCTGGCCGCTCCGTGTCCGCCGTGCTCGACACGATGCGGGCGGCCGAAGGCGTGCCGATGCACCTCGCGCACATCCAGTTCTACGGCTACGGGGCGGCGGGATCGCGCGGCTTCTCCTCGGAAGCCCAGGCGCTCGCCGAGATGGTGAACGCCCGTCCCGAGATCACCGTCGACATCGGGCAGGTGATGTTCGGGCCGACGGTGACGGTCTCCTCCGACGAGCTGTTGCAGTTCGCGGGCCGGGCAACGGCGAGCCTGAAGAAGTTCGTGATCGTCGACGGCGACGCGAACGGGGGCGGGGTCGTGCCGATCAACTACCGGCAGGCGAACTTCCACAACGCGCTGCAATGGGCGATCGGGCTGGAGCTGTTCCTGATGATCGAGGACCCGATGCGGGTCTTCTTCACCACCGACCACCCGAACGGCGCGCCCTTCACGAGCTATCCCGACCTCTTCGCCCTCCTGATGAGCCGGGACCTGCGCGCCCGATGGCTGGAGGCGCTGCCGAAGGCGGTGCGCGAGGAAACGCGGCTCGCCGAGCTGACGCGGGAATATTCCTTGTCCGAGATCGCGACGATGACCCGTGCGGCGCCCGCCCTTCTCCTCGGACTGCCCGAGCGCGGACGGCTCTCGGCTGGGGCGGTCGCCGACGTCTCGGTCTACCGTCCGGGGGCGGATCTTGCCGCGATGTTCGGGCGGGCGGCCTATGTCTTCAAGGACGGGACACTGGTGGTTCAGGACGGCGAGATCGTCGCGCGGCCGCGCGGGCGCACGCTCTCGCTCGCGCCCCGGCAGGACAAGGCGATGGGCGCGCGGCTCGATCGCTTCTACGAGGAGAGCTACGGCCTGCCCGCCCGCTGGTTCGCCGTGCCGGACGGGGCCGTCGCGGACGGCGAGCAGCGCTTCGAGGCGGTGGCATGGACGCGATGACGACGGCGGCCACGATCAACGGCGTCGTCATCGACGACGGCTTCGCCGAGGCCTTCCCGATGCACGGGACGGCGATGCAGATCACCGCCGTTTCGCCGAAATGGGCGCTGGAGGCGGCCCGCGCGATGACGGGCTTCGCGACCTCGGTGATCGCCTGCGGCTGCGAGGCGGGGATCGACCGCGAGCTGTCGCCTCAGGAAACGCGGGACGGGCGACCGGGCGTGCGCGTTCTCCTCTTCGCCATGGACAAGAAGGGCCTCGCCACCCAGCTCGCGACGCGGCTCGGACAATGCGTGCTGACCTCGCCGTCCTCCGCCTGCTACGCCGATTTGGCGGGCGAGGGCCGGATCGATCTCGGCAATGCCATCCGTTACTTCGCCGACGGCTGGCAGATCTCGAAGCGGTTCGAGGACCAGCATTTCTGGCGCATGCCGGTGATGGAGGGCGAGTTCCTCGTCGAGGCGCAGACCGGCTACGTGTCGAACGGCGTCGGGGGCGGCAATCTCCTGTTCATGGGCGGCAGCGCCGCCCAGGCGCTGCGCTCGGCCGAAGCCGCGGTGGAGGCGATGCGCCGCGTGCCGGACGTCGTCATGCCCTTTCCCGGCGGCATCGTCCGCTCGGGCTCCAAGGTCGGCGGCAAGTACAAGGGCATGATGGCGTCCACCAACGATGCCTACTGCCCGACGCTGAAGGGCGTGACGAAATCCGCGCTGGGCCCGGAGACCGGCTCGGTTCTCGAGATCGTCGTGGACGGGCTGTCGAGCGCGGCGGTCGCCGACGCCATGCGCGTCGGGTTGAAGGCGGCGGTGGAGCTCGGGCCGCGGGAGGGGGCGAGCCGGATCGGTGCGGGCAACTACGGCGGAAACCTCGGCCCCCACCACTACCACCTGAAGGACCTCCTGCCGTGAGCGCGCTGACCTTCACGCTGCGAGCCGAGCCGGACCAGCGGCTCGACCTGTCGATCCTGACGCCGTCCCATCTTGCGGGCCTCGGCGAGGCGGAGATCGCGGCCCTGCCGATCGGCACGACGCGGGAGCTGCGGACGGTCGGCGAGGTCTTCGCGGTGGCGATGGGCGATCTCGGCGAGATTCGCTTCGTCGGTGGCTCGGAGCGCTTCGACCGGATCGGCGAGGGCCTGGCGTCCGGCGCGATCCTCGTCGAGGGCGCGGTCGGCTCGCGCGTCGGGCGGCTGATGAGCGGCGGGCGGATCGAGGTGCGGGGGCATGCCGGCCTTCACGCCGGCTCGGCCATGTCCGGCGGCTTCCTGCGGATCGAGGGCGATGCCGGGGACTTCCTCGGTGGACCGCTCGCCGGCGAGATGGCGGGCATGACCGGCGGCACGCTGCACGTGCGCGGCTCCGTCGGCAAACGGGCCGGCGACAGGATCCGCCGCGGCACGATCGTCGTCGGCGGCAACGCGGGCGCGGATGCCGGCAGCCGGATGGTGGCCGGGACGCTGATCGTCAAGGGCCGCGCAGGCGCGACGCCGGGGCGGCTGATGCGCCGCGGGACGATCGTGGCAGGCGGCGGGGCGGAGCGCGTCGGGGCGACGTTTCTCGACAACGGCGTCCACGATCCCCTGATCTTCCGCCTGATGGCGCGCGCCTTCGCGGCGGGGCCGCTCGGCGAGCCGGTGCTCGACGGCGCGCCGATGCGGCGCCTCGGCGGCGACACGGCGGCGCTGGGCCTTGGGGAACTCTTCGTCCCGGCGTGAGGACGGCCGCGCGTGTTCTCCGCGTTCGAATCAGGCGTCCGGTTCAAGCGGGCATGCGGCAGCGTGTAGCGGCGGCTCCTGCATCCGTCGCGGCCCCTCGCGCGTATTGCCTGTCATCGCGGCTTGATCCGGGCGCCGTCGCTGGCCGCGGGCGGAGGAACGCGCATGGTGGTTGATCTCATCCTCACGGTCTGCATGCTCTCGGACCCGACGACCTGCCGCGAGGAGCGGCTGATCTACGAGAGCCGGGGATCGCTTGCCCAATGCATGATGCTGTCGACGCCCTACGTGGCGCAGTGGGCGGGCGAGCACCCGAAGTGGATGGTCAAGAGCTGGACCTGCAACTGGCCGGAGGACCGTCGCCAGGGCATCTGAGCGAAGCGGTCGCCCAGCGGACGGCTCCCCGGCTCCAGCGCGCGGCGGGGCTTGCCCGAGCGAGCGTCGGGCCGGTCGGCGCGCGCACGGCGCTGCGCCGGCTGCACCAGGCGGGCTGCGCCAAGCTGCGCTTTCCCCGCGCGAGCGGCCCGGGCATGGAGGCGGTTCTCGTCAACACGGCGGGGGGCCTCACCGGCGGCGACCGGATCGACGTCGAGCTCGACGTCGAGGCGGGTGCGGCCCTGACGCTGACGAGCCAGGCCTGCGAGCGCGTCTACCGCTCGCTCGGCGGCGCGGCGCAGGTTCTCGCCCGGCTGCAGGCCGGCGAGGGGGCCGCGCTTGCCTGGCTCCCTCAGGAAACGATCCTGTTCGACGGTGGAGCGATCGCCCGGAGCCTGGAGGTCGAGGCGGCGGCCTCCAGCCGCCTGCTTCTGTGCGAAAGCGTGATTCTCGGACGGCAGGCCATGGGCGAGAGCGTGCGCGACGGGCTGTTCCGCGATCGCTGGCGCGTGCGCCGCGGCGGGCGGCTCGTTTTCGCGGACGATCTGCGCCTGGAGGGCGACATCGCCCGCATCGCGGCGGAGCCGGCGCTTCTCGGTGGGGCCCGGGCCTTCGCGACGGTGCTCTACCAAGGCGAGGCGCCGGAGGACCGGCTCGCGTCGGCGCGTCGCATCCTCGGCGAGGCGGGAGGCGCGAGCCTCGTCGACGGCTTCGTCGTGGCGCGGCTGGCCGTGGCGGACGGGCTGGCGCTGCGGCGCCGGCTGGTGCCCCTGCTCGGCGCTCTGGCCAGCGGCCCGCTTCCGCGGATATGGTCGATGTGAGGGCGGCGCCGCGCTGCCCCCCACGACCATCAGGGGATAATCGCCGATGCAGCTCACGCCGCGGGAAAAGGACAAGCTTCTCGTCGCCATGGCCGCCGAGGTCGCGAGGAAGCGGCTGGCGCGCGGGGTCAAGCTGAACCACCCGGAGACGATCGCCCTCATCACCGACTTCGTCGTGGAGGGCGCGCGCGACGGGCGCAGCGTCGCCGACCTGATGGAGGCGGGCGCCCACGTCGTCGGCCGCGATCAGGTCATGGAGGGGATCGCCGAGATGATCCACGACGTCCAGGTGGAGGCGACCTTCCCGGACGGCACCAAGCTCGTCACCGTCCACCAGCCGGTTCGCTGACGGCCGCGCTCAGCGCGCGACGTTGCCGTCCGCGACCGTGCCGACCGCCTCGACGTCGGTCGCGGCGTGGGTGACCTGCGCCGCGGCCTGCAGCGAGGCACGGTCGAGGAAGATGTAGCGGCGCTCGATCACCGAATAGTAGGCCATGTTGCTCGCGCCATCCATGGTCACGACGCGCAGGATCGTCGGCGCCGAATCGCCGATGGCCACGGAGGTGGCGCCGAGAATCAGAAGGGCACCGGCCAGGATGGCCGGAAGGCGGGCGGTCATCGTCGTCGTCTCTCCAGCATGCGCCGGTGGTTCCGCGCCTGCCCGTCCGCTTGCGTGCGGCTTCGGGCGACAGGGACCGGCGTCGTGCTACCTGTTGTGTCGAAGAACTTGCACGTCTCCTGTTTCCGCATAATGACGCGGAGAATTCTTTTGTTTCCGAAAGGTTTGCCGGCCTGCCTCTTCGGTTCGACCGGTATCCCGTCCTGGAACAGGATCAACTTGCCGGAAACGGGTGAAGATCGCCTTCACCGCCGCTTTGACAGGCTCGCGAATCCTCCGCATAGTTTCGCAAGACTTGACGACGCGCCGGGCGGATCGGCGATGCGGGGGGCGACATGCTCGACCGGTGGGCGACGGCCGCGACGATGCTGATTGTCGGCGCGAGGCCGCTTCCTGCCCATCTCGGCCAGGGCTCTGACGGCTCGCTTCTCGCCGGCCCGCCGCGCCCGCTCCTCGGCTGAACCGATTTCGGGAAGGATACGCGCGATGATACCGGGCGAGATGTTCGTGAAGGAGGGCGAGATCGTCCTCAGCGAGGGGCGCGAGACGGTGACGCTGACCGTCGCCAACGCCGGCGACCGGCCGGTGCAGGTCGGCTCGCACTTCCACTTCGCCGAAACCAACCCGGCACTGTCCTTCGACCGCGCGGCGGCGCGCGGCATGCGCCTCGACATCGCGGCGGGAACGGCGGTCCGCTTCGAGCCGGGCCAGTCGCGCGAGGTGACGCTGGTCGCGGTCGGCGGCGGGCGCGAGGTCTACGGCTTCAACGGACAGGTCATGGGCCCGCTCGGCTGAAGCCGGCGGCGGCAAGAAAAGGACGCATCCATGTGCGACGCCTGCGTGATCGACGAGGTCAAGCGCTCCATGCTGAGCCGCCGGGGGCTCCTCGGCCTCGGCGCCGCAGCCGGTGCGGCGGCGGTGATGCCGGCGGGCGCGGCGCTCGCCCAGACCCAGACGGCTGCGCCCGCCGCGACGCGCGAGGTGCGCGGCACGGCGCTCGCCGACCTGACGCACACGCTGGATCCGGAGTTTCCGACCTTTTCCGGCCAGCAGCAGTTCTTCATGGACCAGCGGTACCGGGTCGAAAAGGACGGCTACAACCTCTTCGACCTGCGCATCGACGAGCACACCGGCACGCACATGGACGCGCCGCTGCATTTCTCGCCCGACGGCCTGTCGGTGGACCAGCTGCCCGTCGCCGACCTCATGGCGCCGTTGGCGATCGTCGACATCCGCGCCAAGGCCGCCGAGAGCGCCGACGCGCAGGTCACGCCGGACGATATCAAGGCCTGGGTGTCGGCGAACGGCGAGCTGCCCGAGCGCTGCGTCGTCGCGATGAACTCCGGCTGGGCCGCCCATGTCGGCACGCCCAAGTTCCGCAACGCCGATGCGTCCGGCACGATGCACTTTCCCGGCTTCCATCCCGACGTCGCGGCCATGCTGCTGGAGGGTTCGGCGGTCGGTATCGCCGTCGACTCGCTGTCGCTCGATTTCGGCATCTCGGCCGATTTCGCGACCCACATGGCCTGGCTCTCGGCGGGCCGCTGGGGCCTCGAATGCTGCGCGGGGCTCGATGCCCTGCCGGCGAGCGGCGCGACGATCATCCTCGGCGCACCCAAGCATCGCGGCGGCACCGGTGGTCCGGCGCGCGTCTTCGCGCTGGTTTGAGGGGGCGCGCGATGGCGACGGTGCGGCTGATCGCGGATGAGGAAGCGAGCGAGGCGGTGCGCGCCGTCTTCGACGATATCCGGACGACCCGCGGCTCGGATTTCGTCAACAACTTCTGGCGGGCGCTCGCCTGCGACCCCGTGCAGCTCGCGAGCGTCTGGGCGGAGGTGAAGGCGGTGATGGTGGCGCCGGGCACCCTCGACCCGCTGACGCGCGAGATGCTCTACATCGCCGTGTCGGTGACGAACGGCTGCTCCTACTGCATCCATTCCCACACGGCGGCGGCGCGGGCCAAGGGCCTCACCGACGCCGCCCATGGCGAGATGCTGGCGGTGATCGGCCTCGCGGCGAAGACCAACCAGCTTGTCAACGCGCTGCAGGTTCCGGTGGACCCGGAGTTCCAGGCCTGACGGTCCCGCGCGCGGTGCTCAGACGCCGCGCGCACGCGCCTGCGCCTCGTCGCGGCGCAGCGTCAGGACCTCGACGCCCGTCCGCGTCACCGCGACGGTGTGCTCGAACTGAGCGGACAGCTTGCCGTCGTCGGTGCGGACCGTCCACCCGTCGTCGTCGGTCGAGACCTCGCGGGTGCCCTGGTTGATCATCGGCTCGATCGTGAAGACCATGCCCTCGCGCAGCTTCATGCCCGTGCCCGGCCGGCCGAAATGGACCACCTGCGGCTCCTCGTGCATGTCGCGCCCGATGCCGTGGCCGCAATATTCGCGTACGACCGGATAGCCGGCGGCCTTGGCGTGGCGCTCGATGGCGGCGCCGATGTCGCCCAGATGCGCGCCGGGCCGCACCTGGCCGATTCCCTTCCACAAGGCTTCGCGGGCGACGCGAACGAGGCGCCGGGCCGCAGGCGACGCGTCGCCGACGATGAAGGTCTTGCTGGAATCCGCGATGAAGCCGTTCTTCTCGAGCGTGACGTCGAGGTTGACGATGTCGCCGTCGCGCAGGATCTCGTCGGCGCTCGGCACGCCGTGACAAACCACGTCGTTGATCGAGCAGTTCAGGACGTGCCGGAAGCCGTACTGCCCCTTGCTCGCCGGGCGGGCCGCGAGATCCACGGTGATGAAGCGCTCGACGAGGTCGTCGATCGCCAGGGTCGACAGTCCCGCGAGTTGGATCCCTTCGAGCATCTCGAAGACGGACGCCAGCATCCGGCCGGAGAGGCGCATGAGCGTGAGCTCGTCCGGGCTCTTCACCATGTCACGCGACTGCCCGCGGCGCCGGGAGGGCCTGCGCGGCCTTCAGCTGGCTCCTGACGATGTCGTTGAAGGACAGGGTCGGATTCGACTCGGCGAGCATGCCGATCTTCATCCAGAACTCGGCCTGCGCGTTGATGGAGCGGCACATCACGGTGCTGGCCCTCCGGACGTCCTCGTGAAGTTGGTCGTCGATCTTCACGATGCCCATGATGGTCTCCGGGTGCGGGAACATATGAAACGTATATGCTATGTAGCCTGGAGTGACAATCCGAGCAATGTCGCGGGCGGGTGTCAGGGCTCGAACATGCGAAGGGCCGCGAGCGACGTACGCGCTCGCGGCCCTTCGGAGGCGGATGGCCGGCAGCGCCGCCGGCCTGGCGGGATCAGAACTCGCCGGCGGTAAGACCCCGGCGGATCTGAGACAGGTCGACGCCCACCGGGGGCAGGCGGATGTCGTAGTCGGCATTGGGGCCGGCGCCGGGCAGAGAGCCGCCACCGATCGGAGCGACGCCGGTGCCGCCGATGGTCGTGGCGGCCGTCTGGTTGCCGGTGCGGGCGATGGCGTCGACGTTGGTCGAGTTGATCGAGGTGTCGCCCTCGGTCGCGGTGAGCGCGGTGCTGTCGGCCGGGTTGCCCGCGTTCGCGCCGCCCGTACCGGACACGGAACTGGTGGAGGAGGCGGAGCCGACCGCGTCGTCGCCGATCGCGGCGCCGCCCGTGCCACCAAGGCCGCTATTGGTCGTGGAAAGGCTGGAGCCTCCCCCGATGCCGCTGCCGGCACCGCCGCTCCCGACGCTGCCGCCGACGATGCTGCTGCCGCCGACGCTCGAGCCCGTGGCCGAGCCGCTGCCACTGATGCCGCCGGACGAGCCGCCGACATTGCCGCTGCCTCCCGAGCTTCCCGAAATCTGGGCACTGGCCGGCGCGGCCAGGGCGAGCGCGCAGACGGCGGCGAGACTGAAGGCAAGGCGGCTCATGACGAACGTCCCGTTCTGCCCGGGCGGGGCCCGGAATCCGATGATCCTGAAATCAATGCGCCTCGACCGGCCGGAGTTCCGCTTCTCTACCTGCGGATGCGGGCGCGCCCCTCGGGCGCGACGATGCGCCGGCCGCCGAGGCTCGGCCGGGTGACGGAGCTGGTGCCGATATCGGCCTGACCCCGCGCGAAGGCCCCGGCATTGACGCCGTTGAGCTCGGAGCGCCCCTCGGTCGCCCGAAGCTCGATCGGCGTTTCCGATCTTCCGCGCGGGACTTCGGGCGTGAGGTAGCTGTCGTCGAAGGCGCGGCCGTAGGTGCGCTCCTCCACCGTGTCGCCGAAGACTTCGGCGCCGGGAATGCGCGGCGCCGGCGGAGCGCGGCCGGCGCCGATCCGCGCGCCGGACATGGAGGAGCCGACGGCCGTGCCGGCGGGACCCGGATCGAAGGGCTGCGCGGCGGCAGGCCCGCCGACGAGCAGGGCGGCGATCAGAAGCGCCCCCGGCAGGCTCGCGGCAGGGATGCGGATGAGGGACGTTTTCTCGACGGGGCTCGGGGACATGCCCTCTATATGGGGCGTTCCGGCGCCGGGCGCGAGATCGGCCGAGACAAGCCTTTGAGAGCCGCTTATGGTTTCGTTGTGCGCCTGCGAAACGGTTCGCGGGCGGTTCGAACACCCAAGCGGAGCAAGAGTTCTCGCCATGGCCGCACGCATCGCCCGCTCCTCCTACGCCGCCATGTTCGGCCCGACCACCGGGGACCGGCTGCGGCTGGCCGACACGGACCTGATCGTCGAGGTGGAGCGCGACCTCACGACCTATGGCGAGGAGGTGAAGTTCGGCGGCGGCAAGGTGATCCGCGACGGCATGGGCCAGTCCCAGGCAAGCCGAGCCGAGGGCGCGGTCGACACGGTCATCACCAACGCGCTGATCCTCGACCATACCGGCATCTACAAGGCGGATGTCGGGCTCAAGGACGGCCGCATCGCGGCGATCGGCAAGGCCGGCAATCCGGACATGCAGCCGGGCGTGACGATCGTCGTCGGGCCGGGCACGGAGGCGATCGCGGGCGAGGGCAAGATCCTGACCGCCGGCGGCGTCGACAGCCACATCCACTTCATCTGTCCGCAGCAGATCGAGGAGGCGCTGTTCTCCGGCGTCACCTGCATGATCGGCGGCGGCACGGGGCCGGCGCACGGCACGCTGGCGACGACCTGCACGCCCGGCCCCTGGCACATGGCGCGCATGCTGCAGTCGCTCGACGCCTTTCCGATGAACGTGGTCCTGTCCGGCAAGGGCAACGCGTCGAAGCCCGCGGCTCTGGAGGAGATGATCCGGGCCGGCGCCGGCGCGCTGAAGCTCCACGAGGACTGGGGCACGACGCCGGCGGCGATCGACTGCTGCCTGTCGGTGGCGGACGACTTCGACGTCCAGGTGATGATCCACACCGACACGCTGAACGAATCCGGCTTCGTCGAGAACACGGTCGCGGCCTTCAAGGGGCGCACCATCCATGCCTTCCACACGGAAGGAGCGGGCGGCGGCCACGCGCCGGACATCATCAAGGTCTGCGGCCTGCCGAACGTCCTGCCCGGCTCGACCAATCCGACGCGGCCCTACACGGCGAACACGCTGGAAGAGCATCTCGACATGCTCATGGTCTGCCACCACCTCGACGCCTCGATCCCCGAGGACATCGCCTTCGCCGAATCGCGCATCCGGAAAGAAACGATCGCCGCCGAAGACATCCTCCACGACATCGGCGCCTTCTCGATCATCGCGTCCGACAGCCAGGCGATGGGGCGCGTCGGCGAGGTGATCATCCGCACATGGCAGACCGCCGACAAGATGAAGAAGCAGCGCGGGAGCCTCTCCGGCGAGACCGGCGACAACGACAACCTGCGCGTCCGCCGCTACGTCGCGAAGTACACGATCAACCCGGCGATCGCGCAAGGGTTGTCGAAGGAGATCGGCTCGGTGGAGGCGGGCAAGCGCGCGGATCTCGTGCTCTGGGACCCGGCCTTCTTCGGCGTGAAGCCGGCCATGGTCCTCCTCGGCGGCACCATCGTCGCCGCGCCCATGGGCGACCCCAACGCCTCGATCCCGACGCCCCAGCCGGTGCACTACCGCCCGATGTTCGGCGCCTTCGGCAAGGCGGTGGGCGCGAGCGGCGTGTCCTTCGTGTCGCGCTTCGCCGCAGAGGACGGGCTTCGCGAGCGGCTCGGCTGCGAGAAGGCGTTCGTGGCGGTTGAGAACACGCGCTCCGGGATCTCCAAGGCCTCGATGATCCTCAACGACCTGACCCCGCACATCGAGGTGAACCCCGAGACCTACGAGGTGCGCGCCGACGGCGAGCTCCTGACCTGCGAGCCGGCGACCGTGCTGCCGATGGCGCAGCGCTACTTCCTGTTCTAGGCTGACGGGCATGGCCAAACCCAAGCCTGCTTCCGAGCCCGACGACCTCTACGAGCGCGACTTCTACGCCTGGACCCAGGACCAGGCGGCGAAGCTGAGAGCGCGGGCGCACAACGCGATTGATTGGGACAATGCCGCCGAGGAGATCGAAAGTTTGGGGTCGAGCCAGAAGCGGGAGATCCGGAACCGGCTTCGCGTGCTCCTCGCGCATCTTTTGAAATGGCAATACCAAGCAAGCCGACGGAAGGTGGGTTGGCGACAGACGATCCGAGAGCAGCGACGGCAAATCGAGTCGGTGCTTGATGATAGTCCGAGTCTGAAAGCTCTTCCTGGCGAGATTCTCGCCGAAGTCTACGACAAGGCGATCGAGGATGCGGTCGACGAGACCCGTCTGCCGAGCAGTGTTTTCCCTGCCGCATGCCCGTGGACGATCGACGAGATCATCGATACGGCCTTCTTGCCCGGCGACGCGTGACTGCAGCGGCCGGCCGCTGGTGGCATCCTTTCCGATGCCGTATTTGAGCGAGCGGCAGTTCGCGGGGGTGCATCATGATCGTCGGAAGCAGCGTCAGGCATCGGGGCGACTGGGACGAGGCGGCGGACACGATCACGCTGGACGAGGAGATGCGCCACCGCCGGCGCATGGCCATGGTCTCGGACGGCGGCATCGCCTTCCTTCTCGACCTGCCCGAGGCGCGGCTGCTGCTCGACGGCGACGCCATCGAGCTGGATGACGGGCGACTGGTAGCGGTGAAGGCCAAGCCTGAGGAGCTTTACTCCGTGTCGGCCGCGAGCCCGCGGGCGCTCCTGGCGCTCGCCTGGCAGATCGGCAACCGGCACCTGCCGGCGGCGATGGGGGAGGGCACGATCCTGATCCGCCGCGACCGGGTGATCCGCGACATGCTGGAAGGGCTCGGCGGCCGTGTCGAGGAGATCGAGGCGGTGTTCGACCCGGAAGGCGGCGCCTATGCCGGCGCGAACCTCGCTGGCCACGGCCATGCGCACGATCACGGCCACCACCATCATCACGGGCATGACCACGACCACGACTGAAGCGGCCGGCGAAGCGGACCGCCGGGCGGCGCTGCTGCGGCTGTTGACGTGGCTGTCGCCGGCCTTTCCGGTGGGAGCCTTCGGCTGGAGCCACGGGCTGGAAGCGGCGATCGCGGAGGGGCGCCTGAGCGACGCGGCATCGGTGCGCGGCTGGATCGCGGCGCTGGTGACGCGCGGCAGCGGCTGGAACGACCTCGTGCTGTTCGCCGTGGCCTACCGGTGCGCAGCGGCGAGGGACGAGGCGGGCTTGGCAGAGGTCGGCGAACTGGCGCTCGCGCTTGCCGGCAGCGCCGAGCGGCGGGCCGAAACGGCGGCGCTGGGCGAGGCCTTCGCGGCGGCGGCCGCGCCCTGGAGCGAAACGGACGCCGCGCCCTATCCGTTGGCGGTGGCGCGGGTGGCGGCGGCGAACGGCGTTCTGCTCGGCGATGCGCTGGTTGCCTTCGCCCACGCCTTCGCCGCCAACCTCCTATCGGTGGCGGTGCGGCTGGTGCCGCTCGGGCAGAGCCAGGCCGTGGCCGTGTCGCGCGAGCTGGAGCCGGCGCTGCTGGCCGCAGCGCGGCAGGCCGAGGCGGCGAGCCTGGACGATCTCGGACAGGCGGCGCTATGGTCGGATATCGCCGCGATGCGGCACGAAACGCTCCAGCCGAGGCTCTTCCGATCATGACCAGCAGACACGGCCCCCTTCGCGTCGGCATCGGCGGCCCCGTGGGCTCGGGGAAGACGACGCTGGTGGCCAAGCTTTCCCAGGCCGCCCGCGAGCGCTGGTCGATCGGCGTGGTGACGAACGACATCTACACGGTGGAGGACGCCGAGGCGCTGACGCGCATGCAGGTGCTCCCCGCCGATCGAATCATCGGCGTCGAGACGGGCGGCTGCCCGCACACGGCGATCCGCGAGGACGCTTCGCTGAACCTCGCTGCGATCCGCGAGCTGAACCGGCGCCATGCCGGGCTCGACCTGATCCTGGTGGAATCGGGCGGCGACAACCTCGCCGCGACCTTCTCGCCGGACCTCGTGGACCTGTCGATCTACGTCATCTCCGTCTGCCAGGGCGACGACATCCCGCGAAAGGGCGGGCCGGCGATCACGCGCTCGGACCTCCTGGTGATCAACAAGACGGACCTCGCGCCTTACGTCGGCGCGGACCTCGAGCGCATGGCGCGCGACGCGGCCAAGGGGCGGGGCTCGCGGGAGACGGTGTTCGCCGACCTGTCGCGCTCGGTCGGGGTGGAGGCGATCCTCGACTTCCTGGCGCGCCACGGCGGGCTGCGCGCCCTGTCCTCGGCCGCCTGAGGGAACCCGTGCGCCTCTTCATCGAAAGCCCGCTCGCGGTTCTCGCCGACGGCGCGGAGAACGGCATCGTCGTCGAGGACGGGCGGATCGCCGAGCTGGTCCCGAAGGGCGCGGCGCCGGTCGGGCCGGTGGATGCGCGCTTCGACGCGCGCGAGCACGTGCTGCTGCCAGGGCTGATCAACACGCACCATCACTTCTACCAGACGCTGACGCGGGCGCACCCGCAGGCGATCGACAAGGAGCTGTTTCCCTGGCTCCAGGCGCTCTACCCGATCTGGGCGCGGCTCGACCCGGATGCGTTCCGCCTGTCGGTGCGCCTCGCCCTGACCGAGCTCCTGATGTCCGGCTGCACGACCGCCGCGGACCACCACTACCTCTTCCCCGAGGGGCTGGGACACGCCATCGACATCGAGGCGGAGGAGGCGCAGGCGCTGGGCATGCGCGTGACGCTGACACGCGGCTCGATGAACCTCAGCGTCAAGGACGGCGGACTGCCGCCGGATTCGGTGGTGCAGGACGAGGACGAGATCCTCGCCGACTGCGAGCGGCTGATCGGGCGGCATCACGACCTCTCCGAAGGCGCGATGGTGCGGATTGCCCTCGCGCCCTGCTCGCCCTTCTCGGTGACGAAGAGCCTTATGCGGCAGAGCGCCGAGCTGGCCGAGCGCCACGACTGCCGGCTCCACACGCATCTCGGCGAGACGGAGGACGAGAACCGGTTCTGCGAGGAGGTGTTCGGGTGCCGGCCGGTGGACTACCTGGAGGAGGTGGGATGGCTCGGCACCCGCACCTGGCTCGCGCACGGCATCCACTTCACCACGGAGGAGTGCCGGCGGCTGGGCGCGCACAAGGTCGGCGTCTGCCACTGCCCGGCCTCGAACGCGGTGCTCGCCTCCGGCTTCTGCCCGGTGAATGAATTGCGGGCGGCCGGCTCGCCGGTGGGGCTCGGCGTCGACGGCTCGGCCTCCAACGACGCGTCGAACCTCATTGAGGCGGCGCGGCATGCGCTGATGGTGGGGCGGCTGAACTACCGCTCGGCCGAGGCCGTGACGGCGCGCGACGTGCTGCGGATGGGCACGGAGGGCTCGGCGGCGTGCCTGGGGCGCGACGACATCGGACGCATCGCGGTGGGCATGCAGGCCGACCTCGCATTGTTCCGGCTGGACGAGCTGCGCTTCTCGGGGGCGCACGATCCGATCGCCGCGCTGGTGTTGTGCGGAGCGACACGGGCGGACCGGGTGATGGTCCGAGGTGATTGGCGGGTCGTGGACGGGCTGCCGGTGGGCGTGGATGTCGAGCGGCTGAGACGCGAGCACGGGGCGGCGGCGCTGCAGTTCGCGTGACATTTCGCGGCAGGACCGGAAGAGGCGCCGAACCCTCTCCCGTTTCGGGAGAGGGTGGCTGCGATGCGGAGGCATCGCGGCCGGGTGAGGGCTTCGTAGGGCGCAGGCGGGTCCGCGGACGAAGTATGCCAGCGGTTCAGCTGCGTGGCGCCGCAAACGGTCGAGCCAGCTGGATACCCTCATCCGCCCCTACGGGGCACCTTCTCCCGGAACGGGAGAAGGGGGCGGTGGACGCGTCGCGACCTTCGAGCCCTCATCCGCCTGCCGGCACCTTCTCCCCGGAGGGGAGAAGGGAGCAGCGTCGCCGCCCCGCCTACTGCGGCAGGGCGTAGGCGATCACCGCGTCGCCGCGCTTGGTGCCGAGCGAGCCGTGGCCGCCTGCCGTCACCACTAGGAACTGGCGGCCGCCCTCTTCGTAGGTCATCGGCGTCGACTGGCCGCCGGCGGGAAGGCGGGCCTTCCAGACCTCGGCACCGGTCGTCACGTCGTAGCCGCGCACGTAATAGTCGATCGTGCCGGAGTAGAAGGCGAGACCGGACGCGGTGAGGACCGCGCCGCCGAGGCCCGGGACACCCATCGGAATGGGTAGCGGCACCGGCGTCAGGTCGCGGACCGTGCCGTTCTTGTGCATCCAGCGGATCTCGCCGGTGGAAAGGTCAGCGCCCGCGACGTAGCCCCAAGGCGGCGCCTGGCAAGGAACGCCGATCGGCGACATGAACGGGCCCATCTCGACGGCATAAGGGGCTCCGAAGTTCTCGTTGAGGGCCGGCAGCGGGCCTTCCGGCGCGCCGTCGGTGACCACGAGCGCGTCGGGGTTCGGGCGCGGGATCAGCTTGGAGGTGAAGGCGAGATAGGTCGGCGTCGCGAAGACCATCTGGCGCACTGGGTCGACGGCGACCGAGCCCCAGTTGAAGACGCCGAAATTGCCGGGATAGATGATCGAACCTTCCAGGCTCGGCGGCGTGAAGCGGCCCTCGTAACGATGCTGATGGAAGGCGATGCGGCAGGCGAGCTGGTCGAACAGCGTCGCGCCCCACATGTCCGTCTCGGTCAGTGCCGGCGGGTTGAAGGACAGGGCCGAGTGCGGCTGCGTCGGTGCCGTGAAGTCGCCGGGGACGGCGCCCTGGGGCGCTGGCTCCTCGCGCACGGGCAGGATCGGCTCGCCGGTTTCGCGGTTGAGCACGAAGAGCTCGCCCTGCTTGGTCGGCTGGATGAGGGCGGGGACCCGCTGGCCGTCGCGCTCGATGTCGAAGAGCGTCGGTTGGGAGGGAACGTCGTAGTCCCAAAGGTCGTGGTGGACGGTCTGGAAGTGCCAGGCCACTGTGCCGTCGCTGATGCGCAACGCGACGACCGACGAGGAGAAGCGCTCGACGTTCTCGGAGCGGTCGCCGCCGAACTGGTCCGGCGGCTGGTTGCCGAGCGGCACGTAGACGAGCCCCAGCGCCTCGTCGACGCTCATGATCGACCAGGAGTTCGGCGAGTTCGGCGTGTAGGCCTCGCCCGGCTGGAGGGGGGCGGTGTCTACCGGATTGCCGGAATCCCAGTTCCAGACGAGGTCGCCGGAGGGGATGGAATAGGCGCGGATGACGCCCGAAGGCTCGGTGGTCGACACGTTGTCGAGAACGGTGCCCCCGACGATCACCCGGTCGCCGAGGACGATGGCCGGCGAGGTCGAGTAATAGGAGCCGGGATTGATGTAGGGCATGCCGTTCCACAGATCGACCTGCCCGTCGCCGCCGCCGAAATTGGCGCAGACCGAGCCGGTCTCGGGATCGAGCGCGACGAGGCGGCCGTCGGCGGTGGCCATGAACAGCATGGCGTCGCAGAAGGGCACGGTGCGCTGGACGCTGGCCGCGAGCGGCAGGTTGCCGACCGGCGAGCGCGGGTCGGTGGGCGGCAGCGTGCCGCTGTCGGGGAGCGGCGGGGTTTCCTGGAAGGTTGAGGGCTCGTTGCTGCGCTGCGCCTCGGCCGGAGACTCGGACGAGCCGGTGGTGGCGGTCGCGGGCGGCGAGGTCTCGGATCCCGGCGTCTGGGGCGCGACGGCGGCCTGAGCGACCTGCGTGGCGGCGGCAGGTGCGTCGAGGGCGGCACTCGGCGCGGGCGGGGCGAGGCCCGTCGGCGGCTTGTAGGACACGCCGCGGCAGGTGAGGTGTTGGAGCGCCAGCTCGCCGCGGATCTGCAGGTCGGTGCGCCACACCTCGGCGCCCGTGCCCGCGTCGAGGGCGACGATGGCCTGGTGCGGCGTGCACAGGAAGAGCCGGTTGCCGACCTTCAGGGGCACGGACTGGAAGGTCGTCTCCTCCGGATCGTTGGGCTGGGACACGTCACCGGTGTTGTACTGCCAGGCGACCTGGAGATCGGACACGTTCTCGGGGGTGATCTGGCCGAGCGGCGAGTAGCGCTGACCGTCCGAGGTGCGGCCATAGGCCTGCCAGCCCTCCGCTGGAACGCCGCGCGGGTCGGGTTGCGGACCGTTCGCCGTTTCGATGCGGCCCTCGATGCGGTGCTGGTCGAGGAAGAGGCTGGCGAGCGCGCCGACGAGCGCCACGGCGAGAACGGCGGTGAGCGCGAGGCCGGCGCCGCGGAAGGCGGAGGGTTGGGGCGTGCGGCCGTCGAGGGCGTCGGCGACCGTGGTGATGCCGAGGCGCCGGGTGACCGGCGGCGTGATCAGGAACAGGCCGATGAGGACGACGACGCCGCCGCGCGCGGCGAGCGGCCACCAGTCGAGGCCGACCTCCCACAGCGCCCAGACGAAGGTGCCGAGCACGAGAAGCGCGTAGACCAGAAGGGCGGCGGGGCGGCGCGCGATGAGGAGCGCGCCGGTCAGCACGAAGCCGATCCCGGCCGCGAGGTAGTAGAGCGAGCCGCCGAGCCAGGCGAGCCAGCCGCCGCCGGCCAGCAGGACGAGGCCGAGAACGGCCAGGATGACGCCGACGGTGCTCGTCAGCGCGGTGTGTCGTACCGGTGCCATGGTGCCCTTCGCATGTCCCTGTCCGGCCGTGACATGCCGCGATGCGAAGAGCGATCAAGAGGCGAATGCCCCGAGCGGCCCACAATCCTCCTGGGGATCGATGTTTGCGCGGCTCACGCCTCCAGCGCGAAGGGCTCCGGCAGGTCGAACTCCTGCAGGTTGTCGCCCGCGCCACCGCGATCGACGACGAGGAAGTCCGACACGTCGCCGAGGGCGATCAGCGGATGGTGCCAGGTGCTGCGCGCGTAGGAGACGCCCTGGCCGTCGGCGGCGAGGAAGGCGAGCGGAGCGCCGGGACGGCCGTCCTCGTCATGTGCCACGACGACGAGGTAGGGGCGGGGCGACAGCGGCACGAAGGCCTGGGAGCCGAGGGGATGGCGCTCCAGCATGGTGATCGTGACGGGCAGCGTGAACGGCTTGCCGCGGAAGATCGAGATGAGCGGACGGCCGCCTTCGGACGACACGTCGACGGGGGCGATGTCGTGGAAGCGGGTCGTTGTGCCCTTGTTGATTAGGCGGATCTCGGAGGCGTTGTCGGTCTCGATCACCTCGCCGAAGGGGCGGAAGGCGTCGGCGGTGAGGGGAACGGCGCGCAGGAGCTTCACGGGCGTGCTCACGCGCCGAAGATCGCGCGCACGCGGAAGGCCGCGATCGTCTCGACCTCGCGCGCGGCGGTGGCGAGCTCCGTCTCGCGGTCGTTGGGAAGGCGGCGCTCGAAGGCGGCGAGGATGTCGCCCTTCGTCAGGCCCTTGACCGCGATGATGAAGGGGAAGCCGAACTTCTCCTGATAGGCCGTGTTGAGTTCGGTGAAGCGTGTCAGCTCCTCGGGTGTGAGGCGGTCGAGCCCGGCGCCTTTCTGCTCGGCGGAGGAGTCGGCGGTGAGGTTGCCGGCCAGCGCCATCTTGCCCGCGAGGTCGGGATGGGCCTTGAGAACGCCGAGACGCTCCTCGGGGCTGGCTCGGCGGAAGGCTGCGTTGAGCGCGCCGGAAAGGCCGGCGGGCGAATCGTGGCCGTCGTGGAGACCGGCGGCGATGGCGCGCGTCGCGATGAAGGGCGAGTGCTCGAAGACGCCGCCGAAATATTCGACGAACTCGGTCTGCGTCATGCGGCTGGGCTTGAGGGCGGGCGCATAGGGGAAGTGCTCGCGCCAGTGGCGGGCGATGTCGGCGCGGGTCGCGACCCAGATGTCGTCGTGCGACAGGACGTAGTCGAGGAAGCGCTCCAGCGCCGCGGCCCGGCCCGGACGCCCGACGAGCCGGCAGTGAAGGCCGACATTGAACATCTTCGGCGCGCCGGCCCGGCCCTCGGCGAGGAGCACGTCGACAGAGTCCTTGAGGTAGGTGAAGAACTGCTCGCCCGTGTTGAACCCTTGCGGCGTCGCGAAGCGCATGTCGTTGGAGTCGAGCGTGTAGGGCAGGATCAGGAGCGGCCCGGCTTCGCATTCCTGCCAATAGGGCAGGTCGTCGGCATAGGCGTCCGACGAATACAGGAAAGACCCGTTCTCGGCGGCGAGCTCCAGCGTGTGCTGCGAGGAGCGGCCGGTGTACCAGCCGAGCGGCGCCTCGCCGGTGACCGCCTTGTGAATCTCGATCGCCTCCTCCATGTGGCGGCGCTCGTCCTCGCGGCTGTAGTCGCGATAGTCGATCCACTTCAAACCGTGGCTGGCAATCTCCCAACCGGCTTCGATCATCGCCGCGACCTGCTCGGGCGAGCGCTCCAGGGCCGTCGCGACGCCGTAGACGGTGACGGGCATCTGGCGGGCCGTGAACATGCGCCAGAGCCGCCAGAAGCCGGCGCGCGCGCCGTATTCGTAGATCGATTCCATGTTCATGTGGCGCAGCGCCGGCCAGGGCGCGGCGCCGACGATTTCCGACAGGAAAGCTTCCGACGCCGCGTCACCGTGGATCACCGCGTTCTCGCCGCCCTCCTCGTAGTTCACGACGAACTGGACGCAGAGCTTGGCGCCGTTCGGCCACTTGGGATCGGGCGTGGTGCGGCCGTAGCCGCGCAGGTCACGGGGATAGCGGGAGGTCATGGAAAGCAGCCTCGTGGGACGCGTGTCGGGCGAGGGGTATGGCAAATGCGAAAAAGCGGCAAGCACGCCGTGCCGCCCGTTTTTCGCATCACCACCGCCGGTTGGAACGGGTCCAGCCTTTCCGCTGGACGGGGCGAGGCCCGGCGGTGCAGAGTGGTTGACCGGATGGTCAAAAAGCAAGGGAGCGCGCCGACATGGCCGACTCGACCGCCGGTTCCGGCCGGCTGACGACCCACGTTCTCGACACCGCGCTGGGCGTGCCCGCGCGGGGCCTGGGCGTGGAGCTGTTCCGCATCGAGGCGAACGGGGCGCGCACGAGCCTGAAGGCAACCGAAACGAACGCGGACGGCCGGGCGCCCGAGCCCCTGCTGTCGGAGGCAAGCTTCGCGCACGGGGTCTACGAGCTGGTGTTCCAGGCCGGAGCCTATCTCGACGGCACGGGGCAGAGCCTGCCGAGCCCGAAGTTCCTGGACGAGGTGGTGATCCGCTTCGGCATCGCCGAGGACCGGCACTACCACGTGCCGCTGCTCCTCTCGCCCTTCGGCTATTCGACCTATCGCGGGAGTTGAGCGAGGCATGATGGCGCACGAGAAGGGGCCGATCCGCTATCTCCTCAACGGGCGCGAGCGCGTGATCGAGGGCGTGAAGCCGACGACGACGATCCTGGAGCACCTGCGCCGCGCCGAGCGGCTGACGGGCACGAAGGAGGGCTGCGCGGAAGGCGACTGCGGCGCCTGCACCGTGATGCTGTCGGAGCCCGACGGCGCGGGCGGCATCCGCCGCCGGGCGGTGAACGCCTGCATCCAGTTCGTGCCGGCGCTGCACGGGCGCTCGGTCGAGACGATCGAGGCGATCGGCGGGCAAGGGCTCGCGCCCGTCCAGGCGGCGATGGTGAACAGCCATGCGAGCCAGTGCGGCTTCTGCACGCCGGGCTTCGCCATGCAGCTCCACGTCGGCTGGCTGAACGGCGAGATCGCCGATCGCCAGTCGGTGAAGGACCTCGTTTCCGGCAATCTTTGCCGCTGCACGGGCTACGGGCCGATCGTGGACGCCGGGCTGTCGCTGGCGGGACAGGCCCCGCCGCTGGACGCCGCGGCGGACGCGGCGCTGGCGGAGCGGCTGGCGGCGCTCGGCGGCGAGGCGATGCTCGCCTACGAGGCGCCCGGCGGGCGCTGGTTCGCGCCGCGCGACGTCGACGAGCTGGCGGACACCTATGCCGCCCATCCCGATGCCGTCCTGATCTCCGGGGCGACGGATGTGGGCCTGTGGGTCACGAAGCAGCAGCGGGAACTGCCGCTCCTCATCGACGTGTCGCGGGTCTGGGACCTGCGCCAGGTGGAGGAGGCGCCGGGGCGCACGATCTTCGGGGCGGGCGTCAGCCACGCGGCGGCGATTTCCGCGCTGACGCGCATCCATCCCGATCTCGGCGAGGTGATGCGGCGCTTCGCCGGCCATCAGATCCGGGCGATGGGAACGCTGGGCGGCAACATCGCCAACGGCTCGCCGATCGGCGACCTCGCGCCCTGCTTCATCGCCCTCGGCGCCGGGCTGCACCTCCGGATGGGCGATTCCATGCGGGGGCTGCGGCTGGAGGACTTCTTCCTCGACTACGGCAAGCAAGACCGGCGGCCGGGCGAGTTCGTCGCGGCGATCGACGTGCCGGACCTGGGAAACAACGAGGCGTTCTTCGCGCGCAAGATCTCGAAGCGCTTCGATTCGGACATCTCGGCCGTCATGGCCGCTTTCCGGCTGAAGATCGAAGGCGGAATCGTCACGGACGCCGCGCTTGCCTTCGGCGGCATGGCGGGGACGCCGAAGCGCGCCAAGGCGGCCGAAGCGGCGCTGATCGGGCAGGCGTTCGGGGCCGAAGCTGCAGGCCGCGCCGCGGCGGCGCTTGCGAAGGACTTCGCGCCGCTGACGGACATACGGGCATCGAGCCGCTACCGGCTGGAGGCGGCGGGCAACCTCATCCGGCGCTTCGCGGCCGAGCACGAGGGCGGGCGCAACGACCTCTTCGCGGTCACGGCGGAGGTCGCGTGATGCAGGAAACGCGTATCCAGGATCGCGGCGAAGCCGGCACGATCGACCCGGCCGAGGCGCCCGGCGAGAAGGCGCCGGTTCTCGAGGCCCGCATCCGCGGCGGCGTCGCCGCGGAGCTGCGCCACGACAGCGCGGCCAAGCACGTGACGGGCACGGCCCGCTACCTCGACGACGATCCCGAGCCGCCGGGCATGCTGCAGGTCTTCATCGCCATGAGCCGGCACGCTCACGCGAGGATCGTCTCGATGGACCTGTCGGCCGTGGAGGCGGCGCCGGGCGTCGTCACCGTCCTGACGGCGGCGGACATTCCGGGGCAGAACGATTATTCGCCGGTCTTCGGCGACGATCCGATCTTTCCGACCGACAAGGTGGAATATGTCGGCCAGCCGCTATTCGCGGTGGCGGCCGAGACGATCCATCAGGCGCGGGCGGCGGCCAAGCTCGCGCGCGCCGACTACGAGGCGCTGCCGCACGCGGTGGATTTCGACGCGGCGCTCGCCGCCGCGGACGCGGCGGGCGAGGACCTTTTGCCGCCGCACGAGATGCGCAAGGGCGACGCCGACGCGGTGCTCGGCCGTGCCGGCCGCCGCGTGCGCGGCCGGCTGGAGATGGGCGGCCAGGACCACTTCTACCTCGAAGGCCAGATCGCCTACGCGCTGCCGGGCGAGGACGGCGACGTGCTCGTGCGCTCCTCGACGCAGCATCCGAGCGAGGTGCAGCACAACGTCGCCAAGATGCTCGACGTGCCCGACCACGCCGTCACGGTCGAGGTGCGGCGCATGGGCGGCGGCTTCGGCGGCAAGGAATCGCAGCCGGCGCTCTTCGCGGCCGTGTGTGCGCTCGCCGCCCACAAGACGGGACGGCCCGCGAAATGCCGACTCGACCGCGACGACGACATGGAGATGACCGGCAAGCGGCACGAGGCGCGGATCGCCTACGACCTCGCCTTCGACGCGGACGGGCGCGTCGAGGCGGCGGCGTTCGACCACCTCATCCGCTGCGGCTATTCGCGCGACCTGTCCGGGGCCATCGCCGACCGGGCGATGTTCCACGCCGACAACGCCTACGCGCTGCCGGCGGCGCGCATCACCTCGCGGCGTCTGAAGACGCACACGGTCTCGAACACAGCCTTCCGAGGCTTCGGCGGCCCGCAGGGCATGCTCGGCATGGAGCGCGCGATGGACCGCGCGGCCTTCGAACTGGGGCTCGACCCGCTGGACCTGCGCAAGCGCAACTTCTACCCGGCGGAGGGGGCGGAGACGACGCCCTACGGCATGCCGGTGACCGACAGCGTCATCGGGGAGATCGTGGAGGAGCTGGAGGAAACGTCGAACTACCGCGCGCGGCGGGAAGCGGTGAAGCGCTTCAACGAAGGCAACCCGCACCTGAAGAAGGGGCTGGCGCTGACTCCCGTAAAATTCGGCATCTCCTTCACGACGACGCACCTCAACCAGGCCGGCGCGCTCGTCCACGTCTACAAGGACGGCTCGGTCGCGCTGAACCACGGCGGCACGGAGATGGGGCAGGGGCTCTTCACCAAGGTGGCGCAGGTCGTCGCCGAGGAGTTCCAGATCGACGTGACCCACGTGAAGATCACCGCGACGACGACGGCCAAGGTGCCGAACACCTCGGCGACGGCGGCGTCGTCGGGCTCCGACCTCAACGGCATGGCGGCGCTGAACGCGGCGCGCACGATCAAGGACCGGCTGATCGCCTATGCCTGCGAGCGCTATCAGGTGCCGCGCGAGCAGGTGGTCTTCCTGCCGAACCGGGTGAGGATCGGCAATCAGGAAAAGCGGTTTCGGGACCTGGTGGGGGAGGCTTATCTCGCCCGGGTGTCGCTGTCCTCGACGGGCTTCTACGCGACGCCGGGCATCTCGTACGACCGCGAAACGGCGAGCGGCAAGCCGTTCTACTACTTCGCCTACGGGGCGGCGTGCTCGGAGGTCGTGATCGACACGATGACCGGCGAGAACCGGCTCCTGCGCGTCGACATCCTCCACGATGTCGGGCGCTCGCTGAACCCGGCGCTCGACCGCGGCCAGATCGAGGGCGGGTTCGTGCAGGGCCTCGGCTGGCTGACCACCGAGGAGCTGTGGTGGGACGGAGCGGGGCGCCTGCGCACCCACGCGCCCTCGACCTACAAGATCCCGACCGCCAACGACCGCCCGGACGACTTCCGCCTGGCGCTCTGGACCAAGGGCGAGAACCGGGCCGAGACGATCTTCCGCTCCAAGGCGGTGGGCGAGCCGCCCTTCATGCTGGCGATCTCGGCATTTTCCGCCCTGACGGATGCTGTGATCGCGGCCGGGAAGGGGCGGCGCTTCCCCGAAGCGCTCGACGCCCCGGCCACGCCCGAGCGCGTGCTGGCGGCGGTGAACGAGGTGCGGGGGTGAGCGGTATCGCAGGAGGTGCCGCCGTCGAAGAGCTTCCTTCTCCCGTTTCGGGAGAAGGTGCCGGCAGGCGGATGAGGGTCTCCAGCCACAGCACCTTCTGGAAAAACCCTCATCCGCCCCTTCGGGGCACCCTCTCCCATGGACGGGAGAGGGCTAGGGCCTTTTCCGATGCGATCCGCGGAGCGTCGCTCGCTCCCGGAGGGGCGAGGTGACCGACCTCCTCCCCCTCCTGCGCACCGCCCTGTCCGCCCGCTCGCCCGCCGTGCTCGTCACCATCACCCGCGCCGAGGGCTCCACCCCACGCGAAGCCGGCGCGCGCATGCTCGTGACGGCGGACGATGCGGCCGGCACGGTCGGCGGGGGGCGGCTGGAGTTCGAGGCGGTGCTTCGGGCGCGGGGGATGATCGCGAAGGGCGAGGCCGTCGCGCAGATGGACGTGCCGCTGGGGCCGCGGATCGGCCAGTGCTGCGGCGGGCGGGTGTGGCTCGCGCTGGAGGCGGTGGATGCCGGCCTGCTGGCGCGGCTCGAGGCGAAGGAGGCGGCCGAGCGCGCGGCGCGGCCGCACGCCTACGTCTTCGGGGCAGGGCATACGGGGATCGCGCTGGCGCGTGCCCTGGCGCCGCTGCCGCTGCGGGCGGTCCTCGTCGACAACCGGGAGAACCTTCTGGCCGACGCGCCGGCGGGCGTCGAGGCGGTGCTGGCGGCGATCCCCGAAAGCGTGGTGGCGGACGCGCCCCCGGCCTCCGCCTTTCTCGTGATGACGCACGACCACGGGCTGGACTTCCTGCTGGCCTCCGCCGCTCTAGCGCGTGGCGACGCGGCCTATGTCGGGATGATCGGCTCGAAGACGAAGCGGGCGCGGCTCGTTTCGCAGCTTCGCGCCGAGGCGCGAGAGGCCGACGCCGAGCGCCTCATCTGCCCGATCGGCGGCTCGCGGCTGCGCGACAAGCGGCCCGCCGTCATCGCGGCGCTGGCAGCCGCGGATGTGGCCTTCTGCCTCTTTTCCAATCAGGGGGAAAAGCTGAACGAAGGCTTGGCAGGGCGAGAGGCCGAATGCCATAGTGACCCGAACCATTCCAGGAGCGAACCGCCCGCCCATGCCCGCGCGTCTTGAGCTTTCCGGCATCACGAAGCGGTTTCCCGGCGTCGTCGCCAACGAGGCCGTTTCCTTCGCCGTCCAGCCCGGCACGATCCACGCGCTGCTCGGCGAGAACGGTGCCGGCAAGTCGACGCTGGTGAAGATCATCTACGGCGTGCAGCGGGCCGACGAGGGCACAGTCTCGATCGACGGGCGAGCCGTCGACATCGGCTCGCCCAAGGCCGCACGGGCGCTCGGCGTCGCGATGGTGTTCCAGCACTTCTCGCTGTTCGAGGCGATGACGGTCCTGGAGAACATCGCGCTCGGCATGGACGACCCGCCGCCGGCGAGCGCCCTCGAGGCCGAGGTGCGGCGCGTCCTCGACACCTACGGCCTGTCGCTCGACCCGCATCGCGACGTGCACACGCTCTCCGTCGGCGAGCGCCAGCGCATCGAAATCGTGCGCGCGCTCCTGCAGCGACCCAAGCTCCTGATCATGGACGAGCCGACGAGCGTGCTCACCCCGCAGGAGGTGGAGCAGCTGTTCGGCACGCTGCGCCAACTGGCCGACAGCGGCTGCTCGATCCTCTACATCTCGCACAAGCTCAACGAGATCAAAGCGCTCTGCGCCTCCGCCACGATCCTGCGCGGCGGCAAGGTGGTGGCGCAGTGCGACCCTCGGGCCGAGACCGCGCGGTCCATGGCCGAGCTGATGATCGGCGGTTCGCTGAAGGACCTGTCGGTGAAGGCCGGCCGCAGCTTCGGGTCCGAGCGCTTCGCCGTGTCGCGCCTGTCGGCCCCGGGCGAGCCGCCCTTCGGCACGAGCCTGAAGGACATCTCCTTTTCCGTGCGCTCGGGCGAGATCTTCGGCATCGCGGGCGTCGCCGGCAACGGGCAGAACGAGCTTCTGGCGGTGATCTCTGGCGAGCGGCGCGAGGGCGTCTCGGGCGAGATCCGCCTGGAGGGCAGGCCGATCGAGGGCCTGTCGGTCTCCGACCGGCGCCGGGCGGGGCTCGCCTCGGTGCCCGAGGAGCGCAACGGCCACGCCGCCGTGCCCGGCATGACGCTGACGGAGAACGCGCTTCTCTCGGCGCGGGCGAAGAAGGGCCTGTCGGCGAAGGGCATCCTGCGCTTCGGCGCGGCGAGGGACTATGCCGGCGCCGTCATCAAGGCCTTCGGCGTCAAGGCGACCGGGCCGGGGGCGACTGCCGGGAGCCTTTCGGGCGGGAACCTGCAGAAGTTCATCATGGGCCGCGAGATCTGCCAGGAGCCGGCGGTGCTCGTCGTCTCGCAGCCGACCTGGGGCGTGGATGCGGGCGCGGCCTCCTTCATCCGCCAGTCGATGATCGATCTCGTGGCCAAGGGCGCGGCGATCGTGGTGGTGAGCCAGGATCTCGACGAGCTGCTGGAGCTCTGCGACCGGCTGGCGGTGCTCAACGAGGGGCGGCTGTCGGAGCCGATGGCGGTGCAGACCATCTCGGTGGAGCGGGTGGGCCTCCTCATGGGCGGCGTCCACGGCGCGCACGATGCGGATGCCGACACGGCTCCGAGGGCGGCCTGATGGCGCTTGTGCTCCAGCCGCGGCGCGAGCCGTCGAAGGCCATGGTCTGGGCCGCGCCCGTGATCGCGGTGCTCGCGACGCTGATCGTCGGCGCGCTGCTCTTCACGGCGCTCGGCTATGACGGCTTCGGCGCGGTGAACGCGATCTTCATCCAGCCGCTGCTGAACTCGAATCGCTGGCAGGACCTCCTGGTCAAGGCCGCGCCCCTGACGCTGATCGCGACCGGGCTCGCGGTCGGCTTCCGGGCGAACGTCTGGAACATCGGCGCGGAAGGGCAGTACGTCTTCGGCGCGCTGGCCGCGACAGGCATCGCGCTGCTCACGCTCGACATGCAGGGGCTGTGGATCCTGCCCGCCATGGTCGTCGCGGGCGTCCTCGGCGGCATGGTCTACGCGTCCGTTCCGGCCTTCCTGCGGGTACGGCTCGGGGTCAACGAGATCCTGTCGAGCCTGATGCTGAACTACGTCGCGGTTCAGCTCCTGTTCTACCTGATGCGCGGGCCCTGGCGCGACCCGATGGGCTTCGGCTTCCCGCAGACGGCGATGTTCTCGCTCGACCAGACGCTGCCGCGGGTGATCCCGGGAACGCTGATCCACCTCGGCGTGCCTGTGGCGCTCGCCGCCGCCCTCACCATGTGGTTCCTGATGGCGCGCACGCTCGCGGGCTTCCAGGTGCGCGTCGTCGGTGCGGCGCCCCAGGCCGCGCGCTTCGCCGGCTTCCGCGAGACGCGGGTCGTGTGGATGTCCTTCCTGATCGGCGGCGGGCTGGCGGGGATGGCGGGCACCTTCGAGGTCTCCGGGCCGTTCGGGCAGATGGTGCCGACCTTCCCCGTCGGCTACGGCTTCACCGCGATCATCGTCGCCTTTCTCGGGCGACTCCACCCGCTCGGCATCGTCGCCGCGGCGCTTGTCCTGGCGCTCACTTACGTCGGCGGCGAGAGCGCGCAGACGACGGTCGGCCTGCCGGCCGCGGCGGTCGGCGTCTTCCAGGCGATGCTGCTGTTCTTTCTGCTCGGCTCCGACATTCTCGTGCGCTACCGGCTGGTGAGAAAGGGCGCGCCGCCGGCGAGAGCCCTCCCGGTAACCGCGTCACCTGCGACCCGCGCCGTTCCCGGAGCTGCCGAATGACGCCGGAACTCGCGGTATCCATCCTCATGGCCGTCGTCGCGACGTCGACGCCGCTCCTCATCGCGGCGCTCGGGGAGCTCGTGGTCGAGAAGGCCGGCGTCCTGAACCTCGGCGTCGAGGGCATGATGCTGATCGGCGCCGTCACCGCCTTCATCGTGGCGAGCGCGACGGGCGTGCCGAGCCTCGGCGTCCTCGCCGCGGCGCTTGCTGCGGCGCTGTCCTCGATGGTCTTCGGCTACCTGACGCTGACGCTCACCGCCAACCAGGTGGCGACCGGCCTGGCGCTGACGATCTTCGGCACCGGCGTATCGGCGCTGCTGGGCGCCTCCTTCGTCGGCATCACCACGGGCACGCTCGGGCTCGTCTTCCCGGCGAACCTCGCAACCGACCCGATCCTGCGCATCCTCTTCGGCCACTCGCCGCTGGTCTACTTCTCGCTGCTGATGACGCTCGGCGTCTGGTGGTTCCTGTCGAAGAGCCGGGCCGGGCTGATCCTGCGGGCGGTCGGCGAGTCCGACAGCTCCGCCCACTCGATCGGCTACCGCGTCATCGGCGTGCGCTACCTCGCGGTGCTGTTCGGCGGAGCGATGGCAGGCATCGCCGGGTCCTACTACTCGCTGGTGCTCACCCCGATGTGGGCCGAGCGGCTGACGGCGGGGCGCGGCTGGATCGCCATCGCGCTCGTGGTCTTCGCCGCCTGGCGGCCCGGGCGGCTGTTGCTCGGCGCCTACCTCTTCGGCGCGGTCATCACCTTCGAGCTTCAGGCCAAGGCCGCGGGCTGGAGCTTCCTCGCGCCGGAAGTCCTGACCAGCCTGCCGTACCTCGCCACCATCCTCGTTCTCGCGCTCATCTCGTCCCGCCGGGCGAGCGCGCGCCTCGCCGCGCCCGCCTGCCTGGCCAAGCCCTTCCGGGCGAGCGCGTGATCCTCACCTTCAAGCCTTTCATGCCGGCGCGCCATCGCCGCGCCATCGACCCCAAGGAGCAGTCTCGAATGTCCACCCTCAACCGCCGCCAAGTCATCGCGGGTGCCGGCGCCCTGGCGCTCGGCACGGCCTTCATGCCGCGCGGCGCGAGTGCCCAGGTCTCCGGCCGCCCGGTCAAGGCCGCCTTCGTTTACGTCGGCCCGGTCGGCGACTTCGGCTGGACCTATGCCCACGACCAGGGCCGCAAGTATCTCGAGGAGCAGCTCGGCGCCGACAAGGTGACCACGAGCTTCGTCGAGAACGTCGCCGAGGGACCGGACGCCGAGCGCGTCATCCGCCAGCTGGCGCAGGACGGCAACGACATCATCTTCACGACCTCGTTCGGCTTCATGAACCCGACGCTGCGCGTCGCCCGCGAGTTCCCGGACGGCCGCTTCGAGCACTGCACGGGCTACCAGGCCGGCCCGAACATGGGCCTCTACAATTCGCGCTTCTATCAGGGCCGCGCCGTGCTCGGCACGATCGCCGCGATGATGTCGAAGTCGGGCAAGGCGGGCTACGTCGCCTCCTTCCCGATCCCCGAGGTCGTGATGGGCATCAACGCCTTCACGCTCGCCGCGCGCAAGATCAACCCGGAGTTCACCACGCAGGTCGTCTGGGTGAACTCCTGGTACGACCCGGCCAAGGAAGCGCAGGCGACCGGCGCGCTGCTCGACCAGGGCGCCGACGTCATCACCCAGCACACCGACTCGCCGGGCCCTCTCCAGGAAGCCGAGAAGCGCGGCGCGATCGCCTTCGGCCAGGCCTGGGACATGACGAGCTTCGCGCCGAACGCCCACATGACCGCGATCGTCGACAATTGGGGCCCGTACTACGTGAACCGCGTCCAGGCGGTGATCGACGGCTCCTGGAAGCCGGAAAACGTCTGGCTCGGCATGAAGGAAGGCGAGGTCGCCATGGCCCCCTTCAACGAGAAGATGCCGGCCGACGTGAAGGCTGCGGCGCAGAAGATCATCGACGACACCAAGGCCGGCACCTACGAGGTCTTCACCGGCCCGATCGCCGATCAGAGCGGCGCCGAGAAGATCGCGGCGGGCGTCGTCGTGCCGGACGAGGATCTCCTCAAGATGGACTGGTACATCCAGGGCGTTCAGGGCTGAGGACCGCCTGAATCGGGGAAGGGCGCGGGTCCGACCCGCGCCCTTCCGCTTGTCCGGCGGGAGGCCGCATGAACCCGACCATGGCGCACGCGCTCCGCCTCTGGCGCTTCATGGGCGAGGGGCGGCGGATCGTGGAGGGCGACCTCCTCGTCGTCTGCGGGTCCTACGACGTGCGGGTCTGCGAATATGCCTGCGACCTCTTCGACGCGGGCGGGTTCGAACGGATGCTCCTCACCGGCGGCACGGGGAACTGGACGAAGCATCTCTGGGACAAGGCGGAGGCGGAGGTTTTCGCGCGGATCGCGCGGGCGCGGGGTCTGCCGGAGGCGCGGCTGATCGTCGAGCCGCGGGCGTCGAACTTTGCGGAGAACGTCGCCTTCGCGCGCCGGCTCGTGCCGCAGGCGCGGGCCGCGACCTTCGTCACCAAGCCGAACTCGGTGCGGCGGCTGGCGACGACGATCCCCGTGCAGTGGCCGGATCTGGAGGCGGGCGTGGCCGCGCCGGCCTTCGAATTTCCGGACGGGGTGTCGAACCAGATCGGCGTCCTCGGGATCGTCGAGGAACTGGTCGGGGACATCCACCGGATGCTCGCCTATCCCGGGAAAGGCTTCCAGGTGCCGGTCGACGTTCCGAAGGACGTTCTCGCGTCCTGGCGCGTCCTGATCGGGCAGGGCTTCGACGGGCACCTCCTGCCGGAGCGCAACTTTTTGGATTGAGGCGCCGATGCGCCTCTTGGGTTCGCGGGCGTTTGCCCGTATCCATGGACGGGAGCCCATGCGTTTCGCGGCTCCACCCATCAGGCCCGCCTTCCCAACCGTCTCCTGAACGGCGGAGGGCTCACGAGCGCCGCGCGTGTCATCCGCCGCGCTCGGACCGGGGCGGATCGACCGGCATCGGAGGTTGCGCGACAAGGGGGCGCGCCTCGGGGGACTTCCCATGTGGACTTATTTTTCCGAGTGGCTGCAGTTCGGCGTGCGCTGGCTGCACGTCGTGACCGCGATCGCCTGGATCGGCTCGTCCTTCTACTTCATCGCGCTGGACCTCGGGCTCCGCAAGCCCAGGGGCGTCGCACCGCACGGCGTCGGCGGCGAGGCCTGGCAGGTCCACGGCGGCGGCTTCTACCACATCCAGAAGTACATGGTGGCGCCCGACGGGATGCCGGAGGACCTGACCTGGTTCAAGTGGGAGAGCTACGCGACCTGGCTCTCGGGCTTCGCGCTCCTGTTCCTTGTCTACTATCTCGGGGCCGAGCTCTTCCTGATCGACCGCGAGAAGGCCGACCTGCCGGTCTGGGGCGCGAGCCTGATCGGCATGGGCGGCCTTGCCGTCGGCTGGCTCGTCTACGACGCGCTGTGCAAATCGCCGTTGAAGAGGAACGACACGGCGCTCCTCGCGGTCCTCTTCGTCTACGTCGTCGCGGCGAGTTTCCTGTTCTCCCAGGTCTTTTCCGGGCGCGGCGCGATGCTGCACACGGGCGCGATGATCGCGACGATCATGACGGCCAACGTGTTCTTCATCATCATCCCGAACCAGAAGATCGTGGTCGCCGACCTCCAGGCCGGCAAGGTGCCGGAGCCGCGGCTCGGCATGGAGGCCAAGCAGCGTTCGCTCCACAACAACTACCTGACGCTGCCCGTCATCTTCCTGATGCTGTCCAACCACTACCCGCTCGCCTTCGCGACGGAGTGGAACTGGGTGATCGCCGGGCTGGTGCTCCTGATGGGCGCGGTGATCCGGCACTACTTCAACACCCACCACAAGACGGGCCGGAATCTCTGGTGGTGCTGGGTCGTGGCGGGCGTTCTCTTCGCGGCGGTGATCACGCTGTCGGGCTCGCCCGGCTGGCGGGCGGGCGAGCCGGCGGAAGCCGCGGAAGCGGTGCGCTGGAGCAAGGATCCGCAGGTGGCGCTGGCGAGCTCCGCGCACATGGACGAGGTCGAGGGCATCGTGCTCTCGCGCTGCTCCATGTGCCACGCCAAGGCGCCGCTCTATCCCGGCATCGGCGTCGCGCCCAAGGCCGTGCTTCTGGAAACGCGCGACGAGATCGTCGCCAACGCGCCGCTGATCGAGCGCCAGGCGGTGCGCTCGCACGCCATGCCGCCGGGCAACGTCACGGGGCTGGAGCCGGCCGAGCGCGAGGTGCTGGCCTCGTGGATCGCCGACGGCGACGCGCCGGGTCTCAACCGATGAGCGCGGCGGCGACGTCCGTCGCGCCGCTCGCGATCCGCGGGCGGGTGCTGTCCTTCGACGCCGACCCGGCGCTCGTCCCGAGCGGCGGGCGGGGGGCCGTGCGCTACATCGAGGACGGGCTCGTTCTCGTCGAGGACGGCCTGATCAAGGCGGTCGGCGAGGCGCCGGCCATGCTGCGGGAGCTGTCGGCGCAGGTCATGGTGGCCGACCACCGGCCGCATCTGATCCTGCCCGGCTTCATCGACCCGCACCTCCACATGCCGCAGACGCAGGTCGTCGCCTCCTACGGCGCCGAGCTGATGGAATGGCTGCAGAAGTACACCTTTCCCGAGGAAAGCCGCTATGGCGATCCGGCCGTGGCGGCGGGCGCCTCGCGCTTCCTGCTCGACGAGCTGCTCGCCAACGGCACGACGACGGCCGCCGTGTTCTGCACGACGCATCCGGGCTCGGTCGACGCCTTCTTCGCGGAAAGCCTTTCGCGCGGCCTGCGCATGGTCGCGGGCAAGGTGATGATGGACCGAAACGCCCCGCCGGCCCTCCTCGACGCGGCCGAGGAAGGCGCGGCGGATTCGGAAGCGCTGATCGCGCGCTGGCACGGGCGCGGACGCCTGGAATACGCGATCTCGCCGCGCTTCGCCCCGACCTCGAGCGAGGCGCAGCTGGAAGCGACGGCGGCGCTGGCGCGGGCGCATCCGGACCTTCACGTCCAGACGCACCTGTCGGAGAACCTCGGCGAGATCGACTTCGTGAAGCAGCTGTTCCCTTGGGCGGCGGACTACACGGCGGTCTACGAGCGCTACGGGCTGGTGCGGCCGAAGGGATTGTTCGGGCACTGCATCCATCTCGGCGACCGGGAATGGCGGGCGATGGCGAGGGGCGGGGCGACGGCGGTGTTCTGCCCGACCTCGAACCTGTTCCTCGGCTCGGGCCTCTTCGACCTCGCGCGGGCGCGGGTCGAGGGCGTGAAGGTCGGTCTCGCGACCGATATCGGCGGGGGAACGAGCTATTCCATGCTGCGGACCGCGTCGGAGGCCTACAAGGTGCTGGCCCTGCGGGGCCAGACGCTGCCGGCCTTTGAGGCCTTCCACATGATGACGGCGGGCAACGCCGCCGCCATGGGGCTGGAGGAGCGCATCGGGCGGATCGCGCCGGGTCTCGAAGCCGACATGGTCGTCCTCGACAGTCAGGCCACCACCGCGCTGCGGCGGCGGATGGAGCGGGTCGACAATCTCGCGGACGAGCTCTTCGCGCTGCTCGTTCTGGGCGACGAGCGCTCGACGGTCGCGACCTACGCGGCTGGGCGGCGGGTCTTCGATCGGCGCTCGGGCCCGGCTCGGCCGGCCCATGCCGCGCGCGCGACCATGCCGGACGCGCAGCTCGGCCCGCAGGCGGGCGAGGCGGCGGCCGCGCAGCAGCAATAGGTCGGCCTATCGCGCGACGACGGGGGTGCTTCGGTGCTCCCTCGCGCGGACGGGGGCGACAAGTTGTGGTCGGCGCCTATCTGCCTTCGCGGTTCAACGCGAGGACGGAGACGGGCGATGCGGCTGGTGCGGTACGGCGAGGCGGGGGCGGAGAAGCCGGGACTGATCGATGCGGAGAACGTGCTTCGCGATCTGTCCGAGGAAATCGACGATCTGGCCGGGGATCACCTGTCGCGGGCGACGATGGACCGGCTGCGCGCGCTCGACCCGAAGAGCCTTGCCAAGGCCGACCCCTCGCACCGCATCGGACCGCCGGTCGGGCGGCTCGGCAACTTCATCGCGATCGGGCTGAACTATGCCGACCACGCCCGCGAGAGCGGCGCGGAGATCCCGAAGGAGCCGGTGGTCTTCAACAAGGCGCCGTCGAGCCTGTCCGGCCCGATGGACGAGATCCCTCTGCCGTCCGATTCCAAGAGCCTCGACTGGGAGGTCGAGGTGGCCGTCGTCATCGGCGATCCCGCCTGGCGCATCAAGGAGGACGCGGCGCTCGCCCACATCGCGGGCTTCACGCTCTGCCACGACGTGTCCGAGCGCGACTGGCAGCGCGAGCGCGGCGGGCAATGGACCAAGGGCAAGAGCGCGCCGGGCTTCGGCCCGCTCGGCCCCTGGCTGGTGACGCCGGACCAGATCGACGATCCGCAGGCCATCGAGCTCTGGCTCGACGTCAACGGCGAGCGCATGCAGACGGGCACGACGGCGAACATGATCTTCGGCTTCTCGCAGATCGTGTCCTACCTCTCGAACTTCATGCGCCTGATGCCGGGCGACGTCATCACGACCGGCACCCCGGCCGGCGTCGGCATGGGCATGAAGCCGCCGCGCTACCTCAAGGACGGCGACATCGTCACGCTGGGATCGCCGCTGCTCGGCAGCCAGCGACAGGTCGTGCGCCTCTCCGGCGAATAGCCGGCCAACCCCTCGCCAGCGGGGCGGCGCGCCCCACTTCCCGCGAAACCCGGGGCGGGCCGGATCGTTTGTCCCTCGTCGAGGGCGAGGCCTTCGGCCGACCCGCTGTTCAGAACGACGCCGCGAAGGACGATTCATGGCCGACGTTGTCGAGATTGCCCGCAAGACGAAGAAGCCGGTCGCGCCGAGGCGCGACCCCGAAAGCGAGGCCCGGCTGCTCCAGCTCGCCGAGAGCCGGCTCGCCATCGAGGGCGTGGCGCCGGAGATCGACGCCGGCCGCTTCGCGGTGAAGCGCTTCGAGAACGAGCCTCTGGACATCGAGGCCGACGTCTTCTCCGACGGGCACGACAAGATCGCCTGCGCCGTGATCTTCGGCCCGGCGGGAGGCGAGTGGCAGGAGACGCCGCTCGTCTTCTGGGAAAACGATCGCTGGCGCGCGACGGTCTCGTTCCCGACGCCCGGCCCCTACCGCTACTCGATCATCGCCTGGCGGGACCTTCACGCGACCTGGCGCGACGAGGCGACCAAGAAGCGCGACGCGGGCAAGCTGACCGAGCTGGAGATGAAGGAGGCGAGAAACCTCCTCGTCGAGGCGCAAGGCTCGGGGCGCGGCTCCAAGAACGACGCCAAGGCCCTGGCGAAGCTCATCGCGAGCTACGACAAGCTGGAGGGCCGGGGCGACATGGACGGGCGCTACGCCCTCCTGACCGACCCGGAAACGGTGAAGCTGCTCTACGCCTGCGGGCAGCGCACCAACCTCACGCGCTATCCCATCGACGTGCCGGTCTGGGTGGATCGGGAAGCTGCGGCCTTCTCGGCCTGGTACGAGATCTTCCCGCGCTCGCAGTCCGGCGATCCGAACCGCCACGGCACCTTCGACGACGTGATCGCCCGCCTGCCCGACATCCAGGAGATGGGCTTCGACGTCCTGTACTTCCCGCCGATCCACCCGATCGGCAAGACCAACCGGAAGGGGAAGAACAACACGCTGACGCCCAGCGAGACCGATCCCGGCTCGCCTTACGCCATCGGCTCGCACGAGGGCGGCCACGACGCGCTGCATCCCGAGCTCGGCAGCTTCGACGACTTCGCCCGCATGGTCTCGGCCGCGAAGGATCACGGGCTGGAGGTGGCGATCGACTTCGCCATCCAGTGCTCGCCCGACCATCCCTGGATCAAGGAGCATCCGGAATGGTTCGACTGGCGTCCTGACGGCACGATCAAGTTCGCCGAGAATCCGCCGAAGAAGTACGAGGACATCGTCAATGTCCACTTCTATCGCGGCGCGCTGCCCTCGATCTGGTACGCTCTCCGCGACATCGTCCTGTTCTGGCTGAACAAGGGCGTGCGGATCTTCCGCGTCGACAACCCGCACACCAAGCCCTTCCCGTTCTGGGAGTGGATGATCGCCGAGGTGCGGAAAGTGGATCCCGGCGCGATCTTCCTCGCGGAAGCCTTCACGCGCCCGAAGGTGATGAAGCGCCTCGCCAAGGTCGGCTACAATCAGTCCTATTCCTACTTCACCTGGCGGAACGCCAAGTGGGAGCTGGAAGAGTACCTGAAGGAGCTGACGACCGAGGAGTGCGCCGAGTACATGCGGCCGAACTTCTTCGTCAACACGCCCGACATCAATCCGCGCTATCTCCAGACCAGCGGCCGACCGGGCTTCCGGACGCGGCTCGCTCTGGCGGCGACGCTGGGCGGGAACTACGGCGTTTATTCCGGCTTTGAGCTCTGCGAATTCCTGCCCGTTCCCGGCAAGGAAGAATATCTCAATTCTGAGAAGTACGAGCTGCGCGCCTTCGACTGGCGGGCGGAGGGCAACATCCGGGACGACATTGCCTTCTTCAACGATCTGCGTCGCGCCGAGCCGGCGATGCGCGATTTCCGCTCGCTCCAGTTCTTCAACTTCTGGAACGACCAGATCCTTTACTACGCCAAGCGCACCGCCGACCGGCGCTCCTACCTCCTGTTCATGGTCTGCCTCGACCCGTTCAACGCGCAGGGCGGGCACTTCGAGGTGCCGCTCTGGGAGCTCGGTCTGCCGGACAACGGCACGGTTCAGGTCGAGGATCTCGTTCATCGCCACGGCTTCGCCTGGCACGGCAAGATGCAGCACTGGTGGATCGACCCGAAGGAATGCCCGTATCGCGTCTTCAGGATCACCGATTAAGGAGCGAAGACTCACTTCATGAACGAGCTCGCCACGATCACGGTCGACCAGGGCGCGAACACGCCCGACCTAAACGCGCCCGACTGGTACAAGGACGCGATCATCTACCAGCTGCACGTCAAGACCTTCGCCGATTCCAATGCCGACGGCATCGGTGACTTTCAGGGACTGATCTCCCACCTCGACTACATCCAGCAGCTCGGCGTCACCGCGATCTGGCTTCTGCCTTTCTACCCGTCGCCCCTGCGCGACGACGGGTACGACATCGCCGACTACCACTCGGTGAACCCTTCCTACGGCACGATGGAGGACTTCGAGCGGCTGGTGGAGGAGGCCCACAAGCGGGGCCTTCGCGTCATCACCGAACTCGTGATCAACCACACCTCGGACCAGCATCCCTGGTTCCAGGCGGCGCGCAACGCCCCGAAGGGCAGTCCCGAGCGCGACTTCTACGTCTGGGCGGACGACGACAAGGGCTACGACCTCACCCGGATCATCTTCCTGGACACGGAAACCTCGAACTGGACCTGGGATCCGGTCGCCGGCCAGTACTTCTGGCACCGCTTCTATTCGCACCAGCCGGACCTCAACTTCGACAATCCGAAGGTCCTGGCCGAGGTGCTGGACGTCATGCACTTCTGGCTCGACAAGGGCGTCGACGGGCTGCGGCTCGACGCGATCCCCTATCTCGTCGAGCGCGACGGCACGAACAACGAGAACCTGCCGGAGACGCACCACGTCCTGAAGGCCATCCGCGCCGACCTCGACAAGCACTATCCCGACCGGATGCTGCTCGCCGAGGCCAATCAGTGGCCGGAGGATACGCGCCCTTATTTCGGCGAGGGCGACGAGTGCCACATGGCGTTCCACTTCCCGCTGATGCCGCGCATGTACATGGCGCTGGCGCAGGAGGATCGGCACCCGATCACCGACATCATGCGCCAGACGCCGGAGATCCCCGACAACTGTCAGTGGGCGATCTTCCTGCGCAACCATGACGAGCTGACGCTCGAGATGGTGACCGCGGAGGAGCGCGACTATCTCTGGTCGACCTACGCCGCGGACACGCGGGCGCGCATCAATCTCGGCATCCGCCGCCGCCTGGCGCCCCTGATGGGCAACGACCGGCGCAAGATCGAGCTTCTCGACGCGCTCCTGATGTCCATGCCGGGCACCCCCGTCGTCTACTACGGCGACGAGATCGGCATGGGCGACAACTATTATCTCGGTGACCGCGACGGCGTGCGCACCCCGATGCAGTGGTCGGCCGACCGCAACGGCGGCTTCTCCCGCGCCGATCCGCAGCGGCTCTACCTGCCCCCGATCCAGGATCCGGTCTACGGCTATCAGGCGATCAACGTCGAGGCGCAGTCGAACAGCTCGTCGAGCCTCCTCAACTGGGCCCGCCGCCTCGTCCAGGTTCGGCGCACGCGCCAGGCCTTCGGTCGCGGCACCATCACCTTCCTTTATCCTGCGAACCGCAAGGTCCTGGCCTACCTGCGCGAGCACGGCGAGGAGCGCATCCTCTGCGTCGCCAACCTGTCGTCGCGGGCGCAGGCGGTGGAGCTGGACCTGTCGGCCTACGCCGGGACGGTGCCGCTCGAGATGCTCGGCCTGTCGCGCTTCCCCGCGATCGGGCAGGGCACCTACACGCTGACGCTGCCGGCCTACGGCTTCTTCTGGTTCGACCTGACGCCCGGCGCCGACGGCGTCGCGGCACCGACGACGGAGCCTCAGCCGTTGCCCGACTTCACCACGATCGTCGTGACCGGCGACCTGCGGACCACGCTGAACGAACGCAACCGCCGCGAGGTCGAGACCGTGCTCACGGCCTTCGTCGCGGGGCAGCGCTGGTTCGCCGGCAAGTCCGACCGGCCGGGCCGCGCCCGTCTCGACGTTCTCGGAACGCCCGCCGGCAGCTCGCGCGGCCACGCCTTCAACGAGGTGACGGTGAACACGGCGGCGGGCGAGCAGCGCTACTTCCTGCCGCTCTCGGCCAAGTGGGGCGAGAACTGGCTGCATCGCGACGCCCCGACGCTGCCCTACACGCTGATGAAGATCCGTCAGGGGCCGCAGGTCGGCGCGATCCTCGACGGGTCGCGCGATCCCTCGCTGGTCAAGATGATGGTGGAGCTGATCCGCAAGGGCGACGCGACGCTGCCGCTGAGCGAGACCGGCCGCCTGCGCATCGAGACGTCGCAGGCCGCGGGCGACCTCCTGGCGGGGACGGCCGACGTGTCGGAAGACGGCGTCGCGCCGATCTCCGGCGAGCAGTCCAACACCACGATCCTGTTCGGCCAGCCGGCGATCCTGAAGCTCTACCGACGCCTTCGCGACGGGGTGCAGCCGGAGCTGGAGGTGACGCGCTTCCTCACCGAGAAGACTGCCTTCCGCAACACGCCGGCGCTTCTCGGCTCGATCACGCTGGAGCGGGCGGACGGCAGCGAAACGGCGCTCGCGGCGCTGTTCGAGCGGGTCGAGAACCAGGGCGACGCCTGGACCGCCGTCACCGACGCCCTGTCGCAGCACCTGCGCGACCACGCCTATACCTTCCAGCCGATCGCCGACGAGAACGGCTACGTCGGGGCCCTGTCCGAGCCGCGGCTGCAAAGCCGGATCGATGCGGGCGAAACGATCGGGCGGCGGACCGGCGAGATGCACGCCGCGCTCGCCACCGTGTCCGGCGACCCCGACTTCGATCCCGAGCCGCTCTCCAAGGAGCGCCTCGGCGCCGTGATCGACAAGGCGAAGGAGGAAGCGGAAGGCGCGCTCGCCATTCTCCAGCGCAATCCCGTCGACGCCGCCGACCCGCTGGCCGCGGAAGTCGCGCGCGTCCTGTCGGCGCGCGAAGCCATCCTCGGCTGGTTCGACGGCCTGCGGAACCTCGACGTCGACACGCCCGCCACGCGCATCCACGGCGACTACCATCTCGGCCAGCTCCTTGTTTCCAAGAACGACGTGGTCATCCTCGACTTCGAGGGCGAGCCGGGCCGCTCGCTGGACGAGCGCCGCGCCAAAACCTCGCCGCTGAAGGACGTGGCCGGCATGCTGCGGTCCTTCGACTACGCCGCCTTCGCCGCGCGCGACAAGGCGGGTCCGGCGGACGGGGGAACGAGCGAGCGCCTCGCGCGTATGGCGACGAGCTGGCGCGACGAGGTGTCCGAGACCTTCCTGGAGAACTGGTCGGACGCGGCGGGGATCGATCTCGACGTGCCGGGAACGGCCGAGCTTCTCGATCTGTTCGTGCTGGAAAAGGCCTTCTACGAACTCCGCTACGAGGCGGCGATGCGTCCCGCCTGGTTGTCGATTCCGCTGCGCGGGATCGTGTCTCTCCTCGAAAAGCATCGGGTCCTTTGATGAACGCCTTCTCGAACGACGCGTCCGGCGCCGCTTCCGTCGCCGGCAGCATCGATCACCGGCCGGACGAGCATCAAGCGCGTGACATCGCCGCCGGACGCCATGCCGATCCCTTCGCCGTCCTCGGCCGCTTCGTGGTGGAGGGCGGGGCGATCGTGCGTGCCTTCCGCCCCGGCGCAGAGGGCGCCAAGGTCGTCGACGGCGCGGGCGGCGCCGTTCTCGCCGAACTGGAGCGCTTCGGGCCGGAAGGCTTCTTTTCCGGTTTCGTGCCCGGCCTCGCGGGCGAGGGCGCCTACCGCTTCCGCTTCACCCATGACGGCGTGGACTGGGAGGAGGAGGACGCCTACCGCTTCGGTCCGATCCTGTCCGACCTCGACGCCTATCTCCTGGCCGAAGGGCGGCACTACAAGCTCTACGAGAAGTACGGCGCCCATCCCCGGGAGATGGACGGCGTTCAGGGCACGGCCTTCGTCGTCCTGGCGCCGAACGCCCGCCGGGTGTCGGTGGTCGGCAACTTCAACGCCTGGGACGGCCGGCGGCACGTCATGCGCCGGCGCTGGGAGTGCGGCTCGTGGGAGCTGTTCATTCCCGGTATCGGCCGGGGCGAGACCTACAAGTTCGAGGTGATCGGCCCGAACGGCGACCGCCAGCCGCTGAAGGCCGATCCGGTCGGCTTCCGTCAGGAGCTGGCGCCCTCCACGGCCTCGATCGTCGAGGGGCTCGTCGAGCACGAGTGGCAGGACGAGGCGTTCCGCGCGCAAGGGCAAGACTGGCAGGACGCGAACAAGCCGATCTCCATCTACGAGGTGCATCTGGGCTCGTGGAAGCGGGGCGAGGGCAACGTCTACCTCGACTACGACCAGATCACCGGTCAGCTCGTCGACTACGTCCGCGACATGGGCTTCACCCACGTCGAGTTCATGCCGGTGTCGGAGCACCCCTTCTACGGCTCCTGGGGCTACCAGCCGATCGGGCTCTACGCGCCGACCTCGCGCTTCGGCGATCCGGCCGGCTTCGCCCGCATGGTCGACACGTTCCACCAGGCCGGGATCGGCGTCCTTCTCGACTGGGTGCCCGGCCACTTCCCGACCGACGTGCACGGCCTCGGCCGCTTCGACGGGACGGCGCTCTACGAGCATCCCGATCCGCGGCGCGGCTTCCACAAGGACTGGAACACGCTGATCTACGACTACGGCCGGACGGAGGTGAAGAACTTCCTCGTCGCCAACGGCCTCTATTGGCTCGATCGCTTCCACGTCGACGGCCTGCGCGTTGACGCGGTCGCCTCGATGCTCTACCTCGATTACTCGCGCAACCACGGCGAGTGGGAGCCGAATATCCACGGCGGGCGCGAGAACCTCGAGGCCATGGCCTTCCTGAAGGAGACCAACGAGAAGGCCGGCGAGTATTATCCGAAGGCCACGACCCACGCCGAGGAATCGACGGCCTTCCCGAACGTGTCCCGGCCGACCTATGCGGGCGGGCTCGGCTTCCACTTCAAGTGGAACATGGGCTGGATGCACGACACCCTGCACTACATGCAGGAAAACCCGATAAACCGGCGCTACCACCAGCACCTGATGACCTTCGGGATGGTCTACGCCTTCTCCGAGAACTTCGTCCTGCCGCTCTCCCACGACGAGGTCGTCTACGGGAAGGGCTCGCTCCTCAACAAGATGCCAGGCGATCGCTGGCAGAAGTTCGCCAACCTCCGCGCCTATTTCGGCTTCATGTGGGCCCATCCCGGCAAGAAGCTGCTCTTCATGGGCGGCGAGTTCGGGCAGTGGGGCGAGTGGAACCACGACCAGTCGCTGGACTGGCACCTCCTGGAGGGCGACGAAGGCCGCGAGCATCGCGGCGTGCAGCGGCTCGTGCGCGATCTCAACACGCTGTATCGGGGCGTGCCCGCGCTCTACGAGAACGATTGCGACCCTACCGGCTTCGAGTGGATCGACACGGCGGACGCGGACCACTCGGTCCTGTCGTTCCTGCGCAAGGACAGGCACGGCGGAACGGCGGTGGTGGTTTGCAACTTCACGCCGGTGCCGCGCCACGGCTACCGCGTGGGCGTGCCGCATGGCGGGCGCTGGCGCGAGGCGCTGAACACCGACGCGGACATCTACGGCGGCTCCAACGTCGGCAACATGGGCGAGCGCGAGGCGGACGAGGGCTGGATCCAGGGCCGGCCCTATTCGCTGGAGCTCAGCCTGCCGCCTTTGTCGACCATGGTGTTCGTGCCGGACGAGTCGCCGCGCGGTTGAATCGCAGCGGCCGTTCGGGAAGCGGGGTGGCCGCGTCGATCTCGACGCGGTCGCGCCCCTCTGCCTTCGCCCGGTAAAGCGCGGCGTCGGCCGCGCGCAGCGCGTCGGCGAGGCTTCCGGAGCCGGAGGACAGGGCGGCAAGCCCGATGCTGACGGTGATTTCCGCGTCGAGCGCCTCGAAGCGCCGGGTCGCTTCGGTGAAGCGGGACGCGAGGCGGCGGGCGGTGGCGGCCACCGCCTCGGGCGTGCCCGGCAGGATCGCCGCGAACTCCTCGCCGCCCAGCCGCGCGATGATCGCGCCCGGCGGCAGCTCCGCCGCTGCGACGCGGGCGAAGAGCTTCAGCACGTGGTCGCCCGTCTCGTGGCCGTATCTGTCGTTGACGCGCTTGAAGTGGTCGAGGTCGGCGAGAAGCAGCGCGTGGGGCGCGTCGGCGGGCAGGCGGAGCGCCTCCTGGAACAGGGCGCGGCGATTGTCGAGACCGGTCAGGAAGTCGGTGCGCGAAGCGGCGACGAGCTGCTGCTCGCGCTCCTCGCGGATCGCGCCGATGAACAGAGCCGGCACGGCGACGGCGAAGAGGACCCCCTCGAAGACGGTCGCGACGGCCAGGCTATGGCGAACGGCCCCCGCGCTGTCGGCGGCGAGCAGGATCGGGAGCCGCACCAGGTAGACGGCGGCATGCACCAGAAAGGTCGCGGCGAGGAGTGGGCGCGCGCGCAGATCGGCGATGCTGCGCCCGCGCCAAACGAGCGCCGCGCCGACGAGGTTGATGCCCGCGATGGTCAGGGACGAGATCCAGAACCACGAGACGTTCGTCAGGAAGGGCGCGAGCGGCAGCCACACCGCGGCGTAGGCGGCGCAGAAGCCGAAGAGCGGCCAGCGCCAGGCGCGCCGCCCCGTCAGCGCGGCAACCGCGGCGATCAGCACGGCGTAGCCGCAGGCGATCATGACGTGGGACAGGCCGCGGCCGATCAGGATCGGCGTTTCGGACACCGCGGGAAGGAGCGAGGAGCCGAGGGCGAAGAGGACGTAGGCGGCGGCGCACAGGCGCAATTCCAGGTGGCGGCGGCCGGCCGATAGGCTCTCCCACAACGTCAGCGCCACCATCAGGACGGACGTGCCGACGAGCAGGTAGTAGAGCGTGAGCACGTCGAGGCGCATTCGACCCCCTGGTCCTGTTCGCAGATCCCCATAGCACTCGGAATCCGAACGTCACCTTGACGCGAAGGTCAAAGCCGCCCGCTGGTAAACGCTTTCTGAATTTCGGCTCGCGGCTCCTCGACGGGCACCACGTCGACGGAGTGCCCGGCGCTCTGCGGGCCGGCGGTGACGAGGACGCCGGAGATGGGCGCGACGTCGGCGTAATCCCGGCCGACCGCGACGAGGATGTGGTCCGGCCCGACGACGATGCCGTTGGTCGGGTCGAAGCCGATCCAGCCAGCATCCGTTCCGAGCCAGGCGAGAAACCAGGCGTGCATGGCATCGGCGTGGGCCCGGCGCGGCTGGCCGGGCGGCGGGTCGGTACGCAGGAAGCCGCTGGCATAGGCGGCGGGCACGCCGCGGTTGCGCAGGAGCGCGATCGACAGGTGGGTGAAGTCCTGACAAACGCCGGAGCGGGTGCGCGCGACGTCTGCGAGCGGCGTGTCGATGGCGGTGGTTCCGGGGCTGTAGCGGAAAGCCGCCTTGATGCCGGCCGCGAGGCCGAGAACGGCGTCGAAGGCGTCCTGCTGCCCGGGACCGAGGAGTTCGTCGCCGAGGGCTGGCAAAGCCGCCTCGGTGCCGTCGACCATGCGGCTCGGGCCGAGGAAGTGAGCGGGGGCCAGGGGAGCGAGGCTGTGGTCGGAGCGCGCTTGGGCGGCGAGGTCCGCGAGCGTCGGGCCGGCTTCCGGGCGCGTAGGCCGCGCGCCCACGACGACGCGGGCCTTCATCTCGATGCGAAGGCTGCGGTGTCCCCCGGCAAAGGCGAGGTGATCGGCGGGATTGCCGAAGAAGTCGCGCTCCTCGACGGCTTCCGACGGCTCGGGAGACAGGCGAAGCCGCACGCGTTCGACACGCTGGTTGAAGCCGTCGCGCGGACGGACGTGGAGCATCTGGCGCGCGTCCGAAACGGCGGCGGGATAATGGGACTCGATCGTCAGCGTCACGTCGTAGCGCATCGCGATGGCTTTCATTCCGTGTCGATGCGCGCGCCCTCGCGGCCCGGGCTGCCGAGGAGGTACTGCGCCGTGAGGAGGTCGGAGACGTCGGCGAGGTCGGCCGCGATCCGCTCCAGGAAGGCGGCATCGGCTTCCGCTGCGTCGGCCGTGCGCAGCCGCACGCCCAGCCGGGCGATGCGCCGGGCGAGCGGCGCCAGCGACTGACCCTCCGCGGAGCCCGGCAGTTCGGACACGAGGTCGCCGAGGCCGTTCACCTGATAGGCGATGGAGCGGGGGTTCAGCGGATCGAGCCCGACGAGGTCGAGAACGGTCAGGCGCGACAGCGAGACGGAATAGCGGCGGCGAAAGGTGACGCGGCTGTCGGCGAATTCGAGAAGAGCTTCGAGCGCCCCTTCGGGCGGGTCGTCGCTTCCGCCGAGCGCGGCGGTGATCCGCGCGGTCATCTGGCCGCGTTCCAGGCGCCGCCCGGCGGACAGGAAGCGCCAGCCGGCGAACTGGTACATGTTCTCGTTGACGAGGCCGGTGAAGCCGGTGAGGCGCGTGAGGCAGCGGCTGGTGAGCTTCATCAGCTCGTCCGGCGGCGCGTCGGCGGGCAGCGACTCGATCACTTCGACGAGCTCGGCGAGGACACGCCAGCCGTCCGGCGAAAAGCGCTCGCGGATGCGCGAGGCGGTGGCTGCCGCGGCGGTCGCGAGATCGGCGAGACCGCCGGCGGGGGCGTCGGAGAAGACGTCGATGCCGAGCGCCGACAGGAGGCGGGCGAGATGCGCGTCGAGCGGGCCGGAGCGCTCGGACGCCGCGCGGCGGGCGGCGTGGAGCCGCAGGAGGCGGGTGCCGACCTCGCAGCGCTCGACGTAGCGGCCGAGCCAGTAGAGGTTGTCGGCGGCCCGGGCCGGCAGGGCGCCGGGCAGGCGGCGCTGGAAGCGCTCGTCCGGGCGACCGATCAGCGTGACGGCGCGCTCCTCCGCTTCGCCTGGAATCCACACGTCCATCGAGCGCCCGCCGGCCTGCATGGACACGTTGCGCGGATCACCCGAACCCTGGTCGGCGACGCGCGCGAAGCCGCCGGGCATGACGTGCCAGCCGTCGGCGTCGCGGGCGAGAAAGACGCGCAGCGTGACGGGACGGGGCACGAGGCGGCCGCCCTCGAAGACCGGGGCGGTGGACAGCCGGGCGATCTCCTGGCCGACGATGCGGGCGCCGTCGAGCGCCAGCAGCCGCTCGGCCTCGTCGGGCGGGGCGGGCGGCGAGCCGGCGGGGCGGGGAAAGGCGGAGCCGAGCGCGAGCTCGCCCGCATGCCGGCGCACGAAGGCCGCGGCGCTCTCCTCGCCGCACCACCACGTGGCGATCACGGGAAGAGCGAGATCCTCGCCGAGGAGGCGGCGGGCCAGCGCCTGGCCGAAGGGAAGCAGGGCCTTGGCCTCGACGAGGCCTGAGCCGAGAGCGTTGACGATCTTGAGGTTGCCGGCGCGCACGGCGCGCACGAGGCCGGGCGTGCCGATGCGCGAGCCGGAAAAGAGCTCCAGCGGATCGGCGAAGTCGGCGTCGAGGCGGCGCCAGAGGATGTGGATCGGCTGGACGCCGTCGACGGTGCGCACCTCGGCCCGGTCGCCGTGGACCACGAGGTCGCCGCCTTCGAGGAGGAGCATGCCGAGATAGCGGGCGAGATAGGCGTGCTCGAAATAGGTCTCGTTGTGGGGCCCGGGCGTGAGGAGGCCGATGCGGCGTCCGGCCGATCCCGTGAGGTCGTAGAGCGCGTCGCGGAAGCGCGAGAAGAAGCCGGCGATGCGGCGGATGCGCATCTCGCCGATGAGGTCCGGGAAGGCGCGCGAGGTGGCGACGCGGTTCTCCAGCGCGAAGCCGGCGCCCGACGGCGCCTGCGTCCGGTCCCCCAGCACCCACCACCGCCCGTCCGGCCCGCGGCCGAGGTCGAAGGCGACGAAGTGGAGGAGCGACCCGCCCGACCGTCCCTGCGAGGCGAGGGGGCGGAGGAACTCGGGATTTCGACCGAGAAGCGCGGCCGGCAGCGTGCCGTCGGCGATCAGCGTCCGCTCGCCGTAGAGGTCCGCGAGCGCGGCTTCGAGGAGGCGCGCTCGCTGGACGAGGCCACGCTCCAGCACCACCCATTCCTTCTGCGCGATCACGAGCGGCGGCTGGGCGAGCGGCCATTCGCGCAACTCGCCGGCGCGCTCGGGATCGCCGTAGACGCGGTAGAAGACGCCGGCCTCGTTGAGGTATTGCCGGGCCGAGCGGAAGCGCGCGTCGCGTTCCCCGACGGGCAGGCCTTCCAGCCAGGAGATCAGCGGCCGATAGTGCGGCTGTACCGTACCATCCCGGCCCAGCATCTCGTCGTAGCCGCTGGAGATCGCCCGGTACCCGCCGAACAGCGCTTCGGGCGGACGGGCGCCGCCCCCCGCCGGATGAGCGGGGCGCGGCAGCGTCGGGACTGGGATCGACATCGGCGGCTTCTGCTCCTCAGCTCGCGAGGAAGGCCGGCCGGCGAAGGTCGAGCGTCATCGGGAAGTTCGGATCGGGCACCTCGGCGAGCGGGTGCGGGGCGGCGGGCGTGTGGCCGATGTCCTGGAAGCGGGCGAGGCGGCGCGCCTCGGCCTCGTAGGAATTGATCGGGAAGGTTTCGTAGTTGCGTCCGCCGGGGTGGGCGACGTGGTAGACGCAGCCGCCCAGCGAGCGTCCCGACCAGCGATCGAAGATGTCGAAGGTCAGCGGCGCGTGGACGGGGATCGTCGGGTGGAGACCGGACGCCGGCTGCCAGGCCTTGAAGCGCACGCCGGCAACCGCCTCCTTGGCCCGGCCGGTCGACTGCAGCGGCACGGGACGGCCGTTGCAGGTGACCATGTGGCGGGCGGGGTCGAAGTTCGAGAGCTTGACCTGGAGGCGCTCGACGGAGGAATCGACGAAGCGCACCGTGCCGCCGATCGCGCCCGTCTCGCCCATGACGTGCCAGGGCTCCAGTGCCTGCCGAAGCTCCAGCTCGACGCCTTCGTGGACGATCTTGCCGCAGAAGGGGAAGCGGAACTCCCACTGCGCCTCGAACCATTCGGGCCGCATGGGATAGCCGGAGCGGCCGAGGTCGGCGAGGACGTCGAGGAAGTCGGCCCAGACGAATTCGGGCAGCATGAAGCGGTCGTGGAGGCTGGTGCCCCAGCGGGCGAAGCGGCCCTCCTGGGGCTCGCGCCAGAACTTGGCGATGAGGGCGCGCACCAGGAGCTGCTGGGCGAGGCTCATGCGCGCGTCTGGCGGCATCTCGAAGCCGCGGAACTCGACGAGGCCGAGACGGCCGGTCGGGCCGTCGGGCGAGTAGAGCTTGTCGATGCAGATCTCGGAGCGGTGCGTGTTGCCGGTGACGTCGACGAGAAGGTTGCGGAACAAGCGGTCGACGAGCCAGGGCGGCGTCGCCGAGCCCTGCGCGTTCGAGACCTGCGCCATGGCGATCTCAAGCTCGTAGAGCTGGTCGTGGCGCGCCTCGTCGATGCGCGGCGCCTGGCTGGTCGGGCCGATGAAGAGGCCGGAGAAGAGGTAGGACAGCGAGGGGTGGCGCTGCCAGTGCAGGACCAGCGACTTCAGGAGGTCGGGGCGGCGGAGAAACGGGCTGTCGAGCGGCGTGGCGCCGCCGACGACGACGTGGTTGCCGCCGCCCGTGCCCGTGTGCTTGCCGTCCACCATGAACTTGTCGGTGCCCAGGCGCGACTGGCGCGCGTCCTCGTAGACGCCGGTGGTGATCGCGACGGCCTCGTCCCAGGACGCGGCGGGATGGATGTTGACCTCGATGACGCCGGGGTCGGGTGCGACGCGGATGACGTTGATGCGCGGATCGTGCGGGGGCGCATAGCCCTCGATCTGGACGGGCAGGCCGCGCGCCTCGGCGACCTCCTCGACCGCAGCCAGGAGGTCGAGATAGGCCTCGGTGGTTTCCAGCGGGGGCATGAAGACGCAGAGCTTGCCGTCGCGCGGCTCGATCGCGAGCGCGGTGCGCACGGCGCCGCGGATCTCCGGCACGCCGTCCGCCTCGACGCTTGCGCCGGCGGGACGGCCGAGCGTCTGCCCGGGCTCGAGCGGCGGGAGCGGCGGCAGGCTCTGGCTCATCGAGCCGAGCGTCTGGCTCATGCCGTTCTCGTTCGCCGTCTGCATGGCGATGCGGCTCGTCGGCTCGGACGGCTGCGCCTGGACGCGTCCCTGCGTCGGCAGCGGCGAAAACGGCTGCGTCGGATCCTGCGGGTAGCTGTGCGGATAGGCGGTGCCGGGCAGGTGCGGCAGGCCCGAAAGCGGCAGGCGGTAGCCGACGGACGAGTCGCCGGGAACGAGGAACAAGCGCTTGCGGCGCGTCGACCAGCGCTCCGAGCCCCAGCGCAGGCGCCGGTCGGCGCGCCCCTGCCAAGCCTGCAGCGGCAGAACGTAGCCGGTCGGATTGGACAGGCCGCGCGCGAAGACCTGGGCGATGCGGGCGCGCTCCTCCCGGTCCTCCAGCTTGGAATCGAGCGGGTCGACGTTCTCGGGCAGCTGGGCCTCGCGGGCGATCCAGTAGGCGGCGTCCTCGAAGGCGGGAAGCGCGTGGTCGGGATCGACGCCGAGGGAGGAGGCGACGTCGCGCAGCAGCAGGCCCGCCTCGTCGGGACCGAAAGGCGCGTCCGCCTCCTCACGGGCGAAGAGGTCGGGGTTGCGCCAGATCGGCACGCCGTCCTTTCGCCAGAACAGGGAGAAGGTCCAGCGCGGCAGGGTCTCGCCGGGATACCACTTGCCCTGGCCGTAGTGGAGGAAGCCGCCCGGAGCGAAGCGCTCGCGCAGGCGGCGGATGAGGTCGTCGGCCAGAGCCCGCTTCGTCGGGCCGGTGGCGTCGGCGTTCCATTCGGGCGATTGGAAGTCGTCGATCGACACGAAGGTCGGCTCGCCGCCGATCGTCAGGCGCACGTCGTTGCGGCGCAGCTCCTCGTCGACCTGCCGGCCGAGCGCGTCGAGCGCCTGCCAGCTCTCGTCGGAGAAGGGGTAGGAGACGCGCGGCCGCTCGGCGACGCGGTCCACCGTCATCTCGAAGGCGAAGTCGACCTCGGCATAGTCGACGCCGCCGGAGATCGGCGCGGCCGAGCGATAATGCGGCGTGGCGGCGAGGGGCACGTGGCTCTCGCCGGTGAGGAGACCGGAGGTCGGATCGAGCCCGACCCAGCCCGCACCGGGAAGGTAGACCTCGGCCCAGGCGTGAAGATCGGTGAAGTCGACGGAGGTGCCCGCCGGGCCGTCGAGAGCGACGATGTCGGGCTTGAGCTGGATGAGATAGCCGGACACGAAGCGCGCGGCGAAGCCGAGATGGCGAAGAACCTGGACGAGGAGCCATGAGGAATCGCGGCAGGAGCCGGACGCCTTTTCCAGCGTCTCGTCCGGCGTCTGGACGCCCGGCTCCATGCGCACGAGGTAGTCGATGCGCTGCTCGATCGTGCGGTTGAGGGCCACGAGGAAGTCGATCGTGACGCTCTTCGTGCGGTCGATGCTCTCGACGAGGCTGCGAAGGCGCGGGCCGGCGGGCTCGGGGTCGAGATAGGCGGCAAGGTCGGTCTTCAGCGCCTCGTCATAGGCGAACGGCCATTGCTGCGCGTACTCCTCCACGAAGAAGTCGAACGGGTTGTAGACCGTCATGTCCGCCAGGAGGTCGACCTCGATGCGGAACTCGGTGGCGGGATCGGGAAAGACGAAGCGGGCGAGCCAGTTGCCGAAGGGATCCTGCTGCCAGTTGACGAAGTGGTTCTCGGGCAGAACCTTCAGGGAATAGGAGGGGACGCGTGTGCGCGAGTGCGGCGCCGGGCGCAACCGGATCACCTGCGGGCCGAGCCGCACCGGCCGGTCGTAGCGATAATGCGTGACGTGGTGGAGCGCGGCGAGAATCGACATCGAATATCCCTGAGCCAGATCGCGACCGGCTGGGCGCGGCGGGGTGAGGCGAGTGTAAGTATCTTCCGCCGGCGAACAAGCGGCCTGACGCGCTTGCGAGACGCAAATGCGAAGCTCCGTCCCGATGGGTCGGCTGAGGCGGGAACACGTTCAGCGTTCATGCGTTGACGGGCAACATCGATGCGTGCGCCGAATGCGATCGGTTTTCGAGGGCTGCTTCAGCCATCGGAAGGCCGATCCGAGACGCGGGAACGATGACGCCATCAACCACGTCGAACCGGGGCCGGGCACAAGGTCGCCGGTCGTCGACGCGCGAGGACGCCGCCCCATGAAGCTCTTCTCCTGCCCCGCCTGCGACCAGGTCGTGTACTTCAACAACGTGAAGTGCGAGCGCTGCGGCCACGCGCTCGGCTACGAGCCCTATTCGAACCGCATGCTGGCGCTGGAGCCCGACGCGGACACCGGCTTCTGGCGTTCAGTCGGCAAGAAGGGCGCAGGCGACGCCTGGAAGTACGACGACAACTACCAGTACGGCGTGTGCAACTGGCTGATTCCGGCCGACAGCCCGGACACGCTGTCGCTGGCCTCCTCCTTCAACAACGTCATCCCCAACCTGTCGGACCCGGACAACGTCGCTCTCTGGCAGAAGATGGAATTCGCCAAGCAGCGACTGATCTACACGCTGATGCGCCTCGGCCTGCCGATGCCGAACCGCACCGAGCATCCCGAAGGACTCGCCTTCGAGTTCCTGGTGGACGATCCCAACAGCGCGCAGCACGTGATGACGGGCCACGACAACGGCCTCATCACCATCGCGCTGGTCGAAGCCGACGACGCCGAGCGCGAGAAGCGGCGCACGGCGATGAACGAGCCCTACCGCACGCTCCTCGGCCACTTCCGCCACGAGATCGGCCATTGGTACTGGGACCGCCTAGTGCGCGACGGCGGGGCGCTCGCCGAATGCCGCGCCCTCTTCGGCAATGACGAGGAGGACTACGGGCAGGCGCTGCAGAACCACTACAACAACGGTCCGAAGCCCAACTGGCAGGACGAGTACGTCTCGACCTATGCGGGCGCGCATGCTTGGGAGGACTTCGCCGAGACCTGGGCGCACTACCTCCACATCGTCGACACGCTGGAGACCGGCGGCTCCTGGGGCATGACGCTGCATCCGCGGCTCGACAAGGAAGGCATCCTGACCACCGACATCGACTTCAAGGTCTACGACAATTCGACGACCATGGAGCAGATCGCGGATGCCTGGCTGGCGCTCTCGTCGGCGCTGAACTCGCTGAACCGCGCCATGGGGCACCAGGACCTCTACCCCTTCGTGTTGGCGCCGCGCGTCATCGAGAAGCTCGGCTTCATCCACGACCTCGTTCACGGCCGCGTCGGCACGGCCGCCCGGCCGGCGGGAACCGGAACGGCGAACCCGACGGCCGAGGCCTACGTCCAGTCCCAGCAGGCGGCCCAGGCCGCCGAGTAGGCCTGCCTTCGACGTCCTTGATCCGCGCGACCGATCCGGGCTCCCACCGCTGGGTGGGGGCCTTTTTCGCGCCGAACGGGTCTGTCCTGGGGACATCCACGCAAAATTGCCGCATCGCACTCTGGAACGCTGCGATCCTGCTCCAATTACCAAGACCGAAGGGACGACGACCAAGGTGGATCGATTGCGCCGCGCAACCGAAGGCGCGGCGAGCCTGATCGCGCGTCCTGCCGTTCGATGACCACTCCGGGTGCCGGTTTCTTCGCGGTCGAGCCATGTGCCGGCTGCCCGGTTCAGGACAGAGGCCGCTGCCATGGACACGATTTCCGACACGACCCCGACCGAAGCCGCGAGCTTCGATACCACCTGGGGTACCCATATCAACGAGGATGGTCGCGCGACCTTTCGCCTTTGGGCGCCGAGCGCGGCCAAGATCGAGCTCGCCATCGGCGACGAGGACGGCAAGGCCAGCCGCTTCGAAGCCATGGAGAAGGCCGGCGACGGCTGGTGGACGCTGACGAGCGACGCCGTGAAGGTCGGCGGGGGCTACGGCTTCCGCGTCGACGGGGATCTCGTCGTCCCTGACCCGGCGGCGCGGGCGCAGATCGGCGACGTCCACGGCCTGTCGCGCCTCGTCGACCCGGAAGCCTTCGAGTGGAAGGTTCTGGAGTGGAAGGGGCGGCCCTGGCGCGAAACGGTGTTCTACGAGCTCCACACCGGCACCTTCACGCAGGACGGCACCTTCGACGCGATCATCGACAAGCTCGACCATCTCAAGGAGACCGGCGTCACCTGCATCGAACTCCTGCCGGTCGCCCAGTTCGCGGGCAATCGCGGCTGGGGCTACGACGGCGTGCTTCTCTACTGCCCGCACACGGCCTATGGCGGCCCGGAGGCGCTGAAGCGGCTGGTGGACGCAGCCCATGCCAAGGGCCTCATGGTCTTCATGGACGTCGTCTACAACCACTTCGGACCGGACGGGAACTACATCAACGCCTATGCCAAGGCGTTCTTCCACGAGGAGATCCACACCCCCTGGGGGCCGGCCATCGCCTATGACGAGCAGCCGGTGCGCGACTTCATGATCGAGAACGCGCTCTACTGGATCAAGGAATTCCGCATCGACGGGCTGCGGCTCGACGCGATCGATTCGATCAAGGACACCACCGACACGCCGCTGGTGAAGGAACTGGCCGCTCGCGTGCGCGCCGCCTTCCCCGACCGGCATGTCCACCTGACCACGGAGGACGACCGCAACATCACCTGGCACATCGAGCGGGGCGAGACCGGCCGGCCGCTCCTCGTGTCGGGCGAATGGAACGACGACTTCCACCACTGCGCCCACGTTCTCGCCACCCACGAGGACGAGGGCTACTACGGCGACTACGCCGCCAAGAGCGTCGAGCAGATGGCGAAGAGCCTGGCATCCGGCTTCGTCTTCCAGGGCGACTTCTCGACCAAGCGCGAGAAGAGCGTCGGGCACTCTTCCGCCCACCTGCCGCCGACGGCCTTCGTCAACTTCCTTCAGAACCACGACCAGATCGGCAACCGCGCCTTCGGCGACCGGCTGACCGACCTCGCCTCGCGCCGGGCGGTGGAGTGCCTCCAGGCGATCCTGTTCCTGTCGCCGCAGATCCCCTTGATGTTCATGGGCGAGGAATGGGGCGCCACGCAGCCCTTCTGCTTCTTCACCGACTTCCACGGCGAGCTGGGCGAAGCCGTGCGCGAGGGGCGTCGCAACGAGTTCAAGAAGTTTGCGGCCTTCCGTTCGGGCGAGGGGCGCAATCTCATCCCGGACCCCAACGCCGAATCGACCTTCACCGCCTCGCGGCTCGACTGGACGGCGGCGGATCGGCCGAACGGCAAGCGCCGCCTGTCCATGGTCCGCGATCTCCTCGCCAAGCGCCAGCACCACGTCGTGCCGCTGCTGCGCGACGTGCCGCCGAACTGCGGCAGCTTCCACGTGTCGGATTCGAGCCGAGCCTTCTCCGTGTCCTGGCGGCTGAAGGACGAGACGGTCCTCAACCTCTTCGCCAACCTCGACGACGAGCCCTGGACCGTGCCGACCGAGGTGCCGCACCGCGATTACGATTCGGGCGAACTCGTGCATGCCCACCCGCCGGAAGCGGCCGACATGCTGAAGGACGGCGTCCTGCCCGGCCCCTCGGTCGTGGTGCGCCTTTGCCGGCCGGCGCTGATCGGAGGACCGGCCGTTGCGTGAGGGCGAGGGGGAGAAGCTCGAGGCGCTGGCCGAGAGCCACGGCATCCAGACGGCCTATATTTCCGAACTCGGCGAGCGGCAGGTCATCTCCGACGACGCGCAGCGCGCGCTGCTCGGCGTCCTCGGCGTCGATCCGCAGACCGGCGACAAAGGCGGCTTTTCCGAGCACGGCGAGCGGGCGCAGCCCTGCCTGATGCCGGACACCGTGCGCGCCCGGCGCTTCTGGGGCGTCGCCTGCCAGCTTTATGCGCTGCGCTCGCACCGCGATCTCGGCATCGGCGACTTCGCCGACCTCGCCAGGCTCGCCGCGATTGCGGCGGAGGCGGGGGCGAGCTTCGTCGGGGTTAATCCGCTTCACGCGCTCTTTTCCGCCGCGCCCGAGCGCTTCAGCCCCTATTCGCCCTCGACGCGGCGCTTCCTCAACCCGCTCTACATCGCGGTCGACGAGCTGGAGGGCGGACCCGAGGCGATCGAGGCGCTGCGGAAAGCGGAGCCGGAGCTCTTCGATGGGCTCGACGGCGAACTTGTCGACTACGGACGCGTCGGCCGGCTGAAGATCCGGCTGCTGCGCGACGTCTTCGAAAGCCGCATCGAGGAGATCCGCGACGAGCAGGCCTTCGAGCGCTTCTGCGCGGGCGGGGGCGATGCCTTGCGGGACTTCGCGCTGTTCGAGGCGATCTCGCAAGCGCAGGTGGCGGAGGGCGGCCACGCCGGCTGGCACAACTGGCCGGAGGAACTGCGCGACCGCCGCTCGGACGCCGTCGCCGCCTTCGAGGCGGAGAACGCCGACGCGGTGCTCTTCCACCGTTGGCTCCAGTTCGAGGCGGACGAGCAGCTCGCCGAGGCCCAGGCGCGCGCCAAGGGCGCCGGCATGGCGATCGGCCTGTATCTCGACCTCGCCGTCGGCGTCGCGCCGGACGGCGCGGAAACCTGGGCGGATCCGGAGCTGACGGTGCGCTCGGCGCGCGTCGGCTCGCCGCCGGACATGTTCAACTCCGCCGGCCAGGACTGGGGCCTCGCGCCGCTCTCGCCCAAGGCCCTGGCCGAGCGCGACTACAAGCCTCTGCGGGAAGCCTTCGACGCGCTGACGTCCCATGCCGGAGCGGTGCGCATCGACCATGCCATGGGGCTCGCGCGTCTCTGGTGGATCCCGGAGGGCGAGCAGTCGAAGGGCGGCGGCTACGTCCGCTACCCCCTGGCCTCGATGATCGACGCCGTGTCCGATGCCTCGCGCGCCAACCGCTGCATCGTCATCGGCGAAGACCTCGGCACCGTGCCGCCGGGCTTCCGGCACACGATGGAAGAGGCCAACATCCTGTCCTATCGCGTGCTCTACTTCGAGCGGCACCGCGGCTCGGAGTTCCTGCCGCCCTCCGCTTATCCGCAGCTGGCGCTCGCCTGCATCTCGACCCACGACCTGCCGACGCTGGCCGGCTGGTGGACGGGCGAGGACGTGACCTTGCGCGCCTCTACGGGCCGCCAGGACGAGGCGGCGACGGACCGCGACCGGCATTCGCGCGAGCGCGACCGCATCGCGCTCCTGCTCGCGCTGAAGGAGGAGGGGCTCCTGCCGCCGCCGCTCGAGGGCGCGGCGTCCGGCGAAGACAATCCGCCGGTCGACATGTCCGGCGACCTCGCCGAGGCGATCCATCGCCTCGCGGCGCGCACGCCCTCGATCCTCTTCGCCGTGCAGCTCGACGACCTCGTCGGTTCCGAGCGTCAGGCGAACCTGCCGGGGACGACCGACGAATATCCCAACTGGCGCATCCGCTCCGACGTCCCCCTGGAGGACCTGGCCGGCAACGAGCGCTTCAACCGCATCGCCGCCGCCCTCCGCTCCGAACGCCCCGAGGCTTCATGACCCCTTCGCCCGTCGCCACCTATCGCCTGCAGTTTCGCGAGGGGACGACCTTCGAGACGGCGGCCGACCTCGCGCCCTATCTCAAGAAGCTCGGCATCAGCCACCTCTACGCCTCGCCGATCTTCTCGGCCTCGCCGGGCTCGACGCACGGCTACGACGTCACCGACTACAACGCCTTCGAGGCTGATCTCGGCGGCGATGCTGGCTTCCTGGCGATGAGCGACGCGCTGGCCAAGCACGATCTCGGGCTGATCCTCGACTTCGTGCCGAACCACATGGGCGTGTCGCCGAAGAACAAGTGGTGGGAGGACGTGCTGCGCTGGGGCGCGGACAGCCGCTACGCCGACGTCTTCGACATTTCCTGGGTGGCCGAGAAGATCCTCGTGCCGGTGCTCGGCAAGCCCTACGGCGAGGCGCTGGAGACGGGCGACCTGCACGTCGTCCTCCATCCCGAGCGCAACTGGCTGCGCTTCGACGCGGCCGGCTATCAGCTGCCGCTCGATCCGCGCACCTTCGCGCTGATCTTCGCGCGGCTCGAGCACGGCGAGCGCGACCGGCTCCTGCGCCGCTTCGCCGTGGCGACCCCGGCCGAGATCGACGAGCTGCGTGAGCGGCTCGCCGAGCATCTGGAGGAAGCGGAGTTCGCCGACGCGCTCAACGCGGCGATTGAGTCGATCAACGCGGACCGGCAGTTCCTCCACGAGCTGCACGAGGCGCAGGCTTGGCGACTCGCCTGGTGGCGCACCGCCCGCGAGCAGCTGACCTATCGCCGCTTCTTCGAGATCGCCGACCTCATCGGCGTTCGCCAGGAATCGCGGCGCGTCTTCCGCGAATCGCATCAGACGGTGATCCGGCTGGCGCGCGAGCGGCGGCTCGACGGCATCCGCATCGACCACGTCGACGGCGTGGCCGACCCGAAGGCCTATCTCGGCGACCTCCGCCAGGCCTTCCAATCGGTGCGCCGTTCGCCGATGATCCACATCGAGAAGATCCTGACCGGCGACGAGCGGCTGCGCACCTCCTGGGGGGTCGAGGGGACGACCGGCTACGAGTTCATCACCGCTTTGTCCGGCCTCTTCGTCGATCCGGCGAAGGAGGAAGCGATGGACCGCATCTACTCGACCTTCCTCGGCGAGGAAGAGAACCTGCGCGCCATGATCGCCAAGCAGAAGCGCGCGATCTTCCATCGCAACCTGGCGGGCGAGCTCGCCTACCTCACCAGCGAGGCCATCGCGGTGGCGGCCCGCGGCCTGTCCACCCGCGATCTCGGCGCCGACACGATCGCGCGCTCGATCGTCGAGGTCGCCGTCGCGCTGCCGGTCTACCGCACCTACGTGTCGGTCAACGACGGCGTGCCGACCCGCGACGCGGCGATCATCGACGAAACGGTGGAGGAGGCGCAGCGCTCGCGCCAGGTGGAAGCCGACGAGCCGATCCAGTTCATCGGGCGGCTGCTCAAGCTCGACTTCGAGGCGGGCGAGGACGTCGCGGGCGCGCTGAACTTCACCCGCCGCTTCCAGCAGACCACCGGCGCCGTCATGGCGAAGGCGGTCGAGGACACCGTGTTCTACCGCTACAACCGGCTGATCGCGCTGAACGAGGTCGGCGGCGAGCCGGACCATTACGGCACCGACGTCGACGCCTTCCACGAGGCGATGCGCATCCGCGTCGAGGACCAGCCTTTGGGACTTCTCGCGACGTCGACCCACGACACCAAGCGCGGCGAGGACGCCCGCGCCCGGCTCTACGCGCTGTCCGAAGCGCCCGAGCGTTGGGACGGGCTGGTTCAAAGCTTCGCGCAGGCCTTGTCGGCCTATCGCAAGGACATCGAGCCCGGCCTCGTTTCGCCGGACGCGCCGACGGAATGGGGCTTCTATCAGTCGCTCCTCGGCGTTCTGCCGGCCGACTTCGACCCCGAGAATGCCGAACAGCGCGACGGCATCGCCCAGCGCCTGACCGCCTTCATGGAAAAAGCGGTGCGCGAGGCCAAGCGCTGGACGAGCTGGACATCGCCGGCCGGCCCCTACGAGGACGCGCTGAAGGCGTTCGTCGCGGCGGCGTTGGACCCCGAAAAGAGCGAGGGCTTCCTGCCGACCTTCTGGCGGGACGCCCAGCCCTTCGTCGTGGCGGGCGCCCTGAACTCGCTGGCGCAGACGGCGATCAAGTTCGCCGCGCCCGGCATTCCCGACATCTACCAGGGAACGGAGTTCTACGACTTCAGCCTCGTCGACCCGGACAATCGCCGCGCGATCGACTTCGCCGACCGGCAGAGCGCCTTCGAGGGCGGCGAGTCGGCGCCCGACCTTCTCGACCATTGGCGCGACGGACGCGTGAAGGCGAAGATCACGGCGGAAGGCTTGGCGGCGCGTGCCGCCGCGCCCGACCTCTTCACGCGCGGCGCCTACGTGGCGCTGGAGGTGACGGGCGCGAAGGTCGATCACGTCGTCGCCTTCGCGCGCATCGCGGAGAGCGGCGGCCCGGCCGCGATCTGCATCGCGCCGCGCCTCGCCCTGACGCTCCTTGGGGACGGCGCGACGCGGCCGATGGCGGACCCGGCGACCTGGGGCGACACCGCGGTCGCGATCCCCGAAGGCCTGCGCGGACGCGGCGCGCGCGATCTCTTCGCCGAATCGCGGCGGGAACTCGGCGAAACGCTGCGGCTGTCGGACGCGCTCTCGGCCCTGCCGGTTTCCTTGATGCTGGTCGACTGAGGCGCGGGCGAAATTCTTTCGGCTGCGACCCTTTCAGGGCCGCAGCCGAACCGCTATCTGCCGCCCCGCTTATCGACAGGAAGTTGCTGGGAGGTCCCATGACAATCCGCGCCGTCGTCTGGAACGAATTCCTCCACGAGCGGGAGAACGCCATCGTCCGGGAGATCTATCCCGACGGCATCCACGCCGCGATCGCCAGCCACCTCAACGCGGCGGGCGGCATCGAGGCGAGCCTCGCGGCCTTTGGAGAGCCAGAGGACGGCCTGTCGGAAGCGCGGCTTCGGGAAACCGACGTGCTGCTCTGGTGGGGCCACAAGGCGCACGGGGCGGTGGCCGAGGAGACCGTGACGCGCGTCGCCGAGCGGGTGCATCAGGGCATGGGGCTCCTCGTTCTTCACTCGGGCCACTTCTCGAAGATCTTCAAGCGCCTGATGGGCACGCCCTGCTCGCTCCACTGGCGCGAGGCAGGGGAGCGCGAGCGGATCTGGACGATCAACCGCTCCCACCCGATCGCCAAGGGCATCGGCGAGCGGATCGAGATCCCGGCCTCGGAAATGTACGGCGAGCCCTTCCTCGTGCCCGAGCCGCTGGAGACGCTGTTCATCTCCTGGTACGAGGGCGGCGAGGTGTTCCGCTCCGGCCTGACCTATCAGCGTGGGGCGGGGAGGATCTTCTATTTCAGCCCCGGCCATGAGACCTACCCGATCTACCACCAGCCCGAGGTGCTGACGGTGATCGAGAATGCCGTGCGCTGGGCGCACAATCCGGCGCCGGCCTGGGACGACGTTTCGGCCGCGCCGAACCGGCCGGTGGAGAAGGCGCTGGAGCCGATCAAGGAAAAGGGCCCGCGCCTGCATCAGGCGGGCGAGGCGGGCTATCGCTGAACCGCTGGACACGCGCACCATGAGCAAGACGACCGACACGACGAACCCGGCGGCCTCGGCCGCCGCGCCCTCCGCCGCAGGTGCTGCGGACAAGCGCATCCTGCTTCTGGGCACGGGCGGCATCGCCCACAGGCATGCGGAGCACTTCTCCGCCATTCCCGGCTGCGCCCTCGTCGCCGCCTGCGACGTGAACATCGAGCGGGCGCGCTCCTTCGCCGAGATGCACCGCATCCCCAAGGCCTTCGGCTCGCTGGAGGACGCCCTCGCCTGGGACCAGTTCGACGCGGTCGTCAACGCGACGCCCGACGGCGCGCACAAGGCGACGACGCTCGCCTGCATCGCGAAGGGAAAGCACGTCTTCTGCGAGAAGCCGCTGGCGCTGAACCACGCCGACGCGATGGAAATGACGCAAGCCGCGGAAGCCGCCGGGCTCATCAACATGGTGAACCTGACCTATCGCAACGCCGAGGCCGTGCAACTCGCCCATCGCATGATCGCGGCGGGCGAGCTGGGGACGATCCGCCACGTTCAGGCGAGCTATCTTCAGAGCTGGCTCGCCTCGCCGCATTGGGGCGACTGGCGCACCGACGAGAAGTGGTTGTGGCGTCTGTCTTCCGAGCACGGCTCGAAGGGTGTGCTCGGCGACATCGGCGTCCACATCCTCGACTTCGTCACCTACGCGACGGGGCACGACATCGTGCAGCTCGGCGCGCGGCTGAAGACCTTCGACAAGGCGGACGGCGGGGCGATCGGCGGTTACACGCTCGACGCCAACGATTCCTGCGCGATGACGGTGGAGTTCGACAACGGCGCGCTCGGCGCCGTCCATATGTCGCGCTACGCGTCCGGGCGGATCAACAACCTCGACCTCGTGATCCACGGCGACAAGGGCGCCCTGCACATCTGGGCGGATCACGAGAAATCGCTGCTCGAGGCCTGCATGGGCAAGGACATGGAGACGCAGACCTGGCGGCCGGTCGAGTGCCCGCCGACGCCGCGCAATGCCAGCCGCTTCGTGATCGCGCTTCTGACCGGCGTCAACGGCGAGCCGGATTTCCGCCGCGCGACGAAGATCCAGAAGCTGCTCGACCTGTGCTTCGAGTCGGAGGAGGCGGGGCGGGTTCTGGCGGCGGTGTAGACGGCCGCGGAGCTTTTCGGCGGAGGGCGCCTCCCCCTCGCGCGCCTGCGGGGGAGGGCGGCGCGAAGCGCCGGGTTGAGGGGTCCTAGTCGCGATAGCGGCCGGCAAACGGCTTGCGTCGCCCTCCTCACGAACCACCCTCATCCGCCTGCCGGCACCTTCTCCCGCCTGCGGGAGAAGGGAGAAGCTTGGAAGCATCCGCAATAATCAAGAAAAAAGGCCGCGGCATTCGGGATGCCGCGGCCTTCTGCATTTCGGTCGTATGCCGGTGGCTTAGCGGACCGACAGGACCTCGCCGCTGCGCAGGTCGATGTCAACGCGGATGTCGTCGCCGCGACGATCGACGCCGGCGACCCGATAGGCCTGGCGGGTGCGGGTGACCGAGTCGACCTCGTCGACGCCCTCGCCACGGGCGATGCGGAGCGCCTGGCGCTCGCTGATCTGCTGGCCGCGAGCCTCGCCGCGGGCCGCGCGGTCGCTGCGGTTGTCGTCGCGGCGCAGCTCCTGCTGGGGAACGACGCGCACGCCGTTCGGGCCGATCTCGATGCCCTGCGCGAAGGTCGGAGCGGCCGTCGCGACAGACGCGGCGGCGACGATGCCGTAGATCCAGGACTTGTTCATAGGTGTCTCCCGAAACGAGTGGGTCGATCGCCGATCTGCGTCGCCCGTGTCGGGTCCGATAACAAGCATAAGAAGATTGGGTTCCATCGCATCGACTTTCTCGTGACGGTGAGGAAGTCGGAGGGTCTGAACCCGTTGCCGGGAGAGACGGCGTCCGTAGCGCCCGGATGCTGGGAGACCGGCCGCGATGCTGTGTCGCGGCCGGCTTGTAGTTTACCTTAGGTAAGGTATTGGCCGCCATTGGCCGAGAGCGTCGATCCGGTGATGAATCCCGCGTCGTCGGCGGCCAGGAACACGACGCAGCGCGCGATCTCCTCCGGCTCGCCCAGACGCCCGACCGGGATCTGCGGGATGATGCGCTCGTTCAGCACCTTCTCGTCGATCGCGCGCACCATCTCGGTTCCGATATAGCCGGGAGTGATGACGTTGACCGTGATGCCGGCGCGCGCGCCTTCCTGGGCGAGGGCCTTGGTGAAGCCGATGTCGCCAGCCTTGGCGGCGGAATAGTTCGCCTGGCCCGCCTGACCCTTCTGGCCGTTGATCGAGGAAATGTTGATGATGCGGCCGAACTTGCGGTCGCGCATGCCCGGCCAGACCGGGTGGGTCATGTTGAAGAGGCCCGAGAGGTTCGTGTCGATGACCGCCTTCCACTGGTCGACCGTCATCTTGTGGAACATGGCGTCGCGCGTGATGCCGGCATTGTTGACCAGGATCTCGACGGGTCCGAGCTCGGCCTCGACCTGCGCGAGGCCGGCCTTGCAGGCTTCGTAGTCCGAGACATCCCACTTGAAGACCTTGATGCCGGTCTCCGCCGCGAAGGCGTTCGCGACCTCGTCGTTGCCGGCATAGTTGGCGGCGACGGTGTGGCCCGCCGCCTTCAGCGCCTTGGCGATGGCCGCGCCGATACCGCGCGTGCCGCCCGTGACCACGGCTACTCTGCCCATGACCTCATTCCTCTCCCGTTCGTGTGGATGCGACTGAAGGCCCGCGGGGCCGCCGTGCGGCGCCCGCGGTTCATGCACGTCTCACGGGCCGGCGAGGCGCCGGCCTCGCCGAGGTCAGATGCGCTCGAAGCACATGGCGACACCCATGCCGCCGCCGATGCAGAGGGTGGCGAGGCCCTTCTTGGCGTCGCGCCGGATCATCTCGAAGATGAGGGTGTTGAGGACGCGGTTGCCGGACGCGCCGATGGGGTGGCCGATGGCGATCGCGCCGCCGTTGACGTTGACGATGTCCGGGTTCCAGCCGAGGTCCTTGTTGACCGCGCAGGCCTGGGCGGCGAAGGCCTCGTTGGCCTCGACGAGGTCGAGATCGTCGACCGACCAGCCGGCCTTTTCCAGCGCCCTGCGCGAGGCGGGGATCGGGCCTGTGCCCATGATGGCGGGGTCGACGCCGGCGGTCGCCCAGGACACGATGCGCACCAGCGGCTGCAGGCCGCGGCGGTTGGCCTCGCTCTCCCCCATCAGGACGGTGACGGCCGCGCCGTCGTTGATGCCCGAGGCGTTGGCGGCGGTCACCGAGCCTTCCTTGTCGAAGGCGGGGCGCAGCTTGGCGACCGAATCGAGCGTGACGCCCTGCTTGATGTACTCGTCCTGGTCGACGACCGTGTCGCCCTTGCGGCCCTTGATCGTGACGGGGACGATCTCGTCCTTGAAGCGGCCGGCCTTCTGCGCGGCCTCGGCCTTGTTCTGAGACTTCACCGCGAAGTCGTCCTGCATCTCGCGGGTGATCTGCCACTGGCGCGACACGTTCTCGGCGGTCGTGCCCATGTGGTAGCCGTTGAAGGCGTCGATGAGGCCGTCCTTCAGCATGGTGTCGACCATCTTGAGGTCGCCCATCTTGGTGCCGGCGCGCAGATGGGCGGCGTGGGGCGCCATGGACATCGACTCCTGGCCGCCGGCAACGATGATCTTGGCGTCGCCCGTCGCGATCTGCTGCATGCCGAGGGCGACCGCGCGCAGGCCCGAGCCGCAGAGCTGGTTGAGAACCCAGGCCGTGGTTTCCTTGGGACAGCCGGCCGCCATGGACGCCTGCCGGGCGGGATTCTGACCCTCGCCGGCGGTTAGGACCTGACCGAGAATGACCTCGTCGACCTCGCCCGCTTCTACCTTGGCGCGAGACAGGGCCTCGCGGATCGCGGTGGCGCCGAGCTGGTGGGCCGGTACGCTGGCGAAGGCGCCGTTGAACGACCCGACGGGGGTTCGCGCCGCGCCGACGATGACGACGGATTCCTGGGATGCCATGCCGTTTCTCCCTTAACTCCGACGCAGGCCTCCCGCGGCGCCGTCGCGTCGAGATTGTCCGACACCGCTTGTCGCCGCCCGAAGAGGGCTTGTCAAACACAAGCAGATCCCCGGGCGCCACAGCCAGCGATAGGTGATGATAACTCGCAGGCGCAGCAGTGAATTGAGCCATTCCGTTTGGATTGGCGGCGGTTCTGTGACTATCATTTGGGCAGCGCAACGAAGCATCTGCGAAGACCGTGTCCGGCGGCCCCCTTCGCACCGGGAGAAGGGTGAGGCGATGGCCAGGCAAACCGACACGACCGTGATCAAGAAATACGCCAATCGCCGGCTCTACAACACCGGCACAAGCACATACGTGACGCTCGAAAATCTGGCCACGATGGTCAAGAACAACGAGGACTTCGTCGTTCAGGACGCCAAGACCGGCGAGGACATCACCCACTCGGTGCTGACGCAGATCATCTTCGAGCAGGAGAACAAGGGCGGTCAGACCTTGATGCCCATCACCTTCCTGCGCCAGCTCATCCGGTTCTACGGCGACCAGATGCAGATGGTCATTCCGACCTACCTCGAGCAGTCGATGAGCGCCTTCTCGCGCGAGCAGGAGAACTTCCGCGACAAGGTCGAGGGAACGATGGCGGCCGCCCCGATGAAGCTCATGGAAGCGCAGGTGCGTCGCAACACGGAGATGTTCCGTCAGGCGATGGCGATCTTCAATCCGTTCATGGCGGGCGCTCTGGGCGAGGGCGCGAAGGCGCAGGCGCCGGTGGCCGCCGGCGCGGAGCCGCAGAAGGACGAGCTGGCGGCGATGCGCGAGGAACTGGCCGCCATGCGCGAGCGCATCGAGAAGCTCGACGCCAAGAAGGCGGACTAGGCCGTCACCGCCGCATCAACGCGAAAGGGCCGGCGCTTCCCGCGGGAAGAGCCGGCCCTTTCGATTCGCGGGGATGGCGCGCCGGAGCGCGCCAGGACCGGCTCAGGCCTTGTCCTTGACCTTCAGGATCTGGCGGCCGCGATACATGCCGGTCTTGAGGTCGACGTGGTGCGGGCGACGCAGCTCGCCCGAGTCCTTGTCCTCGACATAGGTCGGGGCGGCGAGGGCGTCCGCCGAGCGGCGCATGCCGCGCTTGGACGGCGAGGTCTTTCGTTTGGGTACGGCCATTTCGCTTCTTCCGTTCGTTTCGGCCTTCGGCGGTGGCCGTCTGCCGGCGCCCCGTCGCGGCGTCTGATCGCATTCATCCCGGCGCCCGGCCGGCGCCGCGACGGGCGGCGGTCATCGGCCTTTCGTCACGGTGGAGGGCCGGCGGGCGGAAAGGACCGCGCCGCATCGAAACTCCGCCGTGAAGGGAATTCGTGGGGGCGCATAGCAAAATCCGCGAGCAATGGGAACCCCCGCCGGATCCTCGCGCCGATCCTCAGTCGGCCGGGCGCAGGCAGAAGGTGTGATCGCCCGCGCTGCGCACCAGCCGCTGCAGCCGGTCGGCGAGGCGCGACAGGCTGGCGGACGGCTTGCCCGGATTGCGGGTCGCGGGGGCGGGCAGGGTGCGGGCCAGAAGCGCCGCCTCGCGCCGCGTCAGCATCTCCGCCGGCTTGCCGAAGTAGTGCCAGCTCGCCGCCTCGATGCCGTAGACGCCGGGCGCCCATTCCGCGATGTTGAGATAGATCTCCATGATCCGGTGCTTGGGCAGGATCAGGTCGACATAGAGCGCCAGGGGCGCTTCCATGGCCTTGCGCACGAAGGAGCGGCCGTTCCACAGGAACAGGTTCTTGGCCGTCTGCATGGTGATGGTGGAGGCGCCGCGCGTTTCCTCGCCCGCCATGGCTTCCTCGACCACGGCGCGCATCTCGCCCCAGTCGATGCCGTGGTGGCGGCAGAACTGCCCGTCCTCGGACATGACCACCGACTCGATCAGCACCGGCGAGACCGATTCGAGCGGCACCCAATCGCGCTCGACCTTCGAGAAGGTCATCCAGTCGGCCAGCATCAGCGTCGAGACCGGATGCACGAAGGGAATCGCGTAGACCGGCACGAGCACGAGCGGCAGGAGGGCGAGAAGAACGAGGGCGGCGAGGATCCGCTTGACGATGGGCATCAGCCGCGCCGCCGGGAGCCCGGCCGGCGCGCCTGCCGGGATAAGTGGATCGCAAGGGGTCGCATCGCTCTTTCCTTATCCACCGCCCGACGCTGCGGCAACGGCAATCCCCGATCATGCTTGACGGCCCGCCCCCGGTCGGCGAAGCCCGGCCGAACGAGCGCGGAAGGGACGGGCATGGCGGCGCAGACTGATTTCACGCAAAGGCTCGCGGCACTGGCGGCTCGGGTCGAAGCGGCGCTCGCAGACGCGATCGACGGCTCCGCCGGCGGTCGTGCGCCCGCCCGGCTGATCGCCGCCATGCGCCACGGCGCGCTCGGCGGGGGCAAGCGGCTGCGGCCCTTCCTGGTGATCGAGAGCGCAGCGCTGTTCGGTGCGGGGGAAGCGACGGCGATGCGGGCCGCGCTCGCGCTCGAATGCATCCACTGCTACTCGCTCGTCCACGACGACCTGCCGGCGATGGACGACGACATGGAGCGGCGGGGGCGCCCGACGGTCCACGTCGCCTATGACGAGGCGACGGCAATCCTCGCCGGCGATGGGCTGCTGACGCTCGCATTCGGCATCCTGGCGGAATCGGACGGCCTGTCGGCGTCGGCGCGCCTCGCCCTCGTTTCGCGCCTGGCAAGCGACGCGGGAACGGCCGGCATGGTCGGCGGGCAGGCGCTCGACCTGTCGGCGGAAGGTGTCGCCGAGCTGCCGGAAGCCGAGATCGTGTCCATGCAGGCGATGAAGACCGGCGCGCTGATCGCCTTCGCGGCCGAGGCGGGCGCGATCCTCGCCGAGGCGCCGGCCGAGGACCGGCGACGCCTGCGCGAGTTCGGCGAGGTCATCGGCCTCGCCTTCCAGCTGGCCGACGATCTCCTCGACGAAACGGCGGAAGCCGCGGCGCTCGGCAAGGCGGCGGGCAAGGACAGGAGGCGGGGGAAGAAGACGCTGCCGGCGCTGCACGGCATCGATTGGACGCGAAGGCGCCTCGCCGAACTGGTCGACGAGGCGGAGGCGCTGCTGGCGCCCTACGGCGCGAAAGCCGACACGCTGCGCGAAGCGGCGCGCTTCGTCGCGAACCGGCGCAGCTGAAACGCGTCAGGCCGCCTGGTCGAGGGCGGCGCGGGCGTCGTTCTTGATGCGGTTGACCATCGAGCGCAAACCGTTGGAGCGCTGCGGCGTCAGGTGATCCTGCAGCCCGAACTCGGCGAAGACGGCTTCGGCGTCGGTGTCGAGGATCTCGGGCGCGGTCTTGCCGGAGAAGATCGCGAGCGCGACGGCGACGAGCCCCCGCACGATGTGCGCGTCCGATTCGCCCTGAAAGCTCAGGTGCGGTGGATGGGCGTCGTCCGAATGGGACAGGAGCCAGACCTGGCTGACGCAGCCGCGCACCTTAGTCTCGTCGTTCATCGAGCCGTCCGGCATCGGCTCCAGCGTGCGGCCGAGCTCGATGAGGTAGCGGTAGCGATCCTCCCAATCGTCCAGAAGCTCGAAATCGCCTCGAATGTCGTCGATCGTGGGAGTCATCGCGCTCGGCTTGGATGGGACAGGGGCAGAGCACTCATATAGGCGCGGGCGCCCGCGATGTCAGGCCCGCGGCGCGGGGCGGGGCACCGGCATGTTCGGCGCGGGGACGCTCGGAACCTCGCTGCGCGGGATCTGGGCGAAGGCGCGGTTGTTCTTCGGCGCGGGAGCGGGCGAGGGCGCGAAGGCGACGACCCCCTCGCCCCCGCGCTCGAGGAGCGGACGGTCGGGAACGGCCGGGCCCTTCGAGGGCATGGCGTAGGGGCGGGGCTGCCCATGCTGCGACGGCGGCTGGGCCGCGGCGCGGGGCTGCGTCGCGGCGCGCGGCGGCAGATAGGCCTGGGGTACGGCCGGTGCGGGCGAGGCGCGGCGCGGCGACGGGGCGTGAGCGGGCTCGGTCTCGCGGATCGCCCGCTCGACATCGAGCCGGCTCGTGCGGGGCTCCTCGCGCAGAGCGGTGGCCGCGCCGGGAAGCGACCCCGTGAGCGTCGGGTCTGTGGAGCGCGGCGTCACCTCGACGAGCACGGGCGGGCCGTCGGCGAGCGAGGCGTCCTCGCCGCGGGCATAGGCGTAGGCCAGGCGCGCGCCCTCGCCGATCTGGGCGGCGGCGAAGCTCGCGGCCTCGCGGCCGGCAAGGCAGGCGGTCGGCGCGCGGTCGCAGAAGCCCGACAGATCCGACGCCGCTTCCTGGATACCGGACAGAAGGCCGCCGACCGACAGGTCAGGGCCTCCTTCGCCGCTGGCATTGGGCAGGATCACCGCCGCGAGGCCTAGAAGGGCCGCGGACTTGACGAGGAAGCGGATCATGAAGCGAGGGTTCCGAGGCGCTGGCCGGTCGATGGGAGAACATTACACGATCGCCGCCACGGCGTGGTTCAAACCCGCGCTCAGAGTTAATTCAAATGCCGCGGATCGCGCGGGCACTGGGCATGGGGCCACGATTCGCTCGAATGCGAGGCGAAGCGTTAACCATGACGGGCAAAGCCGCGCTCGTGCGCCAAGCCTTGTGCGCCAAGGCTTTGCGGCCCGGTGGGAGGGTCTTCGACACCCGCGCTTATGCCTTCCTTAAGCCCGCTTGGACATGATCCGGGCAACGAAAGACGGACCGGCCGCAACGCGCTCGACGCGTGGAAGGCCACCGCCGCTTCGCCTGAGGATCAATGTCGGTTTTGCGTATGGTCGGATGGTTTCAGCCCAAGCGCGAGGGGCGCGCGCCGCTCGCCGCGGGGCTTCTCGCCCGGCTCGGCAGCGGCGTCCAGGGCCTCGTCTCGCCGTCCGTCGTCGACACCGAGGAGCGGCGCCGCCACGCGCTCGCGATCACCGGGCTCGTCGCGGCCGGCGCCGGCCTCTCGCTCGCGGCCCCCGTCGCCCTCGTCCTCGACGCACCCAACCTGGCCGTGGCGCTGCCGCCGCTCGGCGGCGCGGCGCTTGTCGGCACTGCGGCCTTCGTGTCGGCGACCGGCCGGCTGAAGGCGCTGGGGCTCACCGCCGCCGCCTGCGCCTATGTCGCCGCCCTGTCGGCCGCCGCCTGGTTCGGCGGGCTCGGCTCGCCGGCGCTCTGGCTCCTGGCGGTGGTGCCGGGCGAGGCGGCGATGCGCGGCCACAAGCGCGGGGCGCTCGCTGCCCTCGTGGGCTTCGCCGCGGCTCTCGCCATCGCCGGGCTGTCGCACGGCACCGGCGCGCGGGCGCCGATGGCCGGCGGCGAGACGATGATCGCGGCCGGCGCCGGGCTCTACGCCGCGCTGCTCGTCTGGCGCGCCGTCAACCGGCGGCCGGAGAGCGAAGCGAGGGTGGACGCGGCGCCCGCTGCGCTCGCCGAAATCGAGGCGCTGCCCACCGTCGAGATCCTGCCGCCCGAACGGTTCGAGCCGGAAACGGCGGCGCCGGCGGACGGCACGATGGCGAACGCGCTGGCGCGGGCCAACGAGACTTCGGCGGCCAAAACGCAGTTCCTCGCGGCGGTCAGCCACGAGCTGCGAACCCCGCTCAACGCCATCATCGGCTTCTCGGACATCCTGCACCAGGAGTTCTTCGGCGGCTTCGAAACGCCCCGGCAGAAGGAATATGTCGGGCTGATCCGGGAATCGGGCGAGCACCTGCTCTCGATCGTCAACACGCTTCTCGACGTGTCGAAGATCGAGGCGGGACGCTACGAGCTGGTCCACGAGCCCTTCGCGGTGGACGACGTCCTCAAGGCGGCGGGCGACACGGTGCGCGGCGAGGCCGAGCGCAAGGGCCTGAGGCTCGACGTGCGGATGACGGGCGGCATCGCGGTCGAGGCCGACCGGCGCGCCTGCCACCAGATGCTTCTGAACCTCCTGTCGAACGCGGTGAAGTTTACGGAAGAGGGCGTCGTCTCGGCCTCGGCGAGCGTCAACAACGGCATGCTGGAGCTGATGGTCTGCGACACCGGCATCGGCATCGCGGCTCCCGACCTCGCCCGGCTCGGCCGACCCTTCACCCAGGTCTCGGCGGGGCTCGCGCGCCGCTACGGCGGCACCGGCCTCGGCCTGTCGCTGGTGCGCGGGCTCGCCGAACTCCACGGCGGCACGCTGACGCTGCGCAGCGAGCCGAACTTCGGCACCGAAGCGATGGTGTCGATCCCCCTCGACTGCGCGCACCGTTCCGACGAGGCGCCCCCAGAGACGGAAAACATCGTTGCCCTCAGCCATGCCCGCCCGAAAGCCAACTCCGACGCGCCGCTCGAACGTCCGCACCGTCGCTCCGCCTAGCCTGGGCGAGCGTCTGGGCGCCGGAACGTTGCGCCTGACCGGCTCGGTGGGCGCGCTTCTCGCGCGCGATCCGGTCGTGACCCTCGGCATCGCCGCCTTCGGCCTGTTCACGGCCATGGTGGCGACGAACGCGATCACGGCCCAGCCGGGGCGCCACCCGCAGCCGATGTTCTCGACGCGCACGACGATCTCCGGCGACGCGGCGGCGGTGCAGGCCGACCCGATGATCCGCACGGTGCAGGAGGGGCTGATCAAGACCGGCCACTACCGCGCCGCCGTGGACGGACGGACGGGGCCGGCGACGGTCGACGCGATCAAGGCCTTCCAGAAGGAGTGGGGCCTCGAGCCGACGGGCCGGGCGACGCCGGCGCTCGTGGTCGCCATCGACAACGCTGCGGCCGTCGCCGTGACCGGATCGGTGGAGGCGCGGGCCGCGAGCCTCGAAGACCGGATGGGCGCTGTGCCGATGCCCGAGCCCGCGCGCGCGGCGGCGCCGACCCAGACCCGGGCGAGCGTTCCGGCGGACCTGCCGGAAAAGGAGCTCGTGCGGCGCATCCAGGCGGGGCTCGCCAATGCGCAGGTGGCGGAACTCACCGCCGACGGCATCGCCGGCCCGGCGACGCGCCGCGCGATCGAAGCCTTCCAGGCCCTCGAAGGCATGGACGTGACCGGCAAGCCGGACCGCAGCGTGCTGCAGCGGCTGGTGGACATCGGCGCGACGAACTGATGAATGATCCGCCATGGCGCGGATCACCAGCGAACTCTTCGTATCCCAGCTCGTCCGGCGGGTGTTCTCCGCCGGTGGCTTCGCCGCGATCGGGCGCAAAGGGGCGGAGATGGCGGGCGCGGTCTTCGTGATCGCCCGGCCGCCGGGCGAGCCGCCCGCGCTCTACGCCCCGGCGGTGCAGACGCTCGCGGACGAGGGGGGAGGGCGCCGCTTCATGCGCGAAGCGGCAGCCGACGACGCGGCGATCGCCGCGCGTCTGGAGCGCGAAGCGCGCTTCGACCCCGACTACTGGCTCGTGGAGATCGAGATCCGCGACGCGGAAAGCTTCATCGACGTGGCGGCCGAGGACTAGGTCTCGTCAAACTCGACGTCCGCCGCTGGCGCGCCCTGCAATTCCTCGTCGAGGCTGGTGCGGAAGGCGACGCAGCCGCGCATGAACTTCGGCCAGGGCGGAACGGCGACGCTCGGCGCGATCGGCTCCGGCAGGAGGCTCCAGAGCTGCGGGTGGTACCAGCAGAGATCATGGCCGGAGCTGTCGCGATGGCGCCGGATGCCGGCGCGCAGGCGTCGGACCTCCGCGACGAGGGCGTCTCGGGTCAGGGCGTCGAGGTCGTCGTCCATGGGTCGCTCCCGTCTCGTACCCTCCAAAGGGCGGAGCGCGCGAAGCTACAGTCCGAGATTGGCGGCCTGATGGCGGCCGGTCAGCCGGCGTTGCGGTCCGACTTGTCGGTGGGCGCCTCGCGGCGGCGGCCGAAGCGCGGCCGCTGGGCGGGGACGCGGTCGAGCGGGCGGAGTTCCTCGGCGCGGGGGCTGAGCGGCGGGACCTGCGCGATGCGGCGCGGCCGTGCCGGCGCGGCGGGCGCGAAGCGGCGCCGGCACTCGTCCTCGTTCAGCGAGGCGTAAAGGGTCGACATCGTCTCGAATGCGACGAGGTCGAGGCCGACAGCGGGCTTCACCATCATCAGGACCGTCATCGCGTCGCCGCGGCCAAAGCCGGCCGCCTTCAGGACCATGGCGAGGGCATGCCCCGACACTTCTTCGCGCATCACGGCGGAGGCGGCGGGTGACAGGTCGAGCCAGGCGTCGAGGCTCGCGAACACGGCTTCCGCCTGGCCGGCGGCAGCGAGCGCCTTGAGATCTTCGATGCGGTCGCCCTTCGTCGCGTCTCCCGACGATGCGGGGCGGGCGGGCGGGCGGGGACGGGCGAGGCGGCGCAGCGTTTCGCGCGCCTGCGTCACGGCCGGTGATTCCGCGGGCGGCTCACTGGGCGATGCCGGGGCGGCGGATGCTTCGGCAGGAGGCGCCGCGGGTTCGGACAGGGTCGGTTCGGGCGCGGCGCTCGCGGATGCGGAGGGCGGAGCCGCGGCCGCGATGTCGGCCTCGGCGGAGCGGCGCTCCTCGGACGAGCGGGCGAGGGCGGCTCTCGCCGAAGCGCGCAGGCGCAGGAGGCGGACCATGCGGGCGTCGCCCGCGATCTCCAGCGCGGCGAGGTCGTCGGCGGTCAGCGCGTCGCTGGTGGCGAGGAACGGGGCGGAAATCTCGATGGGCGAGGCGATCAGGCGCTCGACGATGCCGCGCGGGACGAGCGGGCTGGAGGCGAGGCTGGCGGCCAGCATGCGGCGGGTTTCGTCGGACAAGCGGCTCCAGACCGGCTCGACGAGGCGGCCGAAGTGCTGGGCCTGCGCCTCGGTCGGCTTGCGCAGCGCGCTGTAATTGGCGAGCGCCGCCCGCACGATCATGTCGAAGCCGTCCCGGCCGGTCTCGTGCTCGAGAGATCGGAAGATGCGCGGAGAGGCGTCCTGCATGGCGTCCGTACTGGTTACCGAGTCGTTTTTCCGATGGGAAGGTTTACGCAAGAAAGATTTAGGACCTGTTAACCGCGCCGCGCTTTGGTGTGCGCCGAAGGAAGTGTCGAAGCCGGGCGCGCCCGGCGAACGAGGGGACGAAGGGTCATGTCGGTGGTTGTCAGCCTTGCCGCGCGAAAGGGGTCGCGCCAGCCGGACGTCGCGCGGCGACGCCTGCCGGACGGCCGCAGCGCGCAGATCGTCATCCTGCCCTGCATCCGCCGCGAGGCGCTGCGGGACGACATGCGGGCGGGACGGTCGGGACCCTGCGAGCGGGAAGGCGAGCGCTGCGCCTGAGCGGCAGCCTCAGTCCGGCTGAGCGGCGGGCGCCGCAGGCTCGCAGACGACGGCGCGGGTAAAGGCCTCGACGAGTGGCCGGGCGCTTTCCTCGCGAACGAGGGCGCGGAGCGTCAGGTAGCCTTCCTCGACGGGAAGCCCGACGGGGATCGCCGTGTCGTCGGAGGCGTCGACGTCGGCGCGCGCTTCGAGGATCTGCTCCGGCGTGCCGACGAGGAGGTCGAAGAGCCCCTCGACGGCGGCCCGGTTGTTGATCGAATAAAGGTTGTCGCCCTCGCGGCTGTAGATCGAGGCCGACCAGAAGTCCGTTTCGGCGTCCGCGTAGAGGCGCACCGGACCGTCGGCGAGCGAGAAGCGGCAACTGACCGTCACGAAGGCAGGATCGATGAAGGCGAAGTCCTGGCGCTCCGAGCCCGTCGTCTGGGCGGCCGGGCCGCTCCCGCCATCGCGCAGCGGCTCGATGCGGACGATCTCGAACATCGGGCCGACGCGCGACAAGCGGCCCCAGGCGTTGTTGTCGGCCATGCTCGGCACGAGGAGCACCACGGCGATGTGAACGATCGCCGCGCCCACGAGGCCGATGACCACGGCGAGACCGAGGCCGAGAAGGAAGCGCAGCACCGACGAGCCGAAGCGCGGCCGCGTCGCGGCTGCCGGGCGATCGGACGACGAGAGGGCGGACGACGGAACTCTAGGCATCGAGGCAGTCGGTCCGAACGATGCGCGGCAGGGTCAGGTCGCTGAGCCCGGAGGAGGCGCTGGCCGGCGTATCGTAGAGCGTGAGAGCGAGAAGGAAGTCGCCGGTGCCGCCGAGCGCCAACCAGTTGCCGGGGGCGGCGCGGGGGCCGAGCTGGATGGTGAAGCCGTTCGACTCGTCGCGCAGCAGACTGTCGGACAGGAGCCAGCCGGGGCGGCCTTCGCCCGGCTGGAGCAGGCGGCCGTCGGCGGCATAGGGAACGAGCGACCAGACCTGCGCGACGGGCAGGGCGCCCTCGAGGCGGTAGCGGCAGGTGCGCCGCAGGCGCCGGCCGTCGGAATCGGTCTCGGCGCGGAAAACGATGCCTTCGCCGATTCCGAGAGTCAGGTTGCCCGTGCGGGCGAGGCGCGCCTTGGCGTATGGATCGGCCTCGACGGAGCCGATCAAGGGATCGGCGTGCCAGGCGCCGACGCGGACCGTCCCGATCTCCGCCGACTGCTCCAGCGCCCAGCGCGCCGAGGCGGCGCCGAGGCCGAGCGCGATGCTCAAGGACAGAAGTAGGAACAGGATGAATCGCATGCGCTCGGGCGGAGTTCGAAAGGCCCGAGCGGCTTACTGCGTCGTGCGGGGAATGTCATCCGGCGCGGGCGCCGAGGCGACCTCCTGCTCGGGCGCGACGGGGGGCGTCGAGGCGAGGAGGTCGGCAATGTCGCGCAGCACCTTCTGGGCGTTGGAGTTGAGGGTGGCGGGACGCGCCGGGGGCGCCGCGCCGTCCTCGCCGGTCTGCGCGACCTTGTCGGAGCGCGCGGGGAGGGGGTCGGCGATGAAGGGGATCGGCAGGAGCTCGATGCCCTGGTGCGCGGCTTCCATGAAGCGGTGCCAGGTCATGGCCGGCAGCGAGCCGCCGGTGAGCTTGTTGGTGGGACGGAAACTGTCGTTGCCGAACCACACCGCGGCGGTGAAGTTGCCGGTGAAGCCGACGAACCAGCCGTCGCGATAGCTCTGGGTCGTGCCGGTCTTGCCGCCGGCACGGGTCATGGAGACCGCGGCCTTGCGGGCGGTGCCGTTCTCCACGACGCCGACGAGCATCTCGTTCATGGACTTGGCGGCCTCTTCCGACAGGATGCGGCGGCGGGGGCCGAGGTCGCGGCTCGCGTCCCAAAGAACGTTGCCTTCCGAGTCGGTGAGCTGGAGGACGGCGTGGCGATGGGCATCCATGCCGCCCGCCGGGAAAACGGCGTAGCCCGTCGCCTGGTCCATGACGGTCACCTCGGAGGTGCCGAGCGCCATGGTCTTGTCGCCGCGCAGCGGCGACTCGACGCCCATGGCCTTGGTCAGCTCGGTCACGGCCTTCATGCCGACCTGCTGGCTGAGGCGCACCGCCGGAATGTTGAGCGAGCGGGCGAAGGCGTTGGCGAGGGTGACGCGGCCGTTGAAGGAGCGGGCGTAGTTCTGGGGCGACCAGCCGCCGATGGTGATCGGGCTGTCGGAGACCGTGTCGCCGGGCTTCATGCCTGCCTGGGCGGCGGCGGCGTAGACGTAGGCCTTGAAGGAGGAGCCCGGCTGGCGCAGCGCCTTGGTGGCGCGGTTGAACTGCGAGACGCCGTAGTCCTTGCCGCCGACGAGCGCGCGCACGCCGCCCTCGTTGTCGAGGACGACCATCGCGCCTTCCTCGACGTCGTAGGTCTTGCCGAACTGCCGCAGGTGATACTGGACCGAATCCTCGGCGAGCTGCTGGAGGCCGACGTCAATGGTGGTGCGGGCGGTGAAGGTGCGGGTCGGGAGCGACGCCGCGATGCGCTGCACCTCCTCGAAGGCGAAGTCGAGGAAGTAGTCGGGCGAGGCGTATTCCGACCGGTCGACGGCCACGGCCGGGTGCCGGCGGGCGGCGATGACCTGGCCTTCCGTCATGAAGCCCGCCTGGACCATGTTGGTCAGGACTTCGTTGGCGCGGGCGCGGGCGGCGGGAAGGTTGATGTGGGGGGCGTAGTTGGTCGGCGCCTTGAAGAGGCCGGCGAGCATCGCGGCTTCCGCGAGCGACACGTCGCGGATGTCCTTGTTGAAGTAGAACTCGGCCGCGGCGACGGCGCCGTGGGTGCCGCCACCCATGTAGGCGCGGTCGAGATACATCGCGAGGATGTCGCGCTTCGACAGGTGCGATTCGAGCCAGAGCGCGAGGAAGGCCTCGTTGATCTTGCGGTCGAAGGAGCGCTCGTTGGACAGGAAGATATTCTTAGCAAGCTGCTGGGTCAGGGTCGAGCCGCCCTGGACCACGCCGCCGGCGCGAGCGTTCTCGCCCATGGCGCGGGCGAGGCCGAAGAGGTCGATGCCCCAGTGCTCGAAGAAGCGCCGGTCCTCGGTGGCCAGCACCGCCTTGACGAAGGGGTCCGGCATCTCGTCGATCGGAATGGCCTCCGAGCGCAGGATGCCGCGCCGGCCGATCTCGTTGCCGTGCCGGTCGAGGAAGAGGACGGAATAGTCGGTCTGCATGGGCAGACCGTTCTCGGTCATCTTCATGGCGGGCTGGGCGAGGAGGAGGAGGAGCACGAAGCCGACGAGGCCGAGCGTCAGCCCCTCGCAGAGAAGCTCCACCGTCCAGCGCTTGTAGCCGCGTGGACGGAAGCGACGCGACAGGATCGCGAGGCTTTCTCCCGCGCGACCGGCCGCCTGCGACAGGCGCCAGAGCGTCGTGTCGATCCAGGCATCGAGCTCGATCAGCCGGGAGGGCGAGCGACGCTTCGATTTGCGCAATTGTTCCGTCACGTGCCGTCCGCCACACTGTCCCGGCATGGAAAAGGTCGGGATGGAACCTGAAGTTCCAACCCAACGGCAGCCAAGCCTGGTCCCCGCTTCCTATATTATGTCATGCGTCGATCGGCGACCAACCGAAAATGCAAGAAAGCATGCCTAATGCGCTCGGGGCTTCGAGCGGCCAAGGCACGCAGCGGGCAGTTGATCCGACCGACGCAGATGAGCGAAAATGCGTTTATCGTCAAAGAATTGCAGGATGGTTTCGTGCGCGTTGCGCCGAAGCCTCAAGGCTGCTGAACCGGCGGAAGGGCCAGGATTGGCATGAACGATCGCGAGACGGAGCCGTTCTGGCGCCGCAAGACGCTGGAAGAGCTCGACGCGGCGGAATGGGAGGCGCTGTGCGACGGCTGCGGCCGCTGCTGCCTCAACAAGCTGGAAGACTGGGAAACCGGCGAGATCGCCTGGACCAATGTCGGGTGCCGCCTGCTCGACTGCCAGTCGGCCTCCTGCCGGAGCTACCCGAATCGTCGCGAGATCGTGCCGGACTGCGTGCCGCTCGATGCCGCGACCGTGCGGGCGATCAGCTGGCTGCCGCCCAATTGCGGCTACCGCCTCGTGGCGGAAGGGCGCGACCTCTACTGGTGGCACCATCTCGTTTCGGGCGACCGCGACACCGTGCATCAGGCGGGCGTTTCCGTGCGCGGCCGCACGATCAGCGAGGATGGGCTCGAGCCGGAGGACCTGGAGGACCACATCGTCGACTGGCCGGGCGAGCTGCCGAAGCAGGCGCGCGAGGGAAACAACGAAATAGGAAAATAGTCCTTGACTGCGTGACGGTCCTCGGCTAGGGTTCAGCCATAGTTGTCGATTACCCCATAAGTTGATCTTTTATCACATAAATTGAACCGCCCTTCGCGCAGGGCGGCCTCATCGGCATTCCCTTCGTCTCCTCGACAGGCATGTGAAGCTGGGTAAATCGTCCTAGGGCCCGTTAGGGCTTCTGAACCATGCGGAGGATTGGTCGTTTCTCTCGCATGAAGCACGAGATCGACGACCGCACCTGGAAGAAGCTCGCCCCGCTGATCGAGGCTGTCCGCCCGGTCGGCAAGACCGACCCGGTGGATCTTCGCCGCACGATCGAGGGGATCGTCTGGCGCCTGCGCAACGGGGCGAAGTGGCGCTCCGTGCCGGAGCGCTTCGGGCCGTGGCACCGCGTCTTCCAGCTGTTCAACCGCTGGAGCAAGGCCGGGACGTGGGAAGCGCTGCACGAACTCGCGCTGGAGCGCGGCGTGTCGCTCGGCATGGTGCATCTGGACGGAACGACGATCCGTGCCCACGCCAAGGCGGCCGGCGCGGAAAAAGGGGGAACTCGGCCCACGCGCTCGGCCGCTCCCGCGGCGGCTACGGCACGAAGGTCGGCGTGATCGCCGACGGCGCGGGACGCGCCGTCGGCTTCCGCCTCGCGCCGGGTCAAGCGCACGAGCTGCCGATGGCGAAGGGGCTTCTCGCGCTACTGCCTGCCGCGCCGAAGTGGGTCGTGGCGGATCGTGGCTATGCCAGCCACGCCTTCCGCGACATGGTGCGGGAGAAGGGCTCGCGCCCCGCCGTGCCGGCGAAGCGCGGCGAGGCGCCGGTGCGCTGCGACGCCTGGATCTACAACAATCGCAACGTCGTGGAGCGCCTCTGGGCGAGGCTCAAGGAGTGGCGCTGCGTCGCGACGCGCTACGAGAAGACCGCCTCGTCCTTCGCCGCGGTGCTGGCGATCGCGGCGACATTCGACTGGATCAAGCCCTAACGGGCCCTAGCACTACAGTTGCATTTTTAATTTCAGGTAGGCTTTTCGCGCGGCGGCTTGATGGGCCCGTCGCCAGAGTGACCATGCGATGACACGGGCCGGCTGGATGCGTCGCCGTGCCAAGCGGCAGGC
>NZ_VTOM01000011.1 GCF_009765365.1 Antarcticirhabdus aurantiaca
GGCGCCAGCACTACAACACCAAGCGTCCACACTCGAGCCTGGGCTACAAACCGCCGGCACCAGCCGTCGTGCCGTGGCCGGCTGCGCCACCCCAACCCGCTTCGCCGGCCACCTCAAACGTCGCCGACAAGCCAACCATGCATTAGATTTGAACCGGGCCACCTAACGGGGGCAGGCCAAAGTCGTCCGAGAGCCATGCGCCGCATTTCTCGAACGGCGGGCGCGACGAAGCGGCGCAACGGCGCTTCCTCGAAGCGCATCTCGATCACTGGACCTCCGGGCCGGCGGCGAACCCCGTCTCGGCGGTCTACGGCAAGCCGATGGTGGACCCGGAGGCGATCCACCTCTGGACCTGGGACGCGCGGCCCTTTCCTGCGTTTCCGGATCGCGAGGCGATCTGGAGCGACGGCGGCAACTGGCGGCTCGGGCACTGGCTGAGCGGTCGGCTCGGCACGGCTCCGGCGGCGGAAACGATCGCGGCGCTTCTCGCCGACCACGGTATCGACGATGCGGACGCGGCGCAGGTGGACGCGGCGCTCGGCGGATACGTCGCGGCCGGGTACGGGACGGCGCGGGGGGAGGTGGAGGAGCTTCTGCGTCTCGTCGGTGCGTCGGCGAGCCAGTCGGGCAGGAGGCTCGTGTTCCGCTCGCTCGCGTCGAGTAGCTTCGACATCGGGATCGGGGACCTCGCCGAGAAAGGCGAAGCGGCGCTGATCGCGCTGCGCCGCGCCGAGGCGGACGAGGCGCCGGACGAGGTGGTCGTCGGCTTCTCCGACCCGGCCCGATCCTATCAGCCGGGAGCGGTCAGCGCGGGCGGGATCGCCGGTGGTCTGCCGCGGAAGGCGGCGATCGAGCTGCCCGTGGTGCTGGCGGAGGAACAGGCGGCGGGATTCGCGCTGCGGCACTTGCGCGATGCCCTGGCGAGCCGGGACACGGTTCGCTTCGCCCTGGCGCCGACGATGCTGAGCGTCGAGCCCGGCGACCGGCTGGTGTTCCGCGACGAGGAAGGGCGCGGGCCGCCGGGACGCTGGCTCGTGACGCGGATCGAGGCGGGCGAAGTGCTGCGCGTCGAGGCCCGGCGGCTCGCCGAGCCCGGCTCCGGAGCGACGCGTCGGCAGGTCGGAAGCGCCGACCCGTCGCCTCCGCTCCTGCCGTCGCGAGCGGTGGTGAGCATACTCGACCTGCCGTTGGAGGGCGGTGGCCTGCGTGCGGCCGCTTTCGCCAAACCCTGGACGCCGCTGCTGCTCGTGCCTACGAGCGAGGGGCAAGCATCACAGCGCCTCGGGACGATCGGGGCGCCGGCGGTGATCGGGGTGCTGGCTACGGCGCTCGGACCGGGGCCGGAGGCGGTGATCGATCGCGGCTCGGTTCTCGACGTGCGGCTGCGGCGCGGCGGTCTCGAGAGCGTGTCGCGCGAGCGCTTCTTGGGCGGCGCCAACCTTTGCGCGGTCCTGGCGCGGAACGGCGCGTGGGAACTCCTGCAGTTCGAGACGGCGGACGAGGTCGAGCCGATGCGGTTCCGCGTCTCGGGCCTCGTTCGGGCCAAGGGCGGAACGGACGACGCGATGCGGGCCGGGGCGGCCGCCGGCGCCGCCTTCGTCGTTCTCGACGAGGCGGCGGAGGCGATGGCTGCGGGAGTGCCGCGCGGCGACGTGGCGATTCGCGCCGTGCCGGCCGGGCGACCCCTGGACGATCCGGCCGCGGTGACGGTGACGGCGCGACTTGACGACCGCGCCGGCCGCCCGCTCTCGCCCGTGCATCTGCGAGGACGCTTCGCGACTGATGGGACGCTCGCGCTGTCCTGGGTGCGGAGAGGACGACGCGACGCCGACGGTTGGGACGGGCTCGATGTGCCGCTCGGCGAAGAGGCGGAGCGCTACCGCGTGCGGGCCGAGGCGGAGGCGGGCGGCGAACTCGTCCTGGACGCCGAATCGCCGCGCCTCGACCTGACGGCATCCGCCCAGATGGCGGCTTTCGATTATCTGCCGGCGCGGCTCGCCGTGTCGGTCGCGCAGTACGGCCTCGCCTACGGGGCGGGATCCGAACGCCGGGAGATCTTCCACCGGCCGACAGCCTGACGCTTCCAACAAAGGAGGGAATCCGACATGATCGAGACCAAGAGCTGGTACCGCTCGACCACCATCTGGGGGGCGCTCGTCGCGCTGGCGATTTCGCTCGCGCAGATCGGCGGCATCGCCATCGATCCCCGAGCGGGCGCCGATCTTGCCGGCGCCGTCGGCGACCTCGCCGTCGCGGCCGGAGCGGTCGCGGCGATCGTCGGGCGGATCGTGGCGGACGCGCGCATCGGTTCGAGGGCGCCAAGCCCCCGGAACACAGGCGGCTGATGTTCATTCGGGGTTCAGCCGACCCGGGTTAGACAGGTCTCAACACTCGAACCGCAGGCCACCCATGAACCGCTTCCTCGCAGCAACGATCGTGATCGCCGCCGCAGCCTGGCCGGCCTTGGCGGCGGCGGAGGTCGGAACGACAGGAAGCGGTTTCGACGAGCCGATCCTTCTTGCCCAGCAGGCGGATTGCTCGGCGGCGGCGGCTCAGGCCGCGACGGAAACGGGCGGGCAGGTCCTGTCCGTGTCCAGCCGCGGCAGCGGGCCGGACGCGGAATGCGTGGTGACCGTGCTCGTTCCCGGGCAGGACGGCGATCGCCCGCGCAAGCAGACGATCACGGTGCGGCCTTAATCGGGCACGATGCCAGCGGCGACCTTTCGCGAGGACCGGAACCGGAATGCGCCTACTCATCGTCGAGGACGACCAATCTCTCAATCGCCAGCTCTTCGATGCGCTGACGGAGGCGGGCTATGTCGTCGACCGCGCCTATGACGGCGAGGAGGGGCACTTTCTCGGCGACACGGAGCCCTACGACGCCGTGATCCTCGACGTCGGCCTGCCCAACATGGACGGAATCAGCGTCCTGGAGCGCTGGCGGCGCGACGGGCGCAAGATGCCGGTGCTGATCCTCACCGCCCGCGACCGCTGGAGCGACAAGGTGCAGGGCATCGACGCGGGCGCCGACGATTACGTGACGAAGCCCTTTCACGTCGAGGAGGTGCTGGCGCGGGTGCGGGCGCTGATCCGGCGCGCGGCTGGCCATGCCTCGTCTGAGATCCATTGCGGGCCGCTGCGGCTCGACACGCGGGCATCGAAGGCGACGCTGAACGGGGCGCCGCTCAAGCTGACCTCGCATGAATACCGGCTCTTGTCGTACCTCATGCACCATCTCGGCCAGATCGTCTCGCGCACCGAGCTGATCGAGCATCTCTACGACCAGGACTTCGACCGCGATTCGAACACGATCGAGGTCTTCGTCGGCCGTCTTCGCAAGAAGATCGGGCTCGACGTGATCGAGACGGTGCGCGGCCTCGGCTACCGAATGCAGGCCGGGGATGAACCGGCTTCCCGCTGACTCCCTTGCCTTCCGCGTCATCGTTCTGTCGAGCCTCTGGGCCGTCGCGGCGCTGTTCGTGGTCGGCGGGCTCATTTCGACGCTCTACGGGCGGACGGCGACGAAGGGCTTCCAGGACCTCCTCGACGCGCAGCTCTTCAACCTGGTGGCGTCCGTGACCGCGGACGAGGACGGCTCGCTGAAGGGCTCGCCGAACCTCGGCGACCTGCGCTACTCCCGCCCGCAATCCGGCTGGTACTGGGAAGCGGTGCCGGCGAGCGACAACACCACGGGCCGCCTGCGCTCGATCTCGCTCGGCAACGGCGTCATCGAGCCGGCCTCGACCGCCGAGGTGCCCTTCAGCCTGCAATATCGGCGATCCTACGACGCGGAGGGGCTGAAGGGGGAGGAACTGCGGGTCGCCGAGACCGAGGTCGTGCTCGACTCGCAGAACCACACCGCGCGCTTCCGCGTGATGGGCAACGAGAGCGCCATCCAGGCCGACATCGACGCCTTCAACCGCCAGCTCGCCTTCTATCTCGGCCTCGTCGGGCTCGGCTCGGTGCTGATCAATGCGGGGGCCATCCTCGTCGGCCTTCGGCCGCTGCGGCGCGTGCGCCAGGCGCTCGGCGACGTGCGGGCGGGGCGCGCGCAGCGCCTGACCGGCCGGTTTCCGGCCGAGATCGAGCCATTGGCGCGTGAGGTCAACCTCCTCATCGATTCCAACCGCCGCATTGTGGAGCGCTCGCGCAAGGAGGTCGGCAACCTCGCCCACTCGTTGAAGACGCCGATCGCGGTGCTCATGAACGAGGCGACGACGATCGGCGGCGCAGAAGGGCGGCTCGTCGCCGACCAGAGCGAGCGCATGCGCATGCAGGTGCAGCATTATCTCGACCGGGCGCGGCTGGCGGCGCAGATCGAGACGTCCGTGTTCCGCACGCCGATGGAGCCGACCCTGGAGCGCGTCGCTCGGGTCATCGCCAAGCTCAACCCGCAGCTCGACGTTCGATTCCGGCGCGAGGCGAAGGACCCGACGGTCTTTCTCGGGGAAGCGCAGGATCTCGAGGAGGTCGTGGGCAACCTGATGGAGAACGCGGCGAAGTTCGCCCGCAAGGAGATCCGGCTGACGCTGGCTCCGGACGGCCCGGACCGGGTGATCGTGAGCGTCGAGGACGACGGGCCGGGGCTGACGGCCGAGGAGATGGTGCGCGCGGTGAAGCGCGGACAACGGCTCGACGAACGCGTTCCGGGCAGCGGCCTCGGCCTGTCGATCGTCGCCGACACGGTCGAGGAATATCGCGGCACGTTCGAACTGGCCCGGTCGGACCTCGGCGGGCTGAAGGCGGAGGTGCGGCTTCCGCGCGCCGGGCAGGGCGCGCTTTCCTGACGGCACGGGGATCCCTATAGACGAAAGGGTGCGGACCGCCCCGATTCGACACAGGTCGGAAGGCGCGCGGGTTCGCTGTCTGGATGGTCGCCATGGTTCGTGCCGCTTCGATGCTCGCCTGCCTTGTTCCGCTCCTTGCTCTGGGCGGGTGTCTCGGCTTGGGCGGCTCCCTCGGAACCGCATCGCCGTCGCTCGGGCCGAGCAACCCGGCCGTCAACGCTCTCGGCGACGGGCTCGTGGGCCGCATTCCGGGATTGAAGCTCAACGCTTCCGAGCGGGCGCGAGCGCTGGAGGCGGAGTTCCAGGCGCTGCAGTTCACGGCGGCGGGCCAGCCGGTGACCTGGACGGCGGACGGCGTCGAAGGCTCCGTAGTGCCGACGCAGCTCTACCGCGTCGGCTCGCAGGATTGCCGCGCCTTCTCGCATACGGTGAAGGCCAACGGCCGCGCCTCGGCCGGCCAGGGCACGGCCTGCCGCGGCGAAGGCGGCGTCTGGAAGGTCGTTTGACGCGGCACGCCGACCTGTCGGCGATTTGAATGGTCGCTGCTGCGGAAGTCTGCTAGCGCAGGCGCGTGAGAACGGTTCTAGACAGGGCATGGCATCCGTCGCGAGGTCGATCGCCGCGGGCGGCGCATGGTGAGCGGCGGCCGCTCGGCGCTGCGTCCGCGTTTGATGCCGGCCCATCCGACGAGTGACCATGAGTTTCTGGATTGCCGCCGCGGCCCTGACGATCGTCGCCACGCTCCTGGCGCTTCTGCCCATGCTGAAGACCGGGGCCGTCGTCGCGCCGGTCCGGGCCGAGCACGACGTCGAGGTCTACGGGGCGCAGCTGAAGGAGCTGTCCGCCGATCTCGATCGCGGCGTGATCAGCCCGACCGAGGCCGCCTCCGCGAAGGCCGAGATCGGCCGGCGTCTGCTTCACGCGGCCAGCGAGGCGAGAAGGGGCATCGCGGCGCCGCGCAGCGCCTGGACGCGTTGGGGCGCGATCGCCGTTGTCGTCGTCGTTCCGGCAGTGGCCCTCGGCACCTATTCGCAGCTCGGCCATCCCGGCTCGGCCGACCGGCCGCTCGCGGCGCGCCAGAACGAGGCCGCCCCGGGACAGGACATCGCCGCACTCGTCGCGGCGGCCGAAGAGCGGCTCAGGCAAAATCCGGAGGACGGGCGTGGATGGGAGCTTCTCGCTCCGATCTACGCGCGCATGGGCGAGACGGCGAAGGCCGAGACCGCCTTTCGCAACGCGATCCGCATCCTCGGCGACACGCCGCAGCGGCAGGTCGGGCTCGGCGAGGTTCTGGCGCAAGGGGCGGGCGGCGAGGTGACGGACGAAGCGCTCGCCGCCTTCCGGCGCGCGCTCGACCTCGATCCCGCCTTCCTGCCGGCGAAGTTCTTCGTGGCCCTCGACCTGTCGCAGGAAGGGCGCAATGCCGAGGCGCTCGCGGCTTGGCAGGGTTTCATCGCAGAGAGCCCGCCGGACGCGCCGTGGCTGCAGCTCGCGCGCAGCGCCGTCGCGGACGCGGAAGCCAAGCTCGGCGGCGGCGCACCGGTGACGGCGCCCGGCCCGACGGGCGAGCAGGTCGCCGCGGCGGCGGAGATGGGCGAGGGTGATCGGCGCGCGATGATCGAGGGGATGGTGACGCAGCTTGCCGCTCGTCTCCAAACCGCGCCGAACGACATCGAAGGCTGGAAGCGGCTGATGCGATCCTACGCCGTGCTCGGCGACGTGGCGAAGGCGCGCGAAGCCTATGCTGCCGCGTCCGGGAGCTTTCCGGAGGGGTCGGCGGAGCGGCGGGAGATCGCGAGCTTCTGGCAGGGGCTCGCGATCGGCGAGGACGGGGGGACCGCGGTTCAATGACGCGCAAGCAGAAGCGGCTGGCGGGGATCGGGGGCATGGTCGGCGTCGTCGCGCTGGCGGTCGGCCTCGTGCTCCAGAGCCTGTCGACCAGCATCGCCTTCTTCAACTCGCCGACCGACATCGTGTCCAACGCGCCGGTACCGACCCAGCGCATCCGTCTCGGCGGCCTCGTCGAGCAGGGCTCGGTGGAGCGCGGCGCCGATTCCAAGGTGCGCTTCCGCGTGACGGACTCGGTGGAAACGGTGCCGGTGGTCTATGCCGGGCTGCTGCCCGATCTGTTCCGCGAGGGCCAGGGGATCATCGCCGAGGGCACGCTGGGGCCCGATCGCGTCTTTCTCGCCGACACGGTGCTCGCCAAGCACGACGAGACCTACATGCCGAAGGAAGTGGTCGACGACCTGAAGAAGCGCGGCCTCTGGGAGGACGGCAATGGCATGGTGGCGCCCAAGGGCGGCGACGCCCCGGCCGGGGAGCCGGTCGCGATGACGGGGGCGGGCTCGTGATCGTCGAACTCGGCCATTTCGCGCTGGTGCTGGCGCTGGCGCTTGCCCTCGTCCAGTCCGTATTGCCGCTCATCGGCGCCCGCGTGGGCGACGCTCGGCTGATGGAAACGGGCTCCACGACGGCGCTCGGCGGCTTCGTGATGCTCGCGCTCGCCTTTGCGGCTCTGACCCACGCCTATGTCGTGTCCGATTTCTCGGTCCTGAACGTCGCCGAGAATTCGCATTCGGCCAAGCCGCTGCTCTACAAGATCACCGGCGTCTGGGGGAACCACGAGGGCTCGATGCTCCTCTGGGTGCTGATCCTGTCCTTCTTCGGGGCGCTCGTCGCGCTGTTCGGGCGCGACCTGCCGGCGAGCCTCAAGGCCAACGTCCTGTCGGTCCAGGCCTGGATCACCGTCGCCTTCCTCCTCTTCATCCTCCTGACCTCCAACCCCTTCGCGCGGCTCGACCCGCCGCCCTTCGAGGGCAACGACCTCAATCCCATCCTCCAGGATATCGGCCTCGCGATCCATCCGCCGATGCTCTATCTCGGCTATGTCGGCTTCTCGATCGCCTTTTCCTTCGCGGTGGCGGCGCTGATCGACGGGCGCATCGACGCGGCCTGGGCGCGCTGGGTCCGGCCCTGGACGCTGGTGGCCTGGGTGTTCCTGACGGCGGGCATCGCGATGGGCTCCTACTGGGCCTATTACGAGCTCGGCTGGGGCGGCTGGTGGTTCTGGGACCCGGTCGAGAACGCCTCCTTCATGCCCTGGCTGTCGGGCACCGCGCTGCTGCACTCCGCGCTCGTCATGGAGAAGCGGTCGGCGCTGAAGATCTGGACCGTGCTTCTCGCGATCCTGACCTTCTCGCTCTCGCTGCTGGGCACCTTTCTCGTGCGCTCGGGCGTTCTCACCTCCGTCCACGCCTTCGCGACCGACCCGACGCGCGGCGTCTTCATTCTCGGCATCCTCTGCGTCTTCGTCGGCGGCTCGCTGGCGCTGTTCGCGCTGCGCGCGTCGAGCCTCGAAGGCGGCGGCCTCTTCGCGCCGATCAGCCGAGAGGGCGCGCTCGTCTTCAACAACCTGTTCCTGACCACGGCCTGCGCGACCGTTCTCATCGGCACGCTTTATCCGCTGGTGCTGGAGGTGACGACAGGCGCCAAGATCTCGGTCGGTCCGCCCTTCTTCAACCTGACCTTCGGCCCGTTGATGCTGCCGCTGCTCTTCGCGGTGCCCTTCGGGCCGCTCCTTGCCTGGAAGCGCGGCGACCTCCTCGGCGCGGCTCAGCGCCTCTACTTCGCGGCCGGCGCGGCCTTTGTCGCGGTGCTGTTCGTCATGGCGATCACGCAAGGCGCCGCGATCCTGTCGGCGCTCGGCGTCGGGCTCGCGGTCTGGCTAATGATCGGCAGCTTCGTCGATCTCTGGGGGCGGGCGAGCTTCGCCAAGGCGGGGTTCTCCAACGCCCTTCGGCGACTTGCCGGCCTGCCGCGTTCGGTCTTCGGAACGGCGATCGCGCATTTCGGGCTCGGAGCGACGCTTCTCGGCATCGTCGCGGTCGGCGCCTTCGGCACCGAGACTGTGACGACGATGGCCCCTGGCCAGACCGTTCATGCCGGCGGCTGGGGCGTGCGCTTCGAGGGGCTCGCGCCCCGGGACGGGCCGAACTTCACCGAGGAGGTGGGCCGCTTCACGATCCTGGACGGAACGAGCGAAGCCGGGCGGATCGAGAGCGCGCGTCGCCTCTACACCGCGAGGCAGCAGCCGACCACGGAGGCGGGCATCAGCACGCACCTCTTCAGCCAGGTCTACGTCGCGCTCGGCGACGCGGTAGCGAACGGCGGACAAACGGTGGTGCGCATCTGGACGAAGCCGTTGGTTACGCTGATCTGGCTCGGCTGCGTCGCCATGGCGATCGGCGGGCTCGTTTCGCTGTCCGACCGGCGCCTGAGGATCGGAGCGCCGGCGCGGGCGAAGCGCCGCGGCGGGCGGCCGATCGCGGAGCCGGCGGAATGAGCCGGCGCCTGCGCAGCGTAGCGCTCGGTGCAGCTCTAGTGCTCGCGCCGGTGACACCGGCCTGGCTCGTGCTGGCGGCGACGCCCGCCATCGCCGTCGAGCCCGGCGAGGAACTCGCCGATCCGGCTCTGGAAGCGCGCGCGCGCGCTCTTTCGGCAGGGCTGCGCTGTCTCGTCTGCCAGAACCAGTCGATCGACGACTCGGATGCGGCGCTCGCGAAGGATCTGCGGCTTCTCGTCCGCGAGCGGCTGGCGGCGGGCGACAGCGATCGCGAGGTGATCGACTATCTCGTGTCGCGCTACGGCGAGTTCGTGCTCCTGAACCCGCGCCTTCACTGGACGACACTCGCGCTCTGGGGCGCCCCCGTCGTTCTTCTTCTGGCGGGCGGCCTCTTCGCCGTTGCGACGGTCCGACGCCGGGCGGCCGAAGCGCGCAATCCTGCCCTGACGGCCGAGGAAGAAAAGGCGGTGGACGCGGTCCTGAAAGAGCGCGGGCTCTGACCTTACCGATGTTTCATGGAACCGAAGGGGTCTCGTAATCCACGGACACCTATCTCTTGCTCAACGATCCCCGCCGCCTCCCCGCGGGATCGAACCATCTCCCCAGAGGAAGAGAGATCGCGATGACTGCTGCAACTCCCAAGTCCCCCAAGCGCACGAAGCTTCTCGCCAGCCTGCTCGCGGCCGGTGTCGCCGGCGCGGCCGTGACGGGCGCCGTCGTCGGTAACACCGGACCGGTCTTCGCCGACCCGGTGAGGGTCGAAAGCCCGATGCAGAACTTCGGCTTCGCCGACGTGGTCGAGAAGGTCTCGCCCGCCGTCGTTTCCGTCCGCGTGAAGTCGTCGGTCGCGCCCGCCCAGTTCGACGGCGGCGATGGCCAGGCGACGCCCTTCGACAACCTGCCGCCCGACCATCCGCTGCGCCGTTTCTTCGACTTCGGCCAGCCCGGCCAGGCCAACCCCTTCGGCGCGCCCGACCGCGGCCAGAATCAGCGCCCGCGCCAGATGATGGGCCAGGGGTCCGGCTTCTTCATCTCCGATGACGGCTACCTCGTCACCAACAACCACGTCGTTCAGGACGGCTCCGAGTTCACCGTCGTGATGGACGACGGCACGGAGTACGACGCCAAGCTGATCGGCACCGATGCGCGCACCGACCTCGCGGTCCTGAAGGTCGACGCTGAGAATCACAAGTTCACCTATGTCGAGCTCGGCGACGACTCGCAGGTTCGCGTCGGCGAATGGGTGGTCGCGGTCGGCAATCCGTTCGGCCTCGGCGGCTCGGTGACGGCCGGCATCGTTTCAGCCCGCGGCCGCGACATCGGCGCCGGTCCCTATGACGACTTCCTGCAGATCGACGCGGCGGTGAACCGCGGCAATTCGGGCGGTCCGGACTTCAACCTCCAGGGCCAGGTGATCGGCATCAACACCGCCATCTTCTCGCCCTCGGGCGGCAATGTCGGCATCGCCTTCGCCATCCCCGCTTCGACCGCCAAGACCGTGGTCGATCAGCTGATCAAGGACGGCACGGTCCAGCGCGGCTGGCTCGGCGTTCAGATCGGCGAGGTCAACAAGGACATCGCCGAGGCCGTCGGACTGCCGGCTGCCGGCGGTGCGATCGTGACGCTGCCGGACAACGAGACCCCGGCGACCCGCGCCGGCATTCAGACCGGCGACGTGATCACCAAGGTCAACGGTCAGGAAGTGAAGGGCCCGCGCGAGCTCGCTCGCACCATCGGCAACTATCAGCCGGACGAGACGGTCAACGTGACGGTCTGGCGCGACGGAGCCGAGCGGAACGTCGACGTCAAGCTCGGCAACCTTGCCAGCCTCGACGAGGCGGCGTCGGCCAATGGTCAGCCTTCGCGCCGCGTGCCGGCCGATCCTTCGACGCTCTCGGGCTACGGCTTCTCGGTGACGCCGTCCGAAGACGGCAATGGTGTCGCCGTCGGCGAGGTGAAGGAGGACTCGGAAGCGGCCGACCGCGGTATCCAGACCGGCGACGTGATCGTTTCCGTGAACGGTACGGCGGTCAATTCGAAGGCCGATATCGAGCGCGCCCTGAAGGCCGCGAGCGACGCCGGTCGCAACGCCGCGCTGCTCCAGCTGAAGTCGTCGGAGGGAAATCGCTTCGTCGCCCTTCCGATTGAGCGCGGCTGATCTGGTCTTTCGTTAAGATCGCGTTCACCATGATGGCGGCGGGCCGGTTCAACCCGGCCCGCCGCCATCTTTTCTCCAAGCCTCGCGATAAGAGAAGGTGGGAGCCATGGCCTATCCAGCCATTCAGGCCGTTTCATCCTCCGAGTTGCCGAGCATGCGCATCCTTATCATCGAAGACGACCGGGAAGCCGCGAACTACCTCGTGAAGGCGCTGAGGGAGGCGGGCCACGTCTGCGACCTCGCGACCGACGGCGAGGAGGGCTTCCATCTCGCCGACACGCGCGACTACGACGTGATGGTGGTGGACCGCATGCTGCCGCAGAAGGACGGGCTGTCGGTCATTTCGCAGCTGCGCGAAAAAGGGGTCGGGACGCCCGCCCTCATCCTGTCGGCGCTCGGTCAGGTCGACGACCGCGTCACGGGCCTTCGCGCCGGCGGGGACGACTACCTGGCGAAGCCCTATGCCATTTCCGAGCTTCTCGCCCGCATCGAGGTCCTCGGTCGCCGTCGCGGCGGCAAGGACATCGAGACGGTCTATCGCGTCGGCGACCTCGAGCTCGACCGGCTGAGCCACGAGGTCAAGCGCGGCGGCAAGACCATCGTGCTGCAGCCGCGCGAATTCCGGCTGCTCGAATACATGATGAAGCATGCCGGTCAGGTGGTGACGCGCACCATGCTTCTCGAAAACGTCTGGGACTACCACTTCGACCCCCAGACCAACGTCATCGACGTCCACATCTCGCGCCTGCGCTCCAAGATCGAGCGCGACTTCGGGCCGCCGTTGCTCCACACCGTGCGCGGCGCCGGCTACATCATGCGCGCCGGCGAGTGAGAGTTCGGGGCGGCCGGTTTGCGGAGCGGCTGCGCGCGCTCTGGCGCGTCACCGCCGTCCGCCTGTCGGCTATCTATCTCCTGCTCTTCGCTGTTTTCGCCGTGGTGCTCGTCTTCTACGTCACCGCCACGGCCTCCGGCGTCCTGGAAAGCCAGAGCCGCGAGACGATCACGCAGGAGATCACGGAGCTCGGCCGGGTTTATGGTCAGACCGGCATCTACGGCCTCGTGCGCTCGATCGACCTGCGCTCGCGTCAGCCCGGCGCTTCGCTCTACCTTGTCACAGACGCGACGGGCCGCATCGTGGCCGGCAACGTCGTCAGCCTCGACGCGGGCGTCCTGGACACCATCGGCTTCACCCCGCGCACCTTCAACTACGAGCGCTACGCCGACAGCGGGGTCGATCCGTCGAAGGACCGGTTTCACCTCGCGCTCGCCCAGGTCGAGGCGCTGCCCAACGGCATGCGCGTTCTTGTCGGACGCGACCAGACCGATCAGGTGCGCTTCCGCGGCATCGTGCGCAACGCGCTGATCCTGGCGCTGGCCTTGATGGGGGTGGGCGCTCTCTTCGCGTGGTTTCTGGTCGGCCGGCAGGCCCTGCGGCGACTGGACGCCATGTCGGCTTCGAGCAACCGGATTCTCGCCGGCGACCTCAGCGAGCGGTTGCCCGTTACGGGAGCGGGCGACGAGTTCGACCGCTTGTCGGAAAACCTCAACCGCCTGATCGGCCGCGTCGCGCTTCTTCAGGAGGGACTGCGGCAGGTGTCCGACAACATCGCCCACGACCTCAAGACCCCGCTGACGCGGCTGCGCAACCGCGCGGAAGCGGCGCTCGCCGGAGACGGCGTCGACCCGCGCTCGGCCCTGGAGGGGATGATCGCCGAAGCCGACGGTATGATCCGCACCTTCGACGCGCTCCTGATGATCGCCCGCGTCGAGGCGGGCTCGCACCCCGTGATGATGATGCGCGCGAACCTTTCGCAGCTCGCCGCCGACATTGCCGAACTTTACGAGCCGCTGGCCGAGGAGGTGGGGGCGCAGCTCGTCCTCGAAGCGCCCGCGCCGGTCATGGCGACCGTCAGCCGCGAGCTGATCTCGCAGGCCATCTCCAACCTCGTCGACAATGCCCTGAAGTATGCCGAGATGCCGGATGGTCGGACCACCCGCATCGTCATCCGTGTCCTCCAGCCTGAACCCGGACGCTGCGTGATCGAAGTCGCCGACAACGGTCCGGGCATCCCGGCCGACAAGCGCGGGCGCGTTCTGGAGCGCTTCTTCCGCCTCGACGCGAGCCGCACCAAGCCCGGCTCCGGCCTCGGTCTCTCGCTCGTTCAGGCCATTGCCCGCATTCATGGCGGCACCATCGCCCTTGGCGATGCCGAGCCGGGCCTTACAGTGAGGCTCGAACTGCCGACGGACGGGAGACCGGGCGAGGATGGTGACGACGGCTGAGAGCGGCCTCAAGATCGGTGGAGCGCAGCAGCTCTGCCCGCTGGACGAGGCGCGGGCGGCGGGGTGGCTGGCCGACCTTGCCCGAGCGGCGACGGATGGGGAGGCGCCGAGACTGGCGCAATTGGCCGGCGCGGCGGCGTCGTCCGACGCTCGCCGGCTCGCTGCCGTCATGGACCTTTCGCCGTATCTCGGCGGCATCATGCTTCGACGACCCGATTGGCTGGAGCCGCTTTTCGACGTGGACGGGCGGAGCAGGATTGCCGAGATCATCGCCGAGCTGAACGCCGCGCCGTCACCCGACGAGGCGGAGAAGGCGCTGATGCGGCGCCTGCGCGAGGCCAAGCTCGAAGCCTCGCTTCTTCTCGCGCTGCGCGACCTCTTCGGCGCCGCCGATCCGGACGAGACCGTGCGCGGCCTGTCCGACCTTGCCGACGCCGCGATCGGCGCTGCTCTGCGCTTCGCGCTGGCGGAAGCGGAACGTTCGGGCCGGCTCGCGCTATCCGACCCCGCGCAGCCGGAGGCGGGAAGCGGGCTCTTCGTTCTCGGCATGGGCAAGCTCGGCGCGCACGAGCTGAACTATTCCTCGGATATCGACCTCATCCTGTTCTTCGACCCCGAGGCCGGCGCCTGTCGCGATCCGGCCGAAGGCGTCGAGACCTTCTCGCGCGTCGCCAAGAAGCTCGTGAAGCTCCTGTCGGAGCGGACCGCCGACGGATACGTCTTCCGAACCGACCTGCGCCTGCGGCCGGACCCCGGCGCCATGCCCGTGGCGATGCCCGTGGACGCCGCGCTCACCTACTACGAGGGCCATGGGCGCAACTGGGAGCGCGCCGCCATGATCAAGGCGCGCGTCGTGGCCGGCGATCGGCCGGTGGGAGAGGCTTTCCTCGCCGAGCTCTCGCCCTTCGTCTGGCGGCGCTACCTCGACTTCGCGGCCATCGTCGACATCCAGGCCATGAAGAACCGCATCGATCGCCACCGCGGCTTCGACGGCGTCGCGGCCTATGGGCAGAACGTCAAGCTGGGGCCCGGCGGTATCCGCGAGGTCGAGTTCTTCGCCCAGATCCAGCAGCTCATCGCCGGTGGCCGCGAGCCGCGCCTGCGGGCTCGCCGAACGGTCGACGCGCTCGCGGCGCTGGCGCGCGCCGGCTGGATCGAGGAGGGCGCGCGTGCCGAGCTGACGGAAGCCTACTGGTTCCTGCGCCGCGTCGAGCACGCCGTGCAGATGGTCGCGGACGAGCAGACGCACGACCTTCCCGAGGCGCCCGCCGAGATGCGCCGGATCGCGCGCCTTTTGGGCTTCGAGGGCGAAACCTCCTTCGTCGAGGCGCTGCTCGAACGGATGCGCATGGTCGAGGCCCGCTTTTCCGGCCTCTTCGCGGAGGACGAGGCGGCGGAGAGCGGCGATGCCGTGCTGGCGCGTCTTCTCGACGGCGGCGAGACCGAGGATGGCCAGGCGGCCCTGCGCGACCTCGGCTACAAGCGCGTCGAGGACGTGGCCCGCATCGTTGCGGGTTGGGGACTGGGCCGCCACCGCGCGACGCGCTCGGCCGCCGCGCGCGAGCATCTCGCCGGCCTCCTGCCGAGCTTGCTACCGGCCTTCGCCAAGGCGCGAGACCCGGACGCCGCGATCGCGGCGTTCGACGGCTTCGTCGCGGGGCTGCCGTCCGGGCTGCAGTTCTTCTCGCTCCTCGCGTCCAATCCACGCCTTCTCGACCTGCTCGCCCGGATCATCACCGCAGCGCCGCTCCTTGCCGATACGATCGCGCGGCGGCCGCACGTCTTCGATGCGCTGATCGACCCCGCCTTCTTCGACGAGATGCCGGACCGCGCGCTGATGGAAGCGCGGCTCAAAGCCTTCCTGGCCGATGCCGGCGACTACGAGGAGGTGCTCGCGCGCCTGCGCTCCTTCGCCTCCGAGCAGCGCTTTCTCGTCGGAGCGCGGCTGCTGGTCGGGGCCCTGCCGGGCGAGGAGGCGGGACGCGCCTTCTCGCTTCTCGCCGACGTCGTGATCGACGCGGCTCTCGGAGCTGTCGTTCAGGCCTTCGAAGCCGCGCACGGCCGCGTGCCGGGCGGGCGGGTCGCCCTTCTCGGGATGGGACGGCTCGGCAGCCGCGAGCTGACGGCGGGCTCCGACGTCGATCTCATGCTCATCTACGATCACGACCGGGAGGCCGAGGAGTCGGACGGCGGGCGGGCGCTGCCCGTCTCGACCTACTACGCCCGCCTGACGCAGCGCCTCATCGCCGCGCTGTCGGCGCCGATGCGCGACGGCATCCTCTACGAGGTCGATTTTCGCCTGCGCCCCTCCGGCAACAAGGGTCCGCTCGCCACCCACATCGACGCCTTCCGAAAGTACCAGGCGGAGGAAGCCTGGACGTGGGAGCGGATGGCCCTGACGCGGTCGCGTCCGCTCGCGGGCGATGCGGGGCTCGTGGACGAACTCGTCGCCGCGGTGCGCGCGGCGATCGAGGCGCATCGGGACGATGCCGCGACGGACGGCGACGTGTCCGCCATGCGCCACCGCATCGAGCGCGAGAAGAAGCCGCGCGGCCCCCTCGATCTGAAGCTCCGGCCGGGCGGGCTGATCGACCTCGAATTCATCGCGCAGTGGGCGATCCTGACGGGGCGCGTCGGGCTCGATCGCATCGGCGTGCCGACGAGCGAGGTCCTGGGCGCCTTCGAGGCCGCGAGTGGCGAGGCCGGGCTGGCGCAGGCGATGCGCCTCTACACTCGCCTCGTTCAGCTTGTCCGGCTCGGCCCGGCCGGCGCGGCGGATTTTCCGGACCTTTCGCCGAGCCTTGCCGAACAGGCGATGGCCTGCCTCGACGCCGAGACGATCGAGGCAGCGACCGCCAGGCTCGACGCGGTCTCCGCCGCCGTTCGGGATCGCTTCGACGCGCTGCTGCCGGCTCCCTGAGTCGCCGTCAGGCGGCGAGGGCGCAGGCGGCGTTCTGGGCGGAGCGGGCGGGCGAGAGGCTGCGCGCCTCGGCTTCGCGAGTGGCCGGCGAGGACGCGGGCTCCACCGGCAGCGAGAAGGCGACCACCGTTCCGCGACCCACCTTCGACATGATGCGCATGCGCCCGCCATGCAGTTCCACGAGCGAGCGGGCGATCGCGAGGCCAAGACCCGTGCCCTTGTTGGTGCGGGTCAGCTCGTTCTCGACCTGCTCGAAGGGGCGGCCGAGGTTCTTCAGCGCCTCGGCGGGGATGCCGATGCCGTCGTCGCCGACGGTGACGATGGCGCGCGAGCCGGCGCGATGGGCGCGCAGGCGTACGCGGCCCTCGTCGCTCGCGAACTTCACCGCATTGGCGAGGATGTTGAGGAGCACCTGCTTGGTCGCGCGGCGGTCGCCGACGATATCGAGCACGTCCGGCGTTTCCACGGAGAGCTCGACGCCGCGCTGCTCGGCCGCGACGGCGACGATGCGCCCGCTCTCCGACAGGAGCTCGCAAAGATCCACGGGCTCGGGCGAGACGGCGCGGCGGCCGGCCTCGATCTTGGCCATGTCGAGGATGTCGTCGATGAGCCGCAGGAGGTAGTGGCCGCTCTTGTGGATGTCGGCGGCGTATTCCGTGTACTTGGCGTTGCCGATCGGGCCGAAGGAGCCGTCGCGCATGATCTCGGAGAAGCCGATGATCGCGTTGAGCGGGGTGCGCAGCTCGTGGCTCATATTGGCGAGGAAGGTGGTCTTGGCCCGCGAGGCAGTCTCGGCCTTGTCCTTCTCGGCGGCGAAGCGGAGGTTCAGCTCGGAAAGCTGACGGGCTTTCGCGATGGCGTCGCGCCGCGCCGAGGTCAGATCCTCGATGGTGGCGATCAGCCGGCGCTCGGAATCGGCCGAGCGCGCCTGATGGACCTTCAGCTGCGTGACGTCGGTGCCGATCGAGACATAGCCGCAATCGTCCGTGCGCCGCTCGGAGAACAGGAACCAGCGCCCGTCCGCCAGCATCGTCTCGCGGGCGCTCTCGCCTTCCACGAAGACGGTGGAGGTGATCGGGCGGTCCTGGATCGGCTTGCGGGCGCGGGCGCGGATCATCTCGTGCGGCGTACCGGGAACGACGTCGCCTTCCGAGAGGCCGAAGACCTGCTGGTACTTGCTGTTGCACAGCACCAGCCGGCCCTCGGCGTCCCAAAGCACGAAGGTCTCCGAGATGCTCTCGACGGCGTTCTTGAGCCGGTTGTTGGCGACTTCCGTGCGGCGGGCGAGCACCTGCTGCTCCGACACGTCGACGGCGACGCCGATCAGGTGGATGTCGTCGCCGGGGTTGGTCACGAGCTCGGCCTTGGCGCGCAGCCAGACGTAGTCGCCGTCGGCCCGCCGCATGCGGAAGCAGTGGTCCAGCTGCTTCAGCCGGCCGGTGGCGGCGATGCGCGCCACCTTGAAGAGGTCGCCGTCCTCGGGGTGCAGCATCGGGGCGATGTCGCCGAAGGACAGGACCCCGTCGCGCGGGCGCATGCCGAGCATCTCGTACATGGAGCGCGACCAGTAGACCCGACCGCTCGCGAGGTCCCAGTCCCAAAGGCCGCAATGGCCGCGCGACAGGGCCGTGTCGACGCGCTGGTGGGCGCGCAGGTACAGCGCGTCGGCGTCCCGGGCCCGGGTCGACTGGCGGAAATAGGCGAGAAGCAGGACGAGCATGATGCCGCTCGTCAGCGTGAACATCGTGACGTTCAACGAAACCTGTCCGCGCCACGCGGCGAAGAGGTCGCTCTCGCGCTGTACGAGCATCACCGTGCCGCGCCCATCGCCGAGGATCGCGCTCGCGACCATCGCCGGCTCCTGCTCGAAGTCGGTGCGCTGCACGCCGGCGCGCTCACCGAAGAGAAGCAGGGGCTGGGCATCGAGGAGGAGGTCGCCGACGTTGCGGCCGATCAGGGCGTCCTGGCCCGGAAGGGTGCCGATCACGACGCCGGACGGAGTGGTGATGAAGGCGATCCGCCCCTCGCCGAAAAAGGAGGCGGGAACGGCGCTGGTCAGCAAGCCGACGAGATCGGCGGTGCCCGCCGTCTCCACGTCAGCGGCCTCGGCCTCGGCGCGCAGGAGGCTGGCCGTGATGCCGAGATCCGCCACGGCATCGAATTCGATCGCCTCGCGCTCCATCATCAGCGCGAACATGCGGGAAAAGGCGAGGATGCCGAGAAACAGGAGGATCAGGATCGGAATGGCCCGGCGCAGGGCGCCCTCTGCCATCAGAAGCTGCTCGTACGGGGGTTTCGCGATGAAGCGGGCGTGGCCGAAGATGCGCGCCTGGTTGCAGACGAAGCCGGAAAATCGGGACAAGACTAGTCCTGCCGGCACGCGTGTTGCGTCCGAATCCATGCTGCACCCCTCGTTCGCGCATGCCTGATCCGGTTCGCCGCAGAGCCGAATCACGGTCAATCAACCAGAGGCGAATCACCTTGTCCAGGACTTGACGGACGCACTTTTCCTCAATTTTTCCTTAAAAGGTGATGGGTCGCAGGCGTAATTTGATCAGGCAAACTACTTAATCCGAGTTGCTTCTTGACAGTCGGAAGTTGCTGGCGCGCCGAACTAATCTGCGATCCGTTCTCGTCTTGTTTCAGCGCAGGGTGCGCTCGACGATGTCGGACAGATCGGTGGACAAACCGGGCCGTCCGGCGAGCCAAGTCAGGGCTTCGCGGGCTTTTTCGCGACGGCGCGGCTCCAATGTCTTCCACGACCGGAAGGTGGTGGCGATGCGGGCCGAGACCTGAGGGTTCAGGCGGTCGAGATCCAGCAGAACCTCCGCGACGAGCCTCTGCCCCGCGCCGTCGGCCCGGTTGAAGGCGAGCGGATTGGCGCTGGCGAAGCTGCCGAACAGCGAGCGGGCGCGGTTGGGATTGGCGAGGTTGAAGCGCGGGTGCCGGGCAAGCCCGGCGACGCGCTCGACCGTGCCTTCGTCGGGCACGCCCGCTTGAAGCGCGAACCACTTGTCGAGGACGAGGTCGTCGTCCTCGAAGCGGCGGAAGAAGGCGTCGAGCGCCGCCCCGGCCTCGGCCGAGCCGGCGAACTGGTTGACGAGGATCGACAGGCCCGCCAGCCGGTCCGTCATGTTGTCGGCGTCTCGGAAGCGCCTCTCGGCGGCAGTGAGGTCGCCCGTCGCGGCGGTGAGGAGGTCGAGCGCCGTGTTGGCGAGCGCGCGGCGTCCGGCGCTGTCGGCGTCGGGCGAGAAGGCGCCGCTCGGCCGGCCGGCCTCCGACAGCTTGGCGAAGAGCTCCGCGCCGTCCGCGCCGATCCGCCGCCGGGTGCTCTCGCGCGCGGCGTGGACGGCGGCCGGATCGACGTCGCTGCCGACCATGCGGCCGATCTCGGATTCGGACGGCAACTGCAGGATCTGCGCTCGGAAGGCCGGCTCCAGCGTCTCGTCTCCGACGGAGGCGAGGATCGCCTCGACAAGCTTCGGGTCGAAGGTGACATCGGTTCCTCGGCGCGCCGCGGCCACGCCGGCCGTCAGCGCCCGGCCGACGAGGTCGGTGAGGACGCGCCAGCGGTTGAAGAGGTTCGGGTCCAGCCGCGACAGGGCGAGCGCGTCGTCTTCCGACTGGCGCATCTCCAGCGTCACGGGCGCCGAGAAGTCGCGCAGGATCGAGACCGCCGGCCGTGCGCCGAGCCCTTCGAAAACGACGCTCTCGCGCGCCTTGCGCAGGTGGATGACGTCGCCCCGGACCTCGGCGCCCGAGACGGCTGCCGGCTCCATGTCGGCGCCGTTGGGACCGACGAGGCCGAAGCGTACCGGAATGTGGAAGGGCTCGGTTCCCGTGTCCGCCGCGCCCGGCTGCAGGCTTTGGACCAGGCTCAGCGTCAGCCGGCCCGCGCCCTCGTCGAAACGCTCCTCGACGGCCAGCGTCGGCGTTCCTGCCTGATTGTACCAGAGCGAGAACTGCTGGAGGTCCTCGCCCGTCGCGTCCTCGAACGAGCGCACGAAGTCCTCGATCGTCGCGGCCTCGCCGTCATGCCGCTCGAAGTAGAGGTCCATGCCCTTCTTGAAGCCGTCGGCCCCGAGGATGGTGTGGATCATCCGGCAGAGCTCGGCGCCCTTGTTGTAGACGGTCGCCGTATAGAAGTTGTTGATTTCCTTGTATTCCCGCGGCCGGACGGGATGCTGGAGCGGTCCCTGGTCCTCGGGGAACTGATGGGCCTTGAGGCCGCGGACCGAGCCGATGCGCTCGACGGTGGCGGAACGCTCGTCCGCCGTGAAGCGCTGGTCGCGATAGACCGTCAGGCCTTCCTTGAGGCACAGCTGGAACCAGTCGCGGCAGGTGATGCGGTTGCCGGTCCAGTTGTGGAAGTACTCGTGCGCGATCACCGTCTCGACGCCCGCATAATCCGTGTCGGTCGCGGTGTCGGAGTCGAGCAGGACGTATTTGTGGTTGAAGACGTTGAGGCCCTTGTTCTCCATGGCCCCCATGTTGAAGTCGGAGATCGCGACGACGTTGAAGACGTCAAGGTCGTATTCGCGGCCGAAGCGCTCCTCGTCCCAGCGCATCGAGCGCTTGATCGCGTCCATCGCGTAGGCCGCGCGGCTCGCGAGGCCTTTCTCCGTGTAGATCGCGAGGTCCACGGGCCGGCCGCTCGCGGTCGTGAAGCTGTCGGTCAGGACGTCGAGATCGCCCGCGACGAGCGCGAAGAGGTAGGAGGGCTTGGGATGCGGGTCGTGCCAGAGCGCGTAGTGCCGCCCGCCGTCGAGCGGGCCGCCCTCCACGGGATTGCCGTTCGACAGGAGCACGGGCGCCGCCGCCCGGTCCGCTTCGACACGCACCGTATAGGGCGCGAGGACGTCCGGCCGGTCGAGGAAATAGGTGATGCGGCGAAAGCCCTCGGCCTCGCACTGTGTGCACCAGACCCCGCGCGAGCGGTAGAGACCCATGAGCTTGGTATTGGTTTCCGGCACGATGCGCGTGCCGATGCTCAGGGTGAAGGCTCCGCTCGCCGGCAGGCCCTCGACGCGCAGGCTCGACGGGTCGGCCTCGTAATAGGAGCGCGAAAGCGTTTCGCCGTCGAGCGCGAGGCTCGTCAGCTCCAGCTCGTCGCCGTCGAGAAGCAGGGGCGCGTCCGCCGGAACGCCGTTGCGGCGCGACAAGGACAGGGTCGTCTCGATCTCCGCCCGTCCCTCGAACAGCTCGACGGTCATCTCGACGCCATGCACCACGAAGTCGGTCGGCCGGTAGTCTTCGAGGCGGACGGTCTCGCCGCGCGGCGCTGGGCTGGACATGGTCGCTCCCTTCAGCTCGTGTTCTTCGTCACTAGAAGAGGAGGGCGGCTTTGCCAACGCCGGTGCTTGGCGCCGCCGAAGCGCTTCGGGCTCGACGCGACGGCGGAAGGGTCATAAGTGATTCTGCGCAACGACTCCCGCACGCCCTGCGCGCCGCCCGTCGAGCCGCACCAGCCGAGGTTCTCGCGATGACCATCCACACACCGAAGTTCGGGCTCGGCGCGTCGGTGCTGCGGTTGGAGGACGACCGCTTCGTGCGCGGGGCCGGCAGCTTCACCGACGACGAGGCGCGACCGGGTCTGCTTCACGCCTGGGTGCTGCGCTCGCCGCACGCCCACGCGCGCTTCACCATCGGCGATCTCGAGGCCGCGCGCGGCGCGCCTGGCGTTCGGCTGGTGATGACCCACGCGGACGTGTCGGATTACGGCGCGGTCGCCTGCGAGACCCTGATCGAGCAGAAGGACGGGAGCCGCGTCGAGGCGCACGACATCCCGCTCCTGTGCGACGGCGTGGTGCGCCACGTCGGCGACGCCGTCGCCTTCGTGGTCGCGGAGACCGCGAGCCAGGCCATCGACGCGGCGGAGCTGATCGCTGTGGACTACGATCCGCTGCCCGCCGTCGCGGACATCGCCGCGGCGAGCGCCGCCGACGCCGCGCTGGTCTGGGACGGGGCGCCGGGCAACCTCGCCGGCCATCTGCACCTCGGCGACGAGGCGAAGACGGAAGACGCCTTCGGCAGGGCGGCCCGCACCGCCTCGATCGAGGTCGTCCAGAACCGCCTCGTGTCCAACTATCTCGAGCCGCGCTCGGCGATCGGTGAATGGTCGCAGGCCGAGGACCGCTTCGTCCTGACCACGGCCTCGCAAGGGGTCCACGGCATCCGCAAGGCCCTCGCCGAGCCGGTGCTGAAGATCGAGCCCGCGAAGCTCCGGGTCGTCACGCCCGACGTCGGCGGCGGCTTCGGCACCAAGGCCTGCGCTTATCGCGAGCAGGCGCTCGTCCTGATCGCGGCGAAGGTGCTCGGCGCCCCGGTGAAGTGGACCGCCGACCGCGGCGACCATTTCGTGTCCGACGCGCAGGGGCGCGACAACCTCGCCAAGGCGACGATGGCCATGGACGAGGACGGGCGCTTCCTCGCCCTTCGCATCGCGATCGACGCCAACATGGGCGCCTATCTCAGCCAGGGCGGGCCGATCGTGCCCTGGCTCGGCATGACCATGGCGCCGGGCCTCTACGACATCGAAGCGATCAGCGTCGATTGCCGCCTCGTCTTCACCAACACCGTGCCCGTCGACGCTTATCGCGGCGCTGGCCGGCCGGAGGCGGCTTACCTCATCGAGCGCCTCGTCGACGCCTGCGCGCTGGAGATGGGCATCTCGCCCGTCGAGATCCGCCGGCGCAACTTCATCCCGGTCGACAAGCTGCCCTACAAGACCGCCGCCGGCCGCCTCTACGACACGGGCGAATGGAACGGCCACCTGACGGAAGCGCTGCGCCGCGCCGACTGGGACGGCTTCGCGGCGCGGCGCGAGGCGGCCCGCGCGGACGGAAGGCTGCGCGGCATCGGCCTCTCGACCTATGTCGAGGCCTGCGCCTTTCCGGGCTCCGAACCCGCCCATGTCCGGCTGACGGAGACCGGCCGCGTCGAGGTGCGGATCGGCACGCAGTCGAACGGCCAGGGTCATAAGACGGCCTATGCGCAGTTCGTCGCCGAGGCGCTGAAGCTCGACTATGCCAGCATCGACGTGCGCCAGGGCGACACGGACGAGCTCGACGACGGCGGGGGCACCGGCGGCTCGCGCTCGATCCCGCTCGGCGCCGTGTCGGTCCGCCGCGGGGCGCAGGCGCTCGCCGAGAAGCTGAAGCGCCTCGCCGCCGACGAGCTGGAAGCCTCGCCCGCCGACATCGAGATCGCGGACGGCGAGGCGCGCGTCGTCGGCACGGACCGGGCGCTGGGCTTCGCGGAGCTTGCCGCCCGCGCCAAGGATCCGGAGGACATCCGCGCCGTCGGCGAATTCCGCCAGGACGAGTGCACCTATCCGAATGGGACCCATGTCTGCGAAGTCGAGATCGAGGAGGACACGGGCGTCGTCTCGATCGTCCGCTACACGATCGTCGACGATTTCGGCGTGACGGTGAACCCCGTGCTGCTGGCCGGTCAGATCCACGGCGGCGTCGCGCAGGGCATCGGTCAGGCGCTCTGCGAGGAGGCGGTCTATTCGCCGGACGGGCAGCTGGTGACGGCGAGCTTCATGGACTACGCCATGCCGCGCGCCTCGGAATTTCCGTTCTTCGACTTCAAGACGCGCAACGTGCCCTCGACCACCAACGCCCTCGGGATCAAGGGTGCCGGCGAGGCGGGGACGATCGGGGCCGCGCCCGCCGTGATGAACGCCGTCGCCGACGCGTTGCGACAGGTCGGCGTTTCGCGCGTCGACATGCCGGCGAGCCCGCAGCGGATCTGGAACCTGATCCAGGCGGCGCGGGCTTGAAGGGGGCGCCGCCGAGCGGCGAAACGAGGATCTAAGGGGGCCGGAGCGGCGTCGCCGACGCCGGGCCGGAGCATCGCATCATGGACAGTTCGCCAGCCGCGATCAGCGCGGCGCCCAACCCGACGCTTGGCATCGGCCTGAAATGCCTGTCCGTGCTGGTTTTCGTCGCGATGCAGACCTCGATCAAGATCGGCGGACAGGGCATCCCGGCGGGCGAGATCGTCTTCTTCCGATCCTTCTTCGCCCTGCTGCCGGTCTTCATCTATCTCGCTTGGCTCGGCCAAGTTCGCACGGCGCTCCGAACGGATGACCTCGGCGGACACTTCATCCGCGGCGCGGTCGGCGTGTCGTCCATGGGGCTCGGCTTCTTCGCGCTGACGCGGCTGCCCTATCCCGAATGGATCTCGATCTCCTACGCGACGCCGCTTCTCACCGTCGTCTTCGCGGCTCTGTTTCTCGGCGAGGTCGTGCGCGCCTATCGCTGGACGGCGGTCGTGGTGGGCCTTGTCGGCGTCCTCGTGGTTCTGGCGCCCAACCTCTCGCTGCTCAGCGCCGAGGACGCTCTCGCGCCGGCGGGCGACGAGCAGGCGGTCGGCGCGCTCGCCTCGATGGCATCGGCCGTCTTCGCCGCCTTCGCCATGATCCAGGTGCGACGGCTTGTGAGAAAGGAGAACACGGCGACGATCGTCGTGTTCTTCTCGCTGACCTGCTCGGCCATCGCGCTCCTGACGGTCTGGAACTGGGTCCTGCCGACGCCCTGGCAGGCCTTCTGGCTGGTCATGGCGGGGCTGTTCGGCGGCGTCGGCCAGCTTCTGCTCACCGCCTGCTACCGCTACGCCGACACCTCCACCATCGCGCCGTTCGAATACACCTCGCTGCTTCTGGCCATCGCCATCGGCGCAATCCTGTTCAACGAGGCGATCTACGTGACGACGCTGATCGGCGGCGCGATCGTGGTGGGAGCGGGGATCTTCATCATCTGGCGCGAGCGCCGGCTTGGCATCGAGCGCGCCAAGGCAAGGCGCGTCTCGACGCCGAACGGCTGAGGATCAGTTGACGCTGGCGGCGGGCGGGTTCTCGACCGACTCCGCGGTCGCCGAAACCGTCACGGTGTCGCCGCTGGCGCTCGCGCCGAGCAGCGGCAGCGTCGCCTCGCCGCCACCCTCGCGCGCGATCGTCAGGGTGCCGCCGTCGGACGTGTCCGACGACTTGGCGACGGAGGTGACCATTCCGAGCGTTTGACCGCCGGCGCCGATCACGGTCTTCCCGATCCAGCTTTCGACGTCCTCCCGGCCGACGCCCGAATCCTGCGCTTCCTGCGTTTCGGTGGCGCCCGGCGTCGCGGGAGCGGTCTGGGCGGCCGCCGGCACGGCGGCGAGCGCCGACAGAAGCAGGGTCGCGGCGAGGAGGCTTCTCGAATTCTGCATGGGGATCGGTTCTCCGATGGTTGAGGTGGGACGACCCTTTGCCAAGCTCCGCCGGCGCGGCACGTTCCCTCGTCATGGAACTTTCATCGAAGCGTCACGGATCGCGACGGCGCCGAGCCTGTTGAGCGATTGACGCGAAGGTTTGACCCGCTCCTGTCATCCAACTGTGATCTCGCCCGGTTAGGGCGCGCCTTGGAACGGCTCCAATAAAGCTTCCGAGGAAGATCCCGATGACCGAACACCAGCGCCCCCGTGCCTTCGCCACCAGCCGCCTCGAAGAGGCCGACGGCGAGGGCCTGAACCCGACCACGAACCGCACGATGGGCGAGATCATCGCGAGCCGCTTCTCGCGCCGCGACTTCCTGCGCGGCTCGCTCGCCGCCACCGCCATCGCCGCGACGGTGAGCCCGGCCGCGCTGATGCTGGCTGACGAGGCGAAAGCGCAGGGCACCGGCGGCTCGCGCTTCGCCTTCAAGGAGGTCGAGGCCGGCGTCGACCAGACGCACCACGTCGCCGAAGGCTACGACGCCGATGTCCTGCTGCGCTGGGGCGACCCGCTCTTCTCCGATTCGCCGAAGTTCGACCCGACCGCCCAGACGCCCGAGGCGCAGGCTCGCCAGTTCGGCTACAACAACGACTATGTCGGCTTCATCCCGCTGGAGGAGGGCTCCTCCACGCACGGCCTCCTGGTGGTGAACCACGTTATCTTACATTAGCGATGTGTCCGCACGACCGTAGGGGCTATGGAAGAGGAGGGGCGGCGCACTCCCCAAAGTGCCGTAGCCGCCCCTCCTCTTCCATAGGTCCGGATCCAGTTAGCTCTTGAACCCGACCGCCAGGGCGGGCTTGTAGCGGTCCCGCACACGCATGCGTCGATGAAGGCTACGCGCAGTCCAATGAAGCGCGTGAGCGCGTGCCAGCTTTGAGATCCGTCGAAAGCGCATGTGGTCCGATCGCGTGGGCCGAGGATGGACGCCACGCCACGCCTTCCGAATGCCGGGCGGGCCAAGATCGCACCGCTTCCACTGCCTGATACCGGCCCGCCTATGAACCGACCCTTTGGGCAGTTCATGCCGTGCCGGAGGACGCCCAAGCGCCGCGCGGGCTGCCGCGACGCGGCCGTGGCCAGATGGGTCATCACAAACGCGCGGCGGTATGAGAAGTCCATACCGATGGACGGTCGCCCTCGTGTCGGCCACCGGGCAGCCCCTATCGCCACCCTTTCGGCGCGGCATTCGGGAACGCCATGCGAACTCCGACGGGAACAAGGTCGACCAAGCCCGGGACCCGCTCCCGCGGGCAGCGACATCCATGTTGTCGGATCAGCTTCGGTCCATCGTTCCGTCCTTGATCACGGAGCCGGTTCCGGCACTTCCAACTGACGGCACCAGCCCGTCAGGCAAGCCTTGCCGAGGTCTCGTGCCGGGGGTTTGACCGCGCCCCAACCCTCATTCCATCGAAGGCTTTCGTTCCACTTACGGGCGGCCAACCACGTTGCCCACCGAGTGACTAACACCCTAAAATTGAAAACTGCGAGGTGGTTCAACGTCCACCTTGAAGATGAACGAATCCTTGAAGGTGAGCAAAATTCCATGAACGAATCCTAAAAATTCCGAGAGATGAGAGTATCGAGTCCTACGGCCGTGACATGAGTCCTGTAACGAGTCCTTAGATGCGTGATCCTATGTGGTGAAAGATCATTAGAGCGAATCCTTGCGCTTGGACAAATGAGAAATCAGCCGCATGCAATCACCCGTTTGTGGAATATATGTTGCGAAGTGCTAATGTATGACTGATTATATTTTGAGATTGACGGGGGAGGCAGGATGATTGTTGGGTAGGGTTTCCTCAAATCTCCACCAAAGGTCTGCCTCGTCGCAAGTCGCGGAGCTTCCGCATGCCAGCAGAGGTTCGCCTCCAGGTTCGCATGCGTCATCGGTGCCGGGCCGCATCCTGCGCACGGCCTGCGACCAGGTGCTCGGTGACTGGCTTGAAGCGGCCCGACGGATCGGGACGGTTGGATGGGATACTACATCGCTACGGCCGGACCCCTAGCGCGGGATGGGGTGGAATGCTCCGTCCAGGAGTGGACGCGCATCTCGGCGTGCGCCCTTCCGAAGGGCTTTCGATATCTCGTCTCGAACGCGGAAGAGATCGTCGAGCCCGTCCTCCTCTTCCTGTATCGCAGGTGCATTCAGTCGAGCAAGGTGAAGTCGGTAGGCAATTCTCAGAAGGCGTTTTCCGATGATCTGTATGAACTGTTCAGCTATCTTGAAGTCGTCGATCTTCGATGGGATGCTGTCGACATACATGACCTTATACAGTATCGAGAAACACTTCAGACGTCGTTGTCACCAAAGACCGGGAAGAAGTACCGTCGATCGACGATAGCTAGGCGCATGCGAACTATACAGCGCTTCTACAAGTGGGCGCATCGGAACGGATATTGTGATGACATAGGCAAGGCGGATGACGACGATCTTGTCCATCGTATTGGCGACGCATCAAGGGATGCGGGAAGCGGCGACGATCTCATTCCGAAGGACGACGGGTCGGATAGCGTCGACGCAATCGGCGCCGATGACCTGACAAAGATATTGAGGCTACTCGGCCCCCTCCCAAAGGACCGCGGTGCTGGCGAGACTTCAGTCTACCGACTTGGCGCCACCGTGGCGGTGGGAACGGGCATGCGGATCGATGAGGTCATGCAATTAACCCTGTTGGACATACAGAACGTCCAGCCAGCGTCATCGCAAGCTGCCGTGTCCCTGGTCATAACCAAAACAAAGGGTGGGCGGGCGCGTCGAGTGTTCATTCCCAATCCGATCTACGAGGACCTGCTGGCCTACATCAACGGTGAGCGGAAGGAATGCGTGGCCGATCCCAGTCCAACCTATCCCCTGTTCGTCAACAGGGCGGACGCGCACCGCAATCCCGGCAGACCCATGACGACGCACACGATGTGGCGCAACTTCCATGCTGCGGTCATCAAGGCGGGCCTGTCCTACCAAGAACCAGTCGTGCGAGACGACAAGCTCAAGCTCGAGACGAGAGCCAGGCACAGTTTTCACGATCTGCGCCATACCTACGCGGTGGTGATGTATCAGCAACTGGTCAAGAGAGGCAAGAGTGCGCCTTGGCTCGTTCTGGCGAGGCTTCTGGGACACAAGTACGTAGAAACGACCGTCAGAATATACCTGAGAAGTGTCGATACGATCGAGGCAGAGCTTACCGACTTCGTCAATCAATACATCAGGGTATTGCGAGATGCCTAGGCGCAAGATGGATCGGTCGAGCCTTGCTTCAGCCGCGCGGCGGGCAACGAGCGCCCCGGGGAATGTCGTACCTCTGCGCGACAACCAAGGCGGCAGAGGGGGAGTCGCATTCGAGAGGCATCCGTCGGGGGGGCTGGTGAGCCTATCGCTGGTGATGCCGTTCGATGGCGATCCGACGGTCAAGCCGATCAAGGCCCCGCAGCGATGGCTGCAATCGCAGCAGCTCGCCGTGCCCTTCGCGGAAGCCGTCTACATCGCCATGAGCAAGAACGGCTCGGAAACCTTCCGGCGCGGCTTCACCAACGTTCTGAAGTTTTTCGACTTCCTGCATAAGGAAGGTTCGTCGCAAATCGATTTGTGCGATATATCCACGGAAATGCTGAACGGGTACGCATTGTACCTAGCGGAGGTTTTTGACTCACCCAATACGCGGCGGCAGTATTTTGGCGCCTTGAGATCGGTGATCAACACGCTGCGGAAGACCCCGGCTTACGCCGGGATGCTGTCCCCGCAACTGCGGGTCCCGAAGAATCCCTGGAAAGGAAGCGATAAGGCTGGCAAGTCCAGGCCGGGCGTTCCGATCGCCGAACTCGTGAAGATCGAGAGAGCCTGTCTCAAGGAGATCGGCGAAGCTCTCGCCAAGTTCGAAACAGGCCGAAGGCTTGTCCGCGAACACAGACAGGCGACGTCGAGCATGCCGGAAGCGTCCATGACGCTGGCGGCAACGCTCTCGACGGTGGTCGTCCAAATGCACGGCTATCTTCCCGACATGCAATCCGCGGACGACTTGAGTGCCGAGTTCGGTCAGGGCGTGCGAGAGGCGGGTGGGGTCGAGGCAGTCTGGTCCTACCTTCATCTGACGGCGAGGAGCCTCATACCCTTCATCGTGCTGTTCTGCATCCGCACCGCCTTCAATGCGATGTCGTGCGTCGGCGCCAGCAAGGATTGCGTGAGAGAAAGTCCAATCCTCATCGGAGACCTGGATGTTTCGGGATCCGACAGGCGCCATCGCGTCCGCGTCAAGAAGAACCGCGCGCGCTTTCTGCAAAACCGCACATACCCAGCCTCAGACAGAAGCATCGACAATCCTGTCGTATTGGTGAGGCTAGTACGCAAGCATACCAAGTCGATACGTCGGTTCGTAGTGCCCCATCACGTCGACAGGCTCTTCATCTATCCGTCCACGTTATCACATGCCGTACAAGGCTACAACCTCCGTGGTGGGTCAAATTTCCAGAACAATCTGGGATACTTCATCGCCGAAAACAATCTCGTAAAATTCTCCTTGGCCAATATACGCCCGACGATCGACGAGATCGTCGACATCCTGACGGATGGCGACCTGCTCGCAAAACAAGCGGTTCTCAATCACCAGCACCATTCCACGACCGATGCCCACTACACGTCCGACGCTTCCAGGGAGCGGAGACGGGAGCGTCTCGGCGAGTACCAGAACCAGCGCCAGCGATGGGTCGCCACCGGAGGGAAATCCGACCCGCGGCGGTCGGAGATGGGCGGCACGAGACGCGCCGCGACTGGCGGGTGGGAATGTGGCGACCCCTATGACTCCCCGATCATCGGCGAGTTGCCCGGGCGCCTCTGCCAAGCCTGGGGGTGTTGCCCGACCTGCTGGATGGCGGGCGTGAACCCGAACGACTCCTACGGCCTGGCGCGGATCATACAGTTGGAGGCGTCGATCGAGCTTGCGAAGCCGAGCATCAGCTCCGCGCGATGGCTTGGTCACTGGCTCCCCGTTCTGACCGCCATACGCACGATCTGGCTGCCGTTGTTCGTCGACGAGGCGGTCTGGCGCGAGGCGCAGACAATCCGCCTGCAACCGTTGGACATCGTGGAGTGAGCGATGAAGGCGAAACTGCATCTGAAGTCCAATGCCGAGCTTCTTAATCAATCAGTGAGCAAATACTCACTATGGTATGACCATCTGTGGATATTCGATAATCCAACGGCGGGTCAGAGGCTCGCTGACAGCACGATCAACTGGAAAGTCTATCTTCCCGATCAATCCTACCTGACAGATCCGAAGTGGGCGAACCTTCTTGATGCATTCAGGCGTCTCATCTGGTCGCTCTACACGTCTCCGCTAAACGGTGTCCGATACAAGCCGGGCATGGCGAGCGATTTCAGCAGGCAGGTCACCTACTTCGCATGCTGGATGGTCTACAATGGCTATCACAGCTTCTCGGAATTGGATTCCACAGCCTTCGATGAGTATGTCGAAAGCGTATACGAGGACAAAGCCGCAGATCCAGACAATCCTCCGACAGCAACGCTGCTCATGAAGTATCTCAGATTGCCGCCGCTCATGTGGGTGCAATCATCGGAGTTGAAGCTGGCAGGTACAGAGCCTCCGCCGGAAGAGCCATACGAGGGACTGTCGGCATTCGCCGTCGCTAAGGGGCTGGCCGAGGATCGACGCGGACAACACGCCCCGATCGAGGATGAGCTCTACATCAAGATCATGTCGGCGGCCCTGTCCGTCATCGAAGACATAGACGACATCGCCGCGTGCATCGATCTGCTCATCGACATGTCGGAGGGGCGTGCGCCGGACTCGCGTCACAAGCAGATGAAGATGATCGAGGCGTTCCTTCGCGAGGTGAGCGTCCGGTACCCCCGCGCATTGCCGTACGTCATGGCGCACCCAATCTGGCCAACATGGGGCGCGACCGCCCTCGTGCGCGAGGCCGCGTCGATCTTGATCCTAGGCGGCGTCGGCCTTCGCACCACGGAACTCTGCGGATTGGTCGCAAGCCCCGATCCCGCTGGCCTTCCGGCATGCGTGTCGATCCGACCGTCCATATCGGGTCTGGACGAGATCTTCCTCATACGTGGCAGGGTCTACAAGGGCGAGCAGGGGTGGGCCGATCATGAATGGGTCGCAGGAACCCGGCCTGTGGGAACGGACCAGCTTCCACCGCCGATCAAGGCCGTCTTCGCTCTCGAGAGACTGTTCCGGCGGTTCAGGACGTCCGAGAACATGCAGCGCTTGGTCCTTTACAGCGATCGCCCGCAAGGCTGGCTCAAGGGGGACGAGGTCCTGATACCTTCCACGACCGAATTCGTGCGACGGGCCCAGAGGGCATTCGTGCAGGATCATGTCGGCGTTCCGGATTGCGACATCAGTCCGAGCCAATGGCGAAAGTCCTTCGCCCAATTCGTCGTCCGCACGGACAGCCGAAGCCCACCCAGCCTTCGCGACCACTTCCGCCATGTCAGCTTGGCCATCACGGAGCTCGGCTATGGCCAAGCCGACCCGGACTACAAGCAGGTTATGGAAGATGCGGCCGTCCAGAACTCCATCGACTTCCTCGGTGCCATGGTCACGGAGCGGAACGTCGCTGTCGGACCCATGGTCGACATAGTCCGCGCCTCGGCTGATCGCATCGGCATGCGGCTTGGCAACAGGGACGGCGGCGACCGGCGCAACGACATTGAGGAGATCGTGCTGGGAAGCGAGATCCGGGTTCACAAGCTCAACTTCGGCGGACAGCCTGCGGGAAACTGCGTGTTCCGGCCGGGTGTGGGACGATGCACGGAAGGATGCCTCGCGAAGTGGGTCATGCCGGCTCCACTCTGGTCGGCCGCGAGGGCGGATGTCTGCTGGGACTGCGAGAACCTTGTTCTTTCCCCCGAGCACGGGGTGTTCTGGCAAGCTCGATGGTCACGCCATCACAAGGCCCTTAAAGCTGCGGTCGCATCGGACGATGCATGCGTCGCGAGCTTGGCGCGCACGAGAATGGCTCAATGCGCTGTCATGCTTGCGCGCCTCGGCCTGCCATTACCTGAGGAGGATTGAGAAATGTCCGACGCACCGGATGCGCTTGACCTTGAATTCCGCTCGGCGATCGATCGGATCCTGAACAGGCACCCGAGACATGCCGATCTCTTGCAAAAAATCAAGGAAGGCAAGGAACTGCGTTTGAACCCCGTCAACATCGCCAAGGAAGCGGGACGCAGTCGGAGCGCGCTTTACGAACGCAAGGAGGTGATGGAGTACCTGAAGACGATCGTCACGGCGCCTCGGAACGAGTTAAAGGCGCAGATCGTGTCGTTGAAGGAGGCCAACAGACGATTGACGGAAGAGCGTCAGAGGGCCCTGAACACCGCCGCGGCCGTGATCATTCGCATGCGGAAGCTCGAGGAGAAGCTACCAAACGCAGCTAGGCGGGCGAAACGTGAGGCTGAACGGCCCAACCAGAACGAGGTCGCGGGCACCGTCGTACCGTTCGCGCCCCCGGGCAAGGAGGCGTGATCGTCATTACATTGGGCTGGATGCATAATCACCCGTTCATCACCTTCCTGCCGGGACATGAAGGCCGACATGGTGCAGGAGACCGCCATCTCGAGACAAGGCAAGCGCGCGGATCCTCCCGGCAACCGACCAGGCAAAATTCTCGGTTGCCGCCGTCATCCACGAATATGAAGGAGCCCTCACGACGCTCTCTGACAACCGAGACCCGGCCACCAGGGTCCCGGGCGCAGGCAAGGGGCTGCTGGCCAGCGGACGACTTCGGCCCGAACCCGACATGAACGACAAGCTCGTACACGGCACAGGGCTGTCGTGGAGGCACGAGCCATCGTCGAGCCGCGGACCACCGACTCATCCAGGCTGTTGGTAAGAGCACCCCGTTGAGCCGCCTTAGTTGAGCGTCACCGAGGCATGCTGTAGGTTCGCCGCACAAAGGGCGAACATGACGCGTTCAGAGTCAAAACCATCTGCCAGGACGGAGCAGGCAACTGCGTTCGCGCCGGTTAAGCGCTCCAGGACGCGCTTGGCGGGCGGGGCCGATCCCTTGCCTCGCCAGGCATTCGCGGGAGGCACGTCGCCGGGGTGGGCCAACGAGTTCCTGGAGGTGGTCGAGCCTCGACGCGACGCCAGGGAACTGATCCTCTCAACCGAGGTGTCACTTACCCTCCACGACATCGCTGACGAGTACAGGCATGGGGACACCATCCGCAGCCATGCCCTTCCCCTGCGAACGCGCCTTCTGTTCTGCGGACCGCCCGGTTGCGGGAAGTCTCTGACCGCGGAGGTGCTCGCGAGAGAAATCGGGCTCCCTCTCCTCGCCGCCAAGCTCGACACTCTGATCGGTTCGATGCTGGGAGAGACGGCATCAAACCTGAGGCGCATATTCGATGCTGCCGAACGTCAACCGTCGGTCCTGTTCCTCGATGAATTCGACGCCCTCGCGAGGACGCGTTCGGACCCGACCGAGCACAGCGAGATGCGGCGGGTGGTGAACAACCTCCTGCTCATGATCGAGCGCTTCAAGGGGCGTGGATTCATCGTTGCGGCGACGAACCTTGAGTCCACCATCGATCCCGCGATCATCCGCCGCTTCGACGAGGTGGTCCTCTTCGGAAAGCCCAACGCGTCTGAGATCCGACGGCTGATCAAGTTCAAGACCCGCAACTTCGGGGTGCAGCTAGACATCGCGGAAGCGGCTGGCCACTTGGTCGGGCGCAGCCACGCGGACGTCGAGAGGCTCTGCTTCGCGGCGATGCGGCGCGCGATCATGGCCAAGCGTTCGACGATCACGCTGGACGATCTCAAGTACGCCAGCAAGTCGGATCGGCGACGCAAGGACATCCAGGACAAGCTGGGCAGCGCCACCTGACGGAGTATCGAGTTGGCTCGTCGTCCTCATCTGCCGCTCCGTCGTCTCGAAGGGGAGCTCAATAGGAGGAAGCATGGTCATGGTGGCGGTTCCGGACGCGATCATTCCGTACACGGACGGGAACTCGTCGCCCAGCTCGAGGAAATCGTCGGGAGAACGGCCGCGCAGGCCGCGGAGGCGGACGGCACCGTTCGGGATCCGACCATCCTCCTTCGGATCAGGACCGATGGACCTCTCTCCGACGAAGCCCTCGACGCCAACGACCTGAAGGTGCTGGAGCAGCGCGGCGACGACGCGATCATCGTGCTGTCCACCGACCCGCGGCTCGGCAAGCTCCAGACGAAGGCGAGCCAGTACGCGGGACCCATTCCGGAGAGGCAGAAGGGGCCCCGGCACGCGAACTTCTTCGAGGCGGTCGACGCCTTCGACGAACTCGATCCGGTCGACCGCATAGGAGGTGCGCTCGTGCAGGACGGGATCGTCACGCCCGGCGACATCGTCGACAGCGACCAGTTCCTCCTTGACGTGGAGCTCTGGGACATAGACGAGGAGCTCACGCGCGAACTGCATCTCGACCGCGTTGAGCGCAAGGTTCGGGAGTTCGGCGGAGAGCTTCTCAGCCGCTATAGGGGCGCTGGCATGTTCGTCATGCGGGTGCGCGTGTCGGGCGCTGGCTTGCGCGAACTGCTGGCAATGAGGGAAATCGCATGGATTGATTTGCCCCCGATGTCCGACTTCGCCCCGGATGCCGGGGCCGACCTGGTCGTTGACCAGCTTCCACGGATCGAGGGGCCGCCGGGGGACTCGATCTGCATCGGCATCATCGACTCCGGCATCAACGCCGCCCATCCGATGCTCGCCGGCGTCGTCGCGGGAGCCTTCGGGGTTCCGGAGCGCCTGGGAAGCGACGACGAGAAGCGCCATGGAACCGCGGTGGCGGCCCTGGCGAGCTATGGGTCCGTTTCGGGACAGATCCGGCAGGATCGCCTGACCCCGCGCTTCAGGATCGCCAGTGCCAAGGTCGTGGACGCACGTGGCCACTTCGTCGACGAGCACACCGTTCCCGAGATCATGGAGAATGCCATACGCCGGCTCCACGGGGAGTTCGGGTGCCGTGTCATGAACATCTCCCTGGCTGACATCAACCGGACCGTCGGCGGCCGCCCTTCGCATTGGGCGATGACACTCGACAACCTGATCCGCGAGCTCGGCATTATAGTCACCGTGTCGGCGGGGAACATCGTCGATGTCAGCAACCGCATCCGAGACGAGGGAGCGGGCATCTATCCGGGCTACCTGCTCGAGGCGGGACACAGGCTCTACGAGCCGGCGAGTTCGATCAGTTCTCTGGTGGTGGGGTCGCTTGCTCACTCCAACGGCCTCATGGACAGCGATGAGGAGGATGCCGACGTCGTGGTCCTGGCCGAGGCGGGCCACCCATCCCCGTTCAGCCGATCGGGACCCGGCTTCAACGATTGCATCAAACCCGATTTGGCCGAGTACGGTGGAACCGCCGTTTGGCTGGGCTACGCCTCGACGCTCTCGGCCGACCGTCCGAGTTGCGGGGTGCTGACCCTCAACCCTGATTACCTGCGCGGTTTGATGGAATACCGTCACGGGACATCCTTCGCGGCCCCGGTCGCGGCTTTCAAAGCCGCTGTCCTGCTCGAGGAGTTTCCCCAGCGGAGCGGCAACTTCATCCGGGCCTTGCTGGGCTTGAGCACCGATCACCCACCGGAACTGCTCGCCCGGGTCACCTCGGAGAAGGGTCGGGAACATTACCGACATGCGGGCTACGGCGTCGCCGACGTGGACCTGGCTCTCTCTTCGGAGGATGGCCGCGTGGTCATGGCCATCGAGGACGACCTTGAGGTCGACAAGTTCGCGGTCTACGAGGTTCCGATCCCGACCGACTTCCAGACGACGAGCGGCAAGCGTCACATCAAGGTGTCGTTGGCCTTCGATCCTCCCGTCAGGAGCAGTCGGAAGGACTACTTCGGGATCACCATGGGATATGTCCTGGTCCGCGGGAAATCGGCGGAAGAGGTGTTCGATCGCTTCCGCAAATGGACCAAGGACGAGAAGGAAGCGGCGGGCGGGGCATTGAAATTCGAAGGCAACTCCTGGAAGTGCGAAATTCATCCTATCGCTACCATGCGGGAGGCGGGCTCCCTCCAAGTCGGGACGTTCAAGGCGCAACAGGACATTTCAGACTATGGGGATCGGTACTACCTGGTCGTGCGATGCGAAGGGCGCTGGGCGGCCAAGTTGGTTCGGAGGCAGACTTTTGCCGTTGCGGTCGAGCTCTGGCACGAAGCCGACCTACCGATCTACCAGCAGGTGGCCCTGGTCCTGAACGCCTGATCGGATGTGCGCCGATCCGTCATGCATCCGGGCGACGGCCTTGAGGCACGAGTTCTGAACGCTGCCACGCCCGTCCATCGTCTCGGGGGCGATGCGTGTGGAGAGGGGATGCCGACGGGGAGCAGGCCCTCCCTGGACGTCCTGGGATCAGATGCTCGCACAGGCGTCGCACCGCACCCTCCAGGCGCCATCCTTGCGCAGCCGCCCGCCCAGGCCGCAAAGGTCACAAACCCGCTCCGACGTCGCTTCCGCCCAGTCCACGATGTCGTCGATACAGTCGCTCCCGTTGTGCGTCATCCTCAAGAGGCCCCACTTCTCCTTGACGTCGTTCCAGCCGAAGAAGGAGCGCTCCTCGTCATGGAGCGCAGCGTCGACGCGCCTGAACACCTCGGCGAGGAGGAGCGACCACCCGTTGCCGACCGCGAAGTGGAAGGCGCCGTGCGGAAACTGATCCACGAACTCGAGGTTCAGTCGCGTCCGCCAATCCTTGCCATCGTCCATCGTCAGCTCCTCAGTGGTGGTGACCTTCGAGCCAGCGAAGCTTGACGAGTTCCTCGACGTAGCGCCTCAGGTCGCGAAGGCTCCCCTCGGCTCCGAAGGCGTCGGTGAGCGCCCCAAGCTCCTCTCCGTCGAAGGGTGGCTCCATGCCGGGTTCGAGATCGAGTTCGGCGAGGAGATCGCGCCGGATGCGGTCGGCGAGCGCGGGCACGTGCTCGGCCCTGGGCCGGGGCACCTTCAGAACGCGCAGTCTGCTCCGGAGCGGGCCGGGAAGCCCCTGCGTCGAGTTGGCGGTGAAGAGCCAGATGATGCGCGAGGCGTCGATCTCGGCGTCGAGGAAAAGATCGCGCCACTTGGTCGACGACAGCGGCTCAAGCAGGGACAGGAGCGGATCGTGCACCGAGCCCGCCGATGATCGGCCTGCCTTTTCCAGCTCGTCGATCAGGATGCCGGGATTGGCGATCCTGTGCTGCGTGAACAGGCGGAGCGGCACCGACGGATATGCGCTCGACCAGCGCCGCGGCGATCCCGTCAGCCCATGGTCCGACGTCGTTCCCGCGTCGATGGCGGCGAAGGGTACGCCGAGCGCGTCGAGGAGGTCGCGGCAGAGGCGGCTCTTGCCCGCCCCCGGCGGGCCGACGAGAATGGTGGGCCGGATTGCGACGGGCCGATCCTCGACGAGGTCGCCAAGGATCCGATCGATCGCGAATGCTGCATGCGGGTGAGCGGCGAGAAGGTTTCGGCGAACATCGGCGAGGGTGTTCGCATGGATCAGCGGCAGCGCCTTGCCGACGATGCCCTCGATGCCCCACTGCTTCCGATCGTCCCGGCTGAGCGCCGCGCTCGGCACGACGACGCGTCCGGATGAGTCCTGCCCAAGATCGGGTTCCTCGGTCGATCGCGTATCCTTGAAGTGTCGCTTGGCGACGGCCTCGGCGAGCCCGTTGCCTTCCTCGAAACCTTCCTGGCGGCCGAGCTCGCGAGCGCTGGTGCTCGCGGCCGCCCAGAGAGCTGCCGTGGCATCGATGCCGATGGCCTTTGGGTCCGTGGCCGCCCTAACTGTCCCGCTGCGGCCCTCGCTCACCATCCCGTGCGCGAGGGCGCCCCAGCCGACCGCGTGCCCCACCATGGTTTCGGCATCGGTGAGTGCCTGCGCTGCGAGGCGGCGCTCCTCCTCGTCGAGCGCGCGCCCGCGAAAGGCATCGTGACGCGCCATCATCTGGTGGACCTCGGCGGCGCAGCGGGTCGAGACCTCGAGCTGGGCCGGGCGGTACCCGGCGCCCGCGAGGTGGAACAGCATCGTCCAACTGAGGTGCTCGTCGGCGTCGCGGACGAGTTCCGCGAGGGGCATGTCGACCAAGTGATCCTGGCCAGCCTCCATGGCGCCCAAGACGCTGTCGACGAGCATGCGGGTGTGCTCGTCCACGAGGTTCTCGCGCGCTTCCTTCAGGTACACCTCGAAGCTGGCGCGCCCGCAACGGGCCAGCTCGTGGATCGGATGACGTGCGCCGAGGCGTGTCCGCTCTTCCTTGCCGATCGTCCGGTCTGCATCGTCGTCGGCGATCATGGGAGGTCATGCCCTTCCTGCCTTCGGTCCGCCAGCGTCGTGGCTGGACCCGGCTCGTCGGATACGTGAGGTGGGTGGGACCTGGAGCCATCGCGGTGCCCGCATCCGGCTTGGCCTCGAGCTCAGGAGCCGACGCCGATGGCAGCGCCCTTCCAGCGCATTCTCAGTCAACCTCGCGGGAGAGCCGGAAGACCTGGGTCCTGAACTCATCGGCGAAGGCGTCTATCCTGTCGCGGGTCGAGGCCATCTCGCTGACGGGATAGGGTGGCTTTCGGAACGGTCCCATCCGAACGGCCGAGAGGGCGCTCCACGCCATCGCCTGCCAGACGAGGTCGGTCCCGTCGCCCTCTCGGTGCCACTCCTGCACGTAGGCCATCAGCGCAGCCTCTGCGGCGACGATCTGGGTGGCCTCCACGTCGCCAAGGAACGCGGCGTAGATCACGCACCGTAGGCGGGTGGTACCGTTCGGGTCGGAGGTCTCGTCGAAGTGGCAAGATCCGAGCGCGTCGAGGATGGCGGCGTCGGCCGAGGCGTCGCCTAGCTTGAGCCCTCGGGTGGTCGCCCCCAGCCTATGCAAGGAATCGAGGGCTTCCCGATCGAGCCTGTCGAGGGCGAGCGCCGCGACGAAGGCGCGTATGTCCGCTGCCATGTCTCCGCCCATGAATGGGTATCCGCGCAAGAGTTGGTCCGCGGTTGGCAGATATGAGCCTTCGGCCGCCTCGACACGACGCCGGAGGTCCGCCTCGCGTGCCAGTTCGCGCTCCTGCCGCGCCGCTTCCATGCTGGCCATCGCGCCTCCGAGGCGCCGGCCATCGTCCCGTCGTGTCGTCGTCATGTCCATGGCTCCGCGGGGGCCGGGCGGCAGTCGCGCCGTTCGATCCCAGGATTTCGTCCGACCCCGTCGCATTCGGCGTCACGGTGTCCCTGCGCTCGGCGAGGGGATCCGGAGGAGGCCGCGGGGCCGCGGCCTCCCGAATCACTCGCCTGTCTCTACGAGCCAACTTCAAACATCCCCTGTCAAAAAGATCAATCCTTAGACCGTGAATGGACTCGTAAGTCACTTTTTCTCATATTGTTGACAAGCCGTGGGCGGCGGTGATCCTGCCCCGGATGCCTGCCGATCCCAACATTCTCAGGGCTGCGAGGGTCCTGCTCGGCCTGTCCCAGGACGAGCTCGCCGAGGCGGCCAGGATCAGCAAGCGTAGTCTGGCCCGCCTGGAGGCTGGAGAGTTCGATCCCCTGTTGTCGACCATAGAGACGGTGAAGCTGGCCCTTGAGGAGCGGGGAGTTGTGTTCCTGGGACCCACGGAGAGTTCCGGCCCGGGATTGCGGGTTTCCGGCACCATCTCCTTCGGGTGGGAGGACGCACGCGCGCAGGTGGCGAGAAGGCGGGAGAGACGAGGGGCGTCAGCGAAGGCGTCCGCTGCGGTGACCGACGACGCGGCGGGGGACGCCGATTGAGCCGCTTGACCGCGGTCGCGATGTCCGCTTGCGCACGGGAGGGGAGTGGCTGTCAACACCTAGGCGAGGTGCGGTCGAGAACGAACCTACCATCCTTGGATCGCTTCAGTTCCCGAGGGCCTCGGCAGGCAACTGAGGTAGGTGGGTAGGGCCGGAACGAGGGGCGCAGCCGCAGGTGCCGTAAACAGTCCGGCAGGATCGCCGGGTCTGCCGACTGGAACTCGGCCGGCATGGCGATGCGGCGCGCATCTGTGAGGTAGCTCGAGAGGATGTGCACCGACCGTATCCGGCCGGCGAAGCCCACCATTCCCAGGAACGGTGCCGAGCGCACGGGGCGCCTTGCGCTCCCCGGCGAGACGCTTTCCGGTACGCCAACGGTTCCAGGGAGGATCCCTCAGGCGAACACCCGCACGGTTGCCATCGGGACGAACTCGACCATGTCGCCTTTCGCCACACCTTGGACCCCGGGCGGCACGACACAGAACCCGTCGGACCGCGTCAGCGGCAGGAGCCTCGCGGAGCCGCCCCGTCCGAGCGTGTCCACGACCGGACGACCGAAGGCATCCATTCCCACCACGGCCGCCGGAGCGTACTCGAACCGACCGGGCGACGCGTTCCGATCGAACCCGGCGACGGCGTAGAGGGGATGCCGCACGATCGGCGTTGCCCCGGCGAGCCGCGCGACGAGGTGCCTGCCCACGAGCAGGAAGCCGACGAGGGCGGCGAGCGGGTTGCCGGGAAGACCGAGAATGACGGCCTTGCCCAGCCGACCGAAGGCCAAGGGCTTGCCGGGCTTGATGCCCATCTTCAGGGGGCGCAGGCTGCCGCCGGACGCCTCCACCGACCGGCGCACGAAGTCCTGCTCCCCGACCGACACACCACCGGACGTGATCACCAGGTCGCTGGTTACCGCCGCTTCTGCGATCGCGGACGCGGTTGAGGAGGGCTCGTCGGGGACGATCCCCCCGTCCACGAGATCCACGCCGGGATGGCGAAGGAGCTCGAGCAGCATGACGCGGTTGGAGTCGTAGATCGCGCCTTCCGAAAGGTTCTCGCCGAGCGCGCGCAGCTCGGTGCCGGTCGAGATGACCGTCACGCGCACCCGCCTCGCGACCTTCCCCTCCACGATGCCGGAGGCGGCGAGCAGGGCGAGATGGCGGGCGTCGACCAGCGTCCCCTCCCTGAGCAGGATCTCGTCGGGCGCGACGTCCTCCCCCGCCAGCCGCACGTTGTCGCCGGCACGCACCTCCCGACGGGGAAAGACCGCGCCGTCGCGGAGGTCGACATGCTCCTGCATGACGACGGCGTCGCAGCCCAGCGGAAAAGCTGCCCCCGTGAAGATGCGCACTGCCTCTCCCGCCGCGATTTCGCCGCGCATGGGCCTCCCCGCCACCACGGTGCCGACGATCCTGAAGCCGCCCCAGGACCGACCCGAAGCCGGCAGCGCGAGGGCGTAGCCGTCCATGGCGGAGTGATCGAAGGGCGGAAGGGCGCGCGGGGCACGGATGGGGGTCGACACGACGCGTCCGGCCATCTCGGCCAGCCGCAGGGTTTCGGTGCCGGCCACCGGAGCGACGTCCTCCAGGACGAGAGCCAGGGCCTCCTGTGGGGTGAGCCCCCCGCTGATGAAACAGGGGTCGACGGTCGCGGCTCCATCCTTCATGGGCTTTACCATTCCTTCCATGCCGTGGACGCCCCATTGTCCGCGCACGAGGCCCGCCCGAGCCAATGGGTCGGGCGGGCTGCGTCACGGATGCGGACGGGATCCCCCCATGAGGCGGGCCGACAGCGTGCAGCGAGAGTCAGGGGGCCTTCGTTCCGTCGAGCAGGAAGGTCCGCAGGTAGGCGATGACGTCGGCCCGCTCCTCCGGCTTCTTCAAGCCGGGGAACGCCATCTTGGTGCCCGGCGCGACGGCCCTCGGGTTCTCGAGGAAGGACGACAGCGTCGCCGCGTCCCAGACCTTCCCCGCTGCCTGCCCGTCCATCAGGACCTTCGAGTAGGCGTAACCCTCGTAGTGTGCCCACTTGCCGTCGACGACGCCGTTGAGGGGCGGTCCGACCCGTGGCTTCGCTCCCTCGCCGACGGCGTGGCATGCGGAGCACCTCTTGAATACGACCTCGCCCGTCGAGGCGTTCCCCTCCTGGGCAAGGGCGGGCGCGGCCGCGGCGAGGGCGAGGACGAGGCTTGCGATGGCTGTGCGGGGCATGTGGGTCCTGATGCTGTGGGAAATCCCGAGCGGAAGGTACGCGAGCCTCAGCCCGCGTACTCCTTGGGCTTGAAGGAGAGGTGGCGGACCGTCTCGGGCGCGTCCGAGATCTTCCGGATGTCGCCCCACGTCTGCTTGTAGTTGGGGATGACGAACTCGTTCACGGCACCCGAGACGACGTTGCCCTGCACCCCCGTCGGGAAGCCGAAGAGCATGAAGACCTGTCCCGGCCTGGCGCTCGGGGTGGGATAGGCCATTGCCTGCGTCGAGCCGTTGTCGTTGAAGATCTCGACGAGGTCACCCTCCTTCACGGACAGCCTCGACATGTCCTCGGGGTTCATCTCGACGAAGGGGTAGGGCCAACGGTCCATGACGAACGCGTTGCCGACGTCGAGGTAGGCGGACTGCCAGACCATGTTCGCGCGGCCGTTGTTGATCAGGAACGGGAACTTGTCCTTCTCAGCCTGCTTGCCCGCCGCCTGGAGGCCCCGCCACGGAGCGTCGAGGAAGTGGGCCTTCCCGTCCTCGGTCGAGAACTTGCCGTCGGCATAGAGGCGTTTCGTGCCGACGATCCTCCCGTCGGCGACGCCGGTCGCCGGCTCCTGAAAGCCGTTCGTGCCCATGGCGCGCAACAGCTCGTAGGTGACGTGCTCGCCGCCCTCGGCATGGGCGTGGTAGCCGTCCATGAAGGCGTCCTCTTCCGTCTTCCAGTCGAAGCCCTCGAACTTGGCCGCCGCCGCCGCTTCGCCTGTCTCGGTCAAGATCCTTTGGAGGTGGTTCGCGATGCGCGCCGCGATCAACGCGTCGGGCATGGCTTCCCCGGGCGGGTCCATGTAGCGCTCGGTGATGCGCATGCGGCGCTCGCCGTTCATCGAGGTGAGGTTCATCTCACCGGACGTCGCCGCCGGAAGGATGACGTGACAGGCCTCGCCGATCTGCGTCGGCACGATGTCGACGTCGACCGCGAAGAGGCCGCCGTCGGCAATGGCCGCGGCGATGGCTTCCACCATCGCGGCCCGGTCGCCGTAGGGCACGCGGTTCATGGCGTCCTTGACCTTGTCGGTCCGGCGCTTGTAGGCCGCCTTGAACTCCATGGCGTTCAGGGTCGTCTTGTAGTTGTCGCAACCCCAGATGTGGTGCACGCCGCCCTTGCCCTCGATGAGCAGCTTGTCGACGTAGGCCGCCGGGCGCCCGACGTGGCTCGCGTCAGGGCGCACGTATCCTTCCTGATGTCCGCCCAGGCGCACGCACCCGCCGCCCTCGCGCCCGACGTTGCCCGTGGCCAGCGCGAGGTTCGCGATGGCCCCATTGGTCCGGTAGTTGTCGTTGCCCCAGATGAGGCCCTTCTCGTAGGCAAACATGGTCCGGCGCCTGCCCCCGCCGTCTTTCGGCTGCGCGATCCATTCCGCCGCCTTGACGATGTCGGCCTCGGACAGTCCGGTGATCGACGCGGTCTCGGCGAGAGTCATACGGTTGGCCGCAAGGGCGCCGGCGAAGTCGGTGAGGCGGCCTGCCTGGACGCGCTCGACCTCCGGGCGCCCCGGGAGGAGCGTCTGGTCGGCGTCCCCACCGTCCGCCGCCGGAGCCGGAGCCGGAGCCGGAGCCGCTGCCGGGGCGGCGGTGCTCGCGTCGATGAAGGCCCTGTCGATCCAGCCCTTGTCGGCGATGTAGGTGAGGAGGCCGTTCAACAGCGCCAAGTCGGTGCCGGAGTTGAGCGCGAGGTGCAGGACGTTGTCCTTACCGACCTCCGCCTCGCAGGCGTTGATGCTGACGGTCCGGCGGGGATCGACGAAGATGATGCGTCCGGGCGCATGCGCCTCGTCCGGCATCTGCTCCTGCTTCTTCGGCAGGGATTCGCCGCGCAGGTTCGGAATCCAGTGGTTGAGGAAGTAGTTGGTCTGCGCCTCAAGCGGGTTCGCGCCCATGCAGAAGATGGTATCGGCGAGTTCGGCGTCCTCGTAACAGTTGTTCAGCTCGCCGACGCCCATGTCGCGCGTTGCGTGAACCTCCGAGTTGTAGGCCGGACGGTTGTGGATGCGGATGTTCCGCACCTTCATGGCGCCGAAGTAGAGCTTGCCCGTGCCCCAGGTGTTCTCGTAGCCGCCGCCCGCGCCTCCATGATCGAAGGCCGAGACAAACAGGCCGTCCTCGCCCTGGTCCTTGATAACGCGCGCGGTGACGCGTGCCACCAGGTCGAGGGCGTCGTCCCAGCTCGTCGGCTGATACTGCCCATAGCGCCACACCATCGGGTTCGTCAGGCGGCGGAGCTGGGTCGAACGGGCGCGGCTGTAGCTCATCTCGGCCATGCGCCCGCCCCGGGGAGAAGCCAGGCCGGAGTTCACCACGCAATCGTGGTCCGGCTTGATGACGAGGTGCACCGGACGACCGTCCTGCTCGACGATGTTGTACATCGACGGGGAGTACCAAGCAGGGGTCTGCGCGTACTGCTGCTCGGAGAGGTCCACCCCGAACGCGTTCTCCCCGGGCGCCGTCCCGCCTTGGCGATTCACGTCCCACGTGTACGCCTTGTAGCCGCATCCGACGATGCAGTAGTGGCAGACCGTCGTGTGGACCTTCGCGTCGGCGGGAATGATGGGCAGGCGGTCGATCTGTCGCTTGTAGGCCATGGTGTGTCCTCCCTCAGAGCACGTTCGAGAGGCGGCCGTAGAGGAGCTCGTCGAGTCCTTCGGCGTAGATGTCACCTTTCTCGTCGACGCGCAGCGTGTACTGCGGCAGGTTCTGTGTTGCCTGCCCCCATGTCTCCTGCCCCCCCTTCTCGATGTCGAAGACCGAGTAATGGCCGGGACAGTTGAAGGTTCGGCGTTCGGGGTTGTAGCTCAAGGGGAAGCCCTGGTGCGGGCAGACCGTCGTGAAACCGACGACGTCGCCATCGGGTCCGGCCCCGCCTGGTACCGCCTTCCCGAGCTTCAGAAGTACGCCCGGTGCGTTCTCGTCGGGATAGGCGACGTCGAGCGGCTCGTTGGCGGTGAGGTCGGCGATGTTGGCCAAGCGATTGGAGGGATAGGTCACCCGCGCGAGGCCGACGGGGGCAGGGGTGGGCTGCGCGCCTGCTGCGGTCGGCATGGCAACCGATGCCGCCGCTCCGGCGGCGGCCACGACCCCACCCCTCAGGAACTGCCGCCGACCGATGTCGACCTGCTTCGTGCATCTTTGCATGGGACCCTCCCGTTTCCTATTTGGAAGGATTCCAGCAAGCGGCGTGCCATCATTGCCCTTGCCTGCCTTCTCAAGGATCGCCGGGTCTCGAGCGGGAGGGGCGTCAGGGATGCCGAACGGGCGGGTGTTAGCGTCCGGAATTCCGAACGTCAGTCACTGGTGCCGGAGTCCTTGATCCCGAGCCTGCGCATCTTCTCCCAGAGCGTCGTCCGGGACACTCCCAGCCGGCGGGCCGCCTCGGCGACCTGGCCCTTGGTGGACCGCAGGCCGCGTTCGATCTCCCGGCGCTCCGCCTCGTCACGGACCTGCGACAGCGTCATGACGTCCGCATCGCCGCCGCCGCTGGCCGTCGCTCGCTCCGGGAACAGGTCGCGCGCGGAGATCCACTCGCCGTCGGCGAGCGCGATCGCGCGTTCGATCCTGTTGCGCAGTTCCCGTACGTTGCCGGGCCATGGATGCCTCGCCGCCATCTCCTTCGCGTGGCGAGAAATCCCCAGCAGCCCCGTCTCGGAGCGCTCGTTCAGGTCCTCGAACAGTCGGTCCGCCAGCCACCCCACGTCGGCCGAACGCTCGCGCAGTGGCGGCACGTCGACGGTCACGACGTTTATCCGGTAGAGCAGATCCTCGCGGAACGTGCCCGCACGCACCGCCGCCGCGAGGTCGCGGTTCGTGGCGGCGACGACCCTGCCGGCGAACTCGACAGGCTGCTCTCCGCCTACCCTGTGAAAGGTGCGCTCTCCAAGAAGCCGCAGCATCTTCGCCTGCAAGTGCAACGGCATCTCGCCAATCTCGTCGAGGAACAGGATTCCTTCCCTCGCCCGCTCGGCATGTCCCAGATGGCGCGTCGCGGCGCCCGAGAAGGATCCGCGCTCGTGCCCGAACAACTCGCTTTCGAGCAGTTCGGCCGGGATCGCGGCGCAATTGACGGCGACGAACGGTGCCGAGGCGGCCTTGGACGCGTGCTGGAGGAAGCGGGCGCAGACTTCCTTTCCCACTCCCGTCTCACCGGTCAGCAGGACGGGGAAGCGCCTGTCAGCGACCCGTCGAAGGAGCAGCTCGACGCCGACCATTGCCTCGGAGACGCCAAGGGCGCCGGTCGGCACCTCCGGGGCTCGCCGCGCGACGGCGTTGATGCGGCTGACGAGATGGCCGATCTCGAATGGCTTGGTCAGGTAGTCGGCGCCGCCCTGCCGCATCAGGCGTACCGCCTGCTCGATGTCGGAATGGGCGGTGATGAAGATGAAGGGGGCCGACAGCGTCGAGGCGGTCCGGTTGAACACGTCCTCGCCCGTCACGTCCGGGAGGCGGATGTCGCAGAGGACGACGTCGGGGCGGGTGGCTGCCATGCCGAGGATGGCGGCGCCGCCGTCGTGCCACCAATCCACCGTGTGGCCCTCGAGTGTCAGGCGTTGCACCAGGGCCTCGCCCATGATGGGATCGTCCTCGACGAGGGACACCCGCCTTGCTCCGACCATCTCAGGCGGCGTCGGCATGCTTGACCTCCTCCGCGACGGGTATGGCGAGCTCCACCCTCGATCCCCCGAGCGGGCTGCTCGAAACCGTTATGGACGCCGAGAAGTCCTTGGCGAGCCGCCTCACCACCCAGAGGCCGAGGCCCCTCCCTGATGGGGGTGGCATGGCCTTGCCATCGCCGCGTGTGAGGTAGTCGACCGCCTCGTCGGGCATGCCCGGCCCGCTGTCGTCGACGCGCGCCACGACCATGCCGTCCTCTCGGCGCACGTTGACGGCGACGGTCGAGCCCGCCGGGGACGCTGCGCAAGCGTTCAGGAGCAGGTTGAGGAGGGCTTGCCGGACGGGAGAGGCCGGGACGCCGACGGGACCGGGCAGCTCGTTGTCGCAGACCAAGCGCAGGGATCGCCTGTCGAGTTCGGGAGCGAGAAGCACCGCGAGGTCGGAGACGTCGCATCCGGTGAGCGGACGATGGCTCTCGTCGACCTTGTAGGTGAGGACCGTGGTGCGGACGACGTCGCGGATGCCCAGGAGGCCGCGCTCGACGAGATCGACGGACCTTTCGCGGACGGCCGGGTCGGCACCGTGCCGCTTCAAGGTGTCGACCGCCGTCAGCAGGCCGCCGAGCGGGTTGTTGATCTCGTGGGCGAGCCCGGAAGCGAGTCGGCCGACGGTCGCCATCCGCTCCTCGGCGGCAAGGCGGGAGGCAAGGTCGCGCTTCTCGCGGACCTCGTCGACCAGGCGGTTAAACGAGCGGAACAGGCGCCGGGCCTCGCCCCTGCTCCTTCGCACGACCCCGTCCGGTACGGGATCGATGCCCTCGAGGGCCGACAGGGTGAGGTGATGCGTCAGGATTCGGACCGGGGAAACCATGTATCTGACTGCAAGGTAGCCTCCTCCCGCCAGGAGCAGGGTGATGACACCGTTCGTGGCGACAAGGGTGAGGAGGACGGTTTGGCGCTCGCGGACGGAATGCGTAGTATCGAGAACGGCATAGACCGTCCCGACCGTCCGGTCCTGGCTCCTCAACTCACGTCTCAGGAAGGCCCGGGACTCCGCATGCGACGGTCCCGCCCACTCGTCCGCCGGAAACGAGTCCCTGAAGTCGGGATCGAGCCTGGAGCGCGTCGGATGCGCATCGGGATCGGATGCTGCCACCACGTTTCCGGCCGCGTCCGTCACAACGGTCGCGATCGGGGTAAGGCCGACATGGAGCGACCTGGAGCGGTCGATGATGTCGAAGACCTCCCAGACGTCGTCGCGGATCAAGGCGGGAATGAGGGGGAAGGACAGCCCGTCGATGTAGGTCTCCCCAAGTTGCCGGAGGTGGCGGTCCTGCGTCTGCGTCAAGCGGTCCATGACGCGCTCCGACAGGACGGCCCCCACCAGCATCATCAGCGCAGCGACGATCAGGGGGATCCGAACCGAAAGCCGCATGTGCCGGATCCCGGCGATCACGACCTCGCGTCCACCAGGTCGACCTCTGCGGCGATCGAGTCGTAGAGTGCGGGCGGCTCGGCGACGAAGCCGTCGATGCGCAGCATGTCCAGCACGCTCCTCCCCGCGTTGCCGGAAGCCATGGCGAGAAGCGCAGACCTTATCCTGTCCGCCCGGGGCGAAGCGGCATCACCCGCGGCGCAGACGATGGGAGGGAAGCCCTGCCAATCGGAGGCCCGGATGACGCGGGTCTGGATGGTCATCTCCGGTTCGATCTCCCGGAGCACCTCCCACACGTAGCCGTCGACGCTGCCGGATTGCGCGAGCCCCGCCGCGACGGCCCGGACGACGTTGCGATGACCGTAGGTGTAGAAACTGCTCCGAAAGAACTCTCCGATCCCCATTCCGCTTCCGGCAAGTAGGGCCGCCGTCGCAAGGTAACCCGAATTCGAGTCCGGATCGGAAAAGGCGTGGATGTCACCTCGCGTCCCGTGCCAGTCGGCGACAGTCCGGTCGGACCGGACGATGAGGTACGATCGATACAGTGGGCGGCCCCGCCACAATGGCACCCCGAGGAGGTGCAGCGCTTCGCGATGCCGTACATACGGGAAGCCGCAGATCCAGGCTGCGTCCAACTGCCGTGCCAGCACGAGGGCCGTCACCTCCTGGTAGGTGCGGCGCATCACGAGCTGGACGTCCGAGCCCGTGGATTCCTTGAGATACGTGCGCAATCCGTCGAGGAGGGCGAGGTCTGAGTTGAGGAACACCGGGGTCAGCCCGACCGTCAGGGGAGTTCCGGCCTTCAAGTCGGTCGGGCAAGCCAATGCGGCCAATCCAGTGCCGAGCGCGCCGATGACTTCCCGCCGGGTGTGACCAGTCCGAGAAACGTGCGGGAGCATGGGTTGCGAGCCTCCCAGACGCCTGACCTATCGCTTCCCAAGGATGGGATTTCGGCTTGCAAACGTCAACACCGACTTCGGCCATCGCCCGCCCAGCCTTCACGAGGGTGGCATGGATGGTGCGTACGGGGTCAGGGCCGCATCCCTGCGGCCGCAAGCCATCCGTACCCGAAGATACTTCCGTGCCCCCCCTGACCGTGCAACGATCAGCGCCGTGAGTCGCCACATCCCATGCGGATCATCATTTGCGCTTCAGCTTCCACAGACATCCATTGAACGTCATGCTGGCGAAGGAAGGACAGGTAAGGGTCCTTCGGGAACTCGCACGTCACGACCGCTTCGTACCGATCAACAGCCTGGCGGAAGCCCTGCCGATGAGTCCGCAGGGGCTCAACAGCACACTCAGCGCCCTGATCGGCTATGGGATCGTACGCGTGGACAAATCCGGTCAGGAAACACGCTACAAACTTGCCGACCATCCGCTGACGCCCCCTCTCGTCGCATTGTTCGATGTCGAGGAGCAAGCCTTCGAGAACGACATGAAGGTCCTCGTCTCCAGCGCGGAAGCGGAAGCGGGCATACTTTCCGCGTGGCTCTACGGTCGGGCTGCCAAAGAGACCGACTCGTTCACGAACAATCTGGAGATAGCCATCGTAACACAGGGCGATGTTGATCCAGTGGCCGTGGGCGAGGCCTTCCGGCAATCGGTGATGGCAGATGCGAGCCGGCTGAGAGAACGCATCAGCTTGATGATCATGATCGTCGAGGAGACGGCCACGATCGTGGACCAACCGTGGTGGAGCCTCATCACGGAGACGACCAAGTCACTTAAGGGGCCACTGCCATCGCGGGAGGTCGGAGTTCTTCAGGATGGCTCGGTCGTCGGTCCATTCTAGCCGATCGGCGCTTTCTCGTCGGTCCGACCAGCCAACAAGACACGCCCACCTTTGTTCGGCACGCTCGCGGCAAACTGCTCGTCGAGGGCGTAGCCGGCACCGCGCACGGTGCGGATCGGGTCGCGCTGGCGACCGCGGTTGATGGCCTTGCGCAAGCGCCCGACATGGACGTCGACCGTCCGCTCGTCGACGTAGATGTCGCGGCCCCAGACGCCGTCGAGGAGCTGCTCGCGCGAGAAGACGCGGCCGGGCGCCTGGAGGAAGAACTCCATCAGCTTGAACTCGGTCGGCCCGAGCTTGATCTCACGGCCCGCCCGGCGCACGCGATGCGTCTCGCGGTCGAGGTCGATGTCGCCGGCGGACAGAACGGCCGAGAGCTTCTGCGGGTTCGCCCGGCGCAGCATGGCGCGCACGCGCGCCAGGAGCTCGGGCGTCGAGAAGGGCTTGACGACGTAGTCGTCGGCCCCGACCGACAGGCCGCGAACGCGCTCGCTCTCCTCGCCCCGCGCGGTCAGCATGAGGATCGGCAGGCGCTCGGTCTCGGGACGGGCGCGCAGGCGCCGGCAGAGCTCGACGCCCGACAGGCCCGGCAGCATCCAGTCGAGGATCAGGAGGTCGGGGACCTCCTCCTTCAGCCGGATCTCCGCCTCGTCGCCGCGCGAGATCGTGTCGACGGCGTAGCCCTCGGCCTCGAGGTTGTAGCGCAGGATGACGGAGAGCGCCTCCTCGTCCTCCACCACCGCGATGCGCGCGTTCATGGCGCCTTACTCCCCGGCGGCGGGCGAGGCCGCCCCGTCGCCGCCGAGCGCCGGCGGGCGAGGCGCGGTCAGCGAGGGCGTGCGGTCGCCCTTCGGGCGCTCGGCCGGCATCTGCTCGCCGGTGCGGATGTAGTAGATCGTCTCGGCGATGTTCGTCGCGTGGTCGCCGATGCGCTCGATGTTCTTGGCCGAGAACAGGAGGTGCGTGCAGGGCGTGATGTTGCGCGGATCCTCCATCATGTAGGTGAGGAGCTCGCGGAAGATCGAGGTGTACATCGCGTCGATGGCCTCGTCGTTGGAGCGCACGCTCTCGGCCCGGGCCGGGTCGCGGTCGGCATAGGCGTCGAGGACGTCCTTGAGCTGGTCGAGGGCGAGCTCCGCCATGTGCTCGATGCCGCGCACGAGCTGGATCGGCTGCGAGTGCTCCGAGACCGCGATGACGCGCTTGGCGATGTTCTTGGCGAGGTCCCCGATCCGCTCCAGGTCGTTTGAGATGCGGATCGCGCCGACGATCTCGCGCAGGTCGACGGACATCGGCTGGCGCTTGCCGATCACCAGGATCGCCCGCTCGTCGAGCTCGCGCTGGGCGGCGTCGAGAAGGACGTCGTCGGCCACCACCGACTGGGCGAGGCCCCAGTCGCTGTTGATGAGGGCCTGGACGGACTGAGCCACCATGCGCTCGGCCTGGCCGCCCATCTCCGAGATGCGGCGGACGAGGTTGCGGAGCTCCTCCTCATAGGACGTGACGGTGTGTTCGGCCATGGCGCGCAACCTCTCAAAGGTCTCGACCGCAGCGGTGGTCCTCCCCACCGCCCAGGATCGAAGCGTGTGTGATCTGATGATCGTGATCCCCGAGCGGGAGACTCGGGAAGCGGAAGAGTCGTTCTTGGATTCCCGTCAGCCGAAGCGGCCGGTGATGTAGTCCTGCGTGCGCTTGTCGTCCGGGTTGGAGAACATCTTCTCCGTCGGGCCGACCTCGACGATGCGCCCGAGATGGAACATCGCCGTGCGCTGCGAAACGCGCGCGGCCTGCTGCATCGAGTGGGTGACGATGACGATCGTGTAGTTCTGCTTCAACTCGTCGATCAGCTCCTCGACGGTCGCCGTCGCAATCGGATCGAGCGCCGAGCAGGGCTCGTCCATCAGGATGACCTCGGGGCTGACCGCGATGGCGCGGGCGATGCACAGGCGCTGCTGCTGGCCGCCGGACAGGCCCGTGCCCGGCTCGTCGAGGCGGTCCTTGACCTCCTCGAACAGGCCGGCCCGCTTCAGGCTCGTCTCGACGATCTCCTGAAGGTGCGCCTTGTTCTTGAAGAGGCCGTGGATCCTGGGCCCGTAGGCGACGTTCTCGAAGATCGACTTCGGGAAGGGGTTCGGCTTCTGGAACACCATGCCGACGCGGGCGCGCAGCTCCACGACGTCGATCGACTTGTCGTAGATGTCCTCGCCATCGAGCCGGATGTCACCGACGACGCGTGCGATCGCGACCGTGTCGTTCATCCGGTTGAGGCAGCGCAGGAAGGTGGACTTGCCGCAGCCCGAGGGGCCGATCAGCGCCGTCACCTGCCGCTCCGGGATCTCCAGGTCGACGCCGTGCAGGGCCTGCTTCTGGCCGTAGAAGACCTCGACCTTGCGGCCGAACATCTTCACCGGCATCTCGGGGGCGCGGGCATGGGCGCCGGCGGTGGCGAAGGAAACGTTTTCCATCATGGTCGGACCTTTGAAGGGTTTACCAGCGTCGCTCGAAGCGGCGGCGAAGGACGATCGCGAAGAGGTTCATGACCGACAGGACGATCAGCAGGACGCAGATGGCGGCACTGGTCCTGGCGACGAACCCGCGTTCCGGGCTGTCGAACCAGATGTAGATCTGCGTCGGCAGCGTCGTTGAGGCTTCGAGCATCGAAGTGGGAGCCGAGGTGACGAAGGCGTTCATTCCGATGAGCAGGAGTGGCGCCGTTTCGCCGATCGCCTGGGCAAGACCGATGATGACGCCGGTCAGGATGCCCGGCAGCGCCAAGGGGAGCACATGCTGGGCGATGACCTGCATCTCCGAAGCCCCGATGCCGCGGGCAGCCTCGCGGATGGACGGGGGGACCGCCTTGAGGGCGGCGCGGGTCGTGATGATGATCGTCGGGAGCGTCATGATGGCGAGGACCAGTCCGCCCACGAGCGGAGCGGATCTCGGCATGCCCAGAAAGCCCAGGAACAGCGCGAGACCCAGCAGGCCGAACACGATGGACGGGACAGCCGCGAGATTGTTGACGTTGATCTCGATGAAGTCCGTGAACTTGTTCTTCGGGGCGAATTCCTCGAGATACACGGCGGCTCCCACGCCGACGGGCACGCTGACGCACAGGCAGACGAGCATGAGGAAGGCCGACCCGATCAGCCCGCCCTTCAGGCCCGCCAGTTCGGGGAAACGGCTGTCGGCGTTCGTGATCAGCCCCCAGTCGAAGACCGACCGGATCCTGTCCTGCTGCTGGAGCGACTGGAAGTCGGCGATCTGCTGATCGTTGAGCGGTCGACGGTTCTCGGGAGTGGATGGGCTGATGACGCCTTCGTAGAGCTGCTCGAAAGGATCCGAAACCGGAAGCCAGATCGAGACCGTGCTCCCCGGTGCGGCGCCGCTGGCCTGAAGCTCGTCGCGCAGCCAGAACTGGGCACCGTTGCTCAGGATGCCCGTGAACCGCCGAAGCGCCGCACGGTCCCGCTCAGCTTGGGGAAATGCGGCGACAAGGGAGTCGTTGACGAGCGAGCGGTAGTTCGGGGTCTCGTCGTCCGGAACGGTGACGTCGAGCCGGACCTGGGTCTGTGTCCAGGCCGGGATCGATGTCGAAACGACGGAGCCAACGAGAATGCCCAGCATCGTCAAGGCGAAAACGATGGCGACGATGCCGTAGATCTTCAATCTTGTCTGAGCCGACTTGCGACGGCTCAGGCCAGAACGGATGTCGGAGACGGCCGACTCGCTTCGCGGTGCGCCCGCAAGCCGGGAAGAGGCAGGAATATCAGTCATACTGTTCCCGGAAGCGCTTCACGATCTGGATCGCGACGAGGTTGAGGAGGAGGGTGGCGAGGAAGAGGGTCAGGCCGAGCCCGAAGGCCGCGAGAGTCTTCGGATTGTCGAACTCCGTATCGCCCGTGAGGAGGGCGACGATCTGGACTGTCACGGTCGTGACACCCTGTAGCGGATTGACCGTCATGTTTGCCGTCAAGCCGGCGGCCATGACCACGATCATCGTCTCGCCGATCGCTCGGGTGGTCGCGAGGAGCACGCCGCCGACGATGCCGGGGAGAGCCGCCGGAAGCAGGACCTTGGTCACGGTCTCGGCACGGTTCGCGCCAAGTCCCAGGGAACCGTCCTTGAGCGATTGGGGCACCGCAGTGATGGCGTCGTCCGATAGCGACGAGATGAACGGGATGAGCATCACGCCCATAACCAGACCCGGCACGATGGCCGCCGTGGGGGACACCGCGATCCCGATGGAACCGAGCCATTCGCGGATGAACGGGGAAATTACGAGAACCGCGAAGAAGCCGTAGACGATCGTGGGAATGCCCGCGAGCAGCTCGATGAGCGGCTTCACGACACCGCGAACATGGGGAGAGGCGAACTCAGCCATGTAGATCGCGGCAAAGATCCCGACGGGTATGGCCACGAAGAGCGCGGTGAACGCGATGGTCAGGGTACCCATGAACACGGGGATCGCGCCGAAGGCTCCACTGGAGCCGATCTGATCCGGCCGGATGGCGATCTGGGGATCCCAGCGCGTGCCGAAGAAGAACTCGATCGGGGACACCCTCGAGAAGAATTGCAGCCCCTCGAACAGCAGGGACAGGAGGATGCCTAGGGTCGCCAGAATGGACAGGGTCGCGCAGAAGATCAGAAGGCCGCGCATGATGGCCTCGGAATAGTTCCGGGCTCGAAAACGTTTGGCGATGCGGGACACCAGCACCGCGGCCGTGGCGAGGCCGACAAGCACGATCACGAGCGGAAGCGCCCAGCGGGAGAACACGACCGCCTCCCGCAGGCGACCGGCGACTTCCACGATCGCAGGGTCGGGATTGCCGAAGGTCGCGCCTGATGCCGCCTGCTGGACCTGGCTGATCAGCAGGCTGACCTGAGCGGGCGTCGCGCCGTTCGTGAGGGCATCCGGCAGGGCGTTGACGATGACACCGCGAAGAACCGATTGCTCGAAGAACAGCCAGAGGAAGATGATCAAGTAGGCCGGGACGATGATGCTCAGTGCCACCAAGTACCCATGGTACTTCGGGAGCGAGTGCATCTTCCCGCTTCCGACGTCTGAGAACCGTCTCGCCCTGGACGTGGCGACGATGAAGCCGCCAATGCCGAGAAGAAGCGGGATGAGAAGAGTGATCGAGGTGCTCACGAGTCGTCTCCGGTCATCCCCGTCGACCGAAAGGTCGACGGGGCATGCTCAAGCCGATTTGGTTTTCAGCTCTGCGGAGCCGACATCGCCGTCCCGTTGGTCACCGCCTCGCGGACCTTGGCCAGCTCATCTTCCTTGAGGGGAACGAGGCCGCGCTCCTCGAGGTAGCCCCCGGTGGCGAGGGCCTCGTCGCTGACATACTCCGTCAGGAACTCGTTAAGACCCGGGATGGCGTTGCGGTGGTCGTTCTTCACGTAGATGTAGAGCGGACGCGAGACACCGTACTCACCCGAGGCTACGGTCTCCTCGCTGGGCGCGACACCACCGATGGCGGCACCCTTCAGCTTGTCCTGGTTCTCGAACAGGAAGGAGTAGCCGAAGATGCCGAATGCCTTCGCGTCGGCCTCGAGGCGCTGAACGATGAGGTTGTCGTTCTCGCCCGCCTCGACGAAGGCACCGTCGGTGCGCATCCGCTCGCAGACCTCGTCCTTGCGGTCGTCCTCCAGAGCCTCGATCGCGGCGAACTCGCCGCAGCCCTCGACCATGACCAGCTCGACCCAAGCGTCGCGCGTGCCGGACGTGGGCGGGGGGCCATAGACGAGGATCGGCTCGGCCGGCAACGACGGATCGATCTCGTTCCAGGCCTTATAGGGGTTGGCCTTGATCTCGCCGTCAACCTCGACTTCCGCCGCGAGGGCCTGGAAGAGCTGCGCCTTCGTCACGTTCAGGTCAGGGCCGTCCTGAGCGCTGGCAAGCGACAGGGCGTCGTAGCCGAGGAGTACCTCGGTGACGTTCGTCACGCCGTTCTGCTGGCAGAGATCGAACTCGGACTTCTTCATGGCGCGCGAGGCGCCAGTGATGTCCGGCGTCTGGGCGCCGACGCCCGAGCAGAACACCTGCATTCCGCCGCCGGTGCCGGTGGACTCGACAACGGGAGCCTTGAACTGGCCCTGGTTCGCGAACTGCTCGGCGACAGCCTGCGTGTAGGGGAAAACCGTGGACGAACCGACGATCTGGATATTGTCGCGGCTCTGCGCATTCGCCGCACCAACGAGCATGGCGGCGGTGCCGAGCGAAAGCGCGGCGATCTTCGAAAGGGACACGGGTCAGCTCCTTCAGGAGTTTCGTTGCGAACCGGAACGGGGTGGCCGCTGCTGTGCGGCCTTGGTTCCGCCTCCGTCTAACGGGGTGCGGTGAACCATGTATGACATAACGGCGACGATCTGATGACGGTGTAAGTCACTGTAAAACAGCGATAAACGTCGCTTTGTCCGAAATGGTTCGATGCCTTGGAAAGTGCCGTGCACGCCTGCAAACCACGTCGCTCAGGGGAATCGGCTATTCGACAACCATTTCTTTACCTATCTTTGCACGGAAGCCTCTTGGCTGTGCAGGCACGGCAGAGTGCACGGATGACCTGAAGTCACTCAGCCTCAGGTGAGCGCACTCGAACGTCACTACCATCGTCCGATCGCGTGCATTGATCGGTTGGGAGGAGCGAACCATCCGGCTCGACAGCATGGGCACGCCGAGCTCCTCTGCATCTTCGTACAGGTGCCCGATCCTGCTTTTGCAGGCGATCGGGTGCTCTCCCTCCCTGTCGAGCATGGCCGCGTAGGTCGGCGGGTCGTCGTGAAAGGCAACTGGACGGATCCCAGCCGAGCGAAGAGGCCGTTCCCTGAAGCGGGATGCGCACAGCCGCACAGCGGCGGGCCCGGTGTGAGCGGAGGCGCACAGCTCCGCCCAACTCTGCGCATCGAGCTCTTCCATCCCGACGTCCATCAGCCCGGCCGGGCACCAGAGGTCGGGAACGGCGAAGGTTCAGCCCTCGATCGTCGTGTTGGCATCGACCGCAGCCAAAAGCTGGGGGTCCAAGCCCGGCGGGTCAATTCAGGCGAGGTCCGTGGGCTTGTATATCGTTTGCTTGGACTGGGCGGCGAACAGCTTTGAAGGTGACAAGGGCTGTGATCCTGATGACGCCTTCTCGGAGGCCCCTCCTGCGTGGGGCGCCAATCGCGACCTGAAGTCGCTCCTGCCTGGCATTCTGATCGTCCGAGCAACGGCGGCGGATCTTTGCCGAGAGATCTGTCACGTGGCCGTCATCCAGCTTCCTTAAGTGAACCCTGACAACAGACCAGCCAGCCGCCGACAATGGAGTCAGCCATGCACATCTTCAACCGCAGGCCGATGAACTGGGACGCGCTCGACGAGCGCAACCGTCCCGCCGCCGAAACAGTGGACTTCGACCGTGTCGTCGAGGCCGCAATGTCCCGCCGGGCCTTCCTTGGTGGCGTGCTGGCGGTGGGCTCCGGTGCGGCAGCGATGGGTCTCCTGAACACGGCCTCAGCCATTGCGCAGACTGCGGCCGCGACCTCGCGCTTCGGCTTCGCCCCGATCCCTACGGCGACCGACTTCGAAGTCCACGTTCCCGAAGGATTCACCAAGCAGGTCCTGCTTCGTTGGGGCGATCCGCTCTTCTCTAATGCGGCTGCCTTCGACGCGACCAACGGCACCACGCTTGACGCACAGCGTCGTGCCGCGGGCGACAACACCGACGGCATGGAGATGTTCTTCGCGGGCAACCGCAACATCCTTGCGGTGAACAACGAATATACCAACCTCGACGTGCTGCTCCCCCAAGTCGCGCAGCGCATGGCCGCCGAGGCCGAGGCCGCGGCCGCCGTTGCGACCACCGAGGAGGAGAAGGCCGCGGCGATGGATTACGAGGTGCTGCCCACCTCTCTCGAGGAGGTGCAACTCGCCCAAGCCGCTCAGGGCGTCACCATCGCCGAGCTTATCCAAGATGCCTCGGGCGAGTGGGCGATCGCGGTCGACAGCGAGTACAACCGTCGCATCGACCACAACACGCCGATGCGGATCTCGGGCCCGGCCGCGGGTCATGCGCTGCTCCAAACCTCCGCGGACCCGGCCGGGGTCCAGGTTCTCGGCACGATCAACAATTGCGGCGCCGGCCGCACGCCGTGGGGCACCTACCTGACCTGCGAAGAGAACTTCAACGGCTACTTCGGCTCGACCAACCCCGAGCTGGGTTTGCCCGAGGGCTTCGACCGCTACGGCATCGCACTCGAGTCGGGTTACGCCTACGAGAAGTTCGACAAGCGCTTCGACTTCGCCTCCGAACCCAATGAGCCCAACCGACACGGCTATGTGGTCGAGATCGATCCGCTCGACCCCAACTCGACTCCGGTGAAGCGCACGGCGCTCGGCCGCTTCAAGCACGAGAACGCTGCCGTTACGCTCGCGCCCGATGGCCGCGTTGTCGTGTACCTCGGCGACGATGAAAGGGGCGAGTTCCTCTACAAATACGTCTCGAACGACCGCTACATCCCCGGTGAGAACACCGACACGCTGCTGGATAACGGCCAGCTCTACGTGGCCCGCTTTGATCCGGACGGGTCCGGCGAATGGCTGGCGCTCACGCCCACGGCCACCGGCATGGACCAGGCGATGATCCACATCCACACCCGGCAGGCCGCCTCGGCCGTCGGTGCCACGACCATGGACCGGCCCGAATGGGTTGCGATCCACCCTCACGCGATCCAGGCATTCTGCGCGCTGACCAACAACTCACGTCGCGCGGCAGAGGCAACCAACGCGGGCGGCGATACCATGGTGCCCATCGAGGGCAGCCCCAACCCGCGCGCAAAGAACGGCTATGGCCAGATCGTGCGCTGGTATCCGGCCAACCAGGACCACGCAGACCCGACGTTCACCTGGGACCTCTACGTCATGGCCGGGAACCCCGCGGTCAATGCCGAGGGACCGTATCGTGGATCTCCGAACGTCACCGAGGGCAACATGTTCAACTCGCCCGATGGCATGATCTTCGACTCCAAGGGCCTCCTGTGGATCCAGACGGACGGGGATGACAGCAACGAGGAGGACTTCGCCGGCCAAGGCAACAACCAGATGCTCGTCGGCGACCCGGCCACCGGGGAGATCGCGCGTTTCCTTACCGGTCCGAAAGGGTGCGAAGTGACGGGCATGACCTTCTCTGCCGACCGTCGCTCGATCTTCGTCGGCATCCAGCACCCGGGCGGCTCCTGGCCGGACGGTCAAGGCCTGCCTCGGTCGGCCATCGTTGCGATCCGCCGTGAGGACAGCGCAGTCATCGCGTGATTCCGGCAACATCAACAGTCCGGGCGCCGAGAGGCGCCTGGACCTCCCTAATGCCCGAACTCTCTCGGCCGACCCCGGACAAAGGAACACTCATGCGCATCGCGAACCTCGCTGCGGTCACGGCGATCCTGCTGGTATCAACGATGGCCCTCGGCGCTCAGGAGAAGGCCTCCGCGCCCGCCATGGTCACGGAGGATCAGGTCTATATCGACGTGGACGGCGCCGCTGTGCAGGTGGATACCGCCCTCGCGGCCGAGGCTTGCGAACTCGATCAGGCCGCTGTCGTCGAGATGTCCGCTGCAAAGATGGAGGAGAGCGGCCTCGATCCCAAATCCCGGGGAAACATGGCGGCTTCCGAAGCAGCGGCCGAGGGCACTACGGCCGCCCCGGACAAGAGCAATGAGACGGTGACCACCTCCCAGGGCACGGCCGATCCCTCGACCTCCGCGCCGGGAGGCCAGATGCTGGCGTTGGCCGTCTGCCAGATCACCGTCGAGACGGCTGCTCGTCTTGGAGTTCCACAGGCGAACGAGATCGTCACGGACTGAGCGTCGTTCAGCTTGAACGGGCAGGCCTCGACGCGCAGGTGGCTCGTATCACGACATTCCTCCCGAACTCCGCTCCTGCTGGACTTAGAGGCCTGTTCGGAGGCCATTAACTAAGCCTACTTCGAAGAGACAGTGAGGGCACAGGCTGCCGGAGATCAAAGCAGACTGTGCCCGCTCAGCGCCTTACTGAGCTTTCAGCACGACTGGTCGCGCATATTCGTCACCCAGGAGGTATGTGAGTTCCAGCCATGTTCGGGCTTTGCTATCCACCTGAGGGTGTTGCGGCTCGCGCCGACCCCGCATGACAGCCGTCTGCCCGCACGTCATGCAAAGCCCCTGGAGCTTCATCCCTGGCGTGGGAGCCCGGACGAGACCGTGGTGGAAACCTCACGGGGCAACTCGATTCGTGAACGACCGGCAGATCAATCCGTTCTGACGGGAGGGATCGTGGAGCTGATTGGCTGCTTCTCGTTGGGCTCGTCCCCGATCTCACGTTGCTTGGTCGACTCGTCGTCCGATAGGTTACTGTCTTGGAAGAGGCGCTCGCGTGCCTCCTTGAGGTCGTTCTGGTCCGTTGTCTGAGGCGGTATCGGCGCCGTTTCGGTTGGGGGCATGCTTGCTTCTCCAGTCTCAGTGTTTACGGAAATCAAGCTAAGCCTGGCTGTCATAGTTCCGTTAGATGCCGCCTGAACCAGCTCCCCTCCGGCTGCCGCGGCCGACCTTCGCTCGCGAAGGAACGACACCACCCCGATCGCGGCCGCCGACAGGGCGGCGAGGAACAGAAGCGTCGCGTTGGACCCCATGTGGGCAAGAAGCACCGCCCCGACGGTTGGCGCCAGCGCCTGCGCGACCTGCGCCGGGCGCGCCAGCCTTCCCATGACGCTCGCGTAGCCGCCGGGTCCGAACAGGGCCAGCGGCACGGTTCCGCGGGCGATGGACAGGATGCCGTTACCCGCCCCGTAGAACACCATGGCCGCGGCGACCGGGAGGATGTCGAAGGCGAGGGCGCAGACGCCGACGGCTGTGAGCGCTACGGCAGCCCGCATCGTCCACAGCGGGTGGTGTCGCCCGCGCCCAGCCATCTCGAGGACGCGAGCGCCGACCTGCGAAGGGCCGACCATCGCGCCGAACGCCACCGCCGCTGCCAGCGTCTCTCCGCGGGCCTGGAGGAGCGTCAAGAGGTGAACGGAGACCAGCCCGAAGATCGTGCTGCACAGGACGAGGACCCCGACGAGCAGCAGGAAGTCGCGGCGTTCTCCGGCCAACGGCGCGAGGGGCGCGAGGGGCGCGTCACGCCGCCCGAATGTGGCGGCCGGATCCGAGCCGTTGGGGATGAAGAGCAGGGCCAACGGAAGTGTGACGCAGACGTGGAGTACGGCGTAGGCGAGGCATGCGCCGCGCCAGCCCACGTGATCCACCATGAAGGCAGACAGCGGCCAGCAGACCGTACTGGCGAACCCGCCCCATAGTGTCAGGGTCGTGATGGCTGACCGGGCATCGGACCCGTACAGGCGGCCGAGCGTGGCGAAGGCCGGGTCGTAGAGGCCCATGCCCATGCCTGAACCGACGACAATCCATCCCATGAGGAAAATGGGCAGGTTCGGTGACAGGCCGAGGACGGCGAGTCCGAGCGCCAGCAGCACGGCCCCCAGCGCCAGAACCGGACGCCCGCCGCGCGCGGCGATGGTTGCGCCGACTTGGGGAGAGGCCGCGGCCGAGACGAGGAGGCCGACGCTGACGCCGCCGACAACCCATGGCAGGGGCCAGCCTGTGTCCTGCGAGATCGGAAGCGCCAGCACGGCTGGAAGGTAGACCGATGATCCCCAAGCCAGGATCTGGAAGACCCCTAGCGCCGAGATGACCTGCCAACGTGGCTTCACGAGACGACCGGAAGCCAGATCCACAGCGCGATGAGCGTCGCCAGCAACACGGGCGGGGTCAAAACGAGGCCGACCCGCATGTACTGGCCCCACGTGATCCGCTGTCCCTTGCCCGCGAGGACGTGAAGCCAAAGCAGGGTCGCGAGCGATCCGATAGGCGTGAGCTTCGGCCCGAGGTCGTTGCCGACGACGTTGGCGTAGACCATCAGCTCGCGAGTCAGAGGCGCGACGTCCGCCCGGTCGATGGCGAGAGCGCCGACGAGGGTCGCGGGCATGTTGTTCATGACGGAGGCGAGCGCCGCCACCACGAAGCCCGTGCCGACGGTGGCGATGAACGTGCCCTGCTCGCCAAGCCACCGCAGGACACCCGCCGCGATGTCGGTCAGCCCGGCGTTCCCGAGGCCGTAGACCACGAGGTACATGCCGATCGAGAACAGGACGATCTGCCACGGCGCCCCGCGCAGGACCTTCGGCAGGTCGACCACCGCACCGCGACCGCCGGAGAACCACCGTCCCGCGACCGCCATGAGGACGAGGGCGGCGGCTCCGGTGACAAACGCGATCGGCACGCCGAGCGGCCCCGTCACGAAGTAGGCGACGAGCAGAAGACCAAGGAGTGGGAACGCGGCGCGGAACACGGCCGGGTCACGGATCGCGCTGCCGGGCACCTCGAGCCGTCCAACATCGTAGGTCGCCGGGATGTCCTTCCGAAAGTATGCCCACAGGACGAGGATCGTCGCCGCCAGCGAGACGAGGTTCACCGGCACCATCACCGCGGCGTAGCGACCGAAGGACACGTCGAAGAAATTCGCGGTGACGATGTTCACGAGGTTCGACACGACGAGCGGCAGGCTGGTCGTGTCGGCGACGAACCCGCAGGCGACGACGAAGGCTAGCGCCCCGGAGGGCGGGAAGTCGAGGCGCAGGAGGATGGCGAGCACGATCGGGGTGAGGAGCAGCGCGGCCCCGTCGTTGGCGAAGACGGCGGCAATCGTCGCGCCCAGCAGGACGACGAGCGGGAACAGCCGCCGCCCGTTGCCCCCGCCCCAGCGGGCGACGTGGAGCGCCGCCCAGGCGAAGAACCCGGCCTCGTCGAGGACGAGCGAGATGACGATCAGCGCGACGAAGGTGAACGTCGCGTCCCACACGATCTCCCAGACCGTCCCGACGTCGCCCCAACCGACGACGCCGGTCGCCAGCGCGACCGCGGCGCCGATGAGTGCCGACCACCCGATGCCGAGGCCCCGGGGCTGCCAGATGACGAGAACGAGGGTAGCGATGAAGATCGCGAGGGCGAGCATGGACGGTCCGGGGACAGGAGGATCAGAGGGTGCGCTGGTTGACGCGGGTCGAGAGCTGCTCGGCGCTCTCGACCCGCTCGGAGTAGCGGTCCGTGAGGTAGTCCGAGCGACCGCGCACGAGGTGGGTGAACTTCACCAGTTCCTCGCAGACGTCGACGACGCGGCTGTAGAGGGCCGACGGCTTCATGCGCCCCGCCTCGTCGAACTCGAGGAACGCCTTCGGCACCGACGACTGGTTGGGGATCGTGACCATGCGCATCCAGCGGCCGAGGATGCGCATCTGGTTCACGGCGTTGAAGGACTGCGAGCCGCCGGACACCTCCATGACGGCGAGGGTCTTTCCCTGCGTCGGACGCTTGGCGCCGAGGGCCAGCGGTATCCAGTCGATCTGCGCCTTCATGATCCCGGTCATGGCCCCGTGGCGCTCCGGGCTGACCCAGACCATGCCCTCGGACCAGTCGGCGAGGTCGCGCAGTTCCTTCACCTTCGGGTGGTCGGGTTCCGCCCCGTCAGGGAGTGGCAGGCCGCGGGGGTCGAAGGTGCGCACCTCGCAGCCGAACCAGCGCAGCAGGCGACCGGCCTCCTCGGACAGGAGACGGGAATAGGACCGCTCGCGGATGGAGCCGTAGAGGACGAGGATGCGCGGCGGGTGCGTCGGGGCGCCGGGGCCGGCGAGCGCTTCCCCATCGATCGGGCGAAGCTGGTCGAAATCGGCGCTCGGCAGGTTGAAGGCGGTGGGATCCGTCATCAGGCGATGTCCTTTCGCCACAGGACGGCCGAGGCCGAACACAGGCCCGACGCCTGCCGGGTTGCCAGCACCGCGGCTGGTGCCTCCGTCCGTTCGACGCGCCGGAAGCCGATCGCCGCCAGGAAGGTCCGTTCCCCGGTCGTGAAGGCGAACGCGTCGGCCGCGCCCTGCTCGCGGCCGCGCTCCATCAGGTCCGTCGTAATTGCGCCGCCGACGCCGTGCCCGCGGTGCTCGGGAACGACGGCGATGGATCGCAGGAGGACGGCGGCACCGAGGGGTTCGAAGCCCCCGATCCCCACGAACTCGCCGCCCTCGTTGGAGTAGCGCAGGAACACCCGGCCGGGCTCCGTCACGTCCTCCGTCGGCAAACCCGCGTCGGACAGGAGGCCGAGAAGGTCGACGGGATCGGCAACGGCGTCCGCGACGAGCCGCAGCGTCATGCCTGCGAGCCTCCGACGGTCTCCCCGTCCTCCTTCGTGAAGGTGGCGACCGGGTTGTCGAGGAGCGGCAGTACCTTCTCGGAGGGGCGGCAGAGGGCCACACCCTTGTCCGTGACGACGATCGGGCGGTTGATCAGGATCGGATGGGCCATCATCGCGTCGAGCAGCTCCTCGTCGGAGAGGTGTGGATCGTCGAGGCCGAGCTCGGCGTAGGGCGTGCCCTTCTCGCGAAGGATGTCGCGCGGTCGCAGATCCATGGAGTCGAGGAGCTCGGTCAGCGTCTCGCGGGAGGGAGGCGTTTTCAGGTACTCGATGACCTGCGGCTCCTCGCCGGACCGGCGGATCATCTCCAGCGTGTTGCGGGACGTGCCGCAGGCGGGGTTGTGGTAGATCGTGACGGTCATCGTGGTGCCTCAGGCTACATCTGACGGGCGGAACGAGGCGCCCTCAAGCTGGCCGATCGCTCGCACCTGCGTGACTAGACGGGTCCGCTCCAGGCTCTCGACGGGCAAGGCAGTGAAGGCGGAGATGCGATTCTTCATGTAGCGGAAGGCCTGCGTGAAGGCGGCCCGGCTCCATATCTCGCCGCGGTCTTCATTGCTCGGGTCTTCGATGCCCCAATGGGCCGTCATCGGCTGGCCCGGCCAGACTGGACAGGCCTCGCCCGCTGCCTGGTCGCAGACGGTGAAGACGAAATCCATGATCGGCGCGCTGGGCGTCGCGAACTCGTCCCAGGCCTTCGAGCGCATGCCGTCGGTCGGGTAGCCGAACTCGCGCAGCACCTCCAGCGCCATGGGGTTCACCTCTCCCTTGGGCTGGCTTCCCGCGGAGAACGCGTTGAAGCGTCCGGCGCCGTCCTTGCGCAGGATGCTCTCGGCTAGGATCGAGCGGGCGGAGTTGCCCGTGCAGAGAAACAGGACGTTGAAGGGCTGGGCACTCATCGGCAGGTCTCCGGGGCGCAGGTGGAAGCGAAGGCGTCGCCGAGGTTTCCGCAGATCTCCGGGTTGCCGGAGCAGCAGTCCTCGGTGAGGAAGGCGAGGAGCTGACGCATGTCGTCGTAGCTCGCGGCGTAGAGGATGCGGCGTCCGTCCCGCCACGAGCGCAGGAGATGGGCGCGCTCAAGCGAAGCGAGGTGGAAGCTCATCCGGGTCGGTGGGATCGACAGCGCCTCGGCGATCTCCCCCGACGCCATGCCGTTCGGGCCGGCACGGACGAGCATCCGGAAGGCCGCGAGGCGGTCGGCATGGGCAAGGGCGGACAAGGCGGCAACGGCTGAGTCGTCGTTCATCCCTGCTGTATTGCAAACATCGTTGTAATATTCAAGCGTGCTGGTGTCGTCGTCGGCTGAAGTTCCCGCTGGCCGACCGGGTGCCGCGGGACATGCGCCGCGTCCGTTCTCGCAGTGAACGCAACCTCACTTATGCCGCCAGACCTTCCACGCCGACACCAGGAGGATGGCCGCAAGCGCGGGCAGCAGGACCGCGTCCGGGACGATGCCGAGCAGTCGTCCCCCGATGAACGCCCCGACGATCGAGCCGGCGGCCATGACGAGCAGGAACGCCCGGTTCCGCCCGAGCACGGCGAAGCTCTGGTCGCGGCTGTAGCGGGTGAAGCCGACGACCATCGTCGGCAGGCTCACGGCCAGCGACAGGCTCCCGGCGAGCTTGATGTCGGCGCCGAACAGGAGGACCAGCGTCGGGATCAGAAGCTCGCCGCCGGCGACGCCGAGGAGCGATGCGACCACCCCGATCCCGAACCCGGCGACCACGCCCGCCACCACCTGGGCCGTCCCCGTGAACAGCGGCTGCTCCGCGGTTATCTCGTGCCCGATGAGGAGCACGCCAGCGATTGCTATCAGCAGGACGGCGATCACCCGGTACAGGGTCTCCGATCGGAGACGGGTCGCCCAGCCCGCCCCGAGCCACGCCCCGACGAGGCTCCCGGCGAGGAGGTTCACAACCACGGGCCAGTGCGTGGTGATCTGGCCGAAGGGCACCGTCCCGGCTCGGAACGGCAAGGCCGTGGCAACGACGACAAGGCTCATGGCCTTGTTCAGGATCACGGCCTCCAGCGCCGCGAAGCGGAACAGACCGATGAGCAGCGGGAGCCGGAACTCGGCCCCGCCGAGCCCGATCAGCCCCCCGAGGGCGCCGATCAGGGCACCGCTCCCGAAGGCGGCAGGGCGGCTGCGTGCGGTCCAGGGGACGGTCGTGTCCATGGGCGATGTATCCGACGAACCATAATCCCTGTCGAGCTACGTCTTGCCCTCGCGAGCGGTGCCACGCCTTCGCGCAGGAAGGCGACGACACGCGGTGCGGCCGCCAACCGGGCAGCGAGGACGGGGAGTTCCGCCTGGGCTTCCTTCAGCGCGAGCGGCACAGCTCCCGCCGTCGGCGCTGGGCCTGTGCCATTTCGCGGGACGCGCCAAACGGCACATGACGCCCGCGTAGTCTCCGGTCTTAACAAGGCGAGAGGGGCGGGGCCGCGAGCGGCGGATCAGTGCCTCTCGTGCAGGCATTCGCCATGGTCGCCGAGCACCTCGATCACCCGGCACTCGGCGACCGAGTGGTTCGAGCAGTCCGTCATGCGGGCGACCTCGGCGCGCAGCGCTGTCAGCCGGGAGATCTTATGGTCGATGTCCGCGAGGTGCGCCGCCGCAATTCGGTCCGCGCTCTCGCAGGGGTGGTCCGGTTCCCCGGCCAGCGTCAGGAGTTCGCGGATCGGCTCGATCTCGAAGCCTAGCTCGCGTGCGTGCCGGATGAAGCGCAGGCGTTGCAGGTCGGCCGCATCGTAGAGGCGGCGGTTGCCTTCCGTCCTCGGTGGGGACGGCAGGAGGCCGATCTGCTCGTAGTAGCGGGTCGTCGGCACCTTGATGCCGCTCGCCCGCGAGGCCTCGCCGATCGGAACGCCGCCCGTCATTTTCCGCTTGCTCCTCTAGCCACTAGAGAAAGTAGGCCTCTCCTGGAAACGATGCAAGGAGAGCGCCATGAGCACGGTGACGGGCGAGAGCCGCTTCAGGGTCACAGGCATGGACTGCGCGGCCTGCGGCAACAAGGTCGACACTGCAATCCGACGGCTGCCGGGTGTCGAGGATGTCACCGTCTCCGTGTCGACGGGCACGGTGAAGGTCCGCCACGCGGAGGACCTCGACACTGCCGCGGTCACGCGGAAGGTGCGGAACCTCGGCTACGGTGCCGAGACCGCGGTCGGAGCGAACCCGGCGCCGGACAAGCAGCACGACCATGACGGCCACGACCATGCGGGCCACTCGCACGACGACCCCGTCGAGGTCGGCGTGCCCTGGTGGCGAACGGGCAAGGCACGGCTGACGGCTGCTTGCGGCGCCGCTCTGCTCACCGCCTACGTCCTCGGGCACCTCGCGCCCTCGCTGGAGCGTCCGGCGTTCCTCGCCGCGCTCGCCGTCGGCCTCGTCCCCGTTGCCTGGCGGGCGATCACGGCGGCCCGGTTCGGCACCCCGTTCTCGATCGAGACGCTGATGTCGATCGCCGCCATCGGCGCCGTCTTCATCGGGGCCGAGGAGGAAGCGGCGACGGTCGTGCTCCTGTTCCTCGTCGGCGAGATGCTGGAGGGGCTGGCGGCGAGCCGCGCCCGGGCGAGCATCCAGGGCCTCACCGCCCTCGTGCCGAAGATGGCGCTCGTCGAGAAGGACGGCCAGACCACCGAGGTGCCCGCCGAGAGCCTTGCGGTCGGCGCCACCATCCTCGTGCGTCCCGGCGACCGCATCCCGGCCGACGGCTCGGTCGTCGAAGGCTCCGGCGAGGTCGACGAGGCGCCGGTGACGGGCGAGAGCGTGCCAAAGCGCAAGGGTGTCGGTGACTCCGTCTACGCGGGCACCGTCAACGCGGGCTCCGTCCTCAGGGTGCGCGTGACCGCCGCGGCTGCCGACAACACGATCGCCCGCGTCGTCCGCCTCGTGGAGGAGGCGCAGGAGCCGAAGTCGCCGACGGAGCGCTTCATCGACCGCTTCTCCAAGGTCTACACGCCCGCCGTCCTCGCGGTCGGCTTCCTCGTCGCCGTGGTGCCTCCGCTGGCCGTCGGCGCGGACTGGAACGAATGGATCTACAAGGGCCTCGCCATCCTCCTGATCGGCTGCCCGTGCGCGCTCGTCATCTCGACGCCCGCCGCCATCGCGGCCGGCCTGTCGGCGGGCGCCCGGCGCGGCCTCCTGATGAAGGGCGGCGTGGTGCTGGAGACCCTCGGCAAGGTCACGGCGATCGCCTTCGACAAGACGGGGACGCTCACGGTGGGCAAGCCCGTCGTGACCGACGTCGTGGCGGTCGGTCGCCCGGCGCGGGACGTCCTGTCGCTCGCGTCGGCGCTGGAGAAGGGATCGAGCCATCCGCTGGCGCTGGCGATCCTCGACCGGGCGAAGGCCGACAAGGCTCCGGTGCCGCCCGCCTTCGACGCGAACGCCGTCCTCGGAGAAGGTGTCGAGGGCAAGGTCGGCGGCGAGGCGGTGTTCCTCGGATCGCCGCAGGCGGCCGGACGCCTCGCTCCGCTCGGCGAGGAGCACCTTGCCGCGATCGCCACGCTGAACGCCAGCGGCAAAACCGTGTCGGTCGTGCTCGCGCGGGACGCGGTCGCGGGCTACATCGCCATGCGTGACGAGGCGCGGCCGGACGCGAGGGGAGCTCTCGCGTCCATGAAGGCCGCCGGCATCCGCACCGTCATGCTGACCGGGGACAACCGCACGACGGCGGAGGCGGTGACAGGCGGCCTCGGCATCGAGGCGCGGGCCGAGCTCCTGCCGCAGGACAAGCAGCGCATCGTGCGCGAGCTCCAGGCCGAGGGCCTCGTGGTCGCCAAGGTCGGCGACGGCATCAACGACGCCCCGGCGCTCGCCGCGGCCGACATCGGCATCGCCATGGGCGGCGGCGCCGATGTGGCGCTGGAGACCGCGGACGCGGCGGTGCTCCACGGTCGCGTGCGGGACGTGCCCGACATGATCGCCCTGTCCAGGGCCACCATGGGCAACATCCGCGCAAACATCGCGATCGCTCTCGGGCTGAAGGCGGTGTTCCTCGTCACCACCGTCCTCGGCATCACCGGTCTCTGGCCGGCGATCCTCGCCGACACGGGCGCGACCGTCCTCGTCACCGCCAACGCCATGCGGCTGCTCGCCTGGAAGCCACGATGAGCGCCGCGGTCGAGGACGTCCTGCGCTTCGGTCCGGCGATCGTCCTCGCCGTCGCCGTGGCGTGGCTCGTGCTCGCCACCCGCCGCACGTCCCGGGAGATCGGGGGACGTGCCCACGGCTTCGGAAGGAGCCTCCGGCAGCGGCTGGCACGCGTCCTGTTCGGCGCCTCGATCGCCGGGGCCGCCCTCGCCCTCGGTCTCCACGCCGCGGGAAGCACGTCGAGGCTTTTCGAGCCGCTGGCGGGTGAGGCTTCCGCCGTCCGCCTGGCGGGGCTAGCGCTGGCCGTCGGCGGGCAGGTCCTGACGCTGGCCGCGCGGGGAAGCATGGGACGGCGCTGGCGTGTGGGCGTGCCGGAGAAAGCCCCCGACCACCTGGTCACGACGGGCCTGTTCGGGCTGTCCCGCAACCCAGTGTTCCTCGGGATGCTCGCGATGGCGGCTGGCTTGGCGGTGGCCGTGCCGTGCCTGGCGGTGGTCGCCTGCGCGCTCGCCTTCTGGATCGCCTGCGAGGTCCAGGTACGGGACGAGGAACGCCTCCTCGAACGCTCGTTCGGGCCCGCATATGCCGCCTACCGAAGCGCCGTCCGGCGTTGGATCTAAGGGCGGCGGGATGACGCAACAGGCTGCGTGCGCCCCTGCGAGCGAGGGAGCGCCGCGTCGGGAACGCGGCGCCCGGGCGGCTTACTGGCCGGACGCCGGCGGACTTGCGGGCATCTCCATGCCGGGCATCGCGCCGTCTTTCGGTTCGGGCATCTTCATCGACGCCATCTTCGCGCAGCAGGGGCACCCGCCCGCCGCATCCGCCGACTGCCCCGGCGTCGTCTGCCCGGGCATGGACTGGGACGCCGCCGCCTTGGACGCGCCGCCGCACATCATGCCGTCGGCGGCGGACGTGGCCTGCGCCGTCCCCGTTGCCGACGCCTGTTCCATCATGCCGCATCCGGCCGCAGCCGCCGGGAAGGTGCCGATGGCCGTGAACGCGGCCGCGGCGAAGACGAGGTTCCTCATGGGTCTCTCCGTGTGTTTCGATCGCTGGGGACAATGCAGGGTCTCCCGATGATCCGCCAAAACCTTCGACGCCGCAGCCGGGCATCCCGGAGAGGGCAAGCCGGCCGGTCGCCGCTCTTGCCGAACTGAATTGACTGCGGGCCGCCCACGCGGGACGCGCTTGCGAGGGGCACCAATCCGTGGTCGATCTTGGGCACGCCGACACGCTGAGACAGGCAGATGCCGGACTGGCCGCTGAAGACGTTGGCGAGGAAGCAGCCGGTCGCGATGTAGACGGCCTTGCCGGAGCCGAAGAGCTCGATGCCCATGATGGTGGAGGCGCCCGCGAAAACAACGACGAAGCCGATCCCGGCGAAGAGGTCGACCTGCCCGCCGGTCGCGTGGCCGATCGACGATCCAGGCCCGGCGCCAATGAAGATCACGAAGGGCGAGCCGACAAGTAGCGTGGTGCGGTCGAGCGGGTAGATCGTCGTGACCTGCGCGACGGCCGCGGAGGCAAGGCAGGTCGTAACTGCGAAAAGGCAAGAAGGCTGCACATGGTCCAGAAGTGATGCGGCCCCGCGCTGCTACCGTCCTATGTCACCTAAATGCCAGCGTCGGCTGCACCGTTGTATATAGTGGAATTTGAGTTCTACTACCCCTCGATCTCAAACCTTGAGGTTGATGCTTCGGTGCCGATTTCCCCGTATCGGTGCATGTCCGCTTCGACAGTCCGAAAAAAGTGTCCGCGGACATCATGGCCTGAAAACGCGAACGGCGAAGGCGCTGGCACCCCTGCTAAGCTTCGGTTTCAGAGGGGGGCGTAAGCTGGCGGACACATTTTGAAGTAATATAAACCACGAGTATACCAACGAGCACCTGATGTTCCCGGGGATCGTCCAGGTGGTCGAGAAGCCGGACGAGGACGACGCGACCAAGATGGTCAAGGAGCTGCAGATCGCTCCGGCCGACCAGAAGCGCGTCGACATCGAGATGGCCGCGCATGGCGGCACGGTGGTCGAGATCCGCAAGGACGAGGCCGGCAAGTGGCAGGTCGTCACCGACGGCAAGCTCAACCGCCGCATCACCGCCGGCACCGAGATGGAACTGCGCGGCCCGGCCGCCGGTCACGACCGCCTGAAGACGAACGCCGACCCCAGCGGCACCAAGGTCTTCGGCACGATCAACAACTGCGCCGGCGGCGTCACGCCCTGGGGCACCTACATCATGGCCGAGGAGAACATCCACGGCTACTTCATGGGCGAGCTGCCCGCCGATCATCCGGAAGCCGCCAACTACAAGCGGCTCGGCATCCCCGAGGGCACCTATGCCTGGGGCAACTTCCACGACCGGTTCGACGTCGCCAAGGAGCCGAACGAGGCCAACCGCTTCGGCTGGATCGTCGAAGTCGACGTGATGGACCCGAACTCGGTTCCGAAGAAGCGCACCGCGCTCGGCCGCTTCAAGCACGAGGGCGCCGAATCGATCGTCGCGAAGGACGGCCGCGTCGTCTTCTATCTCGGCGACGACGAGCGCTTCGACTACGTCTATAAGTTCGTGACAGCCAAGACCTACAACCCGAACGACCGCGCCGCCAACATGGACCTCCTCGACGAGGGCACGCTCTACGTCGCGAAGTTCGAGGAGGACGGCACGGTCGATTGGCTGCCGCTCGTCCACGGCGAGGGCCCGCTGACCGCCGCCAACGGCTTCAACTCGCAGGCCGACGTCCTCATCGAGACGCGCCGCGCCGGCGATCTCCTCGAGGCGACGCCGATGGACCGCCCGGAGGACATCGAGCCGAACGGCAGCAACGGCCGCGTCTACGTCATGCTGACCAACAATACACGCCGCAAGGACGAGCAGGTCGACGCGGCCAACCCGCGCGCCAAGAACGCCTTCGGCCACATCATCGAGATCGCCGAGAACGACGGCGACTTCACCGCCACGACGGGCAAGTGGGAAGTGCTGCTGAAGTGCGGCGACCCCTCGGTGGCCGAGGTCGGCGCGACCTTCTCGACGGAAACGACGAAGAACGGCTGGTTCGGCATGCCCGACAACTGCGCCGTCGACGCCGAAGGCCGCCTCTGGGTCTCCACCGACGGCAACTCGCCCTCTGGCACGGGTCGCACCGACGGCCTCTGGGCGGTGGACACGGACGGCGAGGCGCGCGGCACATCCAAGCTCTTCTTCCGCGTGCCGGTCGGCGCCGAGATGTGCGGTCCCCTGATCCTCGACGACATGGCCACCGCCTTCGTCGCGGTCCAGCACCCCGGCGACGGCGGCGACGACTGGGAGGGCTTCGGCCGCCTGTCCTACTACGAGGACCTCTCCACGCGCTGGCCGGACTTCGACGACGCCTTGCCGACCCGCCCCTCGGTGATCGCCATCACCCGCCAGGGTGGCGGTCGCATCGGCGAGGCCTGAGGCCAGGATCGACGATTTCAGGGTAAGAAGCGGGCGGTCCGAAAGGGCCGCCCGCTTCGTTCTGAAGCGACCGGTGGGATCCAGTCTCGGCGAGCCACGCCGCAAAGGAGGCTCCCGCTCTGAACGGCGAGGCCGCGACGGACGCCGCCATCCTTCGCCGCTGCGCAGCCTGCTTCGCCGCGAGCCGTGGCAGATCGTTTCCCGGCTTCACTTCCGGAGCGGGCCGCCCAGATACGTCGCCGAAACGGACAACGGAGACAACTCTTGCGAGCGATATGCATCCTGGTCGTCGGCATCGCGCTGTCGGCCTGCACACAGACCCGCATCGAGCGGCCCTACGGCAACGACATGCTCCCGGCCGGAGGAGCCTCGCAGTCTTACGGGAACGACATGCTGGCCAGCGCCGAGGTCACGGCGTTCCAGGCCGTCGATGCCCATCTGCGATATCGCGACGCGCGGATCGAATACGACGCCCGGAACTGCGCGATCTACCAGGGCATCGGTCCCGACGGGCGCGTCTACCGGGAGTTGCTGCGCAATCCCGACAACACGACGATCTGCCGGCCCTGACCGCGTGACACGCGTCGGGGGCGCGAACGAGGGCGCCTGACGAGTGGCGGCCGATCCTCTCGAGGAGCGTGACGCAGCATCGGCCAGGGCGCGGCGCCACCCGTCTCCGCAAGCAGGCGAGTGGCCTGGGTTTTTCCGGGCGCTCCGCCGTCTCAGGCGAGCTGCCGCACCGCTTCCGCTTCGCTCGCCGCGGCCGCCTCGTTCTCCGCCAGCGCGTCGGCCGCGCGCGGATCGAGCGTCGCGGAGGTCGGCGTCTGCTCCTTGGCGAGCGGCGCGACCTTGAAGTCGGCGCGGGCTTCCGCCGGCGGGGCCTGCCGGCGGAAGGTCCGATAAAAGGCGTAGAGTGCCAGAACCCCGCTCGCCACGCCCATGAGCTGGAAGAGGCCGGCCGGACCGCCGCGCTCCATCAGTTCGGCGGCCAGCAGCGGCCCGCCCATGGTGCCGAAGCCGTAAAGGATCAGGAGGCCGCCGGCGACCTTCACGAAATCCTGTGAGCGGGCGTGGTCGTTGGCGTGGGCGACGGCGATCGAATAGATGGGATAGATGATCCCGCCCAGAACGAAGGCGACGCCGAAGAGAAAGAGCGCGCCGCGCCCTTCCGCCATGGTGCCGGCGATGGCGCCGGCGAGGCCTAGAAGGCCGGCGGCGGTGAGCACGTAGCGGCGGTCCATGCGGTCCGACATGCGCCCGAGCGGGATCTGGAAGACGATGCCGCCGGCCATGGTGACGACGAGGAGGGTGGCGATCTGCGTCGTCGTGAGCCCCACCTCGCGGCCGAGCACCGGCGCCATGTTGCCCCAGGCGCCCGACAGCACGCCCGACAGGACGACGCCCGCCACCGCCACCGGCGAGTTGCGCCGGAGCATGCCGATGTCGAGCTTCACGGTCGCGATCGGCGCCGGGGTCTGGGCGCGCGAGAGCGCCGTCGGGATCACCGCGAGCGCGAACAGGATCGCGCAGAGCATGAAGGGCAGCTCGACCTCCGGCCGGGCGAGCGGCATGACGTACTGACCCGCCATCATGCCTGCCATGGTCACCACCATGTAGACGGAGAAGACGAGCCCGCGCGATTCGTTGGTGACGCGCTCGTTCAGCCAGCTCTCGACGATCGTGTAGCAGCCCGCGAGGCAGAAGCCGGACAGGGCGCGGAACAGGATCCAGGCGAGCGGGTGCACGATGATGCCCGCGAGCAAGATGCCGATCGCCAGGAGCGCCGCCAGGCTCGCGAAGGTGCGCACGTGGCCCGCCTGCCGCACCATGCGCGGCACGACGAGGCAGCCCACCGTGAAGGCGACGGCGTAGCCCGTGCCCATCCAGCCGATCTGATAGGGCGACCAGCCCTCGATGGAGCCGCGCACGGGAAGGAGGATGCCCTGCAGACCCGCCCCGGCCATGAGGAAATAGGTCGAAAGCAGCAGCGCGAAGATCGGCAGGAGCGTCCGCGACATCGGCATGACCGACAATCCTTCGAGGCGAAGAGCAAGGGGGCGGCAGCTCCGCGACCTCCCATCGCGCCTCTGCCCGTCTGCCTCGGTCCATACCGCCGCCATGCCGTCGCCGTCCGGCCGAATTGCGACCGGACGGGACAATTTTGATGACGCGCCGTTACTCCGCCGGCTGCGCCGCCGCCACGGGTCCCGGATTGTTGGCGGGTGGCCCCAGGCGCTGGGCGGCGCCGTCGATTCGGAGGCGCTGCTCGGCGTTCTGGAACTCGATGCCGGCCGCGTCCAGGCGCTTCTTCAGGCGCCGGTTGAACTCGCGCCCGACCCCCCATTGCTGCAGCGGCAGGCAGCGTAGCGCGCCCTTGATCGTCACGCCGTCGGCCGAGAAGCCGTCGACGCCCCAGATCTCGATGGGCGCCAGCATCTCGCGGCCGAAGCGCGGATCGCTCTGCAGCTCCGCGCCGACCTCGCGCATGATGTCCATCGTCTTGTCGGCGTCGGCGCCGTAGGCGATCGCGACGGTGATGCCGAAGACGCCGTAGCCGCGCGAGGAGTTCTGCAGCGCCTTGATCTGGCTGAAGGGGATCGAGTGCAGGGCGCCGTTGCCGTCGCGCAGACGAAGCGTGCGGATCGTCATGCCCTCGACGACGCCGCTCTTGTCGCCAGCGGTCACCGTGTCGCCGATGGCGATGGTGTCCTCGAAGATGATGAAGAAGCCCGTGATGACGTCCTGGACGAGCTGCTGCGCGCCGAAGGAGAAGGCGAGGCCGACGACACCGGCACCGGCGAGCAGCGGGGTCACGTCGACGCCGATATTGGCGAGGATCGCGATCACAGCGATCACCGAGAGCACCACGAAGACGAGGTTGCGGATCAGCGGCAGGAGCGTGCGCACCCGGCCCGAATGGGCCCGCACGCGCCCGCGGCTGTCCGTCGGGCTGATGGCGTGCTCGATGATCGTGTCGATGGTCACCCAGATCGCGTAGATCACGGCGGGGATGAGGACGAGCGAGGTCGCCGGCCGGACGATCCGCTGGCCGTTCTCCGAGGCGAGCCAGGCCGACAGGTCGAAACCCCAGACGTCGATCGCCTGGAGCGCGACGTAGACCGCGACGGTGATCTGCAGGACGACGTGCAGGATGTCGAGGTAGCGGCCGATCAGGGCGCGGCGCAGCGACGGGCGCTTCTTCTGGTTGAGCGCAGCGCGCCGGAAGAGCGCGTTGACGAGCGCCAGCGTCGCCACGCCTGCCACGACCCAGGCCAGCGCCGTCGTGCTCTGCAGGATGAAGTCGTTGCCGCCGAGGCCGAGCAGGCGCGCGGCGAGGTTGGCGAGGATGAAGGCGAGCGCCAGGACGTGCCAGTAGTCGCCGAAGAAGCGCAGCGTCGAGTCGAGGATGCCCGAGCCCTTGGACCCGTCCTCGGCGTATTTCTGCCGGCGGGTGCGCCGGTGGACGAGAAGGCTGCGCACCGTCAGCCGGTGGCGCAGGACGAAGGCGCAGGTGAAGCCCGCCAGCGCTACGTCGACCAGAAAGGCGGCGACCGCGGTGACGTTGAAGCCGATGGCGGCGCGAACCGGAAACTCGCGAAGCATGCTCGACAGCGCGGCGACCGCCGCCAGCGAGGCGAGCCAGGGCAGAAGCCGCTTCTCGGCATAGCTGATCAGCCGCCAGCCGCGGGACGGGCCGAGGCTGAGGAGAAGGTAGGTGCCGACCTGCCGAACGATCAGCGCGGCAAAGAGGGGCGAGAACAGCGCCAGGAAAAGCTGGCCCTCACGGAAGGTCGGCGCGAAGAGACCGGCCCAGCTCGACGCGAGACCGATCGCCAGGATCACCGGCAGGAAGCCGAAGAGCGCCTTGCGGCCGACCGCCGCGGCGATGCCGAGGCCGGTCTTCTTCGGCGGCTCGCGCAACCGCCGCCGCTCGCGCAGCCAGCCGTTCTTGAAGAGAAGGACGAGAAGGCCGGTGACGATCGCGATGCCGGGCAGCGCCCAGCCGAGGAAGTTGAGCGTCGCCTGCCCGCCGAAGCTGCGGCCGGCCCGGTCGCCGATCTCGCCGACTGCATCCACGAGCCGCTTCTCGACATCGCCCTCGACCACGGCATCGCGCAGGTCGCGGCCCGTGTCGGCGAGGCTCGACGACAGGACGCTGATCAGCCCGTCTTCCGACAGAACCGCCTCGGCCGGGGTCTCGGCACCCGCTTCGCCATCAGTCGGAGCCGCGGTCTCGGCCGACTGGGCGTCTCCCGCCGCCGCCGGCGCATCGCCCGAGGCTTCCGCTGGCGCGTCGCCCGCGCCCGCGCCCGCAGCGGGAGCCGCAGCCGAGGGATCCGCGCCACCCCTGGCCATCGCCGCTTCCAGCGAGCGGAGCTCCTCGACGAGCCCGGCGCGCCGCGTGTCGTCCTGCAGAAGCCCGATCAGATCGCGCACGGCCTGGAGATCCGCGGCCGTCGTCGCGGGGACCGAAGCGGCCGGCGGGGGGGCCGTGGTGGGGGAGGACGGGGTCTGCGCGAAGGAGGGCAGGGCTGCGAGGAGCCAGAACGCGAGAGCCGGCGCGAGCGCCGAAAGGTTGCGGATCATACGGTCCCTGGTTGTCTGGATTGCCGTAGGCTGCCTTGAGCACGGCGACGTTGTCGATATCGTGACGGCGCCCGCGGCCGGCGTGTCAGCCGAGCGTGTCGAGCCGGCCCTTCAGCGCGAGGAGGTCGCGCCAGGCGAGCTTCTTCTGCGCGGGCTGGCGCAGGAGATAGGCCGGGTGCAGCATGGCCATGGCCGGCATGGTGCGCTCCCCGACGCTCAGTTCCAGCCAGCGCCCGCGCAGGCGCAGGATGCCCTCTTCGGTGGAGAACACGCTTTTCGCCGCGGCATTGCCGAGGCAGACCACGACCCTCGGCGCCACCAGCTCGACGTGGCGGTGGAGAAAGGGCAGGAAGATCTCCGTCTCGGCCGGCGTCGGGGTTCGGTTGCCCGGCGGGCGCCAGGGCACGGTGTTCGTCACGCGCACGGCGTCGCGCTCGACGCCGATGGATTTCAGCATGCGGTTGAGGAGCTGCCCCGAGCGCCCGACGAAGGGGCGGCCGGCCATGTCCTCGTCTCGGCCCGGCGCCTCGCCGATCAGCATGAGATCGGCGTCGGCCGCGCCGTCGCCGAAGACGCAGGACCGTGCCGACAGGCGCAGGCTCGATCCCTCGAAGCGCCGCAGCGCCGCTTCCAACTCGTCCAGGCTGCCGGCTTCCGCCGCGCGGGCGCGCGCTTCCGACACGGCCTCGCCCTCGAGCAGGGCGGGACGGCGAACGATTTCGGCCGGTGGCGCATCGGGCGCTTCCGCGAACGGCGCGAAGGCGCCGGGCGGAGCAGGCTCGCGGCCGAGGGGGCCGCCGGGCTCTCTCGAAACGCGCGGGGCGGCTGGACCCGATGCGGGCGGTGGCGGCGGGCGCACGCCCGCAGCGCCGGCCCGCCGCTCCTCCTCGGCGCGCGTTTCGGCGAAACGGTCGCGCGGCGCTTCGGACACGAAGGCGTCGACGCCGGAGTCGAGATACCATTCGAGGAGGTTCGCCACCCCCTCCAGTGCCACAGCCTCGTTTGCGTTCCGCTCGCTCATGGCTCCGTCATAGCGCATCGTGTCCAGGCGCGACATTCGCCTTCGCACGCGAAGCCGCGTCGAAGCGACCTTTGATCGAGGCTGCGCTACCGTTTAGGACGGTTCCAGACAGCTTCGCCGATCGCCCAGGATTTCTCATGAGCCTCGACACCGCCGACCTACCCGAACGCGAGAGCATGGAGTTCGACGTCGTCATCGTCGGCGCGGGGCCGGCGGGCCTTGCCGCCGCGATCCGGCTGAAGCAGCTCGACCCCGAGCTCTCCGTCGTCGTCCTGGAGAAGGGCTCGGAGGTCGGCGCCCACATCCTGTCCGGCAACGTCCTCGATCCCAGCGCCCTCGACGCCCTCCTGCCGGAGTGGCGGAGCGAGGACACGCCGATCAAGCAGCCGGTCACGGACGACCGCTTCTATCTCCTCGGCGCCTCCGGCTCGGTGCGCCTGCCCAACGCGCTCATGCCCAAGCTCATGAGCAATCACGGCAACTTCATCGTCTCGCTCGGCCTCGTCTGCAAGTACCTCGCCGAGAAGGCGGAAGCCCTCGGCGTCGAGATCTATCCCGGTTTCTCCGCCGCCCACCTCATCCGCGACGACGCCAACCGCATCGTCGGCGTCGCCACCGGCGACATGGGGATCACCCGGGAAGGCGAGCAGGGGCCGGCCTACCAGCGCGGCATGGCGCTCATGGGCAAGTACGTCCTCATCGGCGAGGGCGTGCGCGGCTCGCTCGCCAAGGAGCTGATCCGCGACTATGGCCTGTCGGAGGGCCGCGAGCCGGGCAAGTTCGGCCTCGGCATGAAGGAGCTGTGGGAGCTGCCACCCGGCCGGGCCCAGCCCGGCCTCGTTCAGCACTCCTTCGGCTGGCCGCTGAAGAGCGGCACCGGTGGCGGCTCCTTCATCTACCATCTGGGCGGCAACCAGGTCTTTGTCGGCTTCGTCGTCCACCTCAACTACAAGAACCCGCACCTGTCGCCCTACGGCGAGTTCCAGCGCTTCAAGACGCATCCGGACGTGGCGAGCCTCCTCGAAGGGGGCAAGCGCATCGCCTACGGCGCGCGCGCCATCACGGAAGGCGGCTTCCAGTCGGTGCCGCGCCTCGTCTTCCCCGGCGGCGCGCTGATCGGCTGTTCGGCCGGCTTCGTCAACGTGCCGCGCATCAAGGGAGCGCACAACGCCATGTGGTCGGGCATGCTCGCCGCCGAGAAGGCGGTGGACGCGCTGAAGGCCGGCCGGAGCCACGACACGCTGGAAGCCTATGAGGCGGAGTGGCGCGCCTCGCCGATCGGGCGGGACCTGAAGCCCGTTCGCAACGTCAAGCCGCTCTGGTCGAAGCTCGGGCTCCTCGGCATCGGCCTCGGCGGCCTCGACATGTGGACCCAGCAGCTCTTCGGCGTGTCCTTCTTCGGCACGCGCCCCCACGGCAAGCCGGACTATGCCTGCCTGGAGCCGGCGGCCACCCAGAAGCCGATCGAGTACCCCAAGCCCGACGGCGTGCTGACCTTCGACAAGGTCTCCTCGGTCTACCTCTCGAACACCAACCACGAGGAGGACCAGCCGGTCCACCTGCGGGTGAAGGATCCGGCGCTTCAGCATTCCTCGGAGTTCAAGATCTATGGCGGTCCGTCCGAGCGCTACTGCCCGGCCGGCGTCTACGAGTGGGTGGTCGGGGACGACGGCAAGGAGACGTACGTCATCAACGGGCAGAACTGCGTCCACTGCAAGACCTGCGACATCAAGGATCCCAACCAGAACATCGACTGGACGCCCCCGCAGGGAGGCGAGGGGCCGGTCTATCAGGTGATGTGAGGCAGCTTCATCGCGGCGCCGCCACCGAGAAGGTGACGAGCACGGGCAGGTGGTCGGAGGCGGTGGGGGCGAGGCGCTCCACCGCCAGCACGTCGATCTCCGGCGAATGAAGGATGTTGTCGATCGGCAGGCCGATCCATCTGGTCAGGCTCTGCCCCAGGCGCCGGTCCAGCCAGGTCGGGCCGATGCCTCCCGCGATCTCCAGCCCGCCGGCCTCGGCATAGGTGCCGACCGCCGCGCTCCAGGGTGCGGCGTTGAAGTCGCCGCCGACGATCACCGGCCAGGGCAGATCGTTCAGCGGCCAGCGAAGGGCCTCGATCTGGCGCCATTGCCCGTGCGGCCAGGGCCAGTTGAGGTGCTGCGAGACGATCGTGACGACGCGGCCGTCGAAGTCGACCGGCTGAGCCGAGAAGCCCTGGGCCGGTCGGCAGGGTATCGCCGGTTCGGCGAAGGGCCGGCGCGACAGGATCGCCGTGTTCCCGACCGACGATCCGGCGCGGCAGTAGAACTGATGCGGGTAGCTGGCGGCCAGCCCCTGCAGGTGCCGGCGCCAGGGACCCGTGACCTCCTGGACCGTCACGACGTCCGGCCGCGCTTGGAGGATGCGGTCGAGCGCTTCCCGCGGCTTGGCGTTGAAGCGCAGGTTCATCTGCAGCAGCGTGTAGCGCCGCTCGCCCGCCAAGGGCGGTGCCGCGGGCGGCAGCGGGGTCAGGAAGGGGAGGATCGGCCAGAGCAGGAGGACGCCAACGAAGGCTGCGCCGAGACCATCCGCTTCGCGCGCGCCGGCCAAGCCCCGCCAGCCGGCGATTGTCCAAACGAGGAAGGCCGCGGCTCCGAAGACGATCGCGAGCACCGCGAGGTGTGCGCGGAAGTGGCCGAGGCTGTCGAAGGCCGGATGAACGCCGCCAAGCAGGCCGAGCAGCGCCGCCAGCGCGGAGCCGCTCGCGATGGCGCGCAGCGCCGTCAGCGGCCAGCCGCCGCGCCGTCGCCCCGACACCTGGTCGTCCTACTGGAAGGCGGCTTCGAAGAAGGAGCGCAGCTTGCGCGAATGCAGCCGCTCGGGCGCCATCTCGGCGAGGGACTGCATGGCCTTGAGGCCGATCTTCAGGTGCTGCGAGACCTGCTTCTTGTAGAACTCGGTCGCCATGCCCGGCAGCTTCAGCTCGCCGTGCAGCGGCTTGTCGGAGACGCAGAGCAGGGTGCCGTAAGGCACGCGGAAGCGGAAGCCGTTGGCCGCGATCGTCGCCGATTCCATGTCGAGGGCGATGGCGCGCGACTTCGACAAGCGCTCGACCGGCTCGGTCTGGTCGCGCAGCTCCCAGTTCCGGTTGTCGATCGTCGCGACCGTGCCGGTGCGCATGATCTTCTTCAGCTCGTAGCCGGAGAGGCCCGTCACCTCCTCCACCGCCTTCTCCAGCGCGACCTGGACTTCGGCGAGCGGCGGGATCGGCACCCAGACCGGCAGGTCGGCGTCGAGCACGTGGTCCTCGCGCACATAGGCGTGGGCGAGGACGTAATCGCCGAGCTCCTGCGTGTTGCGAAGGCCGGCGCAGTGGCCGAGCATCAGCCAGGCATGCGGGCGCAGGACCGCGACGTGGTCGGTGATGGTCTTGGCGTTGGACGGGCCGACGCCGATGTTGATCATCGTGATGCCGTTCCCGTCCCAGCGCTTGAGATGGTAGGCGGGCATCTGCGGCAGGCGCAGCGGCGCGGCGCCGCTTTCCGGCTCGCGCGTGTTCGGCCGCGTCACGAGGTTGCCCGGCTCCACGAAGGCGTCGTAGCCTTCGCCGCCGCGCGCCATGAGCTCGCGCGCCAGCATGCAGAATTCGTCGACGTAGAACTGGTAGTTCGTGAAGAGGACGAAGTTCTGGAAGTGCGTCGGGCTCGTCGCGGAGTAGTGCGACAGGCGGTGCAGCGAATAATCGATGCGCTGGGCGGTGAAGGGGGCGAGCGGCCGCGGCTCGCCGGGCTTGGGCTCGTAATTGCCGTTGACGATGCGGTCGTCGGTCGCTTCGAGATCCGGCACGTCGAAGATGTCGCGCAAGGGACGGTCGAGCTTCTCGGCCAGCACGCCGTCGACGTAGGATCCCTCGGGAAAGGCGAAGTGCAGCGGGATCGGGGTCGTCGAGTCGCCGATATAGACCGGAGCCCCGTGATTGCGCACGAGAAGCTGGATCTGCTCGGTCAGGTAGTGATCGAAGAGGTCGGGCCGGGTCAGCGTCGCGGCGTAGCGGCCGGGGCCGGGCACGTGACCGAAGGCGAGACGGGAATCGACGCGCGCATGGGTCGAGGTGACGAGCGAGACTTCGGGATAGAAGGCGCGGTAGCGCCGGTCGGTGCGCCCGTTCTTCAGGACGTCATCGAAGCTCGAGCACAGAAAGGCCGTCGAGCGCTCGTAGAGCCGCGTCAGCTCGGCCACGGCCTCGCCCGCGTCGTGGAAGGGGCGGGCTGGCGCCGGCTCAGGCGTTTCTATCCTGGCGCTGGAGCCGTGATGCATCGGAATTGTCATCGCCTCTTCTTAGCCGCCGCGCGGGCCGCAGGGAAGGCGAGGTCTATGAACTTTTATGGTCGACCGGACCGCAGGTCCGTCTCAGTAGACCTTACGGTCGACTTGAACGGGGCAAACGACCCCCTGTTCGTAGGAGCAGCTTTCGCCGGTTTCCGAGGCGAAGACGCTGCCTGCTCGCTTAGTTCCCCCGTTGGTCACGAAACTGAAGGATAATCCGAACAGCGCGATCAGCGCCGTCAGCATGGCCATCCTCAAGATCATGGCGTCAGATCCCCTTGCTGCCACGTCATGCTCAGGTCAAGCATCCCCATGCACGCTGTCGCCAGGCCCGCATGGGGCACCCCCTTGCAGGGGGCATGCCGACCTTGCGGGCGTTGGCGCAACGGCTCCGAAGTGGTACTTGTCGCCCATTCAAGCAGACGATGCAACCCCGCATGATCAGCGCGCTCGACGGGCAATGAATTGCACCGCCTGGAATTGTTCTACCCTTTGACTTCCAGGGGCTGGATGATCAGCATCGCATCGGATGAACTGATCGTTCCTTGGCGAGATCATGCCGTGAACATCGGCGTCGACGACCCTGCTGGTCGGACACTCTTGCCGCCGGGTCCATGGACCCTATTGCGAGCGCGGATCGGCTTGGCCTCGCGCGCGGCCGGCGCTCGTCTCCACGCCTTCTCGGGCTGCTGGCCGGCTCGAAGCGCGGCATCGTCCACCCACAGTTCAGACGGCCGCGGCACCTCTCATGCCGGCATCGGCGCGGCGCACCTTGTGAGTGGACGCCGCGCCGCAGGCGTCTACTGCTTGGCCCAGGTCTGCGTCTTGCAGAAGATCCGCAGCGCGCAGCCGGTGAGCTTCATCGAGGCGCCGCTCACCTCAGCGCTGCCGGCATAGGTCTTGTCGGCGGCGGGATCGGTGATCTCGCCCTCGTAGGAACCGCCCGAGCCGCTCATGCGGCCGATCTGCTTGCCCTTGAACTTGCCCGTCGCGAGCGTGATGCAGTAGGCGCCGCCGCAGGGGGCGATGCGGGCCGTTTCGCCGCTGGCGGTCCGCCAACTGCCGACGACGGGTTCCGCGGCCTGCGCCGCGACGAGGCCGGCGAGCACGAGGCCCGCCGCGATGGCGATGCGTTTCATGATGGTGACTGTCCTCCCGGGCTGACAAGGGGCGGCCCTGCCGGTCCGCATTCCCTTGACGTAAGCGTAAAGTCAGCGAGGAACGCTTGCAAGCCGGGCACGCGACCTCGGATGCCTCGTCATCCGCCGACCCCTGCGGCGGGCCGACAGGGCTCGGGATCGAACCCTGGGATGGTTTCCGCTTCCGCAAGCCGAAGGCTTAACAAAGGAAGACGTCGGCACGCCGATCCAGCGAAATCAATATCTTGCCGCCGGACGGCGCCGCAGGGTCACTGAACTGTAAAGGCGTTATTCAATTCAAATTAAGCTAGAGATTTAAGCGGACTTTCAGAGCCGCGAGGCATTCTGTGTTCAACAAGAAGAACAACAGCAACGCTCAGATAAGGGATGCGACTTCCATGGCCTTCATCGACCTCAACACCGCCCGCCAGCCCGCCGCCGACGGCATCGCCTTCCTCGACGGCGCGACGCTGTTCGATCTCGGGCTGCAGCTGGCGGCCGGCCTCGGCGGCTCGGCCGACCTCGTTTCGGCCCACATGTACTTCAACCTCGCCGCCCATGCCGGCGACGAGCGCGCCGCGGCCCATCGGCAGGACATCGCCGAGCAGATGACGAAGTCCGACCTCGCCCGGGCGTTGCGCGCCGCGCGCGCCGTCGTCGCCCGTCAGGCCCCTATCACGATCCACTGAGCCGTTCGTCGGGTCCGCCGACCTCGTCGAGCGCCCCGGCCAGCGCCTCGGCGAAGAGGTCGAGATCCTCGTCCCGGCCGACCGTCACGCGGATCAGCCGGTCGAGCGGCGCCACGCCCGGCATGCGGATGAACACGCCGCGCCGCAGAACGGCATCGAGCAGCGCCCGCGCATAAGTGCCGTCGCGCCCGGCGTCGATCGCGACGAAGTTCGTTGCCGAGGGCAGGGGCGCCAGCCCGTTCGCCCGCGCGATCGCGCCGATCCGGTCGCGCGCCCGCGCGACCCGTTCGATCGTGTCCCGCAGGAACCGGTCGTCGCCGAGCGCCGCGAGGGCGCCGGCCTGCGCGATGCGCGACACGCCGAAATGGTTGCGCACCTTATCGAACTGCACCGCCGAGGCTGGGTCCCCGAAGACGTAGCCGATCCGCACGCCCGCCATGCCGTAGGCCTTGGAGAAGGTGCGGAAGCGCAGGAGGTTCGGGCGCAGGAGGTCGCTCGGCGGCAGCGTGCCCTCCGGCGCGAAGTCGCCATAGGCCTCGTCGAGGACGAGGATCGTCTCGGCAGGCGTTTCGTCGATCAACCGCCGCACCGTGCTTGCCTCCGCCCAGGAACCGGTCGGGTTGTCGGGATTGGCGAAGTAGAGGAGCTTCGGGCGCAGCGTCCGCGCCCGCTCGATCAGCGCCTCCACGTCCTCGTGGTCGTTCCGGTAGGGCACGAGGTCGAGCCGCGCGCCGTGTCCGGCGACATGGTAGTTGAAGGTCGGATAGGCGCCGAGCGAGGTGACGACGCGATCGCCCGGCTCGCAGGTAAGCCGCACGAGATGACCGAGGAGCCCGTCGATGCCCTCGCCGACCGAGATGTGGGCGCGCGTCAGCCCGTGCTTGTGCGCCAGCGCCTCGCGCAGTTCGGAGAGTTCCGGATCGCCATAGGCCCAGGATCCCGCGGCCGCGCGCGCCATCGCCTCGGCGGCGCGGGGCGAGGGGCCGAAGACGCTCTCGTTCGCGCCGAGCCGTGCCCGGAACCTGATGCCCATCCGGCGTTCCAGCGCTTCCGGCCCGACGAAGGGGACGGTGGCCGGCAGCGACCGGGCGAGCGGCGTGAAGAGTTCCGGCGCCGTCGCGAGCCGTTCCCCGATGTCGATCCCGTCCGCCATGAGCCCTCGATGTCGCGGGTTTCCGATGGGCGCGGACCCTGCGTCGGATGACGACGAGGGGTCAAGCGGGCTCGCGCGAAAGCGGTTGATCCAGCCCATCCGGGCCCCGCGCAAGCCTTGCAATTCCGAGAGCTTGGCTGCAGCAGTCGAGCCGCGCGCCGGAAATCCGTCCGGCGGCTTCGGGCTCGGCGATGGCATTCCGGTTTCTTCACACGGCGGACTGGCAGATCGGAAAGCCCTTCGGCGGCTTCGAGGCCGAGAAGCGGGGCGTGATGCGCGAGGCCCGCATCGAGACCGTGGCGCGGATCGCGGCGCTGGCCGAGTCGCGCCGATGCGAGGCCGTGCTGGTGGCGGGCGATGCCTTCGACGACAACACGGTGGCCGACCGTGACGTGCGCCGCACGCTCGACGCCATGGCGGGCTTCTCCGGTCCCTGGATCATGCTGCCGGGCAATCACGACGCGCTGGCGAGCGTCTCGGTCTGGTCGCGCCTCGCCCGGCTCGGGGCCGGCGAGCGCGTGCGCGTCGCCGATCGGGCGGAGCCGATCCTTCTCGGCGGCGGGCGCGCGGCGATCCTGCCGGCCCCGCTCAAGCGCCGCTTCGAGGCCGCCGACCTCACCGCCTGGTTCGACGCCGCCGAGACGCCGGCCGGCGCCGTGCGCGTCGGCCTCGCCCACGGCGCCGTCGCCAACCGGCTGCCGGCCGCGGCCGACGGCAACAACCCGATCGCGGACGACAGGGCGGAGCGGGCGAGGCTCGATTACCTCGCGCTCGGCGATTGGCACGGCTTCGTCGAGATCGCGCCGCGCACCGTTTATTCCGGCACGCCCGAGCCCGACCGCTATCCCGCCAACGCGCCCGGCCACGTCGCGCTCGTCGAGATCGAGGCGCCGGGCCTCGCGCCCCGCATCGAGCGCGTGCCGGTCGCGCGCTTCGACTGGCGGATCGTGCGCGCCGAGCTGTTCGGGGATGCCGGCGAGGTCGACGCGGCGCTCGCCGCGGTCGCCGAGCCGAACCGCGCCATCGTGCAGCTCGTCCTGACGGGCGCCTTGCCGCTGCGCGAGCGGGCGCGGCTCGACGGCATCCTCGCCGCCTGGGAGGCGCGGCTCTTCGACCTGCGCGTCGAGGACGGCGACCTCCAGGACGAGCCCGACGCCGAGGACCTCGACGCGATCGAGGTGGGCGGCTTCGTGCGCACCGCCGTCGACCGCCTGCGCGCCCGGGCGCTCGACCCGGCCGATCCCGAGCGTGACACGGCGGCGCTGGCGCTGCGCATGCTCTATGTCGAGCATCGCCGCGCCAAGGCGGGGGACTGAGGCGGCATGTATCTGAAGTCCCTGCGCATGCGCGACTTCGCCGGCGTCGCCGAGCGCGAGGTGCCGCTCTTCGCGCCCGGGCTCAACGTCGTCGTCGGCGACAACGAGGCCGGCAAGTCGACCCTGTTGACGGCCCTGCGCGCCGCGCTCTTCCAGAAGCACCGCGGCACCAGCGAGGCGGTCAAGGCTCTATCGCCTTATGGCCGTATCGCTCGGCCCGAAATCAGCATCGAATTCGAAACGGGGGGCACGGCTTATCGCCTGTCCAAGGCCTTCATCCAGAAGCAGTCGGCGCTTCTCGAATGGACCGGCGGCCGGTTGGAGAACGACGCGGCGGAGGAGAAGCTCGCCGAGCTCTTCGGTTTCGCCCACCCGTCCAAGGGCGAGTCGAAGATCGAAGCCCATCAGGGCGCCTTCGGGCTTCTTTGGGTGGAGCAGGGGCGTGCGCCGGGCGGCATCGACCTCGGCGCGGGCCGCAACGCGGTTGCCGCGGCGCTGGAGGGCGAGGTCGGTGCGATCATCGGCGGCGAGAACGGCCGGGCGCTCATCGATGCCGCGCGCGCCATGCAGGAGCGCTTCTATACCGCGACGACGCTGAAGGACGCCAAGCACTCGCCTCTCGCGGCCGCGCGCACCGAACTTGCGGCCTTGCGCGAGGAATTGGCCGAGCGGCAGGAAAGGCGGCGGCTCTACGAGGACCGGCTGGAGCGCGTGTCGCTGCGACGCGCGAGCCTCGAAGCCTATCTCAAGGACGACGCCGTCGGGCGGGCGGAAGCCGCCCTCGCCGCCGCGCAGGCTCGTGCCCGGGCGGTCGAGTCGGTGCGCGCCGAGCATGCCGAGGCCGAGCGCGCCCTTCTTCACGCGGCAGCGCTCCTCGAGCGGGCCGAGGAGGGGCTCGCCCGCCGCCGCGATCTCGTTCGGCGCAGCGCAGATGCCGCGACAGCCGCACGAAGCGCAGAGGCGGCGCTCGCCGAGCATCGGACGGCGGCGCTCGGCGCGGGCGAGGACGCTCGGGCGGCGGCAACTCGGCGAGATGCTTCGCGCCAAGCCGCCGAGGCGGCCGAGCGCCGGCTCGGCGCGATCGAGGCAGCCCGCCGGCTTGCCAGACTGGCCGGCGAGGCGGAGCGCCTGGAGCGGCGGCTCACCCAAGCGCAGGCCATCGCTGCCCGGATCGACGCGCTGGCGCGGGACGCACGCGGTCCTTCGCTCGACGCGAAGACGCTGGAGCGGATCGAGGTCGCGGGGCGCGACGCGCGGGAAGCCGAGATTCGCCTCGCCGCCGCCTCGCCCGCCGTCGAGCTGATGCCCGATGACGGACGAAGCGCACGCGCCGCCGACGGCGCGCGTCTGCACGGAACGCTCAAGGTCACGGGGCGGCAGGAGATCGTGCTCGATGGCTGGGGCCGCATCGCGATCACGCCGGGCGGCGGGGCGGGGGACCTGAAGCGCGCCTTCGACGAGGCGCGCGCCGAACTCGCGCGGCGGCTCTCGGCGGCCGGCGTCGCCGACATCGATGCCGCGCGCCTGCGCGAGCGCGAGACGCGCGAGCGTGCGAGCGCCCTCGCCGCCGCACGCAAGGAGCTCGACGCCGCGGCGCCCGAGGGACTCGCGGCCTTGCAGCGGCAAGGCTCCGAACTCTCGGCGGAGATGGCCGGCATCGGCTCGCCCGACAGCGAAGACCCCGCCTCCGTCGAGGGCGACCTCGACGAAGCCCAGGCCGATCGGCGCCGGGCACAGGACGCGATGCGGGCGGCAGAGCAGGCCCTCGAAGCGGCGCGAGCGAGCGAGGCGGCCTGGGCCGCCCGGTTGGCGCGGCTGGAAGCCGACGCCGTCCACGCCGGAGAGGCGGCGGCGAGATTGGAGGCCGAACTGCGCGCGGCCGAGGCGACGGCGCCGACGCCCACGCTGGAGGACGCGCTCGCCGCGGCGCGCGGCGAGCGCGACCGGCGCGTCGAACTCCTCGCTCTTCGGCGGCGCACGCTCGACGAGGCGGACGCGGACGTCGTGACCCTGGACCTCAAGCGGCGCGAAGACGCGCTCGCTCAGGTGCGTGCCAGCGTCGACGAGCTTCGCGGCGAGGTGATCCGCCTGGAAAGCGAGCTCGGCGTGCAGGGTGCGAGCGAACTTGGCGCCGAGATCGCCCGGCTCGACGGGGAGATCGCGACCCTCGCGCCGCGCGTCGATCGGCTCGATCGTCAGGCCCGAGCCTCGCGGCTCCTTCACGCGACGCTGACGCAGGCGCAGCGCGAGGCGCGGGAAAATTGGCTCGCCCCGATCCGGGCCGAAGTGGAGCCCTTTCTGCGCATGCTGCATCCCGGCACCAGCGTCGAGCTCGACGAGGCGACGTTCGACGTGCGGGTTCTCCGGCGCGGCGGCGTCGAGGAAAGCTTCGCGCGCCTTTCTCAAGGCGCCCGCGAGCAGATCGCCGTCGTCACGCGCCTCGCGCTGGCGCGACTTCTGAAGAAGGGCGGCTATCCGGCCGCCGTGATTCTCGACGATGCGCTCGTCAACACCGATGAACGACGGCTGGAGCGTATGCACCTCGTTCTGCGCAAGGCGGCGGAGAGCCTGCAGATCATCGTCCTGACCTGCCGCGAGCGGGACTTCCGCGACCTCGGCGCCCCCATCATTCGCCTCTGAAACGTCCGCCGAGGGGCCGGAAAGGGCCACAAACCGCCTCCGGGCTGGCTTGTGGCAGGAATTTGTTCACAAAGATTAACGGGCCGTAAACGGAAAAGTGGCGCCGCCGCAACAGCGGTGTGTCCAAAGCGTCCCATGCCGGGCCGGCGGGCGTTTCTTGGATTGCGGAAAAAACCGCGGCGGATATTGTCGGTTTCAGGAAGAGCGAGGGGGACACTTTGCTCTTTCCGACAGATTGGGGGCGGGGAGACACCCGGTCCTAGCCTAGAAAATTGACTGGAGGTCAGGACATGAACATCAAGAGCCTTCTGCTCGGCTCTGCTGCGGCCCTCGTCGCAGTCACCGGCGCCCGCGCTGCCGATCCGATCGCTGTTGAGGCGGATCCGGTCGAGTACGTCCGCGTTTGCGACGTCTACGGCACCGGCTTCTTCTACATCCCCGGCACCGAGACCTGCCTGCAGATCTCCGGCTACGCCCGCCTCCGTTATGAGGTTGTCGGCGAGCAGGAGAACTTCGAAGGCGACGACTACACCGCCGGCACCCGCGTCCGCGGCCGCATCAACTTCGATGCCCGCGAAGAGACCGAGTACGGCACGCTGCGCGGCTTCGTCCGCCTGCAGGCCACCAACCGCTTCGGCAACGACGCCCGCTTCATCAACGAAGACGGCATCCTCGTTGACAGCGGCAGCAACGCTGACGCCGCCGTCGGCCTCGACCTCGCCTACATCCAGCTGGGCGGTCTGACCATCGGTTACCTCGACTCGCTCTGGGCCGAGCGCGACGGTCTGCTCACCGACACCGACTGGTCGGTCGGCGACGACAAGGCCAACCGCATCTCCTACACCTTCACCTCGGAAGGCTTCTCGGCGGCCCTGTCGCTCGAAGACGACGGCTCGGGCGACTTCGCTCCGGACGTGGTCGGTCAGCTGGCCTACGAGAGCGGCGTGTTCTCGGCCTACGTGTCGGGTGTCTACGACGAGCAGAACGACGTGTTCGGCGACGTCGCCTTCACCAACGGCGTGATCACCGGCGGCGCCGTGTTCGCCGATGAGGACGACGACAACGGCGACGGCGCTTTCGTCGTCAAGGCCGGCGCCTCGCTCAAGGACCTCCTCGTCGAGGGTTCGGAGCTCAAGGTCGAGGGTCACTACGCCTTCGATCCGTCGCGCTACGCCGCGTTCGACTACGTCACCACCTTCGGTGCCTACGGTTCGGACAACCTCCCGAGCTTCGCGATCCCGATCGAGAAGCAGATCGGTCTCGGCTACAGCCAGGCCGTCGGTCCGTTCGGCGTCGCCGTGTCGGGCGTCATCGGTAACACCTTCGACGTCTACTCCTTCAACACCGTCACCCAGGACGTCGTGAACGTCGGCTCGACCGACTTCTACGCTCTCGGCCTGAACGTCGGCTACGAAGTCACCAACAACTTCTCGATCCTCGGCGAAGTCACCTACCGTGACCTCGACCTGCCGGGCGACGTCGAGGACTTCGACCAGACCACCGGTTTCGTCGAGTTCCTCCGCACCTTCTAATCGTCGACCGACGGTTCGAAACTTGGAAGGCCGGGCGGTATCGCCCGGCCTTCTTCGTTTGTGCGGATGGGATCGATCGTGATCGCCGGGTGGAAACCGGAGCCGAGTCCGGACGTTCGAATCAATGCGATCGAACGAAGGGGCTCGGAGGAGGAGGATCGACGATGACCCAGACGAAGGACGGCGGCCGCGGCAAGCGAGCAGCCCCGAGACATCCCCGGCCGACCCAGGATCCACTGGCCGAAAAGCACCGCTCCGCGCACTTCGACAAGAACTGGCGCACGGTGAACTACGCCAAGCTGTCGCCGACGGACGCCGCGAGCGAGCCGCTCCCCAACCATTGCCGCCAATCGGATCTTCTGCGCGACGACTGGAGTCCCACCGGACCGGGCGAGGCGGGAGAGCCTTACGTCGCTAAGTTCGGGAGCTTCGTCGGCGGCCCCTTCCACGCCGAGGTCGTACGGCTGCCGGAATCCGACCGGAGCGTCCGCTCCAGACCGGTCAAAGGCTGAGTCTCAGGCGTCGGTGCGGGGAGGTGGGGTGGCGTCGACCTTGTCCGCGAACCGCCCGATCGCTTTCGGAAGTTCGGCGGTTTCGAGAAGCGGCGCGTGGCCCTGGCCCGGCACCGTGACGGCGACGAGATCGGGGTGACGCGCGGCCATCGCGCGAAGCGTGTGGTCCGAGAACAGGCGCGAGTGTTCGCCCCGGATCGCGAGGATCGGGACGTTCCCCAAGGCATCGAACAACGGCCAGAGTTCGGGAAGCGGGTTGTCCGCCGAGATCGCCCGAAGCCCGTCGGCCAAGCGCGGATCGTAATCGGCGAGGATGCCGGTGCCGTCCGGCGCCGCCCGGAAGATCGCCCAGGCCATGCGCTGGCGGTCGGCCCGCGTCAGGGCGGGGAAGTCGGCGCCGTTGATCCGGTCGATCGCGGCGAGGGCCGCATCCCAGTCCGGCAGGACGGGCGTCGCGCCGACATAGGCCTTGATCGCGAGGAGCCCCTCGATCTCGAGCTTCGGCCCGGCATCGTTCATGACCGCGCCGGCGATGAGGTGCGGGTGCGAAGCCGCGAGAAGGTGCGTGATGAGCGCGCCGCGCGAGGTTCCGACGACGATCGCCCGTCCGATCCCGAGGCGATCGAGACCCGCGACGACGTCGCCCGCCTCCACCGGCAGCACGTAGGTCGCGGCGTCCGCCGCCCGTTGGGACGCGCCGCGCCCCCGATAATCGAAGCACACGACCCGGCGATGCGGCTGGAGTGCGCGAATCGCCAGCGCAAAGGCGTGGAAGTCGCGCGAGTTGCGGGTGAGGCCGGGAAGACAAACGAGCGGCAGACCCGTCAAGCCTGCGTCCGCACGGCCGGGATAGTCGCGGCCGGCAAGCCGAAGCCCGTCCGCGCTGTTGAACGCGAACGGGCTGTAGCCGGTATCCGGCGGCAGGTCGGGAAAGGGTGCGGCCGTCGGCACGCCGCTCAGCCGCGCCGGCCGTAGCGCAGGTCGCGCTCGATGTCGAAGCCGGCGCCGAGGCGGATCTTGTAGACCTGATAGTTCTCCATCACGCGCTGAACGTAGTTGCGCGTTTCGGTGAAGGGAATGGACTCGATCCAGTCGACGACCTCGTCGATCGACTTGCCGCGGGGGTCGCCGAAGCGCTCGATCCACTCGCGGGCGCGGCGTGGGCCCGCATTGTAGGCTGCGAAAGTCAGGACATAGGACCCGTTGAACTGGTCGATCTGCTGGCCGAGATACTTCGATCCGAGGAAGGCGTTGTAGGACACGTCCGACAGGAGCCGACCCTCGGAGTAGGACAGGCCGGCCTGACGGGCGAGGGATTTCGCCGTGCCGGGCATCAGCTGCAGAAGGCCGAGGGCGCCGACGGGCGACTTGGCGCGCGGGTTGAAGGCGCTTTCCTGGCGCGCGATGGCGTAGGCGAGCGCCTTGCCGGAGGCCGAGATATTGGCATCGGACGGAATGACGCCGGTCGGGAAGGCGAGGGCGGGCGCGTCGACGCCGTTGCCGTAGGCGATCTTGCCGACGGCGAGCGCGAGGTGGTGGTCGCCGCGGCGCTCGGCCATGCCCGACAGGAGCGCCAGTTCGCCCGGGCTCTGCAGCTCGTCGGCGAGCGAGCGGTAGAGGCTGTCGGCACGCCAATCGGAGCCGATCTGCTCCAGGCGCTTGATCGCGCGCACGGCCTCGCGGCTTTCGAATCGCTGGCGCTCGGCGCTGCTCGGCTTGGGGAAGCTGATCGGGCCGGGCTGGCGGCCGAGCTTGGCCGCCGCGAGCTGGCCGTAGAAGGTCGCGCCGTGGCTGGCGGCGCGGGCGTAGTACTGGCCGGAATTGCCCGGTCCGCCGGCCTCCGCCGCGCGGCCCAGCCAGTAATAGGCGCGGGCTTGGCTGAGCGGCCGGCTGGAGGCCTTGGCAATGGCGGCGAAGTGCTTGGCGGCGGTGCCGGGATCGCGCAGGCTGCGCAGGGCGTACCAGCCGGCGTGGAACTCCGCCTCCACCGATTCGGTCTGGCCGATCGCCGAATGGGACGCGACGAGGCGGTAGGCCTCGCGCGCCTTGCCGAGTTCCATCAGGTCGCGGGCGACGATGCGCCGCTCGTTCCACCAGGCGTCGGGATCGATCTGGGCGCCGGGATCGCGCGTCGCGGCCATGAGCACGGCTGCCGCGTCCTGCACGTTGCCGGTCTTGCGCAGGTATTCGGCGCGGGCGAACTGATAGCTCGGATCGGCGTGCTGGTTGGCCGGCACCGCCGCGAGGCGGGCCTTCATGTTCTCGCCGCGGATCACGGCGGCGCGTGCCCGGAACAGCGTTTCGGCGTTGGCGAGCTTGGCCACGCGCTCGGCGTCGGAGACGCGGTCGGCGTAGAGCAGCCGCTCCATGCGGTACTTGTGGTCGGCCTTGGTGAGCAGGGTGCCGAATGTCTTCAGCATCTGCGCCTCGGTCGAGCGGTCCATGCGCTCGATCCGCCAGAAGGAGGACACGAGCTGCGCCGCTTTTCGCGACTCGCCGACGCCGAGATAGGCGCGGGCGAGCGCCATCGCGCCTTCCGGGGTCTGCGGCGGCGAGCCGCGGAAGGCGCCGATGACCTCGGAGGGCGAGCGCTGCTCGCGCCAGAGCGCACGCTCGGAATTGGCGCGCAGCGTCTTCAGGCCCGGCCAGGCGGACAGGTCCTGCGCGGCGGCGGCGATCTCGGCGGCCGGAACGTCCGAGCCGCCCTTCAGGGCGATCGCCCAGGTGAGGATGTGCCGGTCGAGCGAGCCGGGCGCCATGCCGTCGCGCATGGCGCGGGCCTTGCGCACCGCACCGTCGGACAGGGCCTGGAGACCGCTCTTCAGGTCGCCGCGAATGGGGGCGAGCGCGCCGTTGCGGGCGCCCAGGCCGACGATCGAGGCGGTGAAGGCGCTCGAATTGTCGGGCATCGGCGGGGCGCCGCGCGAGGGCGCCGGGGCGCCGGCCGTGGCGGCGATCGCGGCCAAGGGCTGCGCCGCCGGAGCGCCCGCATCGCCGAAGCGGCCGGGATCGACGGTCACGCCGGCGCCCAGGCCCGCATCGCCGGGCCGCGACGAGGGCGTCGGGATGAAGCCCTGCTGGCCCTGTGCCGAGGAGGCGAGCAGCGCCAGGACGGCGGTCGACAGGACGATGCGGCGGACGGTGGTCGTTGCGGCCATGGCTCTTTCCGGGTCTTCAAGTCGCGCGGCGGGGAAGGGGGGACGTCCTCCGCCGCCTGCGTGTCGAATTCGCCTCGCCCCGGCCGGGCTTCGGCATCATGGTTCGCAAAGTTCTCACGAACGCGCTTAAGAACTCCTAATCCGGGGTCGCGGCGCCAATGACGATGATGTCAACGAAGCGTCAGCGACGTCCCGGCTTTCCCATGCCGCGTGGCGTCCCTCGTCTTGTGCGAGGAATCCGGCTTCACTAAGGTGCCGCGCCCACGGGACCCTCGTCGATGCCCCGCCTCGACCGTCCCGGGCCAACGCTCAAAGACCGAACACAAGAGAGACTCGTGGAAGCGAAGACGATCTTCAAGGGCTCCATGCCGGCGCTCGTCACCCCGTTCGAGGCGGACGGCCGTCTCGACGAGGCGGGCGTCCGCGCCCTTGTCGAGTGGCAGATCAACGAGGGCTCCCACGGCCTCGTTCCCGTCGGCACCACGGGCGAGAGCCCGACGCTGTCCCACGACGAGCACAAGCGCGTCGTCGAGCTGACCGTCGAGACGGCCAAGGGCCGCGTGCCGGTGATCGCGGGCGCGGGCTCCAACAACACGGCCGAGGCGATCGATCTCGCCCGCTTCGCGGAAGGGGCGGGGGCCGACGCGCTTCTCGTCGTCACGCCCTATTACAACAAGCCCAACCAGCGCGGCCTCTACGGCCATTACGCCGCGATCGCAAAGGCGGTCAGCCTGCCGATCATCATCTACAACATCCCGCCGCGCTCGGTGATCGACATGAGCGTCGAGACCATGGCGCGCCTCCACGCCGACTTCCCGACCATCATCGGCGTGAAGGACGCGACCGCCAAGCTCGACCGCGTGTCGGACCAGCGTCTCGCCTGTGGTCCCGACTTCGTCCAGCTTTCCGGCGAGGACGGCACCGCGCTCGGCCACATCGCCCATGGCGGCCACGGCTGCATCTCGGTGACGGCGAACATCGCGCCGCGGCTGTGCGCCGAGTTCCAGGAAGCCTGCCTCGCGGGCGACTTCGCGCGCGGTCTGGCGCTCCAGGACCGTCTCTACCCGCTCCACAAGGCGATCTTCATCGAGCCGGGCCTGTGCGGCGTGAAGTACGCGCTGTCGCGCATCGGCAAGGGCCGCAACGTCGTGCGCTCGCCGCTCGTGCCGATCGAGCGCTCGACCGAAGAGGCCATCGACGCCGCGCTTCGCCACGCCGGCCTCCTGAATTGAAAGCGGCCGGTCCGCGCATCAGATAAGGGGGGCGGGACGCGCCCCGCGCCCCCCGGAGTTCCATGTCCAAGAAGCCCGAACCGAACCAGAAGGTCGCCGCCGAGAACCGCCGCGCCCGCTTCGACTACGAGATCATCGACACGATCGAGGCCGGCCTTGCCCTGACCGGCACGGAGGTGAAGTCGCTGCGCACCGGCAAGGCCTCGATCGGCGAGTCCTACGCGACGGAGGAGGGGGGCGAGCTCTGGCTCATCAACTCCAACCTTCCCGAATATCTCCAGGCCAACCGGTTCAACCACGAGCCCAAGCGCCGGCGCAAACTCCTGGTTCATGCCAAGCAGCTGAACCGCCTCGCCGGCGCCGTGCAGCGCGACGGCATGACGCTCGTGCCCCTGCGCATCTACTTCAACGAGAAGGGCCGGGCGAAGCTGCTGCTGGCGCTCGCCAAGGGCAAGAACGCGCCCGACAAGCGCGAGAGCCAGAAGGAACGCGACTGGAACCGCCAGAAGCAGCGCATCATGAAGGACGCCCGGCGCGATTGATCGCATCGCGCGCTTGATTTTCCCGCCGCGCAGGCGAACCATGCGGTCGTGTCGCATGGCGAGGAGGCGCGCATGCAGGACTTCACGATCCTTCCTCAGGGCCTGCCGGATCCGGCCGACGACGGCGCTGCGGCCCATCTCGAAGGCCGGACGCTGCCGATCGTCCAGCTCGCCTCGACCGCGGGCGGCACGGTCGACCTCGGGAGCCTCGACGGTCTCACGGTGCTCTACTGCTATCCGATGACCGGTCGTCCCGGGACCGCGCTGCCGGAGGGCTGGGACGACATTCCCGGCGCGCGCGGCTGCACGCCCCAGGCCTGCGCCTTTCGCGACCACTTTGCCGAGCTTCGGGCGCTGGGGGTGCGAAGCGTCTTCGGCATCTCGACGCAGACGACCGCCTATCAGCGCGAGGCGGCCGCCCGCCTTCATCTGCCGTTCCCGCTCCTGTCCGACTCCGCCCTGGAGCTTCAGGAGATGCTGGACCTGCCCGTGATGGACGTTGCCGGCGACGTGCTTCTCAAGCGCCTGACCATGGTGGCGCGGGACGGCGTGATCGAGACGGTGTTCTATCCGGTGTTTCCGCCGGACCGGAACGCGGGGGACGTCATCGACCACCTGCGGCGGCGGAGCGGAAGCGGCTAGGCGGTTTTCAGCCGCTCCGCGACGGCCGCGAAGACCGCCTCGAACATCTCGGTCGTGAGAACCCCGGTGTTCGTGTTGTAGCGCGAGCAGTGATAGCTCGAGAACAACGACAGGGCGCCGATCTCGTACTGGCCCCCATGGCGGAAGGGAGCGTCCTTCAGCTTCGTGCCGAGCGCCCGCAAGGTGGTGTCGTGCGCGATGCGACCGAGCGTGACGATCGCGCGAAGCTTCGGCAGGCCCTCGATGACCGGCGTCAGGAATTGCCGGCAGGTGTTGATCTCGGCTGGCGTCGGCTTGTTTTCCGGCGGCACGCAGCGCACGCCGTTGACGATGGCCGCACCGTCGAGCTCCAGCCCATCGTCGACCCGCGCGGCGAAGCGGTCATTGGCGAAGCCGTACTTGTTGAGCGTCGCGTAGAGGAGGTCGCCGGCATAATCGCCGGTAAACGGGCGACCGGTGCGGTTGGCCCCGCGAAGGCCGGGCGCGAGGCCGACGACGAGCAGCTGGACCGCTTCCGGCCCCCCTGTCGGCAGGAAGGCCGGCACCGGCGCGTTGTGCCAGGCGGGTTCCCTGGCGCGCCATTCCTCGCGGAAGGCGACCAGGCGAGGGCACAAGGGGCAGTCGCGATCCGGCTCGGCGACGGCCGCTTTGCCTTGGATCGCGCTCAAAATTCCTCGTCGTCGCTGTCCGCCGCGGGCGTCCCGCCGGCGTTGGCGGTGGATCCGCCGCTCGCGGCGAGCTCGGCTTCGGCGCGGCGGGCGAGCCGGGCCTCGCGCTCGGCGGCGCTGCGCCCGATCTCGGCCTTGAGGCTGACGAGGTCGATGAAGTGATCGGCCTGGCGCCGCAGGTCGTCGGCGATCATCGGCGGCGTCGTGGACAGCGTGGAGACGACCGAGACCTTGCGACCCTTGCGCTGCAGGGCCTCGACCAGCGAGCGGAAATCGCCGTCGCCGGAGAACAGGACGAAGTGGTCCACCGTGTCGACGAGCTCCATCGCGTCGACGGCCAGCTCGATGTCCATGTTGCCCTTGACCTTGCGGCGGCCGCTCGGGTCGGTGAATTCCTTCGCCGGCTTCGTCACCACGCGGTAGCCGTTGTAGTCCAGCCAGTCGATCAGCGGGCGGATGGAGGAATATTCCTGGTCTTCCAGGAGAGCCGTGTAATAGTAGGCGCGAAGCAGATAAGCGCGCTTCTGGAAGGCCTGGAGCAGCTTCTTGTAATCGATGTCGAAGCCGACATTGCGCGATGCGGCGTAGAGGTTGGCGCCATCGATGAAAAGAGCGATCTTCTCGCGTTCCAGAAACATCCGGTAACTTTCGGTTTTATCAGAAGGCTGCGAGCGCGTTGCCGCGAGGCATGCGCAGCCGGCCTCGAAAACGCGGCCGGATCGGGTTCAGATTAAGCGAGCGCAGGGAACATTTCCATCAACCCAGAGCTTCATGCGCCCCCGGCTGCGTCGTCATCCTTACGCATGTCTAAACGGCGCGGCTCGTCAAGCGCCCTTGTAAGCCTGAGCGTAACGGGCTAAGTGCGGAGCTTGATCCCCCGTCCGTTCCCGTTTGTTTGGAGACAGGCATGGCCCGCGTCACCGTCGAAGATTGCGTCGACAAGGTCGAGAACCGCTTCGAGCTCGTGCTGCTCGCCAGTCACCGTGCCCGCCAGATCAGCCAGGGTCAGCCGATCACGGTTGATCGCGACAACGACAAGAATCCCGTCGTCGCGCTGCGCGAGATCGCCGACGAGACGCTCTCGCCCGACGATCTGAAGGAAGCGCTCATCCACTCGCTGCAGAAGCACGTCGAGGTGGACGAGCCGGAGCCCGCGCCGGCACCCGCCTCGCAGCAGCCGGCGATCGCCGCCGACTCGCTGGCCGCGACGCCCGCCGCCGAGAGCGACGACGACGCCGAGGACAACATCGCCTTCGACCGCATGTCGGAGGACGAGCTCCTCGCCGGCATCGAAGGCCTCGTCGCGCCCGAGAAGAACGACGATTATTGAGCCGCCGTGGACGCTCCGCTCTTCTCCGGGCGGCTGTGCGATGACTATATTGGAGGGGCGTCCGGCTGAGGTCGGGCGCCCCTTCTCACGTTCGGGGCAAGACGCCGCAACTCCATGATGCGCCAGTATGAACTCGTCGAGAAGGTCGCCGCCTACAAGCCCGACCTCGACGAAGGCCTGCTCAACCGTGCCTATGTCTACGCCATGCAGAAGCACGGCTCGCAGAAGCGCGCCAGCGGCGACCCCTACTTCTCGCATCCCTTGGAAGTGGCCGCGATCCTCACCGACATGCGCCTCGACGAGGCGACGGTGGCCGTCGCGCTCCTCCACGACACGATCGAGGACACGGACGCCACCCGCAAGGAGATCGACCAGATCTTCGGCATGAAGATCGGCCAGCTCGTCGAGGGGCTGACCAAGATCAAGCGGCTCGACCTCGTCTCCAAGAAGGCCGAGCAGGCGGAGAATCTCCGCAAGCTTCTACTGGCCATCGCCGACGACGTGCGCGTCCTCCTCGTCAAGCTCGCCGACCGCCTGCACAACATGCGCACCCTCGGGCACATGCGCGCCGACAAGCGCGCCCGCATCGCGCAGGAAACCATGGACATCTATGCCCCGCTCGCCGGGCGCATGGGCATGCAGGACATGCGCGAGGAGCTGGAGGACCTGGCCTTCCGGCACGTGAACCTCGAAGCCTACGAGATGATCACCGCGCGCCTCGCCGAGCTGCGCGAGCGCCATGCCGGGCACATCGCCAAGATCGAGACGGACCTCGCCGAGCGCCTCAAGGCGAGCGGGATCGTGGCCAAGGTCTACGGCCGGCAGAAGAAGCCCTATTCGGTCTTCTCCAAGACGCAGCGCAAGCAGCTCTCGCTGGAGCAGCTGTCCGACATCTTCGGGTTCCGCGTCCTCGTGACCACCGAGGAGGAGTGCTACCGCACCCTCGGCATCGTCCACCGCACCTGGCAGAACGTGCCGGGCCGGTTCAAGGACTACATCTCGATCCCCAAGCAGAACGACTACCGCTCGTTGCACACGACCATCGTCGGTCCGTCGAGCCAGCGCGTCGAGCTGCAGATCCGCACCCGCGAGATGCACGAGGTGGCCGAGTACGGCATCGCGGCGCATTCGGTCTACAAGGACGGCATGAAGGCTGGCGATCGGCAGGTGGCGCTGTCCAAGGACTCCAACGCCTATGGCTGGCTGCGCCGGACCATCGAGACGCTGGCGGACGGCGAGCCGGAGGAGTTCCTCGAGAACACCAAGCTCGAACTCTTCCAGGACCAGGTCTTCTGCTTCACGCCCAAGGGCCGGCTGATCGCGCTGCCGCGGCGGGCGACGCCGATCGACTTCGCCTATGCCGTGCATACCGACGTCGGCAACACCTGCGTCGGCGCCAAGATCAACGGCCGCGTCATGCCGCTAATGACCGAACTGTCGAACGGCGACGAGGTCGAGATCATCCGGTCGAAGGGGGCCAGCCCGCCGCAGGCCTGGGAAAGCCTCGTCGTGACGGGCAAGGCGCGCTCGGCGATCCGGCGCGCGACGCGTGCGTCCGTGCGCCGGCAATATTCCGGGCTCGGCAGCCAGATCCTGGAGCGGACCTTCGCGCGCTCGGGCAAGACCTTCTCGGCCGAGGTTTTGAAGCCGATCCTGTCGCGCCTCGGCCATCGCGAGGTCGAGGACGTCCTGGCCGCCGTCGGACGCGGCGAGCTCGCCTCGGCCGACGTCCTGCGCGCCGTGCATCCCGACTACCAGGACACTCGTGCGAGCCGGAAGCTGCCGGTGCCGCGCGTCGCGGAAGAAGGCTGGTTCAACCTGCGCACCGCGGCCGGCATGCTGTTCCGCATGCCCGGCGCCAACGAGCCGCGTCTGCGCGCCGCCAAGGGGCCGATCCCGATCCGCGGCGTCGGCGAGGACATGCCGGTTCTGTTCGGTCCGGACGGCGCGGTGCCGGGCGACCGGATCATCGGCATCCTGGAGCCGGGACGCGGCATCACGATCTATCCCATCCAGTCCCCGGCGCTTCAGGCTTTCGACGATGAGCCGGAGCGCTGGGTGGACGTGCGCTGGGACATCGACGCGGAGCTCACCGAGCGCTTTCCCGCGCGCATCCTGATCTCGGCGATCAACGAGCCGGGCACGCTCGCCGTGATCGCCGAGACGATCGCCGCCAACGACGCCAACATCCACAATCTGTCGATGCTCTCGACCGCGCCCGACTTCACCAAGATGCTCGTCGACCTGGAGGTCTGGGACCTCCAGCATCTCAACCGCACGCTGGCGCAGTTGCGCGCGAAGTCCTGCGTGTCCGACGTGTCGCGGGTGAACGCGTGAGGCGCGGGCTCCCGGCCCTCGGCGCCGCAATCTGGCCGATTCTCCCGCCTATGGCCGCGTCCGGCGCCGCCCTCGCGCGGCGTCCTTCGAGGAAGCACTGAATGCTGTTCGCACGCCGCGAGCCGGAACCCCTGTCCTCCCGCGTGCGCGGGGTGCTGTGGCCGCGCCGCTCCTGGAAGCGGTCGCTGCGCTACATGGGCAAGCGCGTCCTTCGCCTGCGCGCGAGCCCGCACGCCATCGCGGCCGGATTCGGCGTCGGCGTCCTGTCCTCCTTCACGCCCTTTCTCGGCTTCCACATCCTTCTCGCGCTCGCGCTCGCCTTTCTGATCCGCGGTAACATGGCGGCGGCCGCGCTCGGCACGGCGGTGGGCAACCCGCTGACCTTTCCGCTGATCTGGGGCTCGACCTACGAGGCCGGACGCTGGATCCTCCACAACGAGACGGTGGACGTGGCGCGGCCGGAAAGCCTCGGCGCCTCCTTGATGAAGCTCGATCTCGCCGCCATGTGGAAGCCGGTTGTGGAACCCATGCTGGTCGGCTCGCTTCCGCTCGGCCTCCTGTTCGGCGCGGTCGGCTACGTCGTCGTCTTCCTGGCCGCCCGCTCGATGCGGGACAGGCGCGCGGATCCCGCGCCCCTCGGCACGACGCGCGAGGCGGCGCGATGATCCTCGGCATCGGCAGCGACCTCATCGACATCCGCCGCATCGAGCGATCGCTGGAACGCTTCGGTGCGCGCTTCATCGACCGCGTCTTCACCGACGTCGAGACGGCGAAGTCCGAGCGCCGCGCCAACCGCGCGGCGTCCTACGCCAAGCGCTTCGCCGCCAAGGAGGCCTGCGCCAAGGCGCTCGGCACCGGCCTTGCGCGCGGCGTGTTCTGGCGCGACATGGGCGTCGTCAACCTTCCCGGCGGAGCGCCCACCATGGTGCTGACCGGCGGCGCCAGGGCGCGGCTCGACGCGCTCGTGCCGCCCGGCATGGCGGCGCGCATCCACGTCACCATCACCGACGATCACCCCCTGGCCCAGGCCTTCGTCGTCATCGAAGCGGTGCCCGGCGATCACACAGGCTGAGCGGCCGCTGCGGCGCCGATTGCTCGCCGGATTTGAAGCTTATAGAAGCCCTTGACGCGCCGCGGGGCGGCGCCGGGGTCAGAAGGGACCATGATGGTCGAACAGACGCACAGCAAGGAAGGCGGCGGCTTCGGCGAAACCGTCAAGGTCGTCGTGCAGGCCCTGCTCCTGGCGCTCGTGATCCGCACCTTCCTGTTCCAGCCGTTCTCGATTCCGTCGGGCTCGATGATGCCGACCCTGCTCGTCGGCGACTACCTCTTCGTGTCGAAGTGGTCCTACGGCTACAGCAAGTACTCGCTGCCCTCCTTCCCGCCTTACATCGGCTACGTGCCCGTGGACGGGCGGGTCTTCGCCTCCGATCCCGAGCGCGGCGACGTCGTCGTCTTCCGCAAGCCCGGCGAGGAGGAAACGGACTACATCAAGCGGCTGATCGGCCTGCCGGGCGACCGCGTCCAGGTTCGCGACGACGTGCTCTACATCAACAACGTCGCGGTGCCGCGCGAGCGCGTCGACGATTTCGTCACCGACGACGGCGCGCGCGTCCCGCAGTTCCGCGAAACGCTGCCCAACGGCGTGTCCTACATGACGCTGGATCTCAGCCCCAATTCCAGCGGCGACAACACCCGCGAGTTCGTGGTGCCCGAGGGGCACTACTTCATGATGGGTGACAATCGCGACAACTCGCTCGATTCGCGCTTCGACGTCGGCTACGTCCCCTTCGAGAACTTCGTCGGCAAGGCGCAGGTGATCTTCTTCTCCATCGACGGCGACACCTCGCCCTTGGCGCTGTGGGACTGGCCCTCGGAGCTGCGGCCCTCGCGCATCTTCACATGGCTCTCGTAAAGCGCCGCCCGCTCGCCGACCTGGAGGAGCGGATCGGCGTCCCGGTGCGCGACAAGGAGCGGCTGGAGCGGGCGCTGACCCATTCGAGCCTGCGCCAGGGACAGTCGGGCGCGCGCTCCTACGAGCGGCTGGAGTTCATGGGCGACCGGGTGCTCGGCCTCGTGATCGCCGAGAAGCTCTTCGAGATGTTCCCCCGCGACGACGAGGGCGGGCTGTCGCTGCGGCTCAACACGCTGGTCTCGGCCGATGCCTGCGCTGAGGTGGCCGACGAGCTCGGCCTGCACGAGTTCCTGCGCCACGGCGGCGATCTCAAGCGCGTCAAGGGCAAGCACACCAAGAACATCCGCGCCGACCTCGTGGAAGCGCTGATCGCCGCGATCTACCTCAGCGAAGGCCTGGAGACGACGCGCGCCTTCATCCTGCGCGTCTGGGGCGACCGTCTGGTGCAAGCCGGCGAGGCCCGCCAGGACGCCAAGACCGCGCTTCAGGAATGGGCGCATACCCGCGGCACGCAGACGCCGCGCTACGAGACGGTCGGGCGCGAAGGGCCCGACCACGATCCGGTCTTCACCGTGCGCGTCAGCGTGCCCGACGTGGAGCCCGGCGAAGGCAAGGGGCGCTCCAAGCGCCTGGCGGAACAGGAGGCGGCCAAAGCGGTTCTCCTTCGCGAAAAGATCTGGAAGGACGAGGCTTGAGCGACGAGACGGTGACGAACGAGACGCAGACTCCCACAGCGACGGCGAGGGACGGAGCCTCCGACACGCGCTCGGGCTTCGTCGCCCTGATCGGCGCGCCCAATGCGGGCAAGTCGACGCTCGTGAACCAGCTCGTCGGCACCAAGGTCTCGATCGTCACCCATAAGGTCCAGACGACGCGCGCCCTCGTGCGCGGCATCGCGATCCGGGACCGCACCCAGATCGTCTTCGTAGACACGCCCGGCATCTTCGCGCCCAAGCGCCGGCTCGACCGCGCCATGGTCAAGACCGCCTGGAGCGGCGCCAAGGACGCCGACCTCGTCCTCGCCATCGTGGATGCCGACCGCGGCGTCAACGAGGAGGTCGAGACGATCCTGGAGCGCATGAAGGACGTTCGCCAGCCCAAGGCGCTGCTCCTCAACAAGGTCGACCGCATGAAGCGCGAGCGGCTGCTGGCGCTGACGCAGGAGATCGCGGCACGCGTCGAGTTCGACCGCGTCTTCATGATCTCGGCGCTGAACGGCTCGGGCTGCGACGACCTGATGGGCTGGCTGGCCGAGACCCTGCCGCCCGGCCCCTGGTACTACCCGGAAGACCAGATCTCCGACCTGCCGCTGCGCCAGCTCGCCGCCGAGATCACCCGCGAGAAGCTGTATCTGCGCCTCCACCAGGAGCTGCCCTACGCCTCGACCGTCGAGACGGAGCTCTGGGAAACCAAGCCCGACGGCTCGGTGCGCATCGAGCAGACAATCTACGTCGAGCGCGACAGCCAGAAGGCGATCGTCCTCGGCCACAAGGGCGAGACCATCAAGGCGATCGGCCAAGCCGCCCGCAAGGAGATCGCGGACGCCGCCGAGGCCAAGGTCCACCTCTTCCTGTTCGTGAAGGTGCGCGAGAACTGGGGCGACGACCCCGAGCGCTACCGCGAGATGGGCCTCGACTTCATCCGCTGACGGCTCGCGGAGGCGGGGCTCATAGCCGCGACGAAGCGACGTGTAGCGCCGATCGCCGCCGCCAGCGCTGACACGCCGATCATCGAACGACGACGTATCGGTCTCGCCGGTCTCCATCGCATCGTGCGGCAGGTATGACTATATTCCGGCGATGATGCCCGCTCGACAGACTGGAACGATCGCCCGTGGAATGGCGTGAGGACGCGATCGTGCTGGGCCTGCGTCGGCACGGCGAGACGAGCGTGATCGCGGAGGTCATGACGCGCGAGCGGGGGCGGCACCTCGGCATCGTGCGCGGCGGGCGCTCGCGCCTGCAGCGTCCCGTGCTGCAGCCCGGCAACGAGATCGCGATCCATTGGCGCGCACGGCTCGACGAGCACATGGGCACCTACAACGTCGAGCCGCTGAAGCTGCGCGCCGCGACGCTGATGGAGTCGCCCGGGGCGCTCGCGGCGGTGCAGCTCCTCGCTTCCCATCTGCGCCTTCTGCCCGAGCGCGACCCGCATCCGCGCCTTTTCGACGGACTTGCCGCCATGCTCGACCATCTCGCCGAGCCTCTGGCCGCGGGCGAGCTGGTGCTGCGCTTCGAGCTGATGCTGCTGGAAGAACTCGGCTTCGGCCTCGACCTCGAGCGCTGCGCGGCGACCGGCGCGTCGGGCGATCTCGCCTACGTCTCGCCGAAGACCGGCCGCGCCGTCGGGCGCGAGCCGGGCGCGCCCTGGGCCGACAAGCTCCTGGCGCTCCCCGCCTTCCTGTCCGCCGAGGGCGGGCGGCCGGATCGTGCCGCGCTGGACGCGGGCTATCGGCTGACCGGCTACTTCCTCGCCCGCCACGTCTACGAGCCGCGCGGCCTGCCCGAGCCGCTGTCGCGGGCCGGGCTTCTCCAGGCGGTCGCCCGCGCCGAGGCCCGGGTTCAGGCGGGCTGAGCGGCGGCGGGCATCGCGGGCGCGGAGGAGGGCGCTTCGCGGATCGGCAGGTGGACGATCGCGGCGAAGAGGCCGAGCGCGACGCCGAGCCACCAGACCGGGTCGTAGGAGCCGAAATGGGCGTAGAGGTAGCCGCCGAGCCACACGCCGAGGAACGAGCCGATCTGGTGCGAGAAGAACACCACCCCGCCGAGGAGCCCGAGGTGCTTCGTGCCGAACATGATCGCGACGAGGGCGTTGGTCGGCGGCACCGTCGAGAGCCAGAGGAGGCCCATGACGACGGAGAAGGCGATCACGGTCGCCGGCGACACCGGCGTCAGCAGGAACACGGTCACGGTGATCGAGCGGCCGAGATAGATCAGCGCCAGGAAATAGGGCTTCGACCAGCGCTGGCCGATCAGGCCGGAGGCGAGCGAGCCGATGATGTTGAAGAAGCCGATGAGAGCGAGTGCGATCACCGCGTAGCGGGGGGCGATGCCGAGGTCCGCGAGATAGGCCGGAAAGTGCGCGGTGATGAAGGCGACCTGGAAGCCGCATACGAAGAAGCCGCTGGTGAGGAGCACGAAGGAGCGCGTCGCGAAGGCTTGGCGCACGGCGCCGCCGACCGTCTGCTCGATGCCGGCCTCGACATTGGCGCGGCTGACCTTGCCGCCGCGCAGCGCGAGGCCCAGAAGCGGCACGAGCAGCATGGTGGCCGACAGGATCAACAGCGCGTCCGACCAGCCGAAGCGTGAGATCAGCGCCTGGCTGAGCGGCGCGAAGACGAACATGCCCGCCGAGCCGGCGGCGGTGCCGAGGCCGAAGACGAAGGAGCGCTGCTCAGGCGAGACGCGCCGCGCGAAGGCCGCGAGGACGATGCCGAACGAGCCCGCTGCAACGCCGAGGCCGACGAGGACGCCCGCGCCGATCGTCAGGAAGAAGGGCGAGGGCGCGACCGCCGTCAGCGCCAGGCCGGAGGCGTAGAGGAGGCCGGACAGGAGGAGGACGCGCGCCGTGCCCCAGCGGTCGGCGATGGCGCCGAAGAGCGGCTGGCCGGCGCCCCAGAAGAGGTTCTGGACGGCGATGGCGAGCGCGAAGTCCTCGCGGCTCCACTCGCGATCGGTCAGCATGGGAAGCTGGAAGAATCCGATCGCCGAGCGCGGACCGAAGGTGAGGAGGGCGATCAGGCAGCCCGCCGCGATGGCGATCCACGGCCCGGCGGATGAGGCCGTGCCCCCGAGGCTTCTCGATTGCGCGCCCATGGCCGCGACTCCCTGCAAGAACAGGGCATCCTAACGAATCGTTGATCCGTCCCGCAAACGACTTCGCCTGATGCGATCGATCAGCGCGATGAATGATTCAGGGCTGAAGCGCGGCGTCGATTTCGTTGAAGCGATGGAGGAAAGCCACGTCGACCTCGCCGGCGGCGCGCGGCGCGAAGCGGTCGGGGGGAACCGGCTCGCCCTTCGGTCGTCCGAAGAAGCCGGCTGCCTCCTTGGGCGAGAAGCCGGCGAGCATCGTCGCCTCGAAGAAGGCGGAGACCTTGTCCGCCGCCTTGATCGCGCCCGCCACCTCCGCCGGAAGCCGGGTCGGCAGCGAGAAGCGCAGGTGGATCGCGGCCTGCAGCCGATGCTCCACCGCCCGGTAATCCGTGCCGAGCACGTTCTTGAAGGGCGAGATCATGTCGCCGATCACGTATTCCGGCCCGTCGTGGAGGAGTGCCGCGAGCCGCCAGCGCGGATCGGGAATGCTTCGCGCGACAATCTCCTCGACGACCAGCGAGTGCTGGGCAACGGAAAAGGCGTGAGCGCCCGCCGTCTGGCCGTTCCATCGCGCGACGCGGGCCAGACCGTGGGCGATGTCGACGATCTCGATGTCGAGCGGCGATGGATCGAGAAGGTCGAGCCGCCGCCCGGACAGCATGCGCTGCCAGACGCGCGCACTGGCCGTCGCCTTCGCTTTCGACGCCGAGCCGGCCGTCACGCTTCGCGTCCCTCCGGACCGGTCGCGGCGCTCTCGCCGGGGGCGGGCAGGTCGAAGCCCGCCCAGGAAGGCAGGCGGAGCTCGACGGGCACGCCGTCGACGGCGAGCGTCGCGCCGGCGCCCATCGCGTCCACCAGCCGGTCGAGCCGGACGAGGGCGACGCCTTCGGTGCCGACCGCCGACCAGAGCGTGCCGATGGCGCGGCCGTCGGCGAGAACGTCGCTGCCCGGCGTCAGGTGGCGCTCGCCGCTCGCCAGCATCAGCCGGCGCCGCGCCGTGCCGCGGTGCTGCATGCGCGAAACGACCTCCTGCCCGACATAGCAGCCCTTCTTGAAGGACACGCCGCCGTTCTGGTCGAGAAGGACGTCGTGCGGAAAGACGTCGGAGGCGGGAAAATCCGCTTCGGCCTCCACGACGCCCGAGCGCAGGCGCAGCGCGCGGAAATCCTCCGCCCGCGCTTCGACGAGGCCGGCGATCGCGGCCTCGTCATAGGCGCGCCAGACCGGTTCGTCGGGAAAGCGGCGGTCGCGCGCGAATCCCGGACGGGGCGCGTCGCCCTCGTCCCAGAGCGCGGAGACGGGAGCGTCCTCCGGCTCGATCGCGACCTTCGTGCGCAGGCGATACAGTGTCAGGCGCTTGACGAGGTCGGCCCGCGCGCTGGCCGCGACCTCGATCCTGAAGCCGGCTTGCGCGCGCGAAACGAGGAAGTCGAAGAGGATCTTGCCCTGCGGGGTCAGGAGCGCGGAGGGGCGCGCCTCGCCCGGCGGGATGCCGGCGATATCCGCGGTAACGAGGTTCTGGAGGAAGTCCTCGGCCGGCTCGCCGGAAACGACGAGGGTCGATCGGTCGGCAACGCGGGCGAAGGACATGGGAGCGGACTCGGGCTGACGGACTGTTCAATCCGGCAGGTAAGCCGCGGACCGGGGGAGGGCAAGCTCACGCGGTTCCGCTCGCGCATCCCTCAGTCGCCCGCGACGAAAAACTCCAGCCGTCCCTCGGGGCTGATGCCGGCCCGGTAGAAGTTGTAGGCGCCGAAGCTCTTCATCGCTTCGTAGTCGCCGGCGGTGACGAGCTCGAAGAGCTCGACCTTCTGGGACAGGGTCAGGGCTTCGAGGTTCGCCTGCACGAAATAGGGCCAGATGTAGATTTCGGCGTCGGAACCGGCCTCGGCATGGGCGTAGCCGGATTCGAGGATCTCGAGGAGAATGGCGAGGAGCTCGGCTCCTTCGCCGTCTCCGGACGCTTCCTTGAGGTAGGCAATCGGGTCGTCCGGCGTGTCGCCGAAGGTGAGGACGGTCGGCTCCGCGCCGGTTTCGAGATAGGGCCGCAGCTTCTCGACCTCGCCGGTGCGGGCGATCTCCATCAGCTTGCGGCGAAGGTCGCGCACCGGCCGCGGCAGCTCGTCTTCGCCGTAGCGCACGGGCTCGGCGGTGCCGATTGCGGCCGCCCCGGAAGGGCTCGCAGGCTCCTGCAGCTCGTGTGCGGGCGGCGCCGGAGGGCCGGCGGGCGGCGCGGCGGGGCCCGCAGGCGGCACGGCCTCGGCGGGCTGGTCAGCGGCTGCGGGTGCCGGTTCGTCGGCAGGCCCGGGCTCCGGCTGCGGGCCTTCCACGTTGCCCTGCGCTTCCCGCTCCGGCGCGTCGTCGAGCGGGGGCAGGGGGACGGCGATGATGCCTTCCTTGGCCGTCGGCTCGCCCCCTTCGCCGGGATCGATCTGCGAGAAGGCGAGCGCGGCGGTCGCGAAGGACAGGAGGGAGGCCGCCGCGGCGGCGACGCGAAGGGCGTAACGGAGGTCCAGCATCGGCAGCACTCCTTTCCGCTCGCCTCCCGCCGAGCGGCCAGAGAACGGAGGGTGGGGCGCCTGCTCGTCGGGTTCGACTTACTGCAGGCTGCGGTCGGGGCGGAACTCGCCGTGGTTGAGGCGCTCGCGCATCGTGTCGAGCAGTGCGATCACGTCGGCCTCGCCATGGCGGCGCACCAGTTCGGTGAGAGCGGTGGAGATGGCGGTTTCGGCGAGGATCTCGGCCTCGATGCCGTCGCAGATGCCGTCGGCCCAGGCTTCGTTGTGGTACTCGCAGGCGACCTGCTTCTTCTCGGCAACGATCATCTCGTCCAGTTCGCCGCCTTGCAGATCGATCATCGCTTGTCTCCGAATTGATGCGTCCGATTTCACAGACTGTTAAGCCCTAGCACGATCCCGGGAAATGTCGCGGCGCTTTTGCGGCAATTCCTAACGGGTCGTTAATTTCCAAAACGGGTGCTGATTTCGCGCGACAGTGTGGCGCCCTCGGTTTGGTAGCGCGCCACCGCCAGCCGCGCGGCGGGCGTGCAGCGCCGATAGGTGGCCTCGAAGGCGCGGTAGCCGCTGTTGAAGCTCGCCACGAGCTGGCGCCGGTCCGCCTCGCTCGGAGCCTGCGCCGCCAGGAGGTCGCTCATCTTCTGCCGCCAGATTCCGGCCTCGCTGTCGCCGCACAGCGTGCGCAGGAAATGCACCGAGCCGAGAATGGAGGACAGGCGCGAGAGCGGCGCCATGTAGGCGGCGTTCGACGTGGGCGGACGCGCTGTCGCGGCGGCATCGCCGTCCGCTTCCTCGCCCTGCACGGCAGGCGCGTCCGGCGGCTCCTGCGCCGCGGCCGCGAAGGGGCCGGCAAGAAAAAGGGCGACCAGAAGGGCCGACAGCGGCAGGCGCATGGGGCGGCGGCTTATCCGAGAAACGAAGCGAAGCGGGAGTGGCGCGAACGCCTTTAAACGAGCCTTGCCGCCCGATCACGGCAAATCTTCGTCAGGTGCCGCGAATTTCGGCGACGTCCCCGATCCGCGCCGCGGCCTCTGCGACGATCGGCGCGAGCCCGTCGGTCAGCCGGCCTGCGGATTGCATGCCGTCGAGAACCGCGATCGGGTGCAGCGCGATCGCTGCCGCGTCGTCACCGGCGAGCGGCTGGGCACCGGCCGGCAGGTGGCCGGCGAAGACGGCGATCACGACGTGGATGCCAGCTTCGACGTCGATCGCCTCGTGAAAGCGCAGGAAGCCGAGGTCGGCGACGTCGAGGCCGGTTTCCTCCCGCACCTCGCGCCGAATGGCGTCGGCGAGGCTTTCGCCGAACTCGACGCGGCCGCCCGGCAGGCTGAGCTTGCCGGCAAAGGGCGGGCGCCCGCGCTCGACGAGAAGCACCTCGCCGTCGGCGAGAAGGCAGGCGGAAACGCCGAGGACGATGCGGGGCGGCGATTGGGGATGGGTCATGGTGCCGGCTTGACCCATGGCGCGGCGGCGGGTCAAGCCGGCACCATGACCAAGCGCTTCGCCTTGACCCACGCGCCCCATGACGTTGCCGACGCCCTGCGGCTCGGCGCGCTCGATCCGTTCCCGCCGCGCTACAACATCGCGCCGACGCAGCCGGTGCTGCTCGTCTTCGGGGACCGCTCGCGCGTCTACGATCGCGCCGAGCCGCCGGTGCGGCGGGCAATGCTGGCGCGCTGGGGCTTCATTCCGGGCTGGGCGAAGGACCCGGCCGACGTGCCGCTCCTCGTCAACGCGCGGTGCGAGACGGCCGGCGAGCGGCCGGCCTTTCGCGGCGCTCTTCGCCACCGACGCTGCCTGCTTCCGGCGAGCGCCTTTTATCTTTGGCGCGAGGCGGGAACGCCGCGCTCGACGCCCTTCCTGGTTCGACCGCGCGACGGCCGAGTTCTGGCACTGGCCGGCCTCTTCGAAACCTTCATGGCGGCGGACGGCAGCGAGATCGATACCGTTCTGATCCTGACGCGCGAGGCGTCGCGTCCGCTCGCCTCGATCGCCGATCGCGTGCCGATCGCCGTGTCGTCCGGCGACCAGGAGCGCTGGCTCGACTGCGGAACCGCCGAGCCGGGCGACGTCGCCGACATCCTGGCGCGCCCCGCGCCGACGGAGGCCTTTGAAACGGTCAGGCTGACGAGCCTCGTCAACGACCCGGCCCACATGGGCCCGGAGGTCCAGCGCCCGGCCGAGGCGCCGGGCGACGAGGCGTGAGCCCGCGCGCCTTACTCGGCCGCGGCGAGGGCCGGCAGCGCCGCCGCGTCGTTGTCGGCCTTGGGCTTGGAGCGCACGGCCTGCGAAGCGGCCGCGATCGCGGCGATGCCGATCTCGCGGTAGTTCTGGACGAGGAGCACTTCCTTCTCTCGTTCGGCGCGCGAGCGGAAGGTGATCGACTGGGCACTCATGGGGTTCAAAGGTCCGTCTGTTTGCGTGGAGGCACCATTCAGCGCCCCGGATTGAGACAGATTAGCGACCAGTCCTAAGCCTTCGTTGAACAAGATTGTTATCCCCCGTTCATCAGCCGCGAGGGTGGCGCGGCGGGCACAGCGAAAGCCGCCGCAGCGGCAAGGATTTTGCGCGCGAAGGGTGGCGGTCCGGGAAGTGACGCGCTAGCCACGGCGTCGCCGCCGGGACGCGCTCCCGGCGCATCGAACAATCGAGGCGACGGAGCCCGGACATGGACGACGGATTTCGCGGACTGACGCTCTGGAACACGATGAGCCGCGCCAAGGAAGCGCTTCGGCCGCTCGACTGGCGGAACGCAGCCCTGCCCGAAGCCGACAAGCACGTGCGCATGTATGTCTGCGGGCCGACCGTCTACGACTTCGCCCATATCGGCAACGCCCGGCCGGTGATCGTCTTCGACGTCCTGTTCCGCCTGCTGCGCCATCTCTACGGCGAGGCGCACGTCACCTATGTCCGGAACATCACGGACGTCGACGACAAGATCAACGCGCGGGCCGCGCGCGACCATGCCGGCCTGGCGCTGAACGAGGCGATCGCCCTCGTCACGGAGCGCACCGCCGCGCAGTTCCACGCCGACATCGCCGCGCTCGGCTGCCTGCCGCCGACGGCCGAGCCGCGCGCCACCGCCTTCGTGTCACCGCGCGCGGACGGCAAGCCCGACATGATCTCGATGATCGGGACCCTCATCGAGAAGGGCCACGCCTACCAGGCGGGCGGCGAGGTGCTGTTCGACGTCTCGTCCATGGCCGACTACGGACAGCTCTCGCGCCGCCGCCTGGAGGACCAGATCGCCGGCGCCCGCGTCGCCGTCGACGCGCACAAGCGCAATCCGGCCGACTTCGTCCTTTGGAAGCTCTCGGACGCCAACGAGCCGGGCTGGGACAGCCCCTGGGGCCGCGGCCGGCCGGGCTGGCACATCGAGTGCTCGGCCATGTCGGCGGCCTATCTCGGACCGCATTTCGACGTCCACGGCGGCGGGCTCGACCTCATCTTCCCGCACCACGAGAACGAGATCGCGCAGTCGCGCTGCGCCCACGGCACGCACGCCATGGCCGAGATCTGGATGCACAACGGCTTCGTCCAGGTCGACGGGCGCAAGATGGCGAAGTCCGACGGCAACTTCTTCACCATCCACGAGCTGCTCGGAACGACGCGCTTCGGCGGCCGCCAATGGCCGGGCGAGGTGCTGCGCCTCGCCATGCTGAAGACGCACTACCGCGAGCCGATCGACTTCACCGCGGCCAAGCTCGATGAAGCGCTGCGCGAGCTCGATCGCTGGGAACGGGCGAGCGCAGGCGCGACGGCGGGCACCGAGCCCGACGAAGCGTTTCTCGCCGCACTCCTCGACGATCTCTCGTTGTCGCAGGCCTTCGCGCGCGTCCACGAACTCTTCGACGCGGGGCGCGCGGCCGAGGCCCTGGCCAGCCTGCACCTCGTCGGCATCGATCCCGTGCGCGAGCAGGCGGTGGGGGAGGGCGTCGCCGCCCGGATCGCGGAACGGCTGGAACTCCTCAAGGCGCGCAACTTCGCCGAGGCCGACCGCGTGCGCGACGCCCTCCTGGCCGAAGGTATCCAGCTCAAGGACGGCAAGGATCCCGCGACCGGCAAGCGCGTGACCACCTGGGAGCTCAAGCGCTGACCGTCTTGTGAGCCGGTTTTCGGCGGACTAGGTTTGTCGACTTACGTTCGCCGCGGTGCCGCTGGTCGATGATCGTGCCATCGTCGCGGCGACGCCTTCCACGGTCTCCTCTTCGCCCACGCGGCGTCGAGGGGCTCACCTTCGTGCCGCACACGCCCTCGTCCCGCGCTGTCCCGGCGCCATCCTGACGGCATGAGCATTTCACCGAACGGCATGACCGACACGTTCCGAAAGCCCTATCCACCGATCGAGCCGCTGCGTACCGGGCGCCTGGACGTCGGCGACGGGCACGTCCTCCACGTCGAAGAGTGCGGCAACCCCGAGGGGAAGCCGGTGATCTTCCTGCATGGCGGGCCCGGCAGCGGCTGCTCGCCCCAGCACCGGCGCTTGTTCGATCCGCAGCGGTGGCGCATCGTCCTCTTCGACCAGCGCGGCTGCGGCCGCTCGAGCCCGCTCGGGCGCCTCGAAGCCAACGCGACCTGGCACCTCGTCGCCGACATCGACCGCATCGCCGACGAGCTGAAGCTCGATCGCTTCACGCTCTTCGGCGGCTCCTGGGGCGCGACGCTGGCGCTCGCTTACGCCCAAGCCAGACCGGACCGCGTCGAGGCGATGATCCTGCGCGGCGTCTTTTCCGGACGGCGGGCGGAACTCGACTGGTTCTACCGCGAGGGCGCGAGCCGGCTCTTTCCGGACCATTGGGCGCGCTTCGCGGAGCACATCCCGCCGGAGGAGCGGCACGATCTCGTCGCCGCCTACGGCCGGCGGCTCGACGACCCGGATCGGAATGTGCGCGCCCGTGCGGCAGCGCGCTGGACCGCGTGGGAAACGGCGACGGTGATGCTGCGCGACCGCCCCTTCGCACCGTCCAGCCCTGGCGACGCGGCACCCCTGGCGAGCGAGGGGACGATCGCCTTCGCCCGGATCGAGAACCACTACTTCCGCCACGCCCTCTGGCTGGAGGAGGGGCAGCTCATCGCGGGCGCCCACCGCCTCGCGGACGTTCGCGGCCGCATCGTCCAGGGGCGCTACGACGTCGTGACGCCGGCCGTCACCGCCTACGACCTCGCGGCGGCCTGGCCCGGCTCGGAGCTGCGGATCGTGGAAGCGGCCGGCCACGCCTTCGCCGAGCCCGGCATCCTGCACGAACTCCTCGAAGCCACCGACGCCTTCGCCGCCTGACGGTAAATTCGGCTGGCAGAACGCCAGTTGCGCCGTTTGCCGGGTCAGAGCCCGTTTCATAACGGCTGCGTTGGGGCTTGCGAGGGGTTGAGCGACGAGGATCGCGCGCGTTTCGGGAGTATCTGACGCTTCCGAGATCGCCCCATGTGGACCCCCGCCGCCCGCGCGCAGCTTGCGCGTTCGCCCGATACTTACTCAACCTCGCTGACCGACGCCGAGTGGAGCGTCGTGGCGCCGTTCCTGCCTGCTCCGGCTCGGACAGGCCGTTCCCGCCGATGGCCGATGCGAACTATCATGGACGCGATCCTCTACGTGCTCAGGACGGGTGGAGCCTGGCGACACCTACCTCGCGAGTTCCTTCCTTGGCCAAGTGTGCACCGCTGGTTTGTGCGCCTAGCCCGCACCAGCGTGTTCGAGCGCCTCGCCCATGCGCTGACAATGGCCGATCGCGAGCGAGCGGGACGCGAAGCAAGCCCGACCGCTGCCGTCATCGACGCCCAGGCCGCGCGCTCGGGCGGCACAGGCGTTTCAGGGGACCGCGGCTTCGAGCCGGCCCGCCGCGTGGTCGGACGCAAGCGTCACGCCATGACCGACACGGATGGACGCGTGCTCGTGGCCACCGTCTCGCCTGCCAACCTTCACGACAGCCACGGCGGCGTGGCGCTGCTGCGCGCCTCGCGCCGACCATGGCCCTTCCTTGTCTGCTCCTTCGCCGACCGCGCCTATGCGGGCAAGCGGGTCGCTCAGGCCACCTGCGTCAAGGTCGCCATCGTCGGGACAGCGCCGGGGCAGAAGGGCTTTGCCGTGCATCCCAGGCGATGGGTCATCGAGCGCACCTTCGGTTGGCTCGCACGATGCCGCAGGCTTGCCCGCGACCATGAGGCGACACCCTCCTCGGCACTCGCCTTCTTCATGCTCGCCGCCGCCATGATCCTCGTCAGACGCCTCGCCAAGCACTTATGAAACAGGCTCTAACAAACCGACAGCGCGATTCGTCGCATGGACCGCGCGCGTCCGTAAGCCTCGCCGAGGATCGCGAGGCGGAAGCACGCGTTTCGGCTGGCAGTCCGCCGCCGCCTTCGCCTGCATTATTTTCAAACAGGCCGCTCGATCTGCAGCCGGTCCATGGCGGAATCGGACAGCAACAGGGTGCCTCCAAAGGGGGGCTATTTGCTGGACGCAGGTTCCGTTGCGCTTGACGTCGCGATGATCGCATCCCAGCGGCGTCGCTGACGATCGGTAAGACTTCCAGGCAGCCTCGCTAAAAGAGCTAAAAATCTAATATATTTCGAGCAAATTGAGCCTGTTAGCCCATTAACTCTGCATTAAGACTTCGGTTGCGACGTAGAGTAATGTCAATCATATGCACTGGGGGTGAGATGAACTCGAAATCATAAAAGGGGCAACGGATGCGTGCTTCATTTGCAGGTATACTCTGGCTGCTGAGTGCGGCAGCCTTCCTGTTTCTTATCGCGCAGCCCATCAGTACGGACGTCCAGTGGCTGACGGCCGCCACGGCGATCGGCATCGGTGTCTGCATCTACGTGCTCCGGCTTCAGGGGCCCTGGCGCTTCGTCTTTCTTGCCGTCACCTCGGTCGTCGTTCTGCGCTACGCATATTGGCGCACGACCGCGACGCTGCCCTCGCTCGACGATCCCTTGAGCTTCGTACTCGGTATGACCCTTTACGGGGCCGAAATGTACTGCCTGCTCATGCTGGCGATGAGCCTGTTCGTCGTCGCCGATCCCATCGACCGGGCCCCCGCGCCCTTCTATCCCGACGCGGACTTGCCGAGCGTCGACGTGTTCGTCCCGTCCTACAATGAGTCCAGCGAGATCCTGTCGCTGACGCTCTCGGCCGCCAAGGCGCTCGATTACCCCGCCGAGAAGCTCACCGTCTGGCTGCTGGACGACGGCGGCACGGATCAGAAGCGCTTGTCGCGCGATCCCAAAGTCGCGGCTGCCGCGATCCGCCGCAGCGAGGAGCTTCAGGAACTCTGCCGGGCGCTCGGCGTCTCCTATCTCACCCGTGCCGCCAACCTGCACGCCAAGGCCGGCAACCTCAACAACGGCCTCGCCAATTCCCGCGGCGAGCTGGTGGTGGTCTTCGATGCCGACCATGCTCCGGCGCGCGAGTTCCTCCAGGAAACGGTCGGGCACTTCAAGCGCGATCCCAAGCTCTTTCTGGTCCAGACCCCGCACTTCTTCTCCAATCCGGACCCGCTGGAGAAGAACCTCGGCACCTTCCGCTCGATGCCCTCCGAGAACGAGATGTTCTACCACACGATCCAGAAGGGCCTGGACAAGTGGAACGCGGCCTTCTTCTGCGGCTCCGCGGCGGTTCTGCGCCGCGCGGCGCTCGAGCGGGTGGGCGGCTTCTCCGGCGTCTCGATCACCGAGGATTGCGAGACCGCGCTCGACCTCCATTCGAAGGGCTGGAACAGCCTCTACGTCGACAAGCCGATGGTTACCGGCCTGCAGCCCGACACGCTGGCTTCCTTCATCGGGCAGCGCTCGCGCTGGTGTCGCGGCATGATCCAGATCCTCCTCCTAAAGACCCCGGCCTTCCGGTCTGGCCTCACCTTCGCGCAGCGCATCTGCTACATGTCGAGCGGTATGTTCTGGTTCTTCCCGATCATGCGGATGATCTTCCTGGTCTCGCCGCTGCTGTTCATCCTCTTCGACTTCAAGATCTTCAACGCTTCGGTCGACGAGTTCGTCTCCTATACCGTGACCTACCTCGTCGTCGGCGAGCTGATGCGCAACTACTTGTACGGACGGGTCCGCTGGCCCTGGGTGTCCGACCTCTACGAATACATCCAGTCCGTCTACCTGTTCCGTGCCATCCTGTCGGTGATCGTCAACCCGCGCCGTCCCACCTTCAACGTCACCGATAAAGGCCAGACCCTCGACCGCGACCGCCTGTCGGAGCTCGCTTGGCCCTACTTCCTCATCTTCGGCGTCCTCGCCGTCGCGATGGGCGTCGCCGTCTACCGCTTCCAGACCGAGCCCGAGATCGGCGGCATGCTCCTCGTCGTCGGCGCCTGGAACCTCATGAACCTCATCGTCGCCGGCGCGGCCCTGGGCGTCGTGGTGGAGCGCCGCGAGCGTCGCCAGTCGCCCCGCCTCTCGACGGCGCGACGCGGCGTCCTGGTGGTGGACGGCTCGCAGCGCTTCGCGGTCGATGTCGACGACGTGTCCCTGAGCGGCGCCCGCCTCCTACCCAAGGCCGCCATGCCCGCCCTCGGACGGGCCGCCAGCCTGCGCCTCGAGGTTCTCGACGAGGATGGGCTTGAGCTGCGAGGCGCCGTGCCGGTCAGCCTCGTCGATGTCTCCGGCAGCGATACGGAGACCGTTCTCGGCATCCGTTTCGACGCCTCGCCGACCGAATACGGCGTGATCGCCGACCTCATGCTGGCCGACATGGAGCCCATTCGCCAGCAGCGGGCTCGACGTCGCCGCAGCCGCGGCATCGTCTCCGGCAGCCTCGGCTTCATCCGCTGGAGCGTGGCGCACCCGCTGAATGCCTTGCGCCACCTGGTCTTCGACCGGGACCACTCGCAGGCCCGGGACATCGAAAGCGCGGCCGCTCCCGAGCGCGCGCCCAACACAGGCGCCGTCGGCGCCTGATCGAAACGCTCGAACGGAGGGACGTCATGGTCTCCAAGATGCGCATCCTGTCCGGGCTGCTCCTGTCCGGTGCCGCTCTCGCCCCCTGCCTGCCCGCCGGAGCCCAGACGGTCCCGGTGGCCCCCGCCTCGGCCTTCGCCGTCGCATCACCGTCACCGGCCGCGGCGAACGCGACGGTTGCGCCGACCCTGCGGCGCTTCGGCGACAGCCAGGCGGCGCTCACCTTCTCGGGCGAGATGGCCGACGCGAGCCTGCCCTTCTTCGTCACGGCGGAGGAAACGTCACGGCCCGCCCGCCTCGTTCTCGCCCTGACCGGCGCGGTGTCGATCGCGCCGGAAACCTCCAACATCCAGGTCTTCGTCAACGACGTCGCGGTCACCTCGACGAGGCTGGGGAGCGATGCGCGCCTCGCCGTCGACCTGCCGCCGGGCCTGCTTCAGCCCGGCTACAACGCGGTGCGCTTCGCCCTGACGCAGCACCATCGCGTCGACTGCTCCATCAACGCCACCTACGAGCTCTGGTCGCGCATCGATCCGGCGGCGAGCGGCATCGACTTCGGGCTCGGCGTCACGCGGCTGGCGGGTCTGGGAGAGCTTCCGGCGCTCGGCCGCAACGGCGGCGAGCCGCTCCTCGTCCGCGGCATCCTGCCGCCGAACGCTGGCCCCGACGCGATCGGCACCGTCATGGAGGCCGTCCAGGCCGCCATCCTGCTCGGCGGCTTCAACGGTGCCGCGGTGGAGTTCGGCGAGGGGCCCGGCACCGGTCCCGGCCTCGATGTCGCCGTCGGAACGCCGGCCGATCTGGCGGCCGCGGGACTGCCCGTCGTCGCGGCCAGCCCCAACACGACGGTTCCCGGCGTCGCCTTGCTTCAGCCCGCGCCGAGCGGGCGCGCCCTCCTGGCGGTGTCGAGCGCGACGGCGAGTGAGCTGTCCCGCACCGTCTCGCTCCTGGCCGCCGAGGTGTCCGAGACGAGCGCGGCCGGCACCCCCGCCGGGCTTCGCGCCCACGACGAGCAGAACGGCCACGCTCTCGGCGCCGGCCGCGCCGCTTCGCTCGCCGAACTCGGCTTCGTGTCCAAGGAATTTGCCGGCCGCTTCTTCCGCGACGAGGTCGCCTTCACCTTGCCCGCCGACTTCTATGCCGCCGACTATGCCGACGCCTCGCTGGTGCTCGATGCGGCCTATGCCGCGGGCCTCGGTTCCCAGGCCCGGCTCCTGGTGCGCGCCAACGGCCGCGAAGTCTCCTCGCTGTCGCTGAGCTCGGCCCGTGCCGGCCGGATCAGCCGCCAAGCCTTGCGCATCCCGCTCGGCGCCTTGAAGCCCGGCCGAAACATCCTGTCCTTCGAGGCGAACCTCGCCCGCGACAGTGACGCCGTCTGCGATCCCGCGGCCGAGGCGAGCCCCGCGGTGCGCTTCGCCCTGTCCGACACCTCCGTCCTGAAGATGCCGTATCTCGCGCGCATCGGGCACCTGCCCGACGTCGCCGCCTTCGCCGGCGGCGGCCAGCATCGGGGCGGCGATCGCGACGGCCTCACCGTACTCGTCCCGGGCCTCGATCCTGCGGGCCTCGGCGCCGCGGCCTCGGTGCTATCGCGCACGGCCCTCGCGGACGGGCGTACGCACAAGGTGCGCCTCGTCTCAGCCCTGCCCGTCGGCGAGACCGGCGACGTCCTGGCCGCCGGCACCTACGCCTCGCTGCCGGTCTCCCTGACCCAGGCGGTACGCCTCGATCCGGTCGAAGGGGCCAGCGCTGCGACGCTCGGCGAGGACGCGCCTGCAGAGGGCGGCATCCTGTCGATCGCCGCCAACGCGGCGACCGGCCCGTCCAACCTCCTCGCCGCCTTCTCCGATACGGCCGACCTGAAGGACGAGTTCCTCGCCTTCGTCGAACCCGCGGCCCGCTCGTTCCTCGACGCCTTCGGCTGGTCCTCCGAGGTCTTCGGCGACGAGCCGGCCGGCGCCGCGGTAAAGCCCGGCGCCGACACGCTGGTGACCCTCGCTCAGGCGCCGATGGCAGGCTCCGCCTCGACCGCCTGGACGGTGATCGCCGCGCGCACCTCCGAGGAGCTGGAGCAGGGCGCTCGCAGTCTCGTCCAGCCCGATGTCTGGCCGCGCATCGAGGGCGCCGCCACGCTCCTGTCGCGCGACGGCACGGTGTCGACGGTGGCGGCGCAGGGCGAGCGCCTGTTCCAGACGCAGCCCTTCTCCATCCAGAACAGCCGCTACATCCTGGCGGGCTGGTTCTCCCGCCATACCGAGAACTATCTGTTCGTCGTCATGCTGCTCGGCCTGCTTCTCGCGGCCACGACGCGCTTCTTCCTGCGCGGTATCGGCAAGGGCGGCAAGTGAGCCGGTTCCTGCCCATGCTGACCGCGGCCGTGCTGTCCGGTGCCGCCGTCGGCAGCGCTGCTCCGGCGCCCGTTCTCCCGGGCGACTACGTCACGGGGTCCTTCGCCCTGTATCGTAGCCTGTTCATGACGAGCGACGGGCGGATCGTCGACAAGGAAAACGGCGGCATCAGCCACAGCGAGGGGCAGGGCTACGGCATGCTCATGGCCGTCGCCGCGAACGACCGCGCGGCATTCGACGACCTGTGGGCGTGGACGAAGCGCGAGCTCTTCCTGCGCGAGGACGGTCTCGCGGCCTGGAAGTGGGACCCCAGCGCGACGCCGCACGTCGCCGACCGCAACAATGCGACCGACGGCGACCTACTGATCGCCTGGGCGCTGCTGCGCGCCGGACATCGATGGGAGGCGCCGGATCTGCGGGACGCGGCGCTCGCGCTCGCCGACGCCATCGCCGAGCACGCCGTCCTGCACACCGACGAGGGTGCCATGCTGCTGCCCGGCGTCGACGGCTTCGCCGAGGGACGGCCGGGCGCGCCGGTCGTCAACCTGTCCTACTGGGTCATGCCGGCCATCGCCGAATTGGCCGCTGCATCGCCGAACTTCGCGGACCTGCATCTCGAGGCGAGCGGCGCGAGGCTCGCCGCGCGCTTGGCGGAGGCCGGCTATCCGCTTGCGCCCGACTGGGCCGCCCTCGGCGGCGAAGCGATCGGACCTGCCGATGGCTTCGAGCCGCTGTCCGGCTACAACGCGGTGCGCGTGCCCCTCTATTTCGCCTGGGCCTCGCGCGACAACGCGGCGATCGTCGCGCCTTACGCGAAGGCCTATTCGGCGCCGAAGCCGAACGACGGACCGGCCGTCTTCCGGCTCTCGCCCGACGAGGCCGTGCCGGTCGAGCCCATGCTGGATCCCGGCTACCAGGCCCTTGTCGACGCCCTCGTCTGCAGTCTCGGCGAGCAGGCGAAGGCGCCGGCGACCGCCGCCTTCGCGCCCACCACCTACTACGCCAGCACCCTTCACATTCTCAGCCAGATGGCTCTCTCGGAAAGGTATCCGCAATGTCTCTGAAGGGCCCCACAACGCTTCTGTCCGCCACCTTCCTCAGCGTCGCGGTGACCTGGGCCGCTCCCGCCGGCTTCGGCGGCATCCCCGCCGCCCCGGCTACCAGCGCAAGCGCCGTCCCGGCGGTCCCGGCGTCGCCGCGCGTCGCGGCCAAGACGTACGACAACGAAGCGCTCGCCCGCAGCACCTATCCCGGCCTGAACGAGATCGTTCCCGCGATCGCGAGCGCGGCGCCCGATACGGCGCTGCCTGCCCCTCCGCTGCCCGCTGCGCCGCCGCCTGTTCCCGCTGCCGGCGCGGTTCCCGGTGCCAATCCCTTCGTCGCCGTGACCGCGCCCCAGCCGGCGCCCGCCGCCGCCTTCGCCATCCCGGGCCAAGCGGCGACCGCTGCCGCCGCTCCGGGCATCAGCGCTCCGGCTTTCGCCATGCCGACAGCCGCCGCCGCCAGCGGCGCGACCGCTCAGCCGGTCGCAAACGCCGTGGACGAGCGGGCGCTTCGCTACTACGCCTCGACCCGAGACCTCGGCCGCGTCGGCGCCGAAATCCGTCGCCTGAAGCTGCTGCATCCGAACTGGGCGCCGCCCGCCGACCTGTTCGTCGAAGTGAACCAGGTCGAGGAGCAGCCGTTCTGGGACCGCCTGGCGGCCGGCGACGTCGCGGGAGCCCGCGCAGCCATCGACGCGGAGCGTGAGCGCACGCCCGACTGGACGCCCTCGGCGGACCTGACGACCAAGCTGGCGGACGCGGAGGCCCGCGGCGCACTCGCCGCGGCCGCGGCTGCCGCGAACTGGCCCGCGGTCATCGCCGCCGCGCAGGAGCGGCCGAGCCTTCTCGTCTGCGGCGAGATGAACGCCCTCTGGCAGGTGGGCGAGGCCTATGCCCGGCTCGGCGACATGGCGCGCGCCTACGACCTCTACGCTTACATCCTCGCCCATTGCGAGGTTCCGGCCGAGCGCCTCGCCAGCTGGCAGAAGGCGTCCGGCCTGCTGCCGCCGGAGGGCCTGAGCGCCCTGTCCGCCTTCGCCCGGATCGCCCCGAACGGGGCGGGCGAGTTCGACAGCGTGCGCTTCGCCGACCTGCGCTCCGCGATGGGCGCGGTGGCGGCCGGCACGTCCACCGACCCGGTGGACGCCGATCGCCTCGCCACCTTCGGCGCCCTTGTCGCCAAGACCCGCTCGGCCGAGGACGCGGCGCTGATCGGCTGGTATGCCTATGGCCTCCAGGAATGGAGCACCGCCGGCGGCTGGTTCCAGGCGGCGATGAGCTGGGGTCGCGATCCGAAGTTCGTCGAGGGCTACGTCCTGTCGCTGCGCAACGGGGGCGACGTTTCCAAGGCCCTCGACCTCGCCTATGCCAAGCGCGCCGCCTCGCCCGATCTCGCCAAGATCTACATCGAGATGATGTCCGAACGCCTGACGGGGGAGGACGGCGAAGTCGCCGACGCCGTCATGGCGAGCGAGGGCGAGAGCGCGATCGATCCGGACATGCTGAAGCGCTTCAGCGCCTTCGTCGTCGACAAGCGCTCGGCACTCGGGGCCCAGTCCATCGGCTGGCACCTGTTCAACCAGGACAAGGTGACGGAAGCCGGCGAATGGTTCGAGAAGTCCGTCGACTGGAAGCCGACCGAAGAAGGCGTGACGGGCCTTGCGTCGGTCGCCGCCCGCCAGAACGACCCCGAGACGGTCGCCGCGCTGAAGGCGCGCTACGGCGAGACCTTCCCTCAGCTCTCCGACTTCGAGGTGGCGGCCGCCGCGCCCGAGCGTCCGGCTGCCGGCTCCACCCGGAGCACCCGCCGCGCCTCGGTGCAGTCGTCGTCCAGGGCCTCGACGCACGGCTCCGTGCGGCGCACGAAGGGAGGGCGCGACGCCATGATGTCCCAGGCGCAGGCGCAGTTCGACGCCGGCCGCTACGAGGCGGCGTTGGCGACGCTCGATCAGCGCCAGGCATCGCGCGGCAAGTCCCGCGATGCCGAGCTCCTGCGCGGCTGGGCAAACCTCAAGCTCAGCCGCTGGCGCGAAGCCCGCGCCGTATTCAAGGCGCAGGACGAGATCCGCTCCACGCGCGACACGCGCTTCGGCATGGGCGCGGTCTCCAATTCGCAATATCGCATGTGGCCGGAATAGTCCGGCGCAGGAGCGCGGCGGGGCATCCTCCCGCCGGAATGGCATCATTCAGCGCCTGCCGGTCATCCCCGGCAGGCGTTTCCATGTTTGTGCTTCCGGGAAGCCGAAGGTCCTATCCGCCGAACATCCGGGCACGTGCCGGTCTGCCGAGGAGGAAGCCTTGAGCGAGATGGGCGCCCATGCTGCGCAGCTTGGCGAGTTCGCTGGCCGTCTCCACGCCCTCGGCCAGGACGCGGCTGTACACAGTGGCGGCGTAGCGGATGAGCCCGGACAGGAGCGCCTCGCGGGAGGGGCAGTGATCGACGTCGCGCACGAGGCTCATGTCGACTTTGATGAAGTCCGGCCGCAGTTCGAGGATGTGCTGGAGACTCGCATAAGCTGGCGAGCCTCCAGGAGAAGTTCTTCCGCTACAACGGCCTGTCCTGGTGGACGGACGTTCAGCGTGCGACGGCCGCCCGCACGATCGCCGCCGAGATGGGTATGCGTGCGAAGACCGGATTCGGCGATCTCCCGCCGGCCTATCGGCACGTCCTCGGCCTGCATGGCATTGACGAAGCGCAGTGGGATGCGATCCGTCAGGCTCAGTTCCGCACCGACGAGGGCGGCATCTACGTCACGCCCGACCGGATCCGCGATCTGCCCGACGAGGTGATCCTGCCGACCGTCGAGGGCCGCATCGCCGCCGCGCGCGCCGCGCTGAAGGTCGACGAGGCGAAGTCGAAGCGCACGCGCGAGGAGCGGGAGGCGAAGCTGGCGGAGCAGACGGGCGAGATTGTCGCCGATGGCCGCCGCCGCCTTGAGATGGCGCTTCTGCGTTTCGTGGCCGACGAGACGAACTATGGCCTGATCGAGGTCGATGCGCGCACGCGACGCACGATGACGGCCGGCGATCGGCCCGGGACCGTCGCGGGCGAGGCCATCCGCTTCATTGGCCAGTTCAAGGGCTTCCCGGTGGCATTCACGCAGCGCGTCGGCGGACGGGTGCTCTACGGGCATCGCAAGGATGCCTCGTCCCTCGACCGATCGGCTCACGTTGGCTCGCTTCTCGCCGGCCTCACCATGGCCGGCTACATGTCGATCGTCGTCAAGGACATGCTGCGTGGCTACTGGCCGCCGCGCGACCCCATAGACCCGGAGACCTGGGGCGCGGCCTTCATCCAAGGCGGCGTCACCGGCATCTACGGCGACTTCCTCTTCGGCTCAGTAAACCGCTGCGGCGGTGGCTTGCTGGACACGATCGCGGGACCGACGACCGCGGAGTTCGCAGCGCTCGGCGAGGTGGCCCTTAAGACGCGCGACGCCGTCATCGGCAAGGTAACGGGGCAGGAGGCGAAGGCGCCGGCCACCGAGGCGCTGACGCTCGCGCTCGGGAACACGCCTTTCGTGAACCTATTCTACGTTCGCCCCACGCTGGACTTCCTGATCGTGAACCAGCTATGCAACGCCATCTCGCCGGGTTACATGAAGCGGCAGGAGAAGCGGCGCATGACGGACTATGGTCAGTCGACCGTGCCCTATCTCGGGGATCGTCAACTGCTCAACTGAGCGAGGACGAAGAGCGCCGCGCCGCCTACCGTAAGCGCCAGCCACCCCATGACGGTGACAAATATGATAGCCGCAAAGCCGCGCAGGCCGGCGGCCAGATAGCCAAGGGCCGCAGCGAAAATCAGGATGACGGCCACGCCAAAGAGTGCCGCATCCATTCCGCGCAACCGGGTTTCCTGCAGGAAGAGGCCGGCCACGGTCGCGATGGAGGCGACGATGAATAAGGCCTGCCACCACTCGACCTCACGCTGGCGCGTCGGCAGCCGCTCGATAGCTGACCAGACACGGGCATAGAGGCGGAGAAGGGCCATTTCACGAGATGTCCTTGAATGGCGAGAAGGCCGCCTGCCGCGGTTGGCCAATTCATGCCCAGCGGGGGCTACGAAGGCAATGCGGCCCGCACGTCATGCGTGCTCAGGCGGCTCACAGCAGAGGCCGTAGCGTGGCCGCGGCGGTTGGGTTAGTACCCCGCTCCAATGATAACCTGCGAGGGCGGCGATGGGGCGAGAGAACGGGTTCACGGCGCTTCGGCTTATTGCGGCCGTCCTCGTCATCTTCACCCATCCCTACGTTCTCGGCGCCAACATCGCCGACCCTGTGCAGGCGGCAACGGGGCTCCTGCCGGCCAGCACGGTCGGCGTCGACTTGTTCTTCGTCGTCAGCGGATACCTGATCAGCGGCTCGCTTCGTCGCAGCGCGAGCTTCGGCGATTACTTACGCAACCGCGCATTGCGCATTCTGCCGGCGCTCTTCGTGCTCTGCGCCGTCACTGTATTCGTGATAGGCCCCCTTGCCACGACGAGCGACAGCTATTTTCGGGAGAGCGAGACCTACGCCTACTTCCGCAACGCTCTTGTCTACGCATGGCAGCCCTTCCTTCCCGGCGTGTTCGAGACCAACACGACGCCCGTCGTCAACGGCTCGCTTTGGACGTTGCCGATCGAAGCGACCTGCTACGGTTTTCTCCTAGTCATGGCCTGGTGCGGCTGCTTCAACTGGCGCGGCGCGCTGGTCCTGATGCTGATGTGCTACGCTCTCGTCGTGTCGCAGGCCTTCCCTTTCGGGCAAATCTTGTTCCACTACGAAGGGGGCATGGAACTCCGCAACCTCAGCCGCTTCACCGCGCTATTCGCTGGCGGCGCACTGATCAAGCTCATCGACCGGCCCTGGACGGTCTCGCCCGCCGTCACCCTGTTGGCGGGTCTCGGCGTCGCGGCGGCGCTGGCCGCCGGCCAGATCGACTGGCGATGGTTCCCGGCGATCTATCTCCTCGCTTGGCCCTGGCTGGTCATCGGACTTGCCGCCCGCCTCTCCGCCTTCAGCGCGCTCGACCGCGTCGACATCTCGTACGGCCTCTACCTCTACGCCTTTCCAATCCAGCAGCTCCTCGTTCAGGTGAACGGTGGGGCCATGGACCCGATCACCCTCTTCCTTATCTCGGCGGCCGTGACCACCATACTCGCGCTGGCCTCCTGGTTCCTTATCGAGCGACCGGCCATGCGCCTCAAGGCCGGCGGCGCAGCGTTCCGGCAGCATCGGAGCTTCGACGGGCACGTGGCCGGGCGCCTCCGCTAAGTCCAAAGGGCGGAATGCGGGAGCGATCACCGCAACAACCCTCCACTTCTACGGTGCCTCGACCGAATCGAGGCGCCCATGACCGTTTCTTCCACGACCCTCCGCTCCGGACCCTATGCCGGCAACGGCAGTTCCGTCAGTGTTCCCTACGCCTTTCGCGTTCTGGCATCGTCGCACCTGAAGGTCCTCTGCACCGTCGGCGTCACGAGCTCGACGGTCGACCCGGGCAAATACACGGTGTCGGGCGTGGACGCGGCGAACGGCGGCGCCGTGACCTTCGGGGTCGCACCGCCGGCCGGAACGCAGATCACCATCCTACGGAACGTCCCGTTCACGCAGGACCTCGATCTGGAGAACCAGGGCGCGTTCTCGGCGGAGAGCATCGAGCGCGCGCTAGACCTTGGGGCGATGCGCGATCTGCAGATCCTGGAAGTCGTCAGCGGGAACGGGGACGGGGGCGGGAGCGGGAGCTCGGGCAACACGATCGGCGACATCATCGGCTTCCGCTTGGCGCGCTTCTCAGCCTTGGGCCGGCGTCGCCGCTGAGGCCATGGCGCCTCGCCGGCAAAACGGAAGGCGTCGAAGTCCCAGCGCGGCGGCGAGAGGATCGAGAAGGTGGTGAAATCGCCCCGCCGATAGCCGACATCCATCGCGGCCACCAGGCCCATCATGCCATGGAGGCTCATAGCGACGCCCTCGGGAGCTTGAGCCCCAGCGCCGGCACCTTCACCGAGCGCATGGCCGCGACTGACTTGGCGATCGCCGCCTTCATCTCGTCGGAGAGGGAGGGCGAGGCACTTTGCGGAAATCTTGCGGGAAGCTCGTTGAAACGGGCGTCTGTTCTCGTCCTGTACCGCTTCTCGGCGGCACGTGCAGACGAGAGATGCCGCTCGCGCAGCATCTGAAATCCTAATGATTCCGATGTTTTGTGGCGGAGAGGATGGGATTCGAACCCACGATACCGTTTCCGGTATACTCCCTTAGCAGGGGAGCGCCTTCGACCACTCGGCCACCTCTCCACGCGGCGGGGATAGCATATTCCCGCCGCTTCGCAAGCCGTCTCGGCAGAACCGCGCGGAAACTTGCCGCCGATCAGGCCGCCATCAGGGCGCGCCGCTGCAGCCGGTTCGGCACCGCCAGCCCTCCGCGCCGACGCTGACGTCGCTCAGGATGTGGCTCGTCTCTGGTGGCGCGGCTCACCCTTGCGCGGCGCGCCCGGCGGGGCGTACGGCCACCTAAAGGCGAAGGCGGCGCACGCTTGCCCGCGCACTTATCCCGCCGACGTTCCGTAGAGACGTGTGGTACGGCCGCTCCGGCCGTTGAGAACGAGAAGCGTTTCGCCGCGCCCGTCTGCCGCTTCCGTCAGGCTGGCAAGGGCGTTGGAAACGGCTCTGCGCGGCGTGCGTCCGGCCTTGACCACGAAGGCGAAGAGGTCGGCTTTGCCGGCGACGTGCAGGGCGTCGATCACCGGCTCGACCGGCGGCGTGTCCAGGACGACGATGTCGAAGATCGCCTGCATGGCTTCCAGGAGTTCGCCGAAGGCGGCGCTGCGCAGCAACGCGTCGGCGTTCACCGAGGCCATGTCGCGGCCGGGAATGACGCGCACCGTGCTCAGCGGATCCTGCATGGCGAACCCGCGCCGCCCGTCGGCCGGCAGGCTGCCGTCGAGGAGATCGGCGAGCGCGGCCGCGGGGTCGAGGCCGAGCTGCCGGTGGATGCTCGGGCGCCTCAGGTCGCAGTCGATCACCAGGACACGCCGCCCGTCGGCCGCCCAGGTCCGCGCCAGAGCGAGGGCGAGCGTGGTCTTGCCGTCGCCCGGCAGCGCGGACGTGACCATCACCACCGCTCCGCAGCGGGGCAGGCGCAGCGGCCCGGGACTGCGGCCGGCGAGCGCCCGGTCGGCGGCCGCGCGCAGGCGGCGCAGGCTTTCGGCGGCGGGCGAGAGCGGCTCGTCGACGATCTCGTCGGCGACCGTGAGCTGGTCGGGTGCGCCTCGGATCTTCGGCACCAGACCCCCGACCCGGCGCCCCGTTATCGCGTGAAGCTCCTCGGCCGAGGTGAAGCCGCCCCGTCTCGCGTCGAGAAGCCAGCCGACGCCCAGAGCCGCGCCGGAAGCGATGAGGATGGAGACGGCGACGGCGAGCGGCACGTTGGGGAAGGCGGGCGCGACCGGAGCGCGGGCTCGCGAAACGATCCGGCTGTCGGCCACCTGAAGAAGCGCCTGCGCGTCGAGCTGCTGCAAGCGCGAGAGAAGCGTCTGGTAAAGCGTCGCCGCATTCTTGGAGGCCTTCAGGATCTCGTGGAACCGAGCCTGGATGTCGGGGGGGAGGCCGGCGTGCAGGAGCGCCGCATTCAGTTCCTGGCGCGCGGCGGCGATGCGCGTCTCGCCGTCCGACAGCGCCGCTTCGAGGGACGCGATCCGTTCCTGTGCCTGCGTCGACACCGAGGCCTCGACGGCCGCGAGCTCGGCGCGAAAGCCGGTTTCCGGGGCGCTGCCAGGCGTCGCGCCGGCGAGCGCGCGCATGATCCGGCTTCGCTGCCGCGCCAGTTCCTCGGCCGCGTCGTCGTCGAGCTGCGCGAGCAGCGCCGTCCAGTCCTTGCGCTCGACCTCGCTTCTCAGGACCCGGACCGTCTCGCTCGTTTGGGCCTGCTCGGCGACGAGATCGCGCAGGGCCGCGTGCAGGGTCAGGAGGTCCGCCTGCCCGGTAGACGAGACCAGCGCGTCGAGATTGTCCGACACGGACTGGCTGAAGGCGGCCTCCGCCTCCACCAGCGTCTGCCGGGCCCGTTCGAGCTGGCGCTCGAGTGCTTCGCGGGCCAGGAGCATCGCATCGACCTTGGAGCCGATCTGCTGGCGAATGTAGACCTCCACCACGGCGTTCGCGAGCGTCGCCGCGCGCTCGGGCGAGATCGAGCGCAGGCCGACCGAAACGAGGCCGGTCTGGCCCTGGCGGCGCACGGTGAGCGCGCCGCGCAGGTTGTCGAGAACGGCGCTCAGCGCATCCGGGCCGGACGGCGCCGCGCCGCCGAGCCGAAGCGCGACGCCGATCTTTCCGGCGAGCCCGAGACGGGCGCCGAATTCCGGATCCGCGACGAGGTTCGTCGCTTCGATGACCTCGAGCAGGATTCCGTCGGAGCGCAGGATGCCCACCTCGCCGTCGACGGTGTCGCCGTCCGGGGCCGGAGCGTCGGCGTCCGGCTGAAGAAGGTTCTGCGGGCTCGCATCGACGAGAACGATCGCCGACGCATCGAAGCGCGGAGACAGGAAGGCGAGAACAAGGCCGGCGGCGGCGAGCACGGCGACGAGCGTGAGCAGCATGGGGCGCGCCTGCCGGCCCACCATGCCCCCGAAGCCGGCGAGGCTGAAATCCATCGGCATGCCGGCGGGAGCTGGATCAGCGGGGAGCGTCGATCGCGGATGATCGAGATGAAGGCTCGTCATGGATCGCTCCCCGCGCGATCGCGCGAGGCCGGGAGCACCGTCATCGCCGGCATCGTGGAAGGCACCATCGCCACCGCCTGGACCAGGAGACCAGCATCGACGAGCCGATGCCTCGCCGAACGAGATTAACTCAAGGCGTGTGGATAATCTCTCCCTTTGGTTGTGGTAAGGTTGTGGATTTTGATCTCACCCTTAACGCGTCGAATGTGCCGAACCGACTCATTGGCTCGGCGGAGCGTCAGCCGGCGTTGACGCGCCGATGGGCCTCGCGGCCGACGCAGCGTTCGATGTAGCTTTGAAGGACGAAACTGTCCTTCAGCCGCGGTGCGCCGAACATCGAGCCGAAGGAAAGCTGCGAGGCGATGTAGAGGTCGGCCGCACTGAAACCGTCGCCGAGAAGATACGGCGTCTTCCCGAGCGTTCCTTCCAGCGCGCTGACGACGTCGTCGAAGGTGCCCCAGCCGACCGTCGAGCGGGGCAGGGGAGCGGCCTCCTTGCGCATCATCACCTCGGTCATGGCGGGTTCGAAGCAGCCGCTGCCGAAGAACAGCCAGCGGTAATAGGCGCCGCGCTGGGAACTGGTGGGCGCCGGCGCAAGACGAGCCTCGGGATAGGCATCGGCCGCCCAGGCGACGATCGCCGGCGTCTCGGTGACGACGGTGCCGTCGGGGAGGAGAAGCGTCGGCACCTTGCCCATCGGGTTCAGCGCCAGGAAGTCCGGGCGCCGGGTGTCGCCGGCCTGAAAGTCGACGGGCACGAGGTCGTATTCGGCGCCGGCTTCCTCGAGAGCCCAGTGCGCGATCACGGCGCGGCTCTGCGGATTGTGGTACAGCTTCAGGTGGTCGGCCATGATCGGTTCCCCCAAGGATCGAGCGGGCGTGCTGCAGGTCCTCCGCGGGCCCGCGTGCACGCCCAAACACGCATCTTAACGGTGGTTGAAGACGACCCTTCATTCAACCGATTTTAATGGCGAAGCGCGGTCCGGCCTCTCTGGACGGGACGCCCGGCTACCGACACAAGGAGTGTCAGGCCGACAGCGGCCAAGACCGTCCGAGATGAAGGCGAAGGTGATTCTCCCATGATCCGCACAGAAACAGTCCGCAAGATCCTGTCCTGGTACGAGGGTGAAACACCCGGCCTCAAGGCGAACCTGTCACGCCTGCTGATGCATGGCCGCCTCGCCGGCACCGGCCGCCTCGTCATCCTTCCGGTCGACCAAGGCTTCGAGCACGGTCCCGCGCGCTCGTTCGCGCCGAATCCGGCCGCCTACGACCCACATTATCTCTACAACCTCGCCATCGAGTCCGGCGTGTCCGGCTACGCGGCGCCGCTCGGTCTCCTGGAGCAGGGCGCCGACACCTTCGCCGGCGAGGTTCCGCTGATCATGAAGCTGAACAGCGGCAACTCGCTCGCCGCCGGTTCCAACGATCAGGCGCTGACGGGCACGGTCAAGGACGCGCTGCGCCTCGGCTGCGTGGGCGTCGGCTTCACCATCTATCCCGGCTCCGACAAGTTCTACGACATGCAGGAGGAGCTGCGCGAGCTGACCTACGAGGCCAAGAGCCAGGGTCTCATGACCGTCGTCTGGTCGTATCCGCGCGGCGGCAAGGTGTCGAAGGAAGGCGAGACCGCGCTCGACATCATCGCCTATGCCGCCCACATGGCCGCGCTGATGGGCGCGACGATCATCAAGGTGAAGCTGCCGAGCGACTACATCGACCTGAAGGAAGCCAAGTCGACCTACGAGAAGAACCACGTGCCGAGCGCGACGATCGCGGAGCGCGTGCAGCACGTCATGCAGGCTTCGTTCGCCGGCAAGCGCATCGTGGTCTTTTCCGGCGGCGCGGCCAAGACGCGCGAGGAGCTGCTCGACGAGGTCCGCGGCATCCGCGACGGCGGCGGCAACGGCTCGATCATCGGCCGCAACTCCTTCCAGCGCGAGAAGTCCGAAGCCCTGGCGCTCCTCGAAGAGGTCATGAGCGTCTACGCCTGAGGGCGTTTCGCGCCATCCGACGACGCACCGGCACCCCGGCGGATCGCATCCGCCGGGGTGCTTCGTTTTCGAGCCGGTCGGTGGGCGGCGGAGCGCCTAGCCGTTAAGGCAGGCGTGCAGCTTCTCCGCGTTCTCGATCATGAGGTCGGTGTAGAGATCCGGCCCGGGCGCGTGGTCGATGCCGACATAGTCGAGCGGCGCGATGCGGCTGGTCTCGTCGGCGAAGAGGGCGGTCAGCGATTTCGGGAACTGCGGTTCCGACACGAGGCAGCGCGTTCCGGTCTCGGCGATCCTCGCCTTGATCTCGGCGACGCGACCGGCGCTCGGCGTCACGTCCGGATTGATGGTCACCGAGGCGACCGCCTTCGGCCCGAAGGCGTGCTCGAAGTACTGGAAGCCGTCATGGGTGACGACGAAGCCCTTGCCGGTATTGGCGGCCAGGATCGCCTTCGCCTTCTCGGCCGCGGCCGTGATCTTGGCCTTCTCGGCCGCCGCATTGGCCTCGTAGGTCGCCGCGTTGGCAGGGTCGATGCCGCCGAGTTCCGCGGCAATGGCGTCGACGATCCGCTCGGCATTGGCCGGGCTCATCCAGACATGCGGGTCGAACTCGCCGTGGCCATGCCCCTCGTGGCCCTCGTGATCGTGGCTCGCCTCCGCCTGCTCGGCTTCATGATCATGGTCGTGATCCCCGCCCGCTTCGGCGTGATCGTGTCCATGCTCCTGGCCATGGCCGTGGTCATGCGCCTCGAAGGCCCCGCCCTCGCGGTTCGGAAGGCGCTCGATGCCCGGCGCGTCGTCGGCCGCGACGAGCTTGGCACCGGACGCGAGGTTGGGCAGCGAGTCCGTCAGGAAGGTCTCGTAATGTGGGCCGATCCAGAATACCGCCCGCGCCTCGGAAAGTTTCGCCGCGTCCGAGGGCTTCAACGCGTAGGAATGCGGCGACTGCGCGCTGTCGACGAGAAGGTGCGGCTCGCCGACGCCCTGCATCACGGCGGACACGAGCGAATGCAGCGGGCGGATCGAGGCGACGACGTCCGGCGCCTCGGCGCGTGCAACGGCGGCCGGCAGGCACAGAAGGGTGGCGGCGCCGAGCGCGCGAAGGAGCGGGCGAATGGACATGGGAGAAGGCGTCCTGTATCGTGTTTTGTCAGTAATGTTATTACATAACGATCATGACCCGCAGCCTGTCAAGCGCTTCCGCTCCGTCTCCTTCAGCCGCCGCTGCGCCGCTCATCGAGGCCGCGGGCCTCGGCGTGCGGCGTGATGGTCGCTGGCTGGTGCGCAACGTGTCCCTGTCCGTGCGCCCCGGCGAGATCGTGACGCTCATCGGCCCGAACGGCTCGGGCAAGAGCACGACGGTCAAAGCGATGCTCGGCGTCCTCTCCGCCGACGAGGGACGCATCGAGCGGCGCGCCGGGCTCAAGGTCGGCTACGTGCCGCAGAAGCTCGCCGTGGACTGGACGCTGCCGCTGACCGTCGAGCGCATGATGCGGCTCGTCGCCAACCATCCGCGCGCCGCGATCGAGGAGAGCCTCGCCGCCACGGGCGTTGCGCACCTTGTCGGCGCCGAGATGCGCAACCTGTCGGGCGGCGAGTTCCAGCGCGTCCTTCTCGCCCGCGCCATTGCCGGGCGACCGGACCTCCTCGTCCTCGACGAGCCGGTGCAGGGCGTCGACTTCAACGGCGAGGTCGCGCTCTACGAACTGATCGGCCGCATCCGCCGCGAAACCGGCTGCGGCATCCTCCTCGTCAGCCACGACCTCCACATCGTCATGGCCGAGACCGACACGGTGATCTGCCTCAACGGCCACGTCTGCTGCCAGGGCCCGCCGCGCATCGTCGCCGAAAGCGACGAATATGCCCGGCTCTTCGGCCCGCGGGCGCGGGGCGCGCTCGCCGTCTACGCCCACCACCACGACCACGCGCACCTTCCCGACGGCCGCGTCGTGTCGGTGGATACCGACGGCACGGTGCACGACCACCTCCACGACGCCGCCTGCGGATGCGACGGGGAGGGGCCGTCGCATCACGACCATCACCATCACCATCATCACGGCGGCGCGCATTCCCACCCGCCGCACGGTACGGGCGGGGAGGCGGCCTGATGTTCGCCGAGTTCTTTGTGCGGGCGCTCGTCGCCGGGCTCGGCGTGGCGCTGGTGTCCGGCCCGCTCGGCTGCTTCGTGATCTGGCGGCGCATGGCTTATTTCGGCGAGACCATGGCCCATGCTTCGCTGCTCGGCGTCAGCCTCGGCCTGCTGCTCGACCTGCCGCTGCCGCCCACCGTCTTCGCGACGGCGGTTCTCGTCGCGCTCGCGCTTCTCGGCCTGGAGCGGCTGGGCGGGCTGTCGACGGATGCTCTGCTCGGCATCCTGTCGCATGCCTCGCTGGCGCTCGGCTTGGTGGCGGCGGCGCTCGTGCCGAACCTTCGCGTCGATCTCATGAGCTTCCTGTTCGGCGACATCCTCGCCGTCACCTGGTTCGACGTCGCCGTGGTGTTCGGCGGCGGGCTCGGAGCGCTCGGGGTTCTCGCGCTGTTCTGGCGCCAGCTCCTCGCCTCCACCGTCAGCCCGGAGATCGCCAGCGCCGAGGGCATGAAGCCCGGCATCGCCCGGCTGATCCTGGTGGTGCTCGTCGCAGCGGTGGTCGCCGTGTCGATCAAGATCGTCGGCGTCCTCCTGATCACCGCCATGCTGGTGATCCCGGCCGCCACCGCGCGGCGCGTGTCGCCGAGCCCCGAGGTCATGGCCGTGGCATCCAGCCTTTGCGGCATGGCCGCGGTGGTGGCCGGGCTCTTCGCCTCGCTGAACTTCGACCTGCCGCCGGGACCGGCCATCGTCGCGGCCGCGCTGCTGGTCTTCCTGGCGAGCCTTGCCGTGCCTCGCCGCCTGATCATGGGGAGCCGCTGATGGCCAAGACCAAGATCGGCCGCAATGAAAACCTGGTGCTGGAGGCGCTTCGCGACGCCTCGGGGGCGCCGCGCACCGCCTATCAGCTGCTCGAGACGCTCCGGCCCGAAGGGCTGAAGGCGCCGCTCCAGGTGTATCGGGCGCTGAAGAGCCTGTCGGAGCGCCACCTCGTCCACCGGCTGGAAAGTCTCAACGCCTATCTCGCCTGCTCCTGCACCCACGGGGAGGGCGAGGAAGACGGGCACGCGCTGGTCTTCGCGATCTGCGACGGCTGCGGCACCGTGCGCGAGTTCGCCGATCCCGCCCTCGGGGAGCGCGTGAAGGCGCTCGCGGCCGAAACCGCCTTCACGCCGCGCTTCGCCGCCACCGAGATCCACGGCACCTGCGCCGATTGCCGGGCGGGCTGAGCCCGTCCGGCGGGATGGTGTTTGCGTTCAATTCGCCGGGGCGGTCGGGTTGCCGGCCTCGTCGAAGGTCAGGAGATGGGCGATGAGGTTGTCGATCTCGGCCGGGTTCTTCAGGCCGGGAAAGGCCATCTTCGTGCCCTTCACGACGGCGCGCGGGTTCTCCAGCCAGGGCCGCATCGTTTCGGCGGTCCAAGGACCCTGGCTCGCCGCCCAGTCCATGAACGGCTTGGAGAACTGGTAGCCTTCGACGGCGCCGGGCTGCTCGCCGATGATGCCGTTGAGCTCGGGGCCGATCTTGTTGGCGGCGCCCGGTCCCAGCGCGTGACAGGCCTTGCACTTGTTGAAGATCGTCGCGCCGGCCTTGGGGTCGCCGGCGCCCTGCGCCGCAGCCTCCGTCGCGGCGATGCCCGCAATGCCCGCGGCGGCGAGCGCCGCAGCGACCACGATTGCGATCCGCATGTTTCCTCCACACCCGTTCGAATCAGGTGCCCAACCCGGATCGCACGATAGCGCCCGGCGCCGCCGCGGCAATCCGGACCTTCGAACGATTCCAGGATGAAGAGCGGTGCGGCTTATCGGGCCAGGGGCGCGAGGCCGAGGTCGGCGCGACGCGGCAGGTCGGCCCCGCGCCGCCCGCAGGTGACGGCCGCCGCGCGTACGGCAAAGCCGATCAGCGCTTCGAGGTCGCCCCGGCCGAACTGCGCCAGTGCCTCGCGCGACATCTGCCCGTCTTCGGCGAGTTTCGACAGCATGGCTGCGAAGAAAGTGTCGCCCGCCCCGACGGTGTCGACGACCTCGACGCGGACACCGTCGACGGAAACGGACACGCCGGAGGCGGACAGAGCCATCGCCCCCTTCTCGCCCCGGGTGCAGACGGCCAGACTTGCACCGAGCGAGACCCATTCGCCGAGGACGTCGGCGATCTCCCGGTTGGGGTAGAGTTGCGCGAGATCCTCGTCGCTCGCCTTGACGAGCGCCGCGGAGGCCACGAACTCGGCGACCTTCACCCGCCAGACGTCGAGATCCGGCACGATCGAGGCGCGGATGTTCGGATCGTAGGAGATGAACAGCCGGTCCTTTTCCTGCGCGACGAGCTTGGACAGCGCGAGCGAGGTCGGCTCGGAGACGGTCGTGTAGGATCCGCCGATATGGATGGCCGCGACCTCGGGCGCCAGCGCCTCCGGCACCTCGTCCGGCACCACCGAACGGTCGGCCGTGCCTTCGGTGTAGAAGGAATATTGCGGCACGCCCGCCGCCGAGAGCGAGACCATCGCGAGCGTCGTGTTGCGGCCCGTCGGGATCAGGAAGCTCTGGTCGATCGACTCGGCCGCCATGAAGGCGCGCAGCTGCCGGCCGTAGAGATCGTTCGAGATCTTGCCGAAGAAGGCGACTGGGTGGCCGAGCCGGGCGAGGCCGAGCGCGGCGTTCAGCGCCGAGCCGCCGATGCGCGCCTGGAGGTCGATGCGCGACACGTCCTCGCCGGTTTCCGCGAAGACGTCGAACAGGGAATCGCCGCAGCACAGAAACATCGGATCGCACCCTCCATCGGGGCGGCCGTCGTCATCTCCCCGCCGCATCCCGTCGGCCGACGCTCTAACAAGCTTTGCGGGTGCGCGAAATGGGGATCAGCGCTCCCCGAGCAGCGTGTAGGTGCCGAAGGCCGGGATCTTCACGCCGACGTGGCGCAGGTCCAGGCCCGCGACGAGGCCGAGGATGTTGAGCTCGAGCCCCGACTTCGCGCCGACGGCCAGCCCCGCATAGCCGAACAGCGAGAAGCGGAGGTCCCGCCCGTCCGCGTCGACCGATACGAGGCGGCCGTCCGAGGGATAGTCGCGCCCGACGGCGGCGACCGGCATGGCCGCGTCGAGCCCCGGCACCGAGCGGATCACGAAGGCGGTGAAGGTGTTCGAGTTCGGCCCGGGAAAGATGTGGTAGCCGCCGCTCATGGCGTAGGGATAGGCGCGGATCGCCTCGCGCACCTTCGGGATCAAACGCTCGGCCGCCTCGCCCTTCACCTGGAAGATGACGCGCGGCACGTTCGAGTACCAGCGCCCATCGGCGGGATAGCCGTTGTAGCGGACCGGCGAGCCCCAGCCGACCTTGTCCCAGCGCTCGTAAGGGGCGCCGCCGGGCTCCTTGACGACGATCCAGGAATGCTCGGCGATCGCGCCCTTCAGCCCGCCGGTGCGCGCCGCCATGACGAAGAGCGCCGCTTCCGGGCTCTCCTTGGCCGGCGGCAGGATGGCGGCCGAGCCCCAGTCGGCCTGGCGCCAGGAGCGGGGATGGTCGCCCATGACCCAGAGCGCGGCGGAGACCGCGGCGGGAACGAGGTAGATGAGAACGAAGGCGGCGAGGCAGAGCATAAGAACGCGGCGCATGCGGCTGGCGGGACCGGGATGAGGTTGCTAGGAGCGGCGCGGCCCGTCGACCGCATCGGCAAAGATGGTGTCGGCGCCTGCGGGCCGAAATGAGATGGCGCATGGAAAATCCGGTTCTGGTCGAAGTGACGCGGGGTCCGCTGGTCGAGAGCCGCCACCGCGGCGCCTTCGCGGTGGTGGACGCCGGAGGCGCGATCGTCGCGAGCGCCGGCGACGTCGAGCGGCCCATCTATCCGCGCTCGGCCATCAAGGTGTTCCAGGCCCTGCCGCTGGTGGAGAGCGGCGCGGCGGACGCCTTCGGCTTCGGCGATGCCGAGCTGTCGCTCGCCTGCGCCTCGCATTCGGGCGAGCCCGGCCACGCGGCGCTCGCCGCCTCCATGCTGGAGCGCGCCGGCCTCGGCCCCGTCTGCCTCGAATGCGGCGCCCATTGGCCCTTCGATCCGGCGGTCGCGCGTGACATGGCGCGGGCGGGCGCGGAGCCGACGCCGCTCCACAACAACTGCTCGGGCAAGCATGCCGGCTTCCTCTGCACCGCCGCCCATCTCGGCGAGGACATCGCGGGATACGTGCGGGCCGAGCACGTCGTTCAGCGCCGCGTCACCGCGGCCATCGCCGACGTGACGGGCGCCGTGCTCTCGCCGGACGTCCGCGGCACGGACGGCTGCTCGATCCCGACCTATGCCGCGCCGCTCGCGAGCTTCGCCCGCGGCTTCGCGCGGCTCGCCGCCGGCACGGGCGTGCCGGCCGAGCGGGCGCGGGCCGGGCGCCGGCTGATCGAGGCCTGCATGGCGCAGCCCTGGGAAATGTCCGGCACGGGCCGGGCCTGTCTGCGCGTGATGGAGGCGGCGCCGGGCCGGATCTTCGCCAAGACCGGCGCCGAGGGCGTCTTCTGCGGCGCCCTACCCGAACAGGGCCTCGGCTTCGCGCTGAAGATCGACGACGGGGCGACGCGGGCGGCCGAGAGCCTCGTCGCGGCGCTTCTGGCGGAACTCGTCAGGCGCACCGAGCCGGATCTCGCCGCGCGCCTCGACGCGCTGGCGACACCGGTCCTGCGCAACTGGGAAGGCGCCGAGGTCGGCGGCCTTTGCCCGACCCCGGCGGTGGTCGCGGCCGCTCGCTGAGGGCCCGCCTCAGGAGGGCTTGGCGGCGGCCTTGCTCGTGCGGCGGCGCGGCGTGCGCGCGGGCTTCTTGGCTTCGTCCGCCGTCTCGGCGGCGCTGCGGGTCTTCAGCCGGATGCGCGCCATGCCGTTCGCGCCGCTCTGGATGTCGAAGAGGCCGGACGCGCGCACGAGGTCGCTCAGCTTCTTGTGGCCGAAGGTGCGCGAGTCGAAGTCGGAATAGCGGTTGAAGATCTGCTTGCCGAATTCGCCGAGCCCGATCCAGCCGTCCTCCGTTTCGTCGCGCTCGGCCAGCGCGAAGACCTCGCGAAGGAGGTCGCGGGCCTCGCCCATGCCGCCCTGCGGCGCCGGAGCCGCCGCTCCGCCGGCCGGCGCCGGCAGGAGGTTCTCCGTGTAGATGAAGCGCATGCAGGCCTGGCGGAAGCTTTCCGGCGTCTTCGCCTCGCCGAAGCCGTAGACGGCAAGGCCGTTCTCCCGCAGGCGCGCGGCGAGGCGGGTGAAGTCCGAATCGGACGACACGATGCAGAAGCCGTCGAAGCGCCCCGAATGCATGAGGTCCATGGCGTCGATGACGAGCGAGATGTCGGAGGCGTTCTTGCCTGTGACATAGGCGAACTGCTGCTGCGGAAGGATCGCGTGGCGCGACAGGACGTCGGTCCAACCCTTCATGCGCGGACTGGAGAAGTCGCCGTAGATGCGGCGCACGCTGGCTTCGCCGAGCTTGGCGATCTCGTCGAACAGTCCGTCGACGATCCGGGCGGAAGCGTTGTCGGCGTCGATCAGGACGGCGAGGCGGTGCGAGCGGTTGTCGGCCATCGGGGCTCCCTGTTGCGTTCGGTGGCGGGCATAGCACGAAACGCCCAGTGCGGGACGATGGATCGTATCCGGCCGTCGGCAAGCCGGTTCAGGCGCGCCGCTCCGTGAAGTCGCGGAACCAGCGCGCCGTCTCCGCCTCCTCCACCGCCCCGGCCGCGACGTCCATGACGAACTGGTAGACAAGCCCGTTGTCGGCGGTAAGGGCGTAGCCATGCTTGGCCAGGAACACCGCCGCGACGAGAATCCCCGTGCGCTTGTTGCCGTCGATGAAGGGGTGGTTGCGGAGGATTCCGTAAAGATACGCGGCTGCGAGGTCGTGTACCTCGGGTTCGCCATAGGCCGCCTTGTTCACGGGCCGGGCCAACGCGGATTCGAGAAGTGACGAGTCGCGGATGCCTCGAAGGCCACCGAAGCGGTCGATCTGCTCGACCTGGATCTGCTCGACCGCCGCCTGGGAAACCCAGCGCCAGTTCACTTCGCCAGCCTGGTCAGAGCGTCGCGATACTTGTCCATGAATTCGCGGGCGTGTGCGAGCTCTTCCTCGAACTCGTCCGTCGATTTGACGAGGCGGATGCCATCTTCCGTCGGTATCGCCTGGAGACGATCGCCGGTGGAGAAGCCGGCGCGATCGAGAAGCTCCTTCGGCAGGATCACGCCCTCCGAATTGCCGATCTTGCGAACCACCGTGTTCATGACGCGTCGCTCCTGCAGTAATAACAAGCGTTATAACTACGGTGCCCGATCGATCGCTTCAAGGGCGTCAATGGGCGAGGATCGTATCGAGGGGCGCGCGTAGGGTCCAGACGACGCCGGCAGGGTCGTAGGCCATGTGGACGGATCCGCCGAGACCACGGGCGGTCATCTTCTGCGTGACCAGGGTGCCGAATCCCGAGCGTTTCGGCTCGACCACCATCGGGCCGCCGATCTCGCGCCAGGTGATGCTGAAGTCGTCCGCCAGCGTCCAGTCGATCTCGACGCGTCCCTCGTCGACGGACAGGGCGCCGTACTTCGCCGCGTTGGTCGCGAGTTCGTGGAAGGCGAGCCCGATGGTCTGGGCTGCGGACGGGTTGATCTTGACCTCCGGGCCGGACGCCCGGATCTGACCGCCTGCGCCGAAGGCGCGGAGCTGCGACGCGGCGAGCTCGGCGACGGAGGCCGAGTCCCAGCCCCGGCCGGCCAGGAGATCGGCCGAGCGGGCGAGCGAGCTCAGGGCCTCGGAAAGGGTGGCGAGGAACTGCGTCGTGTCCGAGCTTTCCTTGGCGGCCCGGCGGGCGATCGCCGCGATCAGCGCGTACTGGTTCTTGGCGCGATGGGTCATTTCGCGCATCAGGAAGCGGTTCTGCTGCTCGGCCTCGCGACGGTCGCGGGATGCCTGGGCCAGTACCTTCGACACCTCGCCGATCTCCATGATCTCGGTGGAGACCGCCGAGGCCGGCTCGCCCCGCCCGATCCGCTCGGCCTGGATCTTCAGCACCTCGATCGGCCGGGCGATCTTGCGGCCGAGGTACCAGGCCAGAAAGATGCAGAACAGGAGCAGCAGGGCCGTTCCCCAGGCGAGGAGAGCCCAGGACCGGATGATCGGCCGCTCGACCGCGCTGCCGGGCACGGTGACGTGCGTGGTCCAGCCGGACAGCTGGGAGCGCACCTCCGCCTCCAGCGCGCGGTCGTCGGATGGCGCGGCGGGCTCGGCCGGATCGGGCGCGACGCGCACGATGGAGCGCTTCTCGTCGTCGCTGATCTCCGCCGTCCAGCTATGGGGCAGCTGGCGGGCGGCGACCACCTCGTCGAGGTCCGCCGCGCTCTTGTTGATCGCGAGAACGTAGGGGACGGTGTCGCCCCGGCGCACGGGCACGGCGACGTAGAACACCGTTTCCCCGGCCACGGGCCCGTAGAACACGCCCGACACCTGCGGCTCGCCCGTCACGAAGGCGCGCTCGATCGCGGGCGGATAGGTGACCTTCCGCGGCGGCGACGGATAAGGAAGCCGGGTGTTCATGACGACGTCGAGGTTCGGCGTGACGAGCGCGGCGTTGGTCTCGCTCCCGTCCAGCGCGACGGCCGTGCGCAGGTGGAAGTTGGCGAGGTCGTTGGCGTCGATCGAGGGCGAGGAGGCGAGGACCCGCGCCGTCGTGATCATGCCGAAGATCTCGCGGTCGACCGCGTTGGAGATGATCTCCGCCGTGTCCGCCACCTGCGTCAGCGCGACCTCTTCCTGCTGACGGTCGAATTCCAGGATCAGGAAGACGCTGAACAGGATCGCCGGCGCCATGACGACGAGCGCGAAGCCGATGAGATAGGCGATGAGCGGCGGTCGGCGTCGCAGCCGGCGCGCCATGCGGAACGGCCGCAGCCCGGCGCGGAGAAGACCCGTTTTTTCGGCGTCGGCGGCCATGAGGGGGCAATTCCGGTGATGGTCGGCACGCGCGGCGGTGGGACGGCCCCTTCGACCCGCCCGCCGCCGCGCGAGCGTGTCACGACTATAGGTGATGGTCCGCGGAAGTGCCAGGATGCAGGAGCCCTGCGGTCGCTCCGAGAAGTTTCGCAGCGACATCGATACGCCCGGTGCGTGCAAATCCTCGCCCGGCTTCCTATGTCTGGAGGAAAGGCTTCAAGGAGAATCCGTCCGTGAAATCGGGACCTGTCGCGTTCATCTTATGGCTCTGCTGCCTGATCGGCATCTGCGGGTTGCACCGCATCTATCTCGGCCGATTCTGGACCGGCCTCTTGTGGATCTTCACCTTCGGTCTTCTCGGCGTCGGGCAGCTCATCGACCTGTTCCTGCTTCCCGGCATGGTGCGGGAAGAAAACCTGACCTCGCGCCTTCAGGCGATCGAGCGCGAGCGCCGTTACGTGCCCGCGCGGTAAGGAGCAGGCTCAAACCAGCAGCGACCGGACCGTCCAGCCGGCCGCTGCCAGGCTCTCGCGGCGCGGCGCCGGTTCGCGCCGCAGCAGCGCGTGGAAGGCCGGCGTCTGGTCCTTCTCGCCGGCGCCGAGCGCGGCCCGGACGATGCCGCCCTCGACATAGAAGGCGGTGAAGCTGTCGCCGTCGATGTCGCCCTCGATATGGACCTCGTCGAAGCCTTCGGCGTGGCCGACATAGCGCAGCGGCGAGAACTGCGCGGTCCAGAAGAAGGGCACCCCGTCGAAGGCGGCGTCCCGTCCCATCATGGCGCGCGCGGCATGGCGGCCGTGCTGCTGCGCGACGCGCCAGTGCTCGATCCGCATCGGCTTCTCGTGCCCCGGCAAGGGGAAGGACGCGACGTCGCCGCCGAGAAACAGCTGATCGGCCGCCATCAGCCGTTCGTCGACGGACAGGCCTCGGCCGGCCGTCTCGGCGCCTTCGACGAGGCCGGACCGGGGCGCGGCGCCGACGGCGGAGATCAGGAGGTCGGCCTCCACCCGCCGCCCGTCGTCCAGGACGACGGCGCCCGGCTCGACCGAGGCCGCGGTGGCTCCCGTCAGCACCGTCACGCCGTTCTCGCGGTGCCGGGCGAGGAGGCGGCGGGCTACGGCTTCGCCGAACTGCTTGGCAAAGGGCAGCGGATCCCGAGCGATCACCGTGACGCGCTTGCCGCTCTGCGCGAGGGCGGCGGCGGCCTCCATGCCGATGAAGCCCGACCCGATGATCGCGACGCTCGCGGCCGGATCCGCCGCGGCCTTCAGGGCCTTGGCGTCGGCATGGCTGCGCAGCGAGAACAGCTTGGCCGTATCGGCGCCGGCGAGATCGAGCGGCGCTGCATCGCTGCCGGGTGCCGCGAAGCAGGCGTCGTAGGCGAGCGAGCCGCCGTCGGCGAAGCGGATGACGCGCGACGGCGCGTCGACGGCGGCAACCGCGCGGTTCATCCACTCGATGCCGCGGGCCGCGAGATCGTCCCGATCGGCGATCGGCAGGCCGTCGTCCTTCTTCTTGCCCTGGAGATAGGTCTTGGACAGGTCGGTCCGGTCGTAAGGGTTCTCGTCTTCCGCCGAGATGAGGACGATCCGGCCATCGAAGCCGGCAGCGACGAGTTCGTCGGCGCATTCGAGGCCGGCCGCTCCGGCACCGACGATCGCATAGACCTTCGAGCCGCCGCGCCGGCGGTCGGCGGCGGTCACGGCCGGGCGGCTCGTCGCAGCGCCCGGCTCGACGTCGACGAGAACGCGGCCGTCCTCGACGCGCGTCTCGAAGCGGGCCAGGCATTCGCGCGCCGGCGGTTCCAGGCGCTCGCCGTCGGCAAGGTCGAAGATCGCGTGGTGCCAGGGGCAGATCACTTGGTCGCCGACGCGCAGGCCCTTCTTCAGCGGCGCGCCCTTGTGCGGGCAGCGGGCGCCGGTCGCGAGGACGCGCTCGCCGCTGCGCGCGAGGAGGATCTTGACGCCCTGCGCCTCGACCTCGGTCAGGCCGTCGCGGGAGAGATCGTCGAAGGCGCAGACGTCGGTCATCGGCATGGGGCGCTCCCTGGCATCGTTCCAATCGGTTCGCCGGGAACGACGACAGGCGGCCACCGTTCCGTGGCCGGCTGACGATCGTCACTGGAGCGCACAAACGAAAGGGCGGGAGCCCGTCGGCGCCCGCCCTCGCGATTATTCGCTCGTGTTCGAAGCGCTCAGGCGATTCCGACCTGCGTCACGATCACCGGCGCTCCGTCCGGCACGCGGTTGTAGAGGTCGATGATGTCGTGGTTCATGAAGCGAACGCAGCCCGACGAGACCGCCTTGCCGATCGTCCAGTATTCCGGCGTGCCGTGCAGGCGGTACAGCGTGTCCTGCCCGTTCTGAAAGAGGTAGAGGGCGCGCGCGCCGAGCGGGTTGCCGAGGCCGCCTTCCATGCCGTCGGCATATTCTGCGAGGTCGGGCCGGCGCTGGATCATCTCGCGCGGCGGCGTCCAGCGCGGCCAGCGCTTCTTGAACTGCACGACGGCGTTGCCGCCCCAGGAGAAGCCCTCGCCGCCGATGCCGACGCCGTAGCGCATGGCCCGGCCGCCCGGCTCGACGAAGTAGGCGTAGCGCGAGGCCGTGTCGACGACGACCGTGCCGGGCATAGCGCCGGTCGGATCGGCGACTTCCTGGCGGAAGAAGCGCGGATCGACGCGGGAGGGATCGATGGCCGGAATCTGGAACCCGTCGTCGTAGATCGGCCCGTACATGTCGGGAAGATAGGCGCTCGCATAGGGCGATCCGCCGGCGAAGGGCGTCAGGCCGGCGATGCGGGCGCGCGGGCCCGTGGTGCAGCCGGCGACGAGCGTCGTCGCGCCGAGCCCCAGGCCGACGAGAAGAGAGCGGCGCGACAGCCCGTCGCGCCCCGCGATGGGGGAAGAGGTCATGATCCAGCCTGCGGTTTTTTGGCCGCCGATCACGCCGGCGACGCTTTTTGACTTAGGCGCTGAACGGAGTTCGAGGAAAAAAGTTCCTCTTCCTTGAAATCGACAAGGATCGCGCGTCCGCGCCTCAGATCAGGTCCGGCAGTCCGGCAAGGTCCGGCAGCACCGCGCTCGGCGGCATGTCGAGATATTCGTCGGGTTCGTTGCCGCGATTGATCCAGACTGCGTGGAAGCCGAAGCGCGAGGCGCCCGCCACGTCCCAGCGATTGGAGGACTGGAAGCTGACGGCGTCGGGATAGATGCGGAAGCGCGTGGTCACGAGGTCGTAGACGCGCGGGTCGGTCTTGAAGCAGCCCGCATCGTCGGCCGAAAGGACCGCGTCGAAGAGGCTCTCGATACCGGCGCTGCGCACGGCGCGCGCGAGCATGGCGTGGCTGCCGTTGGACAGGATCGCGAGCCGCGCCCCGCGCTCCTTCAGCCGCCGCAGCGTCGCCGGCACTTCCTCGAAGGTGTCGAGGTCGCGATAGGCGTCGAGAAGGCGCTCGCGCAACGCCTCGTCGCGGCAGTCCTTCTTGGCCATGGCCCAGTCGAGCGCGTCCTCGGTCAGCTGCCAGAAGTCGCGGGTCCGCGCGCCCATCATCGAGCGCGTCCAGGAATATTCGAGCTGCTTGCGCCGCCAGATCTCGGCGATCTCGCGCTCCTTCGCGCCCAGCGAGCCGGCATGGCGCTTGGCGGCCGCGCCCGTGTCGAACAAGGTGCCATAGGCGTCGAAGACGTAAACGGAATGCACGGGTCGTCCCTCCGGGGCGGCGGTTGCGCAGGTCCAGCCGAGAAGCCTATGACGCGGGTGGAGCCGGAATGGAACCCGTTCTTCGCGTTTGCGAAGGGATGGGGTGACGCGGAAAAGGACAAGTGGCATGGCGGGCGAGACGTCGAAGACGCGAACCTTCGTCGACGGGACGTGGCTGGACGGCAATCCGGGCCTCATCGGCCCGCGGAGCCACGCGATCTGGCAGGGCACCAGCGTCTTCGACGGCTCGCGCTGGTTCGAGGGCGTGGCGCCCGACCTCGATCGCCATTGCGCGCGCGTCAACCGCTCGGCGGAGGCTCTCGGCCTCAAGGCCCTGGTCCCGGCCGAGGAGATCGCCCGCCTGACCTGGGAGGGCCTGGAAGGCTTCGACGGCTCGACCGCCGTCTACATCCGCCCGATGTACTGGGCGGAGGAGGGCGGCTTCATGGGCGTGCCGGCCGATCCGAACTCGACGCGCTTCCTTCTGTGCCTCTACGAGACGCCGATGCAGCCGCCAACGAAGGGCCTGACGCTCGGCGTATCGCCCTTCCGCCGGCCGGGTCCCGAGACCATGCCCACCGCCGCCAAGGCGGGCTGCCTTTATCCCAACAGCGGCCGGGCGATCATGGAGGCGGCGGGACGCGGCTTCGACAACGCGCTCATGCTCGACCCCGTCGGCAACGTGGCGGAGACCGCAACCTCCAACATCTTCCTCGTCGCCCAAGGCGTCGTGAAGACGCCGACGCCGAACGGATGCCTGCTCGACGGCATCACCCGCCAGCGCGTGATCAAGCTTCTGCGCGAGGCGGGGCGCGAGGTGGTGGAGTGCTCGCTGACCGTCGCGGACTTCCTCGCCGCCGACGAGGTGTTCACCACCGGCAACTTCTCCAAGGTCGTTCCGATCGCCCGCATCGAGGGGCGCGACTACGGCGCGGGCGAGGTCTGGCGCGAGGCGCGCGAGGCCTATTGGCGCTTTGCCGGGATCAACGCGTCCGCCTGAATCGGCCCGCGGGTGGCTATTCGCCGCGGGGGCGCTAGAAAGAGCCGCAACGAATCGACGGCGCGCCGCCCGACGGGGCGCGTCCGAGACAGTTGGTCACCTGCCACGAAGGAGACGACCCCATGGCCTTCACGCTTCCCGAACTGCCCTATGCCTACGACGCGCTTCAGCCGTACATGTCGGCCGAGACGCTCCAGTTCCACCACGACAAGCACCACCAGGCCTATGTCGACATGGGCAACAAGCTCGCGGCGGAAGCCGGCCTCGGCGACGCCTCGGTCGAAGAGGTGGTGAAGCAGTCCTTCGGCAAGAACCAGCCGCTCTTCAACAATGCCGGCCAGCATTTCAACCACATTCACTTCTGGCAGTGGATGAAGCCGAACGGCGGCGGCAAGAGCCTGCCGGGCAAGCTGCAGACCGCGATCGACTCCGATCTCGGCGGCTACGACAAGTTCCGCAACGACTTCATCGAGGCCGGCAAGGGCCAGTTCGGCTCGGGCTGGGCCTGGCTCGCGGTCAAGGACGGCAAGCTCGCCATCATGAAGACCCCGAACGGCGAGAACCCGCTCGTTCACGGCGCGTCGCCGATCCTCGGCGTCGACGTCTGGGAGCACTCCTACTACATCGACTACCGCAACGCCCGGCCGAAGTACCTCGAGGCCTTCGTCGACAACCTCGTCAACTGGGACCACGTCCTGGAAATGTACGAGAAGACCGGCGCCTAAGCCTTTTCGTCCGATCGATCGGAGCGCCTCGCCGCATGCCGCGGCGGGGCGCTTTCGCGTTCCGCGCGTGCATCTCGCGAAGTTGAGAATAATTCCAGGGAGGGCGGATGCCGACTCGGCTCCGCTCCGCTACCTTACGGCGACGGAGCCGCTCGGCCGGCTCCCGGCACGAAACCGGAGCCCCTGCGCATGCGATTCCGCTTCTCTTCCGTTCCGCTTCTTTCCGCTCTCGCGCTGGCCGCGGCCGGCGCGGCCGTTCTTCCGGCCACGGCCCAGAACGGCGATCCGATCGCCGAGCGCCAGCAGGTGATGAAGGACGTCGGCCGCCAATCTCGCACGCTCAACCAGATGGTGAAGGGCGAGGCGCCCTTCGACGCGGCGGCGGCGGTCGCGGCCTTCCAGGCGATGAACCAGGACGCCCAGCGCTTCGGCACGCTGTTCCCCGAGGGCAGCGAAACGGGCGGCAACACCGAGGCCTCGCCGGACATCTGGACGAACCGCTCCGAATTCCAGGAGCATCTCGATAAGTTCGCGGCCGACACGGCGGCGGCTGCCGCCGCGGCGCCGCAGGACGTGGCGGCGCTTTCCGAGCAGTTCCGGGTGGTGGGCGGCAATTGCCGCAGCTGCCACGAGGACTTCCGCGTCGATAATTAACCGGAGTCCGGGAGATGCTGGAGCGGACCCTTGCCGTCGTGTTCGGGCTCGCCGTGGTCGGCGGCGGCGCCTTCTACGTCCTGACCACGCCACGGCCGCTCGACGCCGCGACGCTGGGCGACGGGGCGGGCGGCGACGTCGCGCGGGGCGAGCGCATCTTCCATGTCGGCGGCTGCATCTCCTGCCACGCGGCCGAGCGGCCGGAGGTGGGCGCCCAGCCGCTCCTCGCCGGCGGCGAACCGCTCGAAACGCCCTTCGGCACCTTCCACGGCCCCAACATCTCGCCGCACCCGACCGACGGCATCGGCGCCTGGAGCTATGCCGACTTCGCCAACGCGATGAAGCGCGGGCTCGACCCGGAAGGCCGGCACCTCTACCCGGCTTTCCCCTACACCTCCTACGTCAAGATGCGGACGCAAGACCTTGCCGACCTCTGGGCCTACATGAAGAGCCTGCCGCCGGCCGAGGGACGGGCGCCCGCCAACGAACTGGCCTTCCCCTTCAACATCCGCCGCGGCGTCGGCCTGTGGAAGCTCGCCTTCCTGCCGGAGGAGGGGCCCATCGTTCCGCTTGCTCCCGACGCGCCCGAGCCGGTCAAGCTCGGCCAGTATCTCGTCGAAGGCCCCGGCCATTGCGGCCAGTGCCACACGCCGCGCTCGTTCAACGGCGCCGGCGGATTGATCGAGACGCAGTGGCTGGCCGGCGCGCCGAACCCGGAAGGGCGGGGCGGCATCCCCGACATCACGCCAGGGGGCGAGACGGGATCCTGGTCGGAGAGCGACCTCGTCGAGTATTTCGCCAGCGGCTTCACCCCGGACTTCGACTCGGTCGGCGGCTCAATGGCCGACGTGCAGCGCAACCTCGCCGAACTGTCGGACGCCGACCGCGACGCGATCGCCGCCTATCTCAAGGCTGTCCCACCGATCGATGAGAGGGGAGAGGCGGCGCCCTCGCAGTAGCTGCGGCGATGCGGCGCGCGGAACGGCGCGCACGCACGCGGATTAGGCCAGGGCAGCCGTGAAGGAGCCCTGCCTTGAGCGACGACGTCCTGAACCCCAACCGCCGCCTTTTCGTCGGCACCCTGGCGCTCGGCCTCGGCGGCCTCGTCGCCGGCCGCGCCGCGGCGCAGGAGATCCCCGCGACGCCCATCGGCCGCCCGGAGCCAAAGCTCGAAAGCCCGCCGCCGGAGCCCGAGGCCGATCGGCTCGGCTGGGCCGTCGCTGGCCTCGGCGACTTCGCGCAGGGCTACGTCATCCCCAAAGGCCTCGGCGGCGCGCGCAAGGCGAAGCTGACCGGCCTCATCTCCGGCAATGCCGAGAAGGCGCGGAGCGTTGCCGCCCGCCACGGCGTGCCGGAGGGCGCGATCTACGGCTACGACATGGCCCGGCTTGCCGAGGACGAGACGATCGACGTCGTCTACGTCGTGACGCCCAACTCGACCCATGCCGAGCTCGCCATCCGCGCCCTCGAAGCCGGCAAGCACGTGATGTGCGAGAAGCCGATGGCGAACACGCCGGAGGAGTGCCGGCGCATGATCGACGCGGCGAAAGCCGCCGACCGTCAGCTGATGGTCGCCTACCGCGCGCACTTCGAGCCGAACAACGTGCGGGTGAAGGAGCTGATCGAGACGGGCGAGATCGGCCCGATCGCCTTCGCGTCGTCGGATCATCATCGGCCGCTGGACCTGTCGCTGCCGCGCGACGAGTGGCGGGCGAAGAAGGCCATTGCCGGCGGCGGCTCGCTCGTCGACATCGGCATCTATTCGCTGAACGGCGTCCTCTGGTTCGTCGGCGAGAACCCGGTCCGGCTTGCCGCCACGATCCACTCGCCGCCGAACGATCCACGCTTCGCCGAGGTCGAGAACCTGATGACGGCGCAGCTCGTCTTCCCCTCGGGCGTGACCGCCAACATCTCCTCGTCCTACACGGGCAACGTGAAGCGCATCGACGTCTTCGGCGACAAGGCCGGCGCCAAGCTCGACCCCGCGACCGCCTACACCGGCAACCGCCTGACCGTTGCGACGGCTGAGGCGAACGAGCAGTTCGTGCCGAAGGAGCCGAGCGAGGTGCAGTTCTCGCACGAGATCGACCACCTCTGCGACGCCATCCGCGATGGCGCGCCCATCGCCACGCCCGGTGAGATGGGGCTGCGCGACATCAACCTCATCCACGCGATCTACAAGAGCGCGGCGGAGGGGCGCTGGGTGGAACTGGCGGAGGATGGGTCGGCGCGGGGCTGACGCAGGGCCGGATGAGGCTCTGTTCCCCTCGCCCGCTTGCGGGAGAGGGTGCCCCGAAGGGGCGGGTGAGGGTGTCGGCCGCCAAGCGGCTAAGCAAGTCACTTCGAGGTGCGCCGCACTCTTCCCGAACCACCCTCATCCGCCTGCCGGCACCTTCTCCCGCCAGCGGGAGAAGGGAGAAGCGTCGGCGGCGCGCCTTGGCGCCGTCAGATCCCGTCCTTGCCCACCAGCTTCAGCGCGAAGGCGTAGATGAAGGCGACCTCCTCCAGCTTGGAGAAGCGTCCCGACGCGCCGCCATGGCCCGAGTCCATGTTGGTCCTCAGGATCACCGGATTGTCGTCGGTCTTCATCTCGCGCAGGCGCGCGACCCACTTGGCTGGTTCCCAATAGGTCACGCGCGGGTCGGTGAGGCCGGCCAGCACCAGAATGGGCGGATAGGCTTGCCGCTTGACGTTGTCGTAGGGGCTGTAGGAGGCGATGATCTCGTAGTCCTCGCCCGACACGATCGGGTTGCCCCATTCCGGCCATTCCGGCGGGGTGAGCGGCAGCGTGTCGTCGAGCATGGTGTTGAGGACGTCGACGAAGGGCACCACCGCGACGATGCCGCCGAACTTTTCCGGCGCCATGTTGGCGACCGCCCCCATCAGCATGCCGCCGGCCGAGCCGCCATTGGCGACGATCCGGTCGTAGGCCGTGAACTTCTCTGCCACGAGATGGTCCGCGGCGGCGATGAAGTCGCTGAAGGTGTTCGGCTTCTGCTGCCGGCGCCCCGCCTCGTACCAGCGATAGCCCTTGTCCTTGCCGCCGCGGATGTGGGCGATGGCATGGACGAAGCCGCGGTTCACCAGGCTCAGCGCGTTGGTGTTGAACGAGGCGGGAATGGTGATGCCGTAGGAGCCGTAGCCGTAGAGAAGGCAGGGGGCCGAGCCGTCGAGCGGCGTGTCCTTTCGATACAGGAGCGAGATCGGCACGGTCTCGCCGTCCGCCGCGGGCGCGAAGACGCGGCGCGTGACGTAGGCGTCCGGGTCGTGGCCGGAGGGCACTTCCTGGGTCTTGAGGAGCGTGCGCGTGCGAGCCTCGACGTCGTATTCGAAGGTCTGCGTCGGCGTCGTGAGGGACGAGTAGGTGAAGCGGATGCGGGTCGTGTCGAACTCGTAGGTGCCGGAAAGACCCAGCGAATAGGCTTCCTCGTCGAAGGCGATGGCGTGCTCGGCGCCGTCGGACAGGCGCTTCACGACGATGCGCGGCAGGCCCTCGCGGCGCTCCAGCCAGACGAGGTGACGTTTGAGAACGAGGTGGTCGAGGATCAGCCGGCCGTCCTCGTGCGGCACGTAGTCTTCCCACGCCGCGCGGCCGGTCGCGTCGACGGGGGCGGTGACGATCTTGAAGTCGCGGGCGCCGTCGACGTTGGTCAGGATGTAGAGGGTACCGTCCGCCTCGTCGACGTTGTACTCGACGCCCGTTTCGCGCTCGGCGATGAGGCGCGGCTCGGCCGCCGGGTTCTGCGCCGGGATGAGCCAGGCTTCGGAGGTTTCGTGGTCGTGGATGTCGATGACGACGTACTCGCCCGACTGCGTCTCGCCGACGCCCATGAAGAAGCCGGCATCGGTTTCCTCGAAGACCAGCCGGTCGTCGGCCGGGTCGCTGCCGAGCGCGTGGTAGTGGATGCGGCTCGGCCGGTGGTTGGCGTCGAGCCGTGCGTAGAACAGTCCACGCGCGCGTCCGTCCCAGACGCCGCCGCCGCTGGTGTCCTCGATCCGGTCGGGCAAGTCGGCGCCGGTCTCGAGGTCGCGGATCGACAGGGCGTAGAACTCCGAGCCCTTGTCGTCGTGGCTCCAGGCGAGGAAGCGGTGGTCGGGCGAGTGGCTGACGCCGCCGAGCGAGAAGTAGGCGCGGTCGGCCGCTTCCGCCTGCCCGTCGAGGATGATCGCGGTGTCGCCGCCGCCGGTCGGCACGCGCACGAAGCGCGGATATTCCGCGCCCTCGACATAGGACATGCCGTAGGCGAAGGGCCCGTCGGGCGCGGGGACGGAGGAGTCGTCCTCCTTGATGCGGGCGCGCAGTTCGGCGACGAGCTTGTCGCGCAAGCCCTTCGTACCGGCCATCACTGCTTCCTGGTAGCGGTTCTCCGCGTCCAGGTGCTCGCGGATGGCGGGATCGAGCAGCGTCGTGTCCTTGAAGACCTCCTGCCAGTTGTCGGCCCGCAGCCAGGCGTAGGGATCGACCCTTTCGCGCCCGTGACGCTCGTCGCGCGTCGGCCGCTGCTCGGGCAGGGGCGGATGGGGAAAGGGCGAGGCGTTCGGGTCGTGCATCGGTCGGGAAAGTCCATCCAGTCGGGATCGGGCGACAGCCGAAACTCGGCGGGAACGGGCTGACCCGCCCCGGCGCGATTCGCCGCCAAGGTAGGCAGCGGAGCCGGAGGGTGCAACGACGCCGTTCGCTCCCCCCTGCGCGAATTTGGCGGACGCCCCGGCTGTCTTCGCCGGGTCGCCGCTCTATGACCGGATCGAGCAGGGCATGTGAACGGGCGCGAAACGCGGCAGGCGACGGAGCGGGCAGGGCATGGCGGATCGGATGTCGGCGGTTGGATGGCGGGCGCCCGGTGGCCCGCGTTCCGCAAGGACGAGGCGCGCGTGATCGGCGCGTCGACGCCGGCCCGGCTCTTCGGCATCGCGGCCGGCCTCTTCGGCGGCTTCGGCACGGCGCTCGCCGCCGCCGCGAGCCACGGCGCGGATCCGCGCGGCATCGCGATCGCCGCCGCCATGCTGCTCGTCCATGCTCCGACACTCCTGGCGCTCGCGGCCCTGCGCGACCTTGCGCCGCGCGTCCTTGGACTCGCCGGCGGCGCTTTGGCGGGCGGCGTCGCGATCTTCGCCGCGGACCTTGCCGCGCGCCATTATCTCGGGACGCGGCTGTTTCCCGGCGCGGCGCCGCTCGGCGGGGGCCTCACGATCGCAGGGTGGGCCGGGATCGTCCTCGGCTTCCTTGTCGCGCGCCGGCCGTGACGGCGATTCCCGACGGCGAGGCGGAAAGGACAGGCATGCGAGCCCCGATGGCGCTCCTCTACCGGCTGCTGGGCATGGTCGCTCTGGTTCTCGCCATCATCGGCGTGCTGCTGCCGGGACTGCCGGCGACGCCGTTCCTGCTCCTGGCGGTGTGGGCCTTCAGCCGCGGCGCGCCGGCCTGGGCCGAGCGCATCCGTCGCCATCCGCACCTCGGCCCCTACTTGCGGAACTGGTCGGAGCGGCGGGTCGTCCCGCCCCGCGCGAAACTGGCGGCTGTCGTCTCGATGGTGGCGAGCATCACCCTTCTCTGGTGGACGGGGGCGGGACTTCTGCTGGTGGCCTGGGTCGTTCTGATCTGCTCGCTCGTGTCCGGCTACCTTCTGACGCGGCCCTCCGCCTGAGGCCCGACGGCCCTTCCTAGGAGTTTTCGTTCATGCGGCTCGCTTCGCGGCTCATCGCCGGACTCGTCCTCGCCGGCATCCTGGCCGGCTGCGGCGGCTTGAACCGCGCCGTCACGGTGTTTCCGAACGCGCTCGACGATCTCGCCGCCAAGCGCGACCCGGACCGGCGGCCGGAGGGCCGGGCGCCGGCATCCCCGCCCGCGCGTCTCTGAGGAGCGGGGCGCGCGTCAGGCGGTCGCCTTGCAGCCGGTCAGCGGCTCGCGGGCGACGTCCCAGATCGTTTCCTGGTAGCCGCCCGAGCGCAGGCGCAGGTGCGATCCGGGCATCAGCCGGCCCACCTCGGCGGCGGCGATGCTGCGGCGGCGGAAGGCGGACAGAACCGCCTCGACGTCCTTCGGCTGCACCGACAGAAGGAAGCCGTAGCTCGGCACGGCCTGCATCCAGCGCGCGTCGCAGACCCCCTCCGGCCGCGGCACCGCGTCGAGGTCGAGCTCGACCGAGACGCCCGAGCCTTCCGACAGCATGGCCGCCGTGCCGATGAGGCCGCCCTGGCCGATGTCGCGGGCGGCGCGGCACAGCCCGGCTTCCGCGAGCTGCGGCAGGATGTCGAGATCGCCGCGCAGGCGTTCGCCGGACGCGTTCGTTGCCGCGTCCCAGTGATTGAACGGCTCGCGGAAGCGCCCGCGCAGGTCGAAGACCGCGACGAGCCGTTCGCCGCTCCGAGCCTCGAAGCCCGACAGAAGATGGCGCGTGCGGCCGAGGACCGAAACGGAGAGCTGGCTGCGGTCGGACTGGAGGTTGGTGTGGCCGCCGACGATCGGGACGCTGAAGGCTCCCGCCGCGTCGCGCAGGCCGCGCAGCACGGGATCGGCATGGACGTCGCTCGGCGACCAGAGGGAATCGACGACCGCGATCGCGCGGCCGCCCATCGCCGCGACGTTGGCCATGTTCGCCGCGATGCCGCACCAGCCGGCATACCAGGGATCGCCCGCGACGAACTCGTTGGCGAAGCCTTCCGTCGAGAAGAGGAGCCAGCCGTCGTGCTCGGGAATGGCGGCGCAATCGTCGCCCACCGGCACGACGCTCTCACTCGATAGGCCGAGGCGCCGGGTGGCGACCGCGACGTCCGCCTTGGCGTAGAGGCCGCGGGTCCGACGAAGGTTGTCGGCAAAGGCTGCGAAGGCTGAATCCCCGATCATGCTGGCGCAAATCCCTCGAACTGGCGGCGATGCGTCCGCGTCGGCGGCGACCGCTCGCCGGAGGCGTTGCAACACGCGTGCCAGACTGCGCCCCTTGCTCGGCGCCAAGCTTGCCGGGCTATGCCCCGCCGCAGTGACCACGCCGTCTCGTGACGAATTTGCGACAGTGCGCCGACCTCCGGCGACGGGTCGCACAAGGCTTGGGCAAGCGGCTGCCCGCTTCGTCGTCACGGAAGCGAATCGAGCCCGTCCGCTGCGCTATCGCGGGCTCGTGCATTCCATTATAGGCCAGCCTCGAGGCGAACGGCTCGACCAGTCCCATGCTCCACGTCCCGCGGATTTCCCTGGCTTTCGCTTCGCGAGCATCGCGTCGCCGCGCGGCGACGCCGGCTTGTCCACAAGTTCGACGGGCTTCATGATCCGGTCCTGGCAACGAATGTGGGGCAGTCGCGTTCGGCTTCGGGCAGTTGTCATGCCCGCCGGGCGCGCAAAGGAACCGATCGTGACGGTTGAAGGGGATGCGACGCGGAAGAGCTCGGCCATGGCGCACGGTCGGTCTCGGCGAAGGGGGCGTCTTCCATGAGGTCGGCGAGCTTCCAGGCCCTGTTTCGGGCGCTGCCCAGCCCGCACATGATCGTCGACCGCGACTATCGTTTCGTGGACGCGAACCCGGCCTACGAAGCCGTGGTGATGAAGCGGCGGGAGGATCTCCTCGGGCGCAATCTCTTCGACCTGTTCCCCGGCCAGGGCGACAACGACGCCCGTTTGCGCGCCTCGATCGACCGGGTCTTCCAGAGCGGCCGGGCCGACACGCTCGCCTACATTCCCTACGCCATTCCCTTGCCGGACGAGCTCGGCGGCGGCTTCGACCAGCGCTACTGGACGGCGGTCCACACGCCGCTCCTCGACGCGGCCGGCCAGGTCGAGACCGTTCTCCAGAACACCGTCGACGTCACCGAAATCACCATGCGCCGGGCCGGCGAAGCGCAGGCCGAGACGGATTCGATCCTGTCCAGCGAGATCGCGCTGCTTCAGCGCGCGCAGGAGGTGGAGCAGGCCTACGAGGCGACGCGGCAGGAAAGCTCGCACTTCCGCCGGCTGTTCCAGCAAGCGCCGGCCATGATCGCGGTGCTTTCGGGGCCCGACCACATCTTCACCTTCGCCAACGACAGCTTCCTGCGCTTCTTCGGCGGTCGGTCGGTGGTCGGCCTGCCGTTGAAGGCCGCGATCCCCGAGATCGACGGACAGGGCCTCTTCGAGATGCTGGACGACGTCTACGCGCACGGCACCTCGTTCAGCGGCGAGTCGATCCGGCTGATGCTGCACCGCCGGCCGGACGCTCCGACGGAGGAGGCGTTCATGGACTTCTCCTTCCAGCCGGTGCGCGACGCCAGCGGAGAGCCGTCCGGCGTCTTCCTCCAGGGAACCGACCGCACCGATGCGGCTCGCGCGAGCCGCACCCAGCGCGTCCTGATCGACGAGCTGAACCACCGGGTGAAGAACACGCTCGCGGCCGTTCAGGCGATCGCGCGTCAGAGCTTCCGCAACATCCGCGATCCGGAAGCGGCCCGTTACGCCTTCGAGGCCCGCATCCTCGCTTTGTCGAAGGCGCACAACCTGCTGAGCGAGCGGCACTGGGAAGCCGCCTCGCTGCACGACCTGCTTCGCCAGGAACTCGCCGAGGTGGACAAGGACCGAGTGCGGCTGGAAGGCGGAGAGGTGGAGCTGAGCGCGAAGGCGACCGTCGCGCTCGCCATGGTGTTCCACGAGCTGACCATGAACGCATTGCGCTACGGCGCGCTGGGGCCGCGCCGCGGCTGGCTGCACATCGCCTGGGAGCGTCCGCAGGCCGGCCGGCCCTTGCGGGTCGTCTGGCGCGAGCGCATGTCCGAGCCGCCCGACCCCGGCGCGGCGCCCGGTTTCGGCATCCGGCTCATCAAGCGCATCGTCGAAGGTGAACTCGGCGGGCGTTTCGAACTTGATTTCGGCTCGGAGGGCGTCATCTGCCGGGTCGAGATCGAAGATGCCGAGGGATTGAATGCCGCAGGATCAGACCTCTGAGATGCGCGTGGTCGTTTCGGGCATGAAGGTCTTCATCGTCGAGGACGAGAGCCTCGTCGCGATGCAGCTCGAAGACATGCTGGCCGATATCGGCTGCGAGGTGATCGGCCTCGCCATGAAGATCGAGCGCGCCCTGGACACGATCGAGCGCCTGCCGGCCATCCAGATCGCCATCCTCGACGTCAACATCGGCGGCCACAAGGTCTATCCGGTCGCCGCGCGCCTGCGCGAGCGGGGCGTGCCGCTGGTCTTCGCGACGGGCTACGGCCGCGAAGGGGTGGAGAGCGAGTGGCAGTGCTACCCGATCCTGCAGAAGCCCTACACCACCGAGCAGGTCGAGCTCGCCATCGAAACGGCGTCGGCCGCGGCCACCGCCGCCTGATCCGATCTCGCCCGCCGGCGGACGCGCCGGGCGACAATCCGCGCCCGGGATGCTAGCGAGGGCGCCGAACGGGCCCGTGGGGAGGCCCACCCAAGCGGAGACGGCATGGACCAGTTCGTTCAAGGCATGATGGAGAACCTCGGCGCCTTCGGCATCGGGCTCCTGATGTTTCTGGAAAACATCTTTCCGCCGATCCCCTCCGAGATCATCATGCCGCTCGCCGGCTATCAGGCGGCCGTCGGCAACATGTCGATCGTGACCGTGATCATCGCCGGCACGATCGGCGCGATCCTCGGCATCATCCCCTGGTACGCGCTCGGCTACTACGTCGGCGAGAAGCGCATCGTGCGCCTCGCGGAGAAGTACGGCCGCTGGATGACCCTGTCCCCCGAGGACGTGGTGAAGGCCGACGAGTGGTTCAGCCGCCACGGCAAGTGGGCGATCGTGGTCGGGCGCCTCGTGCCGACCGTGCGCACACTGATCTCGATCCCCGCGGGGCTGGCGCGCATCCCCTTCTGGCTCTTTCTTGGCCTGTCGGCGATCGGCACGCTCGCCTGGACGGCCGGCCTCGCCATGGCCGGCTACATGCTCGGGCAGAACTACGAGCTGGTCGACCAGTATGTCGGCCCGGTCTCCAACATCGTCGTGGCCGGCATCGTGGTGCTCTACCTCTACCGCGTGTTCACCTACAAGCCGTCGAAGAACGCCCACACGATCGACCTGAAGGCGGACGACCACGCGCGTGCCCGCGACTGAGGCGCCGAGCATCCGGCACCCGGCGCGGCGCCTGTCGGGCCGCGTCGTCGAGCTGCTGCGCACGCCGCCCGGCGCGCGGGGCTTCGAGACGGAGCCGGTGGCGGCACTCGACCTCGGCTTCTCCGGCATCCAGGGCGACCGGCACGGTGGTGAAACGCGCCGGAGCGGTGGGCGCGAGCCCTGGTATCCGCGGGGAACCGAGATCCGCAACGAGCGGCAGCTCTCGCTTCTCTCCGTCGAGGAACTCGCGGACGTGGCGCAGGCGCTGGGTCTCGACGACCTTCCCGCAGCCTGGATCGGCGGCAACCTCCTCCTCTCCGGCATCGCGCGCCTCACCTGGCTGCCGCCGCGCACGCGGCTGGTCTTCGCCGGCGGCGCGGTTCTGCGGATCGACGGCGACAACGCGCCGTGCCGCGCTTCGGGCCGCGCGATCGCCCGGCACGTGACCGACCGCCCGTCGCTCGAGTTCGACTTCGTCAAGGCCGCTCGTCATCGGCGCGGGCTCGTCGCCTGGGTGGAGAAGCCCGGCCGCATCGAGGCGGGGGAGGGCGTCGAGGCGCGCCTTCCGGAGCAGTGGATCTACGCGTCCGAACCGTCCGCGTCCTGATCTCCGCCGCCATCGCCGTCGTCCGCGCCCCGCTCCTCGTCCGGCGCGTCGGGATCGAGCCGCCGCGTCGCGCCCCACCGGTCGAGGACGGCGTTGATCGCATCGGCCACGAAGTAGCGGGCCGCATCCTTGTCGTAGCCCTCGTCCATCAGCTCGTCGTAGTCCGTGTGCTGGTGGCGGATGTGGGCGATCGCCGCGAGCCACAGCGCGGTGGCCGGGGGAAGGGCGCGCAGGTGCCGCGCGCCGGCCTCGGACCGGATCGCCTCGGCGTCGATGAAGGGCGCGCGCGGGATCGTCGCCGTCAGAGCCCGGGCGATCCGCTTCTGCCGCTCGGTCGCCATCAGGCCGGCTCCTCCGGAGGCCGGTCCACCGTGTCGAACCAGGGCTTGATGTCGAGAAGCGGCGTTTCGTCGAGGACGTCGATGGCGTCGAGTTCGAGGATGCCGCGCTCCTCGTCCACGCCCATCAGCCGCACGAGGTGGAGCCCGATGGGGTTCGGCCGCACCGGGGAGCGCAGCGCGAAGGTGCCCGTCGGCCGTTCGGCATGGCGCGGCATCTGGACGAGGAGATCGCGCCGCGCCGCGTGAAGGAAGGTCAGCAGAAAGACGAAGCGGCCCGGCGCCAGCCCGGCGAGCGCCGGCCGCCAGGGCGCGAAGACTTCCGCCCGCGCCGGTGCCCCGCCTTCGCGCGCCCGCGCCATGTTCTTCGGACAGGTGGACCGGTCGGCGTGGCTTGAGCGGATCCGGCCGATGAAGACGAGGCCCGCATCGTCTGCTTCTGGAAAGGGAGCGTCGAGCGCGATCTCGCCGGCTCGCGCCGCCCCGTGTTCCGTGTCGCCGCTCACGCGGGGCCGCCTTCTGTGGGGCGGCGCAAAAAGCCTGCTTCGCGGCCTTGCCGCGGCGCTGATTTTGACATAAACATATCTTTATATCGTTCTCGTGGTCATCCGATGCTCGAATCCCGCAAGCTCACCTTCGACGCTGCCGTCGACGTCCTCAAGGCCGTCGCCGAGCCGACGCGTCTTCGGCTCGTGGTTCTGTTCTCGCGCGGCGACCTGACGGTGACCGATCTCGTGTCCATTCTCGGCCAGTCGCAGCCGCGCATCTCGCGCCACCTGAAGCTTCTCGTCGAGTCCGGCGTCCTGTCGCGCTATCAGGAGGGCGCCTGGGCCTATTTCCGCATCTCCGACGAGCCGATGGTGGCGAGCCTCGTTTCCGCGCTGGTCAGCCGGCTCGATCTCGCCGACCCGCAGCTGCAGCGCGACGACGAGCGGCTGCAGGCCGTGCGTGAGTCGCGCGCCCGCCGGGCAAGCGACTACTTCGCCCGCAACGCCGCGGACTGGGATGCGATCCGCTCCCTGCACGCGCCCGATCGCATCGTCGAGGCGGCCTTGGGCGAGGCTCTGGGCGGCGACCCGGTCGAGGCGCTCCTCGACATCGGAACCGGCACCGGCCGCGTCCTGGAGCTCCTCGCGCCGCGTGCCGAGCGCGCGGTCGGCATCGACGCCTCGCGCGAGATGCTGGGCATCGCCCGGGCCAAGCTCGACGCCGCCGGCATCCGCAACGCGCAGGTGCGCCTGGGAGACCTGTTCCACCTGCCGGTGGAGCGCGGCTCCTTCGACCTCGTCACGCTCCACCAGGTGCTGCACTATCTCGACGATCCCGCCGCGGCCATCCGCGAAGCGCGCCGCGCGCTCGCGCCGGGCGGCCGGCTCGCCATCGTCGACTTCGCGCCGCATGCCCACGAATTCCTGCGCACCGATCACGCCCACCTGCGGCTCGGCTTCTCGCACGAGGCCGTCTCGTCGATCCTGTCCGATGCCGGCCTCGAAGTCGTGGCGATCCGCGACATCGTGCCGGGCGAGGGGGCGGGCGAGGGGCTGACCGTGACGATCTGGGTCGCCCGGGACGCTGCCGACGATGCGCCGGCCACCACGAATAGCGGCGCTGCCGCTCGCTCATCCTGACGGCAAGGAGTTCAGCCGCCATGTCCAACGCTCCCCGCAAACCCGGCTCGGACATCAACGTGTCCTTCGAGTTCTTCCCGCCGAAGACGCCGAAGATGGAGGAAACGCTCTGGGCCTCGATCGAGCGCCTGGCGCCGCTCAAGCCCAGCTTCGTGTCCGTGACCTACGGCGCGGGCGGATCGACGCGCGAGCGCACCCACCACACCGTCAAGCGCCTGCTCGACGAGACGAGCCTGGTTCCGGCCGCGCACCTCACCTGCGTCGACGCCACCCGCGAGGAGGTGGACGCGGTGATCCGGCAATACTGGCAGACCGGCGTCCGCCACTTCGTGGCGCTGCGCGGCGACAGCCAGGCGGGCGTCGGCGGCGCCTATACGCCCGTCGAAGGCGGCTATCGCAACGCTGTCGAGCTGGTGGCCGGCCTCAAGGCCTTCGCCGATTTCGAGATCTCGGTCTCGGCCTATCCGGAAAAGCACCCGGAAAGCTCGGACTTCGCCACCGACATCGACCTCCTGAAGCGCAAGGTCGACAACGGCGCGACGCGCGCGATCACCCAGTTCTTCTTCGACAACGACGTTTACGAGCGCTTCGTCGAGCGCGTGCGCCGGGCCGGCATCTACGTGCCGATCGTGCCGGGCATCGTGCCGATCCACGACTTCACCAAGGTGTCGCGCTTCGCCGCAGCCTGCGGCGCCTCTGTGCCGACGTGGCTCGCCGAACGCTTCGAGGGGCTGGAAGGCGATGCGGAGACGCGCGCCCACGTCGCGGCGGCCGTCTGCGCCGAGCAGGTGCTGGACCTTCGCCGGCGCGGCATCGACGACTTCCACTTCTACACCATGAACCGGGCGGACCTCGTCTACTCGATCTGCCACATCTTGGGGCTGCGCCCGGACCAGGAAAGCGCCGCCGCCGGCGACAAGTCCGCCGCCGCGGCCTGACGAGCGGCGACCTGAAACGCAAGAAGCCGGGGCGATGAGCCCCGGCTTCTTCATGTTCGGCGCCCGGCAATCCCGAGGGGATCGGAGCGCGCATCTTCTCGTGTCGCTCGTTAGAGCACGCCGACGACCATCGCACCGACGAAGGCAAAGGCTGCGCATACCATCAGGAGATCGAGGGATCGCGTCAGTTCCATTGTCTGGCTCCAGTTGGACGGGCCGAGGTTAACCTGTCTTTCGAAAGCGTAAACCCCTCTTCGTTGCCGCAACGCGGGAGAGGCGCCGCGGGTTCGCGGCAAGCCGCTGATGACGCATTGTTTTGTGCTGAAATATTTAAAGCGCTGCCGGCTGCGGTGTTTTCGCTTGCCTCAGGCCTCGAAGCGCCGGAGCGCCGCCTCCACGAAGGCCGCGGCTTCCAGAGCCACGCGGTCGCGGCCGAAGCGCGCGACGACCTGGATGCCGAGCGGCATGCCCGCCGGATCGAGGAGGCCGGGGACGGCCACGGCCGGATTGCCGGTCAGCGTCCACAGCTTGTTGAAGACGGGCGAGCCCGTGGTGTCGCGCGAGCGCGGCGCGGCGCCCGGCGCGGCCGGCAGCAGAAGGGCGTCCACCGACTCGAACAGCGTCGCCGCCGTCCGGCGCGCGATGCGGGCGAGACGGCGGCACTCGTCGTAGCGCTCGGGCACGATCGCCGCGCCTTCGTCCAGCGCTGCGCTGAGGCGCGGACCGAGATCGTCCGCGTGGGCGCGCCGCTCGTGGAGGAGGGCGAGGGCGCCTTCGTGCAACTGGATCGGTCCCTGCGCGTCCCGGCCGCGCGCCAGCGCCTCCGGCTCCTCGACGATCGTGACCCGCGCGCCCGCGCGCTCGGCCGCCCGCGCGGCGCGCTCGACCGCCTCCGCCATGGCCGCCGACATCTCGCCGTCGATCGCCGAGCGATAGACCCCGATGTGCGGGGCTGCGGGCGTTTCCGGCACCGCGAGATCGCGGCCCGTCAGAAGCGCCGCGAAGAGCGCGGCGTCCGCGACGCCGGCCGCGAAGACGCCGAGCGTGTCGAGGGTCCAGGCGAAGGGCTTCACGCCCACCGTCGGCAGGAGGCGGAAGCTCGGCTTGTAGCCGCAGACGCCGTTGAAGGCGGCCGGGCGCAGCACCGAGCCGGCGGTCTGCGTGCCGAGCGCGACTTCGCAGAGCCCGGCCGCCACGGCCGCCGCCGAGCCGGCCGAGGAGCCGCCGGGCGTGTGCGCGGGATCGACGGCATTGCGGGTCGGCGCGGGATCGAGGAAGGCGAAGGGGCAGGTTTCGGTCTTGCCGATGATCGCCGCGCCCTTCATGCGCGCCATCGCCACCACGGAGGCGTCGGCGGCCGGCCGGTGCCCCGCATGGATAGGCGAACCGTAGGCGGTCGGCATGTCGGCGGTGTCGATGATGTCCTTCACGCCGAGCGAGACACCGGCGAGAGGCCCCGTCGCCGCGAAGGCTGGACGCAGGTCCGGCGACAGCGCGTGGAAGGCCCGCAGCGCGGGATCGTCGGCATGGATCGCGGACAGCCGCGCCCGGATCGAGCGCTCGGGCGCGGCGCCGCCGGCGACGGCGGCGAGCGTCGCGCGCAAGGGAACGGGAGCGAAGGTCATCGGTGCGGTCCGGCATCGGTTCGGGACCAACCGGTTTGCCGCGCCACGCATCCTGCCGCAAGGTAGCAGGCCGCGAATCGCCTCCCGTCATGGGATCGTCACGCAAATCGCCCTAAGTCCCGGGCTTCAACCTCAAGCCGAGATCATCCATGCAGACATTCCGGACCGCGACCGAAGCGGCGCTGGCCCTTCGCCCCGACGTGCCGGTCTATTGCTTCCGGCCCCAGGTGCTGATGGCCGACGCCCGCGCCTTCATGGACGCCTTTCCGGGCGAGACCGCCTATGCCGTGAAGACCAACGGCGAGCCGATGGTCCTGGAAACGCTGTCCAAGGCCGGCGTCACGATGTTCGACGTCGCATCGCCCGGCGAGTTCGCGGCCGTGCGCGCCGTCGCGCCCAAGGCCGGCATGCTCTACATGCACCCGATCAAGGCGCAGTCCGACATTCGGCTGGCGCTGGAGACCTACGGCATCCGCGTTCTGTCGCTCGATCACGAGGACGAGGTCGCCAAGATCCTGCGCATCGTGCGGGCGCTCGACCTCGACCCGGCGACCGTCACCCTGTTCGTGCGGCTCCAGACGAAGGGGCAGGCGGCCTACGAGCTGTCGAAGAAGTTCGGCGCCGCGCCCGCCCATGCGGTCGAGCTGCTCCAGCGCTGCCACCGCATCGGCTTCAAGGTCGGCATCTGCTTCCACGTCGGCTCGCAGATCGAGGACCCCGAGACCTACGAGCGGGCGCTCGCCTCGGCCGACTGGGTGCGCAACCGCGCCGACGTGCCGCTGGCGGGCCTCGACGTCGGCGGCGGATTCCCGGCGGAGTACGGCCACGACCCGCGCCGCAAGAAGCCGCAGATGCCGGGTCTCGGGCAGATCATGTCGCGGCTGCGCTCGGACCTGACCGAATGGGGCTTCTCGGACGTGCCGCTCGTCGCCGAGCCCGGACGCGTCGTCGTCGCGCGGGCCTTCTCGCTGATCGTGCGCGTCCTCCTCCGCAAGGGGCGGCGCCTCTACATCAACGACGGCATCTGGGCGTCGCTCTCCGACAGCTGGACCGGCAAGATCACGCTGCCTGCCCGCTTCATCCCGGACCCGGCACGCACGACGCGCAACGGCGATCCGAACACCGTCGGCGCCTTCCGGGTCTGCGGTGCGACCTGCGATTCGGTCGACATCCTGTCGCGGCCGTTCTGGCTGCCGGAAACGGTGGACACGGGCGACTGGATCGAGATCGGCCACATCGGCGCCTACTCGCTGTCGCTGCGCACCCGCTTCAACGGCTTCTATCCCGACACCTTCGTCGAGGTGACGACGCCCTTCGACGAGGGCGGCGACGTCCAGGGCTTCGCGAGCCTGGAGACGATGGCGGACTGAAACGACGAAGGGCGCCGCAGGGCGCCCTTCGCTCGGACCGTCAGCGCCGGATCGGCGTGATCTCGATCACCTTGTCGGCATGCGGATGGATGTCCGCGACGTCCTCGTGATCGATGTCGCGGAAGTGCTCGAGCACGATGCCGATGTTGCGGCGATGCGCCTTGAAGAAGACGTCGAAGAGGTCGCCGGCCAGCGGCACGGAGCCGACGGCGAAGTCGGTGCCGATATTGGCGAGCATGCGCGCGAGCTTGCGCTTGGGCAGGCCGAGCCGGCGCGCTTCGTTGACGATGTAGAGGCCGAGAAGCCCGCCCGCCGCGTCGCCGCCGATGGGCAGCGCGCCGAGGATCGAGTCGAGGCCGAAGCGGATGTTCGTGCCCGGCACGCGCAGGGCCGTGTCGAGAAGGTCGGCGAGCCGCGCGAGCCTCCGGACGCGGCGGACGCGCTCGGCGCGGGACAGTCCGTCGACCATGGTGAAATCGGCGGTGGTGGCGATCATCTCTTTCAGTCTCCCGACGATGTGGCTGCCGGCACGGGCCGGGCACGCCGTCGCATCGTCAAGTGGTGATGTCGGCCCGCCATTTGAAGGGCGACGCCGCCCGGTCCGCGATGCCGCCGGCCGTCCGTGCGGGCGATGCCGACGGCGATCGGCAGCAGCGCGAAGAGCCAGGACGCTCGACGACGGGCTCGGGCATGACGGCGGAGGGGCAGGAGCGCGACGCGTCGACCCGCTCCGCCGCGCCGGTCCCGTCCCGCTTCGTCGAGGCCCGGCCGGCGCTCGTCAGAGCGCGGCGAGGAGGTCCGGGGTCGGCCAGCCGTCGGCGGGAATGCCGCGTCGCAGCTGCTCCTGGCGCACCGCCGCGCGGGTGTTCTCGCCGAGGATGCCGTCGACCTTGCCGACGTCGTAGCCCAGCTGGGCGAGGCGCTGCTGCAGCGCCTTGGTTTCCTCGACGGACAGCCCCGGCTGCGGATTGCCCATGTCGACCGGCTCGGCCCCGCCGACGCGCGTTGCGAAGTAGGCCGCCGTCAGCGAGTAGACCAGCGACTTGTTCCACTGGAGATAGATGTCGAAGTTGCGGAAGGCGAGGAAGGCCGGGCCGCCCCGTCCCATCGGCAGAACGAGCGCGGCGGTCTCGCCGTCGCTTTCGAGCGGCGAGCCGTCCGCCTTGGTGACGCCCAGCGCGGCATATTCGGAGCGCGGCTCCTTGTTGACGAGCGCGGCACGGTCGAAGGGGAAGTCGTCGGGCACCCGCACCGCTTCGAGCCAGGGCTCGCCGCGCTGCCAGCCCAGCGACTGGATGTACTTGCCCGTGGTGAACAGGACATCGGCGACGTCCCTGCGCAGGTCGATGCGCCCGTTTCCGTCGCCGTCCGTGCCGAACTCGACGTACTCCTCCGGAAGCAGCTGCGTCATGCCAATCTCGCCGGCCCAGGCGCCGACCATCTCCTCGGGGGCGAGGTAGCCGCGGTCGACGATCTCGATCGCCGCCATGAGGTGCGGACGGAAGAGCTGCGGGCGGCGGCAGTCGTGGGCGAGGGTGGCGAGCGCGGGCAGCGTTTCGAAGTCGCCGAGAACCGCACCGTAGTCGGTCTCGAGGCCCCAGAAGGCGGTGATGACCTCGGCCGGGACGCCGGTCTGGGCCTCGACCTCGGCGAAGGTGGCGGCGTGCTTCTTCAGGTTGGCGCGGCCCTTGTCCAGGCGGTCGCCGTTGATCATGCGCCCGGCGAACTCGCGCCAGGTCTGGGCGAAGACGCCTTGCGCGCGGTCGCGCTTCAGGACCTTCTCGTTGAGGCGCATGTCCGCCACCGCCCGGTCGACCGCCCCTTGCGACAGACCGCGCTGCAGAGCCTCGCTCCGCACGCCGTCGAGGAAGGCGGAGAAGTCGCCGCCGCACTGGGCGCGCGCCGCCGCGTCGGCCGACGATTCGGCCTGCGGCGCCTGCGCCTGGGCCTGGGCGAGGCCCGTGCCGGCGAAAAGGGTCAGAACAAGAAGTGACAGGCGGGCGGAGCGCATGCGGCGACCTTGGCGAATCGTTGAGCGAATCAGAGAAGTCGCCGCTAGGCGCGCATGATGGCGGTTTGAAGAAGGGCAGTCCCGCGTCAGCTGCCCGCGCCGGTATGCGCCCCCATCCAGCGCTGCCAATCCTCGCGCGTGCCGCTGAAGGCGTTCCGGTCGACCGGACCCTTGATGCCGGCGACGGTGCCCGACTCGGTGTACTGCCAGAACAGGAAGTCGCGGTCTTCGTAGACGTTCTTGGGATGGTCGCGGACGGCGCGCAGCCAGAACTTATGGTTCGGGAAGGCGCCGACGAGCCGCTCGCGATGGACGTCGATCGGCACGTAGAGGATCGGCCGCTTGCCGTACCAGGCCTCGAGCTTGTCCGACATCGCCATGACCTCCTTCACGATGTCCTCGCGCGACGGGCGCTTGGTGCAGGTCGGCGAGAAGGGCGTCCACTCGATGTCGATCACCGGGGGAAGGGCGGCCGGATCGCGCGGAACGTTGCGGATGAACCAGTCGGCTTGGCTCTCGCCCGAGCGGCAGTGATACCAGAAGTGGTAGGCGCCGCGCGGAACGCCCGCGGCACGGGCGGCAACCCAGTTGTCCATGAAGCGGTCGTCGACGCGGTCCCCGCCTTCGGTCGCCTTCAGGAAGGCGAAGGCGGTGCCATCGGCGCGCGCGGAGACCCAGTCGATGCTGCCCTGGTACTTGGAGACGTCGACGCCGTGGATGGGATAATGATGGGCCGCCTCGGCCGCGAAGCCGGTCAGGCCGAGTTCCTGCGTGTCGAGCCGCGCCGTGGTGCAGCCGCCCGCAATCATGAGCGCAGCGAGGAGACCCGACGCGCGCGTGAACCGTCCGAACCTCATCTCAGCGCTTTCCCCCTTGGCGTGCCGCGGGTCGCCCCGTCGACCCCACGCATCAGGCGGGAGGAGGCGGGCGATCCTGTGGCGAGCGACCCTTGGCGGCCGCCGTCTGCGAACTCGGTCGTCCAAACCACATTCGGCTTGTTCCGAACTGGCGCTGCCCAGGGAAGCAGCAAATGCGCGAAAAAAGTTTGCTTCGGCTATCCCTCGGATTCGGCTTCCATTTCGAGATGTCGATCACGCAAAATGACGCGGATTCATGGTCTGTGATGATGACAGGTTGAACAGGCCGCCTAGTTCGCCGTTCATTGGGACTATCCAGCCAAAAAGGTTTAGGGAACACATGCGTAAACTGATGATCCTCGCTGGTGCCTCCGCCCTGATGACGCTCGCCGCCTGCGGCGACGACGCGACGACCACCACCACGACGGAGACCCCGGCTGGCACCTCCTCGACCACCACGTCGGGTGGCGCGGGCAGCACGACCACGACGCCTCCGGCGACCACCACGCCGCCGGCCACCACCGCGACGCCTCCGGCGACCACCACCACGACGCCTCCGGCCGGTGGTACGTCGACCACGACGACCAACTGACGGAGAAGCCATCGCGCCGCGCGGCGAAAGCCGCGCGGCGGGCAGGCGAGGCGCTGGCGCTCCCGCGAGGGACGACGGCGCCTTTTTGATTCACGATGCTCCGCGCTATGACACGAGCGAATCGGCCGAACGGCCTCCCTGCTCAGAGCGACGCCCCATGGACATCCTGCGCGAACTCTCCCAGCTCGTGCGCGCCATCCCCACCAACGCGCGCACCGCACTCGACGCCATCGTCGAGGGCGTGCGCACGCTCTTCGAAGGGGATCGCGAAACGCGCCGGCGCGTCGCCTTCGGCGTGGCGATCATTGCGCTCTCGGCCAAGATGGCCAAGGCCGACGGCGTCGTGACGGAGCCGGAGGTTGCCGCCTTCCGGCAGATCCTGGCCGTTCCGCCCGAGGAGTGGCAGAACGTCCTGCGCCTCTACAACATCGCCAAGCAGGACATCGCGGGATTCGAGGCCTATGCCGGCAAGATCGCCGCGCTCTGCGACTGCGATTCGGGCGACTGCGCCCTTCTCGTGGACGTTCTCGACGGCCTCTTCCACATCGCCAAGGCGGACGGCGTCATCCACGGGCGGGAGATCGGCTTCCTCCAGCGGATCGCGGAGGTCTTCGGCCTGTCGGAGGCGGAGTTCGCGACCGTTCGCGACCGGCACGTCGCCACCAAGAACAGCCCGCACATGGTGCTCGGCGTCCCGCCCGGCGCGCCGCGCGAGGCGGTTCGCGCCCGCTATCTCGAACTCGTGCGCGAGAACCATCCGGACCGGCTCGTCGCTCGCGGCGTGCCGGACGAGTTCCTCTTCATCGCCAACGAGCGCATGAAGGCGATCAACGCGGCGTACCACGCCATGTCGCGAACGGCCGTGGCGTGATCCTGGCGCCCGACGCGCGGATCGTTTCGCGCCTTCGACCCTCGCCCCACGGGAACGAGCGGCGCGGAGCCGGCGTGCCCGACATGATCCTCCTCCATTACACCGGCATGACGAGCGGCAAGGCCGCGGAGGACTGGCTGTGCGATCCGCGCGCCCAGGTTTCCGCCCATTACCTCGTCCACGAGGACGGCGAGGTCGTTCAGATGGTGTCGGAAGCCGCCCGTGCCTGGCATGCGGGAGCGGGGTCCTGGCAGGGGCGGGAGGACGTGAACTCCCAGTCGATCGGCATCGAGATCGTCAATCCGGGCCACGAGCACGGCTACCGCGCCTTTCCCGACGTTCAGGTCGCCTCCGTGATCGAACTGTGTCGGGATTGCGCCCATCGCTGGACGATCCGCCCCGAGCGGGTGCTCGCCCACTCCGACACCGCTCCCTCGCGCAAGGAGGATCCCGGCGAACTCTTTCCCTGGGATAAACTCTTTCAGGCCGGAATCGGCCATTGGCGCGAGTCGGCGGCGCCGAGCCGAGGACCCGTCCTGGAGCGGGGCTCGTCGGGACACCAGGTCGACGCCTTCCAGCGCCTCCTCGCCGCCTATGGCTACGCCGTCGATCCGACCGGCACCTTCGACGATGCAACGGTTTTCGCGACGATCGCCTTTCAGCGCCACTTCCGTCAGGCGCGCGTCGACGGTCGCGCCGACGCGTCCACGATCGAGACGCTTCGCGCGCTCTACGCCGCGCTGGATCGGCGAGCCGTCACGCGGCCGTCACACAGCAGCGATTGTGACATTCGTTAATATTCCGTGATTGCGCTGCCGCAATGCGGTTGGGATCGCGCGGCATCTCCAAACCCGCCGCCGCCCGGGCTTTTCGTTTCGGGTGAACAGGGGTAGGGGCCGCACGGACGGGGGTCCGCGCCGCTCCGCATCACGGATATGGAATGAAGAATTCGATTGCCGCGGCTCTCGTCGCGACGATTTCGCTCGGCCTCGTCTCGCCGGTTCTGGCCAATGCGGAAAAGACGGAAGCAGCCGTCGCCGACACCGCAGCGGTGGCCGCCTTCGACGGCCGGCCCTATGCTTCGATCATCGAGAAGCACGCCTCGGCCTACGGTGTTCCGCTCCAGCTCGCGCACGCCATCGTTTCCGTCGAAAGCAACTACCGGCCGAACGTCACGGGCCGGGCCGGCGAAGTCGGCCTGATGCAGATCAAGCCCGCCACGGCGCGGGGCATGGGCTATTCCGGCTTGACGAAGGCGCTCTACGATCCCGACACCAACATCCGCTGGGGGATGAAGTACCTGGCCGGCGCCATCAGCCGGGGCGACGGCACGACCTGCGGAACGATCCTGAAGTACAATGCCGGGCACTTCGCCAAGCGCATGAATCCGGTGTCGCGCAACTACTGCCGCAAGGTCCAGGTGGAACTCGCCCGGCTCTGACGAGCCGCGAGCGCATTTCCCGCGCCGTGAGGCGTTGACAGACGCGGCGGCTCATTTCATAACGCCGCCGAAAGCCGGGTCGCCCCTGAGGTGCCTCGGCTTTTCTGAAGGCCCGTCTCGCGACGAAGGCCTTCGGCAGGGCCGGAGGGATGCCCGAGTGGTTAAAGGGGACGGACTGTAAATCCGTTGGCTTAGCCTACGTTGGTTCAAATCCAACTCCCTCCACCACCTGCCCACCTGCCGACCCGCGCTCCCATCTCCGCCGACCGAGTTCGCCTGCCGCATGAACGTGTTCCTGCCGCCGGGATCGGTTGACGGCTAGATATTGGATCGCGTGCCGTCGCGAAGTTTCCGGGCGCTCGGAAGCGGCGATTAACTGCCGGACGCTAGACGTTTTGGATGCAACGCGTCGGGTCGACTTATGCGGTATCGTCAAAATCGTAAGGGGTCCCATTCATTCCAGGTCACGCTCGCCATCACACTGGCGGGCGTTCTGGCGGGGATCCTTCTCGCGGGCTATGCGATCTTCTCAGCCCGGCGCATCGATACGCATACACTTGCGAGGGAGCGGTCTGCCGTCGGTCTCTACCTGGGGTCGAGGCTGTCCCGGATCGCATCGGAGCAGCAAAGCATCACCGCCTGGGACGAAGCCGTCACCCGGATCGGTGCCGCCGATCTCGTCTGGATCGACGAGAACGCCGGCGCGTACATGCAGGCCGCGTTCGGGCACGACGCGGTGTTCATCCTCGATGCGGCGAACAAGCCGGTCTATGCCATGTCCGCCGGCACCCGCCTGGCTGCCGACCGCTTCGCAGCCGATGCCGCGACCCTAATGCCGCTGGTGGAAGCTCTGCGCCGGCAGGTGCACGGGGAGGCTGGGCGGGCCGATCTCGGCGTCACCGACATCGTCATGGTTCACGGCCGGCCGGCCATGGTCAGCGTGAAGCTCGTCGTGCCGTATACCGGAAAAGTATCCGTCGCCCCCGGCGCCGAAAGCATCCACATTTCCGTGCGCACGATCGACGACCGCGTTCTGTCGGCGCTGGGCGAGCGCGAGCAGATCGAGCGCGTTCACCTCGTCGCGGTGCCGGAATTTCGCGGCGACGAGGGCAGCTACCGCCTCGTCTCGAAGGCGGGCACGCCGCTCGGCTGGGTGGTCTGGCGAACGGAGCGCCCGGGAACGCAACTCATCCTCGAAACGGCGCCGGCACTGGTCAGCCTGTTCGTTCTCTTCGCCGGCTTCCTGCTCTTCCTCGTCGTGAAGCTGCGCGCCCAGGACCAGGAACGCGAGCGGATCGAGGCACATACGAAGTTCCTCGCCCATCACGACACGCTGACCGGCCTGCCCAACCGGGCGCTGTTCGACGAGACGCTCACGCACGCGCTCGCCGCGAGCGGTGTGGACGGGCGCTTCGTCGCGCTCCATTCCGTGGATCTCGACGGCTTCAAGCACGTCAACGACACGCTCGGGCATCCCGCCGGCGACGACCTCATCCGTCAGGTCGCGCGGCGGCTTACCACGGCCGTCCTCGGACGCGGCACGGTCGCGCGCCTCGGCGGCGACGAGTTCGCGGTGATCCAGACGGGCGTGCGCTCGCCCGAAGAGGCCGGCTCGCTCGCCCGGCTGATGCTGGAAGCGGTGCGCGCGCCCTTCCAGCTCGACCACGATCAGGCGGTGATCGGCGCCAGCATCGGCATCGCCCTGGCGACCGATCGCGCGGCCGGCCGCACCGAACTCATGCGACAGGCCGACATCGCGCTCTACGACGCCAAGAGCACCGGCAAGGACCGCTTCCGGCTCTTCGAGCCCCGGCTCGACGTCGAAGTTCAGGAGAACCGCCGGATCGAGCGGGACCTGCGTCAGGCGCTGGAAGGCGGCGAGGGGCTTCGGCTCGCTTATCAGCCGCTCTTTGCCGACGACGGCCGCACGATCCTCGGCGCCGAAGCGCTGCTGCGCTGGGACCATCCGGTGCACGGCCCGATCTCGCCGAGCGCCTTCGTGCCGATCGCCGAGGAGCGCGGCCTCATCGTCGCGCTCGGTGACTTCGTGCTGCGCGAAGCCTGCCGGACGGCACGCGAAATCGACCTGCCCTGGATCGCGGTCAACGTGTCGGCGACGCAGCTGAAGGAGCCGCTCTTTCCCCGGCGCATCCTGGAACTGCTCCGCGACCATGGGCTGACGCCGAACCGGCTCCAGCTGGAGATCACGGAAGGGGTTCTCCTCGAGGCGACGGACTCCGTCGCGCAGGCGCTCGAGCAGATCCGCGCGCTCGGCATCTCGGTGGCGCTTGACGATTTCGGCACCGGCTATTCGTCGCTGCAGTACCTGCACCGCTATCCCGTCGACAAGATCAAGATCGACCGCAGCTTCGTTCTCAACGTCGCCGCTTCCGAGCAGGCCCAGGCGCTGGTCAAGGCGATGGTCGACGTCGCCCGGGCCTTCGACATGCAGGTGGTGGCGGAAGGCGTGGAAACCTCGCTCCAGCGCGACCGGCTCGTGCAGCTCGGCTGCGGCCAGCTTCAAGGCTTCCTGTTCGCCGAGGCGCTGCGCGTGGAAGACCTCCGACACATCATCGCCGGCCATGGAGCTGCCACGAGAGCCACCGCCGACGTGTCCGTTGCCTGATCCCGGCTGCCGCCCCTTGTGGAACGCGCTACGCTCGCCATATAGGTAGACAGACCTACCCAATACGGTGGCCGGTGATGGCAAATCGAGTTTCGGCGCGAGAGCGGCTCCTGACAGCGGCAAGCGGGCTCTTCTACGAGCGGGGCATCTCCGCGACCGGCATCGACACGGTGATCGCGCAGGCCGGCGTCGCGAAGATGAGCCTCTACAACAACTTTGCCTCCAAGGCCGAGTTGGTGGAGGCCTATGTCGAGACCCGGACCGACGCTTGGCGCGCGCGTCTCGGAATGCGCCTCGCGGCGGTTCGTACGCCGGCGGAGCGTATCCTCGCCGTCTTCGATTCCTATGCCGACTACGCCGACGGCCGCGACGCGGTCTTCCGGGGCTGCGGGCTCCTCAATGCCGCCGCTGAACTGGCGGCGGACGATCCCGCCCGCATGCGCGTCGCCGCCCAGAAGACCGAAGTGGCGGCGCTGTTCGCTGCGCAGTTGCGCGACATCGGCGCGCTGCCCGACGATCTCGTCGAGGAGACCGCCGAGCACCTGTCCTTCCTGCTCGAAGGGGCCATGGCTCGTGCCGGGCTCGAGGGGAGCGGCGCGCGGCTGGCGAGCGCGCGGCGCATCGCGGCCTCTCTCCTGAAGCGCCTACCCGCGGCCTGAACGTCGAGCCGGCGCTGTGCCGGGTTCCGCCGCGATCCATGAAAGGGCGCCCCGATGCGCGTCTCCCCCAAGGCCTCGTCTCCGATCGCGTCGCGGGCGTCCGCCGTTTTCCTCCTCGTCTTCCTGGAAGCCGCGCTGGTGGTCTGCTGGAGCGCGGGCTTCGTGGGCGTTCGCTACGCCAGCGATCACGCGCCGATCTTCCTGATCCTGTTCTGGCGCAGCCTCGTCTCCGGGCTGCTTCTCCTGCCCTTCGCGCTCGCGATCGGCCCTCGCCTGCGCTGGCGCGAGGTTCGGGGACAGATCCTGTTCGGCGCGCTCGCCATGTCCGCCTATCTCGGCGCCTTCTCGCTGGCGATCGATCGCGGCGTTCCGACCGGCCTCGTCGCGCTCATCACGGACATGCTCCCCCTCATCGTCGCGCTTCTGTCCTGGCCGATCCTCGGACAGGCCCTCACGGCGCGCCAGTGGATCGGCTCGGCTGTCGGGATCGCAGGCGTCCTCGTCGCTTCGGCCTCGACGCTCGATATCGGCGCGGTCTCGTCTTGGATCTACGCGCTTCCCGTCCTCGGCACGCTGTCGCTCGCCCTGGCGACGCTCCTGCAGAAGCGGGGACCGGCCGTCTCGATGCCGATGCACCAGGCGCTCTGCATCCAGTGCCTCGCGGCCGCGGCGGTGTTCGCGGCCTTCGCCGGCCATGAGGGCAGCCTGGCGCCCGTTCTGGAGCCCGGCTTCGTCGGCGGAATCCTGTGGCTGGTGGTGCTGGCGACCTTCGGCGGCTGGGGGCTCTACGACCTGGCGCTGCGGCGCTCCTCGCCGACGCGGGTGACGGCCGTGCTCTACCTCAGCCCGCCGGTCGTCACGATCTGGGCCTGGCTCATGTTCGACGAGCCGCTCACCTGGACGATGGCCGCCGGTCTTCTCGTCTCGCTCCTCGGCATCGTCATCGTGGCGAAGGGCGGGGAGGCGGGGCCTGCCGAACGAGATCGCCGCGCAGCCGTCGAGCGCGCTTGAAGCGCAGTCGCGTCAACCGACAGCGGCAATGCTGGGATGCGGAATGGAGCGGACGATGGGATTCGAACCCACGACATTCTGCTTGGAAGGCAGAAGCTCTACCCCTGAGCTACGTCCGCATCCGAGGACCAAGTCATAGACCGGCCAAGTGGCCATCACCTATCCCGAATGCCCGAAGGAGGCAAGGATATTCAACCGTCCACGGATGCCGCGGAGCCTCCGGTTGGACGCCGGCGCGCCCTTGAGCTAGGTGGACTGCCGGATCCAACCGAGCCCCGACCACTGCGATGCGCATCGATGTCAGACCGTGCAGATCACGAGCCGGCGGAGCGGTCCTGAGCGCGGCTTCAGCCATGCCGGCCGCTCGCCGCGCTTTGGCGACAGCCTGAGGTCCGGAGGTCTCGTGTCCGCCAATCCCGGGAATTCGTCGGCCCGCATCGGCCCCGCGCCGCTGCACGCCGTGATGTTTCACGTCTTCAAGGTGCGGGATCCGGCGACGGAAGCGATGGTGGCGCTCGCCGTGCGCTCCCTGCGCATCCATTATCCGGAAGCGCGCCTCGTTCTCCTGACGAACGCCTTGGCGGAAGAAGCCGACCTGCCGGCGGAGCTGGAGCTGCGCGTCGCCGGCTACGACGAGACGCGGCTGATGCTGGAGCGGGTGCGCGCCTATCGCGACTACGTCCGCGCTGTGGAGCCCGGCACGACCGTTCTCTTTCTCGACACCGACATGCTCGTCATCCGCCGCTTCGACGAGCTGATGGCGTCGGACATCGATCTCGCGGTGACCGTGCGCAACGTCCCGAAGATGCCGATCAACGGCGGGCTGATCGTCGCGCGGACCAACCGTCCGGCCGAGACGCGCGACTTCTTCGACCGCCTCGTCGCCTGCTGCGAGTCCCTGTCCGACGACGAGATGCGATGGGACGGCGACCAGATCGCGCTGTTCCGCCTGCTCGACCCGCCGCCCCATCCCATGCTGGACCTGCGCACGGAGCCGCGCGGCGCGCTGACGGTGCGCTTCGCCCCGGCCCGCGTGTTCAATCAAACGCCGCGCCCCGGCTTCCTGCGCTTCGGCCTGTTCCGGCCCGGCGCGCGGCTCCTCCACTTCAAGGGCGCGCGCAAGGCCAAGATGCCGCTCTATGCCCGGCGCTTCCTGTCGCGCCCCTATGTCGCCTTCGCGCGGCTCGTCCGCTTCGGCCCGTGACCGGGATGGACGGCTTCCGCCCGGCGCCCGGCGCGCGTCTCGAATTCGTGATGTTCTACGCGTTCCGCTCGCCCGATCCGGAAACGGAGGCGCAGATCGCGCTTCTCGCCCGCTCGATCCGGGCGAGCTATCCCGAGGCCTCGGTCGTCCTCCTGACGAACGCGGCCGGCGCGGCGGCGACGATCCCCGGCGTCGAGATCGCCGTGCGCGAGGTCCATCCCGAGCACATCATGGTGGAGCGACTGCGCGGCTATCGCGACCGGATGAGGGTTGCGCAGCCCGGTTCCGTGATGGTCTTCATGGACACCGACATGCTCGTCCTGCGCCGCTTCGACGAGCTGCTCGCCGACGGGGCCGACCTGGCCGTCACGGTGCGGCGGGATCGGACATGGCCGATCAATGCCGGGCTCGTCGTGGCGCGCAAGACGCGGGGGGAGGGCGTCGAGGCCTTCTTCGACCGGCTCGTCGCCTGCTGCGAGGAACTGCCGGAGGACGAGAAGCGCTGGTACGGCGACCAGGTCGCGCTTGCCCGCGTGCTCGCTCCCGAGCCCGGCCGCTTCAAGCATGCCTATGTCGGGACGAGAGATGGTCTGACGGTGCGCTTCGCGCCGAGCCGGCTCTATAATCAGACGCCGCGACCGTGGATGCTGCGGCTCGGGATCTATCGCGGGGCGGCGCGCATCCTCCACTTCAAGGGCGGGCGGAAAGGTCGGATGGCCGTCTATGCCCGGCTCTATCTCTCCGGGGCGTTCCGCGCCTATGTTCGGCGCCGCTACGGCGGTTAAGCCGATTTTCACCGCTCTTGCCATTCGGCCGAGCCCTCGGTATGTCGCCCCGAACTTCAACCGTCTGGAACGAACGATGGCCAAGGGTAAATTCGAGCGCAACAAGCCGCACGTGAACATCGGCACGATCGGTCACGTCGACCACGGCAAGACGTCGCTGACGGCGGCGATCACGAAGTACTTCGGCGAGTACAAGGCTTACG
>NZ_VTOM01000012.1 GCF_009765365.1 Antarcticirhabdus aurantiaca
GGAACGTCGAGCGCCCCTCGTCGAAGAGCGGGATGAACTGCTTGGGCATCGTGTCGCGCGACACAGGCCAAAGCCGCGTGCCCGAACCACCCGCCATGATGATCGGTACAATCAGTGAGGTCATCGCCCTACTCGCAATTTCTCAGGTCTCGAAAGGATGGGGCCCGCCCGACGATCCATGACGATGCCGGCCGGCCTCGAAGGTCGTCGGCTCTTGCCGTCCGGTATCCTATGCTGCATTGCACAAATCAAGCCGCCGGAGGGCGTAGACGAGCGCCGTTGCGGCTCTTCCGTCACGATCCTTCTGTTCCGGCAGGGATTTCGTGACCGGACCCGCTTCGCGGTTTTGCCGGCGGCGCTTGAGAGACCCTTAAGCCGACGGAACCGACAGAAAGCTCACGCCATCGCGATCCAGGCGCGCCGCCGAAAGGCCGCCCCCGCGATAGGCGCCCGTATCCAACGAAATGCGCACCGCATCGGCGCAGGGTCTCGGCACGATGGTGTGGCCGTGCACCATGATCCGGTCGAACGTCCCCGGCAGAGCCGTCATGAACTCTCGGCGGATCCACATCAGATCGTCGTCGGACTGCGCGGCGAGATCATAGCCGGGCCGGGCGCCGGCATGAGAGAAGAAGTAAGTCGGCGTCACGAGGCTGACCGGAAGTTGCCGCAGTCCGGTGAGGTGCTCCGCCGGCACCGCGGCCGCGATGAAATGGACCCCGTGCTTCAAGCCCGAACGAAGGTGCTCCTGCAGTTCCCGAGAGCCGATCCCGTACGACTTCAGGGTCTGGAAGCCGCCGATGTCCAGCCAGTGATGCAGGGTCTCCGGCCGCGAGAAGACGTTGAGGAACGCCTGATCGTGGTTGCCACTCAGGCAGACGCGCCTGAACCCGGCGGGCGGACCAGCCAGTAGATGGTCGAGGACGCCGCAGCTTTCCGGACCCCGATCCACGTAGTCGCCCAGCATGACGATGAGCTTCGTGCCCGCCCGGTCGCGGGCATCCTCAACGATCAATCGCTCGAGCCTGACAAGTGCATCCAGGCAGCCGTGAACGTCTCCGATGGCGTAGATGACATCGGGATCGCTCGTGAGCTGAAGGCGCCGCCTCTCCGCGTTGTCGTCCCTGGCCTCGGGCCTTTGACGCATCCGAAAAGCGATCTGCCTGATCAAATTTTCGCTTCCCGGAACCTGCATCTCGGAACTGCCCTCCTTGTGCTTGAACCCTATCACGCGGATGAAGGATCACTCACGAGTTGTTGGTCGTATGGTTGATGGCGACGAGCCGCGTTGCAGGGGGTCCCCGCCTCGCCCGAACCGGGCTCATGCTCGTCCCGGATTGGCCTGCCGACCAACGCCGCGATGTGGTGGCTGACCCGCAGTCCCGCAACTGTCTGACCCGAACGTGAAGGGGAGGATGGGAGGCGCGGCGCACCCGCACCTGTTCTATGCTGCATTGCAGCACTTCTCAAGCGGCGGACGCTCATGATAGTGGATGCGTACGAAAATCAGGCTGCCGGTCGGTTGCAGGTGGCGTTGGGCTCGGCGCCGCCAGCGCAGCTGCCGGACGGCAGGCACGCCGGATGCGATTGCCTTCGGCGGCCGCGACGGGAAATCGGGATCGAAGTGCCCGAACTTGCCGACGCCGCCTGAAGGGCCTTCGAGGCGGCCGACCGGGCGTCGGAGCGATCGCTTCGTCGGCGAAGGCGGCGGCAAGAGGAGTTGGAGCGAGTGGCTAGGTTGTACGTCGCCATCGCGACGATCGGTCGTCCGGAAACGGTGTCCCGCGTCGTTCAATGGCTGGGCCGGCAGACGAGGCCGGCGGACGGCGTCGTCGTTTCTGCGACGAAGCCGGGGGATGTCGAAAGACTCGCTTCTCTGGCGCCTGGTGTCGAATGCGTATTTTCCGAGCCGGGACTCTGCCGTCAGCGCAATCGTGCTCTCCAGGTGCTCCGGGAGCGGGCGGACATCGTCATCTTCCTCGATGACGATTTCGTCCCGCGGCCCGATTACTTCGAAGCGCTTGAAGCGCGCTTCGCCCGCGAGGCCGATCTGGTCGGGGCGACGGGCGGGCTGATCGCCGACGGCATCCATGGCCGGGGCTTCGGCTTCGACGAGGCCGTCGATATGGTGGAGCGCTCCATGGCGACGCCGATCTCGCTCGCCGAGCGCCCCATCGCCGCGCTCTACGGCTGCAACATGGCCGTGCGCCTGTCGGCCTGCGAGGGATTGCAGTTCGACGAGCGCCTTCCGCTCTACGGCTGGCTGGAGGATATCGACTTCACGCACCGCCTCGCCCGGCGTGGGAAGCTGGTCAAGTCTCAGGCCTTTTCAGGCGTGCACATGGGCGTGAAGGGCGGACGGACGTCGGGACGGCGTCTCGGTTACTCGCAGATCGTCAATCCCGTTTATCTTCTCAGGAAGAAGAGCGTTCCGCGCAGCCTCGCGCTGCGTCTCATGCGCCAGAATCTCTTGTCGAACCTTGTGCGCAGCCTCCGGCCCGAGCCGCACATCGATCGTGCCGGCCGGTTGAAGGGCAATCTGATCGCGCTCGGGGACGTTCTGCGTGGACGGGTCGACCCCGAGCGGGTAATGAAGCTGTAGCCGCTGGCCCGTGAATGGGCGTGTTCCCGAAGGTGAAGGTGCCGCCTGAGGGCCTGTGATCTGCGGAGCAGGGCGTGTCGCCCTGCCGCCCGCGATTCGAAATGGAAGGCTATGCGTTATTTGATTCGGCTGACTGCAGTCCTTGGCCTTGGCGTCGCGCTTTTCGCGGCATCAGCTCAGGCTCAGGAGTATCGTCTCCAGCCCGGCGACGTCCTGAACTTCGTCGTCCTGGGCGCCAACCGGATCGATCAGCGCATCGCGGTCGATCTCGACGGGCAGATCAGCGTTCCCGTCGGTGGCCGCTTCGAAGCGGCGGGCCGCACCGTGGCGGAACTGCAGGCGGAGGTTGCCGAGAAGCTGAAGTCCGGCTCGTTCCCGATCGGCGCGGACCAGAACGGCCGCACGGTGTGGGACGTCATACCGCCGGAGGCGATCGTTCTGGACATCGCGGAGTACCGGCCGATCTACGTGTCGGGTGACATCCTCACTCCCGGGAGCCAGCCGTTCCGTTCCGGCACCAGCGTTCGGCAGGCCATCGCGGTCGCAGGGGGCGCCAGTCCGTTCCGCACCCGCCAGGATCCGGCGCTCGAACTCCTCGGGAGCGAGGAGCAGCGGCGCGCGCTCCTCGCCCAGGAAACCGGGATCGAGTTGCAGATCGAGCGCCTCAATGCCGAGTTGAAGGACGGCGGCGTGCCGGCTTTCGAGTCGGTCCGCGACAACGGTCTCGATCCCGCCCAGCGCGACGAACTGCTCAGGAACGAGCAGGAACTTTTCTCCACGCGCCAACGCGACCTGGACGAGCGCCGCGCGACGATCCGGCAGGGGATCGAGACGATCGAGACCCGCCGCGACCTTCTGACCGAGTCGAACGAGAACCTGCAGAAGGAAACGCGCCTCTACCAGGAGGAGCTGAAGCGGGTCGAAGGGCTCTACGCCAAGGGGCTGGTGCAGGTCGGCCGCTTGAACGAGGCGCAACGCTCGGTCTTCCTGGTCGCGAGCCGGTCGCTGGACGTGTCCGCCGAGCTGGCCCGCCTCGACCGCGAACTCGTCGAGATGCGTAGCTCCCTCGAGGAGGCGACCACGCAGCGGCGTTCCGAAAGCCTGGCGCAGCTGAAGGCCGCCTCGCTGGAGCTCGTCGCCACGCGCGCTCAGATCGAGCGCTTGAGCCAGCGACTGCAATACTTCTCTCCGCGCGAGACGGAACCCACGGTCGAGATCATGCGCGACGGCGGCGGCCGGTCCGAGCGCGTCGCCGCGACCTTGGATACGACCCTGCTGCCGGGCGACACCGTCGTGGTACGGCTCAACGACGCGCCGACAACGGGTCTTCCGGACGACCGCCAGGCCGCCGCGGCACCCGAGCCGGCGCAGACACCCGGCGCGGGGGCAACCGCGCGCTGAGGCCTCGTCTCGTTTCCGCCTATCGGACGGCTTGCCCGAACGCCTCCCTTGATCTGCCTGGCGGGCCGAGCAGGGCCCGCGACGGTGTCCGCCTTCGTGTTCAACGCTCCTGGTCGACGTGAGTCCTGATGAAAGTCGCAATCGTTCACTACTGGCTGGTCACGATGCGCGGGGGCGAGAAGGTCGTCGAAGAACTCTGCCGCCTGTATCCTGAGGCCGAGATCTTCACGCTCGTCTGTGATCGTTCCAAGCTTTCGCCTCTCCTGCAAAGCAAGACGATCCACACATCCTTCCTTCAGAAGCTTCCCGGCGCGACGCGGAACTACACGAAGATGCTGCCGCTGATGCCCTTCGCGCTGGAGCAGTTCGACCTCCAGTCGTTCGACCTCGTGATCTCCAGCGAATCCGGGCCGGCCAAGGGCGTCATCACGCGTCCGGACGCCCTGCACGTGTGCTACTGCCACTCCCCGATGCGCTACATCTGGGATCACTTCCATATCTACAAGGGCGACCTCGGCCGCGTCGGCAAGGCGATGATGAACGTCTTCGCCCCGCCGCTTCGCGTCTGGGACGTCACCACCGCGGCGCGCGTCGACGCGTTCGCCGCCAATTCCGCCCATGTCGGCCGACGCATCCGCAAGTTCTACAACAGGGATTCCACCGTCATCCATCCGCCCGTTGCCGTCGACGATTTCGACCCGACGCAGCCGCGCGACGACTTCTATCTCTGCGCCGGGCAGATCGTGCGCTACAAGCGCGTCGATCTCGCCGTCGAGGCCTTCAACCGGAGCGGCCGGCGCCTCGTCGTGATCGGCGATGGCGCCCAGGCCGAACGGCTGAAACGGACGGCCGGACCGAACGTCACCTTTCTCGGCTATCAGCCCTTTCCCGTTCTGCGCGACCACCTTCAGCGCTGCCGGGCGCTGATCTTCCCCGGCGAGGAGGACTTCGGCATCCTGCCCGTGGAGGCCATGGCCGCGGGCGCACCGGTGATCGCCTACGATTCGGGCGGCGCGCGGGAAACGGTGGTCGAGGCCGCCGGCATCCGCTTCCCCCACCAGAGCGTAGAAAGCCTCAACGAGGCGCTCGACCGGTTCGAGGCCATGCCGCAGGGCTTCGATCCGGCGGGCCTGCGCCGGCACGCGCAGGCGTTCAGCGCCGACGAGTTCCGCCGGCGCATGACCGACCTGATCACGCGGCTGCAAGCGGAGCGAGCCGCGCCGACCGCCGGATGATGCGGCGGAATCAAAGCCTGCCCGAACGGTCTCCAGCGTGAATCCGCCTCAATCATGCCCTTTGGGCATGCTTAAGACTTTGTTGCGCTGCAGCGACATGGCAGGATAGAACGGCGGGAGCGGTTGTGTGCCGCGACCGGTTCCGTGCTTCCGCGGCCACGCGCGGCTGGATCGGGTTTCGAGCCGAAGGATAGGCGGTTCATGTTCGTCGTCCCCATGCTGATTTTCTGGGGTCTGGCGCTCTGGGGGCTCTTCAGCCGCAAGCCGGTCCTGATCTACCTGTTCTTCGCGACCATGCCCTTCGGCTCGCTAGCGGCCCTTCCGCCGCCGATGACGGCCGGCTTGACCTTCACGCCGACGCCCATCGTCGCCCTCCTGATCGCGGCGCGCTCGCTCGCCAACCTGCGCGGCGTGAACTTCGTCATCGCCACGGCCCTCATGCCGAGCCGGGGCTTGCTCCTGTTCCTGTTCTGGCTGATCGCGGTCTTCACGACCCTCTTCATGCCGCGCGTGTTTCTCGGCCAGGTCGACATCATCCCTGTCCGGGGCACGCTCAACGCGTCCTACCCCCTTTACCCGACCCCTCAGAACATCTCCCAGTTGGCCTATCTCACCATCTCGATCATGACGGTGGTGGCCTTCGGGCGGGTGCTGCAGAACGAGGCGATGCGGCGGCACGCCCTTCTGGGCCTTTGTCTCGGGGCGGCGATCGCCGTCTTCACCGGCTTCCTCGACTTCGCCAGCCAGTACGCGCCCATCGCGCCGCTCCTGGAGCCGTTCCGCACGGCGACCTACGCGCTCCTGACGGAGGTCGAGGTGCTCGGCGCCAAGCGCGTGATCGGCCTGATGCCGGAGGCTTCAAGCTTCGGAAATCTCTGCCTGGGCTTTCTCACGCTCATGGTCTTCCTCCGTCACTGGATGAGCGGTGACGTCGTCGACCGCCGCATCTTCCTGTCTCTCCTCGGGCTCCTCGTTCTCTTCTGCTGGCTTTCGACGTCCTCCTCCACCTATGTCGGCCTCGTGCTGCTCGCCGGGCTGGCCGGGGCGGAGTGGCTGTGGCGCGCCTACGGTTCCAACATCCGGCGCGCGAGGACGCGCGGGCTCAAGCTGGAATTCTGGCTGGCCTTCGGCGGCGTCTCGGCCGTCCTGTTCATCCTCCTGATGATTCCCTCCCTGTTCGATCCCATCACGGCCATGTTCGATCGGATGGTGCTCCAGAAGACCGGCTCGCAGTCCTTCGAAGAGCGCAACATGTGGACCGCGGTGTCGCTTCAGGCCATGATCGACACCTACGGCATCGGGGTCGGGGTCGGATCGACGCGTCCCTCCAACGCCTTCGTCGCCGTTCTCAGCAGCGTCGGGATCCTCGGCACGCTCTTCTACTACGGCTTCGTCGTCCAGCTTCTCGCCCGCAACGCGCATCCCGACGACAAGGAGGGGGCCGTCGTCGTCAGCGCGGTGCGATGGGCGTTTCTGCCCATCTTCATCGTGGGCTTCCTGATCGGAACGAGTGCCGACTTCGGCCTGTTCGTCGCCTTCCAGTACGGCTGCCTCATCGCCGTCGGCACCCGCGCGGAAACCCTGCGACGGGCGCGCCGCCGGGAGGTCGCCGACCCGTCGTCGGAGCCGCGGTTTTCGGCGATGCCGTTGGGAAATGTCGCAGACACGCGCGGTTGATCGCCACGCGGCCGCGCACATTCATCATGCTTGCGGTCCCTCATAGCATTTCTTGCCTGTATATCGTAATTTTCAGCTTAGAGCTCCGCCTCCCCTAGAGGCGGGGCTCTGTTTCCGAAGTGGAAAGACTGGACTTCATGCGCTCAGAGATTTCGCAGTGCCTCAGCCAGTGTCGGCGCGCGTTCATTTCGCTGGCAGCTCTGAGCGGCGTCGCGAACGTGTTTGCTTTGACCGGCTCGATCTTCATGCTCGCCGTGTATGACCGGGTCATCCCGAGTGGAAGCGTGCCCACTCTGGTCTCGCTCGGGCTTATCGCCCTCCTGGTCTACGTCTTCATGGCCTTCATCGACATCGCCCGCGGCTGGATGCTGACCCGCATCGGCCTGATCATCGAGGAGTCTCTGACCGGGCGCACCTACGACCTGCTCGTGCGCAAGGCGGCGTCGGGCAGCAACGAGGCGTCCGGCGTGGTGCGCGACCTCGATCAGGTGCGCGGCTTTCTCTCCTCCATGGGGCCGACGGCTCTCTTCGACCTGCCCTGGATCCCGATCTATCTCGCCATCTGCTTCAGCTTCCACTGGGCCATCGGCCTGACCGTCGTGGCGGGCGCCCTCATCCTCGTGGCGCTCACGCTCGTGAGCGAGGTCGTGACGAAGCAGCCCTCGAAGAACCTTCATGAGGCGCAGAACCGGCGCTTCAGCCTCATGCAGGCCAGCCAGAACAATGCCGAAACGCTGCAGGCCATGGGCATGACGCTCGCCATGTCGGGCTCCTGGCGCGCCGTCAGCGGCCGAATCGTCGAAGTCAGCCGGGTGATGGCGGACATGCAGACCGTTCTGTCCACCACCTCGCGCACCTTCCGCATGGTGCTGCAGTCCTTCGTCCTGTCGGTCGGCGCCTATCTCGTGATCAACCAGGATGCGACGGGCGGCATCATGATCGCCAGCTCCATCCTGTCCTCGCGGGCCCTGGCGCCGATCGAACTGTCCATCGCGCACTGGAAGAGCTTCGTGGCGGCCCGTCAGAGCCGCACCCGGCTGGACGAGCTACTGCAGAGCAACCCGCCCGAGCATCAGAGCTTTGCCATCCCTGCGCCCCAAAGGACGCTGACATGCGAGCAGGTCTCGCTCTCGCCTCCGAATGTCGGTCGAACCATCGTCCACAACGTGTCCTTCGGCCTCAGGGCAGGGGAGGGGCTCGGCATCATCGGCGCGACGGGCTCGGGCAAGTCGACGCTCGTGCGCTCTCTCGTCGGCCTCTGGCCGCCGCTGTCGGGCGTCGTGCGCCTCGACGGGTCCCCCTTGAACCAGTGGTCCTCGACCCAGCGCGGCCGGTTCATCGGCTATCTGCCCCAGCGCGTCGCCCTCTTCGAAGGCACCATCGCCCAGAACATCGCGCGCTTCGATCCGGATGCGGAGCCGGACCGGATCGTGTCCGTCGCCCGCAGCAGCGGCATCCACGAGATGATCGCCCGCCTCCCGAACGGCTACGACACGATGATCGGGGAAGGGGGAACCGGCCTTTCCGGAGGGCAGAGCCAGCGCGTCGGACTGGCCAGGGCGCTCTACGGCGATCCCTTCCTGCTCGTCCTCGACGAGCCCAATTCGAACCTCGACCACGACGGCGAACTCGCCCTTCAGAACGCGATGATGCAGACACGCGCGCGCGGCGGAATCGTGATCATCGTCGCGCATCGCCCGAGTGCCCTTTCGGCAGTTGATCATGTATTGGTCATGCACGACGGACGCGTTCAGCAGATGGGTCCGCGCGACGAGATCCTCCAGAGCATGATGAGTCGGCCCGCCGCGCCGCCGGTCACTGCGGCAAGCGCAGCTTGAGTCAGAACAGGACCCAGAACATGAAGAGCGACATGCTCGTGCCTTCCAGCGGTACCGCCCTGTCGAGCCGGGGCTCGACCGAGGTCGCGCCGCAAGGATCGGGGATGGGTGGCGGCGCGCTGTCGCCGCTGACCCTCGATGCGGTGAGCGCGTCCCGGACGGACAGCTTCCGGCGGCTCGGCAGGAACATGCGCAACACGGTGGCCGTGATCCTGGCCTTCACGGGGGCCTTGGGCGCCCTCCTGTTCAAGACGGTGATCGCCGGCGCGGTCGTCGGCCAGGGAACGCTCGTCGTCGAGACCGGCCCGAAGGCGGTTCAGCACCAGCAGGGCGGCGTCGTCCGCGAGCTCCTGGTCGAAAACGGCGACATGGTCCATGCCGGGCAGCCCCTGGTCGTCCTCGATCAGGTGGTCGCCGACGCGCAGCTGCGCGCCGCGACCAGCAGCCTCCTTCAAAAGGAGGCCCGCCTCGACCGGCTGATCGCCGAGCGCGACGGCCTGGACGAGCTGACCTTTCCGAGCGTTTCGCAGGACCTTCTGGCGCTCCAGCCCGCATACGAGCAGTTCCTGGACGTCGAGCGTCGGCAGTTCGAACTTCGGCGTGAGAACCGGCAGAGCGAGCGGGAGCAGCTTCAGGAGCGCATCAAGCAGATCGAGGAGCAGATGAACGGCGAGGCGGCGCAGATGGCCGCCCTCGACCAGGAGATCGGCATCATCGGCGAGGAGGTCGAAGGGTTGCGCGCGCTCTTCAAGCGCAAGCTCGTCAACTACGAGCGCTTGTCCGACATCGAGCGCAGCCTGTCCCAGCTTCAGGGCCGCCGGGCCGACCTGTCCGCGACGACGGCCGCCAACAAGGGGCGCATCTCCGAGATCAAGCTCCAGATCCTCCAGATCGACCAGACGCTGCGGGCGGAGCTGACGGACCAGATCGCCCAGACGCAGCAGGAGGTGTCCGAGTTCGCCGAGCGCCGGGTGATCGCTCAGGAAGCGAAGGATCGAAGCGTCATCGTCGCCCCTCAGGACGGCACGGTGCACGAACTTGCCGTACACACCGTCGGCGGCGTCGTGCAGCCGGCCGAGACGATCATGGTCGTCGTGCCGCAGGCGGACGCCCTGGTCGGCGAGGTGCGCATCCGCCCCACCGACATCGACCAGATCTATCCCGGCCAGGACGCCGAGATCCACTTCTCGGCCTTCGATCGCGGCACGACGCCGGTGATCAGGGGGACGCTGAGTCGCGTCTCCCCGGATCTCGAGACCGACAAGCGCACCGGCGCGCCCTATTATCAGGCGCGGATTTCGGTCGGCCCGGAGGAGCTGGCGCGACTGGGCGACTTGCACCTCGTGCCCGGCATGCCGCTCGAAGTCTTCATCCACACCAGCGATCGGACGATCATCTCCTATCTGTCCAAGCCGTTGACGGACCAGATGAATCGGGCCTTCCGCTAGAGCGGGCGGAGGAACGGTCCCGGCTTGGCGGTCCGACGGGCGGTCGAGCCCGTCCGTCCGACGCGACACCTATCCACGCTGCGCGACAGCCTCTAGAGGATGGAGACGGGAACGCGCGGCGTTCCCGTCCGTCCGCCGTTTCGCGGTGGCGCCCGTTCGGAGCTGGAAGGTCGCGTGTCGGATGTGAGGCAGGCCCCGGAACGGGCATATGGGCGTCTCGCCTTCCAGGGCACTGTCGCGATCGGCGTGGCGCAATTCTGCAAGGTGGTCCTGCAGCTCGTCTCGCTCTTTGCCCTGTCGCGCATTTTGTCGCCCGTGGACTTCGGCCTCGTGGCCGCCGTGACGCCGATCGTGGCCTTTGTCACCCTCGTGCAGGATCTCGGGCTCCAGCAGACGCTCGTCCAAACGCGCAGCATCGGTCCCGAGCAGATAAGCCGGCTGTTCTGGATCAACATCGGCGTGGCCTCGCTCATCGCGCTGGGGCTCGTCCTCGTCGCCCCGCTTCTCGAGCGCTTCTACGGCGATCCCAGGCTCCCCGCGCTCTTCCGGAGCTGGGCGATCCCCCTTGTCGCCTCCGCCGCCGCCTCTCATCACATCGCCCTCCTGAATCGCGATCTGCGCTTTCGGGAGCTGGCATTCGTCGACATCTCCGTGGCGCTCATCACCACGGTCATGGCGGTGCTCGCGGCGCTGGCCCTTCGAAGCTACTGGGCGATCTGGATGTCGGTGACGGCCGGATCGCTGATGGCCTTCAGCATGGCGGCGACGCTGACGGGATGGAGGCCGATGAGGCCCTGGGTCGGGGCGGAAACGCGTCATCTCCTGCGCTTCGGCGTCCATGTCGGCGGCACCAACATCATGAGCTTCCTGTGGGCGCATCTCGACAAGGTGATCGTGGCGAAGGCGTTCGGCCCGGTGCAGCTCGGCCTTTACGACCTGTCCTACAAGCTGCAGCTGATGCCCTCCAGCCACGTCGTGGCGCCCCTCGGCCGCATCGTGGCTCCCATCCTCGGACGTTTGAAGGATGACGCCTCGGCCTATCGCGACACCTATCTGACCTTCGCATCCGCCATGACATGGCTTCTGACGCCCGGCATCCTGGCGTTCGGGATCGCCGCGGACGATCTCGTTCCGCTCCTGTTCGGCGAGAAATGGTCGTCCGCCGCGCCCATCTTCGCCTGGCTGACGCTCGCCGGCAGCAGCCAGATCCTGTTCACGATGGGAAACTGGCTGTTCATCAGCCAGCATCGAACAGGCGAGATGCTCGGCTGGAACGCCGTATCCAGCCTCATGGCGCTTGTCTCGTTTCTCGTCGGCCTGCATTGGGGGCTCGTCGGCCTCGCCGCTTCCTTCGGTCTCATCAGCCTGCTGATCCGAGCCCCGCTGATGCTCCTCGTCGTCGGGCGCACCGGCCCCGTCGCCGCGCGCGATCTTGCCGGCCTGCTGGCGCCCGTCGTGGTCAGCGCCATCCTTGCCTTCGCGCTCGTCGCGTTTCTCGATGGCGCGGAGGGCATGGGCGGCCTTGCCGCCATCGCCCTGTCCCTGTTCTCGACCTACGGCATCCTCGCCCTCGTCCTCGTGGCGGTCCCTTCCAGCCGTCGGCGGCTGACCCGGGTCACCGCGAGGGCGAACGCCTTGCGCCTTCGCAGCCAGGATGCCTGACCCCGGCCGACGCCAAAGCGCTCTCCCGCTCCGGATCACTCGGGAACGGGAGAGCGCAGGGGCTCGGAGAAGACGCGCCTCTCGACGTCGCCGCCGTCAGACCACCAGGAAGTCGCTGGCGGAGAGGCTGGTTACGCCGGTCAGGGTGGCGATGGCCACTTGGCCGCCCGGCTGCCCGTCGGCATCCCAGCTGAGAGTGGCTGTCTTCGCGTCGAAGAGGAACTGGCCGTGGCCCGAGGTCGCGCTGGAGCCGATCTGCAGGTAGTCCGCCGCCATCGTCCTCACATTGTCGCCCGTCAGGACGGCCGCCGAGTACCCGAAGTCCTCGGCGACGATCATGATGCGGTCGCCGTGATCGGCACGGAAGTCGGTGATCTTGTCGACGCCCTCGAAGCTGGTCTTGTCGAAGGCGAAGCGATCGGCTCCGGCGCCGCCGACCAGTGTATCGCGTCCGGCGCCGCCCCAGAGCGTGTCGTTGCCGGCGCCGCCGTTGAGCGTATCGTTGCCGGCGCCGCCGACGAGGATGTTGTTCTGGGCGTTGCCGGTGATCTTGTTGGCGAGTTCGTTGCCGGTGCCGGAGATGGCCGTGCCGGTGAGCGTCAGGTTCTCGACGTACTTGCCGAGCTGGTAGTCGATGGAAGCGGTCACGATGTCGGCTGCGCCATCGTCCTTGGCCTGGCCGAAGACCTCGTCGACGACGTCGCCGATGTTGTCGACGACGTACTTGTCGGCTCCCGCACCGCCCCGCAGGATGTCCGCGCCGCTGCCGCCATCGAGCGTGTCGCTACCCGCTCCGCCCTCGAGAACGTCGTTGCCGTCGCCGCCCAGGAGCTTGTCGTTGCCGTCATCGCCGCGCAACGTGTCGTTGCCCGCGCCGCCGTCGAGCGTATCGTTGCCGGCGCCGCCGACGAGGATGTTGTTCTGGGCGTTGCCGATGATCTTGTTGGCGAGCGCGTTGCCGGTGCCGGAGATGGCGCCGTCCGTCAGCGTCAGGTTCTCGACGTTCTGCCCGAGCGTGTAGCTGACGGAAGCGAGCACGGTGTCGACGGCGCCATCGTCTTTGGCCTGGCCGAAGACCTCGTCGACGACGTCGCCGATGTTGTCGACGATGTACTTGTCGGCTTCCGCGCCGCCGCGCAGGATGTCCGCGCCGGTGCCGCCGTCGAGCGTGTCCTTGCCCTCGCCGCCTTCGAGGACATCGTCGCCGTCGCCGCCCAGGAGCTTGTCGTTGCCGTCATCGCCCCGCAGCGTGTCGTTGCCCGCGCCGCCATGGAGGGAGTCGTTGCCGTAGCCGCCCACGAGGATGTTGTTCTGGGCGTTGCCCACGATCTTGTTGTCCAGTTCGTTGCCGGTGCCGGAGATGGCTGCGCCGGTCAGCGTCAGGTTCAGGTCGCCGGCGCGCAGAGCGTAGTCGACGCTGGAGGTGGTCTGCTTGACCGCCGGGCGAGGCGAGGAGCCGTCCCCGTCGACCGGATCCGTCACGGGCGTCTCGTCGCCCCCGGTCTCGCCATCTCCGTCGGCACCGTCGTCGTTGGGCGAGCCAGAGTCCTCTTCGTCCGTTGGTGCGTCCGGCACCTCGGGATCGCCATCCACCGGCTCCTGGGGCTGTTCGTCAACGTTGTCGGACACGAGGACGTCGAGGAGAGAGAGCGTGCCCTTGAAGTTGGTGAACTTGATTCCCGTGTTGCTCGCCGCGCTGTCCACCCAGGCCGTCAGGGTGTTCCCGATCTGCTCGAACATGAACCGGGAATAGGACAGGCCGCTGCCGCGCAGGTCGATCTTGTCGATGCCGCTGGCGAAGTCGGTGATCGTGTCCAAACCGAAGTTTGGGATGCTGAACACGAAGATGTCGGCACCGGCACCGCCGGTCAGGATATCGTCGCCGCCGAGGCCCGACAGGATGTCGTTTCCAGCCTCGCCCGACAGGAGGTTTGCACCTTTGTCGCCCACCAGGATGTCGTCGAATTTCGAGCCGACGACGCCTTCGATCGAGATCAGCCGGTCGCCGTCCGCGTCGCCACCCTTTTGCACGTCCCGCATGAGCTGGACGTCCACGCCGCTGGCCGACGAGGCGTACCGGGCCGTGTCGAAGCCGGCGCCGCCGTCGAGCGTGTCGGCACCGCCGCCGCCTTCGAGGACGTCGTCGCCGCGCATGCCGACGAGGATGTTGCCCGCGTCGTTGCCGCGCAGCGTGTCGTTGCCATCGCCCGTGACGGCATTCTCGATCACGGTCCCGGACTTGATGACGAGCGACTGGTTGCCGATCTTCGAGACGGCCTCCTCGCGCAGGTCGATCGTGGTCTTGGTGATCAGGCCTGCCGCGTTGATCCAGTCGGTTCCGCCGTCCGTGTCGCTCAGAACCAGGCGCTGGCCGTCGACGGCGGCCGCCTTCGCGAAATCACTCGTGTAGTGATAGACGTCGTCGATGCTCGGAGCGCTGCCATAGGCATCGAAGGAGAAGCCGCTCACCGAGCCGCCGGACCCGCCGTTCGGATCCGAGACGCGGACCGTCCACTCGCCTTTCGACAGCTCGCCGCGCAGGGCCTCCGAGCCGAAGATCCACGACATGCCGTTTGCCGCGACGCCCGAACCTCCGGCGCTCTGCAGGATCGTCACGGTGCCGTCGGGGGAGACCAGCTCGATCTGGAGGTCGGCGATGTTGGAATGGGTCAGCGTGAGCTTGAGGTCGACATGCTCGATGACGATGTTCTGGTCCGCGGTGAAGGTGAATTCGGCGACCGACTTGCCGTTGATCACCTTCGACGCCGAGCCCGCGACGTTGATGTGCTTCTCGTTGGCGGACGTCTGGCTCTCGCCGAAACGCCCCCAGACCTCGGCGTAGCGGACGGCCTCGAAGGCGTCTACGCGGCCGAAGCCGACGTCGTTCGAGTAGTGGTAGCCGCCGCCGTCCACGTTGAGGGCACCGTTGTTCGTCCATCCGAACTGCATGCGACCGGCCGTGCCGCCCGTGAGGGCCGCCTTTCCGGCGTGGTCGGCGGTGATGGCCAGGATGCTCTGCACGTCGCGCCAGCCGAGCTGCTCGTTCGCGTCGAGCATCAGGTTGGTGACGCCCGTGACGATCGGCGCGGCGCCGGAGGTTCCTCCGAACGTGTTCGAGTAGTTCGAGGAATTGTAGCCGCTGATGCCCATGGCGTCGGTGGTCGTCAGAAACGTCTTGGCTTCCGAGGACGGAGCCGAAACGAATATGCTGGACCCGCGATTGCTGTAGCCGGCGGCATCTCCGTCCTTGCCCATCGCGCCGATGGTGATCGTGTGCCGGCTCTGGTTGAAGGACGAGGCGTTCGCGTCGCGATGGGCGGTCACCCAGTCGTTGCCCGCCGCATTGACGATGATCGTGCCGAGCCCGTCGCGCCCGGTCTCCGCGGCCTTCTCGAAGGCTCCGACCAACAAGTCGCCGAAGCTGCCCTTCTCGGTCGCGTTGTCGGCATACTTCTTCGTCCAACCCCACGACATGTTGACCGTGTCGAAGCTGTTCGTCTGCTCCAGGGCCGCGATCATGTTGTTGCCGGAGGCGATGCCGCTGAAGACGTTCACGCCGGTGATCGACGCGCCGTAGGAGACGCCCACCCCGCCGAGGCCATTCGCCTGAGCCGCGATGAGGCCGGCGACGCTGGTTCCGTGGAAGCCCGTACCGCTTGCGGGGTTGGCGACGACGCCGTTGATCAGGATCTCGCGGCTCGCATCGTACGCTCCGGCAAGATCCTCGTGCTTCTTCTGGAGCCCGTCGTCGTAGACGCCCGTGTGGACGCCGCTGCCGTCGTAATCGGCCCAGATTTTCTCCATGTCGCCACCCAGCGACCGCAGATGCCATTGCTGGTCGTAGAGGGGGTCGACGATCTTCTTGAAGGACATTGAACGATCCCGGGCGTGGGTTGATGCACTCGGGACATTGAAGCAGTGGAGTCGGAATGGCCGTTTAAAGGGCTCCTAAGCATTTTACGCATCCGCGCTTTTTCTTGCTCTCATCTTGTATTGCGCCGCGCAACGCCGATGCGGCAATGCGAGCATGGCGCCGGACAGGCGGCGGCGAGTTCGGCTCACCCGCATCTGGATCCTTCGTCGGCGGCAGGCGCGCGATCCGCTTGGGAGACATGGCACGGCCTCGTTTCTCCGGCCAGTCGCTGCCGTTTTTGCAATGCAGCATTTCCCCCCGCATTTGCTCTGGTTCGACCCGCGGCACTGTTGTAAGAACCCAAGCCCGAGCCCGGGGAGATCCCGCAAAGGCTCTATGACGCCTGCATCCTCGAAGCTTGCTCAAGCGCTTCCTGCCGCATGAAGGACATGATGACCGGCACACGTGATCTGCTCTTTATCTGCGGCGACCTTTGCAACCTCGGCGATCTGGCGCTTCTCCTGCAGAACCTGGAGATCGCGCGCGACCAGGGGCGACGTGCCTGGGTGCGCCGCTGGGCTCCTCTGCCTGCCGAGATCGAGGAGCAGGTGTCGGAAGCGGCAGGCCGCATCGTGGATGGCCGGGATCTGCCGCGCTTCCTGTCCCTCGCATCGCGGTGCGACATGGTCATCGGTGGCGGCCAGCTGGTGCGGGAGAACGTTTCGACGCGCAGCCTGCTGTTTCTCGCGATGGGCGTCACAGCCTGCAAGCTCAGAGGCGGACGGGTGGCTACCCGCGGGCTCGGCGTCAGCGCGGTCCGCTCCCGCAAGCTCCGCCTTCTCTGGCGGCAGGTTCTTGGCCGGGCCGGCGACATCCGGGTGCGCGACGAGGCGTCGGCGGTCAACGCCGCCCGGATCGTTCCCGGCGCCAAGGTGCTGCAGACGGCCGACATGGCCTTCTATCCCAGCCGCCTCCACGGACATGAGAGCCGAGCTGCCGCCGCGTCCCCTTCGATCCTGATCGCACCCTGCATCGACGGCAGCGAGGAGCGCTCAATCGACGGCGCGGCCTTGCCCCGACTGCTCGAGGCGGCGAGAACACGCTTTCCCGATGCCGAACTGGTCTTCGCCTGCCACGACCCACGTCCGGGGATGGATGCCAAGGCCTCCGATCTGTTGATCGAAGGGCACGGACTTCGAGCCCGCAAGTCCGCGGGGAACCGCTTGGACGTGCTTCTCGAGGAGTATGGCCGGGCGGGAATCGTCATCACCAACCGGCTGCATTCCGTCATCTTCTCCCTTCTGTCGAAGCGCCCCGTGCTCGTCGTCGACGACGGCTCGCGCAAGATCGCCGCCGTGGCGACGGCTTTCAGAATTCCGACCATCGGACGGGGCGACGAGAGTGGGGCGGAAGAGGCGGTCGCGACGGCGCTCGACTTCGATCGCGACGTCCGGGCGGCCGCCCTCGACGACATGTCTGCCCGGGCGAAGCGGAACCTTTCGTCCGACTAGCGCGACGGTGGTCGGCGTCGTACCTGATCGGCGAGCTTCGATAACTGGTCGCCATTGCATGGAGTTGAGCCCGCCGTGATCTCCCGGATCGTGATCCTGAACGACGCATCGATCGCGCGCGGCGGCGCGACGGGATTGGCGCTCTTGTCCATCCGCCTGCTGCGCCAGCGCGGCTTCGACGTGACCTACATCGTCGGCGACAAAGGGGACAACGAGGAGCTGGAAAGGCTCGGGGTCGAAGTCGTGTCGGTGGGCGGGGCGCCGCTGGTGAAGCAGAATCCCGTGGCGGCCTTCGCCCGAGGCGCCTTCAACCCGGCCGCCCGCAAGACCGTCGCCGACTGGGTCCGCACCCGCGACACGCCCTCGACCGTTTATCACGTTCACGGATGGTCGAAGATCCTGACGCCGTCGATCTTCTCGGCCCTTGGTCCCGTGGCCGCGCGAACGGTCATCCACGCTCACGACTTCTTCCTGGCATGCCCCAACGGCGCCTTCATGGACTACAAGCGCGGCGAGCCCTGCGAGCGGGTTCCCTTGAGCGCCTCGTGCCTGTCCACGAACTGCGACAAGCGGAACTACGCGCAGAAGCTCTGGCGCTCGGCCCGCAAGAGGGTGCTCGATTCCACCTTCCCGCAGAGCCTGCCCTGGGCCGCCGTCGCGATGATCCACGAGAAGATGGCGCCCTATCTCGTCAAGGGCGGCGTTTCTTCCGGCCGCCTCGTCACCGTGCGCAACCCCGCCGAGCCTTTTTCGCGCAGCCGCATCCCGAGCGAGGCGAACGGCACCGTCTTCTTCGTCGGTCGCGTCGAGGCCGAGAAGGGCGTCGTCGAACTCCTGGCGGCTGCCCGAAGCGCGGGCGTGCCGCTGGCCGTCATCGGCGACGGTCCCCTGAGGAAGGAGCTGTCGAAGCAATATCCGGACGTCCGGTTCCACGGTTGGCGCAACCGCGAGGAGATCGCGGAGCTGTTGAGGAGCGCCCGCGGCGTCGTTATGCCGTCCCGCTACCCTGAGCCCTACGGCCTCGTCGCCGCCGAAGCGTCCGGGAGCGGCTTGCCCGTGCTCGTGTCCCGGACCGCCTTCCTGCGCGAGGAGATCCTGGCGAACGGGCTCGGCTTCTCCTTCGACCTCAACGATCCCGCCGACATCGCCGGGACGCTTCGATCGCTCGTCGATCTGCCCGCCGAGGAGGTCCGGGCGATGAGCGAGCGCGGCCATTCAGGCGAGGCGAGCCTGTCCCAAACCCCCGACGAATGGATCGACGCGCTTCTGCGCCTCTACTCCGCAACCCTTGTCAGGCCGCCTCTTCCATCGGCGGCCTGACAAGGGTGTGGACGGGGCTTTCGCGCTTGCGCGAGGGGCGCGGGCGTGAAATGGTGTTGATCATCAAAATCCGAGTTTCGTGAGATGAAGCCGGTTTGACGAAGATGAGCGACCTCCTGAACTCGACCTATGACGTCGCCGCCGTCGATGCCGCGATGGTTTTGGTGCGTGAATGGGCAGGGCGAAGCTTCGAGATGCTGGACATGTCGGTTCCGCTCTCCATCGTCACGGCGCTTCCGTTCGTTGTCCTGATCTTATGGGCGGCGTTGCAGCGCGATGTTCTTTTGGTAGTTGCGGTCGCGATTCTCGCCTGGCTCGGCGTCGCGCGTTTCTTCGAGGCCGCGCCGCCTTCGCTTGGTCTCCTGGAGCTGGCGGCCGCCTGGGTGGTCGCCCTTCTCCTGTGCATCTACGCGTCTTGGGCGGGTCGTCGGCGCATGAGGCTGCACGGCGACCTGCGCCAGGTCCAGGCGAGACTGGAAGAGATCGCCCGCGACCTGGATCGCGAGCGGTTCTGGCGCCGCGCGGGCGGGGACATGCGATCGAGCCTTGATGACGACGAAATCCGCGCCCTGATGGAGCGTCTCGGAGCGGCCGGCGGCAAGCACCTAACCGGCCCCCCGTCCGTCACGACGAGATGAAGCGCATTTGAACACTGGTTTTGCGGCTTTTGTCCTCTTGTCCGGCGGTGTGCTGAAACCTGCACGCAAATATGCCATAGATTGGGTGTCTGCCGCCCCCGAGAAGCAAACCGTCCCGGATCCTTGATGTCCAAATCGAACGACAAGCCGTTGGCGCTCGCGGGCAACGCGCCCGACGACGGATCCGGCTTCGAGCCGATCGCGCTGAACCACATCCTGGCGGCCCTGCGCCGCCAGGCCTGGATCATCGGCTTGTGCACGCTTGCCGGCATTGTTCTGGGCGTGGGCTACGTGTCGCTGGCTGTCCCGCTCTACACGGCCTCCACCGACCTCATGATTGACAAGGGGACCTCCAACGTCATCGGCACCCTGACCGTGCCCACCGATGTCTTCCAGGACGACTCGGACATGATGACCCAGGTCGAGATCCTGCGATCGGAGCAACTCGCCCGGTCCGTGGTCGAAAGCATCGGACTGCTGGATGATCCCACGTTCATGGCCGGCAACCCGTCGATGCTCGGCCGGATCACGGGCGGCGTCGCCAGCGTCGCGCAGAGCGTCCTGTCGGTGTCCCCGAGCCAAGCGGCGGACGGGCCGAGCCGCGAGGCGAAGCTCATCGCCGCTGCTGCCATTCTGCGGGGGAACCTCGCCGTCGAGCGGGTGGAGAAGACCTACGTCCTGCGCTTGAGCTACACCTCCGCGGATCGGCATCTTGCCAACCGAATCGCGCAGGCCTACGGCGAGGCCTATCTGAACGACCAGCTGGAAGCCAAGTACAGCGCGACGCGACGCGCCAGCGACTGGCTCGAGGAGCGTCTCGCCCAGCTCCGGCAGCAGTCCTACGACGCCGATCTGGCGGTGCAGAACTACAGGAACGAGAACAGCCTCCTGTCTTCCAACAACCAGCTCGTCTCCCAGCAGCAACTGGGCGAGCTGAGCACGCAGCTGGTGGCGGCGCGCGCGAGCACCGCCGAAGCCAAGGCGCGGCTGGACCAGATCCGCGACATCATCAAGAACAGGCGCACCGACGCCGTGGTCGACGACGCGCTCGGCAACGCGACGATTGTCAACCTTCGCCAGCGCTACCTCGACGCGTCCCGCCGCCTGAGCGAGGTCGAGCGCTCCTTCGGCCCCCAGCACGTGCAAGCGGTGCGGCTGCGCGACGAGATGGCGGAGTACCAGACCCAGATCTTCGACGAGCTCGGGCGGATCGCGGAAAGCTACGAGAGTTCCTACAACGTCGCCCAGCGCCGCGAAGAGTCGCTGTCCACGAGCCTGAAAAGCGTTGCCGGCGAGAACGTCGAGGCCAACACGTCCAGTGTCCAGCTTCGCGAGCTCGAGCGCGAAGCCGACGCTTTCCGCAACCTCTACAACGTCTTCCTCCAGCGCTATCACGAGACGCTCCAGCAGCAGTCCTTCCCGATCACGGAAGCCCGGGTCATCACGCCGGCCAAGCCGCCGTCGCGCCCCAGCTATCCGCGGGTGCCGATCATCCTGGCGCTTGCGACCGTGCTCGGAGCGGCGTCGGGTGTCGGAGCCGCTGCGCTCCGCGAGCATCGCGACCGCTTCTTCCGCACTGGTAGCCAGGTGCGCAGCGAACTGGGCGTCGAGTTCCTCGGCTCGGTCGGCAATCTCGCCCAATCCGACCCCCAGGTCGACGGCGCGGCCTCGGCCGACATCTGGCGCGCCGGCAGCCTCAACAATCGGGCCGCGACGGCCCCGCTCTCGCCGTTTACCGAAACCCTGCGCAATGCACGGTTCGCGGCGAACACCTATCTCGCCGACCGTCAGGCCAAAGTCATCGGGATGGTCTCGTGCCTGCCGCGGGAGGGCAAGACCACCCTGTCCGCGAACTTCGCGTCCCTGCTCGCCTCGCAGGACAGCCGTGTCCTCTTGATCGACGGCGACCTTCGCAATCCCAACCTGTCGCGGTCTTTGAACTCGAAGCCGACGGTCGGCCTCGTCGAGGCCGCCTACGGCACCAGCCCTATCGAGGACTGCCTCGTCTGGAGCCCGAACGGCAAGCTCGCGGTTCTTCCGGTCTCGCTTACCCAGAGAGTCTACCATTCGAGCGAGATCCTGACCTCGTCCGGAATGGCGAACCTGATCGAGCGTCTGCGGGGCAGCTTCGACTACATCGTCATCGACCTGCCGCCGCTCGGGCCCGTCATCGACGCGCGAGCCATGGCGAATCGCATCGACGGCTTCATCATGGTGGTCGAATGGGGCCGCACGTCGCGCAAGCTCGTGCGCAACATCATGGCGGACAATCCGGCCCTGTACGAGAAGTGCCTCGGCGCGATCTTCAACAAGGCCGACGAGGCCCGCATGAAGCTCTACAAGACCATGGACTCGCCGGATTATTACATCTCGCAGTACAAAGACTATTATCACACGGCCTGAGACCCAACCGGCGAAGGCGAGGGCGAGGCGCCTCTCGCCTTCGCTCGGCGGCTTCGCCCGCAGCCGCCGCGAGGGGAAGCTTCCCCGCGGCCGGCGAGGCTCGTCCGTCGAGCTTCGACAGGATCGACCCGAAACTGCCGAGTGCAGTCGGCCGGCGACGGGATCGGTCGTCGGAAGCCGAGAGCTGCCCGCGCGTTCTTGATCAGGCTTCGAGGCGCGGCGGGTGCCGTGCATCCAGGGCTTCTACGGTCCGGTCGAACCAGCCAAGCCGCGTGATCCACACCCCAGCGAGCGCGGTGTGGCTGAGCCCAGATAGTTGCCTCCCGCTCCTGTTTCGTCCGCCGGCTGGACGACCTCCCGAGACCAACCTTCGGCTGGCGGCGGGTGCACGCTTCGCGCCCGTCAACACGTGCTTAGCTGGCCAGGTATGCGCCCCCAAAAGGCGAGCCATGCAAGACGCGCATGAAGATTGTTGCCCTTTCATATTGCGGCGCACCATTAATAAGCTGTAACCTGCGGCTGTTCATTTGGACGGAAGGACGTGCCATGACTCTGCAGAGTGACACTCTCGGTTCTGCTCGCCCCACGCGCGTCCGGCCCCGTCGGACGCCGGGCTCCGTCTATGCGGCCAAGCGTTGGATGGACGTCGCCGGAGCCCTTCTCGGCCTGATCATCCTGTCTCCTCTCTTTCTCCTCGTCGCGCTGGTCATCAAGGTCACCGACGGCGGCAGCATCTTCTACGGCCACAAGCGTGTCGGACGCGGGGGACGGGACTTCGCGTGCCTAAAGTTCCGGACGATGGTGCAGGATGGCGACGCGGTCCTCCAGCGCTACCTGGCGGAGAACCCGGAAGCCGAGGCCGAGTGGCTGGCCACGCGCAAGCTGCAGAACGATCCGCGCGTGACGTCGATCGGTTCGGTGCTGCGCAAGCTGAGCCTCGACGAGCTTCCCCAGCTCATCAACATCCTGCGCGGCGAGATGAGCATCGTCGGCCCGCGCCCAGTCGTTCGCGCCGAGCTCGATTATTACGGTTCGAACGCTCCGGTCTACCTGTCGACCCGGCCGGGCCTGACCGGGCTGTGGCAGGTGAGCGGCCGCAACGACGTGTCCTACGACGCCCGCGTCGCCTTCGATCGCCAGTACGTCGAGAACTGGTCGCTCGGATCCGACATCATGATCATTCTCAAGACGGTGCCTGCCGTCTGCTTGTCCCGCGGAAGCTACTGAGCTTCGAAGATCGGACACTCGGATGACGTCTTCGTGGAAGGGCCGAGCGGCGAAGCTCGGCCCTTTTCTGTATGCCGGCTGCGTCGTCGTTTCCCAGCGCCGTCCCGAGCGTCCGGATCCGCTTCCGGCTAAGGGCGTTGCGGCCTGACCTGCGGCGACAAACGTAGCCTTCTGCCTACCTTCGATCCGGCAACCCGTTTGGACAGGGCAGGGGGGATCAGCCATGGCCTCGCAGTCGCAAGGTGAGTCGAAGACGGTCGTCTACGCCGCGCTCGCCGGCAACTTCCTCATCGCCGTGACGAAGTTCGTCGCCGCCGCCATGACCGGCTCCTCGGCCATGCTGAGCGAGGGCGTCCATTCGCTGGTCGACACGGGCAACGAGCTCCTGCTCCTTCACGGCATGCGCCGCGCGGCCCGGCCGCCGGACCGCGCCCATCCGCTCGGCCACGGGCGGGAGCTCTACTTCTGGACCTTTGTCGTGGCGCTCCTCGTCTTCGCGCTGGGCGCCGGCGTGTCCTTCTACGAGGGCGTCCTCCACATCCTCGATCCCGAGCCGGTGGAGGACCCGTTCGTCAACTACGTGGTGCTCGGCCTCGCGATGCTCTTCGAGGGCTTCTCCTGGGTCGTGGCGCTCAAGGCCTTTCGCCGCCAGAAAGGGCCGCTCGGCTACATCGAGGCCGTCCGCCGCTCGAAGGATCCGACGACCTTCACCGTGCTCTTCGAGGACTCCGCCGCGCTTCTCGGCCTCCTGATCGCCTTCGCCGGCATCTTCCTCGCCGAGCGCCTCGGCATTCCCGAGCTCGACGGCGTCGCCTCGATCGGCATCGCCCTCATCCTCGCCGCGACGGCGATCGTGCTCGCCCGCGAGAGCAAGGGCCTCCTGATCGGCGAGGCGGCCGTGCCCGGGGTCCAGGCGGCCCTCCTGCGCATCGCGGAAAGCCAGCCCGGCCTTCATCGGGCGAACGGCGTCCTCACCGTCCATCTCGGCCCCGAGCAGGTCGTCGCGGCCCTCAGCGTCGAGTTCGACGACGCCATGACCGCGCCCGAGATCGAGGCCTGCGTCCTGGTGATCGAGGCCCGCATCCGCGAGGAGCAGCCGCAGGTGACGACGATCTTCGTCAAGCCGCAGACCGCCGGCACCTGGAAGGCGCGGGCCGAAGCGGTCGCGGCCGCCGGCGCGCGCGACCTTTAGACAGGACCGAGCTTCGCCGGGAGCCGAGGGCTCCGCCCGCGCATTCGCCTCTGACACGGCAGAGGCGCGAACCAATGACGCAGCAGATTCCCATCGCCGACGAGGCTCTGGCCACCGATCCCGTGCTCGATGCCGCGCGGCGCGACGGGACGCATCCCGTCGCGTCCGGCGTCGCCTACCGGCGCCTCGGCATCGTCAACGTCGTCTTCGTAGGGTCGCCGGACGCGGGCGACCGCGGCTGGGTGCTCGTCGATGCGGGCCTTCCCGGCACCAAGGGGATGATCGAATCGGCGGCGGCCGCGCTCTTCGGCGAGGGCGCCCGGCCGGCCGCGATCCTGATGACCCACGCTCATTTCGACCATGTCGGCGCGCTGGAGCTGCTCGCCGCGCAGTGGGACGCGCCGGTCTATGCCCACGCGCTGGAGCGTCCCTATCTCGGTGGCTCGGCGAGCTATCCGCCGGGCGATCCGAGCGTCGGGGGCGGGCTGATGGCCGCTCTCGCCCGCTTCTATCCGCGCGGGCCCGTCGACGTGTCGGAGCGCCTGCGCGAGCTGCCGGCCGACGGCAGCGTTCCCCCGCTCGCCGGCTGGCGCTGGATCCACACGCCGGGCCACAGCGTCGGCCACGTGTCGTTCTTCCGCGAGGCCGACCGGACGCTGATCGCCGGCGACGCCTTCGTCACCACGCGGCAGGAGTCCGCCTACGCCGCGATCACGCAGGCGCCGGAAATGCACGGGCCGCCGATGTACTACACGGTGGAATGGGACAAGGCGAAGCGCTCCGTCGAGGACTTGGCCGCGCTGGAGCCCGAGATCGTCGTCACCGGTCACGGCCAGGCCATGCACGGCCCCGCCATGCGCGCGGCCTTGAGCGAGCTCGCCGCCCGCTTCGACGAGGTCGCGGTTCCCGCGCAGGGGCGCTACCTCGCCCATCCCGCCCGCGCCGAGACGGGCGAGGCCTACGTCCACCCGTGAGGGAGCGGACGGGGCTCAGGCCGCCGGCCCGGCGTCGATCCGGATCCGCAGGACGGCGTAGGGCGGCTTCTGCAGGTCCTTGCCGGCATTGTATTCCGGCCGGCGGTTGACCTGCGCGGCAGAGACGTAGAGCCAGTTGTCCGGCGTGATCACCATCGTGTCGGCCCAGACGAGGCGCGGATCGAAGCCGATCACCTCGATCATCCCGTCCGGCATTCGCCGGCCCACCGCGTTCTGCTCCTGGAGGGTCAGGTAGACGCGATCCTCCGCGTCGCAGGCGAGACCCCCGGTCATGCCCTTCTCGCCGAGGTCCTCGACCCCCGCCGCGACTTCGGCATCGGAGACCTCGGGATCGACGAGCGAGGCAGCGTCGACCGCGTAGAGGTGCCGCCCAATCAGCGGCGCGTAGTAGAGCCGCGTGCCGCCGGGGCCGAGCGCAATGCCGTTCGCCCCGCCCTTCACGAAGCGCGGCGGGCCGGAGCCTTGCGTCCGCATCACCGGTCGGTGCTCGACGAACTTCACCAGCTTCTCCTGCGACTTCGTGCTCGCATGCCCGTCGAGCCGCCGCACGACGCGATCGTTGGAGAGGTCGACGGCGAGGATCGCGCCCGCGCCGTCCTGGCCCTGGTCGGTGACGAAGGCGCGGCCTCGCGCGAGGTCGACGCGCAGGTCGTTGAGCGAGGAGGTCGGCACGATCCCGGGCTCCAGCGGCACGGTGCGGGTCGTGCGTCCGGAAGCGATGTCGATGCGCAGGAGCTTCGCCGCCCCCGCCACCGGCGGCCCCGAGCCGTCGGGAAGCCCCGCATCCAGCACCCAGAGCTGGCCCTCCGGATCGAAGACGCCGTTCGGCACGTGGAACAGCCGTTCCTGCGGCTTGGCCGGATCGGGCACGTTGGTCTCGGCGTCGGGGTACGGTACCACCGACCCGTCCGGCGGCACCTCGCCGAGCGTGAAGGGCACGTCGGCCGAGAAGCGCGGCATCATCACGAAGACGCGGCCGTCCGGCGCGATGGCGAGGCCCGTCGGCGTCGAGGGCGCATCGGCGAGATGGGCGAGTTCCATCGCCCCCGCGCCGCGCGCCGGGCTCGCCTCCAGGCGGTTCGCGCCCTCCGGCACTGGCGCGACGGAGGCCGCGCCCGACGACTCCTGCGCGCCCGCCGCGCGGACCAGGGGAAGGGCGGCCGCCGCGGTCAGCGTGCCCGCGAGGAAGCGTCGGCGAGGAAGCATGATCGGCGCCTTTCCTTGGAAGGGGATGGGATCAGAAGCCGCGGCCGCGGGCGCGCGTGGTGATGGCGTGGACTGCCTTGCCGGCCGTGATGAACAGGCGCCGTCCGTCCGGCCCGCCGAAGGTCATGTTGGCCGGCGTCGTCGGCGTCGCGATGCGCCCGAGAAGCGTGCAGTCCGGGGCGAAGACCCGAACGCCGTCCTCGCAGGCCGCGTAGAGCCGGCCGTCCGCGTCGGTCTCCAGCCCGTCCGGCACGCCGCTCTCCAGTCGCGCGAAGACCCGTCCCGCTTCGACGCCGCCATCCGGCGTGACGGAATAGACCCGGATCTCCCGCGGCCCTTCCGGGTTCAGGCCGCCGCCGGCATCGGCGACGAAGAGCGTCCGGCCGTCGGGCGCGAAGGCGAGGCCGTTCGGCTGGTCCATGTCCTCGACCCGCGCCTCCACACGCCCGTCCGGCGCGATGCGGTAGACGCGGCGCATGGCCTGCTCGGGCTCGGCCATCAGTCCCTCGTCGGGCTGGCGGATGCCGAAGACGGGGTCGGTGAACCAGATCGCGCCGTCCGGCCCGAGCGCGCAGTCGTTGGGCGCGTTCAGCCGCTTGCCCTCGAACCGGTCGGCCAGAACCTCGATCGATCCGTCCTCGCGCTCGCGCACCACGCGCCGCGTCCGGTGCTCGCAGGTGACGAGCCGGCCTTGCGCGTCGAGGCAGCTGCCATTGGCGTTGTTCGACGGGTCGCGATAGGGCTCCGCCCGGCCGCCGTCGCGAAGGAGGCTCATCCGGTTCAACCGCGTGTCGGAAAAGACGAGCCCGCCGAGCCGCGGCACCCAGCACGGCCCCTCGCACCAGCGCCCGTCGGAATAGAGCGTGTCCAGCCGCGCGTCCGGCGCGACCACCGCCTCGAAGCCCGGCGCCATCGCCTGAACCACCGAGGCCGCCCCGGCGCGGCCGGGCAAGAGCCCCGCGCCCGCGAGCGCGAGCCCGCCGGCAAGAACGCCGCGGCGCGACAGGTCGGTCATGCGATGCTCTCCCCGTCTCAGGAACTCGCGGAGAGCAAGTCGCCGGAGCGGAAAACGATCCCGCTCCGGTTGTCGAAAATCCTACCAGCGCCCGTGCACGTGCGGCGCGATCAGCCGCTCGTAGACCTCGCGCACCCGCGCCATGGCCTCGGCCGGCAGCGGCGGGAGGGAGGCCGCCGCGGCGTTGCCTTCGGCTTGGCTGCGGTTCTTGGCGCCGGGGATCACCACCGACACAGCGTCCTCCATCAGGATCCAGCGCAGCGCCGCCTGCGCCATCGTCGCCCCCGCCGGGACCATGCCCCGCAGCTCCTCCACCGCGGCCAGGGCCACGTCGTAGGGCACGCCCGCGAAGGTCTCGCCGACGTCGAAGCTCTCGCCGTGCCGGTTGAAGTTGCGGTGGTCGTTCGCCGGGAACTGCGTCTCGGCGGTCATCTTGCCCGTCAGCATGCCGCTCGCCAGCGGCACGCGCACGATCACGCCGACGTCGCGGCGCTTGGCCTCGGCAAAGAACCGCTCCGCCGGCCGCTGCCGGAACATGTTGTAGATGATCTGGACGGAGGCGACGTTCGGGAATTCGATCGCCTTCAGCGCTTCCTCGACCTTCTCGACCGAAACGCCGTAGAAGCGGATCTTGCCCTTGGCGACCAGCCCGTCCAGCGCCTCGAAGACCTCCGGCCGGTAGTAGACCTCGACCGGCGGGCAGTGCAGCTGCACGAGGTCGAGCGTCTCGACGCCGAGATTGCCCAGGCTCCGGTCGACGAAGGCTTCGAGGTTCTCCGCCGTGTAGCCGTCCGCCACGTGCGGGTTCAGACGCCGGCCGGCCTTGGTCGCGACGATCGGCCTCTCGCCTCCGCGCGTCTTCAAGACGTCGCGGATGATGCGCTCGGATCGCCCGTCGCCGTAGACGTCGGCCGTGTCGATGAAGGTCATGCCGGCGTCGAGGGCGGCGTTCAACGCCGTCTTGGCGTCCTCCTCGCCGACCTCTCCCCATGAGCCGCCGATGGCCCAGGCGCCGAAGCCGATCGCGGACACGTTCCAGCCGGTGCGCCCGAAGCGCCGCTCGGGAATGCTCATGCTCGGTTCTCCCAGATGATGGCCCGAGGCGTCCTCACGCCTTCAGGTGCGCCGCGAAGGCTTCCGCGTAGTCCGGATGCCAGCGCGACAGCGGCGGGCGGTTGTCGGTGATGTCGCCGGCCGCCCAAAGGATGCGCTTCTCGTCGAGTTCGCGCGGCACGTCGTTGTCGGGGCAGAGGATGTAGAAGTCGCCGGCCTCCAGCTTCTGCAGCATGAAGTCGGCCGTCTGTTCGGCCGTCCAGGCGCCCGCCGGCTTCTCGGTGCGCCCGCCAGCCGCGAGCGGCGTGAAGACGAAGCCGGGGATCAGCAGCGCCGCCGTCACCTGGGCGCTGCCCAAGTTGCGCAGTTCGTGCTGCAGCGCCTCGGTGAAGACCTTCACGCCCGCCTTGGACACGTTGTAGGCGGGGTCGCCCGGCGGGGTCGTGATGCCCTGCTTGGAGCCCGTGTTGATGACGAGCCCCGGCTTCTCGCGCGCCACCATGCCCGGCACGAAGACCTGGGTCCCGTGGATCACGCCCCACAGGTTGACGCGCAGCACGCGCTCCCAGTTCTCCACCGGCCCGAACAGCGCGCTGCCCGGCTGGATGCCGGCATTGTTCATGAGGACGTCCGTGCCCCCGAAGCGCTCCGCGACGCTGCGCTCCAGAGCGGCGAGCGCCTCGCGATCCCCGACGTCGGTGGCCGAGGCCATGACGTCGGCTGTCCCGCCCGGCGCGACGCTCGCCAGCGCCTCGGCCGCCGCCTCCAGCCGCTCGCCGCCGACATCCGCGATGCAGACCTTCAGCCCGAGCGCCGCGAAGCGCTTGGCGCAGGCGAGGCCGATGCCCGACGCGCCGCCGGTGACGACGGCGACGTTGCCGGGAACGAGGGCAGGATGGGGCATGGCATGTTCCTTCGGAAACGCGATTTTCGGGCGGGCCGGGTCCGGCAGCGATATGGCCGGGCGGCCGGGCTCGTCCAGGGGGCTGTTGCCGGACAGCGAACGCAGGGTCGCCGTACCGGGCTCCATCCGCTCGTGCTATCGAGCGATCAGCTTGCCAGAATGGAGATCACCGATGACCGATGCGCGTTGGCCGGAACTCGATTACCTGTCCTGGCGCGAGACCTGCGCCGCGCTCCATCTTTATCTCCAGGTCGGCGGCAAGTACCGCCTGGCCCACACGCCCTGGATCAACCATTCCTGGCACGCGACCTTTCTCGTCGGGGCGCGCGGACTGACGACGACGCTCGTGCCCGACGGGCCGGGCATCGAGGTCCTGTTCGATCTCGTCGGTCACAAGGTGATCGCCGAGAGCGGCGACGGGCGCCGGGCGGAGATGGCGCAGCGTCCGACCACCGTGGCGGCGTTCCACGCCGAGTTCCGCGACCTGATCGCGGCCGTGGGCGGCACGCCCGACTTTCACGGCAGCCCGAACGAGGTGGCGGATCCCGTGCCTTTCGCCGAGGATCATCGCGACCGCCCCTACGACGCGGAGGCGGTCACGCGTTTCTTCCGCGCGCTCGCCGCGGCGGACCGGGTCTTCAAGGCCTTCCGCACCTCGTTCATCGGCAAGGCGAGCCCCGTGCATCTGTTCTGGGGCTCCTTCGACCTCGCCGCCACGCGCTTCTCGGGGCGCGCGGCGCCGCTGCATCCCGGCGGCGTTCCGGCACTGCCCGACGACGTCGCGCAGGAGGCATACGATCAGGAGGTTTCCTCGGCCGGCTTCTGGCCGGGCGGCAGCGGCGGCGTCGACTACCCCGCCTTCTACGCCTATGCCTATCCCGCCCCGCAGGGTTACGCGCAGGCCGGCGTCCAGCCGGACGCCGCCTTCTGGCACAAGGATCTCGGCGAGTTCGTCCTTCCCTACGCGGCCGTGCGCGAGAGCGCCGATCCGGACGCGGCGCTCCTCAGCTTCCTCGAGACGACCTACGCCGCGGCCGCCGATCTCGCCCGCTGGGACCGGTCGGTCCTCGAATGCCGGCCGGGCGCCCCGCGCCGGCCGCGGCCCCTGCACGAGGCGCCGGAAGCCGGTAGTGCTCAGGCGCCGGCGCCTGCAGGGGCGAGCCCCGACATCGCCTACGAGGAAGGGCCGGCCAAGGGTCGGTACCTCGCCCGGCTCGACGGGCACGAGGCGGAGATGACGGTGAGCCGGGCCGGCGAGCGCCTTCTCATCATCGACCACACCGAGGTTCCCGACGCGCTGCGCGGCCGGCGCGTCGGCGAGGCGCTGGTGCGCCGGGCGGTGGAGGACGCGCGGGAGACGGGGCGCAGCATCCTGCCGCTCTGCCCCTTCGCCCGCGCGCAGTTCGCCCGCCACGCCGAATGGCAGGACGTGCTGCGCCGCTGACGCCTATTCCCCCCGCGGAAAGCGCTGCTGCTCCTCCAGGACGTTGAGGTCCATGTGGTTGCGCATGTAGCGCTCGGACGCCCGCTGGAGGGGCTGGTGGTCCCAGGGGTAGTAGGCGCCGTTGCGCAGCGCCTCGTAGGTGACGTGGCGCCGCGCCTGGCTGGCGCGCACCTCGGCGTCGAAGCGGTCGAGGTTCCAGCGCGCCTGCGCAGTCGCCCGCAGGCGGGACAGGGTTTCGGCGTGGGTCGGGTCGCCGGCGAGGTTCGTCAGCTCGCGCGGGTCGGCCTCCATGTCGAACAGCATCTCCGGGTCGGCGCGGCAGGCGACGTATTTCCAGCGACCATCCCGGATCGCGACGAGCGGCGCCACCGACCCTTCCGCCGCGTACTCCATCGGCACGGGCTCGGCCCGCGTCCCCGCGCGCGCCGTATCGAGGAGCGACAGCCCGTCCGTCCAGGGCATGATCGCGGACAGGTCGATGCCGGCCAGCGCGCCCAGCGTCGGCACGACGTCGAGGGTCGACACGGGCGCGTCGATCCGCCGGCTCTCGATGCCGGGCGCGGCCACCATCAGCGGCACGTTGGCCGAGCCCTCGAAGAAGTTCATCTTGAACCAGAGGCCCCGCTCGCCCAGCATGTCGCCGTGGTCCGAGGTGAAGAGCACCACCGTGTTCTCCGCCATGCGGCAGCTGTCCAGGACGGCCAGGATCTCGCCGATCTTGTCGTCGACATAGGAGATGTTGGCGAAGTAGGCCCGGCGCGAGCGCGCCACCTCCTCGTCCGTGATGGCGTATTCGCCGTCGTTGCAGGCGTCCATCAGGCGGCGCGAATGCGGGTCCTGATCCTTGCGCGCGATGCGGCCGACGGGCGGCGCCAGCGCCGGGCAGTCTTCGTAGAGGTCCCAGTATTTCCGACGCGCCACGTAGGGGTCGTGCGGATGGGTGAAGGAGACCGTCAGGCACCAGGGCCGCGCATCCTTGCCCCGCGACAGGTCGTAGAGCTTGGCGGTGGCGAAGTGGGCGACCTCGTCGTCGTATTCGTACTGGTTGGTGATCTCGGCGACCCCGGCGCCCGTCACCGAGCCGAGATTGTGGTACCACCAGTCGATCCGTGTCCCCGGCTTGGTGTAGTCGGGCGTCCAGCCGAAATCGGCGGGGTAGACGTCGGTGGTCAGCCGCTCCTCGAAGCCGTGGAGCTGGTCGGGACCGACGAAGTGCATCTTGCCCGACAGCGCCGTGTACCAGCCGGCCCGCCGCAGGTGGTGGGCATAGGTGGGAATCGCCGAGGCGAACTCGGCGGCGTTGTCGTAGACGCCGGTGCGCGAGGGCAACTGCCCCGACATGAAGCTCGCGCGCGCTGGGGCGCAGAGCGGGCTCGCCGTGTAGGCGTTGGGGAAGCGCAGCGAGCGTGCCGCCAGCCGCTTCAGGTTCGGCGCGTGGAGGAACGCGGCCGGCCCGTCCGGGAACAGCGTCCCGTTGAGCTGGTCGACCATCAGGATCAGGATGTTGGGACGGGTCATCGGAGTGCGGCAGCCGGAAGCGTGATGAGGGAGCGGGCAGCGCGCAGAGTGTCAGCCTCCCGCGCCGCGCCGCCCGCTTCATTGCGCCGGGAGCCGCCGCAATGGCAACACGGGACATCCGAGAGCGAAGCGGGAGAGACGGGATGAGCGGGCCGACACCGGAGGAAGCGGAGATCCTCGACTTCCAGGCGCACTGCGACGCCTTTTATCCGCCCGACGCGGTGTCCGCTTCCGTCGAGCAGCAGCGGCGCTGGTACGACGCGCTGTGCGCCGCGTTCGATCCCGGCCGGCCCGAGGGCGTCGCGGCCGAGGACCGGCCGCTCGGCGCCATCCCCGCGCGGTTCTACCGTCCGGCGCATGTTTCGACGGACGCGACGATCCTCTATCTCCACGGCGGCGGCTTCGTCGTCGGCTCGCTCGACAGCCACGACACGGTCTGCGCGGAGCTCGCGCAGGGGACCGGCGCCGAGCTCGTCGCGATCGACTACCGGCTCGCGCCCGAGCACCGCTGGCCGGCCGCCTTCGAGGACGGCTGGGCGGCGCTCTCGGCGCTTCTCGCGCAAGGGCGGCACGTGGTGCTGGCCGGCGACAGCGCCGGAGGCAACCTCGCGGCGGGCCTCGCCGTACGGGCGCGCAACGAGGGCGTCTGCGGCATCGTTGGCCTCGCGCTGATCTATCCCGGCCTCGGCGGCGACCTCGCCTCCGGCTCCTATGCCGAGATGGCCGAGGCGCCGGGCCTGTCGACCGCCGACGTGCGCTACTACCGCGAGCTCTACGCCGCGCCCGAGACCGATCCCGTCGCCCATCCCCTCCGGGCGGAGAGCCTGGCCGGCCTGCCCCCCACCTTCGTTTCAGCCGCCCGCTTCGACCCCCTGCGCGACGATGCACGGCTCTTCGCCGGCCGCCTCGCGGCGGCCGGCGTCGACGTATCCTTCCGCGAGGAGCCGCAGATGATCCACGCCTGGCTGCGGGCCCGGCACATGAGCCCGGGAGCCCGGGCCGGCTTCGCCGCCCTCGTCACCGAGCTGGGGCGGCTCGCCCGGCTCACATGAGGTCGCGCGGGATCGTCCTTTCCCAGTCGCGCGCGAAGATCTCCTCGTCGCCTTCGCTGGCGGTGACCCGCGCCGAGATCAGCCAGTCCGTCGCGGTCGCGGCGATGCGGGCGGTCGCAACGGTGCGGATCGCCCAGTCGCCGCGCCGCAACTCCGTTGTCCAGTGCGCTTCGCCGCGCATGGAGAGCGGGTCGTCGGAGCGGATCGACCAGTTCTCGTTGCGGGTCTCGCGCGTCGCGAGGCTTGTCCCCGGTCGCTCCGTCAGGCCCGTGTCCTCGAAGATCACGTAGCGCGTGGTCCCCGTTTGGAGATCGCGCTCGACGCGCCGCTGTGTCGAGCCCGGCGCGTGCTCGATGTAGCGCGGCAGCGGGTCCGGGTTCTCCGGCTCCGGCACGTGAACGGTCTCCGCCGCCCCCAGAAGCGGCAGGTCAAGGCGGATCGAGCCGGTCTCGACGAGAAGACCGCCCGCATGGGGCGAGGGCAGGATCGTCGGCCAGTAGGCCGTCGAGAGCGACAGGCGGAGGCGATGGCCGGGGGGCAGCCGGTAGCCGCAGGCGTCGAGCTGCAGCCGCAGCTCGACCGTTTCGCCCGGCACGGCGGGCGCCGGCGCGGCGTTGCCGCCGCGATGGGCGAGGTTGAGGACGCCGTAGCTGATGCGCGTCGCGGCGCCGTCGGGATGGACGTCGACGAGCCGCGCCACGAGGTTGGAGACCGGCGCGTCGGGCACGACGGCGAGAACCAGCTCGGGGAAGCCGAGAAGCTCGAGCGGCGCGTCCAGCACCTCCGTCTCGAAGACCAGCGAGCCGGCATCGTCCAGGCGCTGGTCGCCCGCCATCTCGGCGTCGGGCTTCAGCGTGAACCATTCGCCGGACATGATGCCGGTGTCCTGGGGCGACAGGAGGCGCAGCCGCTCGCCTGGCCCCTGGCTCTCGCCCGGCCGCAGCCGCAAGTCCGCCCCGACGCCGAAGCGGGCGCGGTCCGGCGCGCGCCAGCGGTCCAGCGCCACCCAGCGGCCGGGATCGGCGTCGCGGCGAAGCAGCGGGCGCGGTCCGTCGAGCACGTAGGCGCGCATCTGCGGCAGGTCCTCGGCGCCGTTCGCGGTCCCCTTCAGCCAGCGGTCCCACCAGCGGATCGCCTCGGCGTGGAAGTCCATCCGGGGCTTGGGCCAGGCGAAATGCGGGTACTTGTGGATCCAGGGCCCGACAATGGCCTTGGCCGTCGGCCCCAGACCCTCCACCGCCTTGAAGGGCGTGTTGCGGTAGCCGTCGGCCCAGCCGGCGATGACGAGGGCCGGCACGTCGAAGCCGGCGAAGTCGTCGCTGATGGAGCCGTGGCGCCAGAACCCGTCGCGGCGCTGATGCTGCAGCCATTCCTCCAGGAAGAAGGGCTCGTTCTCCAGCCGCTCCAGCCATAGGGTCCGCCAGCGCTCCCCCACCAGCGCGGGATCGGGCGCGCGGCTCTGATAGGCGAGCATGGTCGCGGCCCAGGACAGGTTGGCCGAGAGATGGCCGCCGTTCTTGAAATGGATGTCGTCGTTGTAGCGGTCGACCGTGGAGGCGATGGAGATCACGGCCTTCAGCGCCGGGGGCTTCAGCGCCGCGACCTGCAGCGAATTGAAGCCGCCCCAGGAAATGCCCATCATGCCCACCGCGCCCGTGCACCAGGGCTGGGCGGCGATCCAGGCGATCACCTCGCAGGCGTCGGACAGCTCCAGCGGCGTGTATTCGCCGTCGATGACCCCTTCCGACTCGCCCGAGCCCCGAAGGTCGACGCGCACGCCGGCATAGCCGGCCGCGGCGAAGACGGGATAGGTCGAATCGTCGCGAGCGCAGGTTCCGTCGTTCTTGCGATAGGGCAGGATCTCCAGGATCGCCGGCACCGGGTCGGCCATCGCGCCGTCGGGCATCCAGATCCGTGCGGCGAGCCGGGTACCGTCCTTCAGACGGATCCACTCGTTTTCCGACACCTCGAAGCCGCACGACGTCATGATTTCCGGCACTCCAATCGATTGTATCGGTTCCCTATACAGGGAGTCGCCGATAATGCACGTCTGAGAAGGTTGGACTTTAGGTCGCATCAACCAGGAATGGTGGAGACGCCATCGAGGTCGGCAGCGGAACGCCGAGCCGTTGCAGGATGCTCGGCGCCAGCTGCAGCTGCGACAGGAGCGCGTCCGGGGACGGACCCTCCGCCGCGCCGAAATAATGAAGGGCGACGTCGCGCATGTCGGGGTCGGTGCCGCCATGGTGGCCGGTCGCGCTCTGACCGTGGTCGCTCGTCACGATGACCTCCCAGCCGGCCGCGCGCCAGCGCCGGATGAAGGGCGCGAGCTGCGCGTCGAGGCGGAACAGCGCCGCCTCCATCTCCGGCCCGTCCGGCCCGTACATGTGGCCGAGGGAGTCGGGCGTGCAGGTGTGGAGGAGGGCGTAGTCCGCCCCGTTTCGCTCCATCAGCCGCGTCGCGAGCGCCAGAAGGTCGGCATCGGACGGGATCATGTAGTTGTGCCGGTTGTAGCCGGCCATGGTGTAGAAGCGCCCATGCCGGATCGGCGCGCCGGGCTCGTCCAGTTCGAGGTCGCGGACGGGGTCGAAGGGGCCCCGGACGAACAGCTCCGAAAAGAAGGAATGGGCCACGGCCGCCGTGACGAGGCCCGCCCTGTTGGCTTCGGAGAAGATGTCGGGCACGTCGAGCCGGCGCACCGCCTCGTTGCCGAAGACGCCGTGGCGCTGCGGGAGCGTTCCGGTGTGGAGCGAGGCGTAGCAGGAGGCGGAGGTCGAGGGCAGCACCGAGCGCATGCGCCACACCCGCGCCTCGCCGCTCTCCACCCAGCCTTCGAGGTTGCCCATCAGGCGGCGGGCGTTGCGACAGGGCAGGCCGTCGAGGACGACGAGAACGAGCCGGACGCCCATCTCCTAGTTGCCGGCCGCGGCCATGCGGCGCGCGTCGCGCACCTCTTCCAGCCAGCCGATGCGCATCTCCGGCACCGATTTCAGGAGAAGGTCGGTATAGTCGTCGAAGGGCGGCGAGAGCACCTGATCCTTCGGCCCGAAGCGCACGAGGCGCCCGCGATGCATGACCGCCACGGAATCGGCGATGGCGCGCACGGTGGCGATGTCGTGGGTGATGAAGAGGTAGGAGACGTGGGTCTCCGCCTGGAGCTTCTGGAGGAGCTTCAGGATGCCGTCGGCCACCAGCGGGTCGAGCGCCGAGGTCGGCTCGTCGCACAGGATCACTTCCGGCTCGGCGGCGAGCGCGCGGGCGATCGCCACGCGCTGCTTCTGCCCGCCCGAGAGCTCCGCCGGGTAGCGGCCGGCGAAGTGCTCGGGCAGCTCGATTGCGCCGAGAAGCTCCTTCACCCGCGTCGCCTTCTTTGCGCCGCGCAGCCCGAAATAGAAGGTCAGCGGCCGGCCGAGGATGTCGCCGATCGTGTGGCGCGGGTTCATGGCCGTGTCGGCCATCTGGTAGATCATCTGGATCTGGCGCAGCTGCTCCTTGGAGCGCGCGTCGAGCCGGGCCGGCAGCTCGCGGCCCTTGAAGGTGATCCGCCCGTGGCGCGGCGGAAGCAGGCCGGTGATGACGCGGGCGAGCGTCGACTTGCCCGAGCCCGACTCGCCGACGACGGCCAGCGTCTGGCCCTTGGGCAGGTGCAGCGACACGCCGTCGAGCACCTTCACCGCGGAATAGCCGGCCTCGACGTGGTCGACGGTGAGGAGCCGGTCGCTCTGGTCGGGAGCCTGCGGCTTCTCGCGGTGGCGCATGGAGACGAGGCGGCGGGTGTAGTCCTCGCGCGGGCTTTCCATCACCTGCGCGACCGGTCCATATTCCACCGTCTTGCCGTGGCGCAGCACCATGATGTCGTCGGCGACCTGGGCGACGACCGCGAGGTCGTGGGTGACGTAGATCGCCGCCGTGTGCGTCTCCTCGATCGCGCGCTTGATGGCGACGAGGACGTCGATCTGGGTGGTGACGTCGAGCGCGGTGGTCGGCTCGTCGAAGACGATGAGGTCGGGGGAGGGCAGGAGGGCCATGACGGTCATGGCGCGCTGAAGCTGGCCCCCCGAGACCTGATGCGGATAGCGCCGGCCGAAGCTCTCGGGATCGGGCAGGCCGAGGGTGCGGAACAGGCCGGCGGCGCGCTCGTGGGCCTGCGCGCGCGTCAGGATGCCGTGCTTGAGGGCCGCCTCGACGATCTGGTCGCCGAGCCGGAAGGCGGGGTTGAAGGCGGCGGCTGCGGACTGGGCGACGTAGCAGACCTTGGCGCCGCGAAGGCGCCGGAGGCCGCGCTGCGATAGGCCGACGAGCTGCGTGCCGCCGAGCGTCACCTCGCCCCCGGTGATGCGCACCGAGCCGCGGCCGTAGCCGAGCGCCGAAAGGCCGATGGTCGACTTGCCGGCGCCGGACTCGCCGATGAGGCCGAGGACGCGGCCCTTGGGCAGATCGAAGGACACGCCCTCGACGATGGTGAGCATGCGCGCCGTCTCGCCGGGCGTGTGCATCTCGGCCTCGATCTTGAGGTCGCGGACGCGAAGCAGGTCCTCGGCCATCAGGCGCGCCCTCCCTTGAGGCTGGCGGTGCGGTTGAGCAGCCAGTCGACGACGAGGTTCACGCAGACCGCGAGGAAGGCGATCGCGGTGCCGGGGATGAGTGCCGCCGAGACGCCGAAGATGATGCCGTCCTTGTTGTCCTTGACCATGCCGCCCCAGTCGGCCGCCGGCGGCTGGATGCCGAGGCCGAGGAAGGACAGCGTCGACAGGAACAGGATCGCGAAGGCGAAGCGCAGGCCGAACTCGGCCAGAAGCGGCGACAGGGCGTTGGGCAGGATCTCGCGGAAGATGATCCAGGAGGTCCGCTCGCCGCGAAGCCGCGCGGCTTCCACGAAGTCCATGGCGACGATGTCGGTCGCGACCGCTCGGCCGAGGCGGAAGACGCGCGTCGAATCGAGAACCGCCATGACGAGGATCAGGATCCAGAGCTGCTGGGGCAGGACGGCGAGGACGACGAGGGCGAAGATGAGGGTCGGGATCGCCATCATCAGGTCGTTGAGGCGCGACAGGGCCTGGTCGGTCCAGCCCTTCAGCACGGCCGCCGTGAAGGACAGGAGGACACCGAAGGAGAAGGCGAGGAGCGTTGCGGCGGCCGCGACGAAGATCGTCGTACGCGCCCCGTAGATCAGGCGGGACAGGAGGTCGCGCCCGAGATTGTCGGTACCCAGGAGAAACGTGCCCCCGCTCCAGGCGGGCAGCTCCCAGACGCCGCCGACGATCTCGCTCTCGCCGTAAGGCGCGATGAACGGCGCGAAGACGGCGCAGCCGAAGGCGATCGCGAGCCCGGCGATGCCGATCCAGGCGCTGAAGGGCACGGAGCGCCAGTTCATCGGGCGGGCCTCATTTGGGATGCCGCAGGCGGGGATTGGACAGGATCGCCAGGATGTCGGCGGCCATGTTGAGGAAGATGTAGATGGCGGCGAAGAGGAGTCCGCAGGCCTGAACCACCGGCATGTCGCGCACCGTCACGGCGTCCACCATGTACTGGCCGATGCCGGGGTAGACGAAGACGACCTCCACCACGACGACGCCGACGACGAGATAGGCGAGGTTGAGGGCGACGACGTTGATGATCGGCGCGAGGGCGTTGGGCGCGGCGTGGCGCAGGATGGTGCGGGCGCGCGACAGGCCCTTCAGCTCCGCCGTCTCGATATAGGGCGCTTCCATGACGTTGAGGATCGCGGCCCGCGTCATGCGCAGCATGTGGGCGAGGACCACGAGGACGAGCGTCGCGCAAGGCAGCGCGATCGCCTCCAGCCGGTCGAGGAACGGCATGCCGTCGAAGACGGTGGAGGGGAAGGACACCACGCCGAAGTTGATCGCGAAGACGAAGATCAGGACGTAGCCGATGAAGAACTCGGGCAGCGAGATCGCCGCGAGCGAGAAGACGTTGACGAGGCGGTCGGCGATGCGGTCGCGGTAGAGCACGGAGATCATGCCGAGGCCGACGGCGAGCGGCACGGAGATCAGGGCGGCGAAGAAGGCGAGAAACAGCGTGTTGCCCAGGCGCCGGCCGACCTGCTCGGTGATCGAGTTGCGGCTCGCCCAGGAGGTGCCGAAATCGCCGGTCAGAGCATTGCCGAGCCAGGCGAAGTAGCGGGTCGCCGCCGGCTGGTCGAGGCCGAGGTCGCGGCGGATGTTCTCCACCGCCTGGGGCGTGGCGGACTGGCCGAGATAGGTCTGCGCGAAATCGCCGGGCAGTGCCTCGACGCCGATGAACAGGACGGCCGAGACGGCGATCAGAAGCAGGAAGGAGATGCCGAGCCGCTGGAGGATCATCGCCGCCAGCGGATGGCGGGCGGCGAAGCGGCCGAGCGCCGGGCGCTTTCCCGCGGTGCCGGGCACCGCGGGGTCGACCGAGACGAGAAGGCTGCCGGGTGCGCCGGGCACCGCCAGGGGATCGCCCGCCGGCAGGCGCGCGGTCCCGTCGAGGTTCTGGGATGAACCCGGCACTGCGGCCATCAGGCTTCGAGCCAGACGCGGGTCGCGACGTAGCCGTTCGACATGTCGTTGCCGATGTCGTGGACGTAGCCCTTCACGCGCTTCTGCGCGGCGTTCACGAAGTCGTTGAACATCGGCAGGATGAGGCCGCCTTCGTCGCGGACCATCGTGGCCATCGTCCGGTACATGTCCTTGCGCTTGGCCTCGTCGAGTTCGGCGCGCGCCTCCAGGAGGAGCTTGTCGAAGTCGGGCCGGATGAAGCGCGTGTCGTTCCAGTCGGCCTTGGAGTAGTAGGCCGTGGAATACATCTGGTCCTGCGTCGGCCGCCCGCCCCAGTAGGAGGTGGAGAAGGGCTGGACGTTCCACACGTTCGACCAGTAGCCGTCGCCCGGCTCACGGCGCACCTCGATGGTGATGCCGGCCTTCTGCGCGGTCTGCTGGTAGAGAACGGCGGCGTCCACCGCGCCGGGGAAGGCGACGTCGGAGGTGCGCAGCAGCACCGGACCGGAATGGCCGGACTTCTTGTAGTGGAAGGTCGCCTTGTCCGGATCGTAGGCGCGCTGCTCGATGCCTTCGGGGAAGAGGGCGTAGGTGTCGTTGATCGGGAAGTCGTTGCCGATCTTGCCGTAGCCCGACAGGACCGTCTTCAGCATGGCCTCGCGGTCCATGGCGTATTTCAGCGCGAGGCGCAGGTCGTTGTTGTCGAAGGGCGCCGTGTTGCAGTGCATGATGAAGACGTAGTGGCCGCGGCCGGAGGTGGTGAGCACCTCGACGGTGGGCGCGCGCTGCAGGAGCGACACGGTCTTCGGGTCGACGCGGTTGACGTAGTGGACCTGGCCCGAGGACAGGGCGGCGACGCGCGCGGTGGCGTCGTTGATCACGATGATCTCGACCGAGTCGACGTAGCCGCGGTCCTGGCGCCAGTCGTTCGGGTTCTTCTCGAAGGTGACGCGCACGCCCGGCTCGAAGCTGGCGAGCTTGAAGGGGCCGGTGCCGACCGCCTTGTTGGGATCGTCATTGCCGCCGTTCGGCTGGATGATGAGGTGGTAGTCCGACAGGAGCAGCGGCAGGTCGGCATTGCCCTCGGCGAGCGTGATCACGAGGTTGCCGCCATCGGCCTTGATGTCGCCGATGGTCTGCATGACGCCGAGCGCGCCCGATTCCGACTTCTCGTCGGTGTGGCGCTTGAGGGTGGCGACGACGTCGTCGACGGTGAGCGCCTTGCCGTCGTGGAAGGTGACGCCCTGACGGATCTTGAAGGTCCAGGTCTTGGCGTCGGCGGAGGGCTCCCAGGACTCGGCCAGCGCGGGAACGGCCGCGCCGGAGAGCGGGTCGGACTCGACCAGCGTGTCGCCCCAGTTGCGCCCGACCACGAACATGACCTGCGAGAGCGCCTTGGCCGGGTCGAGCACGTCGGTGGCCGCGCCGCCTTCGAGGCCGAGCTTGAGCGCGCCGCCGCGCTGGGGCTCCTGCGCCGCCGCGCTGGTGGCGTAGAGCTGCGAGGCGAGCGTCAGGCTGACGCCGGCGGCGAGCGCGCGGCCCATGAACTCGCGCCGGCTCATGCCGCCGCGCCGGACCTCGTGGCCGAGATGCTTCGTGAAATCGCTCATGTTCGAAAACTCCTGCCCCGGCCGCGAAGCGTGCGATGATCCGCGCCGACCCCCGCCGGCGTGTCGAAGAATGCTGCGCGATTTCTATCATCGAGGCTAGCGCGCGGAAGTTTGCCGCAGAACATATTTTTGCGACATGCGGTGTCGCATGCAAATATTGAGAACTGCGGGCGGCGCTCCAGTTGCCGATGCTGTGATGATCGCGTCTTGATCATCGCATGATCAAGACTATAGAATCCTGCCGCCGAAACGATCCTTGCTGGGTCGTCGCAGCGTTCGCGCTCTTCTATGAGGTGCCCTCCCGGCGGGCCCGTCTTGCCTGCGTCGGACTCTCGCCGTAGCGGCGCCGGAAGGCGCGCGCGAAGGCGGATGCCGACCCGAATCCGCATGCCTGGCCAACAGACGCGATCTCGTCGCGAGTTTCAAGCACAAGTCGCCGGCCATGCTCCAGCCGCAGCCGCTCGAAGGCCTCGCCGGGCGACAGGTTCAAGAGTTCGCGGAACAGCGTTTCCAGACGGCGCCGCGACAGGCCGGCACGCTTGGCGAGCGCGGCCACGGAGAGCGGACGCTCGATCCGCGCTTCCATCGCCTGGAGCACGGCCGCCACCCGCGGCTCGCGGGCGGCCAACCGCGCCAGCGAAAGGCTCGCCTGCGGATCCTCGCCGGCATGGCGCGGGTCGTAGACGAAGATGCCGGCGACCCCGAGCGCGAGGCTTTGACCCTGCCGCGCGCGGATGAGCTCCAGCATCAGGTCGAGGGCCGGCGAGGCGCCGCCGGTGGTGAAGCGGTCGCCATCGACGACGAAGCGGCTGACAGCGAGCGAAACCTGTGGAAAGGCCGCGGCGAAGGCCTCGAAGTCCTCCCAGTGCGTCGTCGCGCGGCGATTCGCCAGGAGGCCGGCCTTGGCGAGAACCCAGGTGCCCGCCTCGATGCCGCCGAGCGCGATGCCGCGCCGGGCGAGCGCCCGCAGGCCCGCGAGAAGGGGCGGACCCGCCGCGCTCTCCCAATCGAAGGCCGCGACGACGAGAAGGGCCTCGGCCGCCGTTTCCGCCGGATCGAAGGCTGCGTCGACCCCGAGCCGCAGGCCGCTCGACGCGGGGACCTCGGCGCCGTCCGGCGAAACCAGGCGCCATCGGAAGAGCGGGCGGCCGGCGAGGCGGTTCGCCGCGCGCAACGGCTCCACCGTCGAGGCGAGCGTGAGGAGCGAGAAGCCCGGCAGGACGAGGATGTCGAGCACGAGCACTGCTGGATCGGGGCGGAAGATCGACGGGACCATGCGCGAACTGTTTCACCGGCTTCGCAATCGGTATCGCTCAAGGTCGCGCCGCGCGCCACTCTGCGCCTCGACATCGACCGAAGAGGAGGCACCCCATGTCGCTCGCCATGAACCGCGAGGTCTTCATCACCTGCGCCGTCACGGGGGCCGGCGACACGGCGGGACGGTCCGACAAGGTACCGGTGACGCCGGCCGAGATCGCCGCGGCCTCGATCGAGGCGGCGAAGGCGGGCGCCGCCGTCGCTCACATCCACGTGCGCGATCCCGAAACGGGCAAGGGCGCGCGCGACGTCGCCCTTTATCGCGAGGCGGTGCGGCTGATCCGCGAGTCCGGCACCGACGTCATCCTCAACCTCACCGCCGGCATGGGCGGCGACCTGACGCTTGGCTCCGTCGAGCAGCCGCTTCCTCCCGCCAAGGACGGCACCGACATGGCCGGCGCCACCGAGCGCCTCGCCCACGTCGCCGAGCTTCGCCCGGAGATCTGCACCCTCGACTGTGGCACGATGAACTTCGGCGAGGGCGACTACGTCATGACCAACACGCCGGCCATGCTGAAGGAGATGGCCCGGCAGATCCGCGACCTCGGCGTGCGGCCGGAGATCGAGGTCTTCGACACCGGCCATCTCGTCCTCGCCAAGTGGCTGCACGCGCAGGGGCTCCTCGACGGGCCGGTGCTCGTCCAGCTCTGCATGGGCATTCCCTGGGGCGCGCCGGACGATATCGGGACCCTGATGGCGATGGTCAACAACCTGCCGAAGGACTGGGTCTTCTCGGCCTTCTCGATCGGGCGCAACCAGCTGCCCTACGCCGCGCTCGCCGCGCTCGCCGGGGGCAACGTGCGGGTCGGGCTGGAGGACAATCTCTGGCTCGCCAAGGGCGTGCTGGCGTCGAACGGCGACCTCGTCGTGGCGGCCAAGCAGACGCTGGAGGGCATGGGCGCCAAGGTGCTGAGCCCCGCCGAGACGCGGGCGAAGCTGAAGCTCGAGAAGAGGGGCTGAGAGCCATGACCGACATCCGCAAGGTCACAGTCGTCGGCGGCGGCGTCATCGGCGGCGGCTGGGTCGCCCGCTTCCTCCAGAACGGCATCGACGTCGACGTCTACGACCCGGACCCCGAGGCCGAGCGCAAGCTCGGCGGTCTCCTCGATAACGCCCGCCGCGCCTTCGCCCGTCTGATCGAGGGACCGAAGCCGGCGCCGGGCCGCCTGCGTTTCCGCGCGAGCCTGGAGGAGGCGCTGGCCGGCGCCGACTTCGTCCAGGAAAGCGCCCCCGAGCGCCTCGATCTCAAGCAGAGGCTGTTCGCTCAGATCGACGCGCTGGCCCCGCCGCACGTCCTCGTGGCCTCCTCGACCTCGGGCCTGCTTCCGACCGAACTCCAGGCGCCGATGGCGCATCCCGAGCGCCTGCTCGTCGCCCATCCCTTCAACCCCGTCTACCTCGTGCCCCTGGTCGAACTCGTCGGCGGGCAGAAGACGGCACTGCAGGCCGTCGAGCGGGCGCGGGCCTTCTACGCTTCGCTCGGCATGAAGCCGATCGTGATCGCCAAGGAGATCGACGCCTTCGTCGGCGACCGGCTCCTGGAAGCGCTGTGGCGCGAGGCGCTGTGGCTGGTGAAGGACGGGATCGCGACGGTCGAGGAGATCGACGACGTCATCCGCTATTCCTTCGGCCTGCGCTGGGCCCAGATGGGCCTCTTCCAGGTCTACCGCATCGCCGGGGGCGAGGCGGGCATGCGCCACTTCATGGCGCAGTTCGGCCCATGCCTCCAATGGCCCTGGACGAAGCTGACCGACGTGCCGGAGCTGACCGACGAACTCGTCGACACCATCGCGGAGCAGTCCGACGCGCAGGCGCGCGGCCTGTCGATCCGCGAGCTGGAGCGCATCCGCGACGACAACCTCGTCTCGATCATGCGATCGCTCGCCCGCTCGCAGAAGGGCGCCGGCTGGGGCGCGGGCGAGCTGCTCAACGCCTACGAGGCGCGGCTGCGCGGCGGCGAGGGCGACACCAAGGCCGAGCCGCTGCGGCTGCACCGCGCGAGCGTTTCGCCGGACTGGATCGACTACAACGGCCACATGACCGAGTTCCGCTACCTCCAGGTGCTCGGCGACGCGACCGACGCGGTTCTCTTCAAGCTCGGCCTCGACAAGGACTACGTCGCGGGCGGCCACAGCTTCTACACGGTGGAAAGCCACATCCGGCACCTCGGCCAAGCACGTGAGGGCGACGTGCTGGCGGTCGAGACGCAGGTGCTCGCCGCCGACGCCAAGCGCTTGAAGCTCTTCCACACGATCTCGAACGAGACCACCGGCACCGTGGTGGCGACGGGCGAGCACCTCCTCCTCCACGTCGACGCCGCGAGCGGCCGGGCCGCCCCTGCGGGCGAGGCCATGGCGGCGCGGCTCGAAGCGCTCGCGCGCGACCACGGCGCCTTGGCGGTGCCGGCCGCGGCGGGGCGGCGGGTCGGCGAGCCGGTGTAGGGTCCCGCCGCCTCGCTTGCCTCGCGGCGGCCCCTGGGCATAAGGTTCACGGACGTGAAAAACGGAGCGTCCCGTGGAGCATCCGCGCGCCGAGATCGCCGAAGCCCTCGATCAGCATGACGGCCCCGCGGTGGGCGCCGGCGAGGATCCGGTGGACGCCCTTGGGCCGAAGATGCGCGACCTGCGTCGGCGCAAGGGGATGACGCTGTCGGAGGTCGCCGAGCAGGCCGGCCTCTCCGTCGGGCATCTCAGTCAGGTGGAGCGCGGGCTTTCGACGCCGACGATCCGCCAGCTCCAGGCCATCGCCAGGACCATGGGCGTCACCATCGGCTGGTTCTTCCGCGGCGAGGAGGAGCGGGGCCCGGACGACGAGGACGGCCGCGTCGTCGTCAGAGCGGACAAGCGACGCCGCATCGAGATGCCGAGCCTCGGCCTCGTCGACGAGCTCCTTGTGCCCGACCTCGACGGGCCGCTGGAGCTTCTCCACTGCACGCTGGAGCCCGGCTCGGGCAGCGGCCCGGAAGCCTACACCCACGAGGGTGCCGAGGCGGGCCTAGTGCTCGAAGGCGAGATGGAGCTCTTCGTGTCGGAGCGGCGCTACCACCTGAAGGCCGGCGACAGCTTCGCCTTCGCTTCCACCGAGCCCCACCGCTATCGCAACACCGGCGCGGAACCGCTGAAGCTCGTCTGGGCGATCACGCCGCCGACCTATTGAGGGTGGTGAGCATCGCCGGCTCACCACGGAACACTCAGCTCCGATAGGAGGGGTCGAGGGACTCGACGAGCCGCATCTGCGCCGCCCATTCGAGCAGAAGGTCGCCGTCGTCATAGGCCATCTGGTCGAACTGCCGGCCGACCTTGGCGGCGATGTCGGCCGGCACGAGGCGCACCGGCCGCCCCATGGACAGCGTCGCGACCTGGATCTCGCAGGACTGGTTCAGATAGAACATGGCGTTGAACATCTCGCCGGCGGTGCGCCCGACGGTAAGAAGACCGTGATTGCGCAGCATCAGGGCGGAATGGGAGCCGAGATCGGCGACGATCCGCTCGCGCTCCTCGTGGTCGAGCGCGATGCCCTCGAAGTCGTGATAGCCGATCCGGTCGTAGAACTGCAGGCAGGTCTGGTTCAGCGGCAGGAGACCCTCCTCCATCGAGGCCACGGCCACGCCGGCGCGGGTATGCGTGTGCATGACCCAGGCCGCGTCGTGCCGGGCCCGATGAACGGCCGAATGGATGGTGAAGCCGGCCGGGTTCACCCGCGCCGCCGACCCGTCCACCTTGTTCCCGTCGACGTCGATCTTCAACAGCGAGGAGGCCGTGATCTCCTCCCAGCGCTGGCCGTAGGGATTGATCAGGAAGCGGCCGTCTTCGTCCGGCACGCGGGCCGTGATGTGCGTGTAGATGAGGTCGGTCATCCGGTAATGGGCGGCGAGCCGGTAGCAGGCGGCGAGCTCGACGCGCGTCCGCCATTCCGCGTCGGACATGGATGCCGCGGGCGCGGTGTTTGTCGCCGTGGCGAGGCTCGACATGAGATCTTCCTTCGTTTCACGCAGGTGAGCGGCATCCGGCCTGAGTTGCACGGTTTGCCACGAGAACGCGGCGTCTAGCGGCGGCGGTATTCACCAGAATGAAGGTGACCCGCGCCGTCACCCGCGCAGGACGGGCCGCGTCAGGCAGGTCGGGCCACCCTCGCAGGCGATGCAGAGGGCGTCGGCCTCGAAGGTCGAAACGCGGCAGTCCGCCGCTTCCATGGCGGCGCGGGTCTTCGGAAAACCGGCGACGGCGACGAGGTCGCGGGGGCTCAGCGGCAGGACGTTGAGGCTGAGGCCGAAGCTTTCGGCGAACTCCTGAGGGTCGCCCTCGACGAGCCGGATGCCGCGGGCGCGCAGGAGCTGCCAGAAGGGTGCCGGCAGGAGCGGCGCGTGGACGAGGGCGAGGTCGTCGGCGAGCGGGCTGATCACCGACATGAGGTGGAGGCAGGCCTCTTCGCCCTGCCAGAAGGGGAGGTCGAAGCCGAGCACCTCGACGCCGAGCGGCGACAAAATCGCGCGCAGCTGCACGATCCCCGCCTCGTTGGTGCGAACGCCCCGGCCGACGACGAGCGTTTGCGCATCGAGCCAGACGCAGTCGCCGCCCTCCACCGTGCCCGGCGCCTCGATCCGGCCGAGGATCGGCACGCCGGCCTTGGCATAGGCCGCCTCGTGAAGCGCGGGCTCGGGCCGGCGCAGAGCCTTCCCCATGGCGAAGATCACCGCCCCGCTCTCGGTCACCAGCGAGGGGTCGTGCGTGAACACGGCGTCGGCGAGGCCATCGCCCTCGTCTTCGACCCACAGGATCTCGGCGCCGCTCGCCGCCACCAGCTCCGCGAAGGCGGCGTGCTGGCGGATCGCCTTCGCACCGTCGAAGCCCGCCCCGTAATGCCAAGCCTTCGGATCCGCCCCGGACAGGCTCGCGCCCGGCCGGCGCATCAGCACGCGGCGCAGCGGCGCGGCCATCGATTGGGCACCGAAAAGCGGAAGCGCGACGTCCATCAGAGATCTCCCCGTTTCACCGAAGTGAAAATGGCCGATTGCATCCGCTTCGCGCAAGTGCATTAATCCGGCAAATGGGGTGCCTGATCGCGATTTGGGCAGGCACTCGGAGCAGCGGAGCAGCCATGGCCCCGGTCTCAACCGCGGACCCCATACCCGTCGCCGTCACCGGCCTTCACAAGCGCTTCGGCGCGCTCGAGGTGCTGAAGGGGGTGTCGCTCCGGGCCGGGCGTGGCGAGGTCGTGGCGGTGATCGGCGGATCCGGATCGGGCAAGTCGACGCTTCTGCGCTGCATCAATCTCCTGGAGACCCCGACGAGCGGCGAGATCGCCATCGACGGCGAGGTTCTGAAGCTGAAAAGCGACGGGCATGGCGGATTGACGCCGGCCGACGGCGCGCAGGTACGGCGGGTGCGCACGCGCCTCGCCATGGTTTTCCAGAGCTTCAATCTCTGGCAGCACATGACGCTGATCGGCAACGTGGTCGAAGCGCCGATCCATGTCCTGAAAGTGCCGAAGGACGAAGCCCGCGCGCGCGCCGAGGCGCTGCTGCGCCGCGTCGGCCTCTACGACAAGCGCGACAGCTATCCCGCCTTCCTGTCCGGCGGCCAGCAGCAGCGCGCGGCGATCGCGCGGGCACTCGCCATCCAGCCGGACGTGATGCTGTTCGACGAGCCGACCTCCGCGCTGGATCCCGAACTCGTCGGCGAGGTGCTGGCCGTCATCCGCGATTTGGCCGCGGAGGGGCGCACCATGATCCTCGTCACCCACGAGATGAAGTTCGCCCGCGAAGTCGCGAGCCGCGTCGTCTTCCTCCATGGCGGGCTCGTCGAGGAGGAGGGGCCGCCGGACGCCGTCTTCGGCGCCCCGAAGTCGGAGCGCCTCAAGCGCTTCATCCAGTCCATCCACTGATCCGAAGCTGAACGGGAAAGTCGCCGATGAAAGCCACCTTGAGGTCGATCGTTCTTCTCGCCGGCGCGGCGCTCCTGGGGCTCGCCGCCGGCGCGGGCGCGCAGGAGCAGGTGCGCGTCGGCATCGCCGCCGAGCCCTACCCGCCCTTCGCCTCGCCCGACGCATCGGGCAACTGGACGGGCTGGGAGGTCGACCTCGCCAAGGCGGTGTGTGCCGAGGCCAAGCTCGACTGCGTCATCACGCCGGTGTCCTGGGACGGCATCATCCCCGCGCTGACCTCGAACAAGATCGACATGATCGCGGCCTCGATGTCGATCACCGCCGAGCGTCAGCAGACGATCGACTTCTCCGACAAGTACTACAACACGCCGACCTCGGTCGCCGCCGCCAAGGACGCCGACTTCGACGCCAGCCCCGCGGGCCTCGCCGGCAAGATCGTCGGCGTCCAGGTCTCGACCGTCCACGAGGCCTATGCCCGCAAGCACTTCACGGACGCCGAGATCAAGGTCTACCAGACGCAGGACGAGGCCAACCAGGACCTTGTCGCCGGCCGCATCGACGCCACCCAGGCCGACAAGATCGCGCTCGACGCCTTCCTGTCCTCGCCCGACGGCTCGGCCTGCTGCAAGATCGCCGGCGACGTCGCGCCGGACGTCGACGTCCTCGGTCCCGGCGTCGGCTTCGGCCTGCGCAAGGGCGACGAGGCGCTGAAGGAGAAGCTGAACGCCGCGATCAAGGCGATCCGCGACAACGGCACCTACGAGGCGATCGCCAAGCCCTACTTCGACTTCGACATCTACGGGAGCTGAGCCGGCAAACCAGGACGCGATCCGTGCCGAGCGGCCTCGAACTTCTCTCGCCCTGGCCGCCCGGCTGGGGCATGACCCTCCTGGCCGGCTTCTGGGCCTCGATCCAGATCGCTGTCGGCGGCTTCGGCTGCGGCCTCCTGATCGGCATGGCCGGCGCGCTCGGCAAGCTGAACGGCGGGCCGGTCGTCCGCGACCTTCTCGCCTGCTACACCACGCTCGTTCGCGCGGTGCCGGAGCTCGTCCTGATCGTCCTTCTCTACTATGCCGGAGGCGACCTCCTGAACCGGGCCTTCGCCCTGTTCGGGGCCGGGCCGGTCGAGCTCAGCGGCTTTGCCGCCGGCGTCTTCGTGATCGCCGTCGTCCAGGGCGCCTATTCGACCGAGGTGATCCGCGGCGCGATCCAGGCGGTGCCGGCGGGCGAGGTCGAGGCCGGCCGCGCCTTCGGCATGTCGGAGCGCTTGCTCGCGCGGCGCATCGTCCTGCCGGCGATGCTCGCCCACGCGATTCCGGGCCTGTCCAACCTCTGGCTCATCGCCACGAAGGACACCGCGCTTCTCGCCGTCGTCGGCTTCACCGAGCTGACGCTCGCGACGCGTCAGGCGGCGGGCGCGACCAAGGCCTACTTCCTGTTCTTCTGCGCCGCGGGCCTTCTCTACCTCCTCCTCACCCTCGGCTCGAACCTCCTCTTCGGCCGGATCGAGGCCTACGCCCGGCGCGGCCAGCGCCGGGAGGCGGGCGCGTCGTGAGCGCGCCGAGCCCCGGCCTTCCCGCGATCGAGGCGCCGCCCGTCGAGTCGCTCGCCCCGACGCCGAGCCGGCGCCTCGACGCTTCGGCGCTCCTCAAGCCGCACCGCATCGTCCTGATCCTCGTCGCGCTCGGGCTCGTCGTCTGGGCCGCGCTCTCGATGCGCTGGGACTGGCTGGCGACCTACGCGCCGATGATCGCGGCCGGCCTGTGGCAGACGCTTCTGATCCTTGTCTCGACGACGATCCTCGGCTTCCTTCTCGCCGTGCCCCTCGGCCTCGCCCAGGCCGCGGGGCCCTGGTTCCTCGCCGCGCCCGCCACGGCCTTCTGCACGGTGATCCGCGGCACGCCGCTGCTCCTGCAGATGTGGCTCCTGTACTACGGCCTCGGCTCGCTCTTTCCGCTGATCCCGGAGATTCGCGACTCGTTCCTGTGGCCATATCTGCGCCAGGCCTGGCCCTATGCGGTGCTCGCCCTCACCTTGTCATTCGCCGGCTACGAGGGCGAGGTGATGCGCGGGGCCTTCAAGGGCGTCCCGCGGGGGGAACTGGAGGCGGGCCGGGCCTACGGCATGGGGCGCTGGACGCTGCTCCGGCGCATCTGGCTGCCGCGCGCCGTCCAGCGCGCGCTGCCGACCCTCGCAGGCGAAACGGTGCTGCAGCTCAAAGCGACGCCGCTGGTCGCGACGATCACCGTCGTCGATCTCTACGCCGTCTTCTCGCGCGTGCGCCAGGACACCTTCCTCACCTACGAGCCGCTTCTCCTCCTCGCGCTGATCTACCTCGTCCTCACCGCGATTCTCGTGTCGCTCTTCCGTGTTCTGGAGAACCGCATCCCGGCACGGCGGTGATCGGCTTGGCGGAGGCGGGATCGGCGGCGCGGCGGATCGCGGAGGGCGGGCGCCGGTAGACCTCCTGGAACACGGCGTTGAAGCGCCTGAGGCTGCCGAAGCCGGCCTGGAGGGCGATGTCGGTCATCGGAAGATCGGTTTCGGTGAGCAGCCGCTTGGCGCGCGCCACACGAGCATTGCGCGCGACCTCGCCGGGGCTCGCGCCCAGATGCTTGGCGAAGAGGCGCGAGAGGTGGCGCGGGCCGATGCCGACCCGCGCCGCAAGCGCCTCGACGCTCCGCCCCTCGCCGTCGAGCGCGCCGTCCTCGCGGATGAGGCGCGCCGCGCGCTCGACGGCCGCGAGAGACCCTTTCCAGGCCGGCGAGAAGGGCGCGCTCTCCGGCCGGCAGCGAAGGCAGGGGCGGAAGCCCGCGCGCTCGGCCGCCGCGGCGCTCGCCAGGAATTCGATGTTCCGTCGCAGCGGCGGGCGCACCGGGCAGATGCAGCGGCAATAGATGCCGGTGGAGCGCACGCCGACGAAGAACCGGCCGTCAAAGGCGGGATCGCGCGAGCGCCAGGCGGCTTCGCAGAGGGCGATGTCGAGAACCATGGCGGCATCCTAGCCGATGAATTAGCCTGCGCGCCCATCGGCGTCCGAATCCGGCGAGCCGGCAGGGCGGGGAGGGGCGATGGTCGGGCGTGACATCGCGAAGGCCGGCGGCATGAGCATGAGCATGAGCGACACCCCGAAGATGGGCCCGATCGAATGGGCGCTTCTCCTGATCCTCTCGATCCTCTGGGGCGGCGCCTTCTTCTTCTCCAAGGTGGCGCTCGGCGAGCTGCCGCCCTTCACCGTCGTGCTGGCGCGGGTGAGCCTCGCGGCCCTGGCGCTCTTCGTCTTCCTCGCCGCGACGGGGCGCGTCGTTCCGCGCGGCAGGGCGGTGTGGACGGCCTTCTTCGGCATGGCGCTCCTCAACAACATCGTACCCTTCGGCCTGATCTTCCTCGCCCAGACGGCGATCCCGAGCGGCCTCGCCTCGATCCTCAACGCGACAACGCCGATCTTCTCCATCCTCATCGCCCATCGCCTGACCGCCGACGAGAGGATGACCCGCGCCAAGCTGACGGGGGTGGGGCTCGGACTCGCCGGCGTCGCGGTGCTGATGGGCGGCAACGCCTTCGTCAGCGACGCGCCGCCGCTCTGGGCGCTCCTCGCCTGCCTCGGCGCGGCGCTGTCCTACGGCTTCGCCAGCGTCTACGGCCGGCGCTTCCGGCGCATGGGCGTCGAGCCGGTCGTGGTCGCCTTCGGCCAGCTCGCCTGCGCCACGCTCCTGGCCATCCCCATCGCCGCCGCGGTCGACGCGCCCTGGACCCTGCCGGCGCCGGGACCGGCGACGCTCGCCGCGCTCGCCGGCCTCGCGCTGCTCTCGACGGCGCTCGCCTACGTCCTGTTCTTCCGCATCCTGGCGGTCGGCGGGGCGACCAACAGCTCGCTCGTCACGCTGCTGATCCCGGTCAGCGCGATTCTTCTGGGCACCCTCGTCCTCAACGAGCGCCTGACCGCCAACCACTTCGCCGGCATGGCGCTGATCGCGCTCGGCCTTCTCGTCATCGACGGGCGGATGCTGCGCCTCGTCCGGTCGCAGCCGCCCGCGGGAGGACGCGCATGAGCGAAACGCTCTTCACCTTTCTCGACAGCCCGATCGGGCCGCTGCTGCTCGCCGGCGACGGCGAGCGCCTGTCGCGGATCGGTTTTCCCTCGGGCAAGGGTGTGGTCGCGCCGCGGCCGGACTGGCGGCGGGCGGACGGCGCCTTTGCCAGCGCGCGGGCGCAGCTCGGCGACTATTTCGCCGGACGCCGCCACGCCTTCGACCTCGCCCTCGATCCGGTCGGCACGCCCTTTCAGCTGGAAGTCTGGCGCGCGCTCCTCGACATTCCGGCCGGCGAGACGATCAGCTACGGCGAGCTGGCGCGACGGATCGGCCGACCGGCCGCGAGCCGGGCGGTGGGCGCGGCGAACGGCGCCAACCCGCTGCCGATCGTCGTGCCCTGCCACCGCGTCATCGGCGCGAACGGCACCCTGACGGGGTTCGGCGGCGGCTTGGACACCAAGCGCCGGCTCCTCGACCTCGAGCGCGGCATCCTGCCCGCCATGCTCTGAAAGCCCAGGGCGAAGCCGCTTGGCCAAGCCGGACGCGCCCGGACCAGCTCGCGGTTCTAAGACGCGAGAGGAGCGTCGTTTTCACATTAATGAAAAATATTGGGCCTGGATCGCGCATCGGCCGACTTCGCTGCGCAGCATCGAGCCGTCTGCCTGGATTTGGCTTGCACGGGCGACGCGTCTCGGACACGATTTCACATAGGTGAAGACGTCGCGGGCTGGAGAATCGGCGCCGCGCGGTGGGTCGGGAAGTTTTCATGTCGGCAGAATACGACGCGATCGTCATCGGCGCCGGTCACAACGGGCTCGTCTGCGCCGGCTACCTCGCCAAGGCGGGGCTGAAGGTCCTGGTGCTGGAGCGCCGGCACGTGGTGGGCGGAGCGGCGGTGACGGAGGAGATCGCGCCGGGCTTCCGCGCCTCGATCTTCTCCTACCTCATGAGCCTCCTCCATCCCCGCATCATCCGCGACTTCGACCTGAAAGCCCATGGCCTGGAGGTGCTGCCCTGCTCGGACATGGTCTCGCCGGTCGGCGGCGACGACTACATCCTGTTCTCCGACAATATCGCGAGGACGCAGGCCTCCTTCGCCAAGTTCTCGAAGGCGGACGCGGCCATCTACCCGGAGTTCGACACCTACCTCATGGAATCGGCCGCGATCGTGAGGAAGCTCCTGTGGGAAACGCCGGTCGACCCGACGAAACGCGACTGGAAGACCTTCAAGGACGGCGCGCAGCTCCTGTGGAAGTACCGCAAGATCGGCCGCAAGATGTACCGCATCGCCGATCTCATGACGATGAGCGCCTACGACTTCCTCGCCGAATGGTTCGAGGACGAGCGCATCATGGCGGTTCTCGCCTATTACGCCTCGATCGGCACCTTTGCCGGCCCGAAGACGCCGGGCTCGGCCTACGTGATCATGCACCACGTCATGGGCGAGCACGAAGGGGCTGGGGGCTGGGGCTTCGTTCGGGGCGGCATGGGCTCGATCACGCAGGCGCTGGCCGACGCCGACCGGAAGCTCGGCGTCGAGATCGTGACCGATGCCGACATCCGCGAGATCAAGGTGGCCGGCAACGCCGCCGTTTCGGTCGTGACGGCGGACGGGCATACCTACAAGGCGAAGACCATTGCCTCGAACGTCAACGCCAAGCTCCTCTACCGCGACATGCTTGATCCGGCCCTGGTGCCGCCGGAGGTGAAGCGCGAGATCGACAACTACCGGACCTTCTCGACCGCCTTCAAGATGAACATCGCCTGCGAGCGCCCGCCGCAATACAGGATCCTCGACAAGGTGCGCGCCGACGGGGCGATCGGCAGCTTTCCCTATCCGACCTACATGCACATCGCGCCCGACATCGATTATCTCGAGCGCGCCTACGACGACGCGAAGTACGGCCGGTATTCGAGCCGGCCCTTTCTCACGCCGGTGGTGCCGACGATCGTCGACGACACGCTGGCGCCCGCCGGCAAGCACGTCGTCAACCTCTTCGGCGGGCACGCGCCCTACAAGCTGAAGGGCGACGACTGGGCAAGCGAGAAGGAGAACTTCAAGAACACCGTCTTCGACACGATCGAGGAGTTCGCGCCGGGCTTCCGCGACGACGTGATCGAGGCGCAGCTCCTCGTGCCGCCCGATATCGAGCGGATCGTCAACCTGCCGCAGGGCCACATCTTCCATGGCGAGCTGTCGGCCGACCAGCTCTTCTTCCAGCGGCCGGTCTCGGGCTACGCCGACTACCGCACGCCCATCAAGGGCCTCTACGTCTGCGGCTCGTCGATGCATCCGGGCGGGGGCGTTTCGGGAATCCCGGGCGCCAACGCTGCGCGCGAGATCCTGAAGGACCTCAAGACGAAGCCGGGCGCGAGGGCTGCCGGACGCTGATGCGTTCGCGCGACCGCAATGTTCGGTCGCAGGACCTTGATCCCGCACGGTCTTCCGCGGGAATTTCCAGGCATGTGGACATAGCGGGCTGATTTCGCTGGCTCTTTTCTGTTGCCAGCGCCTCTTACTTGTTTCATGGCAGGGCGAACGTTTCGTACGCCCGCAAGCCGGAACGAGCTTGGATGTCCCATAGCCATCACAGTCCCGTCTTCGTGGTCCTATCGCTGATCGTCGCTGTGCTCGGCTCCTGGACGGCGCTGGACCTGTTCCGGCGCGTCACCGGCAATTTCGGGCGGGCGCGGGCCGGCTGGCTGGCGGCCGCAGCCTTCGCCATGGGGCTCAGCATCTGGTCGATGCACTTCGTCGCCATGCTCGGCTTCGATCCCGGCTCGGCCGTCAGCTACGACCCGTGGCTTACGGTCGCCTCCCTTCTTCTGGCGATCGGCGCGACGGCCGTCGCCTTCTTCGTCGCGGCGTCCGAGCGTGCGGGCGCGCCCCAGGTCGCGGCGGCGGGCGTCCTGATGGGCGCTGGCATCTGCACCATGCACTATGTCGGCATGGCCGCGGTGGTGACCGCCGTCTCGCTCGGCTACGACGCGCCGCTCGTCGCTTTGTCGTTCGGCATCGCCGTGGTCGCTTCGACGGCCGCGCTGTTTGTCGCGCGGGGCGAGCGCTCGACCCAGCTGCGCGGGGTCGCGGCGCTCGTCCTGGGCCTCGCGGTGGTCGGCATGCACTACACCGCCATGGCGGCGCTGCGCCTGACACCCGCCGAGGGCGCCGACGTCCATCCGGTGGGGCCCGCCCCCCTGCCGCTCGCCTTCGGCGTCGCCGGCACCACGGTTCTGATCCTGTTTCTCGCGCTCATGGCCTCGCTCTACGATCAGCGCGGCAACATCCTGGCCGCGCTGGAAGCGGGCGGCGTCGGCTATTGGGAGCTCGACCTCAGGAGCTGGCGCTTGCACATCTCGCCCAAGGGCAAGGCGATCTTCGGCCTCCCGCCCGAGGAGGGGCTGACCTATGCCGAGGCGCTGAGCCGCATCGCCCCCGACAGCCGGGCGGCGCGCGAAACGCGGCTGATGGAGGCGATCCGCACCGGCACGGACTACGACGTGGAATATCCGCTGGCGGGGGGCGGGCGCTGGGTCAACGCGCGCGGGCGCACGGTGCGGGCCGGCGGCGGGCGGGCGGCGCGGATGGTCGGCGTCGTGATCGACGTCACCGAGCGCCGGCAGGCGGTGGAGCGGATCATCACCAGCGAGAAGCGCCAGCGCCTCCTCGTCGACGAGCTGAACCACCGGGTGAAGAACACGCTCGCGACCGTCCAGTCGATCTCGCGCCAGACCGCTCGCGGCACGCAGTCGGCCGCCGCCTTCCACCGCAGCTTCGAGGCACGGCTGCAGGCGCTGTCGGCCACGCACAACGCGCTGACCCGGCATGGCTGGGAGCAGGCGAGCCTGTCGGAAATCGTCGTCGGGGAGCTGAAAGCCTATCCCGCGACGCAGGTGACGCTGACCGGCGAGGACGTGGCGCTCAGCGCCCGCCACGCCCTGGCGCTCGGCATGGTGATCCACGAGCTGGCCGCCAATGCCGCCCGGCACGGCGCGCTCGCCGGCCCCGACGGCCATGTCCGGATCGGCTGGCGCGTCGAGCTCCGGCCTGCGGGCGAGGCGCTCGTTTTCGAATGGAGCGAGCAGGGCGTGGCGGCGCTGCAGGCGGCGCCGCTCCGGGCGGGCTTCGGCTCGCGCCTCATCCGCCGCAGCGTCGAGGACGAGCTGGAGGGCAAGGTGCAGCTCGATTTCGAGCCGAACGGCTTCTGCTGCCGCTTCTGCGTGCCGCTCGACGTCGAGCAGCATCTCGGCCGGGCCGCGGGGTAGCGGCCCGGCCGGATCGTCTCAGCCGGGCACGCGACGGCGGAACCGCTTCGCGCGATCGCCGGCGTCGGGCCGGATCAGATGTTGCGCTCGATGGCGCCCTCGATCTGGCCGAGGAGGCCGCCGGCTCCCGACTTCGAGGTCTGCTGCACCTGGCCGCCGCCGTCGGGCCGCGCCGGGGCAAGACTCGGCTTGCCGCCCATGGGCTTGGACACCTGCGAGGAGAAGGTGCCCTTGCCGTCCATGGAGGGGCCTTCGCTCCAGCGTCCCTGCGGGATCGTGCCGTCCGTCATGTGGCCGAAATAGGCGTAGGAGAACTCCTGCGCTTCCTGGCTCTGCGGGAAGGAGTTGGGGATCGGCAGGTTCATCGCCTCGCCGCCCATGTCCTCGATCGCGGCGAGCCACTGCTGCTGGTGCATGGTGTCGCGGGCGATCAGGAAGGACAGCATGTCCTTCATGCCGGGATCGTCGGTCATGTTGTAGAGCCGCACCGCGAGAACGCGGCCGGAGCTCTCCGCCGTGACGTTGGCGTACATGTCGGCGGCCAGATTGCCCGACGCGTAGACGTGGGACGCGTCGAAGGGCACGCCGTTGGCGTCGGAAGGCAGCGCCGCGAGGCCCGTCGACAGGATCTGGCGCATGTCGACGCCGTTGAGGATCGCGCCGCCGATCGGGTCGGCCGAGACCTCCTCCTGGAAGGACAGGGGCGCGTTCTCGAGGTTCAGCGCGACGGCGGTCGCGAGCATCTCGATGTGGCCGAGCTCCTCCGTCGCGGTGTTGAGCAGCATGTCGCGGTACTTCGACGGGCCGCGGGCGCCGAAGGCCTGGAACATGTACTGCATGGCGACGCGGATCTCGCCCTCGACGCCGCCGATGGCCTGCTGGAGGGCGCGGGCGAAGACCGGGTTCGGCCGCTCGACGCGGACCGGGTACTGGAGCTGTCCGTCGGTGTAGAACATGGAAGTCCCTTTCGTGGCCGGCTCGCCCTCAGGCGAGCTGGCTGCGGATCGAGTTGAGAAGGAAGAGGTGCGACTGGATGCCGGTCACGCCGACGATCGAGGCGCCGCGCGCCTGCGGGTCGCGCCCGGTGCGGGCATAGGCCTGGTGGATCTTCAGGAGTTCCTTGTGGCCCATGATCTGGCCCTCGACGTACATCACGTCGAAGGCCGGGCCCGACAGACCGCGCAGCTCCTCGATCATCGCCGCCTGGCGGCGGCTGACGCCCGCCGCGCCGGGCCGGCTGCCGAAGGCCTTCGCGACGGCCGCCTGTTCGGCGATCTCGAGTTCGGCGAAGGCTTTCACCGCCCGGCTCGACGCGCGGCGCGCCGCGAGCTGGCTCGTGGCGGTGGCGAAGTCCCCGCCCATCAGGGCCGGCAGCTTGGCGCGGTCGATCGTCGCCGTCGCGGCGAGGGCGTCCGTGGCGGCGGCGAACGGCATCGCTCCGGCCACCGCCAGTCCGGCGAGGCCGCCCATCAGATTTCGTCTGTTCATGTTGAGGCTCCGATTCCTCTTTTGGGGAGATCCGGAGCCGGAAGCCCGCTCGCGCCGACAGTGTTCCTGATGAGCGCCGCGGCTTTTATCTAAACAACTAAGTGTTCCTGTCTAAAAGAATCGTCAACCGGCGAGGGGATCGACTTCCAGGCGGCGCGACGTGATCTTCGAAGATCTGGATGACGCCTCGATCAGGTGCGCTTCCAACTCGGCGGCGCGATGGGCAGCCGTGTGGGCGGCCAGCACCTTGTCGCGCGCTGCCCGGCCCATGGCCGCGCCGTCGCGCGGCAGTGCCGCGACGACGTCCGCCGTGGTCGCCGCGAGGACGATCTCGCGATCCGGCTCGAACAGCTCGTCGAGCCCGTCCCAGACGTCGGAGATGATCGGCGTGCCGCAGGCGCCGGCCTCGAACAGGCGGACCGACGGGCTCCAGCCGGCGGCGATCATGTCGGCGCGGGTGACGTTGAGGGTGAAGCGCGAGGCGGAATAGAAGGCGGCGTGGTCGGCGGGTCCGAGATGCTCGATGCGCTCGACATTGGCCGGCCAGTTGATGCCGACCGGGTATTGCGGGCCGGCGACGGCGAAGCGCTTCTCCGGGCAAGCCCGAGCGACGTCAAGGAGCAGGCGCTCCAGCGTCGGCTGTCGGTCGGGGCTGTAGGTGCCGAGATAGGACAGGTCCCAGCGCGGCTCGACGGCGAGCGGCCTGTAGGCCTCCGGGTCGGCCGAGCAGAAGAGCGCGCGCGCGGCGGGCGAGCCGTAGCGACGCTCCAGGAGGTCGAGCGTCGGGCCGCCGGTGAAGGACAGATAGGCGTCGTATCCGGCGATGAGCTCGGGCGTCAGATATTCGAAGTCGCCGCGCGCGAGCTTGGCGAGGGTCACCGGCGTGTCGATGTCGTAGAAGGCGGTGGCGCCGCGGGCGATCCGCTGGACGTGCGCGCCGACGGCGACGCCCTCGGGCACGTAGGAGCCGACGATCACCGCGTCGGCGCGCTCGATCTCGGGATCGAAGCGGCCGAGATCGGTCAGGTCCGCATAAAGCTCCAGCCGGCACCAGTCGGGCGCGGGAAGGTCGCGGTGGGCGGCGTACCAGGGCACGTCGCGCTCCAGGAACAGGACGTCGTGGCCGAGGCCGGCGAAGGCCTTGAGGAGGGCGCGATAGGTCGTGGCGTGACCGTTGCCCCAGGCCGAGGAGAGCGACAGGCCGAGGACGACGAGCTTCATGCCGCCTGCCTCCGGCGGGCGAGCGCGTCGCGAAGGAGGCGATCGACCTCGACGCCGCGCAGCTCGTAGGTGTGGCTCGCGAGAACCCGGGCGAGCGCGGCGCGGCCGATCGCCTCGGCGCGCTCGGGCGTGAGCTCGGCCAAGTGGTCGGCGACGTCCTGCCCGTCGCGGGCGACGAGCACCTCCTCGTCGGGCTTGAGGAACTGCTCGATGCCCTCCCAGGCGTCGGTGATGAGGCAGGCGCTCGCTCCCGCCGCCTCGAAGACGCGCGTGGCCGGCGAGAAGCCGACATGGGCCATGGAGTCGCGCGCGACGTTGAGGACGGCGCGCGGCGTCACGTTGAAGGCGTTGTGCTCGGCCGTGTAGACATGGCCGCGATGGCGGACGTTCCCGGGCATCGCCTTCGTTTCCCAACCGTTGCCGCCGATCAGGAAGGCGCGGTCGGGCAGGAGCGCGGCGGGCTTCAGGAAGAACTCCTCGACGCGGGCCTCCCGGTCCGGCAGGCGGTTGCCGAGAAAGGCGAGGTCGGCCGAGAAGCGCGCGTCGGGCGGCACGGGATGGTGCGTCGAGGCGTCCAGCGCGTTGTAGATGGGAACGCAGAGCTTGGCGCCGAAGGCGTGATAGGCGTCCACCACGGGCGGGCCGCCGCCATAGGTCAGGACCATGTCGAGGGCGGGCAGCGCCGCGGTGACGGGATGGGCCGGGTCGGCGCGCATCTCGTCGAGGGTAGCCGCGGCATCGACGTCCCAGAAGATGCGCAGGGCATGCGAGGCCGAGTTCTCGACGATGCCCTCCAGCAGCTCCTTGTCGAAGACGCCGACGCCGTTCGCCTTGACGACGACGTCGGCGAAGCGCGCCTCGGAGAGAACGGAGCGCATGGCCTCGACGGTCGCGGGATAGACCACGACCTTGGCCCAGTGCGGCGGATCGATGTCGCGGTGCTTCTGCCGGTCGAAGGCGTCGGGCTCGTAGAAGGTGACGTCCCAGCCGCGCGAGGCGAGATTGCGCAGGATGCCGCGATAATAGGTCGCCGCGCCGTTCCAGTAGGAGGACAGGAGGCTGGAGCCGTAGAAGGCGATCTTCATGGCGCGATCCGTTCGGAAGCGGTTTCGAGGCGGGCGGCGACGGCCAGAAGCTCGTCGGCCCGGTGGGCGCAGGTGTGGCGGGCGCGGATCGTCTCCAGCCCCGAGCGGGCGAGGGCGGCGCGCAGCGCCGGGTCGTCGCGGAGGGTCGCGAGATGCTTGGTCATCTCGGCTCCGTCGCGGGCGACGAGGAAGTCCTCGCCGGGGCGGAACAGATGCTCGGAATCCTCCCAAGGCGCGGAGACCAGCGGCAGGCCGCAGGCCAGCGCCTCGAAGACGCGGATCGTCGGGATGCCCGGCAGGATGGTGGCGTAGTAGCGGCGGGGCACGTGGACGGTGGCGAGGTGCCGCGCGAAGATGCCAGGTGCCTCGGCATTGGGCGCCCAGCCGTGATAGGCGACGCCGTGACGGGCGAGCGTCGCCAGGGCCTCGGCGGGATAGCGCACGCCGTAGACGTCGAGGGGCAGGCGAACCTCGCTTGCCGGCGCGAACAGGAAGCGCTCCAGCTCCTCCGTTCGTTCGCCGTCGCCCCAGTTGCCGATCCAGACGAGGCCCTCGCGCGTCCCCTCATGCTCCGGCGGGCGGAAGTGCGTCGTGTCGGCCGCCTCGTGCCAGGTCCAGACGCGATCGCCCCAGCCCCAGCGGCGGTAGACTTCCGACAGCGTCTCGCCGAAGGCCAGCACCCCGTCATAGCCCGACAGATCGAAGGCGCGGATGGCATCGGGGTCGCTGACGGCGCGGTGGTGGGTGTCGTGGAACAGGAGGCGGAAGCGCCCGCCCTGCGCCCGCAGGCGCCCGATGGCGGCGACGAGGGCGGGCTCGTTCCACTCGTGGACGATCACGAGGTCGGCCTCGCCGACGAGCTCGGCCGGGTCGGTGTCCGGCGGGTAGGTCGTGGCGGCGAGGTCGGGATAGGCGCGGCGGAAGGGCTCGAGCCCCGCCTCGCCGGCATCCGACAGGAGGTTGGCGAGGCTCCAGTTGCCGGCCGGCTCGAAGGCCGAAACGTCGTGGCCGCGGCGGATCAGCTCGCGCAAGGTCCCGCGCAGGAAGTGGGCGTTGCCGTGGTTCCAGCAGGACAGGAGCGAGTGGGTGAAGTAGCGGATCCTCAAGAGGCGACCTTCAGCTGGGTGTCGGCGGCGGGCAGGAGCCCGCGGTAAAGAGCGGCCATGACCTTCGCCGTTGCCGCGGGGGCGTAGCGGGCGGCGCGGGCAGCGGCCTCCCGGCCGAGGCGGTCGCGGGCGGCCTCGTCGGCGAGGAGCGCGTTCGTCGCGGCGGCGAAGGCATCCGCGTCGCCGGGCGGGGCGAAGCGGGCGACGCCGTCCCACAGCTCGCGAAAGACCGGAATGTCGGCGAGAACCAGGGGGCAGCCATGGGCCGCGGCTTCCAGGACGGCGAGGCCGAAGGGCTCGAAGCGGGCGGTGGAGACGAAGACGGGGCGGGCGGCCAGCGCGCGCGCCATGGCCGCCGCGTCGAGCCGGCCGAGGAGCGCCACGTGCCGCGGTTCGACGCGCTCGCCGTGCGGCGCCTCGACGGGGCCGGCGGCGCGCAGCGGCGCGGACAGGCGGGCGGCGACCGCATCGAGCGTCGCCGTGTCCTTGGCGCGGTCCCAGAGGCGGCCGGCGGAGAAGGCTTGGGGCGCAGGCGTGCCGAAGCCGGCGGGGGTAGGCGCGCCGCCGCGGCCGTTATGGACGGCACGGGGAGGCTCCGGCAGAGCGTAGACGCGGGCGAGGTCGGCGGCATAGGCGGCGCTCGGCGCGACGACGGCGTTCGCCGCGAGGAGGCCGCGGCGCACGAGGCCGGCATGCCAGCGGAAGCTTTCCGGAAGCGGGCCGTCGCCGCAGGCGTCCCACCAGCTCGCGACGCAGCCGTGGGCGACCGCGACGACGGGCACGGGACAGGCCGCGGCCGCGGCGAGCGCGGGGGAGTTGAGCTGGACGAGGTCGGCGCCGGTGTCGGTGGCGAGGCCTGCCAGGGCACGCGCGGCGGCGAGGACCGGCGCCTCGTTCTCGCTCAGCCAGTCGAGAGGCAGGCCGGTGTCGAGGATCGCCGCGCGCGGCGCCGTTTCCGCGGCGAAGCGGCGGAGGTCCTCGGAGGGCGACGGGCCGAGAACCGCGAGCGTCGCGTCGATGCCGAGGGGCTCCAGCGCGCCGGCGAGCTCCACCGCGTACTGCCAGACGCCGCCGACCGCGTCGGCGCTCATCAGGAGGCGCAGGCGGTTTTTCGCCGTCACGAAGCCGCGGCCCGGGGGAAGGGCTCGGGATCCGCGCCGAGGTCGAGATCGAGGTTCAGCCGCCGCTCGGATGCGAGCCAGCGGGCGAGGCGGGCGACGCCCTCGCGCCAGGGCCGCTTGGGGCCGAGGCCGAACGCGGCTTCCGCCGCGCGCGTGTCGGCGACGAAGTAGCGCTGGTCCCCCGGCCGCCAGTCGGAATAGCCGACCTCCACCTCACGACCGAGCAGGGCGCCCATATAGGCGATGAGCTGGCGAAGGCTGACGGCGTTCTGGGGCCCGCCGCCGAGGTTGAAGGCGCGGCCCTTCACCTCGCCGATGAGCGCCCAGGCGCCGAGATAGGCGGACACGGCGTCGGAGACGTCGAGGATGTCGCGCACCTGCCGGCCGTCGCCGTAGAGGGTGATCGGACGGCCTTCGAGGGCGCTGATCAGGAAATGGGCGACCCAGCCCTGGTCCTCCGTGCCCATCTGGCGCTGACCGTAGATGCAGCTCATGCGCAGGACCGCCGCCGGCAGGCCGAAGGAGCGGGCGTAATCGAGGACGTACTGGTCGGCCGCGCCCTTGGAGCAGCCATAGGGCGTGTGGAAGTCGAGCGGGCGCGCCTCGCCGACGCCGTAGGCGCGCATGCCGGCGTCGGTCGGCACGTAGGCCTCGCCCTCGCGCACGAAGTCGATGTCGGCGAGATCGCCGTAGACCTTGTTGGTGGAGGCGAAGACGAGCGGCACGGGCTCGCCCCGGCGGCGCAGGGCCTCCAGGAGGTTCAGCGTGCCGATGCCGTTGATCTCGAAGTCCTCGCGGGGGGAAACCATGCTCGTCGTCACCGCGACCTGGGCGGCGAGGTGGAACACGGCCTTGGCGTCGCGGGCCGCGCGCGCCAGCTCCGGCTCGTCGCGGATGTCGGCGCGCACCGTCTCGATGCGGGCGCCGTGGCGCGTCGTCAGCCAGGCGAGGTTGCGCTCGACGCCGGGGCGCGAGAGCGCGTCGTAGACGCGCACGCGGTGGCCCTCGGAGAGGAGGCGGTCGGCGAGGTTGGAGCCGATGAAGCCGGCGCCGCCGGTGATCAGCACCGGCCGGTCGTCGGAGTTCGATGGCGAAGCGAGGCTCACGCGACGAGACCCCGCGCTTCGAGCTCGGCGCGCATCTGCTCCACCTTGTCCTGCGCCGTCTGGCGCGCGACCCATTCGGCAAGCACCGCGAGGCCGTCGCCGAAGTCCTGCCGCGCCTCGAAGCCGAGGCGGTCGCGGGCGAGCGAGGTGTCGCAGAAGCAGTGGCGGATGTCGCCGACGCGGGCCTTGCCGACGATCTCGGGCGCGACGTCGTTCTTGCCCATGGCTCTGGCGAGTTCGGTGGCGACCTCGGTGACCGAGCGATCGTTGCCCGAGCCGATGTTGAAGGTGCCGCCGGCCGCCTGGGGCAGGACCAGGGCGTCGGCGAAGGCACGGGCGACGTCGGAGACGTGGACGAAGTCGCGGCGCTGCTCGCCGTCCTCGAAGATCAAGGGCTGCTGGCCGTTGAGGAAGCGCGAGGCGAAGATCGCGAGCACCCCGGTATAGGGATTGGAGAGCGCCTGGCCGGGCCCATAGACGTTGAAGAGGCGCAGGCACACGCCCTCGATGCCGTAGGGAGCGGCCATGATGTGGGTGGTGCGCTCCTGGACGTATTTGTTGAGCGCGTAGATCGAGGCGAGGTTCGGGCGCTTCCATTCCGGCGTCGCCACGGGGGTGAGCGGCCGGCCGGCGGCGTCCACCGGCTCCCAGTTGGCCTGACCGTCGCGCAGGGACTTGCGCTCGGCGTCCTCGACGAGCCGGCCCTCCGCGTCGCGGTAGAGACCTTCGCCGTAGATGCTCATGGAGGAGGCCGTGACGACGCGCCGCACCGGCTGCTGGATCAGCGCCTCGAAGAGGACGGCGGTGCCGACGTCGTTAGTCGAGGTGTAGCGCTCGACCTCGTACATGGACTGGCCGACGCCGACCTCGGCCGCGAGGTGGACGACGCTGTCGACGCCCTCCAGCGCACGCGAGACGGCGGCCTTGTCGCGCACGTCGCCGCGGATCAGCTCGGCCTCTGGGTTCAGCGGCGGTGCGGGGTCGGACCCGTGGACCTGCTCGATCAAGCTGTCGAGGACGCGCACGCGGTTGCCGCGCGCCAGGAGTTCGTCGGCGACGAAGCGGCCGATAAAGCCGGCGCCGCCGGTGACGAGAACTGTTTCGCTCATAGGGACCATCGGTTGCGGCAGGTTGACATTTCGGCTTTCAGCGCTTCGTTGTGGGGCATCGCGCGCGCTTCGCCGCATCCTCGGGGTTCAACAATTCCACGCCGGCCGCCGCTCTTCTTCTTCCTTGTTCCTGGTCACGTCCTATCTGGTTCCGGACACTGCGAAGGAAAGGGGAAAATCAAACTGGTGCCGGCAAAGAAAAGTCTTGGACACGCGCGGCGTTTGTTTGCCACGACCGGTTTGATTTGGAGGCGCGGCGCGTGACCGCGACCCTGATCCTGGTGCGCCACGCCCCCCACGAGCAGATCGGGCAGCGTTTGAGCGGCCGGATGCCGGGCCTTGGCCTGGGCCCGGAGGGCACGGCCCGGGCCCGCCGCGCCGCCCGCGCGCTGGACGGCGCCTTCGATGCCGTGCAGTCGAGCCCCGTGCAGCGCGCCCGCGAGACCGCGGAGGCGATCGCGGCAGGACGCGGCCTGCCGGTCGAGATCGCGCCGGCGCTGGAAGAGATCGACTTCGGCGCCTGGACCGGCCGGACTTTCGACGAACTGGCAGGCGACCCCGACTGGCGCATCTGGAACGAGCGCCGCGGCTCGGCCCGTGCGCCGGGTGGCGAGAGCATGGCCGAGGTGCAGGCCCGCGTCGCGGCGCACCTCGCCGACACCGCGCGGGCGAACGAGGGGCGGCGCATCGTCATGGTCAGCCACTGCGACGTGATCCGCGCGGCGGTGGCCCATGTCATCGGCCTGCCGCTCGACCGGCTGCTCGCCTTCGACGTCGATCCGGCCTCCGCGACGCGGATCGTCGCCGGCGACTGGGGCGCGCGGCTCCTCTCCCTCAACGAAAGGCTCGCCTGATGGATGAGTGGACGCCCAGCGACCTGCGAGCCGAAGTCGAGGCCCTGAGCCCCTGGTTCCACAACATCGATCTCGGACACGGGATCGAGACGGCGCCGGACCATTTTCTCGGCGACTATCCCCGCCAGAAGTTCCGCCGCTTCGCCGACGCGCTGCCCGCGGACATGAGCGGCTGGAGCGTCCTCGACATCGGCTGCAATGCCGGCTTCTACGCGGTCGAGATGAAGCGCCGCGGTGCAGGTCGGGTGCTGGGCATCGACTCCGACGAGCGCTACCTCGCGCAGGGGCGGCTCGCGGCGAAAGCCCTGGGCTTTCCCGACGTCGAGTTCCGCAACCTGTCGGTCTACGACGTGGGGGCGCTCGGCGAGCGCTTCGACCTCGTGATCTTCATGGGCGTCCTTTATCATCTGCGCCACCCGCTGCTCGCGCTCGACCTCATCCGCGAGCACGTCGCCGGCGACAGGATGCTGTTCCAGACGCTCCAGCGCGGCTCCAACGAGAGCTTCGAGGCGCCGGCGGATCACCCCTTCTTCGAGCCGGGCACGCACCGGCCGCCCGCCTATTTCGACGATCCGGCCTATCCCGCCATGCGCTTCATCGAGCGCGAATATGCCGGCGACTGGACCAATTGGTGGGCGCCCAACCGCGCCTGTTCCGAAGCCATGCTGCGCGCGAGCGGCTTCCGGATCGAAGCCCATCCGGAGGACGAGGTCTATCTCTGCCGCGTCGCCCCCGTTCCCTATGCCGACTACGGGCCGTCGGCCGTCTACCCGGCCCAAGGAGTTTGAAGCGTTGATCGAAGCCGCGATGATCTGGAACGAGCCGAACAACAAGTCCCATTGGGACCCGGAGCTCGACCCCGACTGGGCGATCTTCGCCGACACGGTGATCCGGGCGGCGGGATCGATCCGGGCGATGAACCCCGCGATCACCCGCGTTCTCGGCGGCATGTCGCCGATCGACCCGGCCTGGGTGCAGCGCATGGAGAAGCACGGCGCGCTCGACGCCGTCGACGTCATCGCCGTGCACGGCTTCCCGCTCGACTGGAACCTCTGGTCGATCCACGACTGGCCGCAGAAGGTGGCCGAGATCGAGGCGGTGACGCACAAGCCCGTCTGGGTGACCGAATGCGGCGTCGGCTCGTTCGGCGCGGAGGAGGTACAGGTCTTCGGCATCGACAAGACGGCCGAGCTGTTGCTCCCGCGCGTGCCGCGCGTCTTCTGGTACTCGCTCTTCGACCTGCCGATGAGCTGGGGCGCGACGACGCGCCACCGCGAGGCGGAGGGGTCGAGCTACTACCGCCACTTCTACATGGGCCTCATCCGCGAGGACGGGACGCCGAAGCCCTCGCTCGAGCGCTATGCGCGCGTGGCGAACGAGATGGGCCTGATGCAGTGGTTCCACTTCGAGGATCCGCGCCTCGACGAGGCGGTCGCCTGGATGAAGCGGCTCGGCACCAAGCGGCTGCGCACGGGCCTGTCCTGGGCCGACAGCTTCCGCCCCGGCGCCATCGACTGGTTCGACCGGCAGATGGAGGCGCTCGCCGACTTCGACGTCACCGTCACCTTCTGCTTCACGCCCGAGCATCTGGGCGTTGCCCCCCACCACACCAGCCCGGCGCGCGACCCGCAGGGGTTCGCCGACTTCTGCGCCTGGATGATCGACCGCTACGCACCCGCGCGCGGCCTCGCGGCTCCCGCCGCCGCGCCCGCCCTCGAACAGGCCTGATCCCCATGGACGCCCTCTCCCGCCCCGGCATCCGCGTCGCCCTCGTCGGCGTCGGCAACTGCGCCAGCTCCTTCGTCCAGGGGCTGCAGCACTATCGCGACGGCGCCAACGACCTCGCCGGCCTCATGCACCTGGAGATCGGCGGGTACCGCCCGTCGGACGTGCGGGTGGTGGCGGCCTGGGACGTCGACAAGCGGAAGGTCGGGCGGGACGTTGCGGAGGCCGTCTTCGCCAAGCCGAACTGCACCGCCGTCTTCGCGCCCGACCTCGACCCGACGGGCGCGACGGTGCGCATGGGGCCCGTCCTCGACGGCGTCGCCGAGCACATGGGCGACTATCCCGACGAGAGCCGCACCTTCCTCGTCGCCGACGAGGCCGAGCCGAGCCGGGCGGAGGTCGTGGAGGCGCTGCGCGCGGCGAACGTCGACGTGATGATGAACTACCTGCCGGTCGGCAGCCAGAAGGCGAGCGAGTTCTACGCCGAATGCGCGCTGGAGGCGGGCGTCGCCTTCGTCAACAACATTCCCGTCTTCATCGCCAGCGACCCGGTCTGGGCGGAGCGCTTCCGCGCCGCCGGCGTGCCGATCGTCGGCGACGACATCAAGGCGCAGCTCGGCGCGACGATCGTCCACCGCGTCCTGACGGACCTCTTCAAGAAGCGCGGCGTGAAGCTGGAGCGCACCTACCAGCTCAACACCGGCGGCAACACCGACTTCCTCAACATGTCGAACCGGACGCGCCTCGCCTCAAAGAAGGTGTCGAAGACCGAGGCCGTCCAGGCGGTGGCCGAGCGGCGGCTGGAGGACGAGAACATCCATGTCGGCCCGAGCGACTACGTCGCCTGGCAGAACGACAACAAGGTCGCCTTCATCCGCATGGAGGGGCAGCTCTTCGGCGGCGTGCCGATGAACCTGGAGATGCGCCTGTCGGTGGAAGACAGCCCCAACTCCGCCGGCGTCGCCATCGACATGGTCCGCTGCGCCGCCCTGGCGCGCGACCGGGGCCTGTCCGGCCCGATCCTCGCCCCGTCCGCCTTCTTCTGCAAGCACCCGCCCGAACAGATGACGGACGATGCGGCGCATCGCGAGGTGGAGGCGTTCATCGCGGGGGAAGCGGGCTGAAGCGGCCGTTCCGCCGATGCTTATGCGCATCGCCCCCGGCAGATGGCCTCCAGCGAACGCTTTCCTCTTCGCTTCGTCATCCCGGGCTTGACCCGGGCTCCCTTCCAAATCGCTGACCATGACCGCGGTGGTCGACGGGCGGGCGCAGGATGTCGGCCGGTTCTGCCATAAGGCGCGCGGGAGCATGGATCCCGGGTCAAGCCCGGGCCGACGACGTGGCGTGAGGAAGAAAGGGTTTCCCTGCGGCGTGGTCGAGGCGGGCCTTGCCGCCTCGACTCGGGTTCTTGTCCCGTTACACGCGGGCGGCGCCCTATTTCAGATGCGCCGAGAGGTGCTTGTTCATCTCGAACATCGACACCTCCTTCTTGCCGAAGACCTTCTCCAGCTTCTCGTCGGCGACGATCTGGCGCTTGTCCTTCGGGTCCTGAAGGTTGTGCTTCTTGATGTAGTCCCAGACCTTGGACACGACCTCGGTGCGCTTCAGCGGCTCCTTGCCGGCGATGGCGGCGAGTTCGGGCGAGGGGGTTACGGTCTTGTGGGCACCGTCGGTCTTCGTGCTGCCGGCCATGGGCGGTCTCCTGTGAGCAAAGAAGCCTTGGAGAAGGGGGCGCCGGCGCGCTTGGTTGCCAAGGAAATGCTTGTGCGGCAACCGGCGGGGCGCCCGTCCGCTCACATGGTGACCAAAGCCTTCATGAAGCCGTCCGGCCGATCGCGCGTGGCGTCGAGCGCCTCGCCGAGCCGTTCGAGCGGATAGGTGTGGGTGAGGAGCGGCGAAAGGTCGAGGCGCCCTGCCGCCACGGCGTCCACGGCCTCCCGGATACCCCTGATGTAGACGGCCGGGTCGCGCTCGTGGGCGACGGTGACGTCGAATCCGCGCCAGTTCCACATCTGCATGTTGACCTGACGCGGGCCGTCCTGGTGATAGCCCGCGATCACGAGGCGACCGCGCTCGGCGGTGAGTTCGGCGGCGAGGTCCAGCGGCCACTGCTTGCCGATCGCCTCGATCGTCACCGGGCAGAGCGCGTCGTCGGTCAGGCGCTTGACCTCCTCGATGATCCGCCAGTGATCGTCCATCGCGATCGTCTCGGCCGCACCCATCTGCTTGGCGACGTCGAGCGAGAAGGCCCGCCGCGAGATCGCGATGACGCGGGCTCCCGCGTTCGAGGCGAGGCGCGTCAGCAGCGCGCCGAGGAAGCCGATGCCGATGATCGCGACCGTGTCGCCGGGCTTGATCTCGGATCGGCGGAGGATGTTCATCGCGCAGCCCAGCGGCTCGCCGGGAAAAGGCGTGCCGGCGAGCGCGTCGGGGAGCTTCACGGCGTTGGTGGCGGGGCCGACGTCGTGGGTGGCGTAGCTCTTGTAGAAGAGGGTGGCGACGCGGTCGCCGACCGCCAGGCCCTCGACGCCTTGCCCGAGCGCATCCACCGTGCCCCAGCCCTCGTGACCGAGGCCGCCGGGCTCGGTCGGGAACTGCATCCAGTCCGGCCCCGACCAGGGCGCGAGGTTGGAGGCACAGACGCCGCAGCCTTCCATGCGCACGCGCACCTCGCCCGGGCCGGGCTGCGGCAGGGGCGCGTTTTCGACGCGCATCGCGCCGGCCCCCGTCACCACGGCCGCGCGCATCGTGTTGCCCGCCTCGGGCCCCGTCGGGGCGGCTTTCATGTCCATCGATCGAGGATCCTCTTGCATGAAGGATCGTGGATAGGGGCGCCTCGCAGCAAGACAATGGCGCGGCGCCCCGATCCGATCGGAGGAATGCTTAGCCGGTGCTGGCGTCCGCCTCGTCCTTGTCGGCATCGGGCAGGCTTCCGGTGCCGGGCGTCTTGTCGGGATCGGTCAGATCCGGCCGCGCGTGCGGCCCGGCTGGCGGGGATTTGGCGGCGGTACCGGGCTTGTCGGCGTCGGCGGCCGGTTGCTTGCGGGTGTCGTCGGTCATGGCATCCTTGTCCCCTTGGCGTCGTCCTTGAGGCGTCAACGGGATGCGGGGGACCAGGGTTGCAGCCGAAGCGGCGGCTCGGGCGTTGGAGCGACACCAACCGCGAAGGAGACGACCCATGATCGACGGCGAGAACGAGACCGGCGCGGCCCCTCTGAAGCCTGGCGACGAGGCGGCCCCCGGCACGCCCGGCAGCGGCGAGGACATCTGCCCGGCCTGCTCGGGCACGGGACGCAAGGGCGATGCGGAGTGTTCGAACTGCCAGGGCACCGGCATCGTCCAGGAGGGTATCGGCGGCGGCTGAGGGTCTACCGCTCCGCCAGCCATCGATCGATGCCGAAACCGGCGGCGCGGCCCGTCGCCATGCAGGCGGTGAGGAGATAGCCGCCGGTCGGGGCTTCCCAGTCGAGCATCTCGCCGGCCAGGAACAGGCCGGGCCGGTCGATCGCCATGAAGCGCGCGTCGAGCGCGTCGAAGGCGAGGCCGCCGGCGGTGGAGATCGCCTCGGCGATCGGGCGCGGGCGACGAACGGGAAGCTCCAGCGCCTTGATGCGGGCGGCGAGGCGGGCAGCATCGCGGCGCTCGTCTTCTCCCGCGAGCTCGCGCAGGAGCGCGGCCTTGACGCCGGTGAGGCCGGCGCCCTTGCGCAGGCGGTTGGCGAAGCTCGCGGAGGCCGGTTGGCGGGCGAGGGCCTTGGCGAGCGCCGCCTCGGTCCGGCCGGGGGCGAGGTCGAGGATGAGCGCCGCCGCCCCTCCCGCGTCCAGGCGGTCGCGCAGCTCGGCGGCGACGGCGTAGACGAGGCTCCCCTCGACGCCGTGGCGGGTGACGACGAACTCGCCGGGGAGGGGCGGCCCGTCGCCGAGGCGGACCGTCACGGCCTTCACCGGCTCGCCGGCGAAGCGCTCGCGCATCACGTCCGACCAGGCGACGTCGAAGCCGCAATTGGCCGGCCGGAGCGGACGGACGGGAAGGCCGTCCGCTTCGAGGACGGGCGCCCAGGCGCCGTCCGAGCCGAGGCGCGGCCAGCTCGCGCCGCCCAGCGCCAGGAGGGTTGCGGCGGGCTCGACGCGGATCTCGCCCTCCAGCGTCTCGAAGCGCAGCGCCGCCCCGTCGAAGCCGGTCCAATGGTGGCGGGTGAGAAGGCGCACGCCGCGATGCTCCAGGCGCCGGCGCCAGGCGCGCAGGAGCGGCGAGGCCTTCATCTCGCGCGGGAAGACGCGGCCGGAGGAGCCGACGAACGTTTCGACGCCGAGGTCGGCCGCCCAGGCGCGAAGATCGTCCGGCGTGAAGGCGTCGAGCGCCGGGCGCAAGGCGGGCGAGGCCGCGCCGAAGCGGGCGGCGAAGCGCTCAAAGGGCTCGGCATGGGTGAGGTTGAGGCCGGACTTGCCGGCGAGCAGGAACTTGCGCCCCGGCGTCGGCATGCGCTCGTAGACCGTGACCGTTCGGCCCGCCGCCGACAGCACCTCCGCCGCCATCAGGCCGGCCGGCCCGCCGCCGACGATGGCGACGGCGACAGCGACGGTTGCTTCATGTCCCTGGCTCAACTGGTGTCACATCTCCAGCGGGTCGACGTAGCCCGTCAGCTCCAGATAGCCGCGTCCGCCCTCCGTGCGAACCGCCCCTTCCCAATAAACCGGCAGGCCGCCCGAGCGGCCGTCGAGTTCCTGCGCGTCGAAGAGGGGCACGATCGGAAAGCGCCGCTCGCCTTCGGGCAGGCGGACGGTGAGGAGCTGCTCGACCGGATATTCGGCGTTCGTGTCCGGCGAGCGCCAGGTGCGCACGGGCTCGAGCGAAACGTCCTCGTGCGCGAAGCGGACGATCTCGCCGTCGGGGCGGCGCAGCGAGCCGCCGGCCCACAGCGTGCCGCCGTTCTTGCCCCGGATGCGGAAGGCCATGAGGGCGCCGCCGTCGTCGAGGTTGAGGCCGGTCCAGTCCCAGCCGGCGGCATCGGGCGCGAGGTAGGAGGAGGACCATTCGCGGTCGAGCCAGGCCTCGCCGGTGACGGGCTGCGCCTCGCCGCCGCGGGTCAGCGTGCCGGAGACCTGGAGGTGGGGCAGGGAGTAGTAGTGGCTCGCCTCCTCGGGCTTGGGTCCCTTCCGGCTGTAGCCGTTCTCGCCCTGGAGGAACTCGCCCTGCGTCGGCGCGAAGGCGAAGTCGAAGGCGAAGTCGGGCGTTTCGACGCGGGTCTCGAAGGTGCCGTCCGGGCGGCGCTTGAAGGTCCAGTCCTGGAGGACGACGTCGGCGTCCATGGTCGAGGCCTCGGCGAGGCCGAAGCCGGCGCGGGCGGCGCGCTCGCCGTGGAGGAGGCGGCCCGTCTCCGGGTCCGACAGGCCGGCATGGGCGAAGAGGATCTGGCCGGGGGCGAAGCGGCTGGGGTTCGCCTCGTCGGTTTCGGGCCGCGAGCGGAAGAAGGTGACCTGGAAGCCGAGATCGCGCCCGTCCGGCGCCTTCAGCCAGCCCGTGACGTACCACCATTCGGTGCGGAAGTCGGAATGGGCGCCGTGGTCGGCCGGAAAGGCGAAGACGCGGCCGGGCTCGACGGCTGGGTAGGCCACCCGCTCCTGCGCGCCGGCCGGAAGAGCCAGGGCGATCAGGAGGAGAAGCGAGATCAGGAAGCGCATCGGGGTCCTCACCAGTCCTCGCGCACGGCGGCGACGGCTTGCGGCGCGGTCGCGCGGCGGGCGGCGACCATGGCGGTGAGCGCGGCCGCCATCACCAGCGCCGCGACGACGGCGAGGATGGTGCCGATCGGCCAGCGCGTGTCCATGGTCCAGTTGAAGCTCTGCGGGTTGATGACGTGGATCAGCACCTGGGCGAGCACGGCCCCGAGCGCGACGCCCGCGACGCCGCCGACGCCGCCGAGGATCGCGCCTTCGAGGCCGAGCATGGCGGTGATGGTGCGCTTTTCCAGGCCGAGATGGCGCAGCATGCCGAACTCGCGCACCCGCGCCACCGTCTGCGCCGACATGGTCGCGGCGACGCCGGCAAGGCCGACGAGGATCGCGACGGCCTCCAGCACGTAGGTGACGGAGAAGGAGCGGTCGAAGAGGTCGAGCGCGAAGGCCCGCAGCTCCGCCGGCCGCGCGACCGTGGAGCCCGGCGGCGCCGCGGCGAGGAGGGCGGCGGAGACCGCGCCCGCATCCGCGCCCGGCGCCAGCGTCACCGCCGCCTCGTCGCGCGTCGCGTCGCCGGTGATGCGGGCATAATCCGCCTCGTCGAGCATGACGGCGCCGGACTGGCGGGCATAGTCGCGCCAGACGCCGGCGACCGCGAAGCGGGCGTTCTCGCCGAGGGGCAGCGCGATCTCCGTGCCGGGCGACCAGTCGTAGAGCCGCGCGGCGGGCTCGGAGATCCAGACCGGCGTCGTGCCGGCCGGCACCTCCGCCGGACCCTCGACGAGGACCAGAAGGCCGCCCTCGCGGGCCGGATCGATCGGCCGGGCGAGCAGCGTCACGGGCGGGCGGTCGGGTGCGAGCGAGAGAGGGAGCTGGCGGCTGAACTCGACGCGGGCGATGCCCGGCACCGCGGCGAGCGAGGCTTGGGCCTCCGGGTCGATGCCGCCGGCGCCTTCGGCCCGGACGTAGACGTCGGCGACGAGGACCTGCGCGAGCCAGTCGTCGACGGCGACGCGGAAGCTCGTGACCATGGTGGCCATGGCGATCATCAGCGCGGTGCTCGCGACGATGCCGCACAGCGCCGTCGCCGCCTCGCCCGGCGCGCCGTGGACGTGGCGCACGGCGAGAAGCGCGGCGGGCCGGCGGATGCGGGCGCTCGCCAACGGTCCGAGGAGGCGCCGCGCGAGCCAGGGCACGCCTGCGACGCCCCCGGCGAGCAGCAGCGCCATGCCGGCATAGCCGAAGACCGGCACGCCGTTCAGGGCGGGCAGGAAGCTGGCGAGCGTGCCGAGGGCGAGAAGCGCGGCGGCGGGCTTCCACGGCACGGGCTTGCGCGGATCGGCCATGTCGCCGCTGGTCTTCAGGGCCGCGGCGGGCGCGGCACGCGAGGCGGCGCGGGCGGGCAGCACGCTGCCGAGAAGGGCGGAGAGGAGGCCGAGGCCGAAGAAGCCGAGGGCGGCGAGCGGCGAGACGACGACCTTTGTCGCCGCGCCGGAGAAGTAGCCGGCGCCCAGATCCCCGCCGAACCAGCGCAGCGCGAGGGTGGCGAGGCTCCAGCCGGCGAGGAGGCCGACGACGCCCCCGACAACGCCGATGAGGAGCCCTTCCAGCGCCACCGCCGCGACGATGCCGCGCCGCGGCAGGCCGAGGGTGCGCACCAGCGCGAAGGCGCGCAGGCGCCGCGCGACGGAGAGCGACTGGGCGGAGAAGACGAGGAAGCCGCCAGTGAGAAGCGCGACGAGCGCCAGCATGGTGAGGTTGATGCGGTAGGCGCGCGACAGGTTGGCGCCGCGCGTCGCCTCGCTGTCCTCGCTGGACAGCGTCGCGCCGGGCGGCAGGAGCGGGGTGAGGGCGTTTTCGGCCGCGCGGCGGTCGGCGAGGGCGAGGTCGATGCGGTCGAGCCGGCCGAGCCGATCGAAGCGCCACTGCGCGGCGGCGATATCCATGGTGCCGATCGCCTGACCCTCACCGACGCCGTCGAGGATGCCGGCGATGCGCAAGGGAACGGTGCGGCCGTTGGCCGAGACCTCCAGCGTGTCGCCGACGGCCCGGCCGGTTGCGGCGAGGGCGGCGCGCGACAGGAACAGCGTTTCGGCGGAGAAGATCGAGTCGCGGCTGCGGTCGGGGCCGCTGGAGTTGAGCCCGACGAGGCTCGGGCTGACGCGGGCGGCGCGGATGACGTCGAGGCCGAGAAGCGTGAACTCGGCGCCGTCCGCCCGCGCGTCGAGAACCACCACCGGGCTCGCGTCGGAGACGCCGGCGGCGCGGGCGACGTCCGGGTAGAGCGCTTCGTCGAAGCCGAGGCTGCTCGCGGCGCGCACCTGGAGGTCGGCCGCGCCGTTGACGCTCCTCACCGCCCCTTCGAAGGAGGCGAGGGCCGAGCCGTTGACGAGGTGGACCGCGAAGCCCAGCGCGACGCCGACCGCGATGGCGACCGCGGTCAGGAGGAAGCGCGCGGGATGGGCGCGCCACTCGCCGGCGATGAGCCAGCGCAACGCGAGGCGCGCCGAGACGAGGCCGGCCCGCGAGGGCGGAGGGACGGCGGGGAGGGCGCTCACGCGTCGGCCGGGCGAAGGCCGCCCGCGGTCAGCACGAGGACGCGGTCGGCGATGGCGGCGGTGGCGCGCGAATGGGTGACGATCACGGCGGCGGCGTCGCCGGAGCGCACCTCGCGGGCGAAGAGGTCGAGGACGCGGCCCGCGGTCTCCGGATCGAGGTTGCCGGTCGGCTCGTCGGCGAGGATCAGCGCCGGCTCGTGGACGAGGGCGCGGGCGATGGCGACGCGCTGCAGCTCGCCGCCCGACAGGTCGCGGGCGTAGGAGGCGCCGCGGTCTCCCAGGCCGACGGCTTCCAGCATGGCCAGCGCGCGCGCCTCGATGCGGGGCTGGTCGGCGGACACGAGGGCGAGCGGCAGGGCGACGTTCTGGGCGAGGGTGAGATAGGGCAGGATGTGGAAGGCCTGAAAGACGAAGCCGATGCGCTCGCGCCGCAGGCGCGTGCGGCCGGCCTCGTCGAGCGGCCCGATCGCCGCGCCCTCGATGCGCACCTCGCCGCGGTCGGCCTCGTCGAGGCCGGCCAGGATGTTGAGGAGCGTCGACTTGCCGACGCCGGACTCTCCGACGATCGCGACGACCTCGCCCGGCGCGACCGCGAGATCGAGCCCGGAGAAGAGCTGCCGCCCGGCCGGCACGGACTTTGCGAGGCCGGACACGGCGAGGATGCCGGCGGTGCGGGCGGGAACGATCGGCGGCGGGGCGAGGGCGGTGTCGGAGTGCATGGGCGGGAGGTAAGGGAGCCGCGAGGCGCTGCAATGCGGCAAATGCGGTCGGAGGGGCGATCCATGCCCCTCCGAGACAGGCGCAGCCCCCTTCTCCCGCTTCGGGAGACCGTGCCGGCAGGCGGATGAGGGTCGGCGGAGCCAAGCTGCGGCCCGCTCGCCTCAGGTCCCGCAGAAGGTCTGGAGGACGCGCTCCTCTTCCTGGGGCGGAGCCATGAATTCGGCGTGCTCGGGCTGGTCGTCAAAGGGGCGGGCGAGGATGGCGAGGAGCTGTTCGAAGGGGGCGAAGTCCTGCCGGTCGACGGCGGCGCGGATCATGGCTTCGACCCGGTGGTTGCGCGGGATGAAGGCGGGGCTGACGCGGCGCATGGCGGCCCGGCGCGCCTCGCCGGCGACGTTCGGCTCCTGCGCGAGGCGGGCGCGCCAGCGCTTGGCCCAGCCGTCGAAGGCGGCGGGGTCGGCGAAGAGGGTGCGCACCGCCTCGTCGGCGGCCGGGTCGGCGGCGGCGTCGGCGAGGCCGCGGAAGAGAAGGGTGAAGTCGGCGCGGTTCGCCGCCATGACGTCGAGGAGGTCGTGGGCGAGGTCGCCGTCGCCGTCCTGCTCGGTGGCAAGGCCCAGCTTGGCGCGAAGGCCGGCGCGGTAGTTGCCGTTGATGCGCGGCAGGACCGGCGCGAGCGCCTCGTTGGCGGAGGCGACGGCCTTCTCCTGATCGTCGTCGAGGAGCGGCAGCAGGCATTCGGCGAGGCGGGCGAGGTTCCACTGCACGATCGCCGGCTGGTTGGCATAGGCGTAGCGGCCCTGGCGGTCGATGGAGGAGAAGACCGCCATCGGGTCGTAGTGGTCCATGAAGGCGCAGGGGCCGTAGTCGATGGTCTCGCCGGAAATGGCGGTGTTGTCGGTGTTCATCACGCCGTGGATGAAGCCGAGAAGGAGCCAGCGCGACACGAGGTCGGCCTGGGCCGCGGCGACCGCGTCCAGGAAGGCGCGGTAGGGGTTCGGGGCGTTCGCGGCGTCGGGGTAGTGGCGCTCGATGGCGTAGTCGGCAAGGGCGCGCACGCCCTCCTCGTCGCGGCGGGCCGCGAAGAACTGGAAGGTGCCGACGCGGATGTGGCTGGCCGCGACGCGGGTGAGCACCGCGCCGGGCAGGAGCGTTTCGCGCACCACCGTTTCGCCGGTGAGAACGGCGGCGAGGGCGCGCGTCGTCGGCACGCCGAGGGCGTTCATCGCTTCGGACACGACGTATTCGCGAAGCACCGGCCCGAGCGCCGCGCGCCCGTCGGCACCGCGCGAGAAGGGCGTCGGGCCCGAGCCCTTGAGCTGGAGGTCGCGGCGGCGCCCGTGGACGTCCACCACCTCGCCGAGGAGAAGGGCGCGCCCGTCGCCGAGCTGGGGCACGAAATGGCCGAACTGGTGGCCGGCATAGGCGAGCGCGATCGAGGCCGCGCCCTCCGGCGCGCGCATGCCGGCGAGGATCTCGGCGCCCTGCACGCTGTCGAGGGCCTGCGTGTCGAGGCCGAGCTCGGCGGCGAGCGGGCGGTTGAGCTTGAGGATGCGGGGTGCGGGCACCTCGCGCGGGGCCACGGACACGAAGAAGCGCTCGGGCAGGTTCGCATAGGAGTTCCGGAAGGGGAACGGGACCGTCATGGCGCGCTCCTTTCGATGAGGTCCGAGGGAAAAGTCCCGGCCACCGCGGATCGTTGCGTCGTCATTCCCAGACGTTCTGTGGCCGGCTCTCGCGCGAAGCGCGCCGCGCAGTCGCGGATCCAGTCGGCGACGAGGTCGGGCTGCGAGACGAGCAGCATGTGCCCCCCTTCGACGAGGTCGAGCCGCGTGGCCGGATGGGCGGCGACCATCCGCTCGCCGTGAATCTCGGGGTCCAGGATCGTGTCGCCCCGGCCGAACAGGATCGCGACCGGCACCGAAAGCTCCTCATAGCGCGCCATCAGGCGCGGCAGCTCCGATTCCAGCGCGACGAGGTCGGCAGAGGCGGCGACGAAGCTCGCGGGACGCAACGCCATCAGCCCGCCCGCCTTGAGGCCGAAATCCTCGGGCGGGGCGTCGGGAGCGAAGACCATGTCGAGGGTGCGCCGTCCGCCGCGAAGTCCGAGCGGCGTCGCGATCGTCCAGGCGACGAGGCGGCGCGCGAGCGCGGAGCGCAGCGCCAGCTTGGCGAGGGCCTTGGGCACCTCGTCCGGCATGTGGGTCAGCGGCGACAGGAGCGCGAGGCCGCTCGTCGCGCGAGGATGGTCGAGCGCCAGCGCCAGCGCGACGCCGCCGCCGAGCGAATGGCCGACCACCAGCGGGCGCTCCAGGCCGAGACGGTCGATCAGCGCCGCGATGGCCGCGGCCTGGGCGGACATGCTTTCCATCTCGCCGGGACGCCGGGTGGAATAGCCGGAGCCCGGCCGGTCGACGAGAACGACGCGGAAGGAGTCGGACAGGCGATCCAGAAGAGAGTGCTCGAAATTGCCGGTCTGGCCGCCGAGACCGTGGATCATCACGATCGCCGGGCCTTCGCCCTTTTCGACGTAATGAAGGCGCGTCGAGCCGAGATCGACGAAGCCGCCGCGCGGCGGCAGGGCGCGGCTCACGCGCAGGGCGACGACGAGGGTGACGAGAACGAGGCCGAGAAGGCAGAGGGCGGCGAGCGCGAGCGCCGTGGCGAAGAGCGAGGCAAGAAGGGTCACGGCCGGGCGGCTCGCAGGATGGAAGCGGGAGCGGCGCTCCGGACGAACAGGCAGGCGGGGCGCGCGTGCCGGAAGATAGGGCGGACCGGTGGCCGTGACACGGCCGCCGATCCGCCGGGCCGCCCTCGTTCAGGCGGCGAAGTCTTCGTCCGGCTCGCCGGTCGGGCGGTCCTCGGCCTCGCGGCGCACGGTCTCGGCGATGTCGTCGAGGCCGTCCTCGGTTTCCTCGTAGCCCGAGGTCTCGCGAAGGCCCTCGACGTCGCTCACCGGCTGCGTGCCGACGTCGATGCGCAGATCGTCGTCGTCGTCGATCGTGCCGGGCTGGCGGTCGGCGGGGTCGCGGGCAAGCTCGGCGGTGGCGCTTTCCAGAAGCGCGCGGTCGGCCGGGCTCAGCTCGCCCTCGTCGGCATAGTTGCCGCTGTCGGCGGTGGTCGGGTCGCTCTGCTCGGGAAACTGGCGGGGCATGTCGGCTCCTTTCAGCGGTTCGAGGCCGCGCCGCGGCGCACCTTGGCCGACTGGACGGCCACGGAGTCGAGGGCGTCGTCCTGGCTGCTCGTGTCCTGGCCGTCGGCGTCGTAGGTCGAGGTCCAGTTCGGACCGCGCGGCCCCTCGCCGAGATCGGTGAGGCCCGGTACGTCGCCCTGGTTCTCGAAGGCGATGGCCGGCTCGACGGGATCGTCCACCGTTTCCTCGAGCGGGCGCAGGGTCGAGCCGAAGCTGTCCCGAAGGGCGACGATTTCCTTGGCTTCTTCCCAGTGCCGGTCGGCCTTGCCCTCCGGCCGGCCCTCGGCTTCCCAAAGCTCGTGCGCCTTGGCGCGGATGCGGTCCTCGTCGTCGTCGATCCTCGGGTCCATGGTCGTCCTGCCTGGTTGGCGCGCCGCTTGTCGTTCGGCGCCGCGTTTGAAACGACAATCGCCGGGTGCGCCGGATCGTTCCTCGCGGCATCTTGAGCCGTCCAAGGGCGCCGGGCGCCGCCGTCGCCCTATCTCGCGCCCTCATGACCCGCCGCCTTTCCCTCCGCCGGGGCGCCGCTGCGCTCCTCGCTCTGTCCTTGCTCGCCGGCGCAAGCGCCGGCCGCGCGCAGGAGCCCGCGCCCTCGCCCGCGCCGGAGGCCGAGGCGCCCGCCGCCGAGCGGCCCGCGCCGAACGGCGGCATCCTGTCGCTCCTGCCGGCGCCCGTGCGCAGCCGCCATTCCGTGACGGTCGGGGGCACCGTCATCCCCTACGAGGCGGAGGCCGGCACGCTCTCGCTTCTCGGCGGCGCGGGCGAGGTGACGGCGGAAATCTTCTACACCGCCTATTGGCGCGACCCGCCGGCCGGCGAGGGGGCGCGCGATCGTCCGATCACCTTCGTCTTCAACGGCGGGCCGGGCGCGGCCTCGGCCTATCTCCACATCGGGGCGCTCGGCCCCCGCATCCTCGCCACCGAGCCCGACGGCGGCTTCGCCCCGCCGCCGGCGCGGCTTCGCGACAATCCCGACACCTGGCTCGACATGACCGACCTCGTCTTCGTCGATCCCGTGGGAACGGGCTACAGCCGCGAGGCGCCGGGCAAGGCCATCCGCGACTTCCTCGGCGTCGAGCAGGACGCCGCGGCGATGGGCGCCTTCATCCGCCTGTTCCTGCAGAGCCACGACCGCACGGGATCGCCGGTCTTCCTGGCCGGCGAGAGCTATGGCGGCTTTCGCGCCGCGCTTCTCGCCCGCACCCTGCAGGAGGACGTCGGCATCCGCCCGAGCGGCATCGTCATGATCTCGCCGGCGCTCGAATTCTCCTTCGTCTACGGCGACGAGTACCAGCCGCTGACCTACGCGCTGACGCTGCCCGCGCTCGCGGCGGCGAACCTCGAGCGGCAGGGGGTGAGCGGCGACGCGCTGCGGCGCGGGGTGGCGGAGGCCGAGGCCTACGCGCTCGGCCCCTATCTCGAAGCGCTGGCGAGCGGGCTCGAATTCGGGAGGGACCGCGCGAGCGGCGAGGTGGCGCGGCTGACCGGCCTGCCCGAGGAGGTGGTCCGGCGCCGCTTCGCCCGGCTGACGCCGGACGTCTTCGCCAAGGAGCGCGAGCGCGGCGCAGGCGAGGTGCTGAGCCCCTATGACGGCACGCTGGCGAGTCCCGACATCGCGCCGGAATCGGCCTTTCCCGTTGGTCCCGACGCGGTTCTCGACCGGAGCGTCCCGGCGCTGACCGCCGCCTTCGTGGATTACGCGCGCAACGAGCTGGGCTATCGCACCGACATCAGCTACCGCCTCCTCAACCGCGAGCTCGGCCGCGACTGGGACTACGGGACCTCCCCGAGCCGCCAGGGCTATGCCGGCGTCCTCGACGACCTCCAGGCGGGACGCGCGCTGAACCCGGCGATGGGCGTCCTCGTCGCGCACGGCTATTCCGACCTCATCACGCCCTACACCGTCTCGGCCTATCTCCTGCGGCAGCTGCCGACGCTCGCGGGCGCCGAGCCGATCCGGCTCTCGACCTACGAGGGCGGCCACATGATGTACTTCCGCGACGATTCGCGCGCCGCGCTGAAGCGCGACGCGGCGGCCCTCTACGCCGACTGAAACGGGAGCCGGACATGGCCGCGCAGAGCGAGAACGGGGACGGCCTGAGGACGATGGAGGCGGCGCTGCGGCGCTTTACGGCCGCGGGCGGCGGCTGCGGGGACGCGGACGGCGGGGCCGCGCCGGCGGAGCTTTCGAGCGCCGAGATCGAGCGCCGCCTCGGCCGGCGGCTCGATCGCGCATTCGCCGCGCTCGGGCGGCGGGCGGAGCCCGTGCCGAGCGATGCGGAAGCCCGCGCCGTGCTCTACGACCGGCTCGCCCGCACGGCCGCCGCGCAGATGTCGGAAGCCGACGCGGACACCTTCCGCATCGCCCTGGCGCTCGACCTTTGCGCCCTGGAGGCGGAGCTCGAGACCCGCGCCGGCAGGGGGTGAGACGGGCGCGTCCCGGGAGCCCGTAGGATGGCGGCTGCACCCTGCCAATGTGCGTCGGCCACGTAAATATGATTAAGATTTTCTGCGAATGTGACGGAACTCCGGTGTTTTCGACCCATTTGACCCTTCGATCGCGGTAACCTTCCGGTTGCCGAACGACGAGGCTGGCTGTGCTGTCTTTTCGGCCGAAACCGGTGGGCGTTCTGCGTGGTGCGAACCGGGATCCTCGTCCCCTCGCCGCGACGATGCCGTCCCCGAACCGTCCGCCGAACGTTCCGGTCTTCCCGCAGGATCGATGCGGGGGAGCCTGACGGCGTCCTCGCTCCCGCGGCCGCGCTGACGCCGGCCGGAGAGCCGGGTTGCCGGTCCGACCCCCCTCCGCTGCGGCGGATACGGGTCGAGGTCGACGAAACGATTCCGGGGGCGGCAAGCTCGCCCTCGGCGCTCCGCGAAGGGATGTCTCGGACGCTGCCACAACGCGCCGGGGCAAGGGATAGGGCAGGGCAAGTCGAGCGTCGTCCCGCACGGGGGCGGCAAGGGTAATCCTTTGACAGGCGGACGCGCAGAATGACTGAAACTTCCGGCATCGATCTCGATCGCGTGCTTCCACGCCGGCGCCTTCCCTCGCTGGGCCTGAAGCGGCGGATCGAGAGCCTTCCGGCGCCGATCCGACTGCTGCGCCCGCACCAGTGGGTCAAGAACGCCTTCGTGGCGGCGCCGCTGTTCTTCACGCCCGACGCCCTCGGCTTCGACAACGTGCTTCGGGTCGCGGCCGGCGTCATGGCCTTCTGCCTCGTGGCGAGCGCCGTCTACATCCTCAACGACTACATGGACCGCGAGGCCGACCGGCGCCATCCGGTGAAGCGGGCGCGCCCGATCGCCAGCGGCGCGGTCTCGCCCAACGAGGCGCTGTGGCTCTTCGCCCTGACGCTCGGCGGCGGTCTCGCCTGGGCGACCTGGCTCGACCCGATCTTCGGCGGGCTCGCGGCCGTCTACTTCCTCGTCAACGTCGCTTATTCCAGCGGCCTCAAGGACGTGTCGATCGTCGACGTCCTGACGATCACCTTCGGCTTCATCCTGCGCGTCTTCGCCGGGGCGGAGCTGATCGACGTCGAGCCGAGCGTCTGGATCATCATGTGCACGGGGCTCGTGGCCTTGTTCCTGGCGCTCGCCAAGCGCCGCGACGATCTCGCCCGCTCGCTCGGCACCGGGCACCGGCAGGCGCTGGCGGGCTACACCAAGCCCTTCCTCGACGCGGCGATCTCGGTGGTGCTCGGCGCGCTCCTCGTCGCCTACATCATGTACACGACGGATTCGGAGGTCGCGGCCCGGCTCAACAGCGAGCAGCTCTACTTCACGGTTCCGTTCGTCCTCGCCGGCATCCTGCGCTATCTTCAGATCGCGCTCGTCGAGGAGCGCTCGGGGGCGCCGACCATGATCGTTCTGTCCGACAGGTTCCTGATCGTCTGCATGGCGCTGTGGACGCTCGCCTTCTCGCTCCTGATCTACATGTGACCGCGTCGATGACCAGCCTGACACTGCCGAGCGCCCGGCAGACCGAATTCGCCGTCATCGCCTCCGTGGTGGGCTTCGTCGCGCTCGCGGCGGTTGCCGCCGTGGCGGCGGGCGGGGCGGAGATCTGGGCGCAGCTGTCCCGCATCTCGCTCGGCCTCCTGGCGAGCCTCCTGGCCCTGTCGCTCCTCAACTACGGCCTGCGCATCCTGCGCTGGCACCTGTATGCCCGCCATCTCGGGCTCGAGCCCACCTTGAAGCAGTCGGCGATGACCTACGTCGCGGGCTTCGCCATGACGACGACGCCGGGGCGCGTGGGCGAGGCCTTCCGGCTCTGGCTGATGGAGCGCGTCGAGGGGCACCGCTACGATCGCACCCTGCCGCTCCTCGTCGCCGACCGGATCAGCGACATGGGCGCCGTCGGGCTCCTGCTCCTCGTCGGCCTGTCGGCCTCGACGGCGCAGCCCTGGCTCCTGGCGGTCGCGGCCGCTGCGACCTCGGTGATGGTGGTGCTGGCGCTCTGGCCGCGCTCGGCGGCCAGCGCCGTCTACCACGGCTACCGCCTCTTCGGCCGCTGGCCGCGCCTGTTCGGCCGCGCCCGCAAGGCCGCGCGCGACACGGCGGCACTGTTCACCCCGAAGCTCGCGCTCTCCACGCTGGTCCTCGCCGTGATCGGTTGGGCGGCGGAATGCTTCGCGCTCTACCTCACGCTCCACGCGCTGGGCGCGGAGGTCGGCCTGTTCTTCTGCGTCCTCGTCTTTACCGCCGGCATGCTCGTCGGCGCGCTGACGCTGGTTCCCGGAGGGCTTGGCGGCACGGAAGGCACCATGCTGGCGCTTCTCGCCATCGCCGGGGTCCCGATGTCGATCGCGATCCCTGCGACGGTGGTCAGCCGCGTGACGACCCTCTGGTTCGCCGTCGGGCTCGGCTTCGCCGTCATGCCCGCCGCGCTTCGCCAGGCGAGGGCCGCGGCCCGATGAAGTGGAAGGACGTCGCCCTGACGGGCTGGGGCCGCACTTCGACGGCCCGGACCCAGGCCGCGCGCGCCGAGCGTCGCGGCGAGATCGAGACCGCCTTCAACGAGCCGGGCGGGGAGGGCCTCATCGCCTACGGCGCCGGCCGCTCCTACGGCGACGTCGCCCTGAACGACGGCGGGCGCACGATGCTGACCGGTCGGCTCGACCGCATGCTCGCCTTCGACGAGGCGACGGGCCTCCTTGTCTGCGAGCCCGGGGTCACCTTCAAGGACCTCGCCGAGACCTTTCTCCACCGCGGCTTCGTCGCGCCCGTGTCGCCCGGCACGGCCTTCGCGACCATGGGTGGGGCGCTCGCCAACGACGTCCACGGCAAGAACCATTGGAGCGCCGGCAGCTTCGGCAGCCACGTCGAATGGTTCGACCTGGCGCTGCCCTCCGGCGAGGTGCGGCGCGTTTCGCCGGACAGCGACGCCGAGCTCTTCGACGCCACCGTCGGCGGCCTCGGCCTCACCGGCATCGTCACGCGGCTCGCGCTGCGGCTGACGAAGGTCACCTCCTCCAACGTCGTGGTGCGCGAGGCGCGCGCGCCGAACCTTGCCGCCATGATGGAGCGGCTCGTCGAGACGCATGGGCGCGACACCTATTCCGTCGCCTGGATCGACGCGCTCGCCTCCGGGCCGAGCCTCGGGCGCGGCGTCGTCGAGGCGGCCAACCATGCCCTGTCCGGCTTCGAGCGGGGCAGGCCGAAACGGGCGAAGCGCCTGCCCGTCGACCTGCCGGGCGTGGTCCTGAACCCGGCCTCGGTCGGCCTCTTCAACGCGCTCTACTACCGCCGCATTCCGGCCGATGGCCGCGAGCGGACCGTCGATTTTCCGACCTTCCTCTACCCGCTCGACGCGCTTGGCGACTGGAACCGGATGTACGGCAAGCGCGGCTTCTTCCAGTTCCAGTGCGTCCTGCCCTACGAGGAGGCGGAGGCGGGCCTGCGCAAGCTCCTGGAGGTGATCGGCGAGGCGCGATCGGCCTCCTTCCTCGCGGTGCTGAAGTCGCTGGGCGAGGCGGGGCGGGGCATGCTGTCCTTCCCGCGGCCGGGCTTCACGCTGGCGCTCGACTTTCCCCGCCGCGACGGCACGCTCGACCTGATGGCGCGGCTGGAGCGCATCGTTCTCGATCACGGCGGGCGCATCTACCTCGCCAAGGACGCCGCCCTGTCGGCGCAAGGGTTCCGCATGATGTATCCCGAGCTGCCCCGGTTCCGGGCGGTGCTCGACCGCGTCGATCCCGACCGGCGCCTGGGCTCGGACCTGTCGCGGCGGCTCGGCATCCGGAGCGACGCGTGACGGGCGTGGGCGAGACGGGAGACACGGGCGACGTCTGGGTCGTCATCGGCGCGAGCTCCTCGGTCGGGCGCGCCTTCGCCATGGAAGCGGCCAAGGCCGGCGCCGACATCGTGCTGGCCGCGCGGGACCTCGAGGACATCGAGGCGAGCGCCGCCGACATCGCCGTGCACACCGGGCGGCGGACTGAAGCCATGCACTGGGACGCCACGGCCTTCGACGATCACGACGCCTTCGTGGGTGACGTCTGGCGCTTCGCGGCGCGCAAGCGCCTCAACGTCTTCTTCGCCGCCGGTACCATGCGCAACCAGGACGAGGCGATCGCCGACTTCTCGATCGCCCGGCAGATCGTCGAGGTGAACTACCTGTCCTTCGTGTCGGTCGCCACGCGCCTGGAGCCGGGCTTGCGCGCCCAGAAGGGGGGAAGGGTCGTGGTGCTCGGCTCGGTCGCGGGCGATCGGGGGCGGCGGCTCAACTTCGTCTACGGCTCGGCCAAGGCGGGGCTCCACGCCTTTCTCGGCGGCTGGCGCTCGCGCCTTCAGCCGGACGGGGTGAGCGTGCTGACGGTGAAGCCCGGCTTCCTCGACACGGCGATGACCTGGGGCCAGCCCGGCCTGTTTCTCGTGGCGTCCCCGCAAGGGGCGGCGAAGGCCTGCCTCAAGGCCGCGAACAAGGGGCGCAACGAGATCTATTATCCCGCCTTCTGGCGGCTGATCATGACGATCATCAAGTCGGTCCCGGAAGTCCTGTTCAAGCGCCTGTCGATCTGATCCCCTCGCTCGACCGTCACGAATCAGGAGGCCCGTCGCCTTGGACCTCGCCTATCCGCTCGCCCCGCTCCTCGGCTACCTCGCCGCCGGCAGCCTGAAGTTCGCCATCAACAGCGTGGCCGACCGCTCCGCCGCCTTCGGGCGGATCGGCCTCGGCGGGGCGGTGAGCACCCACACCACGATCGTCGCGACGACCTTCTGGCTGATCGGCCTGAAGGAGGGCTTCGGCACGCCCGCCTTTTCCGTGGCGCTGACCCTCGCCGTCATCGTGATCATCGACGCGATGGACCTTCGCCAGCGCATCGGCCGCCATGTCGGCCACTTCAAGCGCCTCCACCCCGAGGACGCGGAGATCGCGCGCCTGCGCGAGCGCATGGGCCACAAACCGCAGGAGGTCGCCGCCGGGCTGGCGCTCGGGCTGGTGCTGGCGGCCTTCCTCAGCCTGATCTGAGGCGAGGACGCGCGTCGCATTCCGCCACGCCTCGTTCCTCCCCGCCCCTCCGCCTTTTCCGCTTCGTCATCCCGCCCTTGAGCCGGGATGACGAAATTGGGAAGCCGACGGCGGAGATCGGCCGGCCTGTTCAGCGCGGGGAGGTTGTTCGCTTCTCGTCGCCTTTCCAACGATCTCCCATCGTGAGCGTGCCGATCAGGCAGGCCAGCGCCGCCCAGCCGTAGACGGAGCCGAGGCTCGCCTGGAGGGCGGGGTCGGCGTTCATGAGGGTGAGCACCGCCGGGACCGGCACGAGGAAGGCGAGGGCGGCGAAGAGGAGCCAGGGGTTGAGCGGGCCGGCGAAGAAGACTGGCACGAGCAGGAGCGCGTAGTGGACCCAGGCCAGGGGCGAGGCGACGAGCGAGCCGGCGAGGCCGACGGCGCTGGCGTGGAGAACGCTCGGCTTCCTGAGAAAGGCCCAGAGCGCGAGGCCGGCGAGGATGGCGAGGTTGACCGCCATCGGAACGATGCCCGACAGGCCGAGGCGCTCCAGGATGCCGGCGAGCGAGGCGTTGGTGAGGAAGCGGGCGCGCTCGGCGTCGCTCGCCACCAGCTGCGCCCATTGAAGATAGACCTCCGGCCCGTAGAGGAGGACCGGCAGGAGCGCGAGGCCGAGCGCCGCGACGCCCATCGCGACCGGCGCGCGCCAGTGGCCGGCGAGAAACAGGAGCGCCGGCCAGACGAGAAAGTTCGGCTTGATCGAAACGACCAGGGCGATCGCGAGGCCGGCGAGGATCGGCCGGTTCCGGTCGAGGCAGAGCCAGCCGAGAAAGCCCGCCAGCGCCAGCGGCAGGTAGATCTGGCCGAGCACCAGCGTGTCCCAGAGCCCGGCGAGCGCGACGGCCCAAAGGACCGGCAGGAGCCAGTCCTTCGGGCGGTAGGCGCGGGCGAGAAGCGCGATGCCGAGCGCGTAGGCCGCGACCGACAGGCTCCACCAGTGGCGGAAGGCCTGGTGCGGCTCGAACCAGTCGAAGGCCTGGAAGAGCGGCAGGGCGGCGGGCGGATTGAGGTTCGGGTTCCAGGATTCGAAGCCCGGCAGGACGACGTGGAAGGTCAGGGGATAGATGCCGTAGGGGTCGAGCCCCTCGGATGCGGCCCGGCCGGACGCGACGAAGGAGCCGAAGTCGAGGAGGCCCGGCGTCGGCAGGGCGCGCGACAGGCTCCAGACGGCCAGAGCGAGGAGCAGCGCCGCCGCGCCGGCGAGAAGGGGCCTGTTGACCGGCATCGGGTGGAATCGGGGCTCCGTCATCGTGAGGTCGTGTTCGGGGCGGTCTGGGCGATGGCGTCGACCGCGTCGGCCGGCACCTCGACGATGGCGAAGTCGCGTCCGCAGGCGGTGAAGCGGACCGGCAGGTCCGCCGGCCAGGAGGTGCAGGGCCTGTGCCAGACGACGGCGTAGGCGCCGGCGAAGGGTGGGCGCGCCTCGCCGGCCGCCCGCGCGACGCGCGCGACGTCGCCGACGAAGCGGCGCAGGTCGTCGTCCCCGACGATGCGCGGGATCGGGTTGCCGGCGAGCGGCAGGAGCTCGGGGATGGTCGGGGTGAAGACCAGCGGGTTCTGGCCGGCCTTGGCGTAGATGTTGGGCACGAGGACGTGCCGGTCGATCATGGCATAGGCGGCGGTGTGCTCGTGCGTCGGCTTGTTGTAGCGCGTGGCGCGCCAGTCGCCGAGCTCGAAGGGCCGCGCCGAGGCGCTGGCGAGCACCGCGCCCTCCGGCAGGACGGCGAAGGCGGCGCGCGCGTCGCCGATGCCGAAGGCCTGGTCGCGCCAGTCGGCGGAAAGAACCGCGCTGCGCCAGCCGACGAGGCCGAGAAGAACAAGGCAGACGATCGCCGTGCCGGGACGGCCGAGGCGGCCGGGACCGAGGGCCGCGATCGCGGTGAGCGCGACGGCGGCCGCGATGCGCGAATCCAGGAAGAAGGAGCCGAGCGCCGCGTAGGGGAGGACGAGGACGAGGCCGGCATAGGCGAGCGCGGCGAGCGTCAGGCCGAGATCGAGCCGGGCGCGGCGCAGGACGAGGCCGAGAGCGGCGAGGCCCAGCGCCGCGAGCAACATCGCCCGGTCGGCCTCCGGGTTTCCGGAGGACAGGACGCGGAAGAAGGGCGAGAACTTGCCCCACGCGCTCATGTCGAAGCGGATGTCCATGGGCAGGCCGCTCGCCGGACTCGCCGCGAGGTGGAGGACGAGGATGGGCAGGATCTGCGCCACGGCGACGGCGAGGCGCCGCAGCACGCTCTCGACGCTGTCCTGCCGATGGTGCCAGGCCCGGCCGAGCTCCAGCATGACGCAGCCGACGGCATAGAGCCCGAAGGCGACGAGGTGTGCGAGGAAGATCAGGAGGCCGACGGCGACGCCGGCGAGGAGCCGCTGCCAGGCCGGCCGCTCGGCGAGATGCAGCCAGAGGGCGAGGCCGAAGAACAGGAGGGCGAGGCCGAGATTGTAGTTGAGGAAGCCCCAGAAGACCATCTCGTTGGTGGCGAAGAGCGCGGCGAGGATCGCCCAGGGACTCCAGCGCTTCTGCGCCGCGCGCCCGAGAAGCGCGACGCCCGCGACCGTCAGCGCGATCGTGAGGAAGACCAGCATGCGCCCCGCCGCATAAGGGCCGGCGATCGCCTGGAAGGCGAGAAGGACGAGGTCCGACAGGACGTTGGGCAGAAGAAAGCTCGAAAGCCGGAAGTTCGCCGAGAGGAGCGGGTCCGAGCCGAGCCGGGCGATGGCGTCGACCCTGGCGAGGTGGTTGGGATAGTCGAAGAAGGGCGGCGTCTCGACGAGCATGAGAGGCAGGCCCGCGACGAGAACGGCGAGCGCGAGGGCGCCGGGCACGAGCAGGCGGTCGAGCCGGCTTTCGGCCGGCATCGGCGGGCGGAGCGGGCGGGCGGTGTCGCCGCCCCCGATCGAGGGCAGGAGCGAGGCGCCGGCGGAACGCGAGCCGGCGGCAGGAACTGGCGAAGCGGGAAAACTCACGAAGTCACGGACGTCCGGTCTGGAAAGGCTGCGGGCGGGCGGGTGGTCGGGGTGGCGGAGGCGGCGGGGCGAGGGCGGCCTGCCCTTCCGCGCCGACATGGAGCGTCGAGCGCATCAGGACCACCGTATAGGGATTCCAGGTCGACATGAGGTAGTAGATGGTCGACCAGCGCCCCCGCTCGCCCTGCGTGAAGCGGTTGATCACGTAGGGGCCATAGGATTCGCCCGGATTGAAGGGCGTGTGCGGATCGGACACCACGGGGCAGCCGCGGCGGCCGGCATCGGCGACCGGCACGGGGTTGAGGAAGCCGCACTGGCCCTCGTCGCGCGCCGGGTCGAACAGCACCTCGGGCGGCGACCAGGGACCCCAGGGATCGTCGGCCGTGCGCAGGAAGGTCGAGGCCCGCGGCGCACCGCAGGTGTAGAGCAGCAGCCACTTGTCGAGGAAGGGGTTCCAGGCGGCGGAGAACTCGCCGACGCAGCCGTGGTTGAAGAGCGGCACGGCCTCGGCCTCCTCGGCGGTCCAGCGCGGCCGGTTCGCGGCCCGGTCCATGCCGGCGAAGAAGCGCAGCGCCGAGCGGTCCTCGACCGCGTCCGCCGGCAGAAAGGCGAGGTGCGGGTCCGAGCGGCGATAGCCGCTGGTGCCGAAAAGGAGAATGCCGGCGCCCCGGTGCTCGGGCAGGCCGGCGACGCGCCCCTCCGGCTCGACCACGGGCGAGACGTTGACGAGCTTGTCGCGCGACAGGTCGAAGAGCGGCCGGAAGGTCCAGCCGGAATCGTCGGAGCGGGCAAGCACCGAGCGCCCGGCGGGGCCCCGCTCCGGCGTGTCGCTGGAAACGAGGACGTACATCGCGCCGTTCAAGCTGAAGCCGCCGGTCGGCACCGCGAAGGCGCCGGCATAGACGCCGGGGATCGTCACCGGCCGGAAGCCGCCGTCCGGGTCCTTCAGGAACTCGAGGCGCAGGCAGCTTTCGGGATCGCGCGTGTCGCTGACGGCGATGGAGTCGGCGTCGCGCGGGCGCTCGATGAGGCCGGGCACCGGGTGCGTGTCGCCGAAGAGCACGAAGAGCCGGCCGTCGTGCTCGAAGGAGGTGCCGAGATCGGCGCCCCAGAACTTCGCCTGGCTTTCCGTGGCGTTGACGGTGGGCGCGCCGATCTGCCGGTCGAACTCGCCGAGGACCTGGCAAACCTTGGCGGTGGAGCGTCCGTCGATGTGGACGGGCGGGCCGGCCGCGGCGGGCGCGGCACCGGCGAGAAGAAGCGCGAGGCCCACCATGCAGGCCATGCCGTGGCGGGCGCGACCACGCGGCGCGGGAGAGGACGGGGAGGGATCCATGCTGTTCCTGCGGCTGGAGGGCTGGGACGGGGCGAGGGCGGATCGAGGCGGGCTCGGGCTAGCCTTCGCTGCGGGGGATCGGCACGAAGCTGCCGTTCGGGCGGAAGGCGGCGATCGAGAAGAAGCTTCCGCAGGCGAGCGGCCGGAAGCCGTAGCCCGGCGGCCAGTCGGCGCAGGCGAGGTCGGAGGCGAAGACGAGGATCGGCTGGGCGGCGTAGCCGGCGGCGTCCATCTCGGCCCGCGCCGCCCGCAGGCGCTGCGACAGCGCGGCGAAGTCGCGGCCCGAGCGCAGGCGCGGGATGGGCCCGAGCGACATGCGCTTGATCATCGCCGTCGGCGGCTCGAAGACGAGCGGGTTCTGGCGCGGCTTGGCGAAGATCGCGGGAACGACCGCCTCGCGCTCGATCGTGGCGAGAGAGGCCGTGTGCTCGTGGGGCGGGTTGCGGCTGCGCGTGGCGAACCAGCCGGTGCCGTATTCGAAGGGGGTGGGCGTCGCGCCGATCAGGAGACTGCCGCGCGGCAGGGCTTCGAAGGCGGCTCTCGCCTCGCGAAGTTCGGCCTCGGCGGCGCTCCAGCCCTGCACGAGCGCGGCGCTGCGCAGCGCGAGAAGCAGCGCGAGCGCGCTCCAGCCGAGGCGTTCGGTGTTGCTCGGCGCCCCCTTCCGCGTCGCGAGGCCCGACAGGAGCACGAGCACCGTCGCCGTCGCCACGCGGTTGTCGACGAAGAAGGAGTGCATGGCCGAATAGGGCATCGCCATCTGGGCGAGAAACAGCGCGGTTGCCGCGAAGCCGAGCCGCCGGTCGAGCCGGATGCGCCGGAATGCGAGGAGAACCGCGAGGAACGCGGCGGTCCCGAGGAGCACGGCGGCGTCGAGGACCGGGTTGCCCGAGGACAGGAGGCGGGTGAAGGGCGCGAGCTTCTCGAAGGGCGAGACGTTGAAGGCGGGCGCCGGCGGCAGGCCGTTCGACGGACTGCCGATCGCGAAGAGCGCGAGGGGCGCGGCGGCGATGAGGGCGGCCGAAAACCGTGCGCGAAGGAGAGGCAGGAGGGCGCCGCCGCGGCGCCGCCGCTCGGCGAGAACGGCTTCGAGCTCGATGGCCGCGACGGCGATGACGAAGAGGCCGAAGGCGACGAGATGGGAGAAGAAGATCAGGAGCGCGAAGACGCAGCCCGCCGCGATCTGCGCCCGCCGCGAGCGCGGGGCCAGGACGAGCCACGCGGCGAGGCCCCACAGAAGCAGCGCGAGGCCGAGGGCGTAGTTGAGAAAGCCCCAGTGCAGCATCTCGTTGAAGAGAACGAGGGCGACGAAGGCCGGCCAGGGCGACATGCGGCCCGAAGCGGCGCGCCCGAGCGCGACGGCGCCCCCGAGCGTTCCCCAGGCGATGGCGAGAAGAAGGAGGCGCCCGGCCGTCAGCGTGTCGGTGAACGTCTGCAGCGCGAGGAGCGCGAGATCGGCGCCGACGTTCGGGATCAGGAAGGTCGCCGGCTCGAACCAGTCCCGAAAGGTCGGGGAGGTGTCGAGCTCGGCGATGACGTGGGCGCGCGACAGGTGGTTGAGATAATCGAAGAAGGGCGGGATCTCGACCGCCGCGAGGGGCAGGGCGGCCACGAGCGCGAGGAGGCCGAGGAGGGCCGGGGCCCCGGCCCGCGCCGCCGCGACCTGCTTCAACGAGGCGAGCGGCCGCTCGCCGGCGACGGGAAGGCTCACGCGGCCGATCCGCGCGACGCGGCAGGACCGCTGCAACCCGTTTCCGCCATCCCCGTCTCCGTGGCCAGAACCGCGACCGGCGCACCCTTGCGCGCCGCGGTTCGACGCGGCGGGGGGCGCTCATGCCGCGATAGATGCGAACGAGGGCGTCCGCATCGAGGCTCGCGAGGAAAATTTTAGGTAACCGGCGCCCGAACGCCGGGCGGGCGGCCCGGGGAGACCCGGATCCCCCTCAGTCCTGCGCGGCGCTCGCCGCGAGCCCGGAGCGCACCGAGCCGATCTCGATCACGCTGGGGGCTCGGAACGGCGGCAGGATCGGGCGCCCGTCCTCCGTGCGCGGGCCACCGACCTCGCTCAGGGTCGAGGTGGAGACCGGCGCCATCAGGACCGAGGTGACGTAAGGATCCTTGCGATGGTCGTAGACGGGAAGGTTGGCGACCTCCACCGGATCGGGCACGACGGGCAGGATCACGGCCCGGGCACCGGGAGCGGTCGGCGCGATGGGCGCCGCAGACGCTGCGGCCGGCGCGACGGCGCCGGCGGCCTCGGGCACCCGCGGCATCAACGGGGCCTGCGCGTAGCCGAAGCCGCTGTCCGCGCCGCCGAACAGGGCAGGGGAGACCGCGATGCTCTCGCATCCAGCCACCGTCGACAGCGCCACAAGGCAGCTCATGCGGACCCACATCATGACCGGCGTTCCCCGTGACCGTTCAAATTGAGTTTCCTTCTACAGGCTTTGCGTCCCGCGCACCAACGCCTTTCGCAGCCTCGCCGCCCGGCCTTCGCGGCGTTGTCGTTTGGCTGCAACAAGTCGGGGCGGCGCGACCTGCCGTATCGGAGCGGCGAAACAACGTTGCGCGCCAAGGGTGCCCTATGCTCTAGAATAAGTCTGCGTTCTTCGATTCGCTGCGACCGATATCCTTCGTTCTTTTCGCGCCGATCGCGTGACGAAATCGGGGGGTGCTCTATTCTTGGCCATCGAGCCGCTATTTCTGCGCCGGGCGAAGCGTCCGGCACCACCTTTTCAACTCCGAAAGCGCTTTTCATGTCCATCAACAGCGAGATCGGGCCGACGCCCGACCCCGACACCTACGCAGCCGAAATCGTCGCCGCCTATGTCAGCAACAATCAGATTCCCCCGGCGGAGCTGCCGGGCCTGATCGAAATGGTGCGTGCCGCCCTGAACTCGCTGGGCAAGCCGCCGGAGAAGGTCGCCGAACCCGAGCCGCCGACGCCTGCCGTCTCGATCAAGAAGTCGGTGACGCCCGACCACATCGTCTGCCTGGATTGCGGAAAGAGCTTCAAGTCGCTCAAGCGCCATATCCTCACCCATCACCAGCTGACGCCGGACGACTACCGTCAGCGCTGGAACCTCAACGCGTCCTATCCGATGGTCGCGCCGAACTATGCCGACGCGCGCTCGCAGCTCGCCTTGTCCATGGGCCTCGGGCGCAAGCGCGCCGCCGAGGCGGCCACGGACGACGCGGCGGCCGGAAGCCCGGACGCGTCCAACGAGGCCGACGTCGAGGCGGCGCGCGGTGCCGACGCCGCAAACGAGGCGGCGACGCCGGTCGAGGCCGAGGAGAGCGGCAAGGCGCCGGAGCCCAAGCGTCGTGGCGGCGGGCGCCGCAAGGCCGCTTCGGCCTGACGACGCCACTGCGCTCGGGCGAGGCGGTTCAGCCGCCCGCCCGGCGCATCGGCATGGCGTCGACGATCGCTTCCAGCTCCTGAAGGGCGAGCGGCGAGCGGCTGCGGTGCTTCACGCCGCCGTCCTTGCCGATCAGGACGGCCTCGAACCCGTCGGATCCCGCTCCGAGGCGCTGGCGCAGCTGCGCCGCGCTGTCCGCCGGCGGGGTGCCGTAAATCGGCCTGATCTCCTCGCCGACCACCGCGAACACCACCATGTCGCGCTCGGCGAGCGCCTCGCGCTCCGCCAAGAGGGCGGCCGCCTGACGCTCGATCCTGTCCGACCCTTCGGCGTCGAAGAGCGCGAGCACGCGCTTCTCCCATCTCAGTCCCGTCAGATCCTGCGCCATGGCCGTGGTCGCTCCCGCTGCGAGAAGAAGCGCGACGAGCGCCGTTGCGATGTGCCTCATCCGTCCGCGCTCCGCTTGTCCAGTGTTCCGGTCGTCCGCCTCAACGCGCCGGCGCGCCTCCGGTTCGCTCCATGCATCCAATCGGCGGTTCGCTTGTTGCTGGCCTGAGCCGATCGGCGAAATCACGAACGGGAAGGAGATCCCCATGGCGGATGCCAGCGCGATCAGGGAGCATATGGAGGTCATCGGTGCGGACGGCGTGCATGTCGGCACGGTGGACCGCGTCGAGGGCGGCCGGATCAAGCTGACCAAGCGGGACAGCGGCGAGGGCGCCCACAAGGGCCACCACCACTTCATCGATGTCGGCCTCGTCGCCGACGTCGAGGGCGACAAGGTCCGCCTGTCCGCCAAGGCCGACGTCGCCGTCACCTTCGAGGAGGAAGAGGGCGGGCAGACGGCGTGAGCCGCGGCCCGTTCCGCAGCGAGGACGATCAAGGCATGAGCGACCCGAAGAAGCCGCATCTCGACGAAGCGGCACATGGCGGCGGCATCGGCACGGTCGACCGTCAGCCGGTCGATCCCTCGACCCAAAATCGGGGCGAGGCGGATCCGAACATCGCGCCGGCCGGCGATAGACCGGAGGCGGGACTTTCGGTGGAGCCGGACAGCCGGCCCTCGGATGAGGACCCTGACGCGAGCGCCGACGAGACCCTGGGCGAGACGCCCTGACCAGCCTCGGGCGGCCGGCGATCGGGCGCGGCGACCGAGGGCGCCGCACCGGTTCCGGCCACCCGCTCAGCCGACGGCGGCGGTTGTTCGCCGCGCAGCAAATGCGGGCGCAGGCAAGTTGTCGCTATTGCGTCGATCCGCCGCTGCCCCAAAACTAGCTCATCGCGTGCCGGGGGACGGGTTTGCCCCAGAGTTACTATGCCCTTCGCGACGAGGACGACGGGTCCTGGTCGGTGATCGATCTGAGCAAGGACGAGCCGGTCACCATTCGGAACCGGTCGCTCGTCGGCTTGAACAAGCAGGAGGCCTACGACGCCATCCGCCTCCTGGCGATCGTCGAGCAGCTTCGGCGCGGCATGCCCGATCCCGCGAACGACGCGCAAGACGCCTAGCGCCGTCGTCGCACGATCTTGCAGGCGAAGGGCGGGGCGTGGTTCCCTGTCGGCGCTGCCGGTTCGCAACGACGGGCGTCCGGGCCGGAGGAGGCCCGGCAGGCGACGAGACGAGACGAAGCCAACACGAGATAACGTGGCGCGGCGCCCATGTCCTTGCGTAGCGGCGCGCTCCTTGGGAGCGAAAACGATGAAACGCCATCTGGATGTCGCCGTCGGCATCGCCGACGCGATCGCCCATGCCCATCGGCGCCGCGCGCCGCTGGACGTCGCGGCGGAAACCCGGATCCTCGCCCGGAACCTGTGCGTCGCCATGTCCTGCGAGGAGATCGCCGACGTGCTGCGCTCCGAGGGACGCGAGGCCGGCATCGAACTGATCGACGCGCCGACCCGGCACTGAGGCCGGCGGCGGGCGGAGCGCGCCACGGCTCCAGCGCCGCCTCGTTGCCCGCAAGCCCTTCGCCGGCCTGCGGTTTGTCGGTCAGCCAGAACGGTTGACACGGGAAAGTGGCATGACCATAGCTTGGCAGCCGGACGGCCGACATCTCGGCCCGCGGCGCCCGGCCGACGCGCCTTCTCGAGAAGATGCCGGATCGGTGCGCCCGCCGGACGGATCTCACGAGGGCCGCACGTTCATGGACAGCTTCATCGATTCCCGGCACGCCTGGCCCATCGGCGGAGGCGAGACCGGCGAGCTCGTGCGCCGCCTCGATTGGAGCCAGACGTCGCTCGGCCCGATCGAGAGCTGGTCGCCGCACCTGCGCTTCGAAGTCAACACGCTGGTCAACTCCCCGATCCCGAAGGTCCTGATGTGGGGACCCGACCACGTGATGATCTACAACGACGGCTACATCGCGATCGCCGGCGGCAACCATCCGCGCGCGCTGGGCGGCACCGTGCCCGGCATCTGGCCCGAGATCTGGGACTGGAACCGCCGCGTCCTGGAGGAGGGCTTCCGCGGCACGGTGCAGGCGTTCCGCGACCAGCCGATGACGCTCATGCGCAACGGCGTGCCCGAGGCGGTCATGTTCGACCTCTTCTACACGCCCATCCACGAAGTGGACGGGCGCGTCGGCGGCGTGCTCTGCACGGTGCTGGAGAACACCGACCGGGTGCGGGCGCAGCGGGAGCTCGCCCGCAGCGAGGCGGAGCTGCGCATCATCACCGACGCCATGCCCGTGCTCGTCGCCTTTCTGGACCACGGCCACGTCTACCGCTTCGCCAACCGCTACTACGAGGCCTGGTTCGGCCTCGACCCGGCCGAGATCGTCGGGCGCCATGCCCGCGACGTGCTCGGCGCGGAGGCCTATGCCGATCGCCTGCCCCTCCTGGAGCGGGCCCTGAAGGGCGAGAGCGTCACCTCCGACGGCTGGCTGCCGCATCGCGACGGCGGGCGGCGCGCCACCGAGATCCGCTACATCCCCCGCTTGTCGCATTCGGGCATGGTCGAGGGCATCCACGTCCTCGTCTTCGACGTCGACGAGCGCACGCGCACCGAGGAGGCCCTGCGGCGGCACGCCGAGGACCTGGAGCGCAGCGTGCGCCACCGCAAGCGGGCCGAGGACCAGCTGCGCGCCCTCAACGAAACGCTGGAAGCGCGCGTCGTCGCGGCGATCGACGAGCGGCGCCAGGCCGAGGCGGCGCTGGCCCAGTCGCAGAAGCTCGAAACGATCGGCAAGCTGACCGGCGGCGTCGCGCACGACTTCAACAATCTTCTCCAGGTCGTGTCCGGCAATCTCCAGCTCCTCCAGAAGGACATTGCGGGCCAGGAGCGGGCCGAGCGGCGGATCGCCAACGCGCTCGCTGGCGTGTCGCGCGGCGCCAAGCTCGCCTCGCAGCTTCTCGCCTTCGGCCGGCGCCAGGCGCTCGAGCCCAAGGTCGTCAACGTCACCCGCTTCGTGCGCGGCATGGACGACCTCCTGCGCCGCGCGCTCGGCGAGGGCATCGAGATCGAGACGATCTTCGGCGGCGGCCTCTGGAACACCTTCATCGATCCGACCCAGATCGAGAACGCGCTCCTCAACCTCGCGATCAACGCGCGCGACGCGATGGAGGGGCAGGGCAAGCTGACGATCGAGCTCGGCAATGCCAGCCTCGACGACGCCTATGCCCGCGCCAACGTGGACGTGTCGCCCGGCCAGTACGTCATGCTCGCGGTCAGCGACACGGGCAGCGGCATGAGCCCGGCGGTGATGGAGAAGGTCTTCGAGCCCTTCTTCTCCACCAAACCCGAGGGCAAGGGCTCGGGCCTCGGCCTGTCCATGGTCTACGGCTTCGTGAAGCAGTCGGGCGGCCACGTGAAGATCTATTCCGAGGTCGGGCACGGCACGACCATCCGCCTCTACCTGCCGCGCGCCCTCGAGGCCGAGGACGTCGAGGTGCGCATCGCCGACCTGCCGGTCGTGGGCGGCGCCGAGACGGTTCTGGTGGTCGAGGACGACGCCGAGGTGCGCGAGACCGTGGTCGAGATGCTGCGCGACCTCGGCTACCGCGTCCTCAAGGCGGTCGACGCGCAGTCGGCGCTCAGCGTCGTCGAGAGCGGTGTGCCGATCGACCTCCTCTTCACCGACGTCGTCATGCCCGGCACGCTGAAGAGCCCGGAGCTCGCCCGCAAGGCCAAGGAGCGCATTCCCGGCCTCGCGGTGCTGTTCACCTCCGGCTACACCGAGAACTCGATCGTCCATGGCGGGCGCCTCGACCCGGGCGTCGACCTCCTGTCGAAGCCCTATACGCGCGAGGCTCTCGCCCGGAAGATCCGTCACGTCCTCGCCAACGAGGCGCAGCGCCGCCGCGTCGCGGCCGCGCCCCCGATCAGCGACGAGACCCTGCCGACGGTGGACGAGGCCGAGGACGCCCCGGCACCGGCGCGCCGATCCTTCACGCCGCGCACCGTGCTTCTCGTCGAGGACGACGAGCTGATCCGCGCCAACTCGGCCGACATGCTGCAGGACGCCGGCCACGTCGTCGTCGAGGCGGCGAGCGCCGAGGACGCGCTGGTCGCGCTCGAAACGGCCCCGATCGACGTGCTCGTCACCGACGTCAACCTGCCGGGCATGTCAGGGCCGCAGCTCGCCCGAAAGGCCCGGACGGTGAAGCCGGGCATCGGCGTCGTCTTCGCCACCGGCGACGCCAGCGTGCCGGACGCCGAGGGCGCGATCGTCCTGTCGAAGCCCTACGGTGCCCGCGAGCTCGACCAGGCGGTCTGCCGCGCGACGGAAACGAGCTCGGCCGAACTGTCCTGAGCCGGAACCGGACGGGGCGAACTTCGAGCCCCGTCCGCGCGTTCCCTGCCGAACAGGGAGAGCGACATGACGAGCAATCCGGTTTCCGGCCTCGGCAAGAGGATGAAGGGCGCGGCGAAGGAACTCGTCGCCGAGATCACCGGCGATGCCGATCTGCAGGACGAAGGACGCCGCGACATCGCGGCGGGGCGCGTCGAGAGCGCGGGGCCGACTTCCGGTCCGCGCCACGGCGAGGCGCCGAAAGAGCCCGCGCGCTGACGGGGCTCAGGCAGCGCCGGCGAGGATCGGCGCCGCGCCGGCGCCGATCCAGTCGCGGCGGATGACGGACCAGGGCTGCGGCCGGGCGATGTGGTAGCCCTGGAACAGGTTGCAGCCGGCGGCGCGCGACAGGGCGAGCTGCGTCGGCGTCTCGATGCCTTCCGCCACCACCGCCATGCCGAGCACCCGGCCGATGCGCCCGAGCGCCGACACCACGGCGTCGTCGGCTTCCGAGGAGCCGAGGCGCGACACGAAGCTGCGGTCGATCTTCACCGAGTTGAACGGGAAGGAGCACAGGTTCGAGAAGCCGCAGTGGCCGGCCCCGAAATCGTCGAGCGAGATGCGCACGCCGCGGGCGCGCAGCGCCTCGACCCGCGCGCGCACCGCCGGCAGGGCGTCCATGGCGAGCGTTTCGGTGACCTCGATGACGAGCCGCTGCGGCTCAAGGCCGGTTTCCTGCAAGGTGCGCTCCACCAGGGCGACGACGTCGTCGCGGCGGAACTGCGCGGCCGAGAAGTTGACGCCGACCGGCAGGCGCGCGACCTCCGCCGCGTCGCTGCAGGCCCGCTTCAGCACCCAGGCGCCGAGCGCGTCGATGAGCAGCGAGCGCTCCGCCACGGGGATGAATTCGGACGGCGGGATGAGGCCGCGGGCCGTGTGCCGCCAGCGCACCAGCGCCTCGCAGGCGTGAAGCGTCCCGTCGCCGGTGACGATCGGCTGATAAGCCAGCTCCAGCTCGTTGAGCAGGATCGCCGCCCGCAGGTCCCGCTCGATGAAGCGCTGCTGCCGGCGCTCGCGCAGCATCTCGGCGTCGAACAGCGTCGCCCGGGCGCGGCCGGCACGCTTGCTCTCGTACAAGGCGAGATCGGCGCGGCCGACCATCTCGTCCAGCGTTCCGTCGAGCGCGGCGACGCCGATCGAGGCCGACAGGCGCAGGTGGCGGCCGTGGAACTGCATCGGTCGTCCGAGTTCGGCGAGGAGGCAGCGCGCGAGGCGCAGCGGATCGCCGGCCGCCTCGCCGCGGGCGAGAAGTGCGAACTCGTCGCCGCCCAGGCGCCCGAACACGGCGTCCGGCGCGGTCTGTTCCACCGCCGCCGCCAGATGCCGCAACGCGGCGTCGCCCATGTCGTGGCCGTGCGCGTCGTTGATCTGCTTGAAGTGGTCCATGTCGAGAAGGAGCAGCGCGCCGTTCCCCTCGCGCCCGCCGCGGGCCGCGAGCGCCGTCTCGGCGGCCCGGAAGAAGGCCCGCCGCGTCAGCGCCCCGGTGACCTCGTCGGCCTGCGTGTCGCGCACGGCGATGCGCGAGCGCTCGGCTTCCGCGTGGAGCGAGGCGAGGAAGTGTCGGCGCATCCGGCCGAGAAGAAGCAGCGACAAGCCGGCGAGAATCGCCGCCGCAAGGATCCAGGCCGCTTGCCCGCCCGCCATGGCGGCGGCCGGAAGGCAAACCGCGATCAGGCAAAGCAGGGTGCCGACAGCGCCGTAATAGGTGCTGCGAAGATGTCGACGCTTGTCTCCGGTCGTGCTCACGGGGTGCCCGGCTGCTTGCGATGGGTGCCGGAAACCTCGACCAGGAGTCTGAAAGAATTGGTATAGCTCGTGTGAAACCTTTGTGACGGCCGGATCCGCCCGACGCGTATCAGGCGGTCAGCGACCACAAGGCGGGCGAGCCGCGCACCACGGCGCGGCGACCGAGTTCGGTCAGGTGAAGCCGCCCGTCGTTGGTTGCGGCCATCTCCAGGCGGACGAGGCGGTCGAGGTGGGTGGCATAGGCGCCCTCGGGCACGAGGCCGCGCCCGATGTCCTTGAGCGCGTCCCAGTCGCGGCGGGTGAGTTCGTCTTGGATCGTCATGGTGTCACAGGCTGCGCGTCATGGGGCGTGGAGAACCGGCCGGCTCGGCTGAAGCCCGAGCGGCTGGAATCGGCCACCGAACGCCGGATGGCGTCGATGGTTCCGAGTTCATGCAGGATTTTTCCGAGCCTCGACGCTGTCGGCGTGCGCCAGGGCGGCGTCGGAGAGTTCGGCCGAGGCCATGACGAGGGCGTAGCGGGTGCGTAGCTCCTCGATGTTGATGCCGGCTTGGCCGAGATAGGCCGCGAGATGGTCGAAGCCGCCGCGTCCGCCGGGAACCCGCACGCCGACCTCGACCGCGGCGGCGGCGAAATCCTCGGCCGCGGCCGCGTCCAAGCCCATGCGGCCGGCCATCCAGAGGCCGGCGTCGCGGTCGGCCCGGGCCCGGCTGTGGAAGGAGCGCTCCTCCCGGATGACGAAGCTCTTCTCGGCGATCTCGTTGCGGGTCACGGCGGCCATCGGTTGTCCCCATCCTTCGTGGTTGCTTCCACGGAAGGACTGTGCCTGAGGCCGTTGAATCGCCGCCCAATTGATTCGCTCCAATTCGAGCGATCCGTCGCATTCCTCTGCGGCAGGGCGGGTAAGAGATGGGCCGGCGTCGTGGTCGTTCGTGTAAAGCCAAGACGAGAGAACGGCTTGCGCGGGTTCTCGGCGCGCTAACCATTCGGAAGGTTCGCTGCCGCAGCGGCTCGATGACCGCCGCGACAACGCTGGTTTCCTTGCGTCAGCTCTCGTAGCCGACGCCGCCTTTCGGCACGCTGGCCTTGTCGGCGAGATCCGCGTCCGCCGCGGCTTCGTCCGTCTTCGGACGGGGCGGGGCGCCCCGCTCGATGCCGGTCGGGCGGCCCTGATGGGTGTTCTGCGCGTCCGCCGGCGAAACGTCGGACATGGGCTTCTCGGGTGTGGTCATTCCGGCGCTCCGCGGTCCCGGCTGCTTCGATCGGGTGTGGGCGTCGGCATCAGCGCCGGCTGGGCGAGCGCTGCTGCTCGCCCGTTTCGGCTCCGTCCGCATCGGCGCTCTCGTCGTCGTCCTCGTCGAAGGCCTCGTCCTCGTCTTCGTCGCCGCCCTCGATCTCGTCGGCGTCCTCGGTGTCGGCGAGGAACTCGTCCAGGCTGTCGGCGAGGAGCTCGAGCTGCTCGCGGGTGGCCGTCAGCTCCAGCGTGGCGCCCTTGTCGTCCTTGATGTGGATCTGGGCGCTCTGCGCGTCCGCGCTCGGCTCGAAGCTGAACTCGGCGAGCTTGTTGGTCTTGGCCATGATGATCGTGCCTCCTTCATCGGGAGGCCGGAACGCGCCGCGGGCGGGTTTGGCTCCGCCCGCGGCGACCGCGCATCAGATCGAATGCGAGAAGATGTCCTCGTTCTCCCAGCCGAGGAGATCGAGGCGGACCCGCGTCGGCAGGAACGAGAAGCAGCTCTTGGCGAGGTCCATCCGGTCCTCGCGGTCGAGCCGCTTGTAGAGGACGCCCATGATGTCGTGGAGGTAGAGGACGTCCGAGGCCGCGTACTCGATCTGCGCCGGCGAGAGCGTCTCGGCCGCCCAGTCCGAGGACTGCTGCTGCTTGGACAGATCCACGCCGATCAGCTCGCGGGCGAGGTCCTTGAGGCCGTGCCGGTCCGTATAGGTGCGCGTCAGGCGGGAGGCGATCTTGGTGCAGAAGATGCCGTCCGTCATGACCCCGAAGGTGTGGAAGAGCGTGGCGACGTCGAAGCGGGCGTAGTGGAAGATCTTCGTCTTCGAGGCGTCCTTGAGCAGCTTGGCGATGTTGGGCGCCTCGCGCTGCCCCTTGGAGATCTGGACGATGTCGGCCGTGCCGTCGCCCGGCGAGAGCTGTACGACGCAGAGCCGGTCGCGGCGCGTGTCGAGGCCGAGCGTCTCGGTGTCGATGGCGACCGGGCCGGTGTAGCGGGCGATGTCGGGAAGGTCGTTCTTGTGGACGCGGATCGTCATCGAAAACTTACGGCTCCTGCAAGGGCTGAAAGCGGGCCAGGACGCGCCCGAAAACCGTTCGGCACTACCAGCCGGCCGGAACCCTGACAATCGCGGGCGCCGGCGGCCGGGCAAATCGCTTCCCCGTCAGGGGCTTCCGTTCGGGGGCGGATGGGTCTATGCGCAGGCGCATACCTTCCGTCGTCCATCCTTCATACGGGATCGCTCCCATGCCGCACTACCGCTCGCGCACCACCACCCACGGCCGCAACATGGCGGGCGCGCGCGGCCTTTGGCGCGCCACGGGCATGAAGGACAGCGATTTCGGCAAGCCGATCATCGCGGTGGTGAACTCCTTTACCCAGTTCGTGCCCGGCCACGTCCACCTGAAGGACCTCGGCCAGCTCGTCGCACGCGAGATCGAGAAGGCCGGCGGCGTCGCCAAGGAGTTCAACACGATCGCCGTCGACGACGGCATCGCGATGGGCCACGACGGCATGCTCTACTCGCTGCCGAGCCGCGAGCTGATCGCCGACAGCGTCGAATACATGGTCAACGCGCACTGCGCCGACGCCATGGTCTGCATCTCCAACTGCGACAAGATCACCCCCGGCATGCTGATGGCGGCGATGCGCCTCAACATCCCGGCCGTGTTCGTCTCGGGCGGACCGATGGAGGCCGGCAAGGTGGTCTGGCCGGACCAGACGGAAAAGAAGCTCGACCTCGTCGACGCGATGATCGCGGCGGCCGACGACCGCATCTCGGACGAGGACGTCAAGATCATCGAGCGCTCGGCCTGCCCGACCTGCGGCTCGTGCTCAGGCATGTTCACGGCGAATTCCATGAACTGCCTGACCGAGGCGCTCGGCCTGTCGCTGCCGGGCAACGGCTCGACGCTCGCGACCCACGCCGACCGCGAGCGCCTGTTCGTCGAGGCCGGCCACCTCGTGGTCGACCTCGCCCGTCGCCACTACGAGGAGGACGACTATTCCGTCCTGCCGCGCTCGATCGCGAGCTTCGCCGCCTTCGAGAACGCCATGACGCTCGACATCGCCATGGGCGGTTCGACCAACACGGTGCTGCATCTCCTCGCCGCCGCCCATGAGGCGGAGATCGACTTCACCATGGCCGACATCGACCGCCTGTCGCGGCGCGTGCCGGTGCTCTGCAAGGTCGCGCCGGCGGTGGCCAACGTCCACATGGAGGACGTCCATCGGGCCGGCGGCATCTTCGGAATCCTCGGCGAGCTCGACCGCGCCGGCCTCATCGACACGAGCGTCGGCTCGGTGCATTCGGAATCGCTGGCGAGCGCGCTCGATCGCTGGGACGTCAAGCGCACCGAGAGCCGGCGCGTCCACGACTTCTTCCGCGCGGCTCCCGGCGGCGTCCCGACGCAGGTCGCCTTTTCCCAGGAGCGCCGCTTCGACGCCCTCGACCTCGACCGCGAGGCGGGCGTCATCCGCGACCTGGAGCACGCCTACTCGCGCGACGGCGGCCTCGCGGTCCTCTACGGCAACCTCGCCGAGGACGGCTGCATCGTGAAGACGGCGGGCGTCGACGAGTCGATCCTCGTCTTCCACGGCAAGGCGCGGATCTTCGAGAGCCAGGACGACGCGGTGAAGGGCATCCTCGGCAACACGGTCGAGCCGGGCGACGTCGTCCTGATCCGCTACGAGGGCCCGCGCGGGGGTCCCGGCATGCAGGAGATGCTCTACCCGACGAGCTACCTGAAGTCGAAGGGCCTGGGCAAGGCCTGCGCCCTCGTCACCGACGGGCGCTTCTCCGGCGGCTCCTCGGGCTTGTCGATCGGCCACGTCTCGCCGGAAGCGGCGGAGGGCGGCCTCATCGCGCTGGCGGAAGAGGGCGATCCGATCGAGATCGACATCCCCAACCGCTCGATCCGCCTCGCCGTCGACGACGCGGTCCTCGCCGCGCGCCGGGCCGCGAAGACGGAAGGCGGCGACAACTGGAAGCCGGCGGCCCCGCGCAAGCGCAAGGTGACGACGGCGCTGCGCGCCTACGCCGCCATGACCACGAGCGCGGCCAAGGGCGCGGTGCGTCAGGTTCCCTGATTCTCCGCAAAACTGATCAATACCGCGCCGGGCGCTTGGCGCGCCCGATCGCTGCGCCAGTTTCCTTGCTCATGAAGCGGACGAAGGCCAGGCCCTGACGGGCCGGCCGAGAGGAGACTGATCGATGTCGAGAACGAAGACGACCGCGGCGGCCATCGCCCTGTCCTGCATGGCCTTCGCCGGCTGCTCCACGACGGAGCGCACGGTGGGCGGCGCGCTGATCGGCGGCACCGGCGGCGCGGTGGTGGGCGACGCGCTCGGTGGCTCGGGCGGCGCGGTGGCGGGGGCCCTCGTCGGCGGCACCGCCGGCGCCGTGGTCGGCCGCAACACGCGCTGAAGCGAGCGCCATTGACCGAATATGCGAACGGCCCCGAAAGGGGCCGTTCTTCGTTTCGAGCCCGGGCGCGCGGCGCTCAGCCGCCGCGCAGCGGCGAGATGGCGATCTCGACGCGGCGGTTCTGGGCGCGCCCCGCTTCCGTCGCGTTGGAGGCGATCGGCCGGCTCTCGCCGAAGCCGCGGTCGTTGAGGCGCGAGCCCGAGATGCCGCGGCTCGCCAGGTACTGCGCCACCGCCCCGGCCCGGCGCTGCGAGAGCGCGAGGTTGTAGCTGTCCGACCCTTGGGAATCGGTGTGGCCGTCGATGTTGATGATGCTGTCGCGGTATTCCAGGAACACCAGCGCCACGGCTTGCAGCGTCTGCTCGAAGCCCGGCAGGATGCGGTCGCCGTCGGTCGGGAAGGTGATGTTGGAGGGCATGTTGAGGATGATGCGGTCGCCGACGCGCGTCACGGAAACGCCGGAGCCCTGCAGCGTGCGACGCAGCGCATCCTCCTGCCGGTCCATGTAGGTGCCGATGGCGCCGCCGCCGAGCGCGCCGATGCCCGCGCCGATCAGCGCCGCGTTGCCCTCGTCGACGCCGGCCGCCCGGCCGACGAGATAGCCGCCGAGCGCCCCGACGCCCGCGCCGATGCCGACGCCGCCGGCCGTGTTCGAGAGGCGGCCTTCGCCCGTATAGGGGTCCGTCGTGCAGCCGGCGAGAAGGCCGAGGCTCAGCGCCGCGCAGATGAGGCCGGTGGTGGTCTTGGTCATGGTTCGAATCGCTCGTTCCCCCGCCCGGCCGTTCCCCCGGCCCGGCTTGTGATCACGTCCCGGCGGCACCGAACCACCGGAGGCTGGTGCGAGGGTTGGGCGGCGATCCGTGGCGCGAGCGTGGCGGAGGTCGGCGCCGCCGCGCTTTTGCCGCGGTGATGGTGCGCGGGTGCAACGGACGGTTGGCAGGCGGCGTCCGTCGCGACGATCCTCGACGCCGAGACAAGGAAGCCTTCCCCGCCGCGAGCGGCGGGCCGCGGCACGGGGTGCGCCGACGCGGCGGTGGGCGACAAAGTTCGCGGCTTCAACGGGCGCGACCACGCGGCGCCGTGAAGGGCGGGTAGCCGCTGCCGCTGCCGCTGCCGCTGCCGCTGCCGCTGCCGCTGCCGCGGCGCGATCGCGTACGGTGAGACTTGCGCGCAGGCAGCGAATCGCTCAATCTCCGAACAAAAGGAGAACGGTCATGACGCACACGGGTGGGTGCCGCTGCGGAGCGATCCGCTATCGCGTGGACGGGCAGCCGGCGCACAGCGCGCTCTGCCACTGCGCCGACTGTCGCCGCTCGGCCGGCGCGCCGATGGTCGGCTGGGCGCTGTTTCCCCGCGAGCGCGTCGCGATCGAGGGGACGCCCGTCACCTACGAGTCCTCGCCCGGCACGTTCCGGCAGTTCTGCGGCACCTGCGGGACGGGTCTGTTCTTCGTCAACGAGGCGGTGTTCCCCGACCAGATCGATATCCAGTTCGCGACGCTCGACGATCCCGACGCCCTGCCGCCGCAGGCCCGCATCCAGACCGCCGAGGCGGCGGCCTGGTTCGCCCGCTTCGGCGAACTGCCGGCCTTCGAGCGCTTTCCGGCCGAGTAGGGTGGCGCGACGCGCCGGCCCGCTCGACGCGAGGCACATGCCGGGGAGGCCGGCCTCCCCGGCGAGGCGGATCAGGCCGCCCGCTTCTTGGCGAGGAGGCCGCGATTGACGAGGAGTTCGGCGATCTGGACGGCGTTGAGGGCGGCGCCCTTGCGCAGGTTGTCGGCGACGACCCAGATGTTGAGGCCGTTCTCCAGCGTCTGGTCCTCGCGGATGCGGCTGATGTAGGTCGCGTCCTCGCCGGCCGACTCGATCGGCGTGACGTAGCCGCCGTCCTCGCGCTTGTCGATCACGAGGCAGCCCGGCGCCTCGCGCAGGATGGCGCGGGCCTCGTCCGCCGTGATCGGCTTCTCGAACTCGATGTTGACGGCTTCCGAATGGCCGATGAAGACGGGCACGCGCACGGCCGTGCAGGTGACCTTGATCTTCGGGTCGAGGATCTTCTTGGTCTCGGCCATGACCTTCCACTCTTCCTTCGTCTGGCCGTCCTCCATGAAGACGTCGATGTGGGGAATGACGTTGAAGGCGATGCGCTTGGTGAACTTCTTGCGCTCCACCTCGTCGGCGACGAAGACGGCGCGCGACTGGGTGAAGAGCTCGTCCATGCCTTCCTTGCCGGCGCCCGAGACCGACTGGTAGGTCGAGACGACCACGCGCTTGATGGTGGCGGCGTCGTGGAGGGGCTTCAGCGCCACGACGAGCTGGGCCGTCGAGCAGTTCGGGTTGGCGATGATGTTCTTGCGCGTGAAGCCCGCGACCGCGTCGGCGTTCACTTCCGGCACGATCAGGGGAACGTCGGCGTCGTAGCGCCAGGCCGAGGAGTTGTCGATCACGACGCAGCCTTGCGCGCCGATCCGCGGCGACCACTCCTTGGCGATCGAGCCGCCCGCCGACATCAGGCAGATGTCGGTACCGGAAAAGTCGTAGCTGTCGAGGGACTTCACCTTCAGCGTCTTGTCGCCGAACGAAACCTCGGTGCCCTGCGAGCGGCGCGAGGCGAGCGCCACGACCTCGTCGGCGGGGAAGCCGCGCTCGTCGAGGATGGAGAGCATTTCGCGCCCGACATTGCCGGTCGCGCCGACGACGGCGATCCTGTAACCCATGGGGAAGTCCGATCCTTGGCGGCTCCCCTTCGGCCCGAATGCCGCGCGCTTGTGCTCCGCCCCGGGGGAGACAAGCGGGGCGAAGACGTCAGGCGGTAATGAGGGTTTTGGCGCGCGCGATCATGGAGCGGCATATGCGCCGGGCGCGGACCCAAGTCAATCCGTCGCGCCGGCGATTCGCCGCCGCGCCCGGAACGCGAAAAGGGCCGGCCCCCTCGCGGGATGCCGACCCTGTTTCACCCGAGCGCCCGATACGCGACGCGGGCTCTGCGGAGCTGTGCGTCAGTAGCGACGGGCGCCGGCCTGCTGCGGCTGACGACGCTCGGCGCGCTGAGCGATCTTCTTCGTCACCCAACCCAGGAACACGGCCTTCAGGATCCCACGGATCATCTTCGCTCTCCTTGTCTCGTTGCTTGGAAGAATGCGCCAGGCGGCGGATGGTTGCGTGCGACTTGGTGGATCGGCCACCGCGCCGCGGGAGCGTCCGGGTCGCCTCCTCCGAAAGAGGGGCGGGATAACCTAGGGGAGGCTTAATTTTTCGTTTGTGATCGCTTGACGATTGCGTAGCTTGCCTGAGTCGCGCCGGGGAGGGTGCGGCGCATCCGTTCGCGAAGCATCGGGAACGGCAGGGAGGGAGACAGACCACAGTGTCACGCTACGAGACCGCCGGCACGCTCGCGCCGGAAGCGAAGCGACCGATGACGCGCGAGGAGCGCAAGGTCATCCTCGCATCCTCGCTCGGCACCATCTTCGAATGGTACGACTTCTATCTGTACGGCACGCTCGCCGTCATCATCGGCAAGCAATTCTTCTCCGCCTTTCCGCCGGCGACGCAGGCGATCTTCGCGCTGCTCGCCTTCGCGGCCGGCTTCCTGGTCCGCCCCTTCGGCGCGCTGGTCTTCGGCCGGCTCGGCGATCTCGTCGGGCGCAAGTACACCTTCCTCGTCACCATCGTGATCATGGGCGCCTCCACCTTCCTGGTCGGCCTCCTTCCGAGCTACGAGCAGATCGGCTGGGTCGCTCCCGTCGCGCTGATCGTGCTGCGCATGGCGCAGGGCCTCGCGCTCGGCGGCGAATACGGCGGCGCGGCGGTCTACGTCGCCGAGCACTCGCCCCGCGGCCGGCGCGGCTTCTACACCGCCTGGATCCAGACCACGGCGACGCTCGGCCTTCTCCTGTCGCTCGCCGTCATCGTGACGCTGCGCATCAACATGGGCGAGGAGGCCTTCACCACGAGCTTCCCGCTGTTCTTCGGGCTCGAAGGCGGCTGGCGCCTGCCCTTCCTCGGCTCGATCATCCTTCTCGCGATCTCGATCTATATCCGCATGCAGATGAACGAGTCGCCGGCCTTCCAGAAGATGAAGGCGGAGGGCACGCAGTCGAAGGCGCCGCTCGGCGAGGCCTTCGGCCAGTGGAAGAACGCCCGCATCGTCCTCATCGCCCTGTTCGGCCTCGTGGTCGGTCAGGCGGTGGTCTGGTACACGGGCCAGTTCTACGCACTGTTCTTCCTCCAGAGCATCCTGAAGGTCGACCTGCTCACCGCCAACGTCCTCATCGCCTGGGCGCTGATCCTCGGCACGCCGTTCTTCCTGGTGTTCGGCGCGCTGTCGGATCGGATCGGCCGCAAGCCGGTGATCCTCGCCGGCTGCCTGATCGCGGCGGCCACCTACTTCCCGCTGTTCCAGGGACTGACGGCGACCGCCAACCCGACCTATGCGCAGGCGATCGAGACCGTCGACATCCAGGTCTCGGGCGATCCGGCCACCTGCGGCTCGCTGTTCGACCCCGTCGGCATCCGCACCTTCACGCAGCCCTGCGACGTCGTGCGCCGCACGCTCTCGCAGCAGGCGCTACGCTACACCTTCGCCCCGGCCGCGGCGGGGGCGCCGACCACGGTCACGGTGAACGGAACCGCCGTGCCGATCGAAACCTCGGCCGGCACCGGTCCGGACGGCAAGGACGAGACCTTCGCCACCCGCATCGGCCCGGCGGCGGTCGCCGCCGGCTACCCGGCCGCCGACGACGCGGCCCGGGTCAAGGTCGACGGCTTCTTCTCGGCGCTCGGCAACGCGCAGGCGCTGAAAGCCATCGCGATCCTCTTCGTGATGGTGCTCTACGTCACCATCGTCTACGGGCCGATCGCCGCGGCGCTCGTCGAGTTCTTCCCGACGCGCATCCGCTACACCGCCATGTCCTTGCCCTACCACATCGGCAACGGCTGGTTCGGCGGGCTTCTGCCGGCGACCTCCTTTGCGATCGTGGCCTCGACCGGCGACATCTATGCCGGCCTCTGGTACCCGATCGTCTTCGCTCTCATCACCGTCGTGATCGGCGTGATCTTCGTGCGCGACCGGCGCAACGTCGACCTCAACGACTGACCGGCTTCGACTGAAGCGGAACGGGCCGCCGGGGCGATCCGGCGGCCCGTTTCCTGTCGGGCGCCGAATCTGTGGATAGAGGGCCGGTCGTGGAAACGTCCGGGTAACCCTGCGTGTTAATCTCGTGGCGCGCGGCGGTCCGGCATCGGGCCGCCGCGCCTCATTCGCATGACACGTCTTCGAGGAGCCCCCATGACCTTTGCCGTCGATCTCGGATTTGCGGAAAAAGGCGGGCCGGCCCATCTCGACCTGGAAGAGCTCCTGTCGACGCGCCTTCTCGTCCAGGGCAATTCGGGCTCGGGCAAGTCGCACCTCCTGCGCCGCCTCCTGGAGCGCAGCGCCGGACAGGTGCAGCAGGCGATCATCGACCCCGAGGGCGACTTCGTGACGCTCGCCGACAAGTACGGCCACGTCGTCGTCGACGGCAACCGCACGCCCAACGAGCTCGCCCGCATCGCCCAGCGCATCCGCAAGCACCGGGCCTCTGTCGTCCTCGACCTCGAGGGCCACGATGCCGAGGCGCAGATGATGATCGCGGCGCACTTCCTGAACGGTCTCTTCGACGCCGACCGGGCGCACTGGTACCCGATGCTCGTCGCGGTCGACGAGGCGCACCTCTTCGCCCCCGCCATGGCCGGCGAGCATTCCGACGAGGCGCGCCGCGCCTCGCTCGGCGCGATGAGCAATCTCATGTGCCGCGGCCGAAAGCGCGGGCTCGCCGGCATCATCGCCACGCAGCGCCTCGCCAAGCTCGCCAAGAACGTCGCGGCCGAGGCCTCGAACTTCCTGATGGGCCGCACCTTCCTCGACATCGACATGGCGCGGGCCGCCGATCTCCTCGGCATCGACCGGCGCGGCGCCGAGCAGTTCCGCGACCTCAAGACCGGCGAATTCGTGGCGCTCGGCCCCGCTTTGTCGCGCCGCCCGATGCCGATCCGCATCGGCCCCGTCGAGACGGCCGGGCGCTCGGGCCGCCCGACGCTGATGCCCTTGCCCGAACTCGCGCCGCAGGACATGGCCGACCTCATCATGGCTCCGCCCGGCGTCGACGAGGAGCCCGCCTACCGCCCGCCCGAGCGCCCCTCCGCCTCGACGGGCGACATCCTGTCCCGCGTCGCGGCGCCGACCGCCGAGCCGGAGGTCGACGACGACCCGCGCGGCCCCGAGGAGCGGGCGGCCATCGTCGACGCGATCTTCGCCGACATGCTGGCGGACCCCGACGCCGCCTTCCGGCCCGTGCCGGTGCTCTACCAGGACTTCCTCGTCCACTGCCGCTTGAAGCGCCTGCGCGGGGTCGAGACCGACATGGCCGCCTTCCGCCGCCGCCTCGCCATGGCGCGGGCCGGGCTGTCGGGCGCGGCCGGGGACGATCCGGAATGGGAGAACGCGCTCGCCCGCGGCATCGACCTGCCCGAGGACATGCAGGGCGTCTACGCCATGATCCTGCGTGCCGCGCGCGACGGGGCGGACTGTCCGTCCGACGCCGCGCTCGCCCAGGCCTATGGCAGCCACTCGCCCTCGCGCGGACGCTTCATCCTGTCCTTCATGGCCGAGCGCGGGCTGATCCGCTCGGAAGCCGACTTCCGCGGCAACCGCGTCGTCACCATCCCCGGCACGCCCTGGCGCACCGCCCCGCAGACGGCGCTGAAGAAGGTCGCGAGCCCCGCCGACGAGGCGCGGGCACGCCGGCTTGCAAGGCAGCAGGCGATGCTGGGCGGGGCCTGAGGACAACGGGGCGGCGGGTGAAAAGCCGCTCCGACCCCATCTTCCACTTCGTCATCCCTGGGCAGGCCCGGGATGACGAAGTGGTGAAAAATGCGGGAGGCAGGACGACGTGGTCGAATTCAGCCCGCGTCCTCGATCTCCAGGATGCGCTGCACCGCCGGGCGGGCCTTCACGCGGTCGTAATGGGCGAAGACGCGGGGGAAGCGGGTCTCGTCGGCGATGCCGCGCTCGCGCAGCCAGCCGGTGAAGGTGAAGAGGTAGGGGTCGGACACGCTGTAGCTGTCGCCGTGAACGAAGGTGCGGCCGTCGCCGAGGCGCTCCTCGATCGTGCCGAACTGCTCGACGAGGTTCTGCGGCACCTTGGCGCGCATGGCCGCCTGCGCCGCCTCGTCGTCGGCCCAGCGCGCCGCGCGTCGGTCGTGCGCGAAGGACACGTGGACCGTCGAGGCGAGATAAAGGTTGAAGGCCAGCATGTCGGCCGCGGCGAAGGGGTCGTTGGCGGGGCTGAGGCCCGCTTCCGGGAAGCTCGCCGCGATAAAGGCGAGAACGGCCGGGCATTCGGTGACGACGCGCCCGTCGACCTTGAGCGCCGGGACCTTGCCCTTCGGGTTGACCGCTAGGAATTCGGGGCGGTGCTGCTCGCCGTCCTTGAGGCTGACGCGCACGCGCTCGTAGGGCGCGCCGGTCTCCTCCAGCGCGATGTGGGCGGCCCGCGAGCAGGCGTTGGGCGAGTAGTAGAGCGTCATCATCTTACGTCGTCTCCCCTGTCTTGGCTTCCCAAGGGTTAGACGTCGAGCCCCAGGATGCGCAAGCTGCCGACGATCATCCCGTCGTCCATGGCGAGCGTGACGGCGAGTTCCAGGGCGAGACCGAGAAGGATCGTCGCCCATAGCGGGATCTTCGCCGCCACGAAGAAGCCGAGCGCCACGAAGAGCGTGTCCGTGAAGGAGTTGAGGAGGCTGTCGCCCGTATAGGGGACGGCGCCGCTCGGCGCGTGGAAGAGGGCGATGGTGAAGGGGAGGTTCTCCACCACCTCCCAGATCGCGCTGCCCATGATCGCCACCACCGCCTTCTGCCCGAGCCCCCAGAAGGGCCGCATCCGGTCGATGAAGACGAAGAGCCCGAGGCCGAACAGGACGTGGAGGGCCGAGTACCAGTCCGACACCTGCTGGCTGTTGCCGTTGGCGTCGAAGGCGTGCTGGAAGAGAAGGATCGTGCCGCACGAGCAGACCGCGTCGTGGCCGAGCGCGGCGAGGACGAGGAGCTTCGTCGCGACGATGAGGACGACGAGCAGGACCTGCACCGCCCGGCGCGGCGGCACGGGCGCCTCGGCCTCGGTCTCGAAGAAGGGATCGGCGCTGCGGCTCATGGGGAGGCCGCGCCGCGGATCGGCGCCGGCCAAGCGATCGCCGTCGATGGAAGGACCTGTTCGGGTTTCAATTTCTCTGCGTTCTGTCAGAAGAAGGACGGGAAGGCCGCGGGGAATACCTGCTGCGCGCGCGTCCGCCTTCCAGTGCCGCGCGCCGGCGAAAACCTTAGATGACCGCGCCTTGCACCTCGCCCTCCTTTGTCCGCCCTTCTACAGCCATCTCCGGGTCTTCGAAGCGCTGGGCAGTGAGCTCGCCGCGCGCGGCCATCGCGTCACGCTGGTGCTCAACGCGGGCGCGGCCGAACCGCTCGGTGCGACGCGGCGTCTCACCACCGTCGAGGCCGAGCATGCCGGCCGGGGCACGCCGCCGGCGGTGCTGGCCATGCGCGGCGCCGCGCGCCCGACGGGCATCCTTGGCACGCTGCGCACCGTCGCCGATACCGCCCGGCTGACGGACGAGCTCTGCCGCGAGGGGCCGGGGCTCCTCGCCGCCCTCGGCGCCGAGGCGATCGTCGGCGACGAGACCGAAGGCGCCGCCGGCCTTCTCGCCGCCCGTCTCGGGCTGCCGCTCGTCTCGATCGCCTGCGGCCTGCCGGTCGATCCCGATCCCGCCGTGCCGCTGCCCTATCTCGCCTGGGACTACGATCCGAGCGAGAAAGGGCTGAAGCGCAATGCCGGGGGGCGGACGGTCGCGCGGCTCCTTCTGACGCGCCAGCGCCGCGTCCTGGCCCTGTGGGCGCGCCGTTTCGGGCTGGAGCCGCGCGAGGGGGCGGAGGACTGGACCTCGACGCGGCTGCGCCTGTCGCAGACGGTTCCCGCCTTCGACTTTCCCCATTCCGCGCCGAGCCCGATCCGCGGCGTCGGCCCGATCCGAGCCCGCGAGAGCGCCGGTGCGGATCGGGCGCTCGCCGACCTTCCGGCCGGGCGCCCGATCGTCTTCGCCTCGCTCGGCACCATGCAGGGGCACCGGCTCGGAATCTTCCGCACGGTCGCCGCCGCATGCCGGCGGCTCGGGGCGGTGAGCGTCGTCGCCCATTGCGGGCGCTTGTCGCCGGCCGAAGCCGCCTCGATCGGCGCCGACCTCGTGCGCGACTTCTTTCCGCAGGGCCCGATCCTTGCCCGCGCCGATGCCTGCGTCTCGCATGGCGGGCTCAACACCGCGCTCGACGCGATGCAGGCGGGGACCCCGGTTCTCGCCGTGCCGATCGCCTTCGACCAGCCGGGCGTCGCCGCGCGCCTCGTTCATCACGGCGCCGGGCTGCGCCTCGGCCGCGTCCTTCTGTCCGCCCGCGCGGTCGAGACGTCTCTTGCGCGGCTCCTGCAGGAGCCTAGCTTCCGAGCCAACGCGTCGCGTATCGGGCGCGAGATCGAACGGAGCGGCGGACGCAGCTTGGCGGCGGACCTCATCGAAGAAGCCTTGGGCATCGGATCGTCGGCCGTTCGCAGCGGGGCCGCCGCGCGGTGAGCGCGCGTTCGCGGCCCGTCGACCTCCTGCTCGTCGGGGGCGGTCTTGCCAACGGGCTCATCGCGTGGCGCCTCGCCGAAACGCGGCCGGACGTGTCGGTGCTCGTGCTCGAAGCCGGGCCGGAGATCGGCGGCAACCACACCTGGTCCTTCCACGACGGCGACCTGACAGGCGATCAGCACCGCTGGACCGCCCCCTTCGTCGCCCATCGCTGGGCGCAGAACGAGGTGCGCTTTCCCGAGCGGCGCAAGACCCTTCCCACCGGCTATCGCTCGGCGACCTCCGCGCTGCTCGCCGAGGCGCTGCGGGCCCGGCTGGGCACGCGCATCCGGACCCGCGCCCGCGTTGCCGAGATCGCGCCGACGCGCGTCGTCCTCGACGGCGGCGAGACGATCGAGGCGGGCGCCGTTGTCGACGGCCGCGGACCCCGCCCGAGCCCGCACATGCGGCTCGGCTTCCAGAAGTTCCTCGGCATCGAGATCGAGACGCGCCGGCCCCACGGCCTTTCCGGGCCGATCATCATGGACGCGACGGTGCCGCAGACCGACGGCTACCGCTTCGTCTACTCGCTGCCCTTCGCGCCCGACCGCCTCCTCGTCGAGGACACCTACTACGCCGACGGCGAGGTGCTCGACACGGCGCGGCTCGCCCGCGAGATCGAGACCTATGCCGAGGCGCAGGGCTGGGCGGTCGCCCGCATCGTCCGCGAGGAGGAGGGCATCCTGCCGATCGCGCTCGGCGGCAGCATCGAGGCCTTCTGGGACGAGAAGCGGGGCGTTCCGGCGAGCGGGCTCTCCGCCGCCCTGTTCCACCCGACCACCGGCTATTCGCTGCCCGACGCCGTGCGCCTCGCCGACCACCTCGCGACCCTGCCGGACCTGTCGGCGCCGGCGCTCTTCGCGGCAGTGCGGCGCCACTCGATCGCCATCTGGCGCGAGCGGCGCTTCTTCCGGATGCTGAACCGCATGCTTTTCCTCGCCGGTCCGCCGGAGGAGCGCTACCGCGTCCTCCAGCACTTCTACCGCCTCGATCCGGGGCTGGTCGCCCGCTTCTACGCCGCCCGGCTCACCGCCGCCGACAAGCTGCGCATCCTGACCGGGCGCCCGCCCGTTCCCGTCGGGGCCGCGTTGCGCGTCCTCGCCTTTCCCCCTCCGCCGAAGGGCTTCGCCGTCCCATGACCGCCCCCGCTTCCCCCGGCGCTCCGCGCGCCGTCGTCATTGGCTCGGGCTTCGGGGGGCTCTCGCTCGCCATCCGGCTCCAGGCTGCGGGCTTTGCCACCACGCTTCTGGAGAAGCGCGACAAGCCGGGCGGGCGCGCCTACGTCTACGAGGACGCCGGCTACACCTTCGACGCCGGTCCGACCGTCATCACCGACCCGACCGCGATCGAGGAGCTGTTCACGCTCTCCGGGCGGCGGATGAGCGACTACGTCGAGCTTCTCCCCGTCGCGCCCTTCTACCGCCTCGCCTGGGAGAACGGCTTCACCTTCGACTACGCCAACGACCAGGACGACCTCGACCGGCAGATCGCCGCGAAGAGCCCGGCCGATGTCGAGGGCTACCGGCGCTTCCTCGACTATTCGCGCGAGGTGTTCCGCGAGGGCTACCTGAAGCTCGGCACGGTGCCCTTCCTCCATTTCCGCGACATGGTGCGGGCGGGGCCCCAGCTCGCCCGGCTTCAGGCCTGGCGCTCGGTCTATGCCAAGGTCTCCGAGTTCATCCGCGACGAGGAGCTGCGGCAGGCCTTCTCGTTTCATTCGCTGCTCGTCGGCGGCAATCCCTTCGCCACCTCCTCGATCTACGCCCTGATCCACGCGCTGGAGCGCGAATGGGGCGTCTGGTTCCCGCGCGGCGGCACGGGGGCGCTGGTGCGCGGCATGGCGCGGCTCTTCGAGGATCTCGGCGGGCGGATCGAGCTGAACTGCCCGGCGGCGCGGATCGAGCTGGCGGACGGCCGCGCGAGCGCCGTGGTCGCGGCGGACGGGCGGCGCTTTCCGGCCGAGTTCGTCGGCTCCAACGCCGACGTCGTCCACACCTATGCCGAGCTCCTGAAAGGCACGCCTCGAGGGGAGGCGGCGGCCAAGCGCCTGACAGCCAAGCGCTTCTCCATGTCGCTCTTCGTGATCTACTTCGGGCTGAAGCGCCACCGGCCGGAGATCGCCCACCACACCGTGCTGTTCGGGCCGCGCTACCGGCCGCTGATCGACGAGATCTTCAAGGGCAAGCAGCTTGCCACCGATTTCTCGCTCTACCTCCACAACCCCTGCGTCACCGATCCCTCCCTGGCGCCGGAGGGCAAGGGCGCCTTCTACGTGCTCTCGCCGGTGCCGCATCTCGGCAATGCCGAGATCGACTGGGAGAGGGAAGGGCCGCTCTACCGCGACCGCATCCTCGACTACCTGGAGGCGCGCTGCATTCCGGGCCTCCGAGCCGATCTCGAGACCTGCCGCATCTTCACGCCGACCGACTTCAAGCACGAACTGAACTCGCATCTCGGCAGCGCCTTCTCGCTCGATCCGGTGCTGACCCAGTCCGCCTGGTTCCGCACCCACAATCGCGACGACGTTGTTCCCAACCTCTACTTCGTCGGCGCGGGAACCCATCCCGGCGCGGGCGTTCCGGGCGTCGTCGGCTCGGCCAAGGCGACGGCGGGGCTGATGATCGGGGACGCCGGCGCGCGGCTTTCCGCCGCCGCTCCGGCGCTGGCGGCCGAATGACGGTGGCGCAGCCCGCGGGTGCGGGGCGAGCGGGCGCGGAGCTGACGACGGGCGCGGCGGACACCATCGCCAAGGGCTCCAAGAGCTTTGCCGCCGCCGCCCGGCTCTTCGACGCGGACACGCGCGAGAGCGTGATCCTGCTTTATGCCTGGTGCCGCCACTGCGACGACGTCATCGATGGGCAGGATCTCGGTCACGCGACCGGCGCGCCGGCGCCGAGCCCTCCCGAGCTTCTGGCTCGGCTCGAAGCCTTGCGCGAAGGAACGCTGGCAGCCCTGGCCGGGCGGCCTCCGGACGTGCCCGCCTTCCGCGCGCTCGCGGAGGTGAACCGCCGCCACGCGCTGCCGCAGGAGCTGCCGCTCGCCCACCTCGCCGGCTTCGCCATGGACGTCGAGGGCCGGACCTACGGGACCTTCGCCGAGGTGCTCGACTATTGCTACGGCGTCGCCGGGGTGGTCGGCGAGATGATGTCGGTCGTGATGGGCGCGCGCGCCCCCGAAACGCTGGTGCGCGCCGCCGATCTCGGCCGCGCCTTCCAGCTCACCAACATCGCCCGCGACATCGTGCCGGACGCGCATGCCGGCCGGGTCTACCTGCCGGCGGCTTGGATGGCGGAGGAGGGGCTCGCGCCGAGTGCCGCGGCGATCCTCGGTTCGGCGAGCCGTCCGGCCGTCGCGCGCTTGGCCAGGCGGCTGGTGGAGAGCGCCGAGCCCTTCTATGCCTCGGCGCGCCTCGGCATCGACGCCCTGCCGCGCCGCTCGGCCTGGGCGGTCGCGACGGCGATGGGCGTCTACCGCGAGATCGGGCTGCGCGTGGTGGAGCGCGGCGAGCGGGCCTGGGACACGCGCGTGTCGACCTCCGGCTTCGACAAGCTGCGCCTCGCGGCCAAGGGCAGCGCGATCGCCTTCGGCCCACGGAACAGAACCTGAGAGTTTATTATAAGGAATACATGTAGTTATCGCTGCCGCCAGCTTCAGTCATTCTTAGTCTCCTCGCAGCAATGATCCGCGCGCTTGGGGGCCCGACTCGATGACCAGCCGCGATGCATCACTGTCCGAGGTGGAAGCGGCCCTCGCGAACCGCCGGACCATGCTCGCGCTCGCGCCGCCGCTCGACGCGCTCTTCGCCGCCTATGTCCGCCCCCATCACGACCGGACCATGCAGCGCGGCATCCTGCGGCTGGTGGTCGTCTACAACGTCTTCCTGATCTTCGACTGGGTGCTGGTTCCCGACGTCATCCTGTTTAGCGCGGCGCTCCACGTCGTCGTTTCGGCCTGCCTGGTGGCCGCCGGCCCGCTCTACCGTCGCCTGCGGTCGACGATCGGGCGCACCCTCGTCGCCGGCAGCATGTGCGTGCTCATGATCCTGCAGACCCTGGCGACCTTCATCGCGAGCGACCTGCCGTCCGCCGACCACTACCAGTACCTCGCCCTCGTCGGCGTGATCTACATGAACGTCAATCAGCAGCTGGGCTATCGCTACGCCCGGCGGATGACCGCGCTCGTGGTCGCGATCTTCCTGGCCGGGCTCGCCCCGGAAGGGCCGTTCACGATCGCCAAGTTCACGTCCGTGGCCCTGATGATGCACGTCGCCTGGACGACGCTGATGGCGGCCGAGCGGATCGACCGCAATGCCCGCTTCAGCTTCCTCGTCCAGCTGCGCGAGACCCTCCGGCGCCGCGAAGCCGAGGGCCGGGCGATGCGCGACGGCCTGACGGGCGCCGCGAACCGGCGCGGCTTCGAGGCCGCTGCGGCCAGGCTGGCGGACGACTTGGAGCAGCCGGCGAGCCTTGCCTTGGTGATGATGGACATCGACCACTTCAAGGCGTTCAACGACTTCTACGGCCACGTGGCCGGCGACACCTGCTTGAAGCGGGTCGCCGAGGCGCTTCTCGCGACGGCCGGACCGGGCGAGACGGTGGCGCGTCTCGGAGGCGAGGAATTCGCGCTGCTTCTGCCCGGCCTCGACCTGCCGGCCGCGCGGGCGCGTGCCGAGGCGGCGCGGGCGGCGTTGGAGCGGCTTTCCCAGCCGCACGAGGGCATCGGGGAGGGGCGACGCGTCACCGGCAGCTTCGGCGTGGCCGCGGGGCCGCTGCGCGAGGTCGGCCTCGACGAACTCGTCGCGGCCGCGGACGCGGCGCTCTACGCCGCCAAGCGTGCCGGCCGCGACCGCGTCTTCCCGCCTTCCGGCGAGGAAATCCCGGCCGCGCCCGTCGAAGCGCGCCGGCAGGCCTGAGATCGAGGAGCGGTCCCGGCGGCGCGCCCCACCGTTTCGCGCCGGCTCAGCCTCTGGCGGCCGCGATCTCGGGGCGCGACGGCGCGCCGGCCGTCCGCGCGGCCTCGACGATGCCGCCGACAAAGGCGTGGAGCCGGCTCGACGGGCCGAAGAGTTCTGTGAGCTTGGCTTCCGCGCCGGCGACGTGTCGCTCGATGCGGGCCTCGGTGGAGCCGCGCCCGATCAGCGCGACGATGGTCGACTTGCCCGCATCCTTGCCCACGTCCTTGCCGGCGGCGTGCAGGCTGGAGCAGGAGTCGATCACGTCGTCGAGGAGCTGGAAGGCGTGGCCGAGTTCGGCGGCAAAGCCGCACAGGAGCTGGCGGGCGCGGGCGGGCGCGCCCGCCGCCACCGCGCCGATCTCCGCCGCGGCGCAGAACAGGGCGCCGGTCTTCAAGCCGTTGGCGGTGGCGATCTCGCCGATCGGGCGGCTGTCCCGGCCGCCGCGCAGATCGTTGAACTGGCCGCCGACGAGGCCGTGAAGGCCGACCGACCCCGTCAGGATCGACACGGCCTCGATGCGCGCCGTCGGCGACAGGGATTCGATCTCCGCCAGCAGCCGGAAGGCGCCCGACAGGGCCGCGACGGCCGCGAGCACCGCGACGTCCTCGCCGTGCGCGACGTGGACGGTCGGGCGGCCGCGCCGAAGGCTCGCATCGTCCATGCAGGGCAGGTCGTCGAGGACGAGGGAGGCGGCGTGCACCATCTCCACCGCGCAGCCGGCATCCACGGCCGCCGCCGTCGGGCCGCCGAGCGCCTCCGAAACCAGCACGGTCATGATCGGCCGCAGACGCTTGCCGGGCGCCAGCACCGCGTCGCGCATCGCATCGTCGAGCAGCGTCTGGCCGGGCAGGGCGCGGGGCAGAAGCGCCGCGAGCCGCTCGTCGATCCGGCGGCGATGCGCCTCGAAGCCGAGCTGGACGGTGCCGGCATCGGGCAGGGCGGAAGCCTCAACGGGGGCGGCGTCGATGTCGCGTGTTTCGAGCAGGGATTCGTCCTCCACGACGCGCGGCTGCGCCCAAGCGGGCCGGCGACGCCCTCATGGTTTCCGCTTGGCGGCGGCTTTTGGGCAACGGCCGCGCTGATCATTCCATTCTATGGTGGGTTTCCTCAAGCGCAGGGCCAGTTGGTTCCACGTATATTTTGGCCGGCTGCGACGATAAGGACATCAACTTGACCATCAGGCCGCCGAACAAGCCGGGCGCCGGCGCTTCGGATATCGCCGCGCGCAAGGGCGACCATCTCGACATCGTGCTCGCCCAGCATGCCGCGGCTCCAACGGACGCGGGAAGCGGCTTTTCGGCGATCCGATTCGAGCATGTCGCCCTGCCGGAGCTGGATCTCGACGCGATCGACCTGTCGACGCGCTTTCTCGGGCGGCGCCTCGCCGCCCCGCTGCTCATCTCCTCCATGACCGGGGGCATCGAGCGCGCCGGCACGATCAACGCCAATCTCGCGGAGGCGGCCCAGGCCCTCGGCCTCGCGCTCGCCGTCGGTTCGCAGCGGATCGCCATCGAGGCGCGCGGGGCGGGCGGTCTCGACGGCACGCTGCGGCGCCTCGCGCCGGGCATTCCCATCCTCGCCAATATCGGCGCCGTGCAGCTCGTCACCGGCTTCGGCCTGGCGCAGGCGCGCCGCGCCGTCGACATGATCGAGGCCGACGCCCTCATCCTCCACCTCAACCCGCTGCAGGAAGCGGTCCAGGCGGGCGGCGACCGCGACTGGCGCGGCGTCCTCGCCGCGATCGAGGCGCTGGCGCGCGAGATCGGCTGCCCGCTGGTCGCCAAGGAGGTCGGGGCGGGCCTGTCGGGCGCGGTGGCGCGCCGGCTGCTCGACGCGGGCGTGTCGGTGATCGACGTCGCCGGGGCGGGGGGCACGAGCTGGGCGGCGGTGGAGGCGGCGCGGGCGCCGACGCCGCGCCAGGCGGCGGTCGCCCGCGCCTTTGCCGACTGGGGCATCCCGACCGCCGCGGCGATCCGGCAGGTGCGCGCCGCCTGCCCGGACGCGGTGGTCATCGGCTCGGGCGGCATCCGCAACGGCATCGACGCGGCCAAGGCGATCCGCCTGGGCGCCGACATCGTCGGCCAGGCCGCCGCGACGCTCGCCGCGGCGGAGGTTTCGGCCGAGGCGGTGGCCGCGCACTTCGCCGGGGTGGTGGACGAGCTGCGCATCGCCTGCTTCTGCACCGGCTCGCCCGACCTTGCGGCCCTGCGCGAGGCGCGGCTCGTCGAGCCGCGCTGATACCGCATCGCCTCGCCGCCGTGCCCGCGGTGCTCACGGCCGCCAACGATCCGGGCTTGGCCGCCGGCGCCGATTCGCGGGAGCGGGTGGTGCGCCGCCCCGCGCCGTTCGAGGACCTCGATGCGCGTTTCGGCTCATGCGACACCTGGCGCGGGATCGTCGCCGATTGCCGCGTCGAAACCGTCCGAGCCTCCACACCGTCCGCCGGGCGCCCAAAAAATCGCGCTCTCCGCCAAGAAAGCGGGCGTCGGCGGCCCGCGGCTCCTGGGCAAGGACGCATCGGCCGTTGTAGGGAAGCCACGGGATTTTCGCCCCGTCCGCGAGAAGGAGGCTTCGCATCATGGCCGAGTCACTCGACTCCCGTCTGAGTTCGCATGCGGCAGGCGGCGGGCTCGCCGCCGCGGTCGCCCAGACCATCCGCGAGCTGGGCCTCGCCGCCATCAAGGTCCGCGACACGATCGCGGACGGCGGCTCGGGCGCGCACCTGGGAGACAGCCACGGCGAGGAGAACGCCGGCGGCGACATCCAGAAGGAGCTCGACGTCCTCGCCGACCGCGTGTTCCTGGAAGCCGCGCAAAATTCGCCGATCGCCTTCTACGGCTCGGAGGAGCAGGACGAGGCCGTGGCCCTCAAGGCCGACGCGCCGCTCGCCATCGCCATCGACCCGCTCGACGGCTCCTCCAACATCGACACCAACGTTTCGATCGGCACGATCTTCTCGCTGCTGCCGGTCGAGGACGCCCATCGCGCCGATACCTCGAAGGTCTTCCTGCAGCCGGGCTCGCGCCAGGCCGCGGCCGGCTTCTTCGTCTACGGGCCGCAGCTCCTTCTCGTCCTTTCTCTGGGAGCGGACAGCGGCACGCAGGCCTACGCCTACCAGCCCTCGTCGGGCGGCTTCATCGAGTGGAAGCCCGCTTTGTCGATCGCGCCGGAGGCCAAGGAGTTCGCCGTCAACGCGTCGAACTACCGGCACTGGGACCCGACCTTCCGCGCCTACATCGACGACTGCCTCGCCGGCTCGACGGGGCCGCGCGGGCGCGACTTCAACATGCGCTGGATCGCCTCGCTCGTCGCCGACTGCTACCGCATCCTGCTTCGCGGCGGCGTGTTCCTGTATCCGGGCGATGCGCGCAAGGGCTACGCCAAGGGCCGGCTGCGCCTTCTCTACGAGGCGAACCCGATCGCCTTCTGCGTCGAGCATGCCGGCGGCAAGGCGACCGACGGCGTCAACCGCATCCTCGACATCGTGCCGGACGGGCTGCACATGCGCACGCCCCTCGTCTTCGGCTCGACGAGCGAAGTCGAGAGCGTCGGCCGCTACGCCGCGGACCCGGCCGCCGCCGCGCGCAAGCCGCTCGCCGACGCGGCGCCCTGAGCGGCTGGACAAGCCGCTTTCGCGACTCACCTGATTCAAAGACCGACAACGCCGCGTCGCCCGCCGGGGACGCGGCGAACCGACCCCGAGGAACGCTTCCCATGTCCGCAGCTCCCAAGACCGACGCCGACGGCGTCGACCGCGACGCCCGCAACATGGCGAACGCCATCCGAGCGCTCGCCATGGACGCCGTCCAGAAGGCCAATTCGGGCCATCCCGGCATGCCCATGGGCATGGCCGACATCGCGACCGTCCTGTTCCGCGACTTCATCCGCATCGACCCGTCGAAGCCCGACTGGCCGAACCGCGACCGCTTCGTCCTGTCGAACGGCCACGGCTCGATGCTGCTCTATGCGATCCATTATCTCCTCGGCTACGAGGACATGACGATCGACCAGCTGAAGAACTTCCGCCAGATCGGCTCGAAGACCGCCGGCCATCCGGAATACGGCCACGCGCTCGGCATCGAGACCACCACCGGCCCGCTCGGCCAGGGTCTCGCCACCGCCGTCGGCATGGCGCTCGCCGAGCGCATGACCAATGCCCGCTTCGGCGACGAGCTGGTCGACCATCACACCTACGTCTTCACCGGCGACGGCTGCCTGATGGAAGGCATCAGCCACGAGGCGGTCGACCTCGCCGGCCATCTCAAGCTCAACAAGCTGATCGTCTTCTTCGACGACAACGGCATCTCGATCGACGGCAAGACCTCGCTCGCGACCTCGATGGACCAGGTCAAGCGCTTCGAGGCCGCCGGCTGGAAGGCGATGCACGTCGACGGCCACGACCAGCACTCGATCCGCGCGGCGCTGGAGGAAGCGCACAAGTCCGACCGCCCGGTGCTGCTCGCCTGCAAGACGATCATCGGCTATGGCAGCCCCAAGCTGGCAGGCTCCGAGAAGAGCCACGGCGCCGCCCTCGGCCCCGACGAGGTCGCCGCGACCCGCAAGGCGCTGATCTGGGAGTCGGAGCCCTTCGTTATCCCCGAGGAGGTGGAGAAGGGCTGGCGCGAGATCGCCACGAAGGGCGCGAAGCTGCGTGCCGAGTGGGAGAAGCGCCACGCGAGCGCCCCGAACGCCGCCGCCTTCGACGCCTTCCTGACCGGCGACCTGCCGGCCGACTTCGCCAAGACCATGGCGGACTACCGCGCCCAGCTCTCGCAGGAGCAGCCGAAGATCGCCAGCCGCAAGGCTTCGGAAGCGACGCTCGGCATCGTCAACGCCGCGACGGAGCTGACGATCGGCGGCTCGGCCGACCTCACCCACTCCGTCTTCACCGTGACGAAGGGGATGACGAACGTGTCGGCCGAGAACTACGGCGGCCGCTACATCCATTACGGCATCCGCGAGCACGCCATGGCCGCCGTGATGAACGGCATCGCGCTCCACGGCGGCTTCATCCCCTACGGCGGCACCTTCCTCGTCTTCTCCGACTACATGCGCGGCGGCATGCGCTTGTCGGCGCTGATGGGCCTGCGGGTGATCTACGTCCTCACCCACGATTCCATCGGCCTTGGCGAAGACGGCCCGACGCACCAGCCGATTGAGCACCTCGCCATGCTGCGGGCGACGCCGAACCTGCGCGTCTTCCGCCCGGCCGACGCGATCGAGACGGCGGAGGCCTGGGAGCTGGCCCTCACCGACCGCCACCACCCTTCGGTCCTGTCGCTGTCGCGCCAGAACCTGCCGACGGTGCGGGCCGGCGACGTCGCCGAGAACCGCTCCGCCAAGGGCGCCTACGTCCTGCGCGAGGCGGAAGGGGGAGAGCGTCAGGTGACGCTGCTCGCCACCGGCTCGGAGATCGAGATCGCGGTGAACGCGGCCGAGAAGCTGAAGGCGGACGGGATCCGCGCGGCGGTCGTGTCCATGCCCTGCTGGGAGCTCTTCTCCGAGCAGGACGAGACCTACCGCGCCTCCGTGCTCGGCACCGCGCCGCGCGTCGCCGTCGAGGCGGCCGGCGGTTTCGGCTGGGAGCGCTGGATCGGCGATTCCGGCCGCTTCATCGGCATGGACGGCTTCGGTGCTTCCGGACCTGCGCCGCTCCTCTACGAGAAGTTCGGCATCACCGCGGACCACGTGGCGCAGGCCGCGAAGGACCTCGTGCGCTGACATCCGACCAGCGGCGTCCCGCATTCTCGCGGGGCGCCGCCCTTTTCCGGGATCCTGCCCGGACCTCGATCACGGCCAGACCGGAGAGTGGCCCGCCATGACCCGCGACATCCTCATCGCTCCCTCGATCCTGTCCTCCGACTTTTCGCGCCTGGGCGAGGAGGTGGCGGCCGTCGACGCGGCGGGGGCGGACTGGATCCATCTCGACGTCATGGACGGGCACTTCGTGCCCAACATCACCTTCGGCCCGCCGGTGGTGAAGGCGATCCGCAAGAGCTCGCCCAAGATCTTCGACTGCCACCTGATGATCGAGCCCTGCGATCCGTATCTCGAAGCCTTCGCCGAGGCCGGCTGCGACGTCATCACCGTTCACGCCGAGGCGACAACCCATCTCGACCGCTCGCTCCAGGCGATCCGCGGCCTCGGCGTCAAGGCGGGCGTCGCTCTGAACCCGTCGACGCCGGAAAGCGCCGTCGCCTACGTCCTCGACCGCGTCGATCTCGTGCTCCTGATGACGGTCAATCCCGGCTTCGGCGGGCAGGCCTTCATTCCCGCCGTGCTGGAAAAGACGCGGCGGCTCAAGGCGATGATCGGCGATCGCCCCATCCACATCGAGGTCGACGGCGGCATCACGCCCGAAACGGCTCCCCTCGTGGTGGAAGCCGGCGCCGACGTCCTCGTCGCCGGCTCCGCCGTCTTCAAGGGCGGCACGCGAGACAGCTACGCCGCCAACATCCGCGCCATCCGCGAGGCGGGGCAGCGGGCGGCCTAGAGGCCGCCGCTCCGCTCAGGCGCCGGTGCCGAGCGCCGACTTCACCGCGGGATAGAGAGCCCGGTAGCGGGCATAGGCCGTGGCGTAGGCGTCGCGATGCGCGGCGTTGGGGGCGAAGCTGCGGGCGAGGGGCGGGGCGGTCATGACTTGGCTCGCGCTGGCGCCCGTGGCGGCGCAGAGGCCGAGGCGGGCGGCACCGAAGGCCGCGCCGAAATCGCCGGCCTGCGGCAGGACGATCTCGGTTTCGAGGACATCGGCGAGGAGCTGGAGCCAGTAGGGCGAGCGCGAGCCCGCGCCGACGGCGACGAGGCGCGAGGGACGGTCGGCGGCCCCGCCGGCGGCGAGGCAGTCGCGCATGGAGAAGGCGACACCCTCCATGACCGCCTGCACCATGGCGGCGCGGTCGGTGTCGGCTTCGAGGCCGGCGAGGACGCCGCGGATCTCAGCGTCGTTGTGCGGCGTGCGCTCGCCCGAGAGATAGGGAAGGAAGAGGAGGCGGCCGGGGCCCTCGGGAGCCGCCGGCAGGGCGGCCGTGAGATCGCCCGGCTTCTCCTTCAGGAGCTGCGACAGCCACTCGATCGAGCCGGCGGCCGACAGGGTGACGCCCATCTTGTGCCAGAGGCCCGGAATGGCGTGGCAGAAGGTGTGGATCGCGGTGTCCGGCGCCGGGTCGTAGCCGCGCGTCGCGGTGAACAGGACGCCCGAGGTGCCGAGCGAAACGAAGCCGGTGCCCGGCTCGGATACGCCGACGCCGACCGCCGAGGCCGCGTTGTCGCCGCCCCCGCCGGCGACCATGACGCCCGGCTTCATGCCGAAGCGGCTCGCGATCTCGGGCCGCAGGCTCCCCGAGTTCTCCGTGCCCTCGACGAGGCGCGGCATGTGGGAGAGGTCGAGGCCGGTGCGCTCCAGCATGCGCGGCGACCAGGCGCGCGCGCCGGTGTCGAGCCAGGCCGTGCCGGCGGCGTCGGACATGTCGGAGACCGCCTCGCCGGTCAGCCAGAGGCGAAGGTAGTCCTTGGGCAGGAGGACGCGGCGGACCTTCGCGAAGACCTCGGGCTCGTGCTCGCGCACCCAGGCGACCTTGGGCGCGGTGAAGCCGGGAAACACGATGTTGCCGGTGATGCTTCGTGCTTCGGCATCGTCGAGGGCGCGCGCCTCGGCTGCCGAGCGCGTGTCGTTCCAGAGCATGCAGGGGCGCAGGACCGCGTCGTCCGCACCGAGCAGCGTCGCGCCGTGCATCTGGCCGGACAGGCCGATGCCCTCGGCGGCGGCGAGTTCGGCAGGATGGGCGGCGCGCAGGCCTTCGAGCGCTGCCTCGCAGGCGGCGATCCAGGTGTCCGGGTCCTGCTCCGACCAGCCGAAGGCGGGACGCGTCACCTCCAGAGGCGCGGTGAAGGAGCCGATGACGCGCTGGTCGCCGTCGACGAGGAGCGCCTTGAGCGACGAGGTGCCGAGATCGAGGCCGAGATAGGTCGCCATGTTGATTCCTCCCGATTGGTACGTCGGCCATCAGATAGACTGCCGCCGGTCGGCTTGTCCCTTCTCCCGCCGGCGGGAGACGGTCGCGGCAGCGGGATGAGGGGGTTCGTGAAGGCTGCGGCGATGGTTTGTCCTTGGCCGCTTGCGCGGCCCGCACCCTCTCCCGCAAGCGGACGAGGGGAGGACGCCTCATCCGGCGGAGGAGGCGTCCTTCATGGATGTCGGTCGGCCGCTCAGACGTAGCGGTTGACGACGCCTTCGAGGTATTCCTGGCGGCCCGAGCGCGGCTGCGGGTCGAGGCCGAGGGCGCGCTCGGCGACCTGTTCCAGCGTGCGCTCGCCGGCGAGGATGGCCTTGGCTTCCGGCTGGTCCCAGCCGGCGTAGCGGGCGTTCAGCGGGCCGGTGAGGGCCTCGTCCTTCAGCATGGCTTCCGCGGCCAGCAGCCCGCGGGCGCAGGCGTCCATGGAGGCGACGTGGGCGATCAGGAGGTCGTCCGGATCGATCGACTGGCGGCGGATCTTGGCGTCGAAGTTGAGGCCGCCGGTGGTGAAGCCGCCGTGGCGCAGCATCTCGTGGAAGACGAGGGCCATCTCGCCGACATTCATCGCGAACTGGTCGGTGTCCCAGCCGAGGAGATCGTCGCCGCGGTTGATGTCGAGCGAGCCGAAGAGCCCGGCCGCGTAGGCGGTCTTCACCTCGTGCTCGAAGGAGTGGCCGGCGAGGATCGCGTGGTTCTGCTCGAGGTTCAGCTTCACGTCGGCGACGAGATCGTACTTCTGGAGGAAGCCGAAGACGGTGGCCGCGTCGAAGTCGTACTGGTGCTTGGTCGGCTCCTTGGGCTTGGGCTCGATCAGGATCGGCCCCTCGAACCCGATCTTGTGCTTGTAGTCGACGAGCATCGAGAGGAAGCGGCCGAGCTGGTCGAGCTCGCGGCCCATGTCGGTGTTGAGGAGCGTCTCGTAGCCCTCGCGCCCGCCCCAGCAGACGTAGTTCGCGCCGTTCAGGGCGTGCGTCGCGTCGAGCGCGGCCTTCACCTGGCCGACGGCGTAGGTGAAGACGTCCGGATCCGGATTGGTCGCGGCGCCCGCCATGTAGCGGCGGTTGGAGAAGAGGTTGGCCGTGCCCCAGAGGAGCCGGACCTTCTCGGTCTCCATCTTCTTCGCGAAGATGTCGGTGATGGCCTTCAGGTTGTCGTTCGACTCCTTCAGCGAGGCACCCTCGGGCGCGACGTCCACGTCGTGGAAGGTGAAGAAGGGAACGTCCAGGAGCCGGAACATGTCGAAGGCGACGTCCGCCTTGTCCCGGGCGAGGGCCAGCGCGTCGCTTCCGTGCATCCAGGGCCGGTTGAAGGTCTCGCCGCCGAAGGGGTCGCCGCCCGGCCAGGTGAAGGAGTGCCAGTAGCAGACGGCGAAGCGGAGCTGGTCTTCCATCCGCCGGCCCATGACCTCGCGGTCCTTGTCGTAGAAGCGGAAGGCCAGCGGGTCGCGGCTGTCCGTGCCGGCGAAGGCGATGGGATCGGCGCGGTCGAAGAAGCGGTTGGATGCCATGTCGGGTTTCCTCCGGGCCCGGATGCGGGCTCTCGTTCGCCCCATTGCTCGCACGCGGCGGCGAAATTTTGAAGTGCGTGCCTCAAAATTTTCGGGGCGCGCCTCAGTCCGGCATGTTCTCGCGGATGAAGACGTCGATCCGGATGCGCTCCTGCTCCGGGATGATCGGCGCGCCGGAGGCCTGGGCGATCAGGAGGCGGGCGGCCGAGCGGACCTCGTGGCCGGCATTCTGGGCGATCAGGGCGTCGAAGAGCCCTTCGCGCAAGGGGCCGGCGGAAGCGGAGGTCAGCTCGTGGCCGACGAAGACGGGGCGGCGATCCGCGCCGAGCCGGCTAAGGGCGCGGCCGGCGCCGCGATTGCCGGCACCCGCATTGTAGATCGCGACGAGGCCGGCATCGGCCGCGGCGAGCCGCGCGACGGCGGCTTCCGCCTCGCCGTCCTCGTCGCGCGTCTCGACGACGGGCAGGAGCGAGAGGTGGCGGTAATCGCGCTCGACGAGCTGGCGGAAGCCGAACAGTCGGTCGACGTGGTCGCGCAGCGACAGCGAGCCGACGAGGACGCCGACCGAGCCGCCACGCCCGCCCGAGAAGCGGCCGAGAAGGGCGGCGGCGGTGCGCCCGGCGGCGGCGTTGTCGACGCCGACGAAGCCGAGCCGGCGCGAGGCGGGCGCGTCGGAGATCAGGGTGACGACGGGGATGCCGTCCGCCACCAGCCGGTCCACGGCGGCGCGCACGTGCGGCTCGTCGAGGGCGACGATCGCCGCGCCGTCGAAGCCGCGGTCGACGGCGTCGATCGCGCCCGCCAGCGCGAAGGGATCGAAGACGTCGACGAAGCGCCGCTCGATCGAGGCGCGGGTGCCGGCGAGCCAGGCCGCCGACCCCGCGACCTGCGCGGCGACCTCGTCCATGAAGGCGTTGGTGCCGGCGGGCAGGAGGAAGCAGAAGCGGTAGCGCGCGCGCCGCGCGAGGCCGGCGGCGAGGGGGTCTGGCCGGTAGCTCAGGCGCTCCATCGCCTCGCGCACGCGCTGCAGCGTCTTGGCCTTGACGTTGGGGCGGCCGTTGATGACCCGGTCGACCGTCGCGCGCGACACCCCGGCCGCCCGCGCGACGTCGAGGAGGGTCGGAGCCTGGGTGTCGTTCATGGCGCGAGGCTAATCATTTCGCCCTGATGCGCGCAACTCAAATCCTCGCCGTCATTCCAGCGCGGCGCCGCGCGTTTCCGCGTCGATCAGGAAGGCGGCGACGGCCGCGAAGAGGAGGAAGGCGGCGAAGAGCGAGACCGCCAGACCCATGCCCGCGGCGAAGACCGGCGCGAGCAGCGTCGGCGCGGCGAGGCCGCCGAGCCGGGCGAAGGCGCCGGCAGTGCCCATGCCGCTGCCGCGAAGCCGCGTCGGGAAGAGCTCGGGCGTGATGGCGTAGAGCGCGCCCCAGGTGCCGAGAAGCGCGAAGCTCATCACGAGAAGGGCGGCCGCGACCGTCGCGGCGTCGCTGGCGGCGGCGAAGAGCGCGCAGCTCGCCGCCGACAGGATCAGGAAGCCGATGAGAGTGGGCTTCCGGCCCCAGCGCTCGACGCCGTAGGCCGCAAGCGCGTAGCCCGGCACCTGGGCGAGCGCGACGAGCACGAGGAAGCCGTAGCCGCGCACGAAGCCGTAGCCTTCGGTCGCGAAGCGGCCGGGTAGCCAGGTGAAGACGCCGTAATAGCTCGTCGAGACGAGGAGCCAGACGAGGAAGACCAGGACGGAGCGCCGGCGCAGCGCCGGCGAGAAGATGCCGCCGCCGGTCTCGCTCGCGGGCTTGCGCGCGGCGAGGGCGGGATCGAGCGAGGCGCCGACCGGCGGGTTGCCGTTGCCGGCCGCCACCCGGTCAAGCACGGCGCGGGCTTCCTCGATCCGGCCGGACCGGGCGAGATAGAAGGGGCTTTCCGGCACCCAGGCGCGCACGGCGAGGCCGATGAGGGCGGGAAGCGCCGTGCCGGCGAAGATCCAGCGCCAGGCGTCCTCCACCTGCGCGCTCGCGGCGGCCCAGGCGACGAGCGCGACGGCCACCGTGCCGACCGCCCAGAAGCCTTCCATGATCACGAGCCAGCGTCCGCGCCGGTCGGCGGGCAGGAACTCGGCCATGGTGGTGTAGTCGACCGGCAGCGTGCCGCCGACGGCGAGACCCGTCAGGAAGCGGAAGGCGAGGAGCCAGGCGAAATCCGGCGCGAAGACCGAGGCGAAGCCGAAGACGGCGTCGAGCGCGACCGTCGCGAGCAGCACGCGGCGGCGCCCGAACCGGTCGGCGAGGCGGCCGAAGAGCGCGGCGCCGATGAACATGCCGAGAAAGAAGGCCGTGCCGGTCTGCAGCGCGACCGGCATCGTCAGCCCGAAGCTTCCCGCGATGCTCGGCGCGGTGAAGCCGACGGCGATGACCTGCATGGCGTCGGCCGCCCAGACGAGTCCGAAGATCATCAGGAGACGGCGCTGGAAGGCGCCGGTGCCGGCGCGGCGCAGCGCCCCGTCGAGGTCACCGGCGCTCGTGCCGAGCGCTTGAGCGGAGGAGAAGGACATGGCGGCCCCAACCTTTCCGGCGGCCGAATCACGCGCTGGCCCCCTGCCGGGCGATTCGTAGCCGTCTGCCCTATGACGCGGCGCGGGCCGGCGTGCAACCGTTTCTCGGGCGAAGGCCGCGGGAGCCGTCCGGCGGAGAGGCCGCGGAATGATCTAGAAGATCGGTAGAATATTTCCCGCAGCCGATCCGTAGGCGTCGATTTTTCCTCGATCAATGGCCCTCGCCGCGGTGACATAAGCAGGTCGCGCCACATCTTTGCGCGGACGGAGCCGACGGGGGCGCGGTCCCGCACGGCCTGCCGTGGTTCGAACCGCCCCGCGGAGAGGCAAGCGTGATGCGTCGATCGATGATGGGGCTGGCTCTGGCGGGCGTTCTCGCCCTCGGTGCCGGAACGGCGGCAAATGCCCAGGTGGTGGTGTCTTCCAAGATCGACACGGAGGGCGGCGTCCTCGGCAACGTGATCTACCAGGTGCTGGAGCATGCCGGCATTCCGGTCGAGAACCGCATCCAGCTCGGCGGCACGCCCGTGGTGCGCGAGGCGATCAAGGCCGGCGAGATCGACATCTACCCCGAATATACGGGCAACGCGGCCTACTTCTACAACCGCGCCGGCGAGCCGATCTGGAACGACGCCGCCCAGGCCTATGCGGAAGCCAAGAAGCTCGACTACGACGCCGAGAAGATCGTCTGGCTGGAGCCGGCCCCGGCCGACAACACCTGGGGCGTTGCGCTGCGCAAGGACCTCGCCGATTCCAGCGGCATCAAGAGCTTCAGCGACTTCGGCAAGTACGTGACGGATGGCGGCACGGTGGTGCTCGCGGCCTCGGCCGAATTCGTCAACTCGGCCTCGGCCCTGCCGGCCTTCCAGTCGACCTACGGCTTCAAGCTGAATCCCGAGCAGCTCATCGTCCTGTCCGGCGGCGACACGGCGGCGACCATCGCCGCGGCGGCGCAGGGCACCAACGGCGCCAACGCCGCCATGGTCTACGGCACCGACGGCGGCATCGCCTCGGCGGGCCTCGTCGTCCTTCAGGACGACAAGCGCGTGCAGCCGGTCTACCAGCCCGCGCCGATCGTGCGCGAGGCGGTCCTGAAGGAGCACCCGAACATCGCCGAGCTCCTGAAGCCGGTCTTCGCTTCCTTCGACCTGACCACGCTGCAGGAGCTGAACGGGCGCGTCCAGCTCGGCGGCGAGGCGGCGGGCGACGTCGCCAAGGACTACCTGACGCAGAAGGGCTTTCTGAAATAGGTTCGACCGGCGCGGCCGCTTCGATGTCGGTTCTCGCCGCGCCCGTCGCCTCGTCGCGGCGGGTCGACCGGCTGGGCGTGTTGATCGCGCTCGTCGCGATCCTCGGCGCGATCCTGCCCTTCGCGCTCTTCCGGGCGAACCGCATCGTGCCGGGCGAGGGGGGCGGCATCGCCGCCGCCCTGCCGCCCGCCGAGGCGGCGCTCCTGGGCCTCGCCCTCCTCTGCTTCCTCGCAGCCGCGGTACTGCGGGTGCCGGCGGCGGTGAAGCTCGCCGCGGGCGCCGCGCTCCTCGCGCTCGCCTGCCTCCTCGTCGGCCGCTCGGCCGGCTTTCTGACGCCGCCCGGCAACAGCTTCGCGCGCGTCGCGCCGGGTTCGGGCTTCTGGACCCTCAGCTTCGCGGCACTCCTGCTCGCGGCGGACGCGCTGGTGCGGCTGCGGCTGCCCCCGCTCGGGCGGGTGGCCGTGCTGGTTCTCGCACTCGCCCTCCTCGGGCTGCTCCTGTGGAGCGGGGCCTGGGACGGACTGTCGCTCCTCAAGGAATACGGAACGCGCACCGAGCGCTTCTGGGCGGAAGGGCGGCGCCACGTCGCGCTCGCCTTCGGCTCGGTCGCCGCGGCCTGCCTCCTCGGCCTGCCGCTTGGGCTTCTCTGCCATCGCGTCGGGCGCCTTCGCGCGGGCGTCCTGTCCGTCCTCAACATCCTCCAGACCGTGCCCTCCATCGCGCTCTTCGGCCTCCTCATCGGGCCGCTCGCCTGGGTGGCGGCCAACGTGCCGGGCGCGCGGGCGCTCGGCATCTCCGGCATCGGCGCGGCGCCCGCCTTCGTCGCGCTCGTCGGCTACTCGCTGCTGCCGATCGTCTCCAACACGGTGGTGGGCCTTGCCGGCGTGTCCCGAAGCGTCGTCGAGGCGGCGCGCGGCATGGGGATGCGGCGCAGCCAGCGCTTGTTCCGCGTCGAGCTGCCGCTCGCCGCGCCCGTCGTCCTCACAGGCATCCGGATCGTGCTCGTCCAGAACATCGGCATCGCCACCGTCGCGGCGCTCATCGGGGGCGGCGGCTTCGGCGTCTTCGTCTTCCAGGGCGTCGGCCAGACCGCCATGGACCTCGTGCTCCTCGGCGCCGCGCCCACCGTCCTCCTCGCCTTCACCGCCGCGGTGCTTCTCGACGCGGCCGTCGAGGCGCTGTCGGGATCGAACCGCCGGAAGGCAGAGCGATGATCCGCGTCGAGAACCTCACCAAGCGCTACGGCGACAGTCCGCCTGTTGTGGACGACCTGTCGATGGAGGTCGCGGCCGGCGAGATCTGCGCCGTCGTCGGCACGTCCGGCTCGGGCAAGACGACGCTGCTGCGCATGATCAACCGCCTCGTCGAGCCGAGCGCGGGGCGCGTGCTGATCGCCGGCGAGAACACGCGCGGCCTTCGCGGCCACGAGCTGCGCCGGCGCATCGGCTACGTCATCCAGGGCCACGGCCTGTTTCCGCACTGGAGCGTCGCGCAGAACATCGGCACCGTGCCCCGGCTCCTGGGCTGGAAGCCGGCGGAGATCAAGGCGCGGGTCGACGAGCTTCTCGGGCTGTTCGGCATGGAGCCCGCCGCCTTCCGCGACCGGCGGCCGGCCGAGCTGTCCGGCGGCCAGCAGCAGCGCGTCGGCGTTGCCCGCGCGCTCGCCGCCCGGCCGGACCTCCTCCTGATGGACGAGCCCTTCGGCGCCCTCGACCCCGTGATCCGCGGCCGGGCGCAGGACGAGCTCGCCGCCGTCCAGGCGCGGCTCGGCACGACGATCATGCTCGTCACCCACGACATGGAGGAGGCCGTGCGCCTCGGCCATCGCATCGCCGTGATGGACGGCGGCCGGCTCCTGCAATGCGCGAGCCCCGCCGAGATGATGGCGCGCCCCGCGACGCCCTTCGTCGAGGCGCTGGTGGGCGGGGCCGAGCGGCCCTTCCGCCTCCTGTCGCTCGAGCGCGTCGAGGCGGCGGTGGAGGCGGGCGAGGCGGACGGCCCGCCGATCGACGCGGAGGCGAGTCTGCGCGACGCGCTGTCGGCCTGCCTGTGGTCGGGCCGCGACGCTTTGCCGGTCGAGCGCGAGGGACGGCGGATCGGGCGCGTGACGCTGGCGGCGCTCCGCCACCGCGCGGCGCCGGGCGGCGCGGGCCGCGCCGCGTGAGGCTCCTCGGCGCGGCGTGGCGGATCGCGCTCCTTCTCGGCCTCGGCGTCTTCCTGGCGCGGCCCGACCTCTTCGCGCCGATCTTCGCGCCGCTGACGCGCTTCGACGCGCCGGCGATCTACGACGGCACGAGCCTCCTGTCGCTGACGCTGAACCATCTCGCGCTGACCTTTGCCGCGACGCTCGCCGCGAGCGCCCTCGCGCTCGGCCTCGCCGTCCTTGTTACCAGGCCGGCGGGCGCCGAGTTCCTGCCCTTCTCACGCGCGCTCGCCAATGCCGGGCAGACCTTCCCGCCGGTCGCCGTCCTCGCGCTCACCGTGCCGCTTCTCGGCTTCGGCGCGGCGCCGACCTTCCTGGCGCTCTTTCTTTACGGCCTCCTGCCGGTCTTCGAGAACGCGCTGGCCGGCCTTTCGGGCGTCTCGCCCGGCGTTTCGGAAGCCGCGCGCGGCAGCGGCATGACCGGCCTGCAGCGGCTCCGCCTCGTCGAGCTGCCGCTCGCCGCGCCGGTGATCCTCGCCGGCATCCGGCTCTCGGCCATCGTCTCGCTCGGCACCGCGACGGTTGGCTCGACGGTGGCGGCCAAGACCCTCGGCGAAGTGGTGATCGCCGGCCTCCTGTCCGGCAACACCGCCTTCGTCCTCCAGGGCGGGCTGATCGTGGCAGCCCTGGCGATCCTGATCAACGACGCGTTTCTATGGGTCGAGGGGCGGCTACGGGCGCGGCTTGCGTCGTGATCAGCCGGACGGCGGGCGTGCGCCGTCCCGGATGACTTGGAAGACGGACATCGCTTCGATCAGCGCATCGTCCCTCGTGACGCAGACGATGTTCGTGCGGCCGACCACCCGATCCATGGTCGCCATGTAGATGGCGACGTTCTCGTGATCGGGGCCGCGCATCGGCTTGGACACGACCTCGATTCCCGCGAAGTCCTTGCTGGGAATGGATCGCATCAGCTGCAGCTCCATGTCGTGGCTGCGAAGCATCGCCTTGATGTCGTTCGCCATCTTCTCGATCGCGGGCTGCGCGTTGAGCTCGGCCTGCGAGGCGACGGTGCCATCCGGGAACCGCTTGAAGCCGGCCGCGCAGATCGCCTCGCCGCCACCGGCGGCGGGCGGCTGGCCGGACAGGCTCACCACGTCGATCAAGATATCATGATTGGGATCACTGCGGGGCGACTTCAAAGCGAACCCGGCCGGCACCGTCACGGAGAAGCCGGTCTTCGGATCGGTGAATTCCGCGGCCGCAGCCGAGCAGCTCATCGCCGCGCCGGCAAGCATGAAGCCCAGAGCGCGTGTCAACAGGCTGTTCATTCGCTTCGTGCCTCCGCAAGCAGGATCGCCGTTCCCGCGCCCAGCGCAACTTCGACCGGGCCCAGCGCTTCGTTGGACTGCGTCAGGATGGAGTGGAAGGGGACTTCGACGCTGTCGAGCGGATAGCGGGCGCCTCGGATGGTGAGGCCCGCGAGGTCGGTGAACTTCAGGATCGAGAACTGGGCGCCGGAGGAGAGGGGGAAGGTGCGGGCGGGGTTGCCGGCGGCGAGCGGCCAGCCGCGCTCCTGGCCGTCGAAGAGCTCGACGTCGAGGCCGCGCGCGGCGTAGCGCAGCGCCAGGATCAGGTTGGAGAAGGCGTGGTCGGAGCGGGGGCCGCGCAGCGCGCCGACGAGGAGGAGGGCGCTCGCGCCGCGCCCGATCGCCGCCTCGATGGCGATCTCGCCGTCGGTGCGGTCCTTGTCGGTCGGGAAGGTTTCCACGGGCACGTGCGGATAGGCCTCGCGCGGGCGTGTCGTGGAATCGAAGTCGCCGACCCAGAGTTCGGGCGAGAGACCCAGGGCCGAAGCGTGGTCGATGCCGGCATCGGCGGCGATGCAGCGGCAGCCGGCGGCGGCGGCTCGAAGGTCTTGCGTCGGGTCGATCGGGCCGGACAGGAGGATCACGAAGCGCGTCATGCCCGCCTGCTTAGCCGCTCGCGGGCGCGGGCGGAATGCCGGGCGCGGCGCCTTGGACGACAGAACCCGCGGGTATCGATGCGCTGCGCCGTGTTTCGCTTGTGAGCGGGCGCGGCTTCGGCTTTAACGGGAAGCGGAAGGTCCGGGCCGAGGGGATGGATTCGGCGGACCGCGGGTCGAAAAGGGGAGGAATCCGGGACATGGATCGGCGTTCATTCATTCGGGGCGCGGGCCTCGCCACGGGCGCGGCGGCCGCGAGCACGCTGGCGGCGCCGGCGATCGCGCAGGAGATGCCGCAGGTGCGCTGGCGCCTGACCTCCTCCTTCCCGAACACGCTGGAGACGATCTACGGCGGCGCCGAGGTGCTGGCGAAGTCGGTGTCCGACATGACCGGCGGCAAGTTCGCCATCGACGTCTTCCCGGCCGGCGAGCTGGTGCCCGGCCTCCAGGCGCTGGACGCGGCGCAGGCCGGCACCGTCGAGGCGGCGCACACCGTCCTCTACTACTACGTCGGCAAGGACCCGACCTTCGCCATCGGCTCGGCGATCCCCTTCGGCCTCAACGCCCGCCAGCAGAACGCCTGGCTCTATCACGGCGGCGGCAACGAGCTGATCAACACCTTCCTCGCCGACTACAACGTCGTCGGCCTGCCCGGCGGCAACACCGGCACGCAGATGGGCGGCTGGTTCCGCAAGGAGATCAACTCCGTCGCCGACCTGCAGGGCCTGAAGATGCGCATCGCGGGCCTTGCCGGCCGCGTCGTCGAGCCGCTCGGCGTCGTGCCGCAGCAGCTGGCCGGCGGCGACATCTACCCGGCGCTCGAGCGCGGCACGATCGACGCGACGGAGTGGGTCGGCCCCTTCGACGACGAGAAGCTCGGCTTCTATCAGGTGGCGCCGTTCTATTATTATCCCGCCTTCTGGGAAGCCGGCCCGACGGTGCACTTCCTGTTCAACAAGGCGGCCTATGACGGCCTGCCCGAGCCCTACAAGGCGGCGCTCGACGCGGCCGCCAAGGCCACCAACCTCAACATGCTGGCGCTCTACGACGTCAACAACACCCGCGCCATCCGCTCGCTGGTCGGCAAGGGCGTGCAGCTGCGCGCCCTCCCGCGCGACGTGCTCGACGCGTCCTACGAGCAGGCCCAGACGCTCTACGGCCAGCTCACCAACGACAATCCGAAGTGGAAGGCGGTCTACGAGCCCTGGCGCCAGTTCCGCGGCGAGGTCTACGAGTGGTTCCGCGTCGCGGAGTACACCAACGACAGCTACAGCTACGCCCAGCAGGCCGCGGGCAAGTAAGCCGGGCGGTCATCGCCGGATAAACGAGGCCCGGTTCCTTCGGCGAGAAGGGGCCGGGCCTTTTCGCATCCGGGAAACGGGCGCCGGTGCCGTCGCGCGCCTACTCCTTCAGCGAGGCCGCCAGTGTGCGGCCGAGGCCGAAGGCGCGCTGCTCGATGAGGGTCGGCACCTCGCAGACATAGGTCAGCGACTGGCGCCGCTCGTCGAAGATCCGCTGGTCGAGGAGGAGCGCGTCGCGGGCCGCCTGGACCGCCTGGCGGTCGGCGCCCGACTCGCGCAGCGCGTCGAAGGCGGCGCGGCGCTCGCGGAGCGCTTCGGCGAACTGCTTCTGCCGGGCGCCGTAGCGCTCGATGCCGCGGATGATGCGGCCGCGCTCGGCGTTGAGCCGGCCGAGAAGATCGGTGAAGACGGCCGAGACCTTGGGCGCGCGCTCCTCAACCGGCAGGGCGTCCGCGAAGGCGCGCGCGGCTGCTTCGGCGTCGGGCAGGGGCGTGCGGCGCGAGGCGATGGTGTCGACGAGAACCGCCATGTCGGCGTCGCGCGGCGCCTGGGCGGCGGCGCCGAGGTCCGGCCCGCTCCAGATCGCCGCGGCGGCGATCTCGCCGACCTTGCGCTGGACGCAGGGCCAGTCGGTGGTCGCGGGCGGGGGCGCTGCGGCGAGCGCTTCCGGCCGCACGGCGCCCGGCGCCGGCGTGGCGGGCGGGGCCGGGCGGGCGGGGACCGCTTCACTGCCGGGCGATGCGTTGGTCGGCGTGGGGCCCGGTACGACGAAGCCTTCGGGGATCTCGCGCGGCGCCGTTCCGTCCTGCGCCATGGCCGGCGCGGCCATGGTGGCGGCGAGGGCGGCCGGGGCGAGAAGCGCGAGGGCCGCGCGGGGATGTCGGAGCATGGTTCCTCCCGGTCGATGACGGATCGAGGTGCCCACCTCGCGAAGCGTTCCGGCGCCCTCAGCCTGCGCCCGGAGCCCGGCGCGCCATGATTCCGCGGCCCGGATCATAGGCGAGGATGGCAAGGCCGAGAAAGACGGTGGTGCAGCCCAGAACGATGCCGAGCGCCGGCCAGTTCATCTGCCCGTAGAGCGCGAAGCGCATGAGCTCGACGGCGTGGGTGAAGGGGTTGAGCTGGCAGAGCCGGTACAGGAGCGGGCTCGCCTCCTGGACGCGCCAGAGCGGGTAGAGGGCGGAGGAGGCGAAGTACATGGGGAAGATGACGAAGTTCATCACCCCGGCGAAGTTCTCCAGCTGCTTGACCAGCGAGGACAGGAGCATGCCGAGCGAGCCGAGCATGAAGCCCGACAGGATCACGGCGGGCGCCACGAAGAGGTAGCCCGTCCAAGGCGGGCGAACGTCCCAGAACCAGGCGATCGCGAAGAAGACGTAGGTCTGGAGGACACCGACGGCGACGCCCGCCGCGAGCTTGGAGGACAGGAGGAACCAGCGCGGCAGGGGCGAAACGAGCAGCGTCTTCATCGAGCCGGTCTCGCGGTCGTAGACCATGGAAAGCGAGGACTGCATCCCGTTGAAGAGGAGGATCATGCCGACGAGGCCCGGCGTGATGTAGACCTCGTAGAGGATGTAGGTCTTGTAGGGCGCGACGATGGAGACGCCGAGCACCTGCCGGAAGCCGGCGGCGAAGATGAAGAGCCACAGGAGCGGGCGCACGAGCGCCGACACGAAGCGCTCGCGCTGATGCAGGAAGCGCAGGGCCTCGCGCCAGACGATGCCCTTGAGGCAGATCATCCAGGCGACGAGCGGGAAGCCGGGCCGCTCCTCGGCGGCTTGGCGGGCGCCGGCAGGGGTGTCGCGCGGCAGGTCGCGGGAGGGGAGCGTCGCGCTCACGGAACCCAGGCTCCGTCGCCGCGCCGCTCGACCCCGAGCTCCGTCAGCCGCGCGAAGGCGGCCTGAAGCGTGTCGGCGCTCTCGGCGTCCGCCACCTCGGCGACGAGACCGTCGGCCAGGACGCGGCCGTGATGGAGAACCACCACCCGGTCGCTCGCGTCGATCTCGTCGATGAGGTGCGTCGCCCAGAGCACGCTGACGCCCTCGTCGGCGACGAGCCGGCGCACCTCGCGCACGATCTCGGCGCGGGCGCGGATGTCCAGCCCGACGGTCGGCTCGTCGAGCAGGATCAGGCGCGGGCGGTGGAGGAGGGCGCGGGCGATCTCGACGCGGCGGAGCTGCCCGCCGGACAGGTGGCGCGCCTTGTCCGACAAGCGCTCGAAGAGCTCGGAGCCGGACAGGAGTTCGGCGATCCGGGCTTCGGCGGTGCGCTTGGCGATGCCGTGGAGGCTCGCATGGTAGAGAAGGTTCTGGCGGATCGACAGGTCGAGGTCGAGGGTGCGCGCCTGGAACACGACGCCGAGCCGGCGCAGCGCTTCGCTCGGACGCTTCGAAAGCTCGTGGCCGAGAATGCGGATCGTGCCGGCGCGGGTGTTGAAGAGGCGGGTGACAAGCGCGAAGAGCGTCGACTTGCCGGCGCCGTTCGGGCCGAGAAGCGCGGTGAAGCTTCCCTGCGGCACGCGGAAGGACACCGCGTCCAGCGCCCGGCGCGTGCCATAGGCGTGGCTGACGCCCGCGACCTCCAGGGCCGGCACGGCGCCGGCGTCGGACAAGCGGGGAGCGGCCGGCGCGTCGGGGGCGAGGATGCTCATAAGGGTGATCTGGAGCGGGCGGGCGCGGCGGCCATGGGAGCGGGACGGGGCATCGACTTGGCCGACGGGGGCGCGGATCGCCTCGCCCGCTTCCGGGAGAGGCGCGCGCGAAGCGCCGGGTGAGGGTCTCGCCCGCGCAAGCGGCCAAGCGATGACCCTTCGAGGTCGCGGCCTTCAGGAGCCACCCTCATCCCCCTGCCGGGCCCTTCTCCCGCCAGCGGGAGAAGGGAGACGCGTCGATGCCGCATCTCATGGATGCCTTACGGCACCACGGTGATCGTTCCGCGCATCTCCCGGTCGCCTTCCAGCCCTTCCACGTACCAGTCGTAGCGGCCCGGGCGGATGGTCTGGAACTGGACGGTGATCGGACCCTTGGCGTCGTATTCGAGCCAGGCGGGCGGACCGGCCATGTGGATCTCGCGGTCGGAGATCACGATCTGGTTCATCCAGACGTTTCGGAAGAAGTCGGGGGCGTGGAGCTTGTACTCGACGTTGCCCTCCGAGACCATGTCCCAGCGATAGGCTTGGCCGGCGCGCAGATAGAAGTCCTTGGCGGAGATGGCGTAAGGGTCGTCGTCCGAGCCGATCACGAGGGGCGTCACGATCTGCGAGGAGAGCGAGACCGGCGGCAGGCCGATCTGGTCGCCGTTGAGGGCGCTCGCCGGCATCAGCTCGGAGCCGGGCGGGATCGTCAGACCGCTCGCCGGCGGCACCATCGCGCCGCGATGCGAGGCGGCACCCGCATCGTCATCGTCGTCGCCGTCATCGTCATCCGCTGCCGGGGCGGCGTCGTCCCCGTCGTCGTCGTCCGCGGCCTGCGCGGCCGGCGCCGCGGTCTGCGCCCAGGCGGCCTGTGCCGGGGCAAAGGCCAAGAGTGCAGCCAGAGCCGAGAGCCAGAGCTCCTTCGCCATATCGTTCGTCCTCCCTCGTCGAAACTATCTTGATTGGCGCGGCGGCTCTCCCGGGCCGGCCGCGTCCGGGGTCGTCAGTTGGTCGTCGCCGGTACGTCGGCGACCGCGACGCCCCAGGGCTGCTGGCCGACCTGCACCGACTGCGTGACCTCGTCGTTCTCCACGTCGATCACCGAGATGTCGTTGGAGATGCCGTTGGTGGTGAAGAGGTGCTTGCCGTCCGGCGAGAAGGCGAGCTGCCAGACGCGCTGGCCGACGAGGAGGTAGTCGAGCACCTCGTAGGTCTTGCCGTCGACGACGGCGACGCGGTTGGCGGGGCCGAGCGCGACATAGGCCTTCGAGCCGTCATCGGTGATGCGCACGCCCACCGGCTGGATCGATTCGGACCGCAGGCCGGGCACCTCGAAACTGACGGTGTGCTTGATCGCCTTCGAAGCCGCGTCGATCACGGCGACTGTGCCGCCGATCTCGGCCGAGACCCAGACCTCCGAGCCGTCGGCCTTGTACTGGGCGAAGCGCGGGCGCGAATCGACGAGGACGTTGGCGACGATCTGCTGGCTGTCGCGGTCGATGAAGTGGGCCATGTTCGTCGTTTCCGACGTGTTCACGATGGTTTGCCCGTCCGGAGAGATGCCCATGCCCTCCGGCTCGACGCCGACCGGGATCTCGACCACGCGCGCGCCGGTGGTCAGGTCGATCACGGTGACGAGGTTGTCGTCCTCGTTGGCGGCGTAGAGGCGCGTGCCGTCCGGCGAGACGACGAGGAGCTCGGGATCGGGGCCAGAGGGGAGGGTGCCGAGGAACTTGTAGTCGGCGGTGGAATAGACCTGGATCGTGTCGTCGTCGCTGGCGCAGACGAAGAGCTTCGCGCCGTCCGGGCTCACCGCGATGCCGCGCGGGCGCTGGCCGACGGCGAAGGTGTCGATTACCTGAAAGCTCGTGCCGTCGAGAACGGTGATGTCGTTGCCGCGCTCGTTGGATACGAAGATCTTGTAGGCGTGGGCGGGTCCGGCCGCCGACAGGCCAAGCGCGGCGACGAGCGCACCGAGCGTCCAGTTCCTCATTCGTCCTCCCCGCGCGGCGCGTGTCCGCCGCGTCCTTCGCCTCGTCCGGGCGTCGCTCCTCCTCGAGCGATGCCGGAGCCGGTCCGATCTCCCGTCGGGGCCGGCGGGCCGATAGGAAGGCTAGCTTGGCTTATCCGCGGCGCGCCATGGGATTAGTTCCCGTCCTCGGCGCCCGTCGTGCCCTCCACCCCGCCGAGAAGCCGCCCGCCGCGGGTCTCCAGGGCAAAGCGCACGAGGTCGGCGGTGCGCTCCAGGCCGAGCTTCTCCTTCATGCGGGTCGAGGTGTTGGCCACCGTCTTGTAGGCGACGCCGAGCCCGTCAGCGATGTCGGAGAGGCTGCGCCCTTCCCCCAGCATGTGGAGGATCTGCAGCTCGCGCCGCGACAGCTCGCCGGCCGTGGCGGGCGCGGCGTCGGGATGGGCGGCGATCAGCGCCGCCGTTTCCGCGTCGACGTAAGGCTCGCCCGCCAGCGCCTTCTCGATCGCCGTCAGGAGCTCGTCGGAGGGCGCGCTCTTCGACACGTAGCCGAGCGCCCCGCCGCGCCGGGCGGAGGTGGCGTAGACGACGTCGGAATACATGGAGAAGACGACGATGCGCGCCTTCGGATCGTCGGCGCGCAGCCGCTTCAGGACTTCGAGCCCGCTGCCGTTCTTGAGGTTGATGTCGAGGACGGTGACGTCGGGTCTCAGGCTCCGGAAGGCGGCGAGGGCCGTCGACGGACTGTCCGCCTCGCCGATCTCGGCGGGGCCGAGCGCCTCGACGAGGCGGCGCACGCCGTCGCGCACCACGGTGTGATCGTCGACGACGAGGAGCCTCACGCGGCGCGCTCCTCGGGTTCGACCGCGTCGGGGCGCCGGGACAGGGGCAGGACGCCCTCGACCCGCAGGCCGGCGGGCAGCGGCACCTGCGACACGGACAGCGTGCCGCCCGCCGCTTCGACGCGCTCGCGCATGCCGATGAGCCCGAAGCCGCCGGCAATTCCCGTTTCCGGCAGGCCGCCGCCGTCGTCGACGACGCAGAAGCGCAGCCCGCCCTCGTCGCGGCTGATCCGCGCGGTGACGCGGGTCGGCCGGCCATGGCGCACGGCGTTGTTCACCGCCTCGCGCACGGCTTTCGCGACGAGGCGCTCCACGGCCTCGCCCCATTCCCCGTCCTCGGCCTCCAGGCGGAAGTCGATCTCGGGATGGCGGCGGGCATAGCCGTCGATCGTTTCGCGCAGCGTTCCGGCAAGGCCGAGGCCGGGCAGGAGACCCGGCCGGAGCTGGCCGAGGATGCGGCGCACCGCGAGCTTGGCGCCGGCGGCCGAGCGGCGGATCGCGCCCGCGCGCGCGGCGAGAGCGGCGCGGTCGGCGCCGTCGCCGGCACGGGCGAGGCGCTCGATGCCGCCGGCATCGACGTCGATCGCGAAGAGCGCCGGCCCGATCTCGTCGTGGAGGTCGCGGGCGAGCTCGGCCCGCTCCTCCTCGGCGAGGCGCGCGACCTGATCGGCGAGGCGCCGGTTGGCTGCGCCCATCTCATCGAGGCGGTCGGCCATGTCGTTGAACCCGCGGGCGAGGGCGGCCATCTCCTGCGGCCCGCGGACCGGCACCCGCGCCGCCGCCTCGCCCCGGCCGATCGCCGCGACCCCGGCGCGCACGGCGTCGAGCGGGCGCAGCGCGCGGCCGATGACGGCGAGAAGAAGCAGGGTGGCGAGCGCCAGGAACAGCGCGAGGACGAGGAGATTGACGCGCAGGCCCGACCAGATCTCCCCGAGTTCGGCGGCCGGGTCGATGACGATCGCGGCGGCCGCGACCGGCAGGGCGGCCGCCGACAGGGGCGTGACGATCGTGCGCGGCCGCGCGCCGAACAGGGCGCCGAACCAGGCAGGGGCGGCCTGGCGCGCCGGATCGGGCGTCGAGGCGGCGCGCACCTGGCCGTTCGGGTCGACCAGCAGCATCTGGACGTGGCGGTCGCCGTTGAAGGAGCGCGCGAAGCCGGCGAGCTCGCCCTGGACGTCGTGCGCGGCGGGTAGGGCGGCGATGAGCCCGGCGACGCGGTTCGTGGCCACCGTTCGGGCGGCGGCGAGCTCCGCCTGCAGCCGCCGTTCCGCATCCAGCCCGAGAAGCGCCCCGCCCAGAACGAGGATCGCCGCGAAGGCGGCGGCGAGCGAGGCGGCGAGGCGGAGACGCAGGGACACGGGGGCACGGCCTTCGGAGCGGATCGTCATCACCTTAGTGCCTGACCATGGTCCATAACAGGCTCCAGGCCGCACGCCCGCGGATTCTCGGACCGCGCCTAGCCGGGGAAGGAGCAGGTGCTTTCCGGCTGGTCGATCCCCAGCGTGTCCAGCTCCGACACCTGGTGGAGGAAGCCCTCCTGGGGCGAGGCCGACACGACGGCGGCCTGCGTGCCCAGAAGGATCGGCTGGCGCATCTGCCAGTTCCAGGGCCGGAAGGTCAGGCGCTGGCCGCGAAAGGCGGCGAGGGTGAAGTCCGGCCCCTTCACGAAGGCGTCGATGGTCGCGGGGTCGACCGACTGGGTGCGCGAGGCGGCCTCGCCGACGACGCGCACCGCCGCCCAGGCGTTCATGTCCTTGGGCAGCATGCGCCGGCCGGCGGTCTCCTCGAAGCGGTTCTGGATCTGGGCGCCGCCCCACTGCTCGCTCGCCGGGTGCCACGAGCCGGCCGTCAGTCCGGCCGTGCCCGCGACGAGGCGCGGGACCCAGTTGTTGTAGGGGATATAGGTCCCGAAGACCTCGCTCTCGTCGGCGACGAGCACGACGTCGTGCTCCGGCAGGTCCTGCAGGAAGACCGGGATCTGGCGCTGGACCTGGGCTTGGCCGGAGTCGGTGGCGCGCGCGCCCCCGGCATCGGCGAAGACCTTCTCGGCGACGATCGTGCCGCCGAACTTTTCAGCCGACTTCTTCATCGCCTCGGCGAACAGCCTGTCGTTCTCGTGCTCGCCGGAGATCAGCGCCCAGTTGCGCCATTGCTTCCACATCAGGAACTGCGCGATGGCGTCGGTGAGCATCGAGCGCGAGGGCGCGGTGTGGAGGAGGTTGGCGCGGCAGTCGGCCTCGCGAAGCCGGTCGTCGGGCGCACCGGCATTGAGGACGAGCGCGCCGGCAGGTGCGGCGAGGTCGGCCACGGCGAGCGTGTCGGCGGCCGACAGATCGGTGACGATGTAGTGGACGCCGGCCTCGATCATGGCTCGCGCCGGTGCAGACACGTCGTCGCCGGGCTTCAAGGTCACGGTTTCCAGCTGGAAGCGCTGGTTCATGAAGGCGCCGGTCGTGTTGTTGTCGGCGATCGCCACCTCGGCGCCCGCGAGGCCGATGGACTCGGGCGGAATGTCGAGGGCCGACAGCGCGAGCCGCCGCTCGTAGGAGCGCAGGAAGCCGATGCGGATCAACTGCGCGGCCGGCGCGCCCGGCGCCGGGGCGGCCGCTTGGGGGCCCGGAGCGGCGGGAGCGGCCGGCGCCGCGCCGGTCTGCGCGAGCGCGCCGCCGGCGAGAAGAGCGAGCGCCGCGCCGGCCAGCCAGCCGGCTCGGCCGCGCGAAGACGCGGTCGCGGATCGTGTCACGCCTGGTTCCTCCCCGAGCCCCCGCGCGGCGAATGCGCGGAGCGCATATTGCGCGCCCGCGGACCGGCCGCGCGCGCTTCTCCCGGCAAAGACGATAAGGCAGCCTTTGCTCGCGACGAACCGGACTTTTTCCCGTTTTCGCTCGGGGGTTCCCCGCGCTAGACAGGATGCCCAGCCGATTTGCCACCCGGAGCCGACGCCGTGCCCAGCCCCCAGCTTCTCGCGAGCGTCACGGGACCTCTCGAAGCCGCGACCGTGATTCGGGGCGGCGCCGACATCGTCGACCTCAAGAACCCCGCCGACGGAGCGCTCGGCGCCGTCGAGCCCGACACGCTGCTGCAGACGATCCTCGCCGTCATGGGGCGCCGGCAGATCTCGGCCGTGGCGGGCAACGTGCCGCTGGAGGATGTCGAGGCCCTGGTCTCGGCCGTCGCAGCGCGGGCGAGCGCCGACTTCGTCAAGGTCGGGCTGTTTCCGGCGCGCCGCGAGGCGAGCCTGGCGGCGATCGAGGCGCTCGGGCGGCTCGCCAACAAGCCGGACCTCGTTGCCGTCTTCTTCGCCGACGCCGATCCCGACCTGTCGCTCCTGCCGGCGCTTGCGGGTGCCGGCTTCCGAGGCGCCATGCTGGACACGATGACCAAGGGCGCCGGCCGCCTCCTGGACCACCGGCCGGTCCACGCGCTCGGCGCTTTCGTGGCCGAGTGCCGCGCCCTCGGCCTCCTGTCGGGTCTCGCCGGCTCGCTGGAACCGCCGGACGTGCCGCGCCTCGCGGTGCTCGGGCCGGACTTCCTCGGCTTTCGCGGCGCGCTGACGGGGGGCGGGCGCGCCGACGAGGTGGACGAGCGCGCCGTTCGACGCATCCGCCGCCTGATCGACGCGACGACGGGCGCGGCGCCCGCCGCCGCGAACGAGACGGGAGAGCACGACCTCATCCGCGTCACCGACTTCACGCTGCCGCTCGCGATCGGCGCCTACGCGCACGAGCGCGGCCGCGAGCAGCGCGTGCGCTTCGACGTCGAAGCCGCGATCGACCGGATCCGGTCGGACGCGGAAGGGGTCGAGGACGTTTATTCCTACGACCTCATCCTCGATGCGATCCGGGGGCTCGCCGCGCGCGGCCACACCGATCTCGTCGAGCGGCTGGCCCTCGACCTCGCGGACGCGGTGCTCGCCGACCGACGGGTCCACGCCGTTCGCGTGCGCGTCGAGAAGCTCGATCTCGGGCCGGACGCGGTCGGCATCGAGATCCGTCGCCGGCGCACATCCTGAGCCGCGACTGGATGCAACCCGCCGGCCCGCCCGCTGGTTGTCCGCGACGGAATGTGACAAGACGGTGACGGCGGCAGCGCCTCGGGAGGAGGCGCCCGGCCGCTCGGGAGGCAAGATGAAGGACATTCTCGTCGTGAAGATCGGCGGCAGCTCGGCCGCCTCGCCGGACCTGTCGCGGTGGATCGCGGCGGTCGAAGCCTCCTCGCGCCCGACGGTGATCGTGCCGGGCGGCGGCCCGTTCGCCAACGCCGTGCGGCGCCATCAGGCGACGATCGGCTACGACGACGCGGCGGCGCACGAGATGGCGATCCTCGCCATGGCGCAGTTCGCCTGCGCGCTGGAAAGCCTCGGGCGGCGCCTGGAGCGGGCCGCGGACGAGGCCGCGATCGAGGCCGTTCTGGAGCGCGGCCGCATCGCGGTCTGGACCGCGCGCGGCGCCGTTCTCGACGATCCGAGCATCGAGAAGAGCTGGTCGGTGACCTCGGACACCCTCGCCGCCTGGCTCGCGCAGCGCCTGGGGGCGCGCGACCTCCTCCTCGTCAAGCGCATCGGCGTGTCCGGCTCCACCGCGATCGATGCGCTCGTCGGCGCCGACATCGTGGATCCTTCCTTCCCGCGCCACCTGGGGAGCGAGACCCGCGCCCACATCGCGGGGCCGGGCGACCTCGCCTCCGCGCCGCTGCTGCTGTCGGAGGGCGGCATGCCGGGCCGACCCGTCGAGCGCCGACGCGAAGCGATGGTCGCCGCCGAATAGACCGGCGCTTCCGCGCGCCCGCGCGGCGCGCTATGCCGGTCGGCGCATGACCGAGACCCCCAACGCTCCCGAGCGCCTCCTTTTTCTCACCGGCCACCTCGCGCGGCCGCGGCTGGAGCGCGTTCTGGCGAGCCTCGGCGACGCCGCCCTGTCCTGGTCGATCGCCGATATCGGCGTGAAGGTAGCCGCGCTCGCGACGGGCGAGATCATCGAGCGGCGCCTCAAGGGACCGTTGGACGCCACCCGCGTGATCCTGCCCGGCCGCTGCCGCGCCGACCTCGACCGCCTGTCCGCCGTGTTCGGGGTGCCCTTCGAGCGGGGGCCGGACGAGCTCGCCGACCTGCCGGCCTGGCTCGGCCGCGCCGGCGGGCCGCCGGACCTGTCGCGCCACGACATGTGCATCTTCGCCGAGATCGTCGACGCCTCGGCGCTGAGCGTCGAGGCGATCCTCGGCAAGGCGTTGGCGATGCGCGGCGAGGGCGCCGACGTGATCGACCTCGGCTGCCTGCCGGACACGCCGTTCCCGCACCTCGAAGACGCGATCGCCGCGCTGAAGGAGGCGGGGCTAAGCGTCTCCGTCGATTCCGCCAGCCGCGAGGAGCTGGCCCGCGCGACGCGCGCCGGCGCCGACTTCCTGCTCAGCCTCACCGAGGACACGCTCGACATCGCGGGCGAAGGAGGCGCGGTGCCGGTGCTGGTGCCCGCGCGGCCGCACGACATGGCCTCGCTGGAACGGGCGATGGCGGAGGCGGAGCGACGCGGGATCGCGGCGATCGCCGACCCGATCCTCGATCCCATCCATTTCGGCTTCGCCGCCTCGCTCGCGCGCTACCACGCCCTGCGCGAGCGGCACCCGGAGGCCGAGATCATGATGGGCACGGGCAACCTCACCGAGCTCACCGATGCCGACACGTCGGGCGTCACCGCCATGCTGCTCGGGGTCTGCTCGGAGCTTTCGATCCGCAACCTCCTCGTCGTCCACGTCAGCCCGCACACGCGGCGCACCATCGCCGAGCACGACGTGGCCCGGCGCCTGATGTACGCCGCGCGCGCCGACGGGGCCCTGCCGCGCGGCTATGGCCCCGGGCTCCTGCAGGTCCACGACGTCAGGCCCTTCTCCACGACGCCGGAGGAGATCGCCGAGCAGGCGCGGGCCGTGCGCGACCGCAACTACCGCATCGAAACGGCCGAGGACGGGGTCCACCTCTACAATCGCGAGATCCACGCGGTGGAGCGCGACGCCTTCGCCTTCTTTCCCCGCATCGAGGTCGAGGGCGACCCGGCGCACGCCTTTTATCTCGGCGCCGAGCTGCAGAAGGCCGAGATCGCCTGGCGGCTCGCCAAGCGCTACGCGCAGGACGAGCCGATCGACTGGGGCGTCGCCGCCCCGGCGCCGGCCGAGGCGAACCGCATGCGGCTGAAGGAGGCCGGGCACACGCTGAAGGGCCGCGGCAGCGGCGCTGCGGACCGCGAGCCGGAGTGAGCGTCAGGGCGCGGGAGCGCTCGCCGCGAGTTGGCGCAAGGCGACCTGCGGCGCGGGCCAGGCGCCGGTGATCTCGACGCGGCGCGGGCCGTCCGGCGCCCAGATGCCGGCCGCGCTCCCCTCAACCGGCGCGGCAGGCTCGAAGCGGCCGCGGAGCCCGAGATCGCCCGTTTCCGCCATCGTTCCGCGCAGCTCCAGCCGGCCGCCGGGCGCGTCGAGCACCATGTCCTTGAGAATCGCGCGCGGGCCGGACAGGACGAGGTCCGCCGAGAGCGTGGAATAAGGAAGCGCTGCGAGCCCGGGCGCGAGCAGCGGCGCCGCCGCGGCATCGGCGGCCGGCAGCGCGGCGAGATCGAGCGTGCCGTTGCGCCCGTTCAGCCGCGCTTCCACGCGAGACCGGGAGGCGAGGTCCGCCCAGCTCGACAAGGGCGCGTCGAGCGTGCCGTCGAGCGCCGCCTTGCCGGCGAAGCTCGGCGAGGGGATGTCCAGCGCCTGGCCGAGGGCGGCGAGATCCGCCTCGCGCAGGCCGAAGCTCCCGGTGATGCGGGGAACGGCGCGCGTCGAGTCGAGAACGAGCCGCGCCCGCGCCCGGCCGCCCAGCAGCGCCGCGTCGCCGAGGTCGAGCGTCGCGACGCCCCGCTCGAGATGCAGCGTCGCGGCGATGTCGGACACCGGCGCGGGGCCGAAGTCCGCGTCCTGCGCGGATACGCGCAGGTCGAGGTCGGCGAGGCCGAGAAAGCCGACCGCGATCGGCCGGTCGAGGCCGGCGGGGCCGGCGGGAAGCGGCGCCAGCGCGCCGACGAGCGTCCTCAGGTCGAGGTCGGCGAAGGCGAGCGAGCCGTCGAGCCGCGGCCGACCGGGCGCGCGGGCCGGACCGTCGCGCACGAGAACGAGGGCGCCGTGCCCGCGGCTGCCGGCCAAGTGCAGCTTCGCGTCGGGCAGGCTGGCGCTCGCCGCGTCGAGGCGCAGCGAGGCGTCGAGGGAAACGGGGCCGACCTCGGGCAAGGGCGGTCCGGCATGGCCGAGCCAGGCCGCGACGCGCTTCAGCGAGGGCGCCGACAGGCTCATCGCGCCCTCGAAGCGCAGGTCGGGTCCCGCCTGCGTCCGGCCGGTCAGGGAAGCGGCCAGAGCCGCCGATTCCAGCCGGCCTTCCAGGATCACGGCGCCGTCATGGGCGCGCTCGATCGAGGCTTCGAGGCTCGTGCGCTCGCCGTTCCAAAGGAAGCTTCCCTCGATGTCGGCGGCGGTGGAGAAGCGGTCGCCGGACAAGGTGAGGTCGGCCTGCGCGATGCCGCCCCGTCCGGCCGGCAGCGAGCCGTTGAGGATCTCGATCTCGCCGACGTCGTCGAGCACGGTCAGCGCCGCCGCGGCGGCCTCGAGCCCGTCCAGCGGCCGGTCGAAAAGTGCAGGTCCCACCCCGGCGGGCGGGTCGAAGCGCGGCGTGTCGAGGCGCAGGTGCTTGATCGCGGCGGAGCCGAACAGCGCCTTCAACGGATCGAGCTCGGCGACGAGCCGGCGCACCGCGATCGTGCCGCCGTCGCCCGGCTCCAGCCAGACCTCGTCGGCGACCAGGCGCGTCTTGGGCAGGAGCGACAGGCTGACCGGCCCTTCGATCCGGACCGCTCCGCGCACGCCTTGCGAGAGCGCCGCCACGAGATCGCGCTTGGCGGCCTCGACGCCGAGGCCGAGGCGCATGCCGACGAGACCGAGCGCGCCGGCGAGCACCACCAGGGCGAGCCCGAGCGCCGCCCAGCGCCGAACGGCGCGGCGCGGCGCCGGCATCCCTGCGCGTGCCGGAGCGGGAAGGGGCGGCAGGCCCGGTGAAGTCATCGGCAAGCGGCTCGGATTGGGCGGGAAGGGGCGTTTTCCAGCGGGGGAAGCGGCGCCGTGACGCCCTTTGCCGCCTCCTCGTGGCGCGAGCAAGGCGGCGCGACGGGCGCCGCGATGATTATCGGCGGTGGGCGGACATTGAAACTACTCAGCCGCGACGCGTTCGGCGGGAAAGGCGATCTCCACCACCGTGCCCTCGCCGGGCGTCGACGCGATCGAGAAGCGCGCGCCGTTCGCTTCGGCGATAGCCTTCGACAGCGGCAGGCCGAGGCCGGAGCCTTCCGAGCCTGCCCGGCGCTCCCCGGGCCGCTCGGCCGGTCGCACCTGGCCGAAGGGCGAGAGCGCCACCTCGATCTCCTCGCGGGACATGCCGATGCCGGTGTCGCGCACGCGCAGGATCACCTCGCCGCTGACCGAATGGCTGGTCGAGACGACGATCTGGCCGCCGGCCGGGGTGAAGCGGACGGCGTTGGCGAGGAGGTTCAGCGCGATCTGGCGGATCGAGCGCCCGTCCGCCGTCACCGCCGGAACGGAGCGCGGCAGGTTGGTGCGCACGATGACGCGGGCGCGCTGCGCCTCGGTCTGCATCAGGCCGACCGTTTCGGCGACGAGGTCGTTGATCTCGATCGCGCGCATGTCGAGCTCGAGCTTGCCCGCCTCGATCTTGGAGATGTCGAGGAGGTCGTTGACGAGGTCGAGGAGGTGGTGGCCGGAGCGCTTGATGTCGGCGAGATATTCCAGGTAGCGCTCGCTGCCGATCGGGCCGAAGGCTTCGGCCGCCATGACGTCGGCAAAGCCGATGATGGCGTTGAGCGGCGTTCTCAGCTCGTGGCTGACATTGGCGAGGAAGCGGCTCTTCTGGATGTTGGCGGCCTCGGCCCGGCGCTGGGCGACGAGGAGGTCGCGCTCGATCCGGTCGCGCTCGCCGTCCTGGTGCATGACGGCGCACCAGCCGCGCGTCCCCGACAAGCGGCCGAGTCGGACCATCAGCGGCTGGAAGCCGCCCTTGGCCGTGCGCCCGACGACCTCGCGCGCCTCCACGAAGCCGGTCGCCGGCGCCTGGACCGACCACAGGCCCGACAGCGTGCCGATCAGCGGCTTCTGGCTTTCCAGCGCGAAGAGCGAGGAGAAGGGGCGGCCCGCCGCGTCGCCCGGCGCGATGCCGAACAGGGCGTGCGCCGCCTCGTCCATGGCCTCGATGCGGTTGGCGGTGTCGAAGACGACGAGGCCGTCCACCGTCGAATCGAGGATGGCGAGGCGGTGGGCCGCGTCGAGGACGCTCGCCTCGGCCGTGCTCGTGCCGGCCTCGGGCGCGGCCATCGTGCCGTCGGGGCTGAAGGACATCACGAGGCAGGAGCGCCCGCGCACGCTCGCCCGCTGCATGTGGACGCGCATCGCCGAGAGCGATCCGTCGGCGCGGCGAATGGCGAGCGCGCCGGGCGCGGCGCCCTTGGCGGGCTCGGCGAAGAGGTGGGCGAGGCCGCCGGCCTCGCTCAGCGCCGAAACGCTCTCGTAGCCCGTCATCTCCAGGAATTCGGCATTGGCCGCGACGAGGGTCTCGCGCATCTGGACGAGGATCGGCAGCGGCAGGGCCGAGAAGACCGGCTCGAGGTCGCCGAGGTCGAGCGCGAGCGTTTCCTCGTCGCCCGCCGCCTCGTCGTCGGCCGCGGTGGTGCGCAGGCGCTCGCTCGCCTCGACGACGGCCTGCGACAGGCGCTCGGCGTCCGGCGATTCGGCGAGCGTCGTGCCGATGGCGCGAAAGGCGTCCACCTCGTCGGGCGTGAGAACGCCCTCGGTGCGGCCGGTCCGGCGCCGCTCTTCGAGCCGGATCACCTTGTCGGGCGCCGCGGCCTCGTTGACGGGAAGCGGAGCCGGCGTCGGCTCGGGCGCCGGATGACCGCCGCCGGTCCGCCGGCCGAACACGGAGGAGGCCATCAGCGCGGCGCGCAGATCGTCGTGGCCGCCCTCGCGCCGGGGCGTCGGGAACAGCGGAGCCTCGTTCTCGTTCTCGGGCGTCGCCTGCGGCGCGGCTGCGTCTTCCGGCTCCTCGTCGAGCACGTGGTGGCCGCCGATGATGAGGCCGATCGCTTCGGGATCCTCCACCCACTCGCCGGGGCGCAGGATGCCGAAGCCGCGGAAGCCGTCGAAGGCGCGGTCGCGGCCGTGGGTCGGCAGCGCCGCGAGATCCACGGGAACCTTGCGGTCGCTGTTCTCCACGGGCCATTCGATCGAGCGGCCGGACCAGGTTTCGCGCCGGGCGAGAAGCCGTCCGAGTTCGCCGTCGGCGTCGAAGCCGTAGCTGTCCGCGATCTCGGCGAAGGGGCGCCCGATCACTGCGGCGGAGCGGGGCCCGACGGTGGCCGCGAACTCCGGCGACAGGGCGCGGAAGCGCCCCTCGGCGTCGATCTGCCAGGAAAAGCGCACCGGCCCGACGTCGAAGCGCGGGCGGAAGTCGGACAGGCCGGGTGGGTCCAGCGTCGTCTCGTCCGGCACCTTTGCTGCCTCGGTCATGCTCGTCTCGTCTTGGATGTCGGGCTGGTCGACGGGCGGCACGGCCTGGGGCTCGATCGATGCGTCGAAATCGTCGGTTTCGTCGGCAGGCGGAAGCGGAACCTCGGTCGGCGGAACGATCTCCGAAGCCGCTTCGACGGGCGGCTCCGCCTCCGCTTCGACCGCTGCTTCCGGCGCGGTGGCGGGCGCCGCGCCCCAGTTGGAATGAAGGCGGGTCCGAAGCGGCGCGGGCGCGGGCGGCGAGGCGACCGGCTCCGCCGCCTCCGGCCCCGCCAGGCTTTCGGGCTCGATCGCGGCGGGGCCGGCGCCTTGCGGCGAGAGAGCGGGCATCGTCTTGCCCTCCGCTTCCGGCACGGTCCCGGCGCCGGCGGGTTCCGGAGCGGTCGCGCGGGGCGGGGCCGCGGCCCAGGCGGACAGAAGGCCGGCCAAGGGCGCCGGCAGCCAGCTTCGGCCGAACGGCGCGCGCCGATTAGGGACGAAGCCGGCCGGACGCGGCGGGGCATGGTTGGACGGCGCCGCCGTTCGGCCGGTCGCGATGGAGGGCTCGTCCTTCGCCGGCTCGACGCGAAGGGCGACGAAGCCGTGGGCGAGCCGCGCGGCCGCGAGGCGCGCGCCCTCCGGATCGAGCAGCGCGCGATCCGCGCCGCCCTCCCGGAACTCGGTGATCGCGCGGCGCAGGTCGCCGATCCATTCCAGCGGAAAGCCCGGGTCGACGGCCGCGAGGCTGCCGTCGGCGTTGAGGATGGCGAGGCGGCCGTTCTCGTTGCCGCCGCCCGCTTCCCGCAGGAGCCGGACGGCCGGGTCGATCGTGGAGGCCGACGGGTCGCCCGGCAGTGCCAGGAGCACGAAGGCGTCCTCGCCCCTGTCCCCGACGACGAGGAGATCCGCCGCGTCGAGCGGCGACGACAGGCCGCGTCCCGGCAGGCGCAGCACGAGTCGCGCCTGGCCCGAATCGGACAGCGCCCGCGCGGCCGAGCCGAGCTGGCGGGGCACCGGCAGCGCGGCGGCCCGCCGCGCGTCGGTGAGCGGCCCGGTGCCGAGGCCCAGGAGGCGCGCGCCCGCCGCGTTGGCCCAGACGAAACGCGACAGGTCCCGCATAAGGGCTGCGAGCGGCGCGTCGGCGCGGCTGCGCACGGCCTCGCTCGACAGGATGCGGAGGATGTCTGGGGCGCTCTGGCGGGTCATGGGCGGCGGCTGGTCATGCGTGCGGTTCCGGCGGTCCGTCCATAAGCGGATCTGGCGGGCCCGCGCGAAAACGACGAGAGGACCCTTAACGGATCTTTAATAAAGGCGAGGCCGGTCCAAATCCAGAACGAGCGACGGTATCGATGGTCGGAAGGGTTAATGCGGCCTCGGTCCACAGCGTTCATGTTGCAGTGCACAAAAGATGTTGCTATGTAAATGTGCAAGATGGTTCGCTGCGGCACATCGTCCGGATGGAGCCGGGCCATCGCGAGCCCATTAGGAGGAAGACGAGCATGTCCGACCAGAGCAGCAACGATCCCTTCGGCATGGGCGGGATGCCGAACGCGCAGGCGATGATGGGCATGGACCCGGCCAAGCTGACCGAAGCCTTCCGCTCCATGAGCGAGAAGTCGGTCGAGCAGTCGCGCCAGGCCTATCAGCGCATGAAGTCGGCGGCCGACGAGGCGACCAAGACCCTCGAGACCACGATGGAGAGCGCCCATCAAGGTTCGCTGAACCTTTCGAAGAAGGCGGTCGACGCGATGCGCCGCAATGCCGAGCTCGGCTTCTCGCACATCGAGAGCCTGATGTCGGCCAAGTCGGTCGCCGAGATCATCGAGCTTCAGAGCTCCTACGTGCGCAAGCAGGTCGAGCTGGCCACCGATCAAGTCAAGGAGATGCAGTCGCTGACGCAGAGCATCGCCAAGGACATGATGAAGCCGGGCCGCGACGCCTTCGCCGCCGCGACCAACCAGAAGATCTGACGATCCCGGGCGCCCGCCGAACGGCCGGGCGCCCACTTCTTCGGCCGACCGCGTTTTTCGCGTCCCTTGCCATGCGGCCGAAAAGAATCTATGTCCCCTCCCGAAGAGCGGGCGCCCCGTGCGCGCCGCTTCTCGCGCGGTTGTAGCTCAGCTGGTTAGAGCGTCGGATTGTGGCTCCGAAGGTCGGCGGTTCGAACCCGCCCAACCGTACCACTTCTCTTTATTTCTTCCCGTTGATCGAACTCGAGATGGACGTTCGAGCATCATCACGATGCTAGGGCCGGCCATGTGAGGATGCAGCGCAGGACCTTCGGGCCGCGATAGATAGCGACGTTCATCGGATCGTCAGGTTGTGGCCGTCTCCCGTTCTTCGGCGAGTTCATCCGCGACGCACCGATGATCTCGGAGAGTCATCCTCGTTGAGCAGGCAGGGCGAGCGAACGGCAGGGGCAGCGCCATGCTTCGAGCTGTCGGCTCGGCTGTGTTCGTGCATCAGCGTCACCCCATCTCGTCGGCGCGGTCCGGCTCCCTATGGTCACGATCCATTCGGCGTGCACGCCGATGTCGGCCCGGCATCGGCGCGGCTCAGGGGGCTTGAGGTCAGCCGGGCGAGCGCCCGAGCGTTCGGGCGACGGTATCGAGGGTGAGCTCGCGCGTGTCCGTGATCAGGCGCTCGGCGCCGGCCGCGGTCAGCTCGTCCGCCGTCCCGTAGCCCCAGAGGACGCCGATGGCGCGGATGGCGTTGGCATGGGCGCCGGCGACGTCGAAGCGGCGGTCGCCGACCATGACGGCATCGCTGGGATCGAGCGCGAGGTCGCGCACGATGCCCGCGATCATCGCGTCCTTGTGGGCCGAGGCGGCGCCGAGGCTGGAGCCGTAGACGGCCGAGAACAGCGGCGAGAAGCCTAGCCGGTCGAGGATGCGGACCGCGAAGTCGCGGCGTTTGGAGGTCGCGAGAACGAGCCGGGCGCCGCCGGTGTGAAGCGTGCCGAGCGCCTGCTCGATGCCGGGATAGGGCGCGCAGTCGAGGATGCCGCGCCGGCCGTAATCCTCGCGATAGGCGGCGACCGCTTCCTCGACGCGATGCTCGCCCTGGCCTTCCAGGAGATAGGCCATGACGTCCGTGATCGGCGGGCCGATCAGGCGAGCGATTTCGGTGCGCTCGGGCATGGCGAGGCCGAGGGACTCGATCGCCGCGCGGCAGCTCGACACGATGCCGGGCTCGGAATCGATGATCGTGCCGTCGAGGTCGAGGAGGATGGTGGGCGGAGGCAGGGTCATGGGCGGCTCGCTTTCGGATCGGACTCTGGCGATGCCATGCCCGCGCCGCCGTGAACAGCCGCCCCGCCCGCATCGTCGTCGCGCGGGACGATGGCCTTCAGGGCCGGGCTCGATGCCGCGCTCGACGACGCTCGGCCGGTCGGATGGGCTTCAAGCAGACTTGAGCATGCGGGCAGCGACGGCGTAGCCGCCTTGCGCGCCGTCGACGAAGTGGACGTGATTGCTTCTCGTGGCCGAGGGAACGAAGCAGGTCATCAGGGCGGACGTCTGCCTGCAAAGGCCGAAGCGGGCGGTGCCTGCCGTCCGGGCGCGGACCAGCAGCGCTTCCAGGCGGTCGGCGAGCTCGGGCGTGCAGTCGAGCGTCATGCGCAGGCCGTCCTCGAACTTGCGGAAGTCGGTGTTCTCGACGAGCTCGCGCCGGTAGCGCTTGGGATCGAACGATCCGAGCGGAAGACCCGTGCGGAACAGAAGGTGGCTGAGAAGCGACCGGACGAGAACCGCCGCGCGCATCCTCGAAAGGGAGGCGCCGGTCTTGCGCAGAGCCCTCGCTTCCAGGTCGAAGCCGCTCGGCGGCCAGTGCACCTGCGGCCCGTCCTCGGGAATCGGACGCCCGGCGTCCGTGCCCCCTTCAGCCAATCGAAGCACATCCTCGATCAGCCAGTCGAAGCCCTCGCGGTCCCCTTCCGCCGTCGGCAGGACGATGACGGACAGGATGACCCCGCGCTCGGTGCCGATCTCGGCGAACCGGCAGGACAGGCCCGTCAGGTCGGGCCGCGTGCCCGGCGGCGCCGGCTCGATCCGGAACGCGCCGGCCTTCATGGCCCGCTCGGCATAGGCGAGGCCGCCTCCGGTGAACATGGCGTAGGCGACGTCCGGCGAGGGAGCGAACCGAGCCACGCGCACGTCGAAGCCGTGCGCGCGAACGAGATCCACCGGAACGAGCGCGACCCGCATGTCGAGCTGCAGATCGTCCCGTGCCCAGGCCGAAACGGCGCGAAGCGCCTCCCGGCCGATCTCGGCGTGCGCCGGGGGCAGGGCGAAGTTGGCGCCGTCGCCTCCGAAGGCGAAGGGGAAGTCGCTGTTGTGCAGGAGGTTCGAGACGGCCGCGATCGCGGCGGCCGCGGCGGTGTTGACGGCCTTGTAGTGCCCGTCCTCGATGGCCTGCGTCGATCGCACGATGTCGGCGAGACCGAGCACCCAGCCGTTCGGCAGCGGCGTATAGGCCGCATCGTCGACCAGGCGCGCGAAGCTGTCGAAGGTCGGCAGATCCGCATAGAAGTCGATGATGCGTTCGTCGCCGGCCTCCGCGTCTTCGGGCATCCGCAGCGCTCCGCCTGAAAGCCTTTCCTAGATCGTCCGGCTCCGACCTGTCGAGGGGCACCTACTGCCGCCCGGCGAGACGACCGCGGCGGCGGGCGGGGGCGTCCCCGCCGCCCGTCCTGCCGGAACGCCGACGTGGGGACTCAGACGACGAAGAGGTCCTGCGGAACGTTTGTCAGCCGCTCGCAGCCGGTCGGCGTGACGAGCACGGTCTCGGAAATCACCACGACGTGGCGGCCGGGCACGAAGATGCCGGGCACGAGGTGAAAGACCATGCCCGCTTCGAAGCGCCGGGTCTCGCCGTCCATGATCGACAGGATGCCGCCTTCACCCCAGTCGGGCGCGTAGTTGACGCCGACGGAATAGCCGCTGCGATGGCCGATTGCGTGCCCGCCGCGGGCGAAGGTGTCGACGTTGATCGCGTGAACCGCGCCGATCTCGACGCCCGGACGGATCGCCTCGATCATCCGGCCAAGCGAGGCGATGCAGAGCGCCGAAAGGTCGCGCATCTCGGCCGGCGGCGGGCCGACCGTGCCGGTTCGGAACAGCGGGGCGACGTAGCGGCGGACGACGCCGGGGATCTCGAAGGCGAGGGCGTCGCCGGCCTGGAGCGTCCGACCCGCCCAGGTCGCGTGGCCGAGGCTGGTGCGCGGCCCGCTGACGATGAAGGGCGGCAGGCCGGGAAACTCGCCGCCGCCGCGAACGAGGCTCGACCAGACCGCCGCCGCGATCTCGTTCTCGCTCGTTCCCGCGCGCGCCGCGCCGATGGCCGCCTGCATGGCCGCGGTCGTGATCTCCGCCGCGCGGCGGATATGCGCGATCTCCTCCTGCGACTTCACGAGCCGCAGCGGCTCGACAAGGTGGGCCGGCACGGCGTCGAGGCCGGCCGCGGCGAGGCGGGCCTCGATGGCTTGGAAGCGACGCGGCGTGACGAAGAAGCTCTCGTCCTCCAGGCCGATCCGCATGCCGCGCGAAGCCGCCTGGCCGACGGCAAAGGCGACCGCGTCGACGGGATCGTCGTGGTCGGCGTAGACGACGGCGCGGCGCGACCAGGACGCGGCGAGCGTGTTGCTGGCGTCGATCGAGCGCAGAACGTTCAGCGGTAGCGCATCATGCGTGACGATCGTGGCCTGCAGGTACTGATAAGCCGGCGTATCGTGGCCGGTGAGATAGAAGATGTTCTCAGGCGAGAAGGACACGAAGACGTCGAGGCCGCGCTCGCGCATCGCGGCGCGAAGGGCGGCCTGGCGCCGCTCGTATTCGGCGGGAGCGAAGGAGAGGGGAGCGAGAAGCTCGCCTCGGCCCTCCTCAATCGCGAAGGGCGCCGTGCGCCTCGAACCGTCCATGCATTCCGCTCCCGTCGATCCGGCGTCCGGCTTCGCCCGGACCCGTCATCCACCATTTCCGGCCCGACGCGCCTTGTCGAGCGCGCCGATCCGCCTGCGATCGCCCGGCGCACCGAACGCGGCGCGCCGAGCCGACGTCGTGCGGCTCAAAGCACAGGCTGGCCGCCGAAGGTTCGAGGAACGAGGCGCGCCATCCAGATCCGGAACACGATGCTGCGCACGCCCTGAAAGACCAGCAGCGAGAACCAGAGGCCGTGATTGCCGAACAATGGCTCGGCGACGCTCCAGGTGGCGAGGTAGACCGCGAGCGACAGGAGCATCATGTTGCGCATCTCGCGCGACCAGGTCGCGCCGATGAAGATGCCGTCCATCTGAAACGCGACGACGCCGGACAGGGGCAGGAGTACGACCCAGACGAGGTACTGCGAGGCGGCATCCTGCACGGCCTGCGTCGGTGCCATGAACGCGATCACCCCTGGTCCGGTGACGAGAATCGCGGCGGACAGAAGCAGGGCGAGGAGGACGCCCCAAAGCGTCGTCAACCGCACCGTGGCCTCGAAGGCCGGGCGATGCCTTGCCCCGACCGACCGGCCGGCGAGCTGCTCGGCGGCCGCCGCGATGCCGTCCAGGAAGGCCACGGCGACGAAGTAGTAGCGCAGGAGGATCGTGTTGGCGGCGAGGACGTCGGTGCCGAAGCCGCCGCTCTCGCGCGTGAAGAAGGACAGCCCGACGAGGAGCGCGAGCGAGCGCACCAGCATGTCGGCGTTGACCGCGAAGAGGCGCTTCACGCGCGCGGGATCGATAAGGGCGGACAGGTGCCAGTGCCGCGCGCTGGTGCGGGCGAGAAGCAGCGCCGCGCCGGCCGCGGCCGTCAGCCCCTCGGCGAGGAGGCTGGAAAGCGCCGCGCCCTCGACGCCCCATTCGAGATGCAGGACAAAGAGAAGGCTGAGGGCGATGTTGAAGCCGTTCAGCAGCGTCTGCATGGCGAGCGCGAGGCCCGCATCGCCGCGGCCGAGGAGCCAGCCGAAGACGACGTAGTTGACGAGCACGAAGGGCGCCGACCAGACGCGGACGGCGAAATAGGCGCTCGCCGCCTCGGCCACGGGGCCGTTCGCCGACAGGGCGGCGAGGCCGAGCGCCAGAACCGGCCCCTGCAGGAGAAGCAGCGACAGGCCGATGCCGAGGGCGATGGCGAGGCCGCCGAGCAGCATCGACTGCTCCTCGGCGCGGTCGCCCGCACCCACGGCCTGGGCCGTGAAGCCGGTGGTCGCCCCGCGCAGGAAGTTGCAGGACACGAAGACGACGTCGAAGATAACGGCGGCGAGCGCGACGCCGCCGAGCAGAGCGGCGTCCCCCAGGCGGCCGACGACGCCCGCCGCCACGAAGCCGACGAGCGGCGAGGACAGGTGGGTCAGGATCATCGGCAGGGCGATGCGCAGCACCGCGCGGTGATCCACGGTGAAGGGACGCGGCGCGCTCGCACCGGACGCGCTCATCGCGTTACGGGGTCTTGGCGAAGGGCTCGCCCAGCGTGTGCATCAGCCGGTTGGCCCAGCCGAAGATCGACACGGCGTGGACGAGGTCGAGGATCTCGAGGTCGGAGAGGCCGACCGAACGCAGCCGGTCCCGATCCGCGGCGCCGACGGTATCCGGCGCGCGGGTGAGCTTGACCGACACGTCGAGAATCGCCTGGTCGCGCTCGTCGAGGCGCGCCTGCGCGCCGTTGCGATAGATCGCCTCCACCACCTCCGGGCGCTTGTCGAGCTGGATGAAGCGCGTGGCGTGGACATAGGCGCAGTAGACGCAGCGGTTCATGACGGAGGCGGCGAGACTGCCGAGCTCGCGCTCGGCCCGCGACAGGCCGCCGGGGGCGTACATGATGTCGTTGAAGAGGGGCGTGCGCTCGGCCAGCATCTCGGGATCGAGCGCGAGGGTCAAGGCATAGGCCGAGATGCCCTTGTTGGAGGGCGTGGTCTTCAAGGCGTCGAGCTGCTCGGGGCTCGCCTCGCCGAGAACCACCGGCTCGACATAGGGGCGCCAGTCGACCGGAGACAGGGTGAAGTCGTGGACGACCTCGCTCATCGCGTCAGGCTCCCTTCAGCATGCGCAGGCCCGCGGCGACGCGGAGCTGGTAGTTCACGAAGGCGACGAGACCCGTGAGCGTCACGATCGCCGGATCGTCGAGCCCGGCGGCGCGCAGGCGCTCGACGTCCTCGCGCGTCGCGGCCTCGGGCGTCAGGGTCAGAAGGTCGACGCGCCGGACGATCTCGGCGAGGCGCGGATCGGCGGGCGCGTGGCCCGGATCGGCGAGGGCGGCGGTCGGCGCGTCGGGGACGGCCTTCGCGAGAAGGGCGTCGTAATGCGCCGCGCCCGCCGCGTCCTTCAGGAGCCGGGCCATGCGGGCGGCGAGCGCCGCGCGAAGGGCGGGGGAGAGCTGGCCGGGATCGCGCGGCGAAAGGCTGGCACGGTGGCTCGTTTCGCTGAGGCGCAGGATCTCCTCGCGCTCGCCGCGAAGATCGTAGAGCGCCGAGCCCGGCGCCACCCCGGCGATCCGATCGATGACGTTGTCGTCGTAGCTCATGGACAGGCGGTCCTCAAACGGCCTCGGCGCGGGCCGGCGCGTCGGCGTCCGTCCACTCGTCGCCGATCAGCTCGGGCTTGGAATAGGCGAGGAGGTTCGCCCAATGGGTTTCGACGTCGTCGCGGAAGAGGGCTGCGGCGATGCCGCGGGTCAGCCATGCGGCGCCCTCGCTGATCGCGGGGATGTCGCCGGACACCTTGCCGAGGCTCATCGTCGCCCCGTAGTTGAAGCAGTGGACCTGCGACAGCCAGGGGGCCTCGCCGGGCCGCTTCTCGGTGAAGGAGAAGTCCTCGGCGAGCCAGGGAAAGCTCGCGAGATCCTCGTTGGCCTCTTCGGGCGGCGGCGTGTAGCGGTCGCGCCAGGCGGCGACGGCGGCCGTGTGCGGCTCCAGCTCGGGCCGGGCGGTGGCGTCGATGGTGAAGCCGGTGCCGAGGATGACGAAGTCGGTTTCGAAGACGCGCCCCTTGGTGGTTTCGAGGCGCACGGAACCCTCCTCGACGCTCGCCCGCGCGATGCCCGCATCGAAGTGGAAGAAGGCGTTGGGGAAACGGCCGACGCGGCGGGTGGAGTTGCTCGGCGCGGGCGTCTGCTGGCGGCCGGCATAGTTCATGATGCGCCAGCGCCAGTCGGGCGAAAGCGCCGGAAAGCCCGCGACGAGCCCGTAGGAGCCGACGCCCATCAGCTTGTTGATCGTCGGCATGACGGCGCGCCGGGCGAGGAGCCGCACCTCCGCCGCGCCGGCCTCCAGCGCCGTCGCGGCGTTGTCCACCGCCGAGGCGCCGACGCCGATCACGACGACGCGGCGTCCCTTCAGCGCCTCGAAGTCGATGTCGTCCATGGAATGCGCCCAGCGCTCGCGGGGCAGGCCGTCGGTGAAGGCGGGGATGGTCGGCTTGCCCAGCCCTTCGCGGCCGTTGGCGAGAACGACGCGGCGCGCGAGGATCGGCTGGGCGCTGCCCGCGATCTCCAGCGCCAGGATCCCGTCCGCCGCCGGCCCGACGCGGGAAACATGGACGCCGTTCTCCACCGGCAGCTTTAGAACCGCGCGGTACCAGCGCAGGTACTCCATCCAGAGCGGGCGCGGGATGCGGAAGAGCTGCTCCCAGGCGCTCGACCCGTGCGTCGCGCGGTACCAGGCCTGGAAGGTCAGCGAGGGCATGCCGTAGGCCGGCCCGAGGAGCTGCTTGGGACTGCGCAGGGTTTCCATCCGCGCATAGGTCATCCAGGGGCCCTCGAGGCCCGCCGAGTTGCGGTCGAGGATCCGGATGTTCGCGATTCCCGCGCGCTTCAGGGCGAAGGCCGCGACGAGGCCGCACATGCCGCCGCCCACCACCACGACGTCGCTGACGGGCTCCCCGTTCGGCCCCGCGGTCGGGGGCACCCAGTTCGCCGGCGGATCGTTGAGGAGAGCGAGGTCCTCGGCGAGCCGCGCTTCCAGCGCCGCCAGGCGGCGCCGGGCATCGGGATGGAGAGGGACGGGAGCGGGAATGGGGCTCGACATAAGCTTCATGCCTCTGGCTTCACGCCGTTTTCAGGCGGGCGGTGCGAAAGGGCGCCGCCCGCTTCGTTCGATGTGGGTCTCGGGTCTCGGACGCCGGGCGCCGGCCCCGATCCGCGGCGCGCGGAGCCGGCACCTCGCGCGGTCAGTCCCGCAGCACCACGGCGTTCTCCGCGCGCCAGCCGAGCCAGACCTCGCCTTCGGTCGGGACGGCGAGGTCGAGCGGGTCGACCAGCGCCTCGATCTGGCCGCGCCCGTCCACCTCGACGCTCAGGAGCGCGTGATTGCCCTTGAAGACGCGGCGGCTGACGCGCCCGCGCACCCGGTTGGCCGTGTCCGGCTCGGCGGGAAACAGGCGGATCGCCTCGGGCCGCACGGCGAGGCGCGCGCGCGTTCCGGGCGCGGGGCTCGTCTCGCCGCGCGCGGCGGTGATCGCGACGCCCTGCCAGTCCAGCGCGACGCGCGGGCCGTCCGCCGAGACGACGGAGCAGTCGAGGAGGTTGGTGTCGCCGATGAAGCTCGCGACGAACCGGCTCGCGGGCCGCCCGTAGAGCGCCTCGGGCGTTCCCATCTGCTCGATGCGGCCGGCATTCATGACGACGATGCGGTCGGACATCGTCAGCGCTTCCTCCTGGTCGTGGGTGACGAACAGGAAGGACTTGCCCGTGCGCTGCTGGATGGCCTTCAGCTCCATCTGCATCTGCCCGCGCAGCTTGGCGTCGAGGGCCGAGAGCGGCTCGTCGAGGAGGAGGATCTGCGGGTCGGGCGCGAGCGCGCGGATCAGCGCGACGCGCTGGCGCTGTCCGCCGGACAGCTCGTGCGGCATCCGCGCCGCGTAGTCGCCGAGCTGGACGAGGTCGAGGAGCTCGCCGACGCGCCGGTGGATGGCGGCGCTCTCGAGCCCTTTGAGTTCCAGGCCGAAGGCGATGTTCTTCGCGATCGTCATGTGGGGAAAGAGCGCGTAGTCCTGGAAGACGATGTTGACGTCGCGCTTGTTCGGCGGGAGGCGCGTCACGTCGCGGCCGGCCAGGAGGATGCGGCCCGAATTCGGCGTCTCGAAGCCGCCGAGCATGCGCAGCGTCGTCGACTTGCCGCAGCCCGAGGGACCGAGAAGCGTCACGAACTCGCCGGGCGCGATGTCGAGGTCGAGGGCGTCGACGGCGACGCTCTTGCCGTAGGCCTTGGTGACGGCCTCGAAGCGGACGATCGGTTCCATCAGCGGGTCCTGGCTTTGCGAGTGAGCTGCTCGGCGTAGAGGCCGACGACGGCGGTGGTCAGCAGGACCAGGGTCGCCATGGCGTTGATCTCCGGCGACATGCCGCCCTGGAGGCGGGCGAAGATCAGCATCGGCAGCGTCGTGCGATAGCCGCCGAGAAAGAAGGTGCGCACGAAGTCGTCGATCGACAGGAGCGCGCAGAAGATCATGCCGCCGTAGAGGGCGGGCTTGAGGTAGGGCAGCGTCACGCGCAGGAAGGCGACCACCGGGTCGGCGCCGAGGTCGCGCGCGGCGTCGACGAGGCTGCCCGGCATGGTGCGAAGGCGCGTCAGCGCCATGATCATGACGAAGGGTACGGCGTGCAGCGTGTGGCCGAAGATGATCGCGCCGGTGCCAGTCGGCACGTCGAGCGTCGCGATGAAGATGCGGACCGAGATCGCCTGGATCATGCCGGGCACCACGGCCGGCAGGCAGGCGAGCGCGAAGACGAGGCTGCGCAGCCACAGGCTCTCGGCCGAGACGACGAGCGCGATCCAGGTGCCGATCACGGTCGCGAAGAGCGTGGTCGCCGCGGCGATGAGGATGGAATAGCCGACGGCCGACAGGAACTGCCCGTCCTGGACGACCTTGGCGTACCAGTCGAGCGTCGTTTCCCCGATCGGGAAGGCGATGAACTCGGCCGCCTTGAAGCTCATGGCGGTCATCAGCAGGAGGGGGCCGAGAAGGTAGAGGACGAAGACCCAGTAGGCGGCGGAAAGCGCCGCCTTCGGTCCGTCGAGGGTGCGTCCGGCCGCCATCACAGGAACCTCGCGGAACGCTTGCCGCCGACGAGGCGCATGAAGAGCGCGGCGAGCCCGAGCGAGGCGGCGAGCATGACGACGGCCATCGCCGCGCCCACCGGCCACTTGTCGCTGGCGCCGTGGAAGAAGGCGGCGATGGTTTCGGGGAAGAGCCCGGTGGAGGGGCCGCCGAGGAGGATCGGGGTCGCGAAGACGCCGATGGTGGTGAGGAACACCAGCGAGCAGCCCGACACGATGCCGTCCTTCGACAGCGGCAGGATGATCCGGCCGAAGCGCGTGAAGGGTCCGGCGCCGAGGTCTGCCGCCGCGTCCAGCAGGTGGTTCGGGATCTTCTCCATCGCCGAATAGAGCGGCAGGAGCATGTAGAGGCAGACGAGATAGATCACGCCGAAGGACAGCGAGAAGTAGTTGTAGAGCATGGGGATCGGGCGGTCGATCAGGCCGATCTCGCGCAGGAGGACGTTCAGCGCGCCGCGGTTCGCCAGGAGCATGATGACGGAGAAGGTGCGGATCACCTCGCCCGCCCAGAAGGGGATGAGGAGAAGGAGCAGCGCCCGCGTCCGGTTCTGCGGGCGCACGATCTTCGCCACGTAGTAGGCGACGGGATAAACGACGATCAGCGTGACCAGCGTCACGCAGAAGGCGAAGACCACCGAGCGCATGAGCGGCAGCGAATAGAGCGGCTCCGACAGGAAAGCCCAGTAGTTGGCGACGGTGTAGCTCGGGCTCGACCCGTCGGTGATCGGATAATGCTGGAGGAGGCTGATCCGCACGAGCTGGACGATCGGCCCGACATGGGCGATCGCGATCCACAGGAGCGGCACGCCGATGAAGACGGCGAGCCGCGCGGCGCGGTTCTCGGCCAGAAGCCCGAGGGTCGCGCGGTAGAAGGGCGAGCGCATGAGGCGGCCGTAGCCGGGCGCGTAGCGCGGGGCCGAGGCGGGCGGCTTCGCCCCCGCTTCCGCCCGATGCGTCGTGTCTGCCGGAAGGCTCGTCATCCGCGTCTTGCCCCGTCCCGTCGTCAGGCCGCCTTGATCTCGGCGCTCGCCCGATCGACCATCTCGTTCTTCATGTCGCGGTTCACCGAGGAGAAGAAGGTGATGCGCTCGACCTGGTCCGCCGGAAGGGTGGAGGCGGCGCGCTCCTTCTCGTCGAGGATGGCCTCGACGCCGGCGAAGGTCGAGGTGAAGCCGGACTGGCGCGTCATCGCCGCGCCCACCTCGGGCGAAGCGGCCACCGCCTCGATGAACTTGTAGGCGTTGTCGGCGTTCGGCGCGTTGTTCACGACGTTCAGCGTGTAGACGAAGCCGTAGGTGCCTTCCTTGGGCACCGAGATCGCGATCGGGTGGCCGTCCATGATCAGCTTGGAGATCGGGCCGGACCAGCCCTGCGCCACGTAGACATCCTCGTTGATGAACATCTGTTGGATCTCGGACCCGGCGTCGTAGTACTTGCGCACCTTGTCCTTGTGCTGGATCAGGAAGTCGCGCGCCTTGTTCGTCGCGGCCTGCGCGACGTCTGGCTTGTCGACGTAGGTGACGTAGTCGCCGTCGTCGCCGAGATAGCGCATGGTGATCGAGAGGAAGTCGGACACGATGTAGGAGGTGGCCGACTTGTTGGCGTCCGCGAACATCACGTCCCAGCTGCCGGTGTCCTCGACGTAGTCGGTGTTGCGGGCCAGGCACTCGAAGCCCGCGAGGATCGGCAGGCCCCAGGTCTTGCCGTCGGTCGTGAGCCAGTCGGCCTGCTGATAGGCCGGGATCAGCGAATTCCAGCTGGCGATGCGCGCCGTGTCGAGGGGCGCGAGGAGGTTCGAGCCGATGAACTGCGAGAAGCGGTGGCCGACGACGGTGACGATGTCGGTCGAAGGGTTGGCACCTTCGGCGGTGAGCAGGTTGTACTGCTTGCCCTGGTCGTCGGTCAGGCGGATGTTGACGGTGATGCCTGTATCCGCCTGGAACTTCTCGAGGAAGTCGGCCGGGATGAACTTGTCGTAGGTCGTGATGTTGAGGACGTTGGACTGCGCGAAGGCGGAGCGCGAGCGCAGGATCGCAGGTGCCGCGAGGAGACCGGCGGCGCTAGCGCCCAGGAGCTTGATCGCCGAGCGGCGCGTCGTCTTGATGTCGCCCATATCCGTTTCCGGCCGCGCCGGCTCCCGTCTTTGTTGATCAACGCGTTGGGTTGATGACCCAGCGCTGCGCATCGAAGCGGCATGCCCGATTCTGCGCCGGCGCCGGTCTAGGTTTGGCAAATGGGATGGCGGGCCGCGACCACCCGTGAGTTGAGAATGTCGTGAAGGGCGTGCCGCAGGGCGCGAGATCGGGCGCTGTTCGCTCGTCATCGGCCTGTCCGGGTGGTCCGGTCTGCGCCGCTCTTGGGGCTCCGCTCTTTGGTCAGCCACGACCGTCGATCCCATCGCGGAAGCCTACCGCGAAGCCGGCAAACCGGATTATCTGCGGCTCTCCGCGGTGCCGAGAATCGGAGACGCCGGCACGGTTCGTCGGCGACCCGTCTCGCGGCTCGGCCGCCGGAGCCCAACGCAACCGCCGCGCCGTCCGGCAACCATCCCCAGGCGCGGCGTGCCGACCCTTCCCAAGACAAAAAGGATTCAACATGAAGGTCGCCATTCTCGGAGCGGGCGCCATCGCCCACAGCGCCGCAGCCTTTCTCGCGCCGGCCGGGCACGAGCCCGTCATCTGGTCGCCGTCCGGCCGCTCCGCCGCGGCGCTCGCCGAAGGACGCCCGCTCGTCGCACGAGTGGCCATCGAAGGCGAGTTCACGGTTGCGGCGGCGTCCTCCTGCGCCGCGGCGCTCGAGGGAGCGGACGCGATCCTCGTGGCGCTGCCGGCCTACGGCCACAGGGCCGTTCTGGACGCGGCCGTGCCGCACCTTCGTTCGAACCAGGCCGTCCTGTTCAGCTCGCACGCCTCCTTCGGCGCGCTCTACCTGTCGAAGCGCCTCGCCGAGCGCGGCGCCGACGCGCCCCTGATCGCCGTCTGGGGCACCACCATCACCACCGGGCGCATGGGCGGCCCGGCGCTCGTCAACGTCGCCACCGTCCGCTCCAAGGTCGACGTCGCGACGCTGCCGGCGTCCCGCGCCGAGGAGGGGCACGCGCTCTGCACGGCGCTGTTCGGCGATCGCTTCGTTCTGCGCGACGGGCTGATGGCGATCGCGCTCAGCAACCTCAACCCGCAGAACCACCTCGGCATCGCCCTTCTCAATCTCACCCGCATGGAGAAGGGCGAGACCTGGGGCCAGGGCGAGAACGTCACGCCCGCGGTCGGCCGCTTCATCGAGGCGCTCGACGCCGAGCGCCTGCGCATCGCCGAACAGTTCGGCCTGTCCGTGCGCACGGTGCGCGAGCATTTCTCGCTCTCGTTCCACGTGCCGATGAGCACCGTGTCCGAGATGAACCAGGAGATGCACCGGCAGGGGCGCGGCGGCTTCGGTCCGACCACGATCGAGAGCCGCTACATCCTGGAGGACGTCCCCTTCGGCCTGTGGCCGACCGTGCTCGTCGGCCGGATGGCGGGCGCGCCGGCCGTGCTGCACGAGGCGGGCGTGTCGATCTTCTCCGCCTCCTACGGGCGCGATCTCACCGCCGACAACGACATCCTTCCGGCTCTCGGCTTCGAGGCCATGTCGCTCGGCGATCTGCGCCGGTTGACGCGCGACGGCTACGGCCAGTGAGACGGCGCTCCGGCGTGGAGCCTGTCGTCCCGACTTGACCGGACGGGGCGGCGCCGTCTTCCGGAAGGCCCTTCGATCGCGCGTCCGCGTCGCCGGTGCGGACCGGTTGGACCACTAAGGTTCGCGTCCGGAACCGGGACTCCTCTCCTCGATTCGCTCTGGGTATGCCGATGCGGCTCGGCGAGACGGATGGAGGTGAGGAGCGTGCAGGACGAGTCCATGACGGGCAGTCGGTTCGGGATGCCGGACGACCGTATGGGTGGGGCGGGGCCGCGGTTGTTCCGCCTCGATCGCCGGGGCTGGGCCGGGCTGCTTCTCGGCTTCGCGCTCGGCGGCTTCTTCGACGGCATCCTGCTTCATCAGATCCTGCAATGGCATCATCTGCTCAGCGCGCTGGACGGGGACCTGCGCTTCCAGGTCGCCGCCGACGGGTTCTTCCACGCGCTGATGTACCTCGTCGCTGGCGCCGGCCTCTGGATGCTTTGGCGCTCGGAAGCGGCCGGCGAGGCGCGGTCCGGGCGCTGGCTTCTCGCCGCCATGCTCGTCGGCTTCGGGATCTGGCATGGGCTCGACGCCGTGCTCTCGCACTGGCTCCTCGGCATCCACCGGATCCGCATGGACAGCGCCGTGCCGCTCGCCTGGGACCTCGGCTGGCTCGCCGTGTTCGGCCTCCTGCCGCTCGTCGCCGGGCTTGCGCTCTGGCGAAGCGGGCCGGGTGGAGGCGGCCGGCGGGCGGGCGCCGCGATCGCGACCTGTTTGACGCTCGCGGCCGGCGTCCAGGCCCTGCAGCCCGCCGGCGGACGCGACGTCGTCACCGTCCTCTTCGCGCCGGGCACGCCGCCGGCCGAGGCGCTCGCGGCGGCGGTCGGCGCGGGCGGGCGGCTCGACTGGAGCGATCCGACGGGCGAACTCCTCGTCCTGCGCATGGACGAGGGCGCTTCGCCCCTCCGCTTGTTCGGAGCCGGGGCGATCCTGGTCGGCGGCGGTGGATTCCCGGTCGGCTGCTTCGGCGCGACCGACCTTTGAAGCGCGGCGAACGCGACAATGATCCCGAGCGAGGCCGCTCCGGCCGGATCGTAGCGGCTTCGATCTGCCGCCGGGCATGCCGACGTCGCGAAGCGGACGCGGCGGTGCCCCGGCCCGTCGTGAGCCCGGCGGGTCCTCTTATCGTACGGCCATCAGCCTTTCCCGCACGCGTTGCGCGACGTAATCCTCCAGCGCCTCGGCCTCCTCCGCCGAGAAGCGCAGGCCGAGCTTGGAGCGCCGCCACAGGATGTCGTCGGCGCTGCGCGCCCATTC
>NZ_VTOM01000013.1 GCF_009765365.1 Antarcticirhabdus aurantiaca
GCGACAACGTGACGATGGACGTCAAGCTGATCGTTCCGATCGCGATGGAGGAGAAGCTGCGCTTCGCCATCCGCGAAGGCGGCCGCACCGTCGGCGCCGGCATCGTCGCCTCCATCGTCGAGTAAGAACCAAGCCGCTTGGAGCGAAGCGGCTTCGGACACCGGCGGCCAACCCCGCCGGTGTCCTTCTTGCCCTCCCGGAGGGCGGTTGGATCGGGGTGCTGCCGCGATCCGCATGAAACGGCTGCTGAGAAGACAAGCGCTCGGAGAAGCGCTGGGCACAGGCCCGCCACTCCGACGAGAGGATCATTGCAATGAACGGCCAGAATATCCGCATCCGCCTCAAAGCGTTCGATCACCGGGTCCTCGACGCCTCCACGCGCGAGATCGTGTCGACCGCCAAGCGCACGGGCGCCAACGTGCGCGGCCCCATTCCGCTGCCGACGCGGATCGAGAAGTTCACGGTCAACCGTTCGCCGCACATCGACAAGAAGTCGCGCGAGCAGTTCGAGATGCGCACCCACAAGCGCCTGCTCGACATCGTCGACCCGACCCCGCAGACCGTCGACGCTCTCATGAAGCTCGACCTCGCCGCGGGTGTCGACGTCGAGATCAAGCTCTAAGGAGCGTCACGAACCGAACGGGCCTCGGCTCCTAGGTTCCTCTGAAGGAAGAACGAACCAATGCGTTCAGGTGTGATAGCACAGAAGGTCGGCATGACCCGCGTCTACAACGACGCCGGCGAGCATGTTCCGGTCACCGTCCTGAAGGTCGAGAGCCTGCAGGTCGTCGGTCAGCGCACGAAGGAGAAGAACGGCTACACGGCCGTCCAGCTCGGCGCCGGCCTCGCCAAGGTCAAGAACACGTCCAAGTCCATGCGCGGCGTCTTCGCGCAGGCTTCCGTCGAGCCGAAGCGCAAGATCGTCGAGTTCCGCGTGTCCGACGACAACATGCTCGACGTCGGCGCCGAACTGACCGCCGAGCACTTCGTCGCCGGCCAAATGGTCGACGTGTCCGGCATCACGATCGGCAAGGGCTTCGCCGGCGCCATGAAGCGCCACAACTTCGGCGGCCTTCGCGCCACGCACGGCGTCTCGGTCTCCCACCGCTCGCACGGTTCGACCGGCCAGCGCCAGGATCCGGGCAAGGTCTTCAAGAACAAGAAGATGGCCGGTCACATGGGCCAGACCCGCGTGACCACCCAGAACCTCGAAGTCGTTCGCACCGACAGCGATCGCGGCCTGATCCTCATCCGCGGCGCCGTGCCGGGATCGAAGGGCGGCTGGATCGAGATCCGCGACGCCGTCAAGGTCGCGGCTCCGGCCAACGTGCCCAAGCCCGCCGGCCTGCGCCAGGCCAAGGCCGCGGCGACCACCACTGACGCGTCCGAGGGGGCGGAGTAATGGACATCAAGATCAAGACCCTCGACGGCACCGACGCCGGCACGGTCACGCTGAACGACGAGATCTTCGGTCTCGACCCGCGCGAGGACATCCTGCAGCGCATGGTGCGCTGGCAGCTGGCCAAGCGTCAGGCCGGCACGCACAAGATCAAGGGTCGCTCCGAGATCGCCCGCACCGGCGCCAAGATGTACCGGCAGAAGGGTACGGGCCGCGCCCGTCACTCGAGCGCCCGCGCTCCGCAGTTCCGCGGCGGCGGCAAGGCTCACGGTCCCGTGGTTCGCAGCCACGAGCACGACCTGCCGAAGAAGTTCCGGGCTCTCGCCCTGCGCCACGCGCTCTCGGCCAAGGCCAAGACCGACTCGATCGTCATCATCGACGAGCTGAAGTCGTCCGAGGCCAAGACCAAGGTCGTCGCCAAGGCCTTCGAGGGCCTCGGTCTCGCCAACGCGCTGATCATCGGCGGCGCGGAGATCGACGAGGGCTTCGCGCGCTCGGCTCGCAACATCGCTCAGATCGACGTCCTGCCGGTTCAGGGCATCAACGTGTACGACATCCTTCGCCGCCGGACGCTGGTCCTGTCCAAGGCCGCGGTCGAGGCCCTTGAGGAGCGGTTCAAATGACCGATGTGCGCCACTACGACGTCATCACCTCGCCGGTGATCACCGAAAAGTCGACGCTGCTCTCGGAGTCGAACCAGGTCGTCTTCAACGTTCCGAAGACCGCGTCGAAGCCCGAGATCAAGGCTGCCGTCGAAGCGCTGTTCGGCGTGAAGGTCACGGCAGTCAACACGCTCGTGCGCAAGGGCAAGGTGCGGCGCTTCCGCGGCCGTCCGGGCCGCCAGAGCGACCAGAAGAAGGCGATCGTGACGCTGGCCGACGGCCAGTCCATCGACGTCTCGACCGGTCTCTGATTTCGGCCGGAGGATTGGCACAATGGCACTGAAGAACTTCAAGCCGAACACGCCGAGCCAGCGCCAGCTGGTCATCGTCGACCGTTCGGAGCTCTACAAGGGCAAGCCGGTCAAGATGTTGACCGAGGGCCTACACTCCAAGGGCGGACGCAACAACCTCGGTCGCGTGACCGCCCGCTACCAGGGCGGCGGTCACAAGCGCACCTACCGCATGATCGACTTCAAGCGTCGCAAGCTCGACGTCGTCGGCACGGTGGAGCGCCTCGAGTACGATCCGAACCGCACGGCGTTCATCGCGCTGCTGAAGTACGAGGACGGCGAGCTCGCCTACATCCTCGCGCCGCAGCGCCTCGCCGTCGGCGACAAGGTCGTGTCGGGCCTGTCCGGCGTGGACGTGAAGCCGGGCAACGCGATGCCGCTCTCGGCAATCCCGGTCGGTACCATCATCCACAACGTGGAGATGAAGCCGCTCAAGGGTGGTCAGATCGCCCGCTCCGCCGGCGCCTACGCCCAGCTCGTCGGCCGCGATGCCGGCATGGCGATCCTGCGCCTGAACTCGGGCGAGCAGCGCCTGGTGCCGAGCTCCTGCTTCGCCACCGTCGGCGCCGTGTCGAACCCCGACCACGGCAACATCAACATCGGCAAGGCCGGCCGTTCGCGCTGGCTCGGCCGTCGCCCGCACGTCCGCGGCGTCGTGATGAACCCGGTCGACCACCCGCACGGCGGCGGCGAAGGCCGCACCTCGGGCGGCCGCCACCCGGTCACGCCGTGGGGCAAGCCGACCAAGGGCAAGAAGACCCGTCGGAACAAGTCCACCGACAAGTACATCATGCGCTCGCGCCACGAGCGGAAGAAGTAAGGGGTTTCCCAATGACACGTTCCGTCTGGAAGGGCCCGTTCGTCGATGGCTTCCTTCTCAAGAAGGCCGACAAGGTCCGTGGTGGTGGCCGCAACGAGGTGATCAAGATCTGGAGCCGTCGCTCCACGATCCTGCCCCAGTTCGTCGGCCTCACCTTCGGCGTCTACAACGGCAACAAGCACGTCCCGGTCTCGGTCAACGAGGACATGGTCGGACACAAGTTCGGCGAGTTCGCACCGACCCGCACCTATTACGGCCACGGCGCCGACAAGAAGGCGAAGAGGAAGTAACATGGGCAAGGCGAAGGGTGAACGTCAGCTGAAGGACAACGAGGCGAGGGCCGTCGCGCGCACGATCCGCGTGAGCCCTCAGAAGCTCAACCTCGTTGCGCAGCTGATCCGCGGCAAGAAGGTCGACCGCGCTCTCGCGGACCTGACCTTCTCGCGCAAGCGGATCGCCGAGACGGTGAAGAAGACGCTGGAAAGCGCGATCGCAAACGCCGAGAACAACCACGACCTGGACGTCGACTCGCTGGTCGTCGCCGAGGCTTTCGTCGGCAAGTCGATCACGATGAAGCGTTTCCATGCGCGGGGCCGCGGCCGGGCGAGCCGGGTGGAGAAGCCTTTCTCCCACCTGACGATCGTCGTCCGCGAGGTCGAAGAAGTCGAGGAGGCCGCCTGATGGGCCAGAAAGTCAATCCGATCGGCCTGCGTCTCGGCATCAACCGGACCTGGGACTCGCGCTGGTTCGCCAACACCGGCGAGTACGGCCAGCTCCTCCACGAGGATCTGAAGATCCGCAAGTACCTGCTCGACGAGCTCAAGCAGGCCGCGGTCTCCAAGATCGTCATCGAGCGCCCGCACAAGAAGTGCCGCGTCACGATCCACTCGGCTCGTCCGGGCATCGTGATCGGCAAGAAGGGCGCCGACATCGAGAAGCTTCGCAAGAAGCTCAACGCGCTGACCAACGCCGAGACGCACATCAACATCGTCGAGGTGCGCAAGCCGGAGATCGACGCGACGCTCGTCGCCCAGTCGATCGCCCAGCAGCTGGAGCGCCGCGTCGCGTTCCGCCGCGCCATGAAGCGCGCCGTCCAGTCGGCGATGCGCCTCGGCGCCGAAGGCATCCGCATCAACTGCGGCGGCCGTCTCGGCGGCGCGGAGATCGCGCGCACGGAGTGGTACCGCGAGGGCCGCGTTCCGCTGCACACGCTGCGCGCCGACATCGACTATGGCACGGCCGAGGCCGAGACCGCCTACGGCATCTGCGGCGTCAAGGTCTGGATCTTCAAGGGCGAGATCCTCGAGCACGATCCCATGGCGTCCGAGCGCCGCCAGGTCGAAGGCGAGGGTCAGGGCCATGGTGGTGGCGGCGGTCGCCGTCGCGACCACGCCTGACGCCTGAGTTTCGGAGACGAATGCAATGCTTCAGCCAAAGCGCACCAAATTCCGGAAGGCCTTCAAGGGGCGCATCCACGGCAATTCGAAGGGCGGCACCGAGCTGAACTTCGGCGGCTTCGGCCTCAAGGCCCTGGAGCCCGAGCGCGTCACCGCGCGGCAGATCGAGGCGGCCCGCCGCGCGATCACCCGCCAGATGAAGCGTCAGGGCCGCGTCTGGATCCGGATCTTCCCGGACCTCCCGGTCACCGCCAAGCCCACCGAAGTCCGCATGGGCAAGGGCAAGGGCGCGATCGAGTATTGGGCGGCCCGCGTCGCCCCCGGTCGCATCATGTTCGAGATCGACGGCGTCGACGAAGTCACCGCACGCGAGGCCCTGCGCCTCGGCGCAGCCAAGCTGCCGATCCGCACGCGCTTCATCCAGCGCATCGCAGAGTAAGGAGAGCGTGACGTGAAAGCTTCCGACGTCAAGTCCATGACCCAGGACGAACTCACCACGGAACTCGCCAAGCTGAAGAAGGAGCAGTTCAACCTCCGCTTCCAGCGGGCGACGGGCCAGCTCGAGAACACGTCGCGCTTCAAGGAAGTGCGCCGCGACATCGCCCGCATCAAGACGATCGCCCGCCAGAAGGCGTCGGCGGCTCAAGGCTGAGGTAGGACCATGCCCAAGCGCATCCTGCAGGGGACGGTGGTCTCCGACAAGAACGACAAGACGGTTGTGGTGCTGGTGGAGCGTCGCTTCACCCACCCGCTGTTCAAGAAGACCGTGCGCCGGTCGAAGAAGTACAAGGCCCACGACGAGTCCAACCAGTTCAAGGTCGGCGACGTCGTCTCCATCGAGGAGACCCGTCCGATCTCGAAGGACAAGAGCTGGATCGTCGTGTCAGGCGGCAACCAGGCCGCCTCGGCGTAAGGTGAAGACAAGGAGCGGGAGACGCGCTATAGGGCGCGATCCCGATTCCGAGAAGAGCTGTAAAGGCGACCTCACATGATTCAGATGCAAACAAACCTCGACGTCGCCGACAACTCGGGCGCTCGTCGTGTCATGTGCATCAAGGTTCTCGGCGGTTCCAAGCGGAAGTACGCCTCGGTCGGCGACATCATCGTCGTCTCGATCAAGGAAGCGATTCCGCGCGGACGCGTCAAGAAGGGCGATGTGATGAAGGCGGTGGTGGTTCGCACCGCGAAGGATATCCGTCGGGCCGACGGCTCGGTGATCCGGTTCGACCGGAACGCCGCCGTTCTGATCGACAACAAGAAAGAGCCGGTCGGCACCCGCATCTTCGGCCCGGTTCCCCGCGAGCTTCGCGGCAAGAACCACATGAAGATCGTTTCGCTGGCACCCGAAGTGCTGTAAGGAGCCGCGCGATGAACAAGATTCGCAAGGGCGACAAGGTCGTCGTGCTCGCCGGCAAGGACAAGGGCCGGCAGGGCGAGGTCGTCCAGGTGATGCCCAAGGACGACAAGGCCGTCGTGCGCGGCGTCAACATGGTCAAGCGCCACCAGCGCCAGACCGCCAGCCAGGAAGCGGGCATCGTTTCCAAGGAAGCTCCGATCCACCTGTCCAACATCGCCATCGTTCTCGGCGACGGCAAGGCGACGCGGGTCGGCATCAAGGTTCTCGAGGACGGGAAGAAGGTGCGCGTCGCCAAGCGCACCGGGGAGCAGATCGATGGCTGAGGCCACCTACGAGCCGCGCCTGAAGCGCGTTTATCGCGAGGAGATCCGCAAGGCCCTCCGCGAGCAGTTTGCCTACGGCAACGAGATGCAGGTTCCGCGTCTCGACAAGATCGTCATCAACATGGGCGTGGGCGAGGCCACGGGCGACTCGAAGAAGCCTTCGGTCGCCGCCGAGGACCTCGCGAAGATCGCTGGCCAGAAGCCGGTCATCACCCGCGCCCGCAACTCGATCGCGGGCTTCAAGGTCCGCGAGAACATGCCGATCGGCGCGAAGGTCACCCTGCGCAAGGATCGCATGTACGAGTTCATGGACCGCCTCGTTCAGATCGCGCTGCCGCGCGTTCGCGACTTCCGCGGCCTGAACCCCAAGAGCTTCGATGGCCGCGGCAACTTTGCCATGGGCATCAAGGAGCACATCGTTTTCCCCGAGATCAACTACGACAAGGTCGATCAGATGTGGGGAATGGACATCATCGTCTGCACGACGGCGAAGACCGACGACGAAGCCCGCGCCCTTCTGAAGGCGTTCAACTTCCCGTTCCGCCAGTAACGACAGGCGAGTAGAGGACACAAGGCCATGGCCAAGAAGGGCATGATCGAGAAGAACAAGCGGCGCGGGAAGCTGGTGGCGAAGTTCGCCTCCAAGCGCGCTGCCTTGAAGGCGATCACCACCAATGCCGACACGCCGATCGAGGAGCGCTTCAAGGCGCAGCTGCAGCTTGCGGCGCTTCCCCGGAACGGCTCGAAGGTTCGTGTGCGCAATCGCTGCGACGTGACCGGGCGCCCGCGCGCCTACTACCGCAAGCTCAAGATGAGCCGCATCGCGCTTCGCGAGCTTGGCAACAATGGCCAGATCCCTGGCCTGGTCAAGTCGAGCTGGTAAGGAGGATTCGCCATGTCTTTGTCCGATCCTCTGGGCGATATGCTCACCCGCATCCGCAACGCGGTCATGCGCAACAAGAATTCGGTCTCCACGCCGGCTTCGAAGCTGCGTGCCCGCGTGCTCGACGTCCTCAAGGACGAGGGCTACATCCGCGGCTACACGCAGACCGAGTTCGAGAACGGCAAGGCCGAGTTCGAAATCGAGTTGAAGTACTACGAGGGCACTCCGGTGATCCGTGAGATCGCCCGCGTCTCGAAGCCCGGCCGCCGGGTCTACGTGTCCGCCAAGACCATCCCGCAGGTCGCAAACGGTCTGGGCATTTCGGTGCTCTCCACGCCCAAGGGCGTGATGGCCGATCACAGCGCCCGCGAGCAGAACGTCGGCGGCGAGGTGCTCTGCCGCGTCTTCTGACGCTTCGGCAGGGCATCGCAACGCGACGAACGACAGGGTTTTGAGAGATGTCTCGTATTGGTAAGAAGCCGGTCGCGGTGCCGAGTGGCGTCACCGCCTCCGTCGACGGCAGGACCGTCAAGGCCAAGGGGCCGAAGGGCGAGCTTCAATTCGTCGTCAACGACGAAGTGCTCGTCAAGCTGGAGGACGGCGCGGTTCACGTCGATCCTCGCGATCAGTCCAAGGATGCCCGCTCCAAGTGGGGCATGTCGCGGACGATGATCTCCAACATCTTCTCGGGCGTCTCGAAGGGTTTCGAGAAGCGCCTCGAGATCAGCGGCGTCGGCTATCGTGCCGCGATGCAGGGCAAGAACCTGCAGCTCGCGCTCGGCTACAGCCACGACGTTGTCTATCAGGTGCCGGAAGGCATCACGGTCGCAGTGCCGAAGCCGACGGAGATCGTCGTGACCGGCATCGACAAGCAGCAGGTCGGTCAGGTCGCGGCGGAAATCCGCGAGTACCGCGGCCCGGAACCCTACAAGGGCAAGGGCGTGAAGTACGCGGGCGAGAAGATCGTCCGTAAGGAAGGCAAGAAGAAGTAAGGCACCCTCCCATGTCCAGCCCCAAGGAAGTCCGGCAGAAGCGCGCGTCGCGCATCCGCCGCGTCGTCAAGAAGGTGGCGAACGGGCGTCCGCGCTTGTCCGTCCACCGCTCTTCGAAGAACATCTACGCCCAGGTCATCGACGACGTGGAAGGCGTGACCCTCGCGGCCGCCTCCACGCTCGACGCCAACCTGCGCTCCAGCCTCAAGACCGGCGCGGACGTCGCGGCGGCGGCGGCCGTCGGCAAGCTCCTCGCCGAGCGCGCCAAGGCCGCCGGCGTGACGGACGTGGTCTTCGACCGCGGCTCGTTCATCTATCACGGCCGCGTCAAGGCCGTGGCCGAAGCGGCGCGCGAAGGCGGGCTCAACTTCTGATCCGTCGGGGTGGGCGGCGGGGTTTTCCGCGGCGCTCACCTGGTTTATAGCGACGCATCGAATAAGCGGCCCGGCGCAACGTCGCCTGGGCCGCTTTCGCCGGTTTCGACAGGCTCGAAACCATTCCCTGACGCCATCCGGAAAAGAACAAGGACAGGATCATGGCGCCCAGAAATGATCGCAACGATCGTGAGGATCGCGACGACGGCTTCGTCGACAAGCTGGTCCACATCAACCGCGTCGCCAAGGTGGTGAAGGGCGGCCGTCGCTTCGGCTTCGCCGCGCTCGTCGTCGTCGGCGACCTGAAGGGCCGCGTCGGCTTTGGTCACGGCAAGGCCCGCGAAGTGCCGGAAGCTATCCGAAAGGCGACGGAAGCCGCCAAGCGCGACCTGATCTTCGTGCCGCTGCGCGACGGTCGCACGCTGCACCACGACGTGTCGGGCCGCCATGGCGCCGGCAAGGTTCTGCTGCGCACGGCCGAGGCCGGTACCGGCATCATCGCCGGCGGTCCGATGCGCGCCGTCTTCGAGGCCGTCGGCATGCACGACGTCGTGGCGAAGTCGCTCGGCTCGTCGAACCCGTACAACATGGTTCGCGCCACCTTCGACGCGCTCAAGGTTTCGGCGCATCCCAAGGACGTCGCAGCTCGCCGCGGCATCAAGTACTCGACCCTGCAGTCTCGCCGCGCCAACGTCGTCGGCGCCGCCGCTGCGGCCGAGGAAGCGTGAGCCGAGGGGTAAGGGGACCAGTCATGGCCAAGACCGACACCGCCACGGGCAAGACGCTCACCGTCGAGCAGACCGGCAGCCCGATCCGCCGCCCCGTCGACCAGCGCCAGACGCTGATCGGCCTGGGCCTGAACAAGCTTCACCGTCGTCGCGTCCTCGAGGATACGCCGGCCGTTCGCGGCATGATCGCGAAGGTCAAGCACCTCGTCCGCGTCGTGGACGGCGCCTGAGCTTTTTCGAAGGATTGAACCGATGAAACTGAACGAGATCGCCGACAAGGACGGCGCGACCAAGGCCCGCAAGCGCATTGGCCGCGGCATCGGCTCCGGCTCGGGCAAGACCGGCGGGCGCGGCGTGAAGGGTCAGAAGGCGCGCTCGGGCGTTGCCATCAACGCCTTCGAGGGCGGCCAGATGCCGCTTTATCGCCGCCTGCCCAAGCGCGGCTTCACCAACATCTTCCGCCTCGAGTACAACATCGTCTCGGTCGGCAAGATCCAGGCCGCGATCGATGCGGGCCGGCTCGACGGCTCGGCCGCGATCGACATCGTCGCGCTTCAGGGCGCCGGCCTCGTCAACAAGGCCCGCGATGGCGTCCGCCTCCTCGGCGACGGCGATCTGACCGCGAAGGTCTCTATCACGGTCGACGGCGCGTCGAAGTCGGCCGTCGAGAAGGTCGAGAAGGCCGGCGGCGCCGTGTCGATCCTCGGCGAGACGAACGAGGCCCCGCAGGCCTGAGGGGTTTCGCCTCGCTTGCGGGCGAGGCGGCTCCCATCTATCTCTCGTGCTCCCTCGGGGGAGGGTGCTCGTGTTCCCGCCCCGGGGGATCGCCGCGTCTAGCGCCCGAGGGGTGTATCGCGGCGATCCCCGGGGCTTTCCGGAGATATTTCCGCCATGGCATCGGCTGCGGAACAACTCGCATCCAACTTGAACTTCGCAGCCTTTTCCAAGGCGACGGACCTCAAGAAGCGCATCTGGTTCACGCTGGGTGCGCTTATCGTGTACCGGCTGGGCACCTACATCCCCATGCCGGGAATCAATCCGGACGAGCTGGCGCGCGCCTTCGCGCAGCAGTCGACGGGCATCCTCGGCCTGTTCAACATGTTCGCCGGCGGCGCCGTCGGCCGCATGGCGATCTTCGCCCTCGGCATCATGCCGTACATCTCCGCTTCGATCATCATCCAGCTGATGACCTCGGTCGTCCCGTCGCTGGAAGCGCTGAAGAAGGAGGGCGAGCAGGGCCGCAAGGTCATCAACCAGTACACCCGCTACGGCACGGTGATTCTCGCGACCGTCCAGGCCTACGGCATCTCCGCCGGCCTCGAGACGCAGGGCAGCATCGTCGTCGATCCCGGGCTGTTCTTCCGCATCTCCAGCGTGATCACGCTGGTCGGCGGCACCATGTTCCTGATGTGGCTCGGCGAGCAGATCACCGCGCGCGGCATCGGCAACGGCATCTCGCTGATCATCTTCACGGGCATCGTGGCGAACCTGCCGGCCGCGCTGGCTCAGCTCCTTGAGCTCGGCCGCACGGGCGCTCTGTCGACCACCGTGATTCTCCTCGTCATGGTCGTCGCCGTCGTCTGCATCGCCGGCATCGTCTTCTTCGAGCGCGCCCAGCGGCGCCTGCTGATCCAATATCCGAAGCGCCAGGTCGGCAACCGGATGTTCCAGGGCGATACCTCGCACCTGCCGCTGAAGCTCAACACCGCGGGCGTCATCCCGCCGATCTTCGCGTCCTCGCTCCTGCTCCTGCCGGTGACGATCGCGAACTTCACCGACACGACTCAGCTGCCGGGATGGGCGAGCGCGATCATCACCGCGCTCGGGCATGGTCAGCCGCTCTACATGGCGCTCTACGCGCTGATGATCGGCTTCTTCGCCTTCTTCTACACCGCTGTCGTCTTCAACCCGAAGGAAACGGCGGACAATCTCAAGAAGCATGGCGGTTTCATCCCGGGTATCCGCCCGGGCGAGCGGACCGCGGAATACATCGATTACGTTCTGACCCGTATCACCGTCGTCGGCGCGATCTATCTGGTGATCATCTGTCTTCTGCCCGAGTTCCTCATCTCGGCCGTCGGCATTCCGTTCTATCTTGGCGGAACGTCGCTCTTGATTGTCGTGTCCGTCACGATGGACACTGTCGCGCAGGTGCAGGGCCATCTCCTGGCGCACCAGTATGAGGGCCTCGTCAAGAAGGCGAAGCTGCGTGGAGGGAGACGGGGAGGACGATGAGACTGATTCTTCTGGGACCGCCGGGGGCGGGCAAGGGCACGCAGGCGCAGCGCCTCGTGGAGAAGCACGGAATACCCCAGCTTTCCACGGGCGACATGCTCCGCGCCGCCGTCGCGGCGCAGACGGAGATCGGCAAGCGAGCCCAGGCCGTCATGGATGCGGGCCAGCTCGTGTCGGACGAGATCGTCATCGGCATCGTGTCGGACCGAATCGACGAGCCTGATGCCCGGAAGGGTTTCATCCTCGACGGCTTTCCGCGCACGCTGGCGCAGGCCGAAGCCCTCGACGCACTCCTGGCCGCCAAGAACATCAAGCTCGACGCGGTGATCGAGTTCGTGGTGGACGAGGAGGCGCTGATCGGACGCATCGCCAAGCGTGCGGCCGAAACCGAGGCGAGGGGTTTGCCGGTCCGAAAGGACGACAATCCCGACGTGTTCCGGCGCCGCCTCGACGAGTTCCGGGCCCAGACCGCGGCGGTCGCGCCGTTCTACAGGGCGCGCGGTCTCGTCAGGAAGATCGACGGCATGGCTCCGATCGAGCACGTCGCCGAGGAAATCGACAGCCTTCTCGAAAAGGCCTGAGCCCGGCGGCTCCGGTTGACTCGTCGGAGCTCGCCCCATATATGTCGCGCCACTTCGTTAATTGATGCGATCGGCGCGGCTTCGCTGATGTGAAGTCGGGGCCGGTCGCGTATGCGCTTCTGGCTCCGCTTGTTCAAGGAACAGGGCCGCGGCGCCCGATTGAAAGCAGGAGTTTCGTTGTGGCCCGTATCGCTGGCGTCAACATCCCCACCAACAAGCGCGTCGTGATCGCGCTGCAGTACATCCACGGCATCGGTCCCCGGTTCGCCCAGGAGATCATGGAAAAGGTCAAGCTCGCGGCCGAGCGTCGCGTGAACGATCTGACCGACGCCGAGGTCCTGCAGATCCGCGAGATCATCGATCGCGACTATCAGGTCGAGGGCGATCTGCGCCGCGAGACCGCGATGAACATCAAGCGTCTGATGGACCTCGGCTGTTACCGCGGCCTGCGCCATCGTCGCGGCCTGCCGGTGCGCGGCCAGCGCACCCACACCAACGCCCGCACCCGCAAGGGTCCGGCGAAGGCGATCGCCGGCAAGAAGAAGTAATCCGCGTAAGCGGGTTCGGCCGGGCAGGGCGCTTCGAGCCCCGCCCGGCTTTTCGCCGTTTGCGGGCAAGCCGCGGGCGGTCAGGTGGAGCCGCCGGCGTTACGGCGGTGTCGATATCCAAGGGAAAGAAGAATGGCCAAGGAAGTCCAGCGCGTTCGCCGCCGCGAGCGCAAGAACATCACGTCCGGCGTCGCCCACGTGAACTCCTCCTTCAACAACACGCTGATCACGATCACGGATGCCCAGGGCAACGCGATCGCCTGGTCGTCGGCCGGCTCGCAGGGCTTCAAGGGCTCGCGCAAGTCGACGCCCTTCGCCGCTCAGATCGCGGCCGAGGATGCGGCGAAGAAGGCGCAGGAACACGGCATGCGCACCCTCGAGGTCGAGGTTTGCGGCCCGGGCTCCGGCCGTGAGTCGGCGCTCCGCGCCCTCCAGGCCGCCGGCTTTACGATCACGTCGATCCGCGACGTGACGCCGATCCCGCACAACGGCGTGCGTCCGCGCAAGAAGCGCCGCGTCTGAGCGCTGCTCGCTCTCTTCGATTCACGACATAACCGGCGCGGCGATCCCGTCGCGCCGGCTGGGCGGCTGGGACCGCCCGTTCTCAGATCCATCGCCACGATTGGATGGTGGCGAGGTAACTGAAAGGCCAATGCCATGATCGCCAGCAACTGGCAGAATCTCACCAAGCCGAACCAGGTCGTCTTCAAGGGCGATGGTCGCACCAAGGCGTCGCTCGTCGCGGAGCCCCTGGAGCGCGGTTTCGGCCTCACCCTCGGCAACGCGCTTCGCCGCGTTCTCCTGTCGTCGCTCCAGGGCGCGGCCGTCACCGCCGTCCAGATCGACGGCGTCCTTCACGAGTTCTCCTCGATCGCGGGCGTCCGCGAGGACGTCACGGACATCGTCCTCAACGTCAAGGAAATCGCCATTCGCATGCAGGGCGAAGGCCCGAAGCGCATGGTGGTCCGCAAGCAGGGTCCCGGCGTTGTCACCGCCGGCGACATTCAGACGGTCGGCGACATCGAGGTCCTCAACCCCGAGCATGAGATCTGCACCCTCGACGAGGGCGCCGAGATCCGCATGGAGTTCACCGTCAACACCGGCAAGGGCTATGTCCCCGCCGACCAGAACCGCGCCGAGGATGCGCCGATCGGGCTGATCCCGGTTGACTCGCTGTTCTCGCCGGTCAAGAAGGTGTCCTACAAAGTCGAGAACACCCGCGAGGGTCAGGACCTGAACAAGGACAAGCTGACCATGCAGATCGAGACCGACGGCTCGATCTCGGGCGAGGACGCCGTGGCCTACGCCGCGCGCATCCTTCAGGACCAGCTCTCGGTCTTCGTCAACTTCGAGGAGCCGCAGCGCGAGACCCGCGGCGGGCAGGCAAGCGACGAGCAGATCGCCGAGCTCGCCTTCAACCCGGCGCTCCTCAAGAAGGTCGACGAGCTGGAGCTTTCGGTTCGCTCGGCGAACTGCCTGAAGAACGACAACATCGTCTATATCGGCGACCTGATCCAGAAGACCGAGGCGGAGATGCTGCGCACTCCGAACTTCGGCCGCAAGTCGCTGAACGAGATCAAGGAGGTTCTCGCCTCCATGGGTCTCCACCTCGGAATGGAAGTCGCCGCCTGGCCGCCGGAGAATATCGACGACCTCGCCAAGCGCTTCGAGGATCAGTACTGATCCCTCACCGACCTGATCCGTCGCCGGTTCGCCGGCGGCGGGTCGCGCATGATGCAGCAATGATTCAAAGGCACATGGCTCCCGGTTCCACGGGATAGCGAGGATGCCGAACGCCGGGTTCGCCCGGTTCTTTTTCGAGAGGACAACACCCATGCGTCACGGAAGCCGCGGCCGTAAACTCAACCGCACGCACGAGCACCGCAAGGCGCTCTTCGCCAACATGGCGGCCTCGCTCATCATCCACGAGCAGATCGTCACCACGCTGCCGAAGGCCAAGGACCTGCGTCCGGTCGTCGAGAAGCTCGTCACCCTCGGCAAGCGCGGCGATCTCCACGCCCGCCGTCAGGCGATTTCGAAGGTTCGCAACGAGACCGTCGTCAAGAAGCTCTTCGACGTCATCGCCACGCGCTACGCCGATCGCAACGGCGGCTACACCCGCGTCCTCAAGGCCGGCTTCCGCCGGGGCGACAACGCGCCGCTCGGCGTGATCGAGTTCGTCGACCGCGATGTCGATGCCCGCGGCGCCATCGACCGCGCCCGCGTCGAGGCCGAGGCTGCCGACTCCGCCGAGTGAGGCATTCGCCCGACCGGCACTGCGAGACGTTTAAGGGGCCTGTGGGCCCCTTTTTCATGTCCGCTGGATCGAATCCGGCGGGAGCATAGATGCCGCGCGTCGAACGACGCCGAGGACCCATGAGCGATCTCGTACTTCTCACCGGCGCATCCGGCTTCATCGCCAAGCACGTTGCGCTGGACCTGCTGACGTCGGGCTATCGGGTGCGGGGCACGCTACGCAACCTGGATCGGTCCGACGAGGTGCATGCCGCGCTTCTCGAGGCGGGCGGCGATACGACGCGTCTGGAGTTCGTCCGGGCTGACCTGGGAGGTGATGCCGGCTGGGCCGACGCTGCCGCCGGCTGCCGCTTCCTTGTTCACACCGCCTCGCCCTTTCCGGCTCGGCAGCCGCGCGACCGCTTCGGCCTTGTCCCGGTCGCGAGGGACGGGGCGTTGCGGGCCGTCGGTGCTGCCCTCCGAGCGGGTGCCGAGCGGATCGTCCTGACGTCGTCCGTCGTCGCCGTGTACCTCGGTCACGAGAGCCGTGCCGACCACGTCTGGTCGGAGCGCGACTGGTCGAATGTCGACGGGCCGGGTGCCCATGCCTACGGCGTGTCCAAGACGGAGGCCGAGCGCGCCGCTTGGGCGGCAGTCGAGGCCGCCGGCGGGGCTATGGTCGCGGTCAATCCGGCGCTGGTTCTCGGACCGCTGCTGGATCGACGCACGGGTACGTCGGCGGACGTCGTCGCCATGATGATGCGGGGCGTCATGCCCGCCGTCCCCGCCGTGTCCTTCGGCATCGTCGACGTGCGGGACGTGGCGCGGGCGCACGTGGCGGCGCTCACGGCCACCGATGCGGTCGGGCATCGCTTCATCCTGTCAGGAGGGACGCGAAGCCTCCTGCAACTCGGAGCCGGGATTGCGCGGGCTGAGCCGGCCTATCGGCGCCGCGTGCCGCGATTCGCGCTTCCGGATGCGCTCGTTCGCGCAGCCGCCGCGGTGATTCCCTCGGTGCGGACGCTCGTTCCCGATCTCGGCCGAGGCAAGCAGTTCGATACGGCACCGGCGGAGACGATCCTCGGCCTGCGCTTCCGTCCGCCGGAGGAGGCGATCGCCGCCATGGCGAAGAGCCTCCGGCGGTTTCGAATCGTGTGAGTCCCTATCCACCCGGTGGTGCATTGCTGCAACAGCGGCGACACACGCCTGAAACGGCTGCCGTGCTTAAGTCCTGATTAGAAATCGAGGACTAAATTGCAGGGAGTTGGAGCCAGCCTGTTGCTTGGCAGCAATAGCGTCCGGTCTCGACCCATGCAAAACGGCCAGCGTCTTGCAGAGCACAACGGGAATCGCAGCGCACCGCCTGAAACTTTCAGCGATGCCGCGCGTTTCCGGGACCAAGCGAGGGACGCTGCCGCGCATGAAAATGTGGCGGAAGTAATGCAGATCGAGATCCAGATGAACGATGCGACGAATACCCACGCCGGTGCGCAGTTTTCGCTCCGCCGGACGGTCCTGACCCTGCTCGGCGCCATGGGCGCCTTCGCGGTCATGATCGCGAGCTATGCCACGGCGGAGCTGCCGGCGAACGCCGCGACGCAGTCGGGCATCGAGACTGTTTCGACCCGCTGAGGTCCACCTCCCGCCGAATGGCGGGTGACGGAAACGAGCAGGGGGCTGATCGGCCCCTTTTTTGTTGAGCCGGCCTGATCTACTCCAGCGTTCGTCGCGGGCGACGAGACCGAGGAGAGGCGCTTGACGAAGATGAAGCGGACGGCGGGCATCGTTGTCCTGGCGATCGCAGCCGGAACGGCGGCCGGGGCGGCGACGCAGCTCTTCAGCGGCAGTTCCCGCCCGGCCGACACGGCCGAGACGCCGGCTCGCCTGGCCCAGGCTGCGCCGAATGCGGCGCCTGCGCCCAGCGTGCCCGTCCCGGCGGAGCCGGTGCCGCTCGGTCAGCCCGGCGGCTTGCCGAGCCCGAGCGTTCCACAGAGCCAGGCACAGATCGACCTGAGCTTCGCGCCGCTCGTGCGCCAGACGGCGCCGGCAGTCGTCAACGTCTATGCCGCGCGCGCCGCTCCGCAGCGCCGCTCGCCTTTCGCCGACGACCCCTTCTTCGGCCGCTTCTTCGACCAGGACGGGCGTCCGCCGCGCCTGCAGTCCTCGCTCGGCTCCGGCGTGATCGTCACGCCCGACGGCCTCGTCATCACCAACAACCACGTCGTCGAGAACGCCGACGAGGTGAAGGTCGCCTTCGCCGACGGGCGCGAGTTCGAGTGCGAGATCGTCTCGCGCGACGACAAGGTGGATCTGGCCGTCTTGCGCATCCGCGGACCCGGCCCGTTTCCCGTGCTTCCGCTCGGCAATTCCGACGAGGCTCAGATCGGCGACCTCGTGCTCGCCATCGGCAATCCCTTCGGCATCGGCCAGACCGTCACCAACGGCATCGTCTCGGCGCTCGCGCGCACCCATGTCGGCGTCAACGATTTCGGCTTCTTCATCCAGACCGACGCGGCCATCAATCCCGGCAATTCGGGCGGCGCGCTCATCGACATGAAGGGGCGGCTGATCGGCGTGAACACGGCGATCTTCTCGCGCTCCGGCGGCTCCAACGGCATCGGATTCGCCATTCCCTCCAACATGGTCCGCGCCTTCGTGCAGGCGGCCGAGAGCGGCAACGCCTTCGAGCGGCCGTTCATCGGCGCCTCGTTCCTGCCGGTCACGCCCGACATCGCCGGTGCGCTCGGGCTCGATCGTCCGACCGGTGCGCTGGTGCAAGGCATGCTGTCCGGCGGACCGGCGGAGGCGGCGGGCATCGAAGTCGGCGACGTCGTCATGGCCATGAACGGCGTCCCCATCGAGAATCCGGACGCGCTCGGCTATCGGCTCGCGACGGCCGGCATCGGAACCACCGTCGAGGTCGAGGTCCTGCGTCGCGATGCGCGCCAGACACTGTCGCTGAAGCTCGACGCCGCGCCCGAGGTGCCGCCGCGCGACGGTCGACGGCTGGCGGGCCGCACGCCGTTCTCGGGGCTCGAGATCGCCAACCTGTCGCCGAAGCTCGCGGGCGAACTCGACATGCCGCAGGACGCGACCGGCGTCGTGGTGGTCGGCGTGGTGCGCGGCTCCTTCGCCGACCGCTTCGGCTTCGCGCCGGGCGACGTGATCCTGTCGCTGAACGGCGAGCCCGTCGAATCGACGGCCGCGCTGGAATCCACCCTTGCCGACTCGCCGCCCGGCTGGACCTTCGAGGTTCGGCGCGGCGATCAGGTCTTCGCTCAACGGGTGCGCTGAGCCATGGCGTCCGACCTCTTCGGCGATGCGCCGCGACAAGCGCCGGAGCGGGCCACGCGCAGCAGCGCCGCGTCGGACGCCGCACGGCCGCTGGCCGACCGCCTGCGCCCGGCGGCTCTGGCCGACGTCGTCGGGCAGGAGCACCTGACGGGCGAGGGCGGCGTCCTGTCTCGGATGCTGGAGGCCGGCAGCCTCGGCTCGATGATCTTCTGGGGGCCGCCCGGCACCGGCAAGACGACCGTTGCGCGGCTTCTCGCCGGCGAGGTCGGCTACGCCTTCGAGCAGATCTCGGCGATTTTCTCCGGGGTCGCCGACCTGAAGAAGGTTTTCGAGGCTGCAAGGCTGCGGCGCGACAACGGGCGGCGCACGCTGCTCTTCGTCGACGAGATCCACCGCTTCAACCGGGCGCAGCAGGACTCCTTCCTTCCCGTCATGGAGGACGGAACCGTCACGCTCGTCGGAGCGACGACGGAGAACCCGTCCTTCGAGTTGAACGCGGCGCTGCTCAGCCGCGCCCGCGTCTTGACCTTCCGGTCCCACGATGCCGACAGTCTCGCCCGCCTCTTGGAGCGGGCCGAAGCCGCGGAGAAGCGCCCGCTGCCGCTCGACGATGCCGCGCGTGCCGCGCTGATCCGCATGGCGGACGGCGACGGTCGCGCGATCCTGACGCTGGCCGAGGAGGTCTGGCGCGCCGGGCGGCCCGGCGAGATCTTCGACGCCGCCGCCCTGTCGGAGATCGTCCAGCGCCGCGCGCCGATCTACGACAAGGGCCAGGACGGGCACTACAACTTCATCTCGGCCCTGCACAAATCCGTCCGAGGATCGGATCCGGACGCGGCGCTCTATTGGCTCTGCCGGATGCTGGACGCCGGCGAGGACCCGCTGTTCCTCGGCCGCCGCCTCGTCCGCATGGCCTCCGAGGACATCGGTCTCGCCGACCCGCAGGCGCTGACCGTCGCACTCGCGGCCAAGGATGCCTACGACTACCTCGGCTCACCCGAGGGCGAGCTCGCCCTGGCGGAGGCGACCGTCTATCTCGCCACCGCGCCGAAGTCGAACGCGGTCTACGTCGCCTACAAGGCCGCCATGCGGGCGGCGAAGGAGAGCGGCTCGCTGCTTCCCCCCAAAGTCATCCTCAACGCGCCGACCAAGCTGATGAAGGACGAGGGCTACGGGACGGGCTACGCCTACGACCACGACGCGCCCGACGCGTTTTCCGGCCAGAACTACTTTCCCGACGGCATGGAGCGCCCGAGCTTCTACCGCCCGACCGAGCGCGGCCTTGAGGTGCGCCTCGGCGAGCGGCTGCAGCGCTGGAGCCAGCTGCGCGCCGAGCGCAACCGCGGGCGCTGAGCGTGGCGTTCAACATCCTCCTCGTCGCGCTCGGCGGGGCGATGGGTTCGGTCGCCCGCTATCTTTCGACGCTGGCGGCGACGCGCCTCTTCGGCTCCAGTTTTCCCTGGGGCACGCTGTTCGTGAACCTCCTCGGCTCCTTCCTGATGGGCATCGTGGTGGAGGTCGTGGCGCGGCGCTTCGATGCGTCGAACGAGCTGCGGCTGCTTCTGGGGACGGGCGTTCTCGGCGGCTTCACGACCTTCTCGTCCTTCACGCTCGACGCGGCCATGCTCGCCGAGCGCGGCGAGCTCGCGCTCGCCTTCTTCTATGTCGCGGGCTCGGTGCTTCTCGGTCTCGCCGCACTTTTCGCAGGCCTGGCGCTCGCCCGCTCCCTGGCGTGATGCTATTCCCGCGCAAAAGACAGGCGAAAGCAGGCGGATGGCAACGGTCGAGCAGGTCACGGTCCAGGGGGACGAGGCGGGCATGCGCCTCGATCGCTGGTTCAAGGTGCATTATCCGGGTCTCGGTTTCGGGCCGTTGCAGAAGCTCCTGCGCTCCGGCCAAGTCCGCGTCGACGGCGGCCGGGTAAAGACGGACACGCGCCTGGCACCCGGCCAGGTCGTGCGCGTGCCCCCCCTCGGCGTCGATGCGGCACGCAACAACGTGCCGCTGACGGCCAACACCATCCGCGACCGGCACGACGCCGACGTTCTCGCTCGGATGCTGGTCTACGAGGACGACAAGGTCTTCGTCTTCAACAAGCCCTCGGGCCTCGCGGTGCAGGGCGGCTCCGGCGTGTCGCGCCACGTCGACAAGATGCTGGAGGCCTGGCGTAGCAAGCGCGGCGAGAAGCCGCGCCTCGTTCATCGTCTCGATCGCGACACGTCCGGCATCCTCGTGGTCGCCCGCACGCGCGGCGCCGCGGTCGCCCTGACCAAGGCCTTCCGCGAGCGCGACACGCAGAAGACCTACTGGGCCCTGGTGAAGGGCGTGCCGGCGCCGCACGAGGGGCGCATCTCGACCTATCTCGTCAAGGAGCAGACGCCGGACGGCGACCGCATGCGCATCGGCCGTCACGGCGAGGACGGCGCCGACCACGCGCTGTCGCACTACCGGGTGATCGATCAGGTGGCGCAGCGCTTCGCCTGGTTGGAGATGGAGCCCTATACAGGCCGCACCCACCAGCTGCGCGTCCACGCCGCCCATATCGGCCACCCCATCCTCGGCGATCCGAAGTACTTCGAGGCGGACACGAACTTCGACTTCCCCGGCGGCGTCCAGAACCGCCTGCATCTCCACGCCCGGCGCATTCGCATCCCGCATCCCGACGGAAGCGGCATCATCGATCAGGTGGCGCCGCTGCCGCCGCACATGGTCCAGACCTGGAACCTCTTCGGCTTCGACGAGAACGAGGGCGGCGACGAGTGATGCGGGCGATCCTCTTCGACTGCGACGGCACGATCGCCGATTCCTTCGGCCTGATCTGCGAGGTCATGCGGCGCGCCTTTCTCGCCCACGGTTTGGCCGAGCCCGGCGACGCCGCGACGCGCGCGATCATCGGCCTGTCGCTCGAAGAGGCGATGGCCCGGCTTCACCCGGCCGGCGCCGCCGACGAGCATACGGCGCTGGCCGAGCGCTACCGCGCCGCCTTCCGAGCGGCGCGCCAGGACGTGGCGTTCCGCGAAACGCTGTTCGAGGGGATGGAGGATCTCGTGCGCCGGCTCGCCGCGCGCGATGACGTGGCTGTCGGCCTCGTCACCGGGAAGTCGCGCCGCGGTGTCGCGGCCATCGTGGAGTCGCACGGGCTGGACGGCATCTTCCTCGCCGTGCGCACCGCCGACGACTGCCCGTCGAAGCCGCATCCCGCCATGGTTCTGGAATGCTGCTCGCAGCTCGGCTGCGACGCCTCGCAGGCGCTGGTGATCGGCGATGCCGTGTTCGACGTCGCCATGGCGCGCTCGGCCGGCGCCGAGGCGATCGGCGTGTCCTGGGGTGCGTCGACGCCGGCCGAGCTGCTGGCGCTCGGCGCCCGCGCGGTTGCCGGCGATGTCGGCGAGCTGGAGCGACTGATCGGCGACTGGCTCGCCGCTGGATCGATCGCTTCGGAGCGGCGTTCCGCCGCCGGTTGACGGCGCGAGAAGCACCGCCGATATGCGGCACAGGGGTGCTCTGCCGCCCCGCAGCAATCCGTCAGGTCCGTCATGAGCGAATCCCTCCGGCGTCCGGAACTCACCAAGCGCTTCTACGAGGCGGTCACGATCGCGGAAGGCGAGGGCGGCTTCGCCGTTCTCCTCGACGGCCGGCGCATGAAGACGCCGGCGTGCCGCGGCTTTTCCGTGCCCGATCGCGCGGCAGCGGAGGCGGCTGCCGCGGAATGGGAGGCGCAGGGCGAGTTCATCGAGCCCGCGACCATGCCGATGACGCGGCTCCTCAACACGATCATCGACGGCATTGCCGACGACCCCGCGCCGGTGCGCGACGATGTCGCCCGCTACGCCGAGACCGACCTCCTGTTCTACCGCGCCGGTGAGCCGGAGCGCCTCGCGCAGCGCCAGCGCGAGCGGTGGGACCCGGTGGTCGCCTGGGCCGAGGCACGGCTCGGCGGAGGCTTCCGCCTCGCCGAGGGCGTCATGCACGTCGCGCAGCCGGACGAGTCGCTCGCGGCGGTGCGGTCGCACGTCGCGCGCGAGACCGATCCGTTCCGGATCGCCGCCCTGCATCAGGCGACGACGCTGACGGGCTCCGCCCTTCTCGCGCTGGCTCTGGCGGACGGGCGGCTGACGGCGGACGAGGCCTGGAGCCTCGCCCACCTCGACGAGGATTGGAACATCGAGCAGTGGGGCGCCGACGAGGAAGCGGCCGAGCGCCGCGCGCGACGCTGGGACGAGATGCGGGCGGCCAGCCTTCTTCTCGGGCGTGGCTGAGCGCCGCGCCCCTCGGCGATCGTTTCGTCAGATCCCCGCGAACCATTCGTAGCCGCGGTCTTCCCAGTAGCCGCCGCCGCCTTCGCCGAAGCCGGCGAGGGTATCGGTGACGGTGATCGCCCGGACGTATTTCGCCATCTTGTAGCCGAGCTGCCGCTCGACGCGCAGGCGCAGCGGCGCACCGTTGGCCACCGAAAGCGGCTGGTCGTTGCAGCCATAGGCGAGGATCGTCTGGGGATGGCGAGCGTCCGCCATGTCGATCGACTCGTAGTATCTCACCGGGCCGGTGAAGCCGTTCTCCATCGTGTCGAAGCAGTCGAATACGACGAAGCGCGCCGTGGGGGCGACGCCGACGGCGTCGAGCACGCTCGCGAGCGGCACGCCGGTCCACTTGGCGATGCAGCTCCAGCCTTCGACGCAGTCGTGCCGCGTGATCTGGGTCCGTCCGGGCATGGCGCGGATCTCGTCCAGCGAGAAGCTCCCCGGTCGCGCCACCATGCCGGACACGCCGAGACGATAGCCGGCAAATCCATCCGCGACGAGGCGCCGGTAGTCGGCGTCCTGAGGATTCGTCGTGCCGTTCGGGCGCTGCGGCTGGCGGATCTCACTCTCGGCATATTCCCGGGCGAGCGAGTCGCTGCCCAGCATCCAGCGCTGGACGCGGTAGGTCAGCCACTCGGCCGATTCCATCACGCCGCGCGCCGTTCCGTCGCGCTGGCCGAGCGAATCGAAGCAGCCGGCGAGCGGCATCGTCGAGGCGGACACCGCGGCACCCGTGAGGAAGCGGCGGCGGGACAGAAGCAGGCGCATCATCGTTCGGACTCCGGATCGGCGCGGTACCAGCCGGTGATCATCGAGCGCAGCTCGTTGAAGGGCCCGGCGAGGAGCACCATGGCGAGGTGCACGGCGGTGAAGCCGACGAGGACGAGCATCAGCAGGAAGTGCAGCGTCCGCGCGGTTTGCCGTCCGCCGAAGAGGTCGAGTGTCCACGGCATGAAGGCGTTGAAGCCCGGCGACATGGTGAGGCCCGTCAGGATCATCAGCGGCAGCACCAGGAAGAGGATCAGGGCGTAGGAGAGCTTCTGCAGGGCCCCGTAGCGGCGCCCGTGCGACAGGCGCAGGCGGAGGTGGTCGAGGACGTCGCGCGGCAGGCCGCGCCAGTCGCGGCGCGACGGCACGAGGTCGCGGACATGGCCGTTGGCGAGGCTCGCGACGAGCCAGAGCGCGAGAACGAAGACGAGCCCCCAGGCGAAGAAGAAATGGACCACGCGCCCCGTGGCGAGGTCCCGATAGCCGGGGATGGTCAGCCAGGAGGGAAACGTCTTCGGCTGGAGGTCGCCATCCTCCCAGATCGCCCCGAGCCACCCGGTCGTGTCGAAGCTATGGCCGAACAGCACCGTCCGCGCCTTCATCGTCGCGCCGTCCATGGTGGCGCCGATCGAGAGAATGGCGTTGTCGAAGGCGAAGCCGGACTGCTGCCCGATATAAAGGTCCGGTCGCGCCATGAAGATCTGCAGGCCCGACAGGAGCAGGAAGAACAGGCAGACGGCCCAGGCCCAATGGGTCAGCCGCGTCGGCAGCCTTTGCCGATAAACCAACTCGGTCACGTTTCGCGCCATGTCGCGCCTCCCGCCGTGGTTGCCCCATATCGCGAGCTACGTAAGGCGGAGCGCGCGGGATACAGCCTTTCGCCGGTCAGGATCGTCGCAGCAGCTGATCGAGGGCCTGGCGGAAGCGCGAGCGATCGGCGGGCGTGAAGGCCGCATTGTAGCCCTTCGACTCGCCGGTTTCGCGCAGGTGCTGGGAGAAGGCGCGCATCGAAAGCGCCTGGCCGATCGACTCGGGCGTGAAGGGTCGGCCGGACGGGCCGAGCACCCGCGCGCCCTTTTCCAGAGCGCGGGCGGCGAGCGGAATGTCGGCCGTGATCACCGCGTCCTCGGCCCCGCAGGCCTCGACGATCCAGTCGTCGGCCGCGTCCGCACCGCTCGGCACGGTCACGATCCGCGCGCCGGGATAACGCGACGGGCGCATGCCGCCGTTGGAGACGAGCACCGCAGACCAGCCGTGGCGAAGGGCGATCTCGATCGCTTCGTCCTTCACGGGGCAGGCGTCGGCATCGACGAAGAGCTGCGTCATGGTGTTTCCCAGTAGCCTCCACTAGAACGAAGCGCATCTTTGAATCGGGAGGAGGGCGACCGATGGCCATCGCCGCGCGCGCCGTCGAGAACAGCTCCGCCGAAGTGTCGCGCGGCATCCTGCTGATGCTGATCGGCGCGCTCATCATCCCCGTTCTGGACGCGCTCGCCAAGATCCTCGTGACCGAGCACGGCGTGTCGCCCGGCGAGGTGTCGCTCATCCGTCTCGTCCAGCAGGCGCTCTACATGCTGCCGCTGCTTCTGATCACCGAAGGTCCGCGGGCGCTGAAGGTGCGCCGGCTCGGGCTTCACCTCCTGCGCGGCGCGCTTCTCGGCATCGGCGGCGTCTTCTTCTTCGCGGCGCTGCGCTTCATGCCGCTCGCCGACACGACCGCGATCTTCTTCGTCGAGCCCATGCTCGTGACGGTGCTCTCCGCCGTGATTCTCGGCGAAACGGTGGGCTGGCGGCGCGCCGTCGCGGTGGGCGTCGGTTTCGGCGGCGCCATGCTGATCATCCGACCGAGCTTCGCGGATCTCGGCTTCATCGCGGTGCTTCCCGTTCTCTGCGCCGTGTGCATCGCGGTCTACTCGATCCTCAGCCGTCTTCTCGCGGACACCGGCTCGGCCCTGGCGATGCACGTCTTCGGCGGCATCGGCGGCACGGTCGCGCTGGCGCTCCTGATGGTCGTCGGCTCGGCTCTGGACGTGAAGGAATTGAGCCTGACCTTCCCCACGCGCCTGGACACCTGGTTGATCTTCCTCGCCACGGGAATCGTCGGCCTCGTGGGGCACACGCTCTTCGCGCAAGCCTTCCGGCTGGCGCCGGCCTCGACGCTCGCGCCCTTCGCCTATGCCGAGATCGTCTCGGCCGTGATCCTGGGATACGTCGTGTTCGGCAGCTTCCCCGACACGCTGAAATGGCTCGGCATCGCGATCATCGTCGGCTCGGGCGCCTACATCTTCCATCGCGAGCGCCTGATCGCGCGCCGTGCGCCCACCAACGCCGCCGAGCGCTGACGTTTCAGCCGTCGACCGTGGGGCCGAAAACGTTCTCGAAGTTCCGGCGCAGGAGCGTGTCGACCTCCGGCATCGAGACGAGAATGCCGAGATCGGCGAGGCTCGTGACACCGTAGCCGCCGCGGATTCCGCAGGGCACGATGCCGCCGAAGTGCGACAGGTCCGGATCGACGTTCAGCGAGATGCCGTGGAACGTCACCCACTTGCGCAGCCGGATGCCGATCGCCGCGATCTTGTCCTCGGCCGGCGAGCCGTCCGGCAGGGGCGGGCGCTCGGGCCGGGCGACCCACACGCCGACGCGATCCTCGCGCCGCTCGCCCCGGACCTGGAATTCCGCCAGCGTCCCGATGATCCAGGCCTCCAGCGCCGCCACGAAGGCGCGCACGTCCGGCCGGCGGCGATGAAGGTCGAGCATCACGTAGGCCACGCGCTGGCCGGGGCCGTGATAGGTGTATTGCCCGCCACGCCCCGCCGCGAAGACGGGAAAGGGCGAGACGCCCAGAAGGTCTTCCGCCCGGGCGCTGGTGCCGGCGGTGTAGAGCGGGGGATGTTCCACCAGGAGCACCGTCTCCGGCGCCGCCCCCGACGCGATCGCCTCGACCCTGGCCTCCATGAAGCCGAGCGATTCCTCGTAGGGCGTCAGGCCGTCGCGGATCACCCAGGAGACCGATGGGCTGCCGGGTGCAGGCCGGAACGCCGTGGTTTCGGTGGCCATTCGATGCTGGGTGGAGGGGCTGTCCATGGAACGCTTCTAACCCCCGCACCAGCCTCGCGAAAGCGTCGTCCCAACTTTCCTCCCGCGAGCGCAAAAGGAGACTTGTGCGCCTGCAACAGACTTGTTACACGCCCTTCCACCGGCGGCGACGAGCTCCCGGCACACGGCGTGCGGTCGTGGCGGAATTGGTAGACGCGCAGCGTTGAGGTCGCTGTGGGGCAACCCGTGGAAGTTCGAGTCTTCTCGACCGCACCAGCCTTTTTCTCCGCCTGAGGCGGATCTTTCCTCTGACGATGCTGGGCAGCCCGCGGCGAAAGTCGATCGGGCGCGTTCGCGCTTTCTTTAGCCGCGCCACTATGTCATGGCAGCGCCGCGCGCAAAGTCCGAACAGGAGGGGCGGATGACCGACGAAGAGCTTCGCCGCGAACCTCCTGCCGCACCCGAGCCCGAATCGGAAATCTACGACGACGAAGGCGCCGTCGCCTCGGAATTCCTCGAAAAGGTCGAGGAGGCGATCGAGAGCCGCGACGAGTCCTACCTCAAGGACACGATCGGCCATCTCCACGAATCGGAGCTGGGCGACCTCCTGGAGGAGCTGGAGAACGACCAGCGCCAGGAACTCGTCCGCCTCATGGGCGACGCCTTCGACTACACGGCGCTGACCGAGGTCGACGAAGCGATCCGCATGTCGATCGTCGACGCCATGCCGAACGACAAGATCGCGCAGGCGCTGCGCGAGCTCGACTCGGACGACGCCGTCTACATCCTCGAGGACCTCGACGAGGAGGACCGGCGCGAGGTCCTTGAGAAGCTGCCGTTCCGCGAGCGGATCCGGCTGCGGCGCTCGCTGGACTATCCGGAAGAAACCGCCGGCCGGCGCATGCAGACCGAGTTCGTCGCCGTGCCGCCCTTTTGGACGGTCGGCCAGACGATCGACTACATGCGCGAGGACGAGGATCTGCCGGAAAGCTTCGCGCAGATCTTCGTCATCGATCCCGCCTTCAAGCTCCTGGGCGCCGTCGACCTCGACCGGATTCTCCGGGCCAAGCGGCCGGAGAAGATCGAAGACATCATGCACGAGACGCGGCACGCGATCCCGGCCGAGATGGACCAGGAAGAGGCCGCGCAGATCATCGAGCAGTACGACCTGCTCTCGGCAGCCGTGGTCGATTCGAACGATCGCCTCGTCGGCGTGCTGACGGTCGACGACGTGATCGACATCGTCCAGCAGGAGGCGGAGGAGGACATCCGGCGTCTCGGCGGCGTCGGCGACGAGGAACTGTCGGACAAGGTGCTGCGGACCTCGCGCTCGCGCGTGCCGTGGCTCGCGGTCAATCTCGTGACGGCCTTCCTCGCGGCCACGGTGATCGAGCTCTTCGACGCCACGATCCAGCAGATCGTCGCGCTGGCGGTGCTGATGCCGATCGTCGCCGGCATGGGCGGCAATGCGGGATCGCAGACCATGACGGTCACCGTGCGCGCGCTCGCCACGCGCAACCTCGACTTCCGCAATTCGGCGCGAATCATCCGGCGCGAGCTCGGCGTCGGCGCGATCAACGGCGTCGTCTTCGCGGTCCTGATCGGGACCGTCGCCGGTCTCTGGTTCTCCAGCGTCGACATCGGCGGCATCATCGCCTGCGCCATGGTCGTCAACATGATCGTGGCGGCGCTGGCGGGCATTCTCATCCCGCTCACGCTCGATCGCTTCGGGGCCGATCCGGCCGTGTCCTCGGCGGTCTTCGTCACCGCCGTGACCGACGTCGTCGGCTTCTTCGCCTTTCTCGGTCTGGCGACCTGGTGGTTCGGCGTCCATTGATCATGGTTGGCTGACCAAATCACTTTGACTTTTACGTCAATCTGGCATCATGCAGGAACCCGATTGTCGGCGCCGGAGCGGTTTCGAGTAGGATGCGCGACTACTACACGATCACCGAAGTCACGCGGGAGTTCGACGTCTCCACACGCACGATCCGCTTCTACGAGGACGAGGGGCTGATCTCGCCGATCCGGCGCGGTCGCACGCGACTGTTCCGGCAGAGCGACCGGCAGCTTCTGAAGAACATCCTGCGCGGCAAGCGCCTCGGCTTCTCGATCGCCGAGATCCGCGAGATCATGCAGATGTATCGCAGCCCGCCGGGCGAGGCCGGTCAGCTGCGTGCGATCGTCCGGCGCGTCCACGAGAAGCGCGAGCAGCTCGAGCAGAAGCGCCGCGACATCGAGGAGCTGCTCGGCGAGCTCGACTCCGCCGAGGAGGCCTGCCTCACGCGGATGGCCGAACTCGGCGTCGCGCCCAAGGTCGACGGCTGATCGGCCTCACTGCGGGTCGAGCGCCTCGAACGAGCAGAGCCGGACGACTTCCTCCAGGGCGTCGCGCGCGCTCTGCTCGCCGGCTCCCGCCATCACGCTGTCCATGATCCCGCGCGCGTCCAGCTCGCGCTCCGCGCAGCCGCAATAGTTCGCGCACAAGGCTTCGCTCTGCGAGGCGAGGCACTGCCGGCGGCAATCGTCCTGGAAGCGCGCCGACAGGTCGGGCGGCGCGACCTGAGTCGCCAGCCAGACGACGGCCATCAGCAGAGGCTGGTGCAGCAGGTAGAAGAGCAGCGTGTGCCGCCCGAGCCAGGTCAGCGGCGCGGCGCGGGCGAGGCGGGGGTTCAAGCCTCGGAGCCGGTCCCAGAGCCGATGGTCCGTCGCGAGCCGCCCCGCGGCAACGCCGAGCAGCACCGCGCCGAGCCAGGGAAAGACCGGGACGAAATCGTTGGAGATCGGTGGGCGCTCGAAGAGGCCGATCCAAGCGAGCCAGCGCGTGTTCAGAGCAGGCAGCGCGACGAAGTGCGGGAGCGCGAGAACCGCCGCCGCCGCGAGCGCCGTGACGAACCAGGGCAGGCGAAGGAACAGCAGCGCGACGAGGCTCGCCACGGCGATCTCGTGGAGGATGCCGAAGAAGACGAAGCTCCCGGGCGTCGCGAAGTAGGTCGCGACCGTGATCGCCGCCGCGCCGCCCGCGACCTGCAGCCATCGGGTCCAGAAGGGCCGCCAGCGGATCTCTCGGCCGTGCGCCAGGACGAGGCTGACGCCGGCCAGGAACAGGAAGCTCGACGCGATGGCGCGGGCGAAGAGGCGCCAGCCGCCCTGGCCCGTGGTGCCGCGCGCGACGTAGCCGAAGAATTCGAGATCCCAGGTGAAGTGATAGACCGCCATGGCGACGAGAGCGGCGAAGCGGGCGAGGTCGATGGCGTCGATTCGACCGCGCTGCGACGGGTTGGCGATCTCGGACACGGCGATCTCCTGGTTGCCGACCGTGCGTAGCGCCTATCTTCGGCGGCGACAACGCGGTGCAACACGGGGCGCCGCAGCGGAAAGGTCGAACTGCATGATCGTCATCGATGCCAACGGCGCCGCCATTCCGGCCATCGGACTGGGAACCTGGACGCTGAAGGGCGAGGCCTGCGCGGACATGGTGGTGAAGGCCATCGCGGCCGGTTATCGGCACATCGACACGGCGGCGATGTACGGCAACGAAGACGCAGTCGGCGAAGGCATACGCCGAAGCGGGCTCGGTCGCGACGAGCTCTTCGTGACCACGAAGGTCTGGTGGACCGACATCGCTGCCGACAAGCTGGTCGAATCGGCCCGCGGCTCGATCGACAGGATCGGCATCGGTCCGGTCGACCTCCTGCTGATCCACTGGCCCAATGCCGACGTGCCGCTGGAGGACTCGATCGCCGGACTCAACCGGGCCGCCGAGGACGGGCTGACCCGCCACATCGGCGTCGCCAACTTTACGTCCACCATGGTGGACGAGGCGGCTCACCTGTCGCCGCGAAAGCTCGCCTGCAACCAGGTCGAGTATCATCCCCTTCTGTCACAGGATGCGATCATCGACGCCTGCCGGCGCCACGGTATGGCGACCATCGCCTATTCGCCGGTCGGCCAGGGCGGCGAGGTGCTGACGAGCGAGCCCGTGGTCGCCGCCGCGCGCGCCCACGGCAGGACGCCGGCGCAGGTGGTCCTGCGCTGGGAGGTGCAGCAGGACGGCGTCGGCGCGATCCCGCGCACGTCGAAGGCGGAACGCCTCGCGGAGAACCTCGGCGTCTTCGACTTCGAGCTGACGGCGCAGGAGCACGCGGCGATCTCTGCGATGACGGGCCGGCGCAAGCGGCTCGTCGATCCCTCGTTCGCGCCCGTCTGGGATCGCGTCTGACGCGGCGCCGTTCATGTTCTTCGTCCTGTCCAAGATCCTCGGCTATCTCCTCCAGCCGATCGTCCTCGTGCTTTTCCTCTTCGTCCTTGCCGGGCTCCTCGCCATGGTCGGCTGGCGCCGCTCGGCCTGGACGGCGGGCGGAGGCGCGGTGATCATCCTCGCCGTCATCGCGCTTTCGCCGCTGGGGCTCGTGATGCTGGCGCAGCTCGAGAACCGCTTCCCGCGGCCCGAGACGCTGCCGGACCGGATCGCCGGCATCGTCGTCCTCGGCGGGGCCGTCGACACGCGCGTCGGCCGGACCCGGGGCGTCGACGAGCTGAACGAGGCGGCAGACCGCATGACGGAAGCCATGGTGCTCGCGCGGCGCTATCCGGACGCGCGGGTGCTCTTCACCGGCGGCGTGGCGGCGATCCTGCAGGAGGACATTCCCGAGACCGACATGGCGCGGGACTTCTTCGAGAGTCTCGGCCTGGAGCCGGACCGCCTCATCCTCGAAGACCGGGCGCGCAACACGGCGGAGAACGCGGTCTATTCGCGCGAGATCGCCAGCCCGCAGCCGGGCGAGACCTGGCTCCTCGTCACCTCCGCCTTCCACATGCCCCGCTCGGTCGGCTGCTTCCGGGCTGCCGGCTTCGACGTCGTGCCGTATCCCGTCGACTACCGGACCCCGGCAGGCCCCACGATCTGGCGGCCGTCGACCTTCGTCACCCGGAACATCGAGAAGGTTCAGCTTTCCGTGCGCGAGGGCCTCGGCCTTGCCGCCTATTGGTGGACTGGCCGCATTCCCGAGCTCTTTCCCGGGCCTCAGTCCTCCGATGACGGCTCGGGCGCGCGGAGCCTGTAGACCCCCTTGAAGGCGCGAGGATCGACCGGGCGGTTCTTCCGCACGATCACGAGCCGCCCTTCCTCGGCGAGACGAACGGCCTCGGCCCGGATCGGTGCCATCAGCCGGCTCCAAAGCCGTTCGTCCGAGCCCGCGATGGACCGGGCGACCGCGGTCGGGTCGATCGACCGGCCTTGGCTCTGAGCCGCGAGCGCGTCGAGGATCGCCTGCCGGACGTTTTCGCTCATCGCGGATCTCCTCCGTGTTCGTCGTCCTCGCCGTCGATCACCGCGGCCCGGGCCGAGGAGAAGAACTGGCGGTGGCCGACGATGCCGAGAACGAGGAGGGTCGTGGCGACCAGGAAGCCGGGGCCAAGGAACCAGCCAAGATAGGCGAGGGCGAAGAAGATGGCGCGCAGCCCCGCGTTGAAGTGCTGCGCCGCAAGGGCATTCAGCTCGGCCGCCCGCCGGACCGCCCGCTCGGCCCGCTCGGGATCGGCCTGCGCCTCGGCGCGCATCGGAATCGCGCCGATCAGGATCGAGCAGTAGTTGAACAGGCGGTAGGACCAGGCGAACTTGAAGAAGGCGTAGGCGAAGATCACCACGAGGCCGAGCAGCTTCATTTCCACCAGCCGCCGGTCGAGCGGCTCCTGGAAGGGCAGGTCGGCCGAGATCTGCGCGATGCGATCCGCCGAGCCGAGAAGCGCGAAGCATCCGCCGATGGCGAAGATGCAGCTCGATGCGAAGAAGCCGGTGCCTTGCTGGAGGCCGGTCATGATGGCGGTGTCGATCATGCGCAGGTCGCGCAGGAGGAGGACCTTCATCCAACGCTGTCGCTGCCGTCGCATGGCTTGGCTGAGGCCGCGCTGCGACCACGGGCCGTAATCCGTGAACCAGTTGTAGAAAACCCAGAGCCCCAGGAAGAGCGCCAGGGCGAAGCCGTCGCCGAGCCCGAAGTTCACCTCGCACCTCCGGCTTCGAGCGGACGCGACGACTCGTGAACGAGCGGTGAAGGAAGAGGCATAATCCACAGCATCGAGAGGAACGTGGTTGAGCGGGCGCGACTTGAGGGATAGAGAGGCGGGCTCGGCGCGGCCGAAGCCGATGTTGCCGCCACAGCCATTAACAGGAAGCCGTCCATGGAAGAAACCGCTGCTCGGTCATGCTGGTCCGTCGCGGCCTGGGCCATCGGCGCGTTCTGCCTGGCTCTGGCGGTCGGCTTCCTCTTCACCGACGCCGAGCATCGCGAGGCCGAGCTGGCCTTGCCGCAGGCGACCGCGTCCCGCTGACGCCATCTGCCGCGCTTGACGGGCGCGGCGCCTCTGCGCCAGGACGCGCCTCATGCCTCTCCACATGATCAAGCTCTGCGTTGGGGTCGATACGATCGACGATCTGCGCGAATGGGTCGGCGAGCGGCGCGAGGCCGCACGCGCCGCCAAGCGTCCCTTCGAGCAGATCCACACCACCCGCATGTTTCCCAAGCGAAACGTCGACATCCTCGACGGCGGGTCGCTCTACTGGGTGATCAAGGGGCACGTGCAGGTACGACAGCGCATTCTGGATCTGCGGCCCGTCACCGACGCGGACGGCATCGCGCGCTGCCAGATCGTGCTCGAGCCGGAGTTCACCGCGACGGACTGGGCGCCGCGGCGGCCGTTTCAGGGATGGCGCTATCTCGAGCATGACGATCGGCCGGCCGACATCGACGGCGACCGGCTCGGCTCGGGGCTGCCGCCCGAGCTGATGCGCGAACTGGCCGGCCTCGGCCTTCTTTGACGCGGGCACGCCACCTTTCTTAAAGTCCCGTCCGTTCCCACATCCTCCCCAACAGGTCGGGAGGTTCGGGCATGGCCGGCGAGATCAGTCACAATCGTTCCCGCGTGCCCAGCGTCGGGCGATCGCCGCGCGAAGAGGTGGCGGCGTTCCTGAAGCACGTCGAGGCCAGCGGAAGCGCGGCCGGGCGCCTGATCTTCGGGCTCGACGCCACCATGAGCCGTCAGCCGACTTGGGACCGAGCCTGCGCCCTCCAGGCCGAGATGTTCGACGCGGCGGGCGGCAGCGGCCGGCTCGCGGTGCAGCTCGTCTACTTCCGCGGGCTCTCCGAATGTCGAGCATCCCGCTGGAGCCTCGACTCGGCGCGGCTACGAGACATCATGACGACGATTGATTGCCGAGGCGGCCATACGCAGATCGGGCGTGTCCTGCAGCACGCCCGCAAGCAGGCTTCGGCAGAGAAGGTCGCGGCTCTGGTCTTCGTCGGCGACGCCATGGAGGAGCAGGCGGACGATCTCTGCGCCACCGCAGGCGAGCTCGGCCTTCTGGGCGTTCCGTGCTTCATGTTCCAGGAAGGTCGCGACCGCGTGGCGGAGCGGACCTACCGCGAGGCCGCCCGCCTGAGCCGGGGCGCCTACGCGCGTTTCGACGGTTCGGCCGCCGAATCCCTGCGCAATCTCCTCCGCGCGGTCGCGGCCTTCGCCGCCGACGGCCGTCCCGCGCTCGAGCGCGAAGGAAGCCGCGAGGCTCGACTGCTCCTGGCGCAGATGAACGGCGGAGGCGGGGGACGGTGACGATCGTCGCCGGCCTTCTCGTTTTCGCGGCTATCGCGCTGGCCGGGCTTCGGCTCGCCTTGTCGGTTCCGCCGGAACGGGCGGCCCAGGTACTCCGGATCGCCGCGCCGACGGCCCTGATCGCCGCCGGCGGCATCGCGACGCTGCTCGGACGGGGCGCCGTGGGGATGCCGCTTCTCGGCTTCGGTCTGGCATGGCTCGGCCGAGTCCGCGCGACCAACCGCAGCCGGGCGGCCGAGGCTGGGCTGGAGTCCACATCCAACGTGCGATCCAGCTACCTCGACATGACGCTCGATCACGATACCGGCGCGATGGACGGCCCGGTTCTGTCAGGGACGTTTCACGGCGCGCGTCTGTCCGAGCTGGACGAAGCGGCCCTGGAGGCGCTGCGGAGCGAAGTCGCGGCCGACGCCGACAGCCTGCGGCTACTTGAAGCGTATCTTGACCGCCGTTCGCCCGGCCGGCGTGCCGACGCGAAGGCGGACGCGGGCGACAGGCTGGGAGGCGCGCCAGGCGCGCGCCCCATGAGTGAGCAGGAGGCCTACGAGGTCCTTGGCCTTGAGCCGGGAGCGACCCTGGCGGACATCCGCGAGGCCCATCGCCGCCTGATGAAGCGGGTGCATCCCGATCACGGCGGGACGCACCGCCTCGCGGCGCGCGTCAACGAGGCCAAGGCTGTTCTGGTCGACCGACACGTTTAACTCCAGCAACACGGTACAAGGTGGCGCTCGGCGCCTGGAGATTGAAAGCCGCGTCCGTCGGATGGACGCGATGGTCCGCTCGCCCGGGCGAAGAACCGCGCGATCCGTGGATCGCTTCGGCTGCCGGGTCGTCGAACGAAGGCGGGAAGGGTCTTGAAGCTGAGGAAGGGACGGGCGGCTTCGGCCGATCCCTTCGAGGTTCAGGGTCGCGTCAGTTCGCGACGGCGTAGCAGGAGTAGGACTTCTTCTTCAGGCTGGCGCAGGCGCTCCAGGCTTCGTCCTTGGTCTGGAAGCCGGCGAAGCGGGCGCGGTAGAGCTTCGACGATCCGTTTCCGACGCTCTCCGTGAAGGGCTCGGCGGAGCGCAGGCCGGCCTTGGCCTTGGCCTCGGCCAGCATCTCCAGCGCCTGCTCGCGGCTCGGAGAGGCGGCGATTTGGATCACCCAGGCCGAGGACGGGCTCGACTCGCGCGCCGCGACCACCCCGGTCGTGGTCGGATCGAGATCGGAGCCACCGGTAACCGCGGCTGCCGGGGTGCGGCGCTCGCGCGGCAGCGGCTGCGCCGTCGGCACCTGCAGGCCGCCGACCGCCGGCCGCTCTTCGACGAGCGCGGCCCGCAGCGCGTCGCGGCCCATCAGCGGCCGCTCGTTGGGCACCGGCATCGCCGAAACCGCGTCGGCAGCCGAGGTGCCGTAGGCCATGGCCACGCGCTGATCGATCGAGGCGGGCGACAGAGCTTCCATCGGACGTGAGCCCGGAACCGGGATGCTGGCGAGCGTCGCGACGCCGACGGCGCTCGCGGCGGTGGCCGGCGGGCCGCCGAGCGTGGCGGGCGCGGAGGCGACGAGCTGGCCGGCCTTGGGCGAGGAGCTCGCCGCTGGCAGGTAGCGCGTCAGGAGCTCGACCATGTGATCGTCGCGCGAGCGGCCCGAGCGGCCGCCCATCACCACGGCCACGAGCTTCTTGTCGCCGCGAACCACGGAGGAGACGAGGTTGAAGCCGGACGCCCGGATGTAGCCGGTCTTGATGCCGTCGACGCCCTTCACCCGGTCGAGGACGCGGTTGTGACCGTTCACGGTGCGCCCGCGGAACGAATAGGAGCGGGTCGAGAAGTACTTGTAATATTGCGGGAAATGCTCGCGCAGCGCGATGCCGAGCGTCGCCATGTCGCGGGCCGTCGTGCGCTGGCCGTCGTCGGGCAGGCCGTTGGCGTTGCGGAACGTCGTCTTCGACATGCCGATGCGGCGGGCCTTCTGCGTCATGGCCGAGGCGAAGCGGTCTTCCGAACCGGCGAGGAACTCGGCGAGAACCACCGAGGCGTCGTTGGCCGACTTGGTGACGAGGCCCTTGATGGCGTCCTCGACGCTCAGCGTCGAGCCCGGCTTCATGCCCAGCTTGGACGGCGGACGGCCGGCGGCGTAGGCGGAGACCGGCATGGCCGAGTCGAGGCGGACGCGGCCCTGCTCCAGCGCCTCGAAGGTCATGTAGAGGGTCATCATCTTCGTTAGCGAGGCGGGATAGCGGTAGTCGTCCGCGTCCTCCTCGTAGAGCACCCGGCCGTTGTTCGCGTCGATCACGAAGGCCGCGTACTTCGGGTTCGCCGAGGCGACACCCGGCACCTGCGTCGCCAAACCGAAGCCGAGCGCGACGATGCCGAGGCTTTTCGTAACCGAGAAGAGAGCGGACCTGAGACGGGGTAGGGGCTTTCGCACGAGGCTACTCTTTCGCTGACTCTTCCGAGGCATCTGGAGGCGTGCTCCTAAAGCCTCACAAGGCGCGCCAAATTGCGGCGGCGCAGTGATGTTTCCGTGGATTCCACGCTATCCCCGTGCGCTTACCAATCCGTTTATGGTTGCCGAACTGTCCACGAGACGAAGCCCACGGTACGCCAGACGTTGGACGCCCATCCATATTGCACCGCAGCACTGTTGAATTTCATTGTGCAGTGCAATAAATAGGTGGCGACCAACAATCGGTCGGAGCGCCAGCGCTCCAGTTCCAATCAAAGAAGGGAGTGTCACCATGGCTGCCTACGAAGACGCGAACCAGATCAGCAAGGAAGCCGCCGACAACGCGATGAAGTCCTTCAGCGCGGTCACCAAGGGCTTTCAGCAGATCGCGACGGAGACCTCGGACTTCACCAAGCGCTCCTACGAGAGCTCTGCCCAGATGCTCGAGAAGCTCGTCCAGGCGCGCAGCGTCGAGAAGGTGATCGAGGTCCAGAACGAGTACGCCGCCTCGGCCTACCAGGCCTGGATCGCCCAGGCGACCCGCATCGGCGAGATCTATGCCGACATCGCCAAGGAGACCTACAAGCCCTTCGAGGCGACCTTCTCCAAGGCCGCGAACTCCGCGACCGAGTACGGCCGCAAGGCCGCCGCTCAGGCGGACGAGGCGTTCCAGCAGGCCGCCTGATCGGCCTCATGCGCTTCCCCCTTGCGGGGCGGCGAAGTTTGCGGAAGGCTCGGAACTCAGGTTCCGGGCCTTTCTTGCGTTGGGCGATTGGATCGGCCGGATCCAGGCTTCCGGCCGGCCCGTCGATCACCGCGACTTTTCAGCGTCTTAAATTCCCCGGACGGGCACATACATACGGTTCACATGATGACGGCGGCACCAGGACAGAACGACGTGCGAGGGACGGTGGACCGGAGGATGGCCAAGGGTGGCCAGGCGGGCGGACCGAACGACGGCGATACCGACCGCAACACCTCGGTGATCACCCGCACGAAGCCCAAAACGAAGAAGCCGAGCCTTTACAGGGTGCTGCTTCTGAACGACGATTACACCCCGATGGAATTCGTCATTCACGTGCTCGAGCGGTTCTTCCAGAAGGACCGGGAGGCAGCCACCCGCATCATGCTGCATGTGCACAACCACGGGGTTGGCGAGTGCGGCACCTATACCTACGAGGTCGCGGAGACGAAGGTCACGCAGGTCATGGATTTCGCCCGCCAGCATCAACATCCGCTGCAATGCGTGATGGAAAAGAATTGAGGTGAAGCTTGCCGACATTTTCACAAAGTCTGGAGAAATCCCTCCATCAGGCGCTGACCTTCGCCAACGACCGGCATCAGGAATTCGCGACGCTTGAGCACCTGCTGCTCGCCCTCGTCGAAGACAAGGACGCGGCAGCCGTGATGAAAGGCTGCAGCGTCAACCTGGACTCGCTGCGCGCGTCGCTGACGGAATACATCGATACCGAACTCGCCAACCTCGTCACCGGCCACAACGAGGATTCCAAGCCGACGGCCGGCTTCCACCGCGTCATTCAACGCGCGGTGATTCACGTCCAGTCGTCGGGCCGGGAAGAGGTGACGGGCGCCAACGTGCTCGTGGCCATCTTCGCCGAGCGCGAGAGCCACGCGGCCTTCTTCCTGCAGGAACAGGAGATGACCCGTTACGACGCGGTCAACTTCATCTCTCACGGCATCTCCAAGCGGCCCGGCGGCTCGGAGTCACGGCCGGTGCGCGGCGCCGAAGACGAGCAGTCGACCGTGGGAACCGAGGACGAAGGCAAGCGCAAGACCGCGCAGGACGCTCTCAGCGCCTATTGCGTGAATCTCAACGAGAAGTCGCGGTCGGGCAAGATCGACCCGCTCATCGGACGCGCCGAGGAGATCAACCGGACGATCCAGGTCCTCTGCCGCCGCTCCAAGAACAACCCGCTCTACGTGGGTGATCCGGGTGTCGGCAAGACGGCGATCGCCGAAGGTCTCGCCAAGCGGATCGTCGAGGGCGACGTTCCGGAAGTGCTGGCCGACGCCACGATCTTCTCGCTCGACATGGGCACGCTTCTCGCCGGGACGCGCTACCGCGGCGACTTCGAGGAGCGGCTGAAGCAGGTCGTGAAGGAGCTCGAGGAGTACCCGGGCGCCGTCCTGTTCATCGACGAGATCCACACGGTGATCGGCGCCGGCGCGACGTCGGGCGGGGCGATGGACGCGTCGAACCTCCTGAAGCCCGCGCTCTCTTCCGGCGCGATCCGCTGCATCGGCTCGACCACCTACAAGGAGTACCGGCAGTTCTTCGAGAAGGACCGCGCGCTCGTGCGCCGGTTCCAGAAGATCGACGTCAAGGAGCCCTCGATCGAGGACGCCTTCGCGATCCTCAAGGGCCTCAAGCCCTATTTCGAGGACTTCCACTCGGTGAAGTACACGAACGACGCCATCCGCTCGGCGGTGGAGCTGTCGGCGCGCTACATCAACGACCGCAAGCTGCCGGACAAGGCGATCGACGTGATCGACGAGACCGGCGCCTCGCAGATGCTCCTGCCCGAGGCCAAGCGGAAGAAGCAGATCGGCGTCAAGGAGATCGAGGCGACGATCGCCAGCATGGCGCGCATCCCGCCCAAGTCCGTTTCCAAGGACGACGAGATGGTTCTCTCGAACCTCTCCGAATCCTTGAAGCGGGTGGTCTACGGCCAGGACGCGGCGATCGAGGCGCTGACCTCGGCGATCAAGCTCGCCCGGGCTGGGCTGCGCGAGCCAGACAAGCCGATCGGCTCCTATCTCTTCTCCGGCCCGACGGGCGTCGGCAAGACGGAGGTGGCGCGCCAGCTCGCATCCACGCTCGGCGTCGAGCTCCTGCGCTTCGACATGTCGGAGTACATGGAGCGGCACACCGTCTCGCGGCTGATCGGCGCCCCTCCGGGCTATGTCGGCTTCGACCAGGGCGGCCTCCTGACCGACGGCGTCGACCAGCATCCGCATTGCGTGCTCCTCCTCGACGAGATCGAGAAGGCCCATCCGGACCTGTTCAACATCCTGCTTCAGGTCATGGACCACGGGAAGCTGACGGACCACAACGGCAAGCGCATCGACTTCCGCAACGTCATCCTGATCATGACGACGAATGCGGGCGCCTCCGAGATGGCCCGGGCCGCGATCGGCTTCGGCTCCTCCAAGCGGACGGGCGCGGACGAGGAGGCGATCAACCGCCTGTTCACGCCGGAGTTCCGCAACCGCCTCGATGCGATCATCCCCTTCGGCCCGCTGCCGACGCCGGTGATCCACCAGGTGGTCGAGAAGTTCGTCATGCAGCTCGAGGCCCAGCTGTCCGAGCGGGGCGTTACCTTCGAGCTGTCGCCGGAGGCGATCACCTGGCTCGCCGAGAAAGGCTACGACGAGCACATGGGCGCGCGTCCGCTCGGCCGCGTCATCCAGGAGCACATCAAGAAGCCGCTGGCGGACGAGGTGCTCTTCGGCAAGCTCAAGCGCGGCGGCACCGTCAAGGTGACGATCGCCGAGGGCGAGAACGGCGAGAAGCGGATCGTCCTGGAGACGATCGCCGACGAGGTTCCGCCCAAGCCCAAGGGCGCCAAGGGTCGCAAGCTCGCGGCGGTCGCCTCCGACGGCTCGGAGATCGAGGACGACGACGAGATCGACGAGGACGAGGACGACGTCGAGAGCGACGACGACGCGCCGGAGGCGGAAGCCTCGCTGCGCGCCGGCACCGAGGCCGAGGAGTCCTCCGCCGCGCCCGAGACCACGGGCGAGAAGAACGGCGGCAAGCGGGGCGGCACCGTCCCGAAGGTTCCGCGCCGACTTCACTGATCCGACGAAATCGGATTGAAGGAACCGCCCCCCGCCGATCGGGGGGCGGTTTCGTTTCAGGGTCGAGGGGACCCGGCGGGGGCAGCAGATGGCGGCAGCGGCGCCTGGGCCGAACGACCGGGACGACGAGGACGGTTCGACCGTCTTCTGGGTCCTGCAGGGCATGCGGGGCATTCTCAGCACGCCCGCCCTGATTCTCTCGACGGCGATGATCGGCTTCGCCGGCCTCGCGCGCGAGGCCGGTCTCGGCTGGCTGGAGGCCTCGTTCATGAGCCTCATGATCTGGGCGCTGCCGGCTCAGATCATCCTGATCGGCGCGATCACCGCCGGCACGTCGCTGGCGGCCGCCGCCTTCGCGGTCGCGCTGTCCTCGCTGCGTCTGACGCCGATGGTCGTGGCGCTCGCACCCGAGCTGAAGGGACCGCGCACGCGGCGCCTGACTCTCTATCTTCTCTCGCACTTCGTCGCGATCACCGCCTGGGTGTTCGCGATGGAGCGCGTCGGCCGCGTGCCGCGCGACATGCGCACGGCCTTCTTCGCGGGCTTCGCGGTGACGCTGACGCTCGCCAACACGGTGCTGATCGCGGTCGTCTTCAACCTCATCGGCCAGCTTCCGGCGCTGGTCACCGGCGCGCTCGCCTTCCTGACGCCCGTCTACTTTCTGTCGAGCCTCTACGGCTCGGCGCGTGACCTGGCGGGGCGGCTGGCGCTCGTCTTCGGCATGCTGGCCCTGCCGCTCGCGCACGCCGTCGCGCCCCAGTTCGAGCTGGTGGTCGCGGGGCTCCTCGGGGGCGTGCCGGCCTTCGTCATCGGCCGCTGGCTGGAGGCGCGACGGGCGCCGTGATCCTCGATCTCACCTACCGCTCGCTCGACGCGCCCTGGTGGCCCTTCGTCTTCATCCTGCTCGCGGGATGGCTGCCGACCGACATCTGGCGCTTCCTGGGCATCGCTTCGGCCGGCGGTGTCCGCGACGACGCGACGGCGGCGAAGCTGGCCCGCACCGTCGCGACGGCCCTCGTCGCGGCGGTGATCGCGCAGCTCGTGCTCTACCCGTCGGGCGAGCTCGCGAAGCTGCCGACCTGGCTCCGCGTGGCATCCATCGCGAGCGGCTTCGGCACCTACGTCTTCGGCGGCCGGCGCATCCTCGCCGGCATCGCGGTGGCGGAAGTGGTGCTGGTCGGAGGCGCGCTGCTGCTCGGCGCGGCCGGTCCCCGATGACGCGCGTCGCTGGCTAGCTCAGCTGCGCGCGGATCGCTTCCGCCTGCTCCGCCAGCACCGCGTTGTCGGCCATGCCGGCTCCGTGGCGCACGAGGTCGACGCCCTCGTAGCGGGGGATGACGTGGACGTGGAGGTGGAACACCGTCTGCCCGGCCGGCGCCTCGTTGAACTGGCACACGAACACGCCGTCGGCGTCGAACGCCGCCTTCGCCGCGCGCGCGAGGCGGGCCGCTGCGGGCAGGAGCTTGGCGAGCGCCGCGTCGGACGCGTCGAGGAGATTGCGCGAGGGTGCCTTGGGGAGGACGAGGCAATGGCCCTTGGACTGAGGCATGACGTCCATGATCGCCAGGACGTCGTCGTTCTCGAACAGCTTATGGCTCGGGATTTCGCCGCGCAGGATCTTGCCGAAGATGTTGGTCGGATCGTACTCGGCGGCCATGGCCCATCTCCTCGCCTGTTGATTGGGCGAGAACTAGTCGTCCTCCCGCTCCGCGTCCACCGCATCGCCGGGGCGCTCGCCGCGGCGGAAGGGCGTGTGGTCGCCGAGAACGTCCTGCATCCGCTCGACCTCCGCGCGCTCCGATTCGAGATAGGATGCAATGGCGCGGCGCAGGCCGGGATGGGCGACGTAGTGGACGGAATGTGTCGTCACCGGCTCGTAGCCGCGGGCGAGCTTGTGCTGCCCCTGCGCGCCGGCCTCGACCACCTCCAGCCCGTGGGCGATCGCGTAGTCGATCGCCTGATGGTAGCAGACCTCGAAATGCAGGAAGGGATGCTCCTCGATGCAGCCCCAGTTGCGCCCGTAGATGCGGCGCCGGCCGAGGAAGTTCAGCGCGCCGGCGATGTAGCGGCCCTCGCGCTTGGCCATGACGAGAAGGATGCGGCTGCCGAGCCTCTCGCCGATCAGGCCGAAGAAGCGCCGGTTGAGATAGGGGCGCCCCCATTTCCGCCCGCCGGTGTCCATGTAGAATTCATAGAATGCGTCCCAGACGGCTTCCGTCAGATCGGAACCGGTGAGCTGCTCGATCGCGATGCCGTTCGCCAGCGCCTCGCGCCGCTCCTTCTTCAGCGCCTTGCGCTTGCGGGAAGCGAGGGTGTCGAGGAAGTCGTCGTAGCTGCCGTAGCCGCGGTTGACGAAGTGGAACTGCTGGTCGGTCCGGTGCAGCCAGCCGGAGGCCTCCGCGATCCCGAGATCGTCCGCCTCCAGGAAGGTGGCGTGGGCGGAGGAGATGCCGGTCTGGCGCACATAGGCCTCGACGCCGGCGGCGAGAGTCGCACGGCGTGCCTCCGCGCCCGGCTCGGACCCGACGAGAAAGCGCGGGCCGGTGGCCGGCGTGAAGGGAACCGAGAGCTGGAGCTTGGGATAGTAGTCGCCGCCCGCGCGCTCGAAGGCATCGGCCCAGCCATGGTCGAAGACGTATTCGCCCTGGCTGTGGCTCTTGGCGTAGGCGGGCGCGACGCCGACGGTTGATCCGTCCGGGTCCTGCAGAAGGAGGTGCTGCGGCTGCCAGCCCGAGCGGCCGCCGACGCAGCCGCTGTCTTCCAGCGCCGACAGGAACTGGTGCGACAGGAAGGGGTTGTCCGGCAGGCCGTCGGGACCGACGATACCGTCGGTCGCGGCCAGCCTGTTCCAGGTCTCGGCCGGTATGGCCGAGAGGCTGTTGGAAACGGCGATCGAGACCGCCTGCGTGTCGTCGTTCTTCGCGCTGCGGCGCCGATCCGTCATGCCGACAGACTTATGGGTCCGCGCGGATTCCGCAAGCGCGCGAAGGCTGTCACGCCTGCGGCCGAAAGCCCTCGAAGGTCATCTGGTCGGCGTGAAGGCGGCTCCAGTCGCGCTCCTCGAGCGTGCGCACCGTCCAGGTCAGCACGGGCGCGCCCAGCCCTTCGCGCACGTGGCTCGTGAACGCGTTGGGCAGGTGGTGGACCGAATAGGAGGTGAAGGTGCAGCCCTTGTCGTAGAGGGCGCGATGGCGCTCGAGCTCGGCCGCCGACGTACCCTCCGCCGTCAATCCCACCGGGCGCTCGACGCCCGCGGCGATCACGCCTTCGACGAGCCAGGCGTCGAAGGACATGAGGGCGAGGGGGCCGTCATAGGCGTCGACGAGATCCTTGATGGCCGGAACGTAGTGTCCGTCGGCTTCGGCGCTCTCGCCCTTCAGCTCCATGAGGATCGGGACGCGGCCCGCCACCGCATCGAGGAAGGCGGCGACGGTCGGGATGCCCTCCGCCGTTTCGCCGAGCCGGAGCGCCGCGATGGCGGCGTCGTCCTGGGCTCGGATGCGGCCCGTAGCGCTGGTCAGCCGGTCGAGCGTGTCGTCGTGGAAGATGTGCGGCGTGCCGTCGGCCGACAGCTGGACGTCGCACTCGATGGCGAATCCCTCGTCGATCGCCAGCAGGGCGGCGGCGAGCGAGTTCTCGTAGACCGCGCGATTGCCGTCGTGCAGGCCGCGATGGGCGATCGGCCGTGCCGTCAGCCAGGACAGGTCGGCCATGGCTCAGGCGACCTCGAAGAGCGCCTCGATCTCCACCGCCGCGTCGAGCGGCAGCGAAGGCGAGCCGACGGCCGAGCGGGCATGACGGCCGGCATCGCCCAGGATCTCGACGAGGAAGTCGGACGCGCCATTGGCGACCTTGTGCTGCTCGGTGAAGCCCGGCGCGCTGGACACGAAGATGGTGAGCTTCAGCAGGCGCTTGATGCGGCCGAGATCGCCCCCGAGGGCTGCTTTCGCCTGGGCCAGGATGTTGATCGCGCAGAAGCGCGCCGCCTTCTGGCCCTCCTCGACGGAGACCGCGCCGCCGAGCTTGCCCGTCACGGCCACCTTGCCGCCGTCCAGCGGCAACTGGCCGGAGGTCTGGAGGAGCGAGCCGTAAAGAACGTAGGCCACGTAGTTGGCGACCGGCGCTGCCGCGTCCGGCAGGGTGACTCCGGCAGCGTCGAGGCGTTCGGCGATCGTCTGGCTCATGGGGTCCGTCCTTCCCTTGTTTGCCGCGGCAGGGGCGATGCTCTACCGTTGGAGGCGGCGCCGAAGCGCCGCCGTCTCGAAGGGCCTTGTGTCATGACCGGCAAACCTCTGTCCATCGCGGCCTTGGCCGCGCTGTGGCTTACCGTACCGGCCGGCGCCGTCGAGCTGCAGCCGCACCGCGCCTCCTACGACCTGAAGCTCACCGGTCAGTCCGAAGAGGTCGAAGGCGGAGAAGGGCGCATCGCGATCGAGCTCGCCCGTCCGAGCTGCGAGAGCTACAGTCTCGAATATCGCTTCGTCGCGCGCTTCGTCCAGGCGAGCGAGATCACGGTCACCGATCAGCGCACCAACTCGACCGAGGCCACCGACGGGCGCCGGTTCACGTTCGAGACGAGGACTCTTCTCGACGGTAACGAGCAGTCGGAGATCCGCGGCAGCGCGGTGAACGAGAACGGCGCGACGGTGGTCACCATGGAGGCGCCCGCCAGCCGGCGCATCGAGCTGCCGGCCTCGATCTTCCCGATGCAGCACACCGAGAATCTCGTGGCGGCGGCGCTCGCCGGCCGCAGCGTGGTGGAAACACCGCTCTTCGACGGCGACGACGAGGCGGAGAAGCTCCTGACGAGCACGGCGATCATCACGCCGGTCGCGAAGCCGTCGAGCGGACAGAGCAAGGACGTGAGACCCGACAAGGGTGCTGCGCTGAAGGACATGCGGGCCTGGCGCGTCATCGAGTCCTTCTACAACAAGGACAGCAACGAGGACGGCATGCCGATCTTCGAGACGGCTTTCACGCTGTTCGAGAACGGCGTTTCGGACGACCTCGTCATGAAGTTCGAGGGCTATAGCTTCGAGGGCGGCATCGCCTCCCTGGACTATCTCGACGCGCCCGCCTGCCCGTGAGCGGGTCTGGGAATGCCGTCTCCGGCTTCCCATATGAAGCACGTCGTCGCCTTGCCGGATCGGATGATCTGGTGTAAGGCGCGACCATTCCACACACGGAAGTCGGGTGCGTAGGCTCGGGTCCTGAAGATCCGGACGACGTCCCACCGGTGGCGAATCATGGGGATTCGCTTCGTTCCGTGGAGGCTCAACCGGTAAAGGACCAGTTCATGGCTCTGCCAGACTATTCGATGCGCCAGCTCCTCGAGGCCGGCGTCCACTTCGGCCACCAGACCCATCGCTGGAACCCGAAGATGGCGCCGTACATCTTCGGCGCGCGCAACAACATCCACATCCTCGATCTCGCCCAGACGGTGCCGATGCTGCACCGCGCGCTGCAGGCGGTGTCCGACACCGTCGCCAAGGGCGGCCGCGTGCTCTTCGTCGGCACCAAGCGCCAGGCGTCCGAGATCGTCGCCGACGCGGCGAACCGCTCGGCCCAGTACTACGTCAACGCCCGCTGGCTCGGCGGCATGCTGACGAACTGGAAGACCATCTCGAACTCGATCCAGCGCCTGCGCAAGCTCGACGAGATGCTCACCGGCGAGGCTCAGGGCTACTCCAAGAAGGAGCGCCTGACCCTCCAGCGCGAGCGCGACAAGCTCGACCGCGCGCTCGGCGGCATCAAGGACATGGGCGGCGTGCCGGACATGATCTTCATCATCGACACCAACAAGGAGTCGATCGCGATCGAGGAAGCCAAGCGCCTCCACATCCCGGTCGTCGCCGTGGTCGATTCGAACTGCGATCCGACGCCGATCGACTTCCCGATCCCGGGCAACGACGACGCCGCCCGCGCCATCACGCTCTACTGCGACCTGATCGCCCGCGCCGCCGTCGACGGCATCGCGCGCCAGCAGGGCGCGATGGGCATGGACATCGGCGCGATGGAAGAGGCTCCGATCGAGACCGAGCTGTCCGCCGAGGAAGCTCCGGCCGTCGCCGACGACCAGCAGACCGCCGCGGCCTGAGCCGCGAGGCAGCGATCCATCGAAGGTCCGCCCGGATCGGGCGGGCCTTCATCCCGACTGAGACTCCCGTCATCCGGGCGTCATCCTTCCGGCGCACCAGTTCTCGACAGAGCCGGTGCGCCCAATCGTTTCTGAAGAGGGAACCATGAGCATTTCCGCCGCGATGGTGAAGGAGCTGCGCGAGAAGACCGGCGCAGGCATGATGGACTGCAAGGCCGCTCTCGCCGAGACCAACGGCGACATGGAGGCGGCGATCGACTGGCTCCGCAAGAAGGGCATCGCCAAGGCCGACAAGAAGTCGGGCCGCACCGCGGCGGAGGGCCTCATCGGCGTCGCTTCGTCCGGCAATAAGGCCGTCGCCGTCGAAATCAACTCCGAGACCGACTTCGTCGCCCGCAACGAGGCCTTCCAGGCGCTCGTGCGCGAGGTCGCCCAGGTCGCGCTGACCACCGACGGCACGATCGACGCCGTTTCGGCCGCGAGCCATCCGACCAGCGGCAAGTCGGTCGTCGACACGATCAAGGACGCCGTCGCCACCATCGGCGAGAACCTGCAGCTTCGCCGCTCGGCCCAGCTCGAGGTCGGCGAGGGTGTCGTCGCGACCTACGTCCACAACCAGGCCGCCGACGGCCTCGGCAAGCTCGGCGTTCTCGTCGCCATCGAGTCGACCGGCGACAAGGCCGCCCTGACGGCCTTCGGCCGCCAGGTCGCCATGCACGTCGCCGCCACGAACCCGCTCTCGCTGTCCGAGAGCGAGATCGATCCGGCCGTCGTCGAGCGCGAGAAGGCGATCTTCTCCGACCAGGCGCGCCAGTCCGGCAAGCCCGAGAACATTATCGAGAAGATGGTCGAGGGTCGTCTGCGCAAGTTCTACGAGGAGGTCGTCCTCCTGAAGCAGAACTTCGTCATCAACCCGGACCTGACGGTCGAGAAGGCGCTCAAGGACGCCGAGAAGGACTTCGGCGCTCCGGCCAAGATCGTCGCCTTCTCGCGCCTGGCGCTGGGCGAGGGCATCGAGCGCGAAGCGAGCGACTTCGCCGCCGAAGTCGCTGCCGCGGCCGGCAAGAAGTAAGCCGGTCTTTCAATCGGCGCAGACCCGAAGGGCGTCCGCTTCACAAGCGGACGCCCTTCCTGTATCCGGCACGGCGGCAACGCGGCGGAGAGGATATACGGCATGACCTTCAAGCGGATACTTCTGAAGGCGTCCGGCGAGGCTCTCATGGGCAGCCAGGGCTTCGGCATCGACGTCGCCGTCGTCGACCGCATCGCGGCCGACATCGCCGCCGTCCACGCGAAGGGCGTCGAGATCTCCATCGTCATCGGCGGCGGCAACATCTTCCGCGGCGTCGCCGTGGCCTCGCGCGGCGGCGACCGCGTGACCGGCGACCACATGGGTATGCTGGGCACGGTGATCAACGCGCTCGCCTTGCGCACCTCGCTCGTCAAGCTCGGGGTCGAGGCCGTCGTCCTGTCGGCCATCGCCATGCCGGAGCTTTGCGAGAGCTTTTCCCAGCGTGCCGCCCGCGCGCACGCCGATGCGGGCCGCGTCGTCATTTTCGCAGGCGGCACCGGCAACCCGTTCTTCACGACCGATTCGGCCGGAGCGTTGCGCGCTGCGGAGATGGGCGCCGAAGCCCTGTTCAAGGGCACGCAGGTGGACGGCATCTATTCGGCCGACCCCAAGCTCGACCCGACCGCGACGCGCTACGACCGCCTGACCCATTCCGAGGTGCTCGATAAGCGCCTCGCCGTGATGGACATCGCCGCCGTCGCGCTGGCGCGGGAGAACAGGATTCCCGTCGTGGTGTTCTCGATCCACCAGCCGGGCGAGCTGGAACGCATCCTCGACGGGCGCGGCCGCGCCACGATCGTATCCGACTGAACCAGACGAACGCGTCATCGAAGGAGAGGGCCATGGCCAGCCTCGACATCAAGGAACTGCAGCGCCGCATGGACGGCGCGATCAACAGCTTCAAGAGCGATCTCGCCGGCCTTCGCACCGGCCGCGCCTCACCGAATCTCCTCGATCCGATCATGGTCGACGCCTACGGCTCCTCGATGCCGCTCAATCAGGTCGCCAACATCACCGTGCCCGAAGCGCGCATGGTGGCGGTTACGGTCTGGGACAAGCAGATGGTGGGTAAGGTCGAGCGGGCGATCCGCGAGAGCAGCCTCGGCCTCAACCCGATCACCGACGGACAAACGCTGCGCATCCCGCTTCCGGAGCTGAACGAGCAGCGCCGCAAGGAATTGGTCAAGGTCGCCCATCAATATGGCGAGAGCGCCCGCGTTGCCGCCCGTCACGTCCGCCGCGACGGCATGGACAGCCTCAAAAAGATGGAGAAGGACGGCGATATCGGGCAGGATGAGAGCCGGCAGATGTCCGACAAGGTCCAGAAGATGACCGACGACACCATCGCCGAGATCGACAAGCTGCTTTCCGCGAAGGAAGGCGAGATCATGCAGGTCTGAGCGCGCGGTTCGCGCGTCGTTTTCATCGATTGGCAAGGACGGTTTTCGGTGCGGCATCCTCGACACGTCGCCATCATCATGGACGGAAACGGACGCTGGGCGAAGTCCCGCGGCCTCCCGCGATCCATGGGACATCGCCGCGGCGTGGAAGCGGTGCGTAGCGCCGTTCGCGCGGCGGGTGAGATGGGCATCGAGGTCCTGACCCTCTTCGCCTTCTCTTCCGAGAACTGGCGCCGGCCGAGGGAGGAGGTCGACGAGCTTCTCGGCCTCCTCAAGCACTTCATCCGCCGCGACCTCGCCGACCTCCACAAGGAGGGCGTCAAGGTCCGGGTGATCGGCGCGCGCGACAACCTGTCGGCCGACATCCTCGGTCTTCTGGAGGAGGCCGAAAACCTCACCCGGAACAACGATCGGCAGACGCTCGTCATCGCCTTCAACTACGGCGCCCGCGACGAGGTCGCCCGCGCCATGCGCCGCATCGCGGAGAAGTTCGCGGCGGGCGAGATACCCGCCGACAAGCTGACCGCCGAGTGCCTCGACCAGCATCTCGATACGGCCGGCATTCCGGATCCCGATCTCATCATCCGCACAAGCGGCGAGCTGCGCCTGTCCAATTTCCTGCTGTGGCAGGCCGCATATTCGGAATTCGTCTTCCTGCCCTGCCTCTGGCCCGATTTCGATCGGCGCGCCTTCGAGGAGGCGCTGGCGCAGTATGCGAGTCGCGATCGACGCTACGGCGGGATCTCCTGCGACATCGCGATATAGTCCCGGCCGATGGGTCTCAGCCTCCGTCGTATCATCGAAGCGCCCACCTGGGCGGATCTCAAGTCTCGCCTGATCTCGGCCGTCGTGCTCGGCCTCATCGTCCTGGCGCTGCTGATCATCGGCGGATGGCCGTTCCGCGTCCTTTGCTGCGCCGCCGCGGTGATCGTGTTCGACGAATGGTCGCGCATGACGCGGGCCAAGCGGGCGGGGCCGATCTTCACGTTCGCCCGCCGAACGCTGCTTCTGTCGCTGCTCCTCTTCTTCTTCGGCTTCAACACGCTGGCCGTGGCGGTGGTCGCGCTCGGCAGCCTCTTCATCGCCTTCGTCGACCGGCGCGAGCGCAAGGCCGACTGGGTGCTCGGCGGCCTCGTCTACGCGGCCCTCGCCGGCCTCGCGCCCGGCATGCTGCGCGGTGACGAGATCGAGGGTCTCGCGGCGCTCGGCTTCGTGATCTGCATCGTCTGGCCGACCGATATCTTCGCCTATTTCGCAGGCCGCACCTTCGGCGGACCCAAGCTCCTGCCGGCGGTCTCGCCGAAGAAGACGATCTCGGGAGCAGTCGGCGGCCTCGTCGCGGGGGTCGTGTTCGGCGTTGCTTTTTTCTGGTGGGTCACCGGTTTCGTGTCGGTCTTCGTGGTCGTGCTCGCCGCCGTCCTTTCGTTGATCGGGCAGGCCGGCGATCTGTTCGAGTCCTGGGTCAAGCGGCGCTTCGGCGTGAAGGACTCGGGCCGGATCATTCCGGGGCACGGCGGCCTGATGGACCGCGTCGACGCGCTCCTCGTCGCGATCGCCGCGGCTTGGGCGGTCGGCACCCTGATGCACGGGTTCGCGCATCCGGCCCGCGCCATATTTCAGCTATAAGGACGGGGCGGGCGGCGCGGTCGCCGTCCCGGCGACAAGGAGCGACATCAGATGGATTTCGGTGCGGGCTTCGCCTCGCTGTGGAGCGGCGTTCTCGTCTGGATCGTGCCGTTCCTGTTCGTCCTGACCGTGATCGTGTTCTTCCACGAGCTCGGGCACTTCCTGGTCGGCCGCTGGTGTGGCATTCGCGTTCTCGCCTTTTCGATCGGCTTCGGCCCGGAGATCGTCGGCTTCAACGATCGGCGCGGCACGCGCTGGAAGCTCTGCGCCATTCCGCTGGGCGGCTACGTCCGCTTCCTCGGCGACGAGAACGCGGCGAGCGTTCCCGACCGGGCGGCGGTCGATCGGATGACGGCGCAGGAGCGCTCGGAAGCCTTTCCGGCCAAGAGCGTCGGGCGCCGGGCCGCGACGGTCGCCGCGGGCCCGATCGCCAACTTCCTCCTGACCATCGCGATCTTCACCGGCGTCGGCTTCTTCGAAGGGCGCGTCGTGGGCGATCCCGTCGTGGCCGAGGTTCGCGCCGGCTCGCCGGCTGCGGCGGCGGGCTTCCAGCCGGGCGACCGCGTCGTTTCGGCCGACGGCGAGCCGCTGACCTATTTCAGCGATCTCCAGCGCTACGTCTCGTCGCGCCCCGACTCGCCGATCGCGATGGTGGTGAACCGCGACGGGCGGGATCTGCAGCTGACCGTCACGCCGCGTACCGAGACCCAGACCGATCCCTTCGGCAACACCTTCACCCAGCCCGTGATCGGCCTGGTCGCCAACGACCAGTCCTCGGCCTTCCGCGTGGAGGAGCTGTCGGCGCTCGAATCGGTGCAGTTCGGTCTGTCTCAGACCTGGTTCATCACCGAGCGCACCTTCGCCTTCATGCGCGAACTGGTGCAGGGCAAGCAGGACGTCAGCCAGATCGGCGGGCCGATCCGCATCGCCGAGATGTCGGGCCAGGTGTCGACGCTCGGCTTCGCGGCGCTCCTCAACATGGCGGCCGTCCTGTCGATTTCGATCGGTATCCTCAACCTTCTGCCGATCCCCATGCTGGACGGCGGGCATCTTCTCTTCTACGCATACGAGGCGGTCAGGGGACGGCCGCTGAGCGAGCGGGTGCAGGAGATCGCCTTCCGCATCGGCTTCGTTCTTGTCATGGCGCTGATGCTCTTCGCCTTCTGGAACGACACGCTGGGGCGTGCCTGAAGGCATCCGCCGGGAAGGGGGACGACGTTGACCGTTCGTTTACCATGCCGTTCGCGTGACGTGACGCGGCTGCAACGGTTTGTCGAATCCTCAAGGACTTCGGTCCAGTTTGCTTGAACCGTCCTCGTAAGCCGGTAAAACGCAGACGGGGGCGAGGCTGTGCTCAAGCTTGCGCGACGTCTTGGAAATTTAGGGTGATGGGGCCGATGAAGCCTGGTTCAAAGCTTTTCAAAGCCGCCTCGGCGCTCGCATTGTCCTCGACGATCATGGCGAGCCTGCCGCTCGCCCTGGTGACGAGCGCGGCGGCTGCGGTGGTCAACAGGGTCGAGGTGCGGGGCAACCAGCGCGTCGACGCCGAAACCGTCCGGTCCTTCATTCAGATCCGCCCCGGCCAGAACGTCGGCGAGTCGGAGATCGACGAGGCGGTCCGTCGCCTCTTCTCGACGGGGCTCTTCTCCGACGTCCGCATCAGCCAGTCCGGTGGAACGCTCGTCGTCAACGTCGATGAGAATCAGATCGTCAACCAGGTCCTCTTCCAGGGCAATTCGCGCCTGAAGGATCCGCAGCTCGCATCCGTCGTCCAGACCCAGCCGCGCGGCGCCTACTCCGCCCAGACGGCGCAGGCCGACGTCGCCTCGATCCGCGAGGCCTATACCCGGATCGGGCGCGCCGACGCGGGCATCAGCGTTCGCACGATCCCCGTCGAGGGGAACCGCGTCAACGTCGTGTTCGACATCCAGGAAGGCGATCGCACCCAGATCCAATCGATCAGCTTCGTCGGCAACAATGCCTTCAGCGACGCCCGCCTGAAGCAGGTCATCTCGCTGCGCGAGTCGGGCCTCCTCTCCTTCCTGCAGCGCAACGACGTCTATGATCAGGACCGCCTGCGCGCTGACGAGGAGACGCTGCGGCGCTTCTACTACAATCGCGGCTATGCCGACTTCCGCGTCGTGTCCTCGGTGGCCGAGCTCGACGAGGCGCAGAACAAGTACTTCATCACCGTCACGGTCGACGAAGGCGAGCGCTACACCTTCGGCAACGTGTCCATCGACTCCTCGGTGGCCGGCGTCGACACGGCGGCGCTGCAGAGCCAGCTGGAGACCGCTCCGGGCGAAACCTACAGCGCCGAGAAGGTCGAGAACACGCTGGTCAACCTGACCAACGCGGTCGCCGGCTCCGGCTACGCCTTCGCGCAGGTGACGCCCCGCGGCGACCGCGACTTCACCAATCGCACGATCGGCATCGACTACGTCATCGACCAGGGCCCGCGCGCCTACATCGAGCGCATCGAGGTCCGCGGCAACACGAAGACCCGCGACTACGTCATCCGCCGCGAGTTCGACGTCTCCGAAGGCGACGCCTTCAACCAGGTCCTGGTGCAGCGCGCCAAGCAGCGGCTCGAGGCTCTCGGCTTCTTCGAGAAGGTCGAGGTCGCGACGGCGCCGGGCTCGCAGCCCGACCGCGTCGTGGTGGTCGTCGAGGTCGCCGAGAAGGCGACGGGCGAGCTCTCGCTCGGCGGCGGCTACACCACCGGCGGCGACAATGAAGGCCCGGTGGCCGAAGTCGGCGTCACCGAGCGCAACTTCCTCGGCCGCGGCCAGTTCGTGAAGGTCTCTGCCGGCTTCGGCAGCGAGTCGCGCAACTACAACCTGTCCTTCACCGAGCCGTACTTCCTCGGCCGGCGTCTGGCGGTCGGCTTCGATATCTATCGCACCGAGAGCACGTCCGGTGCCTACGACACCGAGCGCACGGGCGGCGACATCCGCCTGTCCGCGCCGATCACCAACGATCTCTCGGCTCAGATCGCCTACAATCTGAAGCAGGAGAAGTTCGGCGACGACGACGGCGGCCGGCGCGTCAACGACGGCTACTACCGCGCGGACGGCGACGGCAACCTCATCCTCGACGCGGGCGGCCGCCCGATCGCCGTCAGCTCGGACGAGGACAATGCCCGCCGCATCATCGCCACCTGTAACGATCCGAACCCCTTTGGTCTCGCCGATGCGGGCTACGAGGGCGCGCCGCAATACACCGACTCGCCGATCATCAACGAGGCGATCTGCGACAGCCCCTACATCACATCGTCGGTTTCCTACGGCCTGACCTACAACACGCTCGACAGCGCGCAGGACCCGCGCGAGGGCTTCCTGATCCAGGCCGGCCAGGAATTCGCGGGTCTGGGCGGCGACGCCAACTATGTGAAGAGCACGGCCAAGGGCTCCTACTTCAACCTCCTCAACGAGGAATACGACGTGATCGGTCAGCTGTCGGCCGGCGCCGGCAACGTGTCCGAGCTCGGCGGCGACGGGCTGCGCGTCTTCGACAACTTCTTCAAGGGCCAGGACATCGTCCGCGGCTTCGAATACAAGGGTATCGGCCCGCGCCAGAACGGCGTTTCGATCGGCGGCGAGAACTACGTCAGCGCCAGCGCTGAAGCGACGTTCCCGCTGCCGCTCATCTCGCGCGACCTGGGCTTCCGCGGCGCGGTCTTCGCCGATGCCGGCTCGCTCTGGGGCTCGAGCTTCGAGAACGAGTCGGGCGTCGAAGGCACCGACTTCTCCCTGCGCTCCTCGGCCGGCGTCGGCCTCATCTGGGCTTCTCCGTTCGGGCCGCTGCGCGTCAACTACGCCCAGCCGCTCCAGAAGGAAGACTTCGACGAGACCCAGGAGTTCTCCTTCGGCTTCTCCAGCCGCTTCTGAGGCGTCGCGGCGTCAGCCGCCGCGACGATACGGCTTATGGCTACGACGTCGTTCTTCCCCGCGGCCTCCGGCTTGTCGCTCGCGGCTCTTGCCGATCTCTGCGATGCCAAGCTCTCGCATTCCGAACGGGGCGAGCGCTTGGTGCGCGGGCTCGCGACCCTCGGCGAGGCGGACGAGGATGCGCTGAGCTTCTTCGACAATCCGCGATACGCCGATGATCTGAACGCGACGCAAGCGGGGGCGATCCTCGCCTCCCAGAAGAGTGCAGCGCACGTACCGCCGGACATGACGGTGCTCTGGGTCCGCGACGTGCATCTCGCCTTCGCGGTGGCAGGCCAAGCGCTCTATCCCGGTGCCCTGAAGCCGGCAGCGCTGAGCGGCGAGACCGGCATATCCGAGAAAGCCTCCGTTCATCCCGAGGCGCGCTTGGAGCCCGGCGTCGTCGTCGAGCCCTTCGCCGTCATCGGCGCGGGCGCGGAGATCGGCCGCGGCACGATCGTCGGCGCCGGCGCGGTGATCGGCCCCGGCTGCACGATCGGGCGCGACTGCCGCATCGGGCCGAGCGTCACGCTGCAGGCGGCGCTGCTCGGGAACGGCGTCGTCCTTCATCCCGGCGTGCGGATCGGGCAGGACGGCTTCGGCTACGCCGCCGGGCGGCAGGGCATCGTCAAGGCCGTCCAGATTGGCCGCGTCATCATCCAGGACAACGTCGAGATCGGCGCCAACACCACGGTGGACCGCGGTGCCATTCGCGACACGGTGATCGGCGAGAACACCAAGATCGACAACCAGGTGCAGATCGCGCACAACGTGCGGATCGGGCGCAACTGCTTCATCGTCTCGCAGGTCGGGATCTCGGGCAGCGCCACCCTCGGAGACGGTGTGTCCGTCGGCGGCCAGGCCGGCTTCAACAACCACGTGACGGTCGGCGACGGCGCCCAGATCGCCGCCGTGTCGGTGGTCAAGGACGACGTCCCGGCTCGGGGGCGTTACGGGGGCATGCCGGCCAAGCCGGTTCGCGTATGGTTCAGGGAATTGGCGGCCGTCGCCGCGTTGGGCAAGAAGCAATCCTCAAGGCAGGACGATGAGTGAGACGACGAGCCTCGGCACCGCCGACATCCACAAGATCCTGCAGCTGCTGCCGCACCGCTACCCGTTCCTGCTCGTCGACCGCATCATCGAGATCGACGGCGACCGTTCGGCGATCGGCATCAAGAACGTGACGGCCAACGAGCCTCACTTCCTCGGGCACTTTCCGTCCGTGCCGGTCATGCCGGGCGTCCTCATCATCGAGGGCATGGCGCAGACCGCCGGTGCGATCTGCTCGATGTCGGTGTCCGAGGCGCCCAAGCTCGTCTACTTCATGACGATCGACAACGCGAAGTTCCGCAGGCCCGTCGTTCCAGGCGATCGCCTCGAATACCATGTAAAACAGGCCAAGAAGCGAGCCAACATCTGGCGCTTCGACTGCACGGCCATCGTCGACGACACGAAGGTCGCGGAAGCGACGATCTCTGCCATGCTGATTCTGCGGGACGACGAATAAGCCTGATGTCGGAGCCCTTCATCCATCCCTCGTCCATCATCGAGCCGGGCGCCGAGATCGGTGAGTCCTGCGAGATCGGGCCGTTCTGCCACATCGGGCCGCAGGTGAAGCTCGGACCGGGCAGCCGGGTCCGCTCCCACGTCGTGCTCTGGGGCAACACGGTGATCGGCGAGGGGGCGCAGATCTTCTCCTTCGCCTCGCTCGGCAACGCGCCGCAGCACCTCAAGTACCGCGGTGAGGACACGCGCCTCGTCATCGGCCGCAACTGCCTCGTGCGCGAATACGTCACCATGAACGCCGGTACGGCGCAGGGACGCTTCGAGACCACGATCGGCGACAACTGCTCCTTCTTCACCGGCGCGCACGTCGCCCATGACTGCGTGGTTGGCAACAACGTCACGCTGATCAACAACGTCATGCTGGCCGGCCACTGCGTCGTCGGTGATTTCGCGACGGTCGCGGGCGGCTCCGGCATCCACCAGTTCACCCGCATCGGCCACCACGCCTATGTCGGGGGCCTCGCGGCGGTGGAAGGCGATATCATTCCCTTCGGCATGGTGCTGGGAAACCGCGCCTATCTGTCGGGCCTCAACGTCATCGGCATGAAGCGCGCCGGCTTCAGCCGCGACGCGATCCGCAACATGCGCAAGGCCTATCGGATGCTGTTCTCGGACGATCTGACGTTCAAGGAGAACATCGACGAGGTCCAGGCCGAGTTCCCCGAGGAACCGCTCGTGCAGGATGTGCTGGCCTTCATCCGCTCCGGCGGCGACCGCGCGATGTGCTTCCCGCGCCATGCACCCCCGGCGAGCTGAGGAAACCCCAGCGCCGATCGGTCCGGCCTTCGAGAACGAGCCGCTCGGCATCATCGCCGCCGGCGGCGACCTCCCGCGCATCCTAGCGGAAGGCGCCGTCGCGGCCGGATTCCGCCCGATCGTGGCTCGCTTCGCGGACGGCATCGGGGCCGGCTGGGCCGATGGTCTCGGCGCACGCGATTTTCGCTGGGGCGAGGCAGGCGACGCCATCGCCTGGTTCCAGTCGGAGAGGGTGCGACGCGTGGTGTCGGGCGGGACGGTGTCGGTGCGACCGGACTTCCGCGCCGTTCGCCCGACCTGGCGCACCCTGCAGCTGCTCCACCACGCGATCCGCATCATGCGCGGGGGCGACGATTCCGTTCTGAAGCGGACCGCGCGATTCCTCGAAGGCCGCGGCTTCGAGCTCGTGGCGGTGCAGGATCTCGCCCCGCAGCTCTTGATGCCCGCGGGCTATCTCGGCCGCCGCGTCGCGTCACCCGACGAGCGAGCGGCTCTCGCACTGGCCGCACGCGCGGCACGGACGATCGGGATCCTCGACGCAGGCCAGGCCGCGGTCGCGTCCCAGCAGCGGGTCATCGCCATGGAAGGCATCGAGGGAACCCGCGAGATGCTGCAGCGCGTCGGCGACCTAGCGAAGCGCGGTCGCATCGGCGCGCGAGAGGTCTGCGTCCTCGTCAAGGCGGTGAAGCCCGGGCAGGACCGGCGCTTCGACCTTCCGAGTATCGGCGGCGCCACCGTCCGCGAGGCGGCCGAGGCCGGCATTCGCGGCATCGGCCTCACGGCCGGCTACGGTCTGGTGATCGGTTTCGAGGATCTGGTCGCCGCTGCCGATGCGGCGGACGTTTTCGTCGTCGGCGTCGAGCCGGACGATGAGCAGCTTGCGGGAGAGGCGCCATGAAGATCGCCTTCGTTGTCGGCGAGCCCTCCGGCGACCGGATCGGGGCCGATCTCGTCCGTGCTCTCCGCCGGCGGATCGGTACGGAGTTCCGCGCGATCGGCCTCGGCGGCGAGGAGATGGCGGCGGAAGGCCTCGAATCGCTCTTCGACATCGAGGAGCTCTCGATCGTCGGCGTCGGCGCGATCCTGGCGCGCCTGCCGCAGCTGATGGGACGCCTGCGTGAGACCACGCGCTTCGTCCTGGACGAGCGGCCGGACGCGCTCGTCATCATCGACAGCCCGACCTTCTCGCATCGCGTCGCGCGACGCGTGCGGCAGGCCGATCCTTCGATCCCGATCATCAACTACGTTCCGCCGACGGTCTGGGCATGGCGGGAACATCGCGCCGCCGCGATGCGCGCCTATGTCGACCACGCCATCTGTACGCTTCCCTTCGAGCCCGAGACGCTGGCGCGGCTGGGCGGCCCCCCCGCGACCTATGTCGGCCATCCTCTGATGACGGATCCGGGCCTGACGCCGCTTCTCGCGCGCGATCTCGACATGGCGCCGCGCAACCCGGCGGCGCCGACGCTCCTGATCCTGCCCGGCTCGCGCCGCGGCGAGGTCGCGCGGCTCCTGCCCGATTTCGGGCGTACCCTCCAGTTGCTCGCCGCCGCGATGCCGAACGTTCGAGCCCTTCTACCGTCGGTCGAGCGCCTCCGACCCGCGATCGAGGCGGAAGTCGCGACCTGGCCTATCAAGCCCGAGGTCGTTTCCGGCTCGGCCGCCAAGTGGCGGGCCTTCGGGGTGGCGGATGCGGCGGTGGCCGCGTCCGGCACCGTCAGCCTGGAACTCGCGCTCGCCGGCATGCCGATGGCGCTCGCCTATCGGCTCGATCCGATCGGCTACCGCTTCCGCTTCCTGATAACGGGCTGGACGGCGGCCTTGCCCAACTACATCGTCGGCCATCCCCTCATCGCCGAACACTTCCACGAGACGGTGCGGCCGAACCACCTCGCTCGGCGCCTCGAGCGGCTGATGTCCGCGACCCCCGAGCGCGCCGCCCAGATCGAGGGTTTTCGCACCATTCGCGAGCGCATGGCGGTCGAGCGCCCACCGGGTGAAGCGGCTGCCGACATCGTCCTCGGCCTTGCCGAGCGGCGAGGCTGATCTCCAACGAAAACGGGCGCCCGAGGGCGCCCGTCCTGTCTGGTTCGACGATGTGCCGCGTGTCAGCCGCGCTCGCCGATCGCGACGTAGTCGCGGTGCGGCGCGCCCGTGTAGAGCTGCCGCGGACGGCCGATACGCTGATGCGGATCCTCGATCATTTCCTTCCACTGCGCGATCCAGCCGACCGTGCGGGCCACGGCGAACAGCACCGTGAACATGGTGGTGGGGAAGCCCAGCGCCTTCAGAGTGATGCCCGAGTAGAAGTCGACGTTCGGATAGAGCTTCTTCTCGATGAAGTACTCGTCATGAAGCGCGATGTGCTCCAGCTCCATGGCGACTTCGAGCAGCGGATCGTCCTTGATGCCGAGCTCGTCCAGGACCTCGTGGCAGGTCTGCTGCATGATCTTCGCGCGCGGGTCGTAGTTCTTGTAGACCCGGTGGCCGAAGCCCATGAGGCGGAAGGGATCGTTCTTGTCCTTGGCCCGGCCGATGAATTCCGGGATCCGGTCCTTGGTGCCGATCTCCGACAGCATGTTGAGCGCGGCTTCGTTGGCGCCGCCATGGGCCGGGCCCCAGAGGCAGGCGATGCCGGCCGCGATGCAGGCGAAGGGGTTGGCGCCCGAGGAGCCGGCGAGCCGGACCGTCGAGGTCGAGGCGTTCTGCTCGTGATCGGCGTGCAGGATGAAGATCCGGTCCATCGCCCGCGCGAGCACCGGATTGATCTGATACGGCTCGCAGGGAACTGCGAAGCACATGTGCAGGAAGTTTTCCGCGTAGGACAGGTCGTTGCGCGGGTAAACGAAGGGCTGGCCGATGTGGTACTTGTAGGCCATCGCCGCGATCGTCGGCATCTTGGCGATCATCCGGAGGCTCGCGACCATCCGCTGGTGCGGATCGGCGATGTCCGTCGAGTCGTGATAGAAGGCCGACAGCGCACCGACCACGCCGACCATGACTGCCATGGGATGCGCGTCGCGGCGGAAGCCGGTGAAGAAACGGCTCATCTGCTCGTGCACCATCGTGTGGCGCGTCACGCGATAAACGAAGTCGTCCTTCTCGCGCTGAGTCGGCAGGTCTCCGTAGAGAAGCAGATAGCAGGTCTCGAGAAAGTCGCCCGACCCGGCCAGTTGCTCGATCGGGTAGCCGCGATGGAGAAGAACGCCTTCGTCGCCGTCGATGTAGGTGATCTTCGATTCGCACGAAGCGGTCGAAGAAAAGCCTGGATCGTAGGTGAAGAGGCCGGTGTCCTTGTAGAGCGAGGTGATGTCGGCGACGTCGGGCCCGATCGTGCCGGAACGCAGATGCAAGGCTGCAGCCTTGTCGCCGAGCGTAAATTTCGCCGACTGTTCGGTCATGCGGTTCCCCTTCCTAGCCTTAAGATGCCGGCGCGCGTGCCGACGTTTCTGCAGCGCACAAGCGGACGGATCAATTGCCTATCGCAATTGCGATATGGCGACAAGGCGAGCACTCGCAGGCCTCCTCTGCCCGGCAAATCTCCAGTCAGCCGGCTTGATCGGACAGGCGAGCCAGCGACTCCTCGCGGCCCAGAACCGCCAGCACGTCGAACACGCCCGGCGAGGTTGAACGGCCGGTGAGGGCAGCCCGAAGCGGCTGAGCCGCCTTGCCGAGCTTCAGTCCGGACTCTTCGGCGTAGGCCCTGACGACCGCTTCGAGGGACGCGGCCGTCCAATCCTGTGCGGCCGACAGCCGCGGGAGCAGCGCGGAGACCGCGGACCGCCCCGCCTCGTCGAGGAGCGATCGCGCTTTGTCGTCCAGCTCCAACGGGCGTCTGGCGAAGAGGTACGTGGCGCTGTCGGTGAGTTCGACCAGCGTCTTCGCGCGCTCCTTCAACCCCGGCATCGCCGCCAGCAGCTTGCGCGCGACCTCGTCGTCCGGTTCGCTCTTCAGGATGGCGCCGTTGGGCAGATAGTCGCGCTCGGTCATCAGGGTTTCGACGAGCTCGGCATCGCCCATCGAGCGCAGCCAATGGCCGTTGACCGCCTCCAGCTTGGCGAAGTCGAAACGCGCCGCCCCTTTGTTGATGTCCGGCAGGTCGAACCAGGAGATCATCTCGTCGGTGCCGATGATCTCGGCGTCGCCGTGGCTCCAGCCGAGGCGCACGAGGTAGTTGCGCAGGGCGACCGGCAGGTAGCCCATCGCCCGGTAGGCCTCGACGCCGAGCGCGCCGTGGCGCTTCGACAGCTTCGCGCCGTCCGGTCCGTGGATCAGCGGGATGTGCGCCATCACCGGCACGTCCCAGCCCATGGCCCTGTAGATCAGCGTCTGGCGGCCGGCATTGGTCAGGTGGTCGTCGCCGCGGATGATGTGCGTGACGCCCATGTCGTGATCGTCCACGACGACGGCGAGCATGTAGGTGGGCGTTCCATCCGAGCGCAGAAGGACGAAGTCGTCGAGGTCCTTGTTGGGGAAGCGAACGTCGCCCTGAACGACGTCGCGCACCAGCGTCTCGCCGTCGAGCGGCGCCTTCAGGCGGATCACGGGCTTCACGCCGGCAGGCGCTTCGGCGGGATCGCGGTCGCGCCAGCGGCCGTCGTAGCGCGGCGGCCGCTTCTCGGCCTTGGCCTTCTCGCGCATCTCCTCGAGCTCGGCCTGAGACGCGTAGCAATAATAGGCCTGGCCGTTCGCGACCATGGTTTCCGCCACCTCGCGGTGACGCGCGACGCGCTCGAACTGCGAGATCGGCGGCTCGTCGGCATCGAGGCCGAGCCAGGCAAGTCCTTCGATGATCGCCTGAACGGCTTCGGGCGTGTAGCGCTCCCGGTCGGTGTCTTCGATGCGGAGCAGCATCTTACCGCCGGTTCGCCGCGCATAGAGCCAGTTGAACAAGGCCGTTCGCGCGCCGCCGATGTGGAGATAGCCGGTCGGGGAGGGCGCGAATCGCGTGACGACGGGAGCGGAATCGGACATGCTGCAACTCCGGGTGGAGATGTTGACGGCGGGCCGTCGGCCGGCCGAACGATCGGGCTGCGCGGCGCCGAAGACGTGCGGCGCGGTCGCGAGCGTGCGGGACGCTGTCTAGCACAGGGCACCGGCCGCACAAGGCGGGGGCGTTCGAGGCCTTGGGTCGATCGGAGGACGCCTGCCTTCATGACGATGGACGGTGCGCAGGGCAGGGTGCGGTGGGCTATCCGGGCAGCGCTGCGCCGCGCAGCTCCGGTCCGCTGGCCGACCGGCTCGGACGTGCGGGAATGGCTGCGCCGGCAGTTCGAGCGCGAGGACGCCGCGCTGACCGCCTTTCATGCCGTTCCGCTCGGCCTGATGATCGGCATCGCCGGCCTCCATTCGGCAAGCTCACGTCCGTCGTTCGTCGTTCCCCTGATCGTCCTCGTCGCTCTTCTTGCGGCGCTTTCGCTGCTGCGTGCCCGTCCCGGGTGGCATCTGGCGGCACTGATCGCCTGTTCCGCGGCCGCGGGTGCGAGCCTCGCGGCGCTGGAGCTGCATCGAACGCACACGACGGTCCTGTCGGGCGGCGCGATTACCCGGATCGAGGGGCGGGTCGAGTGGCGGGAGACCGACGAGCGGGGTCGCAGCCGTTACCTCGTCAGGATCGATGAGACCCGGCAACCGGTCCTGTCGCGGCCGCCGGAGCGTGCGCGGATCCTCGTCGCCGCGCGGCACGAGCCGATCGTGATCGGCGGCAGCTTCTCTGGGCTGGTTCGTCTGGCGCCTCCGTCCGGCCCGGCGCTGCCCGGCTCCTACGACTTCGCATTCGCTCCCTACTTCTCCGGCATCGGCGCCATCGGCTTCGCACTGGGAGCGCCCGACGAGCCGGCCGCGAGCACGGAAGAGGCCGGGCTGGCCGAGCGGTTGGCAGCCCTGCGCCTCGGCATCGCAGAGCGCATCCGCGCGAGCATCGGCGGCGCGGAAGGGGCGGTCGCTGCGGCTTTGGTCACGGGGTTGCGGGCGGGCATACCGGAGGCGATCGAGGACGATCTGCGGGTAACCGGCCTCGCGCATGTCCTCTCAATTTCCGGCTACCACATGGTGCTGGTCGCCGGCTTCGTGATGGTTGGCATGCGCGCCGCGCTCGCGCTCGTGCCCGTTATCGTCCTGACCTGGCCGGTGAAGAAGATCGCCGCGGGCACGGCCCTGGTCGCTGCGGCCCTTTATCTGGCGATCGCGGGCGACAACGTCGCGACGGATCGCTCCTTCATCATGCTGGCCGTGATGCTTGCAGCCGTCATGCTGGACCGACCTGCGCTGACGCTCCGCAACGTTTCGATCGCGGCGATCATCGTGCTCGCCATGCAGCCCCATTCCGTGTTCACGGCGAGCTTCCAGATGTCCTTCGCGGCCACGGCAGCGCTCGTCGGGATCTACGGCGCTCATTCGCGCCGTCGCGAGCCGGCAGGCCTCCAACGCGACGAACGAGGCTGGATCGGCCGGGCCATCCAAGCGGTTCTCGCGCTCGCCCTCGCATCCCTTATCGCCGGAATCGCGACGGCACCGTTCGGCGCCTACCACTTCGGGCGCGTCGCACCCTTCGGCATCGTCGCCAACCTCCTGCTCATGCCCGTCTTCAGCCTGTGGATCATGCCGGCAGCCTTGATCGCCATGCTGCTCATGCCGTTCGGCCTCGATCCCCTCGTCTGGCAATTTGTCGGCGTCGGCCTCGGCTTGGTCTTCGACCTCGCCCATCGCATTGCGGTGCTTCTGCCGGACGCCGCATCCGGCTCGATCGGCCTGTCGGCGCTCCTGCTGCTGACCGCGGCCGTTCTCGCCGCCGCGATGCTCGCCAGCGCGCTACGCTGGATCGCACTGCCCCTCACGGTTGCCGGTCTCGCGCTTGCGAGCCGGCCTGCCGCGCCGCCGGAACTCCTGATCTACGAGGACGGCAAGCAGTTGGCCCTGGTCGGCCTGGACGCCAGCCTCTCACACCTCCAGGCACGGCCGAACCGCTTCGTCGAGGAGCAATGGCGCCGTGCTCTCGGCTCGCCGGACGCCGACAAGGTTGGAGGCTTCGACTGTCGCGACGGGATCTGCCGCGCCACGACGCGCTCGGGCCTGCGGGTCGCCTGGACGGAGGACTACGAGAAGACCGGCGACCTCTGCGACTTGGCCGACATCGCGATCGTTGCCCGAGCGACCCTCACGACGAGCTGCCGCTCGGGAGCCGCGCTCGCGACGCTGAGGACCCTGCGCCGAACGGGATCGCTCGCGTTCCGGACCGGCCCCGACGGACGTCCAGACATGACGGCCGCGATCCCGTGGGAAGACGACCACCCGCGCGATCCCTGGAATGCCCATCGGGCGGAGCCGTGGCCGGAACGCTGGATACGGCCGGTTTCTCCCTCGACCGCCGACGGTGCGCCGGCGGCCTCCGATGCATCGACGACTCCCGCGATCGCGACCGCAACGATGCCGGCGGACGTCGATCAGTAGCGGCGGATGAGGCCGACGAGCTTGCCCTGAACCTTCACCCGGTCGGACCCGAAGATCCGCGTCTCGTAGGCCGGGTTGGCGGCCTCGAGGGCGATCGTGTCGCCGCGGCGGCGGAACCGCTTCAGCGTGGCTTCCTCCTCGTCGACGAGCGCGACGACGATCTCGCCGGGAACGGCCGTGTCCGTCCGGCGGATCACGACGGTATCGCCGTCGAGGATCCCGGCCTCGATCATCGAGTCGCCCTTGACCTCCAGCGCATAATGCTCGCCGCTGCCGATCATGTCGGGCGGGAGGGTCAGGGAGTGCGTGTTGTTCTGGATCGCCGAGATCGGCACGCCCGCCGCGATGCGGCCCATGACGGGGATCGAAATGCCGGCGGAGGCACCGCCCGACGCGCCGCCTGCTGCGCCTCGCAGACGCGACGTCCCGAGCTCCCGGCGGGATGAGTCCGAATGGCCTTGGCCGCGGCTGCCCTCGACGATGCTGGGCGTGAAGCCGCCGCGCGCCGCCGCCCGAGCCGGCGTAGCCTCGCCGGCGCTTTCCGGCAGCTTCAAGACTTCGAGCGCGCGCGCCCGGTTTGGAAGGCGCCGGATGAAGCCCCGCTCCTCGAGCGCCGTGATGAGCCGGTGGATGCCGGACTTCGACTTGAGGTCCAGCGCGTCCTTCATCTCGTCGAAGGACGGCGGCACGCCGCTCTCCTTGAGACGCGCGTTGATGAACGTCAGGAGTTCATGCTGTTTGCGGGTCAGCATCGCGGACGGGCCTCACTCGACATCTCGCGATCCAACCGGTGGCGGCGAAAACGGCCTCCGGCGAATCTCTAAAACAAAACCTGAACAAAGCTATCTGTTCTAGTTGTGTTCCGCAAGCGCGATTAGTCGAGCCGAATGAAGCGGCAGGGATCGCCGCGCCGCGCCGGCAGCGCTTCGACGGGGCGAACCAGAAGGCCGTCGGCGCTGGCATAGGTCGACAGGAGGGAGGAGTCCTGTCGTGGAAGCGGCACGACCTCGATCCGGCCGTCGTCGCGAAGGCTGAGGGTGGCTCGGACGAAGTCCTGCCGTCCGTCGTTCGCCGGCACGTCGGCGCCGAGAATGCCGACTTCCTCGCGGGAAGCGGCCGGACGCCCGGCCAGACACAAGAGCAGGGGCTCCAGGAACAGCACCGCGGTCACCAGCGCGGAGGCCGGATTGCCGGGCAGGCCGAGGATGCGCATCGGGCCGAGACGTCCCGCCATCAACGGCTTGCCCGGCCGCATGCGCACCTTCCAGAAGTCGAGCGCGACGCCGCGGCTCGCCAGGACGGGGCCGATCAGGTCGTGATCGCCGACGGAAGCGCCGCCGATCGTCACGAAGACGTCGATGCCTTCGGCGGCAGCTCGGTCGAGACTTGCTCCGATCACCGCCTCGTCGTCCGGCGCAATGCCGTAGTCGAGAACGGTCGCGCCCTTCGTTCGCGCGAACGCGGCGACGCCGAAGGAATTGGACGCGACGATCTGCGAGGGGCCGACCACGTCGCCGGGAAGAACGAGCTCGTCGCCCGTCGCGAGGACCGCGACGCGGGGGCGCCGCCTGACCAACAGCGTCGGCCGGCCGGCGCTCGCGGCGAGCGCGACGCGGCCCGGTGTCATGACGGATCCGGCCGCGATCAGCGCGTCGCCTCGCGCGAAGTCGTTGCCGGCGCGGCGAATGTTGCGCCCAGGCTCAACCGGCTCCAGGGGAAGGCAGCGACCGTCTTCAAAGCGGGTGTTCTCCTGGATGAGAACGGCATCGGCGCCGGTCGGAACGGGCGCACCGGTGAAGATGCGCACGCATTGGCCCGGCTCGATCGCGCCCGCAAAGGCCCGCCCCGCGGCAGACGCGCCGATGAGGTCGAGCGCGCCGCCGGTCAGCGTATCCGCGGCGCGTACGGCGTAACCGTCCATCGCGGACGCGTCGAAGTCCGGCTGCGTGCGGCCGGCGACCACGGGCTCGGCGAGGACGCGTCCGCCGGCTTCGGCAAGCGACACCTCGTCGGTCTCCGGGATGGGCTCCACATCCGCCAACAGCCGCCGAAGCGCCTCGTCGACCGGGATCAGGCCCGGCGAGCTCATCAGGCCGACCAATCGCCCGAGCGACCGCCGGATTTGGCGAGAACGCGAATCCCCGTGATCGTCATCGAGCGGTCGACCGCCTTCGCCATGTCGTAGATGGTCAGGCAGGCGACGGAAACGGCGGTCAGCGCTTCCATCTCGACGCCGGTGCGGCCGGTCAGCTTGGCCGTCGCGGTGATCCGGAGGCCCGGCAATGCGGGTTCCGGTTCGATCTCAACCGATACCTTGTCCAACATCAAAGGGTGGCAGAGCGGGATGAGGTCGCTGGTCCGCTTGGCTGCCATGATGCCGGCAATGCGCGCGACGCCGACGACGTCGCCCTTCTTCGCCTTGGCGTCGAGGATCAGCTCGAGCGTTTCCGCGGCCATTATCACCAAGCCTTCCGCCCGCGCCTCGCGAGCCGTCTCGGCCTTGTCGCCGACGTCGACCATGGCGGCGGTGCCGTCGCCGGCCAGATGGGTGAGGGCCTTGTCGGTCATGCCGCGGCCTCCGCGGCGGCGCCGCCCTGGAGCAGCGCGCGCGTCGCTGTCTCGACATCCGCCTGGCGCATCAGGCTCTCGCCGACGAGGAAGGTGCGGATGCGGCTGCGCGCGAGCCGTTCGCAGTCTGCGTGGACGAAGATGCCGCTCTCACCGACGAGGATCCGGTCGTCGGGAACCAGGGACGACAGCCGCTCGCTCGTCGAAAGATCGACCGCGAAGCTGCGGAGGTTGCGATTGTTGACGCCGATGAGCTTCGAGGGCAGCCGCAGGGCCCGCTCGGTCTCCGCCTCGTCGTGAACCTCGATCAACGCGTCCATGCCGTAATGCGCCGCGGCCGCGACGAGGTCCGCCGCCAGCGCGTCGTCGACGGCGGCCATGATCACGAGGATCGCGTCGGCGCCCCAGGCCCGTGCTTCCGCGACCTGATAGGTGTCGTACATGAAGTCCTTGCGCAGCGCCGGCAGTCCTGTGGCCGCCCGGGCGTCCGTGAGATAGTCCGGGCGCCCCTGGAACGAGGGCGTGTCGGTCAGCACCGAAAGGCAGGCGCCGCCGCCGGCCTCGTAGGCGCGCGCGAGGGCGGGCGGATCGAAGTCGGCGCGGATGAGGCCCTTGGACGGGCTCGCCTTCTTGATCTCGGCGATCAGTGCGAAGCCCCCGTCCGCGTGCTTCGCCTCGATGGCGGCGGCGAAGCCGCGCGGCGGCGCGGCGGCCTGAGCCTCCGCCTCGACGGCCGAGAGCGGGCGGGCGATCTTGGCGGCCGCGATCTCCTCGCGCTTGTACGCGCCGATGCGTTCCAGGATATCGGTCATGCCGGGCGCTCCTCGAAGCTGTTCGAAACCGCGACGAGGCGGTTGAGCACCACTTTTGCGCGCCCCTCGTCGATGGCGCGGCGTGCCGTCTCGATTCCGGCGGCGAGGTCCGGCGCCTTGCCGGCCACGACAAGGGCGCCGCCGGCATTCAGAAGCACGATGTCGCGATAGGCGCCGCTCGCGCCATCGAGAACGGCACGAAGCGCTCGAGCGTTCTGCGCGGCATCGCCGCCCTTGACCGCGTCGAGCGGCGCTCGCGCGAGGCCGAAGGTTTCCGGTTCGATCGAGATCTCGGAAATCGTGCCGTTCTCGAGCGCGGCGATCCGCGTCTCGCCCGTGACGGTCATCTCGTCGAGACCGTCGCCATGGACCACCCAGGCGCTCTCGGCGCCGAGTTCACGCAGCGTTTCGGCGAGCGGTCGGACCCAGTCCGGCGAGAACACGCCGACGAGAAGATGCTTGACGGACGCGGGATTGGCCATGGGGCCGAGAAGGTTGAAGATCGTGCGCGTTCCGAGCTCGACGCGGCTCGGCCCGACGAAGCGCATCGCCGCGTGGTGCGAGGGCGCGAACATGAAACCGATGCCGGCCGTCTCGATCGTCTCGGCGATCTGCCTGGGCGTCAGCTCCGTCGCGACGCCGAGCGCGGCGAGAACGTCGGCCGAGCCGGATTTGGACGAGAGCGCGCGATTGCCGTGCTTGGCGACGGTGACGCCGCAGCCCGCGACGACGAAGGCCGCGCAGGTGGAAACGTTCAGCGTGCCCGCATGATCGCCGCCGGTGCCGACGATGTCGACCGCGCCGGCCGGCGCCGCCACCGGCAGCATGGCGGCGCGCATCACCGAGACCGCGCCGGCCATCTCGTCCACCGTTTCGCCGCGCACTCGCAGCGCCATCAGGAAGCCGCCGATCTGCGAGGGAGTCGCTTCGCCCGACATCAGGATGCCGAAGGCGGCCTCCGCCTCCGTCCGACTGAGCGGCTCGCCGGAGGCGACCTTGGCGAGGAACGGCTTGAGCGAAAGGCTCATCGGCTGGCGGCCTTCGCCTGCTCGATGGCCTCGGGGTAGACGCGCACCGGGTAGATCGACTGGAGCTCGGCGACGTAGCTGGAATACAGATCGTTCTCCAAGCCGGTGGTCATCTGCCGTACCTGGTTCGCCGGGGCGCTGGCTGCGGGATCGGCCGGCGGCGCCACTTCGGTGACCCGCATCAGGAGCCGGGCCACACCGTCGGAAGCGGGAGCGGTCGTGACTAGGCCCTGCCCGCCCGAAAAGGCGGCGGCCGTCGCAGCCTGGCCCAGCTCGGCCGTGCCGCTTTGCCGGGTGATCGACGTCGCCGTCTGCACGGCGGCACCGTTCCCGAGTTCGGCCGCGATGTCGGCGAGCGGCTTGCCGGCCTCCGCCTCGGCCTTGAGCGCTGCGGCGCGCTCGTCCAGGCGCCGTGTCCGCTCCGCAGCCGTCCACTCGGCGGTCACGCGGTCGCGCACCTCGTCCAGGGCGCGGTCGCGCGCGGGTTCGATGCCGGTGACCTCGAAGAAGATCGTGCCGCCATTGCCGATGTCGATCGGCAGGTTATCGACGCCCTGATCGCTCTCGAAGGCCTGCTGGACGAGCTGCTGCTTCCCGGGGAAGTCGGCGAAGGGCTGGCCGTCCGGCGCGCGCCCGGCCGCGTCGATCTGCCGGATCGACTGCAACGTCAGGCCGGCAGCGCTCGCGGCTTCGGCGAGCGGCGCGCCGCCGGCACGCGCGTCCTCGAAGGCGCGGTAGGCGTTGGCGGCCTGATCGCTGGCCTGCTCAAGCGCGACGGCCTGACGAACCTCGTCACTGACTTCGGACAAGGGCCGCGTGGCCTCGGCCTGGATCTCGCTCACGGAAACGATGGCGGGGCCGAACGTGCCCGAAACGACCGGCGACACGCCTCCGAGCGGGAGCCCGAAGGCCGCCTCGGCGACCGCCTGATCCGGAATCTCGGCACGCGTCACGAGGCCGAGATCCGTCGACGCGGCGCCCTGGCTCGCATCGGCCGCGACGTCGGCGAACGGCGTGCCGGCGTCGAGCTTGGCCTTGGCAGCGTCCGCCGCTGCCTGGTTGGAAAACAGGAGCTGCTGGATCCGCCGACGCTCCGGCGTGCGGAAGTTGGCGATATTCTCGTTGTAGTCCGCTTCGATCGCCTCGTCCGTCACCGATTCCGGATCGGCGATCGTCTGCGGCGTCAGGATCGCGTAGTCGACCGCGCGATATTCGGGAGCGGCGTAGGTCTGCTTGTTCTGGTCGAAGAAGCTCTGCAGGGCCGCCGCGTCCGGGGTCGGCACGGGGTCGGCGAGTTCGGGCGGCAGCGACAGATACTCGACCGTGCGCCGTTCGCCCGCATAGGCTCCGGCCGCGTCGCGCAGGACCGCCGGCAACGAGGTGCCGCCGGCCACGGCCTCGGCGATCTGGCGCTGCTCGACGAGCTTCTCCTGCCAGTCGAGAAAGGGGCCCTCCGCCATGCCGCTCTGCCGCTGGTATTCGGCAAAGAGCGCCCGCGAGAAGTTGCCGGACTGATCCTGGAAGGACGGATCGGACGCGATTTCCCGGCCGAGCTGCGCGTCCGACATGCCGAGCCCCATCGCCTGGCTCTGCGCGTCGAGGACGGCCGCGGCCGTGACCTGCCCGAGCACGGCCTGATCGAGGCCGAACATTTCGCTCTCTTCGGCCGACAGGCGCCGGCGCAACTGCGACTCGATGGGAAAGCGTACGCGCTGGGCGGTGAGAACGTACTCCTGAACGGAAACGGCCGCGTTGCCGGCCGTCGCCACGGTGTCGGGTTGGCGCACGCTGAACACGTCGGCGATGCCCCAGACAGCGAAACTGAACACCAGGAGACCGAAGAAGATCTTCGCTCCCCAACCCGACGCCAGCTTCCGCAAGCCCTGCAGCATGAAGATCCGTTCCCGACTCGATGGCGGTCGTCGCCGGCCTCGCGCCGGCTCCGCTCCCGTTCTTTCCGCTCTCTAATAGGAAAGTCGGGGATCGGCGCGCAAGCGAGACGGGCAGGGCGGCGTCGATCACGGGCGTTCAGATTGATTCCGCGGGCTCGACATCCTAGAGCCCAGTCGATCGATCCACGGAGGAATGCCGAATGACGCGCCGGTCGCTGATCGCTGGAAACTGGAAGATGAACGGCACGCGGGCGAGCCTCGGCGAGCTTCGGGCCATGGTGGATGCCGCGCGCGGCGGCCTGTCCGCCTCGGTCGACCTTCTGGTCTGCCCGCCCGCGACTCTCCTGTCGGCGGCGGTGGAGGCCGCCGGAGAGGTGCTGGCGCTCGGCGGGCAGGACTGCCACACGGCGGCGAGCGGCGCCCATACCGGCGACGTGTCTGCACCCATGCTCGCCGATCTCGGTGCCCGCTTCGTGATCGTCGGCCATTCCGAGCGGCGGGCGGACCACGGCGAAACCGACGCTCTCGTCGCGGCCAAGGCGAAGGCCGCCTGGGATGCCGGGCTTGTCGCCGTGATCTGCATCGGTGAAACCGAGGCCGAGCGGAAGGGCGGAGAAACCTTGTCGGTGCTCGGGCGCCAGCTCGCCGCATCCGTCCCGGACGGAGCCACCGGTGCCAACACCGTGATCGCCTACGAGCCGGTCTGGGCGATCGGCACGGGGCTCACCCCGACCGTGGCCGATGTCGCGGACGCTCATGCCTTCATGCGCCGGACGCTGGAAGAGCGCTTCGGCGCGGGCGAGGGCGGCGCGGTCCGTCTGCTTTACGGGGGCTCCGTGAAGCCGTCCAACGCGGCCGAACTCCTGGCTGTCGCGAACGTCGACGGCGCCCTTGTCGGCGGCGCGAGCTTGAAGGCGGCGGACTTCATCGCGATATGCGAGGCGGCGCCGCGGGGCTGAGCCGCAGTGTCCCGACCGCGAAAGCGGTTGGAAACCGGGCAAAGCTTCGATAGAAGGCCGCATCCTCAAGAAGACGCTGCGTAGCAAGGCCGCATGGAAACCGTTCTCATCATCATCCACCTGATGGTCGTGCTGGCCCTCGTCGTGGTCGTTCTCCTGCAGCGGTCCGAAGGCGGCGCGCTCGGCATCGGCGGCGGCGGAGGCGGTCTCATGACGGCCCGCGGCGCAGCCAATGCGCTGACGCGCACGACGGCGATCCTCGCCGGCATCTTCTTCCTGACCTCGATCGCGCTTGCGCTTCTCGCGGGCTATGGCGGTCAGCGCGGCGACATCTTCGACGGTGTCGGCGGCGCGCAGCCGCAGCAGGGCGGCGCCGCGCCGGGCGCCGGCCTCGGGACGACCGATCTCCTGAACAATCTCGGCGAGCTTCCGGGCGGCAACTCTGCATCCACCGCACCCGCGGCGCCGAGCGCTCCGGCGGCTCCCGTCGGCGACGCGGCCCCGGCACAGGCTCCGGCCGCCGCGCCGGCTCCGTCGACGACCGCCCCGGCTGCCGAAGCGCCGGCTGCGACCACGGCTCCGGCTCCGGCTCCGACCCCCGAGGCGGCGGCGCCCGAAGCTCCGGCTCCGAGCGCCCCGACGGCGACGCCTGCGCCGGCCGATCAGGCGGCACCGGCTGCGAACGGGGCTCCGGCTCAGCAGCCCTGATCGCCGCGGAACGCGGCTCGCGCCGACACGAGGGCGCGACTTGAAACATGTGACGGGACGCCCGTGCGCGTCCCGTTTCCTTTTGTTTGGATGCCGTTCGGCACTGGCGGATTCGAGCGGCAGGCAGTATCGGGAAGGCCCATGGCGCGATACATCTTCATCACCGGCGGCGTGGTTTCCTCACTCGGAAAGGGCATCGCGGCAGCGGCCTTGGGCGCGCTGCTCCAGGCCCGCGGCTACCGCGTCCGGCTTCGCAAGCTCGACCCCTACCTCAACGTCGATCCGGGCACGATGAGCCCGACGCAGCACGGCGAGGTCTTCGTCACCGACGACGGTGCCGAGACGGATCTCGACCTCGGCCATTACGAGCGCTTCACCGGCCGCTCAGCCAACCGGATGGACAACATCACCACCGGCCGGATCTACCAGGAGCTGATCGCCAAGGAGCGGCGCGGCGATTTCCTCGGCGCCACGGTGCAGGTCATTCCGCACGTCACCGACGCCATCAAGGCCTTCGTCCTCGACGGCAACGAGGAGTTCGACTTCGTCATCTGCGAGATCGGCGGCACGGCCGGCGACATCGAGGCGATGCCGTTCATGGAGGCGATCCGGCAGCTCGGCAACGACCTGCCCCGCAACGGCGCCGTCTACGTCCACCTGACGCTGATGCCCTACATTCCGTCGGCGGGCGAGCTGAAGACGAAGCCGACCCAGCACTCCGTCAAGGAGCTGCGCGGAATCGGCATCCAGCCCGACATCCTCCTAGTGCGCGCCGACCGGCCGATCCCGCGCGAGGAGCGGCGCAAGCTCAGCCTCTTCTGCAACGTGCGCGAGACGGCCGTCATCCAGGCCCTCGACGTCTCGACGATCTACGAAGTGCCGACCGCCTATCACAAGGAAGGCCTCGACACGGAAGTGCTCGCGGCCTTCGGCATCGATCCGGCGCCCAAGCCGCAGCTCGCCCGCTGGACGCAGGTGGTCGACGGCATCCGCAACCCGGAAGGCGAGGTGACGATCGCGGTCGTCGGCAAGTACACGGGCCTCAAGGACGCCTACAAGTCGCTGATCGAGGCGCTGCAGCACGGCGGCATCGCCAATCGAGTGCGCGTCAATCTCGACTGGATCGAGTCGGAGGTCTTCGAGAACGAGGATCCCGCGCCCTATCTCGAGCGCGTCAACGGCATCCTCGTGCCGGGCGGGTTCGGCGAGCGCGGCTCGGAAGGCAAGATCCTGGCGGCGAAGTTCGCGCGCGAGCGCGACGTGCCTTATTTCGGCATCTGCTTCGGCATGCAGATGGCGGTGATCGAAGCGGCGCGCTCGCTGGCCGGCATCAAGGGTGCCGGCTCCACGGAGTTCGGTCACCCCGAGGAAGCCGTGGTCGGCCTGATGACCGAGTGGCTGCGCGGCAACGAGCTGGAGCAGCGCGCCAAGGAGGGCGACCTCGGTGGCACGATGCGTCTCGGCGCCTACAAGGCGAACCTCGCTCCGGGATCGCGAATCGCCGAGATCTACGGTTCGACCGAGATCGAGGAGCGGCACCGGCACCGCTACGAGGTGAACCGCGCCTACCGAGCGCCTCTTGAAGCCTGCGGCCTGCGCTTCGCCGGCATGTCGCCCGACGGGTTGCTGCCGGAAACGGTGGAGCTCGAGAACCATCCCTGGTTCATCGGCGTCCAGTACCACCCCGAGCTCAAGTCGCGGCCCTTCGACCCGCATCCGCTTTTCGCCAGCTTCATCGCGGCGGCGCTGGAGCGCTCGCGGCTCGTGTGAGCCCGTCGTCGGCTAAGAATCGATTGAAACCCGAGTGCCCGGTTTCGCTCCGCTCCGGCTTCCTCTAGAAGCCCGGGGCGGAGCGTCTTTGCCACCAGCCAAGGAGTGGGCACCCGTGACCGCCATCATCGACATCATCGCGCGCGAGATTCTCGACAGCCGCGGCAATCCGACCGTCGAGGTCGACGTCGTTCTCGAAGACGGCTCCATGGGCCGCGCGGCCGTGCCCTCCGGTGCCTCGACGGGCGCCCACGAGGCGGTCGAGCTGCGCGACGGCGACGAGCGTTACGGCGGCAAGGGCGTTCTCCAGGCCGTTCAAGCCGTGAACACCGAGATCGTCGAATCGATCGTCGGCTTCGAGGCCGAGAACCAGATCCGCATCGATTCGGTGCTGCGCTCGCTCGACGGAACGCCGAACAAGAGCCGCCTCGGCGCCAACGCCATCCTCGGCGTGTCGCTCGCGGTCGCCAAGGCGGCGGCCGAATCGGCCGGCCTGCCGCTCTACCGCTATGTCGGGGGCGCCTCGGCGCAGGTCCTGCCCGTGCCGATGATGAACATCATCAACGGCGGCGCCCATGCCGACAATCCGATCGACTTCCAGGAATTCATGATCATGCCGGTCGGCGCGGAAAGCTTTCGCGAGGGCCTGCGCATGGGCGCCGAAATCTTCCATACGCTGAAGAAGGCGTTGAAGGCCGCCGGCCACAACACCAATGTCGGCGACGAGGGCGGCTTCGCGCCGAATCTGGCATCCGCCAAGGCCGGCCTCGACTTCGTCATGCAGTCGATCGAGAAGGCCGGCTACAAGCCCGGCGAAGAGGTCTTCCTGGCGCTCGACTGCGCGTCGACGGAGTTCTTCAAGAACGGCGTCTACGACCTGGAAGGCGAAGGACGGAAGCTCTCGGCCGACGAGATGGCCGGCTACCTCGCCGAGCTCTGCGCCGCCTATCCCATCATCTCGATCGAAGACGGCATGGCCGAGGACGATTGGGCGGGCTGGAAGACGCTCACCGACAGGGTCGGCAACACCGTTCAGCTCGTCGGCGACGATCTCTTCGTGACCAACTCGGCACGCCTGCGCGAAGGCATCGAGAAGGGCGTCGCGAACTCCATCCTGGTGAAGGTCAACCAGATCGGCTCGTTGTCCGAGACGCTTGACGCGGTCAACGTCGCGCATCGCGCCGGCTACACCGCCGTCATGTCGCACCGGTCCGGCGAAACCGAAGATTCGACGATCGCCGACCTCGCCGTCGCGACGAATTGCGGACAGATCAAGACGGGCTCGCTCGCCCGCTCGGATCGGCTCGCCAAGTACAACCAGCTCCTGCGACTCGAGGAGGAGCTGGGCGACCAGGCGATCTACGCCGGCCGGTCGATTCTGCGCCGGCGCTGAGCCGGAGCTTTTTCGCACTGCATCATCGCGAGGGCTGCGGCACGTGCCGCAGCCCTTTTCTGTATGCGGCGGCGTCGATGATCCGCAGACGGCGTCTCTGCCGCGAGCGAGAGACAGGCTTAACTGCCGCTTAAGACGATCAGGCGAAAGTGACGTTCGCCCGGAGATCGACATGCGTACCATTCAGCGTCGGAAGAATTGGATTGCCCGCCTGGTTGTGCCGGCGGTGCTTCTAGCCTGTCTCGGGTACTTCTCCACGCACGCGCAGGACGGCCAGTACGGCCTCGCTGCGACGGCCGAGCTCAAGAGCCAGCTCGAAGCCCGCGTGGAAGCGCGCTACGCCCTGACACGTCGCCGGGAGCATCTGGAGCAGCGAGTTAGGCTTCTGGAGGACGGAACGCTGGAGCGCGACATGCTCGACGAGCGTGTCCGCCAGTCGCTCAACTTCCTTTCGGCGGACGAGATCACGATCCTCCGCTGACACTACGACGCGAGACCGGGCGCGTGCCTCAAAACCTCAAATAGCAATAGCTCCGCATCTTTGAACCGCATTCCGGTTCAAATCATGCTGCAGTGCCATATGAACCGAAATCCGGTTCATCCTTTCACGCCGACTTGTGCCGACCCGGCGACCTCATATAACTGCACCGGAAATTGTGGTTCGCGCCACTCGGGTCAAGCGGGGAGGCAGCATGGCATCGCCCAAGGAATCCAAGCAAGCGGCCGCGGCTGCCAACGGTGCGGGTCATTCCGCCGCCCTGGCCCCGCGCCTCGACGCGCCGGCTCCGGCCGAGTTCAGCAAGGATGAGGACGTTCGCGCCTATCGCGACATGCTCCTCATCCGCCGCTTCGAAGAGAAGGCCGGCCAGCTCTACGGCATGGGCTTCATCGGCGGCTTCTGCCACCTCTACATCGGCCAGGAAGCGGTCGTAGTCGGCATGCAGATGTCGATGAAGGAGGGCGACCAGGTCATCACCGGCTACCGCGACCACGGGCACATGCTGGCGACAGGCATGGAAGCGCGCGGCGTCATGGCCGAGCTCACGGGGCGCCGCGGCGGCTACTCCAAGGGCAAGGGCGGCTCGATGCACATGTTCTCGAAGGAGAAGAACTTCTTCGGCGGACACGGCATCGTCGGCGCGCAGGTCTCGCTCGGCACCGGTTTGGCCTTCGCGAACCGCTACAACGGCACCGACTCGGTCTCGATCACCTATTTCGGCGACGGCGCGGCCAATCAGGGCCAGGTCTACGAGAGCTTCAACATGGCCTCGCTGTGGAAGCTCCCGGTGATCTACATCATCGAGAACAACCGATATGCCATGGGCACTTCGGTGAACCGCGCTTCGGCCGAGACCGACTTCTCGCAGCGCGGCGTGTCCTTCAAGATCCCCGGCATCAAAGTCGACGGCATGGACGTGCGCGCCGTGAAGGCTGCCGGCGACTTTGCCGTCAACCATTGCCGCTCGGGCGAGGGGCCGATCATCCTGGAGATGATGACCTATCGCTATCGCGGACACTCCATGTCGGATCCGGCCAAATATCGCTCGCGCGACGAAGTGCAGAAGATGCGCTCCGAGAGCGATCCGATCGAGCAGGTCAAACGCCGACTGATCGAGACCCATGGCCTGTCCGAGGACGACGTGAAGGCGTTCGACAAGGACGTCCGTGACATCGTCGCCGATTCGGCCGACTTCGCCCAGAACGACCAGGAACCGGACGTGTCCGAGCTCTGGACTGACATCTACGCCGACGACGTACCGCAGGCCGCTGAGTAAGGGAGGGGCAAAGGCATGCCGACCAACATTCTGATGCCCGCCCTGTCTCCGACCATGGAGGAGGGCACGCTCTCCAAATGGGTCAAGCAGGAAGGCGACACCGTCGCTCCCGGCGACGTCATCGCCGAGATCGAAACCGACAAGGCGACCATGGAGGTCGAGGCGGTCGACGAGGGAACCCTCGGCAAGATCGTGGTGCCGGCCGGAACCGAGAACGTGAAGGTCAACGCGGTCATCGCGATCCTCCTCGGCGAGGGCGAATCGGCCGCCGACGCCGACAAGGCCGAGGCGCCGAAGGCGCAGGCTGCGGCGAGCCAGGAGGACATCGCCGGCGAGAAGGCGACGTCCGAGAAGATCGAAGGCTCGGCGCCCGGCTCCCAGCGCACCGTGCCCGCCGAGGGCATGAAGCACCCCGAGCCCGACGATGTCGACGGCGAGACGCCCGAAGTGCCGGAAGGCACCGAGATGGTCACGACCACGGTGCGCGAAGCGCTTCGCGACGCCATGGCCGAGGAAATGCGCCTCGACGAGAAGGTCTTCCTCATGGGCGAGGAAGTTGCGGAATATCAGGGTGCCTACAAGATCAGCCAGGGTCTTCTCGAGGAGTTCGGCGCCCGCCGCGTGGTCGACACCCCGATCACCGAGCACGGCTTTGCCGGCCTTGGCGTCGGCGCGGCCTTCGCGGGCCTCAAGCCCATCGTCGAGTTCATGACCTTCAACTTCGCCATGCAGGCGATCGACCAGATCATCAACTCGGCCGCCAAGACGCTCTACATGGCCGGCGGCCAGATGGGCTGCCCGATCGTGTTCCGCGGGCCGAACGGCGCGGCGGCCCGCGTTGCCGCGCAGCATAGCCAGGACTACGCCGCCTGGTACGGCCAGGTGCCGGGCCTCAAGGTCGTCATGCCCTACACCGCCGCCGACGCGAAGGGCCTGATGAAGTCGGCCATCCGCGATCCGAACCCGGTCGTGTTCCTCGAGAACGAGATCCTCTACGGCCAGTCCTTCGAGGTGCCCAAGCTCGACGACTGGACGGTGCCGATCGGTAAGGCCCGCATCCACCGCAAGGGCAAGGACGTCACGATCGTCTCCTTCGGCATCGGCATGACCTACGCGGTCAAGGCCGCTGAGGAGCTGACGAAGGACGGGATCGACGCCGAGATCGTCGATCTGCGCACCATCCGTCCGCTCGACATGAAGACGGTGATCCGCTCGGTGAAGAAGACCAACCGCTGCGTGACCGTCGAGGAAGGTTGGCCGCAGAGCTCGGTCGGCTCGCACATCGCCTCCGAGCTGATGGTCCACGCCTTCGATCATCTCGACGCGCCGGTCTTGAAGATCTGCGGCAAGGACGTCCCGATGCCCTATGCCGCCAATCTCGAGAAGTTGGCGCTTCCCTCCGTCAAGGAGGTCATCGAGGCGGTCAAGGCCGTCTGCTACCGGTCCTGATCGCGATGGACGAGGGTCAGCCGCCGCAGGTGAAGGTCGAAGTGACCGCCGAGGCTGGCGAGGTCCTCGTCATCGTGCAGCAGGTCGAGGGCGCCCCGGAGGACATCTGGGGCTGCCTCACCAATCCCGACTGCTTCAAGCACTGGTGGCACGAGCACGTGCACTTCGATGCCCGGCTCGACGGCCACTTCGTCGAGCCGTGGCGCGATCCGACGGGGCAGAACAAGGTCACGCGGGCTCAGGTGACGGCCTACCATCCCCCGGTCGGCTTCGTCATGGTGTGGGCCGACGAGGACTGGACCTTCGACACGGTCGTGTCGGTCTCTTTGAAGCCCGTCGACGGCGGCACCGAAGTCACCGTCGAGCACCAGGGCTGGCACCTCGCGCCGGAAGCGGCGCGCGGCGAACTCATGCAGCAGCACAGGGACGGCTGGTCGCGCCACCTCGCGAGCCTCGCCGCCCACGCGAACGAACATCACGCCCGGCGAAAGGGCCATTGAGGAGGGATCCCGATGCCGATCAACGTCACGATGCCCGCTTTGTCGCCGACCATGGAAGAGGGCAACCTCGCCAAGTGGCTGGTGAAGGAAGGCGACAAGGTTTCCTCCGGCGATATCATCGCCGAGATCGAGACCGATAAGGCGACCATGGAGGTCGAGGCCGTCGACGAGGGCACCGTCGCCAAGATCGTCGTGCCCGCCGGCACCGAGGGCGTGAAGGTCAACGCGGTGATCGCGATCCTGGCCGCCGAAGGCGAGAGCGCCGACGCGGCAGCCTCGGCGGGCAGTTCGGGTGGCGAGGCGAAGCCGCAGGGCGGTGCTTCCGCTTCGACAGGCCCGAAGGCCGACGACGCCGTGGTGGGCTCGACCGCCGACGCGAAGAATCCGGAAATGCAGGGCTATGCCCGCTCGGAGAGCGGCGGAACGACCGGCTCGGCCGGCGGCGCGGAAGCCAAGGCGTCCGGCGGCTCCGGCGGGCGCGTCTTCGCCTCGCCCTTGGCGCGCCGCCTCGCCAAGGAGGGCGGCATCGATCTCTCCGCCGTGCAGGGCTCCGGTCCGCATGGCCGCATCGTGAAGGCGGACGTCGAGGCCGCCGCCAAGGGCGGCGCGACGAAGGTGCCGGCCGCGGCATCCGCCCCGAAGGCCGAGGCTGCTCCGGCCGCCACTCCAACTGCGGCTCCGGCTGCCAAGCCGGCTTCCGACGAGGCCGTGCGCAAGCTCTTCCCCGAGGGATCCTTCGAGACCGTGCCGCATGACGGCATGCGCAAGACGATCGCCAAGCGCCTCGTCGAGTCGAAGCAGACCGTCCCGCACTTCTATCTCACCGTCGACGTCGAGCTCGACGCGCTGCTCGCGCTGCGCAAGCAGCTCAACGACGCGGCGCCGAACGTGAAGTCGGAGGCGGGCGATCGGCCGGGCTACAAGCTGTCGGTCAACGACATGGTCATCAAGGCGATGGCGCTGGCCCTCAAGGCCGTGCCGAACGCCAACGTGTCCTGGACGGACGCGGCCATGCTCAAGCACCGCCATGCCGATGTCGGCGTCGCCGTCTCGATCGAGGGCGGCCTCATCACGCCGATCATCCGGCGCGCCGAGGAAAAGACGCTCTCCACCATCTCCAACGAGATGAAGGACCTCGCTAAGCGGGCCCGCGCCCGCAAGCTGAAGCCCGAGGAGTACCAGGGCGGCACGACGGCGGTCTCGAACCTCGGCATGTTCGGCGTCCGCGACTTCGCCGCGATCGTCAATCCGCCGCACGCGACGATCCTCGCGGTCGGTGCTGGCGAGCAGCGGGCGGTGGTGAAGAACGGTGCGGTGGTCGTCGCCAACGTCATGAGCGTGACGCTCTCAACCGATCACCGGGCGGTCGACGGTGCGCTCGGCGCCGAGCTGCTCCAGGCCTTCAAGGGCTTCGTCGAGAGCCCGATGTCGATGCTGGTCTGAGGGAGCCGGGGCGATGCGACAGATCCTCTGCTTCGGCGACTCGCTCACCTGGGGCTACGACGCGGAGACGGGGCTGCGCCACGCCTTCGAGAACCGCTGGCCCAACGTGCTCGCATCCGGCCTCGGCGAGGGCTTCCACGTCGTCGCCGACGGCCTAAACGGGCGCACCACGACCTTCGACGACCTGACGGCTCCGGCGGAGCGCAACGGCTCGAAGACGCTGGCGACGGCGCTCTCCGCGCAACAGCCGCTCGACCTCGTGATCGTGCTTCTCGGCACCAACGACCTGAAGCGGCACACCGGCGGCGGGCGCGTGTTCGAGTCGCGCCAGGGGCTGGAGCGGATCGTCGAGATCATCCAGTTCTTTCCCTATCAGCGCGGCTACAAGGTTCCGAAGATCCTGCTCGTCGCGCCGCCGATGTTCGTGGAAACGTTGGAGCCGGACTTCGCCCTGCTCTTCGGCCACGGCGTCGAGGAGTCGCAGCACTTCCGCTCGGCGGTGACCAAGGTCGCCGAGGAATACGGCTGCGCCATGCTCGACGCCTCCGAGCACTGCGAATGCACCTCGCTCGACGGCATCCACCTCGACGCGCAGAACACCCGCCGCCTCGGCGAGGCGCTAGTGCCGCTGGTCCGCGACCTCCTGTCCGACGACGCCTGATCGCCTCTCCGCTCTTCTCGACCCTCGCGCCAAGGAGCCTTCCTCATGGCTGATACCTACGACATCATCGTCATCGGCGGCGGGCCGGGCGGCTACGTCGCGGCGATCCGCGCGGCGCAGCTGGGCTTCAAGACGGCCGTCGTCGAGCGCGAGCACATGGGCGGCATCTGCCTCAACTGGGGCTGCATCCCGACCAAGGCGCTGCTGCGCTCGGCCGAGATCTTCCACTATGCCGAGCACGGCGCGAACTACGGCCTGAACATTCCCAAGCCGTCCTTCGACATCGCCGCGGTGGTGAAGCGCTCGCGCGGCGTCTCGGCGCAGCTCAACGGCGGCGTCGCCGGGCTGATGAAGAAGAACAAGATCGACATCATCTGGGGCCAGGCCAAGATCACCAAAGCGGGCAAGGGCAGTCCGGTCGAGGTCGAGGTTGGCGAGCCGACGAAGCCAGCCGTCCAGCCGCAGAACCCGGTGCCGAAGGGCGCGCTCGGCCACGGCACCTACAAGGCTGGCCACGTCATCGTGGCGACGGGGGCCCGTCCGCGCGTCCTGCCGGGCATCGAGCCGGATGGCGAAAAGATCTGGACCTATTTCGAGGCGATGAAGCCGGCGTCCATGCCGAAGTCGCTGCTCGTCATGGGCTCGGGCGCCATCGGCATCGAATTCGCCTCCTTCTACCGCACCATGGGCGCGGAGGTGACGGTGATCGAGCTCCTGCCGCAGATCCTGCCCGTCGAGGACGCCGAGGTCGCGGCGGTCGCACGCAAGCAGTTCGAGAAGCAGGGCATCAAGATCCTGACCGACGCGAAGGTCGCCAAGGTCGTGAAGACCGCGGGCGGCGTCGAGGCGACGGTCGAGGTCGGCGGCAAATCCCAGGTGCTGAGTGCCGAGAAGCTGATTTCCGCAGTCGGCGTCCAAGGCAACACCGAGGGGCTGAACCTCGAAGGCGTCGGCGTCGCGATCGAGCGCGGCATCGTCAAGGTCGACGCCTACGGCCGCACCAACGTCGAGGGCGTCTACGCCATCGGCGACGTCGCGGGCCCGCCGATGCTGGCCCACAAGGCCGAGCACGAGGGCACGATCTGCGTCGAGGCGATCAAGGGCCTGCACCCGCACCCGATGGAGAAGTCGCAGATCCCCGGCTGCACCTATTGCCAGCCGCAGGTGGCGAGCGTCGGCCTGACCGAAGCCAAGGCCAAGGAAGCGGGCCGCGAGGTCAGGGTCGGCCGCTTCAAGTTCATCGCCAACGGCAAGGCCATCGCGCTCGGCGAGCCCGAGGGGCTCGTGAAGACGATCTTCGATGCCAAGACCGGCGAACTGCTCGGCGCCCACATGGTGGGCGCGGAAGTCACCGAGCTCATCCAGGGCTTCGTCATCGCTATGGGCTTGGAGACGACGGAGGAGGACCTGATGCACACGGTCTTCCCGCATCCAACCCTGTCCGAAATGATGCACGAGAGCGTCCTCGACGCCTACGGCCGCGTCATTCACATGTGACGGCGACAGCAAGCGTGAGCGCCTAACGGCAAACGCGCTTTACCTTGACCGCCGAAGATATGGGCCGAGCTTGTCCACAGCGATGCGAAGCAAGATGAAGCTATTTCTCCGCGCGACATCTTGCCTCGCCACGCCTGCGCCCAATGTCCAGTCCCGAAGTGACTTCTCCACTGGAGGCGGGAATGGACTGGAATACGAACGGCGTCGGCTGGCTCGGCGCGATCATCATCGGCGGCATCGCGGGCTGGCTCGCGGAGCAGTTCATGAAGTCCGACATGGGCGTTCTCATGAACATCATCCTCGGCATCGTCGGGGCGGTGCTGCTCAACGCGATCCTGGCGGCCGTGGCGCCGAATCTCATCGGTATCGGCTGGATCGCCTACCTCATCACGGGCTTCATTGGCGCCTGCATCCTCATCGCGATCTTCCGGGCGTTCCGCGGCCGCAGGGTCTGACGATCCGATTGCATCGGACGGGGACGGGGCCTAGATAAAATCCATGGTCACCGTCCTCGACAACCGCGCCCAGGCCGGGGCAGCGCCCCGGCCCCGGCATCCCGAAAAGGCGAACCGCCCGGACACGGAGGTTCTGCCCAAGCCGGATTGGATCCGCGTCAAGGCGCCGGTCTCCAAGGGCTACTTCGAGACCCGCGAGATCGTCAAAGAGAACCGTCTCGTGACGGTCTGCGAGGAAGCGGGCTGCCCCAACATCGGTGGATGCTGGGAGAAGAAGCACGCGACCTTCATGATCATGGGCGGCATCTGCACGCGCGCCTGCGCCTTCTGCAACGTCGCGACCGGACTTCCGAACGCGTTGGACGAGGACGAGCCGGCAAGCGTCGGCCGTGCCGTCGCGAAGATGGGCCTGTCCCACGTCGTGATCACCTCGGTCGACCGCGATGACTTGGCGGATGGCGGCGCAGAGCACTTCGCCCGCACCATTCGCGCCATTCGCGCCGCGGCCCCGAACACGACCATCGAGATCCTGACGCCGGACTTCCTGCGCAAGCCGGGCGCCCTGGAGGTCGTCGTCGCGGCCAAGCCGGACGTCTTCAACCACAACCTGGAGACCGTGCCGTCGAAGTACCTGAAGGTGCGGCCCGGCGCCCGCTACTTCCACTCCATCCGGCTGCTGCAGCGGGTGAAGGAGCTCGACCCGACGATCTTCACCAAGTCCGGCATCATGGTCGGCCTCGGGGAGGAGCGGAACGAGGTGCTCCAGCTCATGGACGACCTGCGGACCGCCGACGTCGACTTCATGACCATCGGCCAGTACCTGCAGCCGACGCGCAAGCACCATGCGGTGATGCGCTACGTGCCGCCGGAGGAGTTCGAGTCGTTCAAGACGATCGGCCTGACGAAGGGCTTCCTGGTCGTCGCATCGAGCCCGCTGACGCGCTCCTCCCACCATGCCGGCGAGGACTTCGAGCGGCTGAAGGCAGCGCGTCTCGCCCGGTCCGCGCCTGCGATCGCTGCGGAGTAGGGCGGGAATGCCGACATTCGAAACGACGCGCCGCGTCCGCCATTCGCCCGACCAGATGTTCGCGCTCGTCGCGGACGTCGAGACCTATCCGGAGTTCCTGCCCCTTTGCCAGCGGCTCGCCGTGCGCTCCCGCCGGGAGAGGGACGACAAGACGCTGCTGATCGCCGACATGACGGTCGCCTACAAGCTGGTGCGGGAAACGTTCACCTCACAGGTTCTCCTGAACCCGGCGGAGCGTCGGATCGAGGTGAAGTACGTCGACGGTCCGTTCCGCTACCTCGACAACCGCTGGACCTTCGAGCCGGCGGCCGATGGCGGCTGCGAGGTGCGGTTTTTCATCGACTACGAGTTCAAGAGTCGGACGCTCGGGCTGCTGATGGGCTCGATGTTCGACTATGCCTTCCGCCGCTTCGCCGAAGCCTTCGAGGCGCGGGCGGACGCAGTCTACGGCACAGGCGGATCCTCGTCAGCCGCGATCGCCTGACTGCTCCGCCTCGATCAGGAGTTCGAGGGCGGTGCGGACGCTGGCCGTCCGCACCGCCGCCCTGCCGATGTCGCCGAAGCGTTTCTCGACATGATGGGTTTCCCCGCCGCGCACGGCACATGCGAAATGGACGAGGCCGACCGGCTTCTCCGCGCTGCCGCCGCCGGGCCCGGCGACGCCGGTGATCGAGACCGTCGCCTTGGCACGCGAGGCGCGCAGGGCGCCTTCCGCCATCGCGATGGCGACGGGCTTCGATACGGCTCCGTGGGACGACAGCGTTTCCGGATCGACACCGAGCAGGTCCCGCTTCGCCTCGTTGGAATAGGTGACGAAGCCGCGGTCCACGACGGCGGACGATCCGGGAATCTCCGTCAGGGCTGCCGCGACGAGGCCGCCGGTGCAGGACTCCGCGGTTGCCACCGCGGCACCGGCTCGGGTGTAGAGCTCGATCACGCGGGCGGCGAGCGCGGCGATGCTCGCTTGGCTCTCGGTGCTCACGACCTGCTCTCCCCGTAGACGACGCTCGCCGTCGCGATGGCGGCGATTCCCTCGCGGCGCCCGACGAAGCCGATCGTCTCGTTCGTGGTTGCCTTCACCGACACGCGCTCGAGAGACAAACCGGTCATTTCTGCGATGGCGGCGCGCATGGCCTCGCGATGCGGCGCGATCTTCGGCGCCTCGCAGATGAGCGAGATGTCGGCATTGCAGATCCGGCCGCCCGCCGCGGCGACGACGGCGACCGCCTTTTCCACGAAGATGCGCGACGGGGCGCCGCGCCATTGCGGATCGGAGGGCGGGAAGTGGTCGCCGATGTCGCCGGCGCCGCAGGTCGCGAGGAGGGCGTCGGTCAACGCGTGCAGACCGACATCCGCGTCGGAATGCCCGTCGAGCGCCCGATCGTGGGGGATGCGGACCCCGCACAGCGTGACGTGGTCTCCGTCGACGAGGCGGTGAACGTCGTAGCCGTTGCCGGTTCGAACGTCGATCATGGGGGCGTCTCCGAAGCGTGCCCGTGCCTGGGCGAGGTCCTGCGCGGTGGTGATCTTCACGTTGGCGGGGTCGCCTTCAACGAGGCGCACGGCAAGGCCGTCCCATTCCGCGATGGATGCGTCGTCGGTGAAGGTCTGCGAGTCGGCCGCTGCCGCGCGGCGGTGGGCCGCGAGGATCTCCTCGAATCGAAAGCCCTGAGGTGTCTGGGCGGCATAGAGGCGCGATCGGTCGAGGGTCTTCACGACTTGCCGGCCGGCCGCCTCCTTCACCGTATCGGTGAGCGGCACCGTCGGCAGGGCCCCGGTGCCGGATGCGATCGCCGCGAGGGTGCGGTCGATCACGGCCGGGCTGGCGAAGGGGCGCGCGGCATCCTGGATCAGAACGATGTCCGGTGCAGTCGCCGCGAGGCTTTCCAGCCCCTTCCGCACCGACTCCTGCCGCGTTGCGCCGCCATGGCTGATCCGGACGCTCTCGGCGTCGCGGCCCAGCGCCTCGGCGCACAGGTCTTCGTCGTCGGGGTGAATGACGATCTCGATCGTCGTCACGGCTGGATGCTCGCGGAACGTCCGCAAGGTGCGCCGAATCATGGCCTCGCCGCCAAGCAGCCGATACTGTTTCGGCCCCTCGGCCGGCGTTCCCACGCGCTCTCCGCGGCCGGCAGCCACGATGAGAGCGGCGATTCGGGGGGGCGGTGTATATCCGGTCGTGCTCATGCGCAATGCATTAGCGGAAGGGCAGGCATGGCCGCAAACTGCTTGTATTATGAGCACTGCCGGTTACATTGCGCCTGAATGACGCGATTTTCGACACCCACGGCTGATGCCTATGGAATGTGCGACGTGGTGGGGGCTGAAAACCTCATCGCGCCGCTCGTCGTCGGCTGTTTGACGCTGCCGAACCGGGCGTTCCTCGCACCACTGTCCGGCATCACGGATGTGCCGTTCCGGCGTCTGGCGCGCGGCTTCGGTGCCGGGATGGTCGTATCGGAGATGGTTGCCAGCGGTGAACTCGCGAAGGGCAACGACGAGGCGCGACTGCGCGCCATGCGCGACGGCGAGGGCATTCATGCAGTCCAGCTCGCGGGCCGCGACCCCGCTTGGATGGCCGAGGCGACGCGCCGGCTGGTGGACGGAGGCGTCGACCTCGTCGACATCAACTTCGGATGTCCAGCGAAGAAGGTCGTCGGTGGTCTCTCGGGCTCGGCCCTGATGCGCGAGCCCGACATCGCCATCAGCCTCGTCGATGCCGTGCTCGGCGCGGCCGGTTGCGTTCCGGTGACGGTGAAGATGCGGCTCGGTTGGGACGAGCAAAGCCTCAACGCGCCTGAAATCGCCGGGCGCGCCGTCGAGGCGGGTGCGGCGATGGTGACCGTGCACGGACGCACCCGCGCCCAGTTCTACGAAGGGCAGGCGGACTGGCATGCGATTCGCCGCGTCCGTGAGGCGGTGCCGGTTCCGCTCGTCGCGAACGGCGACCTGATCGACCCGGCGCAGGCCTCGTCGATGCTGGCGGCGAGCGGCGCGGATGCCGTGATGACCGGGCGCGGCGCGCAGGGGCGGCCCTGGCTGCCGGCGCTGATCGGCGGCGCCGTCGATGCCGCGGCCCTTGCCGCCGTCGATCTCGGCGACCTCGTCTGTGGCCATCACGCGGCGATGCTGGAGCATTACGGCGTCCCGGCCGGCATCCGGCACGCCCGCAAGCACCTCGGTTGGTACCTGGATCGGCTGGCGTCCGTCGACCCTTCGCCGGGTCTTGCCGGGGACCGAGCCGCCCTGATGACGGCCACCGACGCCGGCATCCTGACGCGCACGCTCCGCCGCCTGTTCGCCGGCACGAGCGCCTTCGACGTCGAGCCCTTCTTCCACCGTCCCGCGACCCGTTCGGAGGCTGCCTGAGCCGTGAAGACGCCCGCCGAATTCTCCGCCGACGGAGCCCATCAGAACTGGGTGCTCAACTCGCTGCCCCATCCGATCGTGGTGATCGGGTCGGACAACCGCTTCGTCTTCGCCAATTCGGAAGCCGAGCAGTTCTTCTCGGCCGGCGCGGCCTACCTCGCCAAACGGCGACTCAGCGACTTCATCCCGGAGGACAGCCCGCTCTTCTCGCTGGTCGAGCAGGTCCGGCGCGAGCGCTCGCGCATCAGCGAGTACCGCGTCGACGTGTCCTCGCCGCGCCTCGGATCCGACCGGCAGGTCGATCTCTACGTGTCCACCGTGCCCGACGCGCCGGAGCGCGTCGTGATCATGATCCAGCTGCGCTCGATCGCCGAGAAGATGGACCGCCAGCTCACGCACCGCTCGGCGGCGCGGACCGTGACCGGACTCGCCGCCATGCTGGCCCACGAGATCCGCAACCCGCTCTCGGGCATCAAGGGGGCCGCCCAGCTCCTCGAAACCAATGCGAGCGACGAGGACCGGGTGCTGACCCGGCTGATCCAGGAAGAAAGCGACCGGATCGTCAAGCTCGTCGACCGGATGGAAGTCTTCTCCGACCAGCGGCCGATCGAGCGCTCGGCGGTCAACATCCATTCGGTGCTGGAGCACGTGAAGACGCTGGCGAAAAGCGGCTTCGCCCGGGGCTTCAAGATCACCGAGCTCTACGATCCGTCGCTGCCGCCCGTGCTGGCGAATCGTGACCAGCTCGTCCAGGTCTTCATCAACCTCCTGAAGAACGCGTCCGAGGCCGTCGCCTCGCGCGAGGACGCCGAGATCAAGCTCTCGACCGCCTATCGCCCGGGCATGCGGCTGACCGTGCCGGGCTCCAAGACCAAGGTGACGCTGCCGCTCGAGTTCCTCGTCGAGGACAATGGCGGCGGCGTGCCCGACGACATTCGCGAGAACATCTTCGATCCCTTCGTGACCACCAAGCCGAGCGGCTCGGGCCTCGGCCTCGCCCTCGTCGCCAAGATCGTCGGCGACCACGGCGGCGTCATCGAATGCGAATCGCAGCCGGGGCACACGCTGTTCCGCATCCTGATGCCCGCTTGGCGCGACAGCGGGGATCCCGACATCAAGCCCGCTCGCGGGCGCACGGCTTCCACCCTTGGGGACGGAAACACATGACCACCCAGATCCTCGTCGCGGACGACGATGCGGCCATCCGCACCGTGATCTCGCAGGCGCTGATGCGCGCCGGCTACGAGGTGCGCGTCACCTCCAACATCGCGACGCTCTGGCGATGGATCGCGGCCGGCGAGGGCGATCTCGTCATCACCGACGTGCTCATGCCCGACGGCAACGCCTTCGACGTCCTGCCGCGCATCAAGAACACGCGTCCCGACCTGCCGGTCGTCGTGATGAGCGCGCAGAACACCTTCATGACGGCCATCAAGGCCTCGGAGAACGGCGCCTACGACTACGTTCCCAAGCCCTTCGACCTGACCGAGCTCGTCTCGATCGCCAAGCGCGCGCTGTCCGAGCCGAAGAACGCCGCCAAGGTCGGCAATGGCGAGGACCTGGGCGAGGCGATGCCGCTCGTCGGCCGCTCGCCGGCCATGCAGGACATCTACCGGGCGCTGGCGCGCATGATGCAGACGGACCTGACCGTCACCATCACCGGCGAGTCGGGAACCGGCAAGGAGCTCGTCGCCCGCGCGCTCCACGACTATGGACGCCGCCGTAAGGGGCCCTTCGTCGCCATCAACATGGCGGCGATCCCGCGCGACCTCATCGAATCGGAGCTGTTCGGCCACGAGAAGGGCGCCTTCACCGGCGCGCAGAACCGCGCGAGCGGCCGCTTCGAACAGGCGGAAGGCGGAACGCTGTTCCTCGACGAGATCGGCGACATGCCGATGGAGGCGCAGACGCGGCTGCTGCGCGTCCTCCAGCAGGGCGAGTACACGGCCGTCGGCGGGCGCACCTCGATCGCGACCGACGTGCGAATCGTCGCCGCGACGAACAAGGACCTGCGCCAGCTGATCCAGCGCGGCTTCTTCCGCGAGGACCTGTTCTACCGGCTGAACGTCGTGCCGCTGCGGCTCCCGCCGCTGCGCGAGCGCATCGAAGACCTTCCCGATCTCGCCCGACACTTCTTCCAGGAGGTGCAGAAGGAGGGACTGCCGCGCAAGACGCTGAGCCAGGGCGCTTTCGACGTGATGCGCCGCTATTCGTGGCCCGGCAACGTGCGCGAGCTCGAGAACCTCGTCCGCCGGCTCTCGGCGCTGTATCCGCAGGACGAGATTTCGGCCGAGATCGTCGAGCACGAGCTCACCAACGATCTGGCGCGCAGCTCGCCGGCCGATCCCAACGGTTCCGAGCCCATCGACCTGTCGGCCGCGGTGGAGCGATATCTGTCGGACTACTTCTCCTCCTTCGGCGACCAGCTGCCGCCGCCGGGGCTTCACGCCCGCATTCTGAAGGAGGTGGAGTATCCGCTCGTCGCCGCAGCCCTGGCCGCGACGCGCGGCAACCAGGTCAAGGCGGCCGATCTTCTCGGCGTGAATCGCAACACGCTCCGCAAGAAGATCCGCGACCTCGATATCTCCGTGGTCCGCTCGATCCGCTGAGCCCGGGCGGTACCCGACGAAAAATTCTGGCAAGTTCGTTGTGGTTTGGCCACAATGCGTTGCTTCATGGCAACTGATCGCCATAAAAGCGTCGGTCTATGACAACGCACACCGCCCACGACCACTCCATGTTCCCGCTGCGCCCGGAGCGCCGGCGCTTCATGCTGATCCCCGGCATCATCGCCGTGGTCGGCGCGCTGGTGACGGGGGCGATCTCCTTCGTCGTCCTGATGGGAATGACGCCGATTGCGCCCACCGACACCGTCGTGACGGTCGCGACGGTGGTGAACGGCGGCTTCGCGCTGGTTCTGTGCGGCCTCATCGGCCGGGAGCTCGCGCGGGTGGTGAAGGCCCGGCGCGCGGGAAAGGCCGCCTCGCGCCTTCACGTGCGCATCGTTGTCCTCTTCGGGATCGTCGCCTCGCTCCCGGCGATCCTCGTCGCCATCGTGGCCTCGATCACGCTCGATCTCGGCCTCGACCGCTGGTTCGAGAATCGCACTCGCTCCATCGTCGAGTCCTCGATCAACGTCGCCCGGGCCTACGTCAACGAGAACGCCCGGAACCTTCAGGGCTCGACGCTATCCATGGCCTACGACCTGGATCTGCGCCGCCGCATCTTCGATCTCGATCGGACGGGCTTCCGCGCCTTCATGACGGAGCAGGCGAAGGGCCGCTCGATGCTCGGCGCGCAGCTCCTGACGGCGGACGGCACGCCCTTCATGAAGGCGGACCTGCCCAACGACCAGCCGCTGCCGGCTCCGCCGCGCGACGCGCTCGAACAGGCGGCGCAAGGCAACCTCGTCTTCATTCCGCCGGGCGTCACCAACCTCGTCGGCTCGATGTACAAGCTGCGCGAGATCGACGACGCCTTCCTCTACACGCTGCGCGCCGTCGACCCGGACGTGATCCAGGCGCTGCGCATGACGGAGGAGGGCACTGCCGAATATAACGGCCTGCGCTCCAACCGCTTCGGTCTTCAGGTCGCGTTCGCGCTGCTCTACCTCGGCATCACGCTCATCGTGCTCCTGTCGGCGATCTGGACGGGCATCGGCGTCGCCGACAGGCTGGTGCGACCGATCCGCCTCCTCATCAACGCCGCCGACGAGGTGAGCGACGGCAATCTCGCGGTCTCGGTGCCCGTCCGGAATTCGGACGGCGACGTCGCTGCCCTGTCGAACACCTTCAACAACATGATCCGGCAGCTGCGAAGCCAGCGGTCCGAGCTGGTCCAGGCGAAGGACGTGATCGACGAGAGGCGACGTTTCACCGAGGCGGTGCTCTCGAGCGTGACGGTCGGCGTGATCGGCGTCGAGCCCAACGGGACGATCACCATGATCAACCCGTCCGCCGAGCGGATCCTCGCGACCGCGGCGCAGACCGCGGTCGGTCGGAACCTGGCGGCGCTCTTTCCGGACCTCGCGCGCATCGCCGAGGCCGCCGCCGGTACGAGGCGCCACGAGCATCAGGAGCAGCTGAAGCTGCGCGTCGGCGACCGCGACCGGACGCTCGACGTCCGTGTCACCGCGACCGACGAGGTCGACGGCAGCGCCTCGGCGGTGCTGACGATCGACGACATCACCGATCTCGTCGAGGCGCAGCGCTCCTCGGCCTGGGCCGACGTCGCGCGGCGCATCGCGCACGAGATCAAGAACCCGCTGACGCCGATCCAGCTCTCGGCCGAGCGGATCCGTCGGCGCTACGGCAAGGTGATCGAGACGGACCGCGAGGTCTTCGACCGCTGCATCGAGACGATCGTCCGGCAGGTCTCCGACATCGGCCGGATGGTCGACGAGTTCTCGACCTTCGCCCGCATGCCTAAGCCGACGATGGAGCCGCGCGATCTGCGCGAGGCGCTTCGCGAGGCCGTCTTCATGCGGGAGATGGGTGACCACGGGGTCCGCTTCGAGGTCGATCTCGGCGACCAGCCGCTGCTCGGCCTTTACGACCTGCGGATGCTCGGCCAAGCCTTCGGTAACCTCGTCAAGAACGCCGTCGAGGCTCTGGAAGCGGCCGAAGGCGTCGAAGGACTGGTGCGCGTCCGGGCGGTGGTCGAGGACGGCGTTTATCGCGTCGACATCATCGACAATGGTGTAGGCTTCCCCAAAGAGGATCGCGATCGCCTTCTCGAGCCCTATATGACGACGCGCGAGAAGGGCACGGGGTTGGGACTGGCCATCGTGCGCAAGATCATCGAGGAACACGGCGGCACCATAGCGCTGGACGATGCCCCCGACGGGGCGCGCGGCGCGATGGTGCGCATCCGGCTGCCGGCCGGTGGCGTCGATGCCTATTCCGGCAATCCGAGAGCCGATCGTTCGGCCGAGCATTCAGAGGAACGGTGAACAGATGCCATCCGACATTCTCATCGTCGATGATGAAGCGGACATCCGGGAGCTCGTGGCGGGCCTCCTGGAAGACGAAGGGCACGAGACCCGCATCGCCGGCAATTCGGATGCGGCGCTCCAGGCGATCGCCGATCGCGTGCCGAGGCTCGTCTTCCTCGACATCTGGCTGCAGGGCAGCCGCCTGGATGGACTCGATCTCCTCGACGCGATCAAGGCGCAGCACCCGGAAGTGCCCGTCGTCATGATCTCCGGCCACGGCAACATCGAGACTGCCGTGTCCGCGATTCGCCGCGGCGCGTACGACTACATCGAGAAGCCCTTCAAGGCGGACCGGCTGATCCTCATCGCCGAGCGCGCGCTCGAAACCTCGAAGCTCAAGCGCGAGGTGCTGGAGCTGCGCAAGCGCTCGACGGACTTCGCCGAGCTGATCGGCAAGTCCAACGCCATGAACCAGCTGCGCTCGGTGATCGAGCGCGTCGCTCCGACCAATTCGCGCGTCATGATCCTCGGCCCCTCGGGATCGGGCAAGGAAATGGTGGCGCGGGCGATCCACGCCTCGTCCTCCCGCGCGGAAGGGCCGTTCGTCGCGCTGAACGCCGCCGCGATCACGCCGGAGCGGATGGAAGTCGAGCTCTTCGGCACGGAGACGCCGCCGGGCGTCGAGCGCAAGGTGGGCGTCTTCGAGGAGGCTCATCGCGGCGTCCTCTACCTCGACGAGGTCGGCGACATGCCGAAGGAAACGCAGGGCAAGATCCTGCGCGTCCTCACCGAGCAGACTTTCGAGCGCGTCGGCGGCTCCAAGCGCGTCAAGGTCGACGTGCGGATCATCTCGTCGACCTCGCAGAACCTCGAATCGATGATCGCCGACGGCCTCTTCCGCGAGGACCTCTATCATCGGCTGGCCGTGGTTCCGATCACGGTGCCGCCGCTGTCGGAGCGCCGGCAGGACGTCCCGCTGCTGATCGAGGCCTTCATGCGCCAGATCTCGGAGCAGACCGGCATCCGCGCCCGGGAGATCAGTCCCGAGGCCATGGCGGTGCTGCAGTCGAGCGACTGGCCCGGCAACGTCCGGCAGCTGCGCAACAACATCGAGCGGCTGATGATCCTGTCGCGCGAGGACGACGACGGCGCGCCGATCTCCGCCGACATGCTGCCGAGCGAAGTCGGGGACATGCTGCCGCGCACGCCCAGTCAGTCGAACGGCCAGATCCTGGCGCTGCCGCTGCGCGACGCGCGCGAGGTCTTCGAGAAGGAGTACCTCGTCGCGCAGATCAACCGCTTCGGCGGCAACATCTCGCGCACCGCCGAGTTCGTCGGCATGGAACGCTCGGCCCTGCATCGCAAGCTGAAGTCGCTCGGCATCTGACGGCGCGCCGCGCGAGGGGACGGACGACGGCGGGGCGGCGATGCGCATCATCATCTGCGGAGCGGGGCAGGTCGGCTACGGCATCGCCGAGCGCTTGGCGGCGGAGCACAACGACGTCGCCGTGATCGACACCGCGCCGGCGCTCGTCCAGGTGGTGCGCGATACGCTCGATGCGCGCGGCTATGTCGGCCACGGCGCCCATCCCGACGTTCTCGCCGAGGCCGGCGCCGAACAGGCCGATATGCTGATCGCGGTCACTCACTTCGATGAAGTGAACATGGTCGCCTGCCAGGTTGCGCATTCCCTGTTCAACGTGCCGACCAAGATCGCGCGCGTGCGCTCTCAGGCCTATCTCAGCCCGCATTGGCAGGATCTCTTCTCGAGCGAGCACATGCCGATCGACGTCGTGATCTCACCTGAGATCGAGGTCGGCGAGATGGTGCTGCGCCGCATCGCGCTGCCCGGCGCGTCCGACGTCGTGCGCTTCGCCGATGGCGAGATCGTCCTCGTCGGCATCGAGTGCCGCGAGGACTGCCCCGTCGTCGACACGCCTCTCAGCCAGCTGACCGAGCTCTTTCCCGACCTCGGGGCGACGGTGGTCGGCATCCTGCGCGGCGGACAGCTGACGATCGCGCGCTCGCACGATCACATCCTGACCGGCGACATCGCCTATGTCGTGGCGGCGCGCTCGCAGGTGAAGCGGACGCTCGGCCTGTTCGGCCACGAGGAGCCGGAGGCAGGCCGCATCGTCATCGCCGGTGGCGGCAGCATCGGCCTCTACGTCGCCCGGCAGATGGAGCAGCGCAGCCTCAGGGCGAAGGTGCGGGTCATCGAACCGAATCGCGACCGCGCGAACCTGATCGCCGACCGGCTGAAGCGCGCCATCGTTCTCAACGGCAGCGCGCTCGACCAGACCCTCCTGGAGGAGGCCGACATCGGCTCGACGGACCTTCTCGTCGCGCTGACCAACGACGATCAGGCGAACATCCTGTCCAGCGTCATGGCTAAGCGCCTCGGCTGTCGATCGAGCCTGACCCTTATCAACAATGCGAATTACCAGAGCTTCGCGCACACGCTCGGCATCGACGCCTTCGTCGATCCGCGGTCGATCACCATCTCGCGGGTTCTCCAGCACGTGCGCCGCGGGCGCATCCGGGCCGTTCACTCGATCCAGAACGGCGCGGCCGAGATCATCGAGGCCGAAGCGCTGGAGACATCGCCGCTGGTCGGCTCGGCGATCCGGGATCTCGCGCTGCCGCCGACCTTGCGCATCGGCGGCATCATGCGCGGCGGACAGTACCTGCGCCCGGACGGCACCACGCGCATCCGCGCGAAGGACCGCGTCGTGATCTTCGCCGCGGCGTCCGCCGTGCGTCAGGTCGAGCAGATGTTTCGCGTCAGCCTGGAATTCTTCTGACGTCGGCCCAGAAGCGCCCTGGGGCAAGGTTGGGCGCTCATGGTGACCTTGGTCGTGGCGACCCGGACACGATGCGCAATCGCGCAAAGTCGGGACGCGGTGCGGCCTTTTCGGCGGACGCCCGATTGATCAGTCTTCGTCCGGTTGCTACTCAGAACGTTAGCTTCGGTCCGTCAGCCCGTCGAGACATTTTCGAACGCTGGATGTGTATCAAAAGAATTCGCAGGCAAGGAAATTGTTGAAATGGCCGAACGGTCGCAAAATCTTCAGGATCTCTTCCTCAATACGGTACGCAAGCAGAAGATCTCGCTGACGATCTTTCTCGTCAACGGTGTGAAGCTGACCGGCGTCGTAACGTCGTTTGACAATTTTTGTGTCCTGCTTCGACGCGATGGGCACTCGCAACTCGTCTACAAGCACGCCATATCTACGATCATGCCGTCGCAGCCCGTGAACATGCAGGACTCGGGCGAGGAAGACAGGAAGAGCTGATTGACTGAACTGAACGAGAAGACACAGGCGCGCGGTCCAATCGAACACCGCAGCGTTCCGACGCGGGCAGGGGTGTTCGCGCCGGTCTTCCGCCAAAAACGCGGGCAGGGCGCCGATGTGGCCGACGCCCCGCAGCGCGCGGACGAGGACCGCCTCGCCGAGGCCGTGGGCCTCGCCGCGGCCATCGACCTTGAGGTCGTGGCGAGCGGGATCGTATCCGGCGCCAAGCCGCGACCCTCCACGCTGATCGGCGAAGGAAAGGTCGAGGAACTGAAAGGCATCGTGGCGGCCGAGGAGATCGGCCTCGTGATCTTCGATCACCCGCTGACGCCCGTCCAGCAGCGCAACCTCGAAAAGGAACTGAACGCCAAGGTGCTCGACCGCACCGGCCTGATCCTCGAGATCTTCGGTCGACGCGCGCGCACCAAGGAAGGTCGGCTCCAGGTCGAGCTGGCGCATCTGAACTACCAGCGCGGCCGGCTCGTGCGCTCCTGGACCCACCTCGAGCGCCAGCGGGGCGGCGCCGGCTTCCTTGGCGGGCCGGGCGAGACGCAGATCGAGTCCGATCGCCGGCAGCTGCAGGAGAAGATCAAGCGCCTGGAAAAGGAGCTGGATGCGGTGCGCCGTACCCGCACGCTCCACCGCGCCAAGCGCAAGAAGGCGCCGCATCCGGTCGTCGCGCTCGTCGGCTACACCAATGCCGGCAAGTCGACGCTTTTCAACCAGATCACCGGGGCGGGGGTGATGGCGCAGGATCTCCTGTTCGCCACCCTCGATCCGACGCTGCGCCGCATCACGCTGCCGCACGGTGCCGAGGTCATCTTCTCCGACACGGTGGGCTTCATCTCCGACCTGCCGACCCACCTCGTCGCTGCCTTCCGGGCGACGCTCGAAGAGGTCATCGAGGCCGAGCTGATCCTCCACGTGCGCGACATGGCCAATCCGGACGCCAGCGCTCAGGCGAGCGACGTGCGCCGCATCCTCAGGAGCCTCGACATCGACGTCGACGATCCCGATCACGTCGTCGAGGTCTGGAACAAGGTCGACCTCCTCGACGAGGATGCGCGCGCCCATCTGGAGACCGTACGCGAGAGCCTGATCGAGGGGCAGACCGCGCACCTCGTTTCGGCGGTGACGGGCGAGGGTATCGACGGCCTGTTGAACACTGTGGAAAACCGGGTCGCAGGTGCGCTCAGCGAGATGCACATCGACGTGCCGACGGATGGCATGCCGATCCTACCCTGGCTCTACGAGAACGCTGCCGTCCTGGAGCGAGAGGACGGCGACGACGGGCGCGTGCGATTGACCGTAGAGATGACGGCTCAGGCCCGCACCGACTTCGCGCGGATGCAGGCGCGCTATCCCGGTGTCGGCGTGAGCTGACGCGGTCGCCGGATCAGTCCGGCGACCGACTCCCGATCCCACGCCGCTTGGCCTCGACCCAGAGCGCTTCCATCTCGTCGAGACTGGCCAGCGGCGGCGTATCGCCGCCGCTCCGGCGCGCCAGCTCGCTTTCCACGAAACCGAAGCGCGCCCGGAATTTCGTCGTGCAGGCGCGCAGGGCCTGTTCCGGATCGATCTCGTGATGGCGGGCCAGATTGACGAGGCTGAACAGGAGATCGCCCATCTCCTCGCTCATGTCGCCGGCTGATCCGGCCGCGACCGCCTCGTCGAACTCCGCGAACTCTTCCTCGATCTTGGCGCGGATCGGCGGAGCGCTCGTCCAGTCGAAGCCGATGCGAGCCGCGCGCTGCTGCACCTTGAGCGCCTCCGTCAGAGCCGGAAAGCCCCGGGGCACCGAAGCGAGAAGGCCGCTGTCGGGAAGCGTCTCCCGGTCCCACTCGTCTCCGACCGCTTCCGCGACATCGGCGAACTCGCTTCGCTGACGCCTGGCCTCGGCCTTTTCCACCCGTTCCTCGGCCTTGATCCGCTCCCACTGGCCCTTGGCGGACCGTGCCGAGCGTGCCTCAGCGTCGCCGAAGACGTGCGGGTGCCGCCGGACCATCTTGCGAGTGATGCCCTCGACGACGTCGGCGAAGTCGAAGTAGCCGCGCTCGGCGGCGAGCTGGGCGTGGTAGACGACCTGGAGAAGCAGGTCGCCCAATTCCTCGCGAAGGTCCTCGACGTCGCGGCGCTCGATCGCGTCGGCGACCTCGTAGGCTTCCTCGATCGTGTAGGGCGCGATGGTCTCGAAGCTCTGCTCGATGTCCCACGGGCAGCCGTCGACCGGATCGCGCAGCGCCGCCATGATCTCGACCAGCCGTGACACGTCGCGAGAAGCTTCCATCATCAACTCCGCATTCGAGCAGCCACGTCGGGCGCGCCACACCTGCCGACCGGCCTAGAGCCGTCCGGCCGAGCCTGCAAGTGAGCAGCCGCGCTGCGTGAGCCGAACCGGGTAGCGGATTTTCGACGATGCGCTTCGAGGACAAAGCGGCGCCGAAGATCGCCAAGAGGATCAGGGGAGAGGCTCAGTCCGGTACGGGTCCCCATCATTCACCCCCATATAAATGTTGCATAAGATAGATTATGGAACATTATTGATGGCGTGGCGAGTGCGTACAATCGGCACCATCGTTGGGCTGCGATGCGGCGTGCTGGTGGACGACCAATCAGGTCGGCATCTGGCGAAGCCGAACGATCCCCTGCGCACACGGCGCAGGAGCCCGGTGTCGTGACCTCATCTCATGTCGGTCTTGCAGCCTCGTTATCGGAACATCTCCGGTGGCTCTTCCTGATACGAAAACGGGCGGCATCCTTCCGGATGCCGCCCGTCCGTCCAGACCTAGCAGAGGATGTCAGTCTCCATCCTCGTAGCTGAAAGCGGGTGCGTTGGTGAGCTCGTCCTTGGAGGTGTTGACCAGGGCCCGCAGCGTCCCTTTCTGGTCGGCAAGCACGATGCTGGATGGCTTCAGCAGGACGTAACGTTCGCCGATGCCGAGGAAGCCGCCGACGCTGACCACGACGCCGCTGATCGTCTTGCCGTCCTGGATCGCGAGGTCCTTGATCTCGCCGATCCGCTCGTTCTCGTTGTTGTAGACGTGAAGGTCGTCGAGCCGCGACGCCATGATGTCGGCCTCGGAAATCGTCACGAACTGCAGGTCAACGTTGGCCGTCGTGCCCATCATCATGCCGCCGGTGTCGGATCCGGCAGCCGGTGCGGTCGTCGCCGGGGCCGCTGCGTCGGCAGGAGCGGCAGGCGTCGCGGTCTGCGCCATGGCGGAGGTCGAAAGGAAGAGTGCGGCTGCTGCCGTCAAGATCGTGTTCTTCATCGGTGATGGCTCCATCCGGCCGGGGACAACGTGACCCGACTTCCTGCCCTCAACATTCGCGCGACAATTCGGTTCGAGGAACTTAAGCGTGTCCCTAAGTAGTTCGTAGCTATATGTTGGCGCGAGTGTTCGTGGTGGACGGCACTATTTCCAACGTATGTTTCGAAATTTTGCGAAGGCGTGGCGGTTTCGCAATGAAGACCGCTTCAGACGCAGCAATGATTGTGATCTTTCAGTCGTATGACGGAGCTGTAGCGAAGATGCAGCAGGCGTCTATTCCGATTGTCGGCGCTGCCGGTCGAATTCCGCACGTCTTTGTGTCCATCCGGACCATGCAGAGCAGAAGTTCTGCTTCTCAGCATGCGAACGCCCGTGCGCTTGTCTTCGGCAAACTGCCTATCAAGGGATCGAAATCACCCTGGTTCTGACGCCTTCAACGCGGTGCAGCGATCACCAAAACCGCTTAGCCTGCAACTCGCCGTTGGGCAGGATGCAGGCCGGCGGATCACCCCTGCCGCTCATCATAGGCGGGGCAAGTTGGGTATGGAGATTTATCTGCCGGGCTGTCGATGCGACGCGCCGGTCAGTCGAGGTCGAACTCGATCGTCAGGCCGTCGAAGGCCGGCCGGATGTGGTCCGGCAGCAGGCGTGAGACAGTCTCGTAGTCGAGCGGCGTGTGCATGTGGGTCAGCGTGGCCTCGGGCACGCCGAGACGGGCGATCCAGTCGACCGCCTGGTCGAGCGACAGGTGTGACGGATGCGGCCGGTATTGGAGCGCGTCGACGACGATGTGACGCGCGCCGCGGATCGCTTGCTGAGCGCCCGGAGGAAAATCGCTGACGTCGCTGCAATAGGCCAGCGCGCCGATGCGGAAGCCGAGCGAGACGATGCTGCCGTGCTGCTGCTCGAACGGCAGGATGTCGATCCGGCCGCCGTCCCCGTCGATGCTGAACGTCTCGCCGGCGACGATGCGGCGCCGCTCGACGATCGGCGGATAGTCGCTGCCGGGCGGCGTCTGGAAGCAGTAGCGGAAGCCTTCGAGGACGCGCTCGTAGGTGTCGTCATTGCAGTAGACGGGCACGAGGCCACGCTTGATCAGCGCGAAGCCGCGCAGGTCGTCGAGCCCGTGGATGTGGTCGGCGTGCTGATGCGTCAGGACGACGGCATCGAGCATGGGCACGTCGGCGGACAGCATCTGCTCGCGGAAGTCCGGCCCGCAGTCGATGTTCACCCGCGTCGTTCCGCGCGGCCCGATCCGCTCCACCAGGGCCGAACTGCGGCGACGCCGGTTCTTCGGGTTCGTCGGATCGCAGGCGCCCCAGTCTCCGCCGATGCGCGGCACGCCGGGCGACGACGCGCAGCCGAGGATCGTGAGGCGCAGCCGGTCGCTCAACGAGCCGCGTCCGACTGACGAGGATCGACGGCCTTGGAAAACAGCCGGAAGAAGTTCTCGCTCGTCCGCACCGCGATCGTGTCGAGGTCGACGCCCTTGATCCTGGCGAGCACCTCGGCGGTGTGGAGGACGTAAGCCGGCTCATTGCGCTTGCCGCGGAAGGGCGGCGGCGCAAGGTAGGGCGCATCCGTCTCGATCAGCAGGCGGTCCAACGGCACGTCTTCGGCGATGGCCCGGATCTCGTCGGAGTTCTTGAACGTGAGGATGCCGGAAAAGGAGATGTAACCACCGAGCGCGAGGCCGCGGCGCGCGAGCTCCGCCCCGGACGAGAAGCAGTGGAGAACGAAGGGGAAGGCCCCCTTCCCCGATTCGTCTTCCAGAATCGCGATCATGTCGTCGTCGGCGTCGCGCGCGTGGATGACGAGCGGCAGCTGCGTTTCGCGGGCGGCTTCGATGTGGGTGCGGAAGACGCCGGCCTGCACGTCGCGCGGCGCCTTGTCGTAGTGGTAGTCGAGACCGGCTTCACCGATGCCGACGATCTTCGGATGCCGGCTCAGCTCCACCAGTCGGTCGGCCGAGACATCCGGTTCCGCTGCGGCGTTGTGGGGGTGCGTGCCGACCGTCGCGGCGATGCGCTGGTCGGTCTCCGCGATTTCGAGGAGACGCTCGATGCGGCTGACGAAGGTCGAGATCGTCACCATGAACCCGATGCCGTTCGCTCCCGCGCGCTCGATCAGCGCATCGCGCTCACCGTCGAAATCCGGAAAGTCGAGATGGCAGTGGCTGTCCACCAGAAAGGGCCGCATGCCGTGTTCCTTCGCTCGATCCGCTCGGCGCCCCGATCAGCTCTCGGGCTCGACATAGCGCGGAAACACGGCCTTCGGCGCGGGCAGCGCCGTTCCCGGCTGCAGCATCGCGCCGCCACTCAGAGCCGCGAAGCTCCGCCCGTCCTCCGGCACGCCGAGGAGGTCGAGCAGGGCCGCAGCGCTCTCCGGCATGAAGGGCTGGAGGAGGATCGAGACGCGCCGGATCGTTTCGGCGGTCACGAAGAGCACCGTCTCCATCCGTGCCGGGTCGGTCTTGCGCAGCGCCCAGGGCTCCTGGCCGGCGAAGTAGCGGTTCGCTTCGGAGACCACCGCGATCACCCGCGCCAGCACGGCGTGGAGCTCCTGCCGCTGCATCGCCGAGCGCGCTTCGGCGAGGACCGCGCCCGCGGCATCGAGCATCGCCGTATCCGCCGGCGTGAACGCGCCCGGCGTCGGCACGACGCCGCCGACGTTCTTCGCGATCATCGACAGCGATCGCTGGGCGAGATTGCCGAGATCGTTGGCGAGCTCCCCGTTGATGCGCGCGACGATCGCCTCGTGGCTGTAGTTGCCGTCCTGGCCGAACGGCACCTCGCGAAGGAGGAAGTAGCGCACGGCATCGAGCCCGTAAGCCGCAACCAGCGCGAAGGGGTCGATGACGTTGCCGACCGACTTCGACATCTTCTCCCCTCGATTGAACAGGAAGCCGTGGGCGAAGACGCGGTCTGGAAGCGGCAGACCCGCCGACATCAGGAAGGCCGGCCAGTAGACGGTGTGGAAGCGAACGATGTCCTTGCCGATGACGTGGAGGTTGGCCGGCCAGAAGTCGGAGCGCGGTCCGCCGTCGGGATAGCCGGTCGCCGTCAGGTAGTTCGTCAGGGCGTCCACCCAGACGTACATCACGTGACGCTCGTCGCCCGGCACCGGAATGCCCCAGTCGAAGGTGGTGCGCGAGACCGACAGATCGCGCAGGCCGGAGCGCACGAAGGACACCACCTCGTTGCGCCGCTCGGCCGGCCCGATGAAGTCCGGGTGCGCCTCGTAATGCGCCAGCAGCCGCTCGCCGAAGGCGGAGAGGCGGAAGAAGTAGCTTTCCTCCTCCACCCATTCGACTGGCGTGCCCTGAGGCCCGTAGCGCACGCCGTCGGCGCGCAGCTCGGTTTCGTTCTCGCCGTAATAGGCTTCGTCGCGGACCGAGTACCAGCCGGTATAGGCATCCTTGTAGATGTCTCCGGCCGCGACCATCCGGTTCCAGATGTCCTGGCTGGCGCGGCGATGCCGCTCCTCCGTCGTACGGATGAAGTCGTCGTTGGATGCGTTGAGCGCCCGGGCCATCGCCTGGAACTCGGCGGCGTTGCGGTCGGCCAGGGCTCGCGGCTCGATCCCTTCCGCGCGCGCCGTCTGCATCATCTTGATGCCGTGCTCGTCGGTTCCGGTCAGGAAGAACACATCGAAGCCATCGAGCCGCTTGAAGCGGGCGATCGCGTCGGTCGCGATCAGCTCGTAGGCATGGCCGATGTGGGGCCGCCCGTTCGGGTAGGAGATCGCGGTGGTGACGTAGAAGCGCTCAGCCATAGGGCCTTCATGTCGCAGGACGAGTCGGAAGTTCAAGCCCCGGCCATACTGCATGCCCGCCCGCGCCTCAATCGCCGGCGCGCAGACGTCAGGCGAAGAACCGGCCGAAGAGCGTCATCAGCATCTGCTTCTTGTCGAGATTATAGGCGGCGCCGCGCCGCAGCCGGGCATTCTCGTCCTGCCAGAGACGGGCGTAGCGAGCCGCCTCGGCAGCATCGCCCGCCGCCAGCCGGGCGCGCGATCGCTCCGCAGCTTGGTCCAGAAGATCGTTGACGAGGAGATCGTACCCGACCTCCCTGCCCTTCTGAACCAGCGCGTCGGCGATCGTCTGGATGGCGAGCCAGTCCGGTTGGGACGCGGCGAGGATCCGCTCGACGCCGGCGCGGATCTCGTCGCCGCCGTTGAGGAGCTGCGACAAGGCGCGCCGTACGCTGCCGGCCGCGGCGGCGACCGCGTGGCGAACCGCCTCCGGGGAGCCGCCGTGCGGCAGGCCGGAAAGGATGTCGGCCACTTCCCGATCCTCCAGCGGGTCGAAGCGCAGGGCCCGGCAACGCGAACGGATGGTCGGCAGCACGGCGGCCGGGCGGTGCGCGACGATGAGGAAGAGCGATCGCTCCGGCGGCTCTTCGAGGATTTTCAGGAGCGCGTTGGCCGCGCTGGCGTTAAGATCGTCGGCCGGATCGACGATCGCGATGCGCCAGGCGTCCTCGTCCGCCGTGCGGTGGAAGAAGCGGTTGAGCTTGCGCACCTCGGACACGGTGAGATCGCTGCGGAAGGCGCCGGTCTTCTCGTTCTTCGGCCGCTGAAGGTGGATGAGGCCGGGATAGCTGTCCTGCGCGATCTGGCGCACGATCGGGTCGTCCGGGCTCGGCGGCTCGGGCCGCTCGAGGCCGACGAGCAGGCGGCGCGCGAAGGCGAAGGCCGCCGTCGCCTTGCCGATCCCGCGCGGACCTTCCAGGATCCAGCCGTGATGGAAGCGCGCCGAGCGCGCGGCCTCGTCGAGGATCGCCAGGGGCTCGCGATGCCCGACGATGCTCAGCCGGGCTGCCGGCGGCGCGATGCCGTCGAAATCGTCGTGGCCTTCCTCGTGTGCGAGGACGTCGGTTTCCAGGCTCATCGAGGCTCGACGAGCGGCGCCGTGTCGGCCGCGAACGCATCGCCCACGCGGTCCATGCGAGCGGCGTCCAACCGGTCCTCGACAAGCGCGGCGATCTCCGCTGCCACGGCGTCCGCGGGCTGACGCGCGTCGACGACGACGCAGCGTTCGGGTTCGGCCTGAGCGATTTCCAGGAAGGCTCGGCGCCGGGCCTCGTGTCGCGAGACCGCTTCCTTCTCGAATCGGTCCGCCGCGCGCCTGCCGCGCCGCTTGGCGGCACGCGCGAGCCCTTCCACGGCGGGAATGTCGAGGATGATGGTGAGATCGGGATAAAGGCCGCCGAGCGTCGCGCGCTCGAGGTTGCCCAGGAACGTTTGATCGGCCTTCGGGTCCTGGCCCTGGTAGACGCGCGTTGAATCGTGGAAGCGGTCGGACAGGACGATCTCGCCTCGCGCCAGGGCGGGTGCGATCACGGAGGCGATGTGGTCGGCGCGCGCGGCCGAGAGCAACACGGCTTCGGCTTCCGGCCCGAGCGCCTCGGCGGCGCCGGACAGGAGCACGTGACGCACGGCCTCGGCGCCGATCGAGCCGCCCGGCTCGCGCGTCGCCACCACGACGTGCCCCTGCGCTCGCAGCCTGTCCCGCAGCCCCTCGACTTGCGTGGACTTGCCGCTGCCCTCGCCGCCCTCGAAGGTGATGAACAGTCCGCGTCGCGGCGGTCCCTGATCCGAGTGCCGCGTCACAGCGCGCGCACCCAGCCGAAGGCGAGTTCCGCGAGCGCGTCGGTCGCGCGCTCGGTGAAGCTGCCTTGATCCACCGACGAGGCCGCGTAGAGATCGACGCTGAGCGACGGCTTGTCGTCGATCATCACCACCATCTGCCCGACGCGGTCGCCCGCAGCGACGGGAGCGAGCACCGGGCCGTCGTAGCGGATCGAGGCGCTGACCCGATCGGCTTCGTCGGTCGGCACGAAGGCGACGACCGGCGCCCGGGCGACGAGCCCGACCGAGCCCGCAACCCCGCCATAGACCGCGGCCTGACCGACGATCTCGTCCGGCTGAAACAGCACGGCGCGGCTGAACGCCTGGTTGGCCCAGTCCAGCAGAGCCTTGGCTTCCTTCGACCTGTCGGCATCCGACTTGAGGCCGCTGAGCGCCAGGAAGGTCTTGCGGCCGTCACGCTCCGTCGCGCCCAGAAGCGCGTAGCCCGATTCTTTCGTATAGCCCGTCGTCAGGCCCGTGGCGCCGATATCCATGCGCAGCAGGGGATTGCGGTTGCGCTGCAGGATCTTGTTCCACTCGAACTCGGGCTGCCTGTAGATCTGGTAAAGATCCGGATAGGTGGCTTCCATGTGACGGCCGAGCCGCACGAGATCGCGCGCCGTCACCTGCTGGCCGTCGGCCGGAAGGCCCGATGGATTGACGAAGCGCGAGCTGGTCAGGCCGAGTTCCGCGGCGCGCTCGTTCATGCGCTCGGCGAAGCCGGCTTCGGAGCCGCTCATGCCCTCCGCGAGGATGATGGTCGCGTCGTTGGCCGCCTGCACGATCGTGCCGCGAACGAGGTCGATCACCGGCACACTCGACTTCAGCGCGGCGAACATGGTCGAGGTGCCGGACGGAGCGCCTCCCGTTCGCCAGGCATGTTCGGACACCGGAAAGGCTCGGTCCAGCGAGAGGTCGCCCTTGGCGACGGCGTCGAACACCACCTCCATTGTCATGACCTTGGCAAGCGAGGCCGGCGGAAATGGCGTGTCGGCATCCTTCTCGAAGAGGACAGCCCCCGTTTCGCCGTCGACGATCAAAGCCTGCGCCGCCGTCGTTTCCGGCAGACGGCCGAGCGCCTCATCGGTCTGGCCGAAGGCAAGGCTCGACGCGACGAGCGCGAAGCCGCCGAGAGCCGTCGCCGCGAGCAGCGAGATATTGGTGGTCATGGAGCAGGCATCGCGGGCATGAGGTGAAACGTCGGTGCGCCTGCCATAGTAGAGGCAGGCGTCAGTCGCGTCGACCGGGTCGGCGCAACGACCAACCACGCCGCGGCTGGGATCAGTCCCGCAGAACGAAGGCGTCCTCGGCGCCGGCCTGCCAGAGCATGCGAAGCACCGCATCGGCATCCACGCCGGCGTGGAGCGAGAGCGTCAGCGCCCTGCCCTCGTCGGTCGCTTCCTCGCCGAGCGAGCCGCGGCCGAACGCTACGGCACGGACTTTCTCGACGAGCGATCGATCGATCAGCGTGCCCACCGAGATGATCTCGACGCCGTGCTGCGTCGCGGCAGCGGCACCGACCTCTCGGAGAGCCGCCGCGGCGCCGCTCTCGTTCCCGGAGGCGGCATAGGACGACATGAGCGATGCGGCGAGCGCGAGGTTCGAAGGCACCGGGACGCGTCCCTCGCCCGGCCGTTCGGCGCGGGTCGGCACCGGCACACCGACCGGCCGGACGCCCGGCACTTCGGAATACGCGGTGGCGACGTTCTGGCCGGCCGGCGACCGAGCCGCGGCGGTGATCGACGCAACCATGACCTGGTCCGGTGTTCCGACCGGCACGCGACCCTCGCCGGGCTGGAAGCTCGCCATCAACCGCGAGGTGTCGTCACCCTCGAGCGGCGCACGCCCCACATACTCGACCTTCACGTCCGCGACGCCGTCGCGATGGAAGCCGAGCATCTGCGCGGCCTTGGACGATACGTCGATCTCGCGGCCGTGGGCGTAAGGCCCGCGATCGTTGACGCGGACCATGATCCGGTTGCCGTTCTCGAGGTTCGTCACCATGGCATAGGACGGCAGCGGAAAGGTCGTGTGCGCGGCCGACAGGCCGAACATGTCGTAGACCTCGCCGTTGGCGGTGAGGCGTCCGTGGAAGTTCGCGCCGTACCAGGAGGCCTTGCCCTGCTTCGCATAGCCCGGCTGGTCCTTCGGATAGTACCACTTGCCGCGGACCTTGTACGGCTTGCCGACCTGCTCGCGGCCCCCGCCCTTCCGAACCTTGCGAAGGTTCGAGACGCGCGGGCTCGCCGGCACGCCGAAGACGCTCTCGCTGAAGATCGGCGCATCGTCGGGCGGCGCGAGTTCCGCCGATTCCATGACCTCGGAGGACTGGCAGGCGCTCAGGGAAAGCGAGGCGATCAGCACGATCGCGGCACTCCGCAGCGATGCCTTTAGGCTGCCAGACGCATCAGCCATCGAAACAGGTCCCCCGGTTGATCACATCGCGTGTCGGCCCGGAAAGAATCCGAGACCGGACCTCATCCCTCGTTGGAAGAGACTAAAAGAAGATTAACGCCGCATTCAACATTGAAATCTTGTGTGATGTCCCCGTCCTTTCCATCCGTCGGTTGCCTGTGACATGGATGCGACAGCATCGGGCGAAACGGTTGGGAACGGCGCCGGACCATCCCGCCCGGCAACTTCGCCGGCTTTTCCGCGTTTCCAAGCCGGGTCGGTACAGGGCGGCGTGATGCCCGGCAGTACGCCCGAGAAGGAGTTCCATATGCGGTTGAAGCTTTGGGTCGGCACGAGCCTTCTGGTGGCAGTCGTCGCCTCGGGCGCTTTCCTGCTGGCGCAACCGGAAGCCCAGGCCGTCGACGAATCGCAGGCGGTCGCCGTCTCGTGTCAGAATGACATCTCGGCTTGGGACGCGATCCGAGCGGGCTCGGCGAATGCTGACCGGAGCGAGATGTCGAAGGCTCTGGATGCTGCCGTGCGCTGCGGGCACCAGATCACGACGGAAGATCGCGAACTGCTGGGCGAGGTCTGACGACGGAGCGACCGCGGCGGCACCCCGCCCGGCTCGCGCCGGACGGGGCTCTGCATATTCCCGAGGAAGCTTGGATCGCTTGGGTCCGCATCCCTGCGGGAGGTGGCGGCGCGCCTTTAGCATCGATGATCCGAGAAGCGGAACCCCTGATTGTTCGCGGAACGGCTCGTCGAGCCCTCGGATCGTTGAGAAAGGGGCCGATTTCGGATCGAGCCGGATGTCGTAAGTGCCACGCGTCCGTTCGGTTGCCGGCCCTTAGTCCGGATGGGCGAGCCACCCTGCCATACAATCCGGCTGAATGCTTTCGTACGAAGCAATGGCGCGGCAAAGCTGATCCCGGTAAGAGCACGGCGTTGATCGACTGGCTCCTCGTGCTGTCCGGTCCCTTGGCGAAGCGAGACCACCAACGATGACAGTTCCGGATCTCAGAGCTGTGCTGGCCAGCGATGGCGCTCCTCCGCCACCGTCCCGCGACCTTCGCCGCGGCTTGGACCACGTGCCGCGCGCCGCCGTTCTGCGCCGTTTAGCCCGGCGCCTCGATAGCCTTTTCATGCGACCAGCGAAGCTTGTGTCCAGCAATCTGCTTCCGGGCGGTCTTGGCTCCCAAGGCATCGAGATCCTGCCTCGCTCGGTAGACGACGCGCTTCCTCCCGTGCGCTTCGCGTTGATCAGCGTCGTTGTCCCGGCACGCAACGAAGCGGCGAACCTGCCGATCCTGGTGGAGGAGATCACGACCGCGCTCGGAGCGCGCGACCACGAGATCATCATCGTCGACGATGGATCGTCGGACGACACGCCCGCCGTTCTGGTCGCGCTGCGCGCCTCCGGCTTCGCAGTTCGTCATGTGCGACACGACCACGCCTGCGGGCAAAGCCGCGCGATCCGCACGGGCGCCCTTCTCGCGCGCGGCGACGTCGTCGCGACCATCGACGGCGACGGGCAGAACGACCCGCGATTTCTTCCCCAGCTCATCAATCTTCTCGAAGTGTCCGGCCGGCAGACCGCGCTCGCCGCCGGACAACGGTTGCGCCGAACCGACACGCCGATGAAGCAGGCCGCCTCGACCTTCGCCAACCGGCTGCGCTCGGCCATGCTGCGGGACGGCACGCGCGACACCGGATGCGGGCTGAAGGCCATCCCGACGCAGGTCCTGAAAACCCTGCCCTATTTCGAGGGCTGGCACCGCTACCTGCCGGCGCTCGTTCTGCGCGAGGGGCTGGGCGTCGTGCACCTCGACGTCGTCGACCGGAACCGGCGCTTCGGGCAGTCGAACTACGGCATCTTCGATCGTGCGCTGGTCGGAGCCGTGGACCTGTGGGGCGTCTGGTGGCTCCTGCGACGGGGGCGCCGGCGCCCGTCCGTGACGGAGCTCTAGCCGCGTGCTGCAGTCCATTGCCGACTTCTTCCACCACGTCTTCGTCGAGCGCTTCGACATGTGGGTCGTGCTCGGCTTCGTGGCTCAGGCCATGTTCACCGGGCGCTTCATCGTCCAGTGGATCGCATCGGAGCGCGCCAGGCGAAGCGTCGTCCCTGTCGCCTTCTGGACGCTCTCCCTGGCCGGAGGCGCCCTTCTCCTCGTCTACGCCATCCACCGGCGCGACCCGGTCTTCATCGCCGGACAGGCGGCGGGGCTCATCGTCTACCTCCGGAACCTCAAGCTCATCGCCAACGAGAAGCGCGGCGCTCCGGCTACCGTTCGCCCGTCTGGGCAGGGCCCCTCCACGACCAATTCCGGTTGACGACCTGCGCCTGCCGGGGCTAGAGCCCAAGCCGCGTGAACCGTTCGGCAGCGAACGTCATTCTCACCGGCCTTCAACGAAGACGGGTGATGGAGCTGCCGACAGGAAGGCCTGGATGGGTGGCCGAGCGGTTGAAGGCACCGGTCTTGAAAACCGGCGGGCGGGAAACCGTCTCGTGGGTTCGAATCCCACCCCATCCGTTCCCAGCCGCGCTCGCGCGTGAGCCGAGCGCCGTGCCGTTTCCGTCAGGATGAACGACATGCGACCTTCCGACCCGACCCGATCGGCGGAGCGACGGAACCGGCTGTCGGACGGCTTCGACGCCTTGGCGGGATGGGCGACGCGTCGCATCGTCGGGATACCGGCGTCGCTCCTCTTTGTCGCGGCGGTGTTCGCTCTCAACCTCGTGCTCAACATCGAGGACGGGACGGTCGGCTACGACGATCGCGAACAGCTTCAGCACATGACGAGGTGGGCCTGGGGCTACTCGGGCGTTCAGCCGCCGCTCCACACCTGGATCGTGAAGTCGATGGTGCCGATCTTCGGCGACGGCATCGATGCGATCTACGCTGCGCGCTTCCTGGTTCTGCTTCTCGTCTTCATCGCGATGTATGCCGCGGCCAAGCTCATGCGGCTGACGCCCGAGGGCACCGCGGCGGCGGTGCTGGGGCTGTTCCTGCTGCCGCAGATCGGCTGGGAGGCGCAGCGCAGCTTCAGTCACTCGCTGACCGGTCTCCTGGGAGCCGTTGCAAGTCTGGCGGCGCTTCTCTGGGTCGTTCGCGACGGCAGGCGCATCGCCTATGCCGCCCTCGGCCTCGCCGCGGCGGTCGCGCTTCTCGGGAAGTACAACGGCGCGATCCTGCTCTTAGGCCTCGCCGCCGGAACGCTTTCGGCGGGCCCGCTCACGCGGGCTATCCGGCCGCGCCGGCTCCTCGTGTCGCTCGGCGTGTTCCTCGCCGCGATCGCGGGACCGGCTCTCTGGCTGAGCGGGCGCATCGGCACGCTCGATGACAGCGCTCACAAGTTCAAGGCAGGCGACACGTCGTCGCCGATCCTGGATCGGCTCGCGGGCATGGGCTCCCTCTCGCTTGCGATCGGCGCGTACTCCGGCCTGCTCGTCGGGCTGGTTCTGCTGGCTCTGCCGGCCGGGGGGCGCCTGCAGGCGCTGCAGGGCGCGGCGCGGCGCGTGAGCGAACAGGCCAAGGTGCGGCTTGTCTTCGTGGCGATTCTCGTGGGCTTGGTCCTGCTCGCGGTCGGCCTTCTCGTCGGAGGGGCCACCAACGTCGAGACCTACTGGCTTCATCCCCTGCTCGTCTTCACGCCACTCGCCGCCGCAGCAGCCTTCGACGGACTGCCGGCCGGCTCGCGGGTCCACCGCGCCACCATCGGCAGCGCGGTCCTTGCGGCGATCGTGACGGTCCTGGCCTTCGTCCTTCGAACGCTCGATCTCGCCTGAACTCCAGAGCTCGCCGGTCAGGCCATCGTGATGATGGTGGTGCCGGTGGTGCGGCGCGCTTCGAGGTCGCGGTGGGCGTCGGCGGCCTTCTCCAGGGGATAGCGCTGTCCGATCAGGATCTTCACCGCACCCAACGCGATGACGTCGAACAGGGAGTTGGCGCTGTCCTCGAATTCCTCCCGCGTCGCCGTGTAGCCGAAGAGGCTCGGACGGGTGGCGAAGAGCGATCCCTTCTGGTTCAGAATGGCCAGGTCGATGTCCGGCAGCTTGCCCGAGGACTGGCCGAAGGTGACCCATAGACCGCGCCGCCGCAGGCAGTCCAGGCTCTTCGGAAAGGTGTCGCGGCCGACGGAGTCGTAGACCACGTCGCACTTGCGCCCGTCCGTGATCTCGGCGACCCGGGCGACGAAGTCCTCTTCGTTGTAGTTGATGACGTGGTCGTAGCCGTGCGCGAGGGCGAGTTCGCACTTTTCGGCGCTGCCGGCCGTGCCGATCACGGTCGCGCCGAGATGCTTCGCCCACTGCCCGGCGATCAGGCCGACGCCGCCGGCGGCGGCGTGGAAGAGGATCGTCGTGCCCGGTCCCACCTCGAAGGTACGTCGCAGGAGATATTCGGCGGTCATGCCCTTGAGCATGGCGCCGGCTGCGACGTCGGTCTCGACGCCCGCAGGCAGCTTCGCGACCTTGTCCGCCTCGACCACGATGGCGTCCGCATAGGTGCCGTTCGCGCCGCTATAGGCGACGCGGTCGCCGACGGCCACGGAGAACACACCCTCGCCCGCCTCCTCCACGGTGCCCGCGCCCTCCTTGCCCGGCACGAAGGGCATCTCGGCCGACTTGTAGAGGCCGGTGCGGAAGTAGACGTCGATGAAGTTGAGGCCGGCTGCGGCCTGGCGGACGCGGATCTGGCCGGGCCCCGGACGTCCCGGATCGCGCTCTCCGAGCTGGAGGACCTCTGGGCCGCCGAGCTGGTTGATGACGATGGCTCGCGTCATGACGTTGTCTCCCAAAATGCGTTCAGGTGGGTGTCAGCTCGACACGGCGCCGCCGGCGCGCCGGTCGAGCAGCTGGATGACCGCGCCGATCGAGACGAGATAGAGGCTGGTGAGCGCGACGCCCACCCGCACCCAGGTCGGCGAGTCGAAGCCGTAGAGCAGCGCGGCGAAGCCGAAGAGCATCCACAGCACCATCGCCGCGAGGTTGAGCGGTCGAAGCCGCACGACGCGCACGGGATGGAGAAATTTCACCGGCGCGAAGGTTCCGGCCGCGCAAAGGACGACAGCTGCGAAGACCACCCATTCGCTCGGCTGAATGGCGAAGAAGGCGAAGACTACCATGTTCCAGCAGACGGGAAAGCCGCGGAAGAAGTTGTCCTTCGTCTTCATGCGGGTGTCGGCGTAATAGATCGCGCTGGTGATCACGATGAGCGCGGCCGCGATGAACGACCACGGCTTGCCGATCATGTCGGACAGGTAGAGCGCGACCGCGGGGATGAGGCAGAAAGTCGAATAGTCGATGATCGCGTCGAGCATGTCGCCGGACCAGTCCGGCAGGACGCGCTTGATCTCGACCTTGCGCGCCATCGGCCCGTCGATCCCGTCGACGAGGAGCGCGAGGCCGAGCCAGGAGAACATCGCCACCCACTGCCCCTCGGCCGCCGCGATGAGCGACAGGAACGCCAGAAAGGCGCCGCTTGCCGTGAACAGATGGACGGCGAAGGCCCGCCACCGCTGAAAAGTCGTCCCTTGAGCCGTCATCGCGCCCCGAAGCGTATCGTCGCACGCTTCAGCCCGAAGCGCCGCTCACCTGTTGCATTCCGGTCTATCGGGCGTATCTGCCGATTCCAAGCGGAACGCGCTCGATCAGGTGCGGTTCATGCGCGCGAAACCAAGTCGGGAGCAGTGTTATGGCGTCGAGGCGTTGCGAGGTGGCGGTGGTCGGCGGCGGTCTCGCAGGTGCGGCCGCGGCGATCGCTTTCGCGGCCGAGGGCTTCGACACCCTTCTCGCCGCGCCCGCCCCGCCCGAGACCGACCGGCGCTCGACCGCGCTCATCGGACGATCCGTGGCCTTCCTGTCGGCGATCGGCGTCTTCGAGGCGGCGCGTCCGCATGCCGAGGCGCTGCGCTCCATGCGGCTCATCGACGACACGGGACGTCTCCTGAAGGCGCCGACCGTCGAGTTCCGGGCGAGCGAGATCGGCGTCTCGGCCTTCGGCTACAACATCCTCAACACCGACCTCGCCGCGGCTCTCGCCGGGCGGGCCGCAGCGCTCTCCTCGCACCTCACGACCGTCGAAGCGCGCGTCGAGGAAATCCGCTTCGAGGACGATCACGCGGTGCTCGATCTCGGCGAGGCGGGAACGTGGCGAGCGCAGCTCGTCGTCGGCGCCGACGGTCGTCGCTCGATCGCCCGCGAAAAGGCCGGCATCGCAGCTCGCGAATGGCGCTATCCACAGACCGCGCTCGTCTTCAACTTCGAGCATGCTCGGGCGCACGATGGCGTCTCGAACGAGTTCCACACCCGCAGCGGCCCCTTCACGCAGGTTCCGTTGCCCGGCTCGCGATCGTCGCTGGTCTGGGTCGAGGCGCCCGACCGGGCGGACCTCTACGCCGACCTGAAGCCGGAGCGCCTCGGCGCGGTCGTCGAGCAGAAGCTCCACTCGATTCTCGGAGCCGTCACCGTCGAGGAGCCGATCCAGCGCTTTCCTTTGTCCGGGCTGTCCGCCGCGGCGATGTCGGGCCCGCGCCTGGCGCTCGTCGGCGAAGCGGCGCATGCCTTTCCGCCGATCGGGGCGCAGGGGCTCAATCTCGGTCTGCGCGACGTGGAGGCGCTCGTGTCGGCCGTGCGCAACGGCCGCGACGATCCCGGCAGCGCCTCCGTCCTGAGGCGCTACGCTCAAGGCCGGGTCGGCGACGTGTCGAGCCGGTCGAGCGGCGTCGATCTGCTCAACCGCTCGCTTCTCGCCGACTTCCTGCCCGTTCAGGCCGCCCGCAGCGTCGGCCTCGGAGCGCTCCGCAACGTCGGCTTTCTGCGCCATTTCGCCATGCGCGAGGGCATCTCGCCGGGCGCGGGTTTCACCGGCATTCCCCGGTCAGTTCGGGAAGGGATCGACGGGTAGGACACCTGAGGTCAGAAGAATCAGGACACCCGCGACGCTCGCCACGGAGGCGACCGTCGTGACGAGCACGGCGGCGGAGGCGCGCTCCTGTTCGACGCCGTATTGCTGCGCGATGACGAAGACGTTCGTCGCGGTCGGCAGGCTGGCGAGAAGCACGGCGCTCTTCACCCATACCGGATCGAAGTCGCCGACGAGTCCGAGAAGAAGCCAGGCGAGCAGCGGATGGACCGCCAGCTTCGCGACCATGATCGCGCCGAGACCGGCCCGGGCGCCGCGGCTCGTCGCCCGTGACTGAAGGGTGATGCCCATCAGGAAGAGCGCGCAGGGTGCCGCCGCGCCGGCCAGGATCGCGACGAGCCGCGAGACCGGCTCGGGCAGTTCGACCCTCAGGACGGCGAGGCTCAGGCCGACGATGGTCGCGATGATGAAGGGGTGGCCGAGGATGCGTTTCAGCACCGTCAGCGCGAGTCGCACCGGGCTCTCCCGCCGCTCGCCCGACAGCGCCATCATCAGCGGCGCGAGCGCGAAGTGCAGCGTGTTGTCGAAGCAGAAGACGAGGGCGACCGGCACCGCGGCGCCCGGCCCGAAGGCGGCGATCGCGAGGCCCGGCCCCATGTAGCCGATGTTGCCGTAAGCGGAAGCGAGGCCGTCGATCGTCGCCTCGGCCGTTCCGACGCGGCCGCGGCGGCGGCGCAGGACGTAGCCGGCGAGGAACATCAGGAAGGTCGCGAGCGTCGTCGCGCCGACGAAGGCGGGATGCGCGAGCTCCTCCACCGGCGTCTTCATCAAAAGCTGAACGAACAGCGCGGGAAGCGCGATGTAGACGACGAAGAGGCTCAGCCAGACGGTGGCGGCCGGCGGCTGCGGATGGAGGCGCGAGGCGAGAAAGCCGAGGCCGATGAGCGCGAAGAAGGGAGCGATGAGCCCGAAGACGCCCATCATCGGCGGTGTCGCCTCCTGGCGTCGGCTGGGTCCGCAGCTATGCGCGCGAGCGGCAGCAGGACGATGGCTGCCAGCCTTGGCATTGCGCTTGCGTGTCGGGATCGTGACGGAATAACAACGGTGCCATAACGGAGCCTGCCGCCTGATGCAAACCGCCCGATTCTTTATCGGCCAGATCGTGAAGCACCGGATCTTCCCCTTCCGCGGCGTGATCTTCGACGTCGATCCCGAGTTCGACAACACCGAGGAATGGTACCAGGCGATCCCCGAGGAGATCCGGCCGCGCAAGGACCAGCCGTTCTACCATCTCTTCGCGGAGAACGCCGAGAGCGAATACATCGCCTATGTGTCGGAGCAGAACCTTCTGCCGGACGACAGCGGCAAGCCCGTGCGTCATCCCCAGATCGCCGAAGTCTTCGACGGGCCGCAGAACGGCGTCTACAAGCTGAAGATCGCCCACCGCAACTGACGGCGGACCAGCGGGCGCATGTTCAAAACGAAACGGCGGCCCCGAGGTGCCGCCGTTCGTTCGTCTCGAAACGGATCGCCCGCTGTTACTGAGCGGTGCCGGCGTTCGCCTTGGCGGCGTTCTGCGCTTCCTCGAACTTCTGGCGGCGCGCCTCGGCCTGGGCCTGGAGAGCCGAGTTGAGCTGCTCCTGGCTCTGCGCGAGCGCCGAGGCGTCCTGGGCCGGCCCGTCGAAGGCCTGCGTGAAGCCGCTCAGCGTCACCTTCACCGGGTTCGGCTGGCGCTGGAAGTTGACCGAGGTCACCTGCAGCTCCTTGCCGCGCTTCATCGAGGCGATCATGGCGTCGGTCAGCTCGGCTTCGGCGATGCAGCGGTCGGGGAAGCAGACGGAGTAGTTCAGTGCCTGCGGGGCGTTGCCGTCGATCTTCAGCTGAACGCCGGCCGGGATCACGCGGCCGGTCGGAACGACGGCCTGGATCACCTTCTGGTTCACCTTGCCGGTGACGGCGATGAGGTTCACGGCCGTGACGAGCTGCCGGGTCTCGGCAATCACCGTGTACTGGGTGTTGCAGATGTTGTTCTCGCCCTGCGGCGAGCAGACCTTGAACCATTCTGTCGGTAGCACGCCCTTGGCACCACCCGCGGCCGGGGCGGCCGGCGCGGCGGGTGCCTGTTGCGCCATCGCGACGGTGCCGAGGGAGACCAGGGCGGCGAGACCGGCCACGGCGATGCGCGCGGAGCGCGGGAGGATCTGGGAGAGCGTCACAGCTGTGCCATCCTTGTGTCAGCGAGGTTCGGCGAAGGGTGTCGGACCCGTCCGACGCGGCCCGCTAGGTCCGCAGTCTTTCGAAATTGAGGCCCTTTGAAGGCCCGCATTAGGGCTTGCCCAAGGCCCGGTCCAGCCTCTACCCCGTAGAAAAAACATAGTCTCCGGCGATCCTCGCCGCATCCCGAGCACAGGACGACGATGACCCATGGCGTTGGTTTGGCGTGACGCATTTCCGGCTTCCAGGCTCCTCGGCGCGGTGGCCGCGGCGATGCTGGCGCTTGGAAACGCCCCGCCGGCGCTCGCAGCCCCGATGCACGGCATCGCCATGCAGGGCGAGCCTGCCCTGGCGCCCGGCTTCGACCACCTGCCCTTCGTCAACCCGGACGCGCCGAAGGGCGGCACGATGCGCTACGGCGTCTACGGCACCTTCGACAACCTCAACCCGGTGATCGTGCGCGGCGCCCTGACCACGGCGCGCGGCATCTGGTTCGATCCCGAATTCGGCAACCTCGTCTTCGAGCCCTTGATGTGGCGCTCGCCCGACGAGCCCTTCACGCTCTACGGGCTCGTCGCCGAGAGCGTCGAGACCGACGAGGAGCGCACCTTCGTCGAGTTCACGCTCAATCCGGCCGCCCGCTTCTCGGACGGCAAGCCGGTCCGGGTCGAGGACGTTCTCTTCACGACCGAGATGCTGTCCCAGGTCGGCCTCGTGCGGCCGCAATACACCAACTGGCTCTCCAAGGTCGCGAAGATCGAGAAGGTCGGCGAGCGGGGCGTGCGCTTCACCTTCAACGAGAAGGCCGACCGCGAGTTGCCACTTCTCCTGGCCGGACTGCCGGTGCTGCCCGAGCACGGCTTCGACCGTGCGACCTTCGGCCAGACGACGTTGAAGCCCGTGATCGGCTCCGGCCCCTACGTGATCGACCGCGTCGTGCCCGGCCAGCGCATCGTCTACCGCAAGAACCCGGACTATTGGGGCCGGAACTTGCCCATCAAGCGCGGCCTCGACAATTACGACGAGATCGTCGTCGAATATTTCCGCAACCAGAATGCCCAGTTCGAGGGCTTCCAGAAGGGCTTGTTCTTCGTCTACGCCGACGGCAGCCCGGAGCACTGGCGCTCGGCCTACGACTTCCCGGCCGTGCGCGACGGCCGCGTCGTCAAGGAGGAATTCGAGACGGGCCGCCCGGCCGGCGTCTACGGCTTCTTCTTCAACACGCGCCGTCCCTTGTTCCAGGACCGCCGCGTGCGTACGGCGCTCGGCCTCCTCTACGACTTCGATTGGGCCAACAAGAACCTTTATTACGGCGCTTACCGCCGGATCGAGGGCTACTTCGCCGATTCGGAACTCTCCAGCGTCGGCCGGCCCGCGGACGAGCGGGAGAAGGCTCTTCTCGCACGCTTTCCCGATGCCGTGGCTCCCGAGGTGATGGACGGCTCCTGGCGACCGCCGGCGAGCGACGCCTCGGGCGCCGACCGCAAGCTGATGAAGGATGCGGTCGACATGCTCAAGGAGGCCGGCTACGCCTTCCACGGTGCGCGGCTCGTGGGTCCGGACGGCCGTCCCTTCGCCTTCGAGATCCTCGTCCAGAACGCCGACCAGCAGCGCATCGCGCTGGGCTATCAGCGCACCCTTGCCCGCGTCGGCATCGCCGCCTCCATCCGCCTCGTCGACGATGCGCAGTACCAGCTTCGCAAGACGAGCTTCGACTACGACGTGCTCATCTCGGCCTTCAACCCGACGCTCTCGCCCGGCGCCGAGCAGCGCGGCCGCTGGGGCTCCGCGGCGGCAACGGCGTCCGGCTCGTTCAACTATGCCGGCGTCGCCAATCCCGCCGTCGATGCCCTCATCGACGCGATGACGGCGGCGCGGACGAAGGAGGACTTCGTCGCCGCGGTGCGCGCCTATGACCGCGTCCTGATCACCGAAGCCTACGTCGTGCCGCTCTTCTACGTCGGCGAACAATGGCTCGCCCGCTGGAGCTTCATCCGCCACCCCGACAGGACGCCGCTCAACGGCTACCACCTGCCGTCCTTCTGGCGCGAGCCGGACGCGCCCTGATCGCGCCGATCAGTCCGCCCTGAACGGAAGCTCGGACTCCGGGCCGCTCTTCTCCGCGTCGTCGGAGTCGGCGGGCTGGACCATTCCCGGCTGCTCGTCCTCCGCCGCCTTCGACGGCAGGCTGGAGGATGCCAGCGCCGTGACGCAGGTCGTCACGAGCGCGAACAGGATGGAGAAGACGGCGTTGTGCATGGTCGGCTCCTCGGCGTTACGGCGCGACGGCAGGTAAGCCTGCCATCGTTTCCGAATTGTGACGCCGCGCCGCCTCAGGCAGCCTTCTTCTGCATCTCGTCGACGAAGCGGGCGAGTTGCGTCGCCACCGCCGCCGAACCGTTGAGCCGCTTCTCCGGGGTTGCCCAGTCGCGCACGAGGACGATCGACTGGTCGGGCCGGATCTTGGCGCTGGAGCCCTGCTCCGAGATGAAGCGCACGAGCGCCGCCGGGTCGGCGAAGTTCTTCTCACGGAACTGGATGACGATGCCCTTCGGGCCGGCGTCCAGCTTCTCGATGTTCGCCTTGCGGCACAGCGACTTGATGAAGACCACCTTCAGGAGATGCTCGACCTCCGTCGGCATCGGTCCGAAGCGGTCGATCAGCTCGGCGCCGAAGGCGTCGATCTCGCGGGCATTCTCCAGCTCCGCCAAGCGCCGGTAGAGGCCCATGCGCAGCTGCAGGTCCGGGATGTAGCTTTCCGGGATCATGACGGCCGTGCCGAGCGTGATCTGCGGCGACCAGTGGCCGTCCGTTTCCACCGCCTCGCCCTTCATTTCGGCCACCGCCTCCTCCAGCATCTGCTGGTAGAGTTCGAAGCCGACTTCCTTGATGTGGCCGGACTGCTCGTCGCCGAGGAGATTGCCCGCGCCGCGCTGGTCGAGGTCGTGGCTCGCCAGCTGGAAGCCAGCGCCGAGCGTGTCGAGCGACTGAAGCACCTTCAGCCGCCGGTCGGCGCCCTTGGTCGGCGTCTTGTTGGCGGGGATGGTCATCAGCGCGTAGGCGCGCAGCTTCGAGCGTCCGACGCGTCCGCGCAGCTGGTAGAGCTGCGCGAGGCCGAACATGTCGGCGCGGTGGACGATCATCGTGTTGGCCGAGGGGATGTCGAGACCCGACTCCACGATCGTCGTCGAAAGCAGCACGTCATACTGCCCCTCGTAGAAGGCGTTCATGATGTCGTCGAGCTCGCCCGCCGCCATCTGCCCGTGGGCGACGGCGACCTTCAGCTCGGGCACGTGCGTCTCCAGGAACTCGCGAATGCCCGCGAGATCCGCGAGGCGCGGTGCGACGTAGAAGCTCTGCCCGCCGCGATAGCGCTCGCGCAGGAGCGTCTCGCGCACCACCAGCGGGTCGAAGGGCGTGACGAAGGTGCGCACCGCCATGCGATCCACAGGCGGCGTGGTGATGAGCGACAGCTCGCGAACGCCAGTCAGCGCCAGCTGGAGCGTGCGCGGGATCGGCGTTGCCGAGAGCGTCAGGACGTGGACATCCGACTTCAGCTCCTTCAGCCGCTCCTTGTGCTTCACGCCGAAGTGCTGCTCTTCGTCGATGATCAGGAGGCCGAGGTTCTTGAAGGTCACGCCCTTGCCGAGCAGCGCGTGGGTGCCGACCACGATGTCGACCTGTCCGGCCGTCAGGCCCTTCTTCGTTTCGGCCAACTCCTTCGTCGTCACCAGCCGCGAGGCCTGCGCGACGTTGAGCGGCAGGCCGCGGAAGCGCTCGGCGAAGGTCTTGAAGTGCTGGCGCGCGAGCAACGTCGTCGGAACGACCACGGCGACCTGCAACCCGTTCATCGCCGCGATGAAGGCGGCGCGCAGCGCGACCTCCGTCTTGCCGAAGCCGACGTCGCCGCAGACCAGCCGGTCCATCGGCCGGCCCATGCCGAGGTCGTCGGCGACGGCGTCGATGGCGTTCTGCTGGTCCTCGGTTTCCTCGTAAGGGAAGCGCGCGGCGAACTCGCCCCAGAGCCCTTCCGGCGGCACGAGGCGCGGTGCGGGGCGCATCTGCCGCTCGGCGGCGATGCGGATGAGCCCGCCGGCCATGTCGAGCAGCCGCTTCTTCAGCTTGGCCTTGCGCGCCTGCCAGGCACCGCCGCCGAGCTTGTCGAGCACCGCCTCCGAGCCCTCGCCGCCGTAGCGCGACAGGAGTTCGATGTTCTCGACCGGCAGGAACAGCCGGTTGTCGTTGGCGTAGTGCAGCTCCAGGCAGTCGTGCGGCGCCCCCGCCGCCTCGATGGTGCGCAGGCCCACGAAGCGCCCGATGCCGTGGTCGACGTGGACGACGATGTCGCCTTCGTCGAGGCCCGAAACCTCCGAGATGAAGTCCGAGCCCTTGCGCTTGCGCCGCCCGCGCCGCACCAGCCGGTCGCCGAGGATGTCCTGCTCGGCGACGACCGCCAGCCGATCCGTCTCGAAGCCCGCCTCGATGCCGAGAACGGCGGTCGCGACGAGGTTCTTGGGCGTCTCGTTCGCCTGCTTCAGGTTCTCGACCGGCTTCAGCCCTTCGAGCCCGTGCTCCTTGACGACTTCGGCGAGGCGCTCGCGCGAGCCCTCCGTCCAGGCCGCGAGGATGACGCGCTTGCCGCTCGCGCGAAGGCGGCCGATGTGATACACCGCCGCGTTGAAGACGTTGGCGTCGCTCGTCGCGCGCTCGGCCGCGAAGTTGCGGCCGCGTTCGACGTCGAGGTTGAAGGTGTCGCGCCCGCCGGCATCGGTGATGCCATAGGCGGACAGGCGGATCGGATCGACGATGGCGAGCCAGGCCGCGAGGTCGCCTTCGGACAGGTAGAGGTCGTCCGGCTCGACCGGATTGTAGGGCACCGCGTCGCCCGAGGCCTCCTTCGGCGCGCGGGTGCGGGCCTCGAAATGGTCGACGACGGTCTTGCGCCGCTCGCCCACCGCCTCGGCGACGAGATGGTCGAGGACGACGGGCATGCCCTCGACGTAGTCGAACAGCGTGTCGGTCGTCTCGTAGAACAGTGGCAGCCAGTGCTCCATCCCGGAGAAGCGGCGCCCCTCCGAGATCGCTGCATAGAGAGCATCGTTGCGCTGCGCAGCACCGAAGCGGCGCAGATAGTTCTGGCGGAAGCGGCTGATCGTCTCGTCGCGGATCGCGATCTCGGACACCGGCGCGAGGTCGAAGCTCTTCTTCTGCGCGATCGTGCGCTGGCTCGCGGGATCGAAGGAGCGGATCGATTCCAGCGTGTCGCCGAAGAAGTCGAGGCGCACGGGCTCGGCTTCGCCCGGCGCCCAGAGGTCGAGGATGCCGCCGCGCACGGCGAACTCGCCGCGCTCGCGCACCGTCGCGACGCGCTCGAAACCGCCGCGGCCGAGCACGCGCACGATGTCGTCCATGGCGATGCGGTTGCCCGCGCGCGCCGAGATCGACTCCTCCGCCAGCATCGAGGCTGGCGGCATGCGCTGGAGCATGGCGTTGGCGGTGGTCAGCACGACCGCCCGGTGCGGCTCCTTCTTCAGCGCGACGAGGGCGCTCATGGCGGCCAGGCGCCGCGCCGCGACCTCAGAGGACGGGCCGACGCGGTCGTAGGGCAGGCAGTCCCAGGCCGGCAGCGTCAGGACGGGAAGTTCGGGCGCGACGAATCGCAGCGCGTCCTCGAGGTCGGCGATGCCGTTGCCGTCGCGCATGACGAAGACGACGGGCTTCTTGCCGCCGCGCAGGCGCGCGATCTCGGCGATCAGGAAGGGCTCGTAGCCGTCGAGGACGTTGCCGATCGACAGCCCGGCGCCGCGCTCCAGCGCCTTCTTCAACGGTTCGGTCAGGCTCATGTCTGCTCGCTCGCGCCGTGGAAGGCGCAGATCCGCCGGAACAGCGGCGTGTCGTAGTTGGCGGGCGTTTCGGCCTCGCCGGTCATCCACTTGAAGAGGTCGCGGTCGGGCACTTCCATCAGCACCTCGTAGACGTCCATCTCCGCGTCGGTGAGCTTGTCGATCTCGGCGTCCGCGAAGCGGCCGAGAACGAGGTCCATCTCGCGGATGCCCCTGTGCCAGGAGCGGAACAGCGCCTTGCGTCGGCGAACGTCGAGGTCGCTCGATGAGCGCTGCGTGCCAGTCATGCCGGAAACCTGTCTCGTGGATTCCGTCCATATATAGGTGCTGTTTCCGCCTGTCAGCGGCTTTCCCGAGGGGTTTCGGGTCGCTACAGACAGGAGCCGATGCGCCCGTCCGTTCTCGATTCGATCTTCGCGCCGGTGACCTCCCTCGACGGGGTGGGTCCGAAGCTCGCCCGGCTCATGCAGTCGCTGCTCGTGCGCGCGCCGGACGAGGCTGTGCGCGTGCGCGATCTCCTCTTCCACTTGCCGAGCGGCCTCATCGACCGGCGCCGCCGCGGCGAGGTCGCGACCGCGCCCGAGGGCGTGCCGGTCACGCTGACGCTGCGCATCGACCGCCACCAGCCCAATCCGCGAGGCACCAGCCAGCCCTATCGCGTCTTCGGCCAGGACGAGACCGGCGAGATCGCCCTCACCTATTTCCGCGCGCAGCCCCGCTGGCTGGAGGACCTGCTTCCCATCGGCGAGACGATGATCGTCTCTGGCCGCGTCGAATGGTTCAACGGCCGGCCTTCGATGGTGCACCCCGACTTCGTTTCGCGCGCCGACGAGACGGACGGCAAGGCGCTGGTCGAGCCGGTCTATCCGATGACGGCGGGCCTCTCCGGCAAGGTTCTGCGCCGCGCCATCGCCGGCGCGCTGGAGCGCCTGCCGGTCCTGCCGGACTGGATGGACTCGGCGCTCGCTTCCCGCCACGGTTTCCCGAGCTTCGACGCGGCGCTGCGAGCCGCCCACGATCCGCAGGACGGCAAGGACCTCCTGCCCGAGGCTCTGCCCCGCCAGCGCCTCGCCTATGACGAGCTGCTCGCCGCGCAGCTCGCCCTGGCGCTTGCCCGCCAGCGGATGAAGAAGGCCAAGGGCCGCGTCCTCGTCGGCACGGGCGAGAAGGAAAAGCTGCTGCGTGCGGCCCTGCCCTACACGCTGACCGAAGGCCAGACCCAGGTCCTCGCCGAGATCGCCGGCGACATGGCCTCGCCGGACCGCATGCTGCGGCTTCTTCAGGGCGACGTCGGCGCCGGTAAGACGGTCGTCGCGCTCTTTGCCATGTGCATCGCGGCCGAGGCCGGCGCGCAGTCCTGCCTCCTGGCGCCGACCGAGATCCTCGCCCGCCAGCACGCGGACGGCCTGTCGAAGCTCTGCGAGGCGGCGGGCCTGCGCCTGACGCTCCTCACCGGCCGCGACAACGGCCGCGCCCGCGCCGCCAAGCTGGCGGCCATCGCGAACGGCGAGACGGACATCGTCGTCGGCACCCACGCCCTCTTCCAGGAGGACGTCGCCTATCACGATCTCGGCCTCGTCGTGGTCGACGAGCAGCACCGCTTCGGCGTCCAGCAGCGCATGGCTCTGCAGAAGAAGGGCCAGGCGCCCGACCTCCTGGTGATGACCGCGACGCCGATCCCGCGAACCCTCGTCCTCGCCGCCTTCGGCGACATGGACGTGTCGCGCCTGATGGGCAAGCCTGCCGGGCGCAAGCCGATCACCACGGTCGCCGCCTCGCTCGACCGCCTGCCCGAGATCGTGCAGCGCATCGGCGCGGCGATCGACAAGGGCGAGCGCGTCTACTGGGTCGTGCCGCTGGTCGAGGAATCGGAGAAGAGCGACCTCATGGCCGCCGACGAGCGCGCGCGGGTGCTGCGCCAGTTCTTCGGCGAGGCCCGCGTCGGGCTCGTCCACGGCCGGATGAGCGGCGAGGAGAAGGACGCCGCCATGGCCGACTTCAAGGCGGGCGTCACCCGCGTCATCGTCGCCACCACCGTGATCGAGGTCGGCGTCGACGTGCCGGACGCGACGATCATCGTCATCGAGCACGCCGAGCGCTTCGGCCTGTCCCAGCTCCACCAGCTTCGCGGCCGCGTCGGGCGGGGGAGCAAGCCCTCCTCCTGCGTCCTCCTCTACAAGGCGCCGCTCGGCGAAACGGCCAAGGCGCGGATCGCCGTGATGCGCGAGAGCGAGGACGGCTTCCGCATCGCGGAAGAGGACCTGCGCCTGCGCGGCGAAGGCGACCTCCTCGGCACCAAGCAGTCCGGCCTGCCCGCCTTCCGCATCGCCGACCTGTCGCAGCACGGCGAGCTTCTCGCGATCGCCCGCGACGACGCGCGCCTGATCGTCCACCGCGACCCGGACCTGAAAGGCGGGCGAGGCGAGGCGCTGAAGACGCTGCTCTACCTCTTCGGCCGCGACGAGGCGGTGCGGCTGCTGCGGGCCGGCTGACGCTATCCGACGGCGGGATTGTTCACGGCGCGCCGAAGAGGTCTTCGATCGGGAACCGCTGGTTCAGTCGGGCAAGGGCGCCGGGGCGTATGGCTGCGTAGAGGAGCTGCTGATAGTCGGAATCGGCGCAGACGAGCGCCCTCGGATCATCCTCGCGGGTGAAGCCGGCCAGCGCCTCGAAAAGTTCCGGCGGATGCAGTTTCCAGTGGTAATGGAAGGGCACCCGCTGCCGCCTGCCGTCGATTGGAAATTCGACCGCGGAGGCGCCTTCCGAGCCGCCGCCCGGCAGCTCGACGAACACGTCCGCCTCATCCACCTCGTGGCCGAGCGAGACCAGGATTTCGGCCGTTAGGCCGGTGATCAGCGCCGCGTCGTATTCGGTGCCGACCGGCACGAAGGTCAGGCGACGGCTCTTCGGCCGGCCGATATCCTCCAGCGCCGAGAAGGCGGTCAACGCCATGTAGACGTCGGCCTCCGGTCCCGGATCGATGTGCTGCGCGGCACGCCAGAGCGTTTCGGCATCGACCTCGCCCGGGATCAGCGCGCCGACCTCTTCGAAGGCGTCGATGGTGGTTCGGAGAAGCTGTCGCTCCTCCTCGCTCGGCTTCCGCAGATCGGCTCTTCTAAGAGCGGCCCGATCGACCCGGGTGGGCTCGTCCTCCACCAATACGGCTTTCACCGGGAGCGGTCGCGCAACGGGGATGGCCGCCTCACGACGTTCGGCAAGCGCGTCGTAGCGCAGGATGGCGAAACTTCCCGCGGCAACGAAGGCGAGGCAGGCCGCCAAGGCGATCCATTCCAAACCGTCGAAAGGCCGCAGGAAACCCAGGAGCAGCAAGGCTGCGCCGCCGAAGAAGGCGATGCTGCCGCGGAGTTCGCGTCGAGACGGCAGCTTCCATCCTCCCGATGAACGACCCTCGATGGATGGCGCCAGCCCGCTACTCCACCGTCACCGACTTGGCGAGGTTCCGCGGCTGGTCCACGTCCGTGCCCATCTGCACGGCCGTGTGGTAGGCCAGCATCTGCAGGATCACGGCATAGGCGATCGGCGCGACGATCTCCGGCATGTCCGGCAGAACGATCGTCGAATGCGCGCCGACGGCCTTGGCCGCCGCGCCGCTCGCGTCCGTCACCAGCACGATCTTGCCGCCGCGGGCGGCGACCTCCTGCATGTTGGACACCGTCTTCTCGAATACGCGGTCGTGGGGCGCGATGACGACGACCGGCATGGTTTCGTCGATCAGGGCGATCGGCCCATGCTTCAGCTCGCCGGCGGCGTATCCCTCCGCGTGGATGTAGCTCAGCTCCTTCAGCTTCAGCGCGCCTTCCAGCGCGATCGGGAAGGAGAAGCCGCGGCCGAGGAAGAGCGCGTGGCGGTGGGTCGCCATGTCGCGCGCCAGCTTCTCGACGGCGTCCTCCAGCTTCAGCGCCTCGTTGACGAGCCGCGGCGCCTCGGCGAGCGCCCGCGTCAGCTCCAGCTCGGCCGCCCCGTCGAGAACGCCGCGCTCGACGCCGGCGCGCACCGAGAGCGCCGCCAGCGCCGTCAGCTGGCAGGTGAAGGCCTTGGTGGATGCGACCCCGATCTCCGGGCCGGCGAGCGTCGGCAGCACGTAGCGGCTCTCGCGCGCGATCGTCGACTCCTGGACGTTGACCACCGCCGCCGTCGCCAACCCCTGTTCCTTGGCGTAGCGCAGCGAGGCCAGCGTGTCCGCCGTCTCGCCGGACTGCGAAACGAAGAGCGCGAGATCGACGTCGTCCAGCGGGCTCTCGCGGTAACGGAACTCGGAGGCGACATCGAGATCGCAGGCAATGCGGGCGTAACGCTCGAAGAAGTAGCGGCCCATGAGCCCGGCATAGAAGCCGGTGCCGCAGGCCGAGATCGCGATGCGGCGCACGTTCGAGAAGGAGAGGTCCTGCCCGACCGGCACGCGCGAGCGGCCGGTGGTGAGATCGACGTAGGCGCCGAGGGTGTGGCCGATCACCTCCGGCTGCTCGTAGATCTCCTTCTGCATGAAGTGGCGGTGGTTGCCCTTGTCGACGTAGAAGGCCTTGCCGACCGAACGCCGCAGAGGGCGCGCGACCTCCTCGCCCTTCGCGTCGAAGATCGTCGCCGAGCCGCGCGAGAGGACGGCCCAGTCGCCGTCCTCTAGGTAGCGGACGGAATCGGTGAAGGGCGAGAGCGCGATCGCGTCCGAGCCGAGGAACATCTCGCCCGTGCCCTCGCCCACCGCCAGCGGCGGCCCGTTGCGGGCGGCGAGGATCGTCTCTGGATCGTCCTCGAAGATCACCGCCAGCGCGTAGGCGCCGCGCACCTCGCCGAGCATGGCGCGCATGGCGTCCCGCGCCGGCAGTCCCGCGCGGCGGTGCTTGGCGAGAAGGTGCGCCACGACCTCCGTATCCGTCTGGCTGGCAAACTCGGAGCCGTCGGCGACGAGAGCGGCCTTCAGCTCGGCGAAGTTCTCGATGATGCCGTTATGGACCACGGCGACGCCGTCGACGAAGTGAGGATGGGCGTTGGTCTCGTTGGGCACGCCGTGCGTCGCCCAGCGCGTGTGGCCGATGCCGACCGTGCCGGGCAACGGGTCGGCGGCCAGCACCTTCTCCAGGTTGATCAGCTTGCCCTCGGCGCGGCGCCGGGCGAGCCGGCCGCCGTCCACCGTCGCGACGCCGGCGGAATCGTAGCCGCGATATTCGAGGCGCTTCAGCGCGTCCACGAGGCGCGGGGCCACCGGTTCCGACGAGATGATTCCGATGATGCCGCACATGCCGGTGATTTCCTTCTTCGATCGGGTAGCGCCGCCCTGCCCGCGCAGCCGAACACTTCTAGCCTTGGCGCGCCGCTCCCGCGCGTCACGATTGATGACGCGGCGTGACGCTCGGCCGGCTCAGTCCTCGGCCTTGGCCGCCTTCGCTGCGACCTTCGCCGCCTTGTTGCGCTCGTTGATCGCTCGGCCGCGCCCATCCTTGTTGACCTGCCGTCCGCGCGCGATCGCCAGGGCCTCCGGCGGCACGTCTTCGGTGACGACGCTGCCCGAGGCGACATAGGCGCCGTCGCCGATCGACACGGGTGCGACCAGAGCCGAGTTGGAGCCGACGAAGACGTTCTCGCCGATCACGGTCCGGTGCTTGTTGAAGCCGTCGTAATTGCAGGTGATGGTGCCCGCGCCGATGTTCGAGCCGGCGCCGACGACCGCGTCGCCGATATAGGTCAGGTGGTTGACCTTGGCGCCCTCGCCGATGATCGCGCCCTTCACCTCGCAGAAATTGCCGACCTTGGCGCCGCGCGCGAGGTCCGCGCCCGGCCGCAGCCGCGCGAAGGGTCCAACCGATGCTCCCTCGCCGATCGTCGCGCCCGCGATATGGCTGAAGGCGTGGACGACGGCGCCACCGGCCACTTGGGCCCCGGGGCCGAAGACGACGTTCGGCTCGATCGTGCAGTCGGGCTCCAGAACGGTGTCGTGTGAAAAGAACACGGTGTCCGGCGCCTGCAGCGTCGCACCGCCCAGCATCACCTCGCGCCGGCGGCGCGCCTGCCAGATCGCTTCCACGCCGGCGAGCTCGACCCGGTTGTTGACGCCCAGCACCTCGTCCGGATCGGCCTCGATCGCCTTCGCCGTGCGGCCCGCGGCCCGGGCGATCTCGACGATGTCCGTCAGGTAGTATTCGCCCTTGGCGTTGGCGTTTCCGATGCGATCCAGGAGGTCCAGCGCGCCCTCGCCGCGGAATGCCATGACGCCGCCGTTGCAGAAGCGGATCATCCGCTCGGCATCGCTGGCGTCCTTTTCCTCGCGGATCGCGACGAGCGAGCCTTCGTGCTCGATCAGCCGGCCGTAGCCGGTCGGGTCCGGAGGCCGGAAGCCGATCACGCAGATGTCGGCGCCGGCCATCAGCGCGGCGCGCGCCCGGGTCAGCGTTTCCGGGCGGATGAGCGGCGTGTCGCCGAACAGAACGAGGATGTCGTCGAAACCCTCTTCGATCGCGTCCCGCGCGGCGAGAACGGCATGGGCGGTGCCGAGCCGCTCCGTCTGCTCGAACACGCTCGCATCCCGGCCGTGGCGAGACGCCACCGCCGCGATCCGCTCGGCCTCGCGGCCGACCACCACGGCGAGGCGCGTGGCGCCGGCGAGCTCCGCGGCGCGCAGCACATGCGCCACCATCGGCAGACCCGCCACCTCGTGCAGCACCTTGGGCAGGCTGGATTTCATCCGCGTGCCCTCGCCTGCGGCGAGAACGATGCTGAGGCAGCTCCTGGCCATGCGCGCCTTCCCGATCATGTCAACCGCGGCGCGGCATAGCATGTGCGGCGTTAATGGCAACGAAAGAGCGTTTCAGCCGATCCTTTGCAGCGCCGGAAAGGTTTCCAGCAGCCAGAAGGCCATGGTTTGCATGCCTCCGGTGAGAAACATGACGCCCGTCGCGACGAGGAGCACGCCCATCGCCTTCTCGATCATCGCCATGCGCGCCCGGAAGCGCGCCGCGAGCTTCAGGAAGACGCCGGAAAAGGCGGCGGCGAGGATGAAGGGAATGCCGAGCCCGGCGGAATAGAAGGACAGCATGGCGACGCCCTCACCGACCGTCTGCCGCGTGCCGGCGAGCCCGAGGATCGCACCGAGCACAGGCCCGATGCAGGGCGTCCAGCCGAAGGCGAAGGCGAGGCCCATGAGATAGGCGCCGAGCACCGAGCGCGGCCGCTCCGGGGCCGACAAGCGCGCCTCGCGCGACAGGAAGGCCAACCGAAACACGCCCAGGAAGTTCAGGCCCATCGCGATCACGGCCACTCCGGCGACCATGCCGAGCCAGTCGAGGTTTTGACGGAGCAGCTGACCGACGGCGCTCGCGCCGGCGCCGAGCATCACGAAAACCGTGGAGAAGCCGAGCACGAAGACCGCGGCCGTGCCGACGACCCGGCCGTAGTTCACGCGCGCCATGGCGCGGCCGGCCCTGAGGTCATCCGCGGACACGCCGGCCATGTAGCAGAGATAGGGTGGAACCAGTGGCAGGACGCAAGGCGACAGGAACGACAGCGCGCCCGCCAGCACCGCCGTCGTATAGGACAGATCCGGGGTCACGCCGGCCGATGCCTTCCTTTGTCGTGCTGCTCTTCGCCGCCTTCTAACAGCCCCGGTTCCGACGCGCCAATCACTCTCTCCGGCAACGGAGGATCGCGCAGTCGCTGCGGCTAGCCGGCCGCTCCGACGGCACCCTGCCGATCCGCGCCGCGCTCGCCGGGCGTCCCCCTCCCAAGCCGCTCGACGAGCTCGCGGACGCGCTCGGGAGCGAAGTGGTGGATCATATGCCCGATACCCGAGATTTCCTCATAGGTGCAGTCCGGCATCAACGACGGGAGACGCGCACCCTGGCGGCGGTTGCTGACGACGATGTCGGCGCTTCCCGCAAGGATGCGGATGGACACCGTGCAGCCCGCATACCGGACGGCATTGGCCGGCAGATCGACGGCGAGCGCGAGCGCGTCTTCGCCGGTCGCGATCATCTCGTCGCTGCTGGCAAGCCGCGCGAAGGGCATCGCGGTGGCGAACGGCTTCGGCATCGCCTGCGGCAGAAAGATTGCGTTCCAAAGAAGCGGCAGCGTCAGGGCATCGGTCGGCCGCAGCCAGCTCTTCGCCGCCAGCGGACCGAAGACGGGCACGCCGCGCGGACCGAACAGGAAAAGCTCGGCGCGGGGCTCGAAGAACACGAGCGGCGCGAGCGCGACGACGCCCCCGATCGCGTCGGGATGGTGGATCGCGATCGTCAGCGCGAGCGAGCCGCCGGCCGAATGACCGACCGGGATCGGCCGCCGCAGTCCGAGCTCGGCGAAAGCTTCCACGAGGAGATCGGCTTGGGTACGCAGGGACCCGTCGCCTGGCGGACGCGTGCTCCTCGCGTGCCCCGGGCGATCGAAGGAAAGCACCCGGTGTGCCCCCGAAAGATCTGGCCCGAGTCCGACCGCCATGTCCTCGAGGCATGTCAGCGTGCCGTGGAGCAGCACCACGTCGGATCCCTCACCCATTTCGGTGAAAGCGAGCGTCTGACCCGAGACCTGGACGAAACGTCGCGGATGGGCGCGGCTTTCATCCGACATCATCGCCGAGAGCCTTCGTCGATCCCGAGCCACTCCAACTCGGCGGCGTGAAAAAGCAGCATGGCGTCTCTCAGTTCCTTGGTCGCACGTTTCCCCTTCGATCCAAGCCGCAAGTCTCCCGTTTGGTTTCAAACGGTTGCCGCGCAGGAGGTATGCATCTCCCTCGACCAACTCGTCGTCGCCGAGCCGGCATCCCGCGGCCTCGACCGGCGGATGGGACTGCGAAGCGGAATGGCCCATTGCAATAGGCGCCATGATTGATTTTCGGCGGAAGGTCGTCTACGTCGGCGCCATCGGTGAGACGGCGACGTCGACTGGATAGCGTGCGACTCCTGTCACGCCGCGAGCAGCGCCCGAGCGACGGAACGTCCTTCGGCAACAGCTTCTCAACCAGGACACGGTCATCGAGTCGGAAGAGCGCGTAGCTCAGTTGGTAGAGCAACGGACTTTTAATCTGTAGGTCCTGGGTTCGAGTCCCAGCGCGCTCACCACTTTCTCTGTACCGATCCCTCCGCGAAGATCGCCCGAAGCGACGTGGCGCAGCAAACCAAATCCTCCGCGTCGTTCATCGCGATCAATGTTTCGGCTTCGCGGTCGCCGCATGATCGCGGCTCGGCTGTGTCGACATGTCCTGCATTCGGGCTTCGGCCAATCGGAGTTCGGTCGCGATGTGGGCGAACCGGCCGGCTGGATGTCGCAGGCGTCGTCGGGCTGCCTGAGTGGCTGGCACCGGTCTGTCGCGAGACGAGGAGAAGCTCATGCGGCCGTTGCGTTGGTTGTTTGCCGTCGCCGGCTCGGCTTTCTCCTGGATGGCGCCCGCGCTGGCCGATGACGCCGTCCGGACGGGAAACGGCTTCAACTATTATGTCCAGGAAGCTGCGCCGGATCGCCATCGTAGAACAAGCGGCGGTGTCGAGCGCTTTGTCCTCAAGGCTGGAGACTGCGCCTGGCGCTGGAACGATCGGTTGTCGGAAGATTGCGAGGAGCACCGCGAGCGGGTCGAGGTGCGATCGCTGACCGAAGATCGGGTCGGCGAGGTTGTTTGCTATCGGTTCGACCTGATGCTGCCGGCCGATTATCCCGAGATGTCGCCGAAGCAGCTCCTCGGCCAATGGCACAACGGACGGGACAACACGTTCCGCAATCGTTACGAGCGAGGCGTCTTCGAAGTCGGCATCAGTTATCAGGGCCGCTTGACCCACCGCGTCCGCGTCCCGTTTCAGAAGGGGCGCTGGAACAGCTTCGTTTATCGCTTTTCGTGGACGCGAATCGGCAGTGCCGAGGTGTGGCTCGACGGGCGCAAGGTGGCAAACTTCCAAGATGTACGTCTGCTACCGGGCCGTACAAAAAGCGTTTATTTCAAATACGGCATTTATCGCTCCGACATGGACGACTATCGCGGCGCGGCGCCCACGCAGTCGGCATCGTACCGGAACGTCGCACGCTTCACCGGCCTAAAGTGCCGCGGGATCTGACGTTTTTCGATCCCTAGCCCTACACTCATTGGCTGTGTCGTTCCACTTCGTTGCCGCCACTGGTCGATTTTCGAAAGTCATGGGAACTTCATCATCAGTATTGGCGGCGCTTCGATCATGCGCTAAGTGTCGGCCGAGCAGAGTTTTGATTTTGAGGACTAGACCTTCCCGATGGATGTCGACCAAAACGCGTCGCTTGAACAGGCGGCAGCGATTATCATCGCTTATGTCAGCAACAATCAGGTCGGCGCGGCCGAGCTTCCGAGCTTGATTGCCAGCGTGCGCGCGGCGCTCGAGAATCCGGCCGGCGGTGCTGCCGCAGCGGCCGAGCCGGCGCCCGTCGAGCTGATCCCGGCCGTTTCGATCAAGAAGTCGATCACGCCGGACTACCTGATCAGCCTCGAGGACGGGAAGAAGTTCAAGTCGCTCAAGCGCTATCTCGCGACCAGCCACGGCATGACGCCGGACGACTACCGCAAGAAGTGGGGCCTGCCGGACGATTATCCGATGGTCGCGCCGAACTATGCGGCCGCCCGCTCGGCTCTTGCCAAGAGCATGGGGCTGGGCCGCAAGCGCAGCGACGAGCCGGAAATCGAAGTGCCCGAGCCTGAGCCGGTCGTGGAGCCGAAGGTCGAGGCCGCACCGAAGCCGCGTCGCGGACGGGCCAAGAAGGCCGCCGCCTGATCGCTGCCGATCGTTGACCTGAGGCGGGTGGTTCGCGTCGCGAGCCGCCCGCTTTCGCATGTCCGGTGGACGACGGTCCGATGCTTGATCACGGATCGGTAAGGTTTACCGGATCTTAAGCGCGCCGCCGCAAGCTATGCGGCATGTGCCTTGCTTTCGCGACCTTTGTCCGGACGATACTGTCGCTGACGGTCGCGCTGACGCTGCTGTTCGGGCTCGTCGGCGCGCCGGCGAGCTTTGCCGCCGCGATGGATGCCTCGGACACGGCTGCGTTTGCCCAGATCCTCGACGAGGCCGACGCCGACGACGCCGCGGACGAGGCCGGCGGCTTCGACGAGGAGCGGACCGCGGAGTTCATCCTGAGCCAGGCGCTGGTTCTGCCGCGTCTCGACCGCCCTGCCCCGACTTGGCCGCGCGCGGAGCTTTGCGATCCGCACCGCTTCGCCTGCGCGCATGACCGACCGCCGCGAAACGCCCTGCTTCCCTCGCGGGGCGGAGCGTTCGGGCGCGCCTGACGGCCGACGAGCCTTCGCTTCCGCATCAGACGAGGTCCTCCGGACCGTCCCTGTTGCTGCGGAAGTCTCACATGTTTCTCCCGACGATTCTCGCCCGCCTGTTTGCGTTCAAAGCGAGCAAGCCGCTCCTGCGCGGCGCCCCGCCACCCTTCCTGAACTTCCGGATGGGCCTCGCCATCTCGCTCTTCGGCTTCTGCTACCTGGCGATCGGCGTGCGGTTGTTCATGCTGGGCGTCACGGAACCGCCGATGGCCGGCGCGGGCCTGCCGCCGCCCTCGAAGGCGCGGCCCGACATCGTCGACCGCATGGGGCGGCCCCTGGCCCGGGACTATCCGACGGCGTCGGTGTACGCCGAGCCGCGGCGCATGACCAATATCGACGAAGCCGTCGAAGGGCTGACGAGCGTCTTCCCGGATCTCGATCCGGCCGACCTCTACAAGCGCCTGAACAGCCGGGCCGGTTTCGCTTGGATCAAGCGCGTGACGACGCCGGAAGAGCGCGCGCGTCTCTGGTCGTTGGGCATTCCCGGTGTCGGGCTGCGCGACGAGCTGAAGCGCCTTTATCCGAACGGCCGCGCGGCCGCGCACGTTCTCGGCGCGGTCAACGTCGACAATATCGGCATCGCCGGCATGGAGCGCTGGATCGACGCGCAAGGACTGGCGGACCTTCGCGTCTCGGGCCTGCGCATCGAGCGCGACAGCCTGCAGCCCGTCGCGCTCAGCATCGACCTTCGCGCCCAGCACGCCCTGGCGGACGAGCTGCGCAAGGCCGTCACGAAGTTCAGCGCCGTCGCCGGCGCCGGCCTCATCCTCGACGTGACGAATGGCGAGGTGATCGCGCTGGTCTCGCTCCCCGACTTCGATCCGAACATTCCGGCCGACGCGCTGAAGAAGGACAACATCAACCGCGTCAACGTCGGCACCTTCGAGATGGGCTCGACCTTCAAGGCCCTGAACACCGCGATGGCGCTCGACTCGGGTCTCTTCACGATCCGCTCGGTGCTCGATGCCAGCTCGCCGCTGCGCTTCGGCCGCATGTCGATCGGCGACTTCCGCGGTCAGAACCGGCCGCTCAACGTGCCAGAATCCTTCATCCACTCGTCCAACATCGCCATGGGCCGCATGGCCCTCGCGGTCGGAGCACAGCGTCAGCAGGCCTTTCTCAAGCAGGTGGGCCAGCTCGACCGCTTGACGACGGAGCTGCCGGAAGACGCCTTCCCGCAGGTGCCCAAGCGCTGGAGCGAGGTGACCACCGCCACCGTCTCCTTCGGCCACGGCATCGCGGTGACGCCCCTGCAGGCCAGCATGGCGATCGCCTCGATGGTCAACGGCGGCACGCTCATCCGCCCAACCTTCGTCAAGGGCGCCGAGGTCGAGCCCCGGATCATGGCGCGCGACGTCGTCAGCGAGCAGACCGGCGAGGCGCTGCGCTTCCTGATGCGCCTGAACGCCCGCGTCGGCTCCGGCAAGAAGGCCGACATCGACGGCTACTACGTCGGCGGAAAGTCGGGCACGGCCGAAAAGGTCGTTCGCGGCCGCTACGACAGCAATACCGTGTTGACGGCCTTTATGGGCGTCGCGCCGGCGCATCAGCCGAAATACCTGTTCCTGACCGTGCTCGACGAGCCCAAGCCTTTGAAGGAAACCTACGGCTTCCGGACCTCGGGCTGGAACGCGGTGCCGACGACGGGGCTGATCATGAGCCGCGTTCTTCCGATCCTCGGCGTTCAGCCCGACTGGAAGGAACCGGAAAACCCCTTCCCCTCGATGGTAGCGGCGCGCGCCTGGGGCTCGAACCTCTTCGCCCCTTCGCAGATCGCGGCACGCGCGGCTGCGCTCGCCGAGTGACGGAGAGTGCCGCGCGGCAACACGCCCTCGACAAAGTGTTGCCGTGCGTCTTCTCGACTCGCCATCGTCGTAAATCGAGCAAAGACTTCCGCCACGTCGACCGGGCTTGTTCGGGCACGAGGCGGGTGTGCGAATCGGCGGGGGCGTCGTGCGTCAGACTGAGACCAGCAAGCGCGGCGATTCAGGGGGCAGCGGTCTAGGGGACGGGCGGGTGTCGCACATGGCGCTGAGGGGACGGTCGTTGGTGGCGGCGGGGCTGATGCTCGCGATGTCGGGCTGCACCACCATGCTGGACGTGCCGATCGAGGAGGTGGCCGCCACGGCGCAGCCGACGGTGATCGCCGCCGCGCTGACGCCGAAGCGCCCGACGGGCTCGATCCTCGTGCGGATCTTCAAGGAGGAGAGCGAGCTCGAGGTCTGGCGGCTCGGTGGCGACGGCCGCTACGCGAAGCTCAAGACCTATCCGCTCTGCCGCTGGTCGGGAAAGCTCGGGCCGAAGATGACGGAGGGCGACCGCCAGGCGCCCGAAGGCTTCTACGCCGTCTCCGCCCGACTGATGAACCCGAATTCGAAGTACGAGAAATCCTTCAACCTCGGCTATCCCAATCGTCTGGAGAAGGCGCTGGGCTACACCGGCGACTCGCTGATGGTGCACGGCGCCTGCTCGTCGTCCGGCTGCTACGCGATGACCGACGAGGGCGTCGCCGAGCTCTACGCCATCGCCGACCGCGCCCTTCGGTCCGGCCAGTCGGATTTTCAGGTTCAAGCCTTCCCGTTCCGCATGACGGCGTCGCAGATGGCCAAGCATCATCGCGATCCGAACATCGGCTTCTGGCGCAACCTGAAGATGGGCTACGACATCTTCGAGGTCACGCGTCGCGAGCCCACCGTCTCGACCTGCGGCGGCCGCTACGTCTTCAACGCGACCCGCACCGACGGCAGCCGCGCGGCCATGGACCCCATCGCCGCCTGCCCGACGCTGACCACCGCCGTCGACCCGGCCGTCACCGCCAAACAGCAGAAGGACGACGCCGAAACCCAGGCGCTCGTATCCTGGAACCGCGCCGAGACGCCGATGAGCTACGTCGACGGCGGCATGCATTCGAGCTTCCGTGACATGCTGAAGCGTCTCGGGCCCGAGGAGCTGGCCAAGGTCACCTCCTCGACGCTGGTTCCGGTGAGCCGCCCGAGCGCCGCGCTTCAGGACCCCTACTCGTCGCGCGGGGAGAGCGTCTTCAGCCGTATGTTGAAGGGCGAGTGATCGAACCGGTCGAACTCGCAGAGGCTCACCGGCGCACCGACCGATTCGCGATGAACGAAGACCAGCTGACCACCGTCATCCTCGCCAGCGTGATGCTGATCCTTCTCGCCGCCGTCGTCGCGGCCCTGCGTTACAACTGGCTGGATCTCCTCGCCTCGCCGTGAACTCGGAACCCGAGCAATCGCGCCCGCGCAACATTATGCGTATTCCCTCCGGGCGGTGAGGTCCTATGAAGGAGACGAGCTTCGGGCGCTTCGCGGCCGGCAGCAGGAAATCCTGAAAAGGGGCCAATCATGACTGAGCTGAACGGCTTGCGAATCCTCGTGGTCGAGGACGAACCGATCCTGGCCGACACCCTGAAGCTCGACCTGGAGGCGCAGGGCGCGATCGTGCTCGGCCCGGCCCCGAGCGTGTCCAAGGCGATCGCCTGCATCGCCGAAGCCGAGGTTATCGACGCCGCCGTGCTCGACGTGAAGCTGCGCGGCGAGAACTCCTTCCCGATCGCCAGCGATCTGGATCGTCAGGACATCCCCTTCGTCTTCCTGACGGGCTTCGACCGCTCGCCGGTCACGCTCCGCTTCGCCGACATTCCGGTGTTCGAGAAGCCGGTGGATCCCGACGTCCTCGTGGCTGCGCTGCGCGGAGAGGTCGATCGCAAGATTGCGCAGCGGGCAGCTCCTGGGCGCTCGGCGGATCGCAATCGCCACCGCGGCTGACGACCAAGCTCCGGAGCGCTCGTCGCCGTTTCATTGCCCGCTTTTAATTTGTTCGCCGCCCGGCTCCCGGCTAGAAGCCGCAGCCGCAACCGGCGATCGATGCGATGGCGACCAGAACCGCTCCCACGTCCGCGAACGACCCCTTACCTTCGCGGACGGCTTCCGGTCCCCGGCTCCTGGAGCGGGTGCGGTCGGCCAACCCGACGCTTCGCCGCGGCCTCGGCCTCGCGGCGATCGTCTTCGTCTTCGCGCTGGTCGTGGCGACGCTTCGCCGCTTCGCCGGCGACATCTCCTATGACGAGGTCGTCGCCGCGCTGCTCGCGACCTCCTGGTGGACGGTCGGCCTCGCAGTCGTTCTGGCGGCCTGCAGCTACGCCTCTCTGGTTCTCTACGACGTCTTCGCCCTGCGCTATGTCGGCCGGCCCCAGCCGCTGTCCGCGACGGCCTTCGTGTCGTTCTGCGCCTATGCCGTCGGCAACACCGCCGGCTTCGGGCCGCTGAGCGGCGGCGCCATCCGCTATCGATTCTATTCGCGGCTCGGCCTGTCTCCGGAGGCGATCGCCGCGGTGATCGGCTTCGTCACGGTTGCCTTCGGCACGGGCCTCGCCGTCGCGGCCTTCACCGCCTCGGCGATCTCGTCGGAGGCGATCGGTCCGATCCTCCACCTGCCGCCGGATCTTCTGCGCTGGGGCGCCATCGCCGCCATCGCGGCGATCGTCGGCGGCTACCTCGTGCTTCTCCGGCGCACCCGGAGCGGGGCTGGCGGCTGGCTGCGCGCCCCGAGCCCGGCCATCGCCGGCGGCCAGCTGCTTGCCACCATCCTCGACCTCTTCTTCTCCGCGCTCGTCCTTTACGTGCTGCTGCCGGCCGGCAAGCCCGACCTGCCGGTCTTCCTGGCGATCTACACGATCGCCGTCGCCTCCGGCGTTCTCAGCCACGTTCCCGCCGGACTGGGGGTTTTCGAGACGATCATCCTCGCGGCCATGCCGGAGGCCGTCCCGTCGCAGGAGGTCCTGTCGGCGCTTCTCCTGTATCGTCTGGCCTATCACGTCCTTCCGCTGATCGCGGCCGCGCTTCTCGTGTCCGGGGCCGAGGCCCGCCGCGTCGTCGCCTCGCCGATCGCGCGGCAGACCGCCGACGCGGCGGCGCGCATCGCGCCCCTCGTCCTATCGGCGCTGACCCTCATCGCCGGCGCCATGCTGATCTTCTCCAGCGTGACGCCGGCGCCGACCGGAGACCTCGACTTTCTCGGCTCGACGGTCGCCCTGCCCCTCGGCCTCGTTGAGGCGGCGCACTTCGCTTCCGGCATCCTCGGCATCATTCTCGTGGTCGGGTCGCGCGGGCTGGCGCAGCGTCTGGACGGCGCGTGGTGGGCGAGCGTCGCCGCCGCCTCGCTGGCGGCGGCGCTCTGCTTCCTGAAAGCCGTCGCCGTCTTCGAAGCCGCTTTCCTGGCTCTGCTCCTCGTGGCGCTGATCCCCTTGCGCGGGCGCTTCGACCGCCCGGCTTCGCTCTTTCGCGAAGCTCTGAGCGCGCCGTGGCTCTTCGCGGTCGCGATCATCCTCCTGTCCGCGGGCGCGCTCCTCTTCTTCGCCTATGAGGACGTCGAGTACAGCCACGGACTGTGGACGGACTTCGCGTTCGGCGCCGAGGCGCCACGCTCGTTGCGCGCCTTTCTCGGCGTCTGCGTGGTGGCTGGAGCCGTCGCGCTCTGGAGCCTCCTGCGCACGGCTCTCGACACGGTGGCTGCGCCCAGCGCGGAGGAACTGGCCCAAGCCGTGGCGATCCTGAACCGCCAACCGCTGGCCGATGCCAATCTCGTACGCTCCGGCGACAAGGCTCTTCTCTTCTCCGAGAGTCGCGATGCCTTTCTGATGTATGCGCGTCAGGGCCGCTCGTTCGTCTCGCTCTTCGGGCCGATCGGCGCGCCCGCTTCGGCGGCCGAGCTTGTGTGGCGTTTCGCCGAAATGGCCCGCGAAGGCGGCGGGCGCGCCGCCTTCTACCAGATTCACCCCGAAGTCCTGCCGCTCTGCGCCGATGCGGGCTTGCGCGCCATCAAGCTCGGCGAGGCCGCGATCATCCCGCTGAAGAACTTCGAACTGAAGGGCGCGAAGCGTTCCGGGCTGCGCCAGACCGTCAATCGCGGTGAGCGCGACGGCCTGCGCTTCGAGGTCGTCCCGGTCGAGGCCGTGCCATCGGTGTTCGACGATCTGCGCCGGATCTCGGACGGCTGGCTCGAATCCAAGAGCGCGCGCGAGAAGCGCTTCTCCGTCGGCTGGTTCGATCGCGACTATATCCTCTCGCAGCCCGTGGCGCTGGTGCGCCTCGAAGGGCGGATCGTCGCCTTCGCCAACATCCTCGTCACCGGCACGAAGCTGCAGAGCGCGATCGATCTGATGCGCTTCGCGCCGGATGCGCCGCGCTCGACCATGGAGTTCCTGCTCCTCAGCCTCATGCTCCATCTGCGCGACGAAGGCTACGAGACGTTCGATCTCGGCATGGCGCCGCTGTCGGGGCTGTCCAACAGTCCGGCCGCGCCGCTTTGGAACCGGGTCGGCGGCCTCGTCTTCGATCATGCCGAGCGCTTCTACAACTTCCGGGGCTTGCGCGCCTTCAAGTCGAAGTTCGATCCCGACTGGCGCCCCCGCTATCTCGCCGTCTCGGGTGGGCTCCCGCCGGCCCTCGCCCTGGCCGACATCTCGCAACTCATCGCCGGCGGACTGACGGGTGTGGTGTCGAAATGAGGCCGTCTTCCCTTCTCCTGGTCGCCGCGTCCCTTCTCGCCTCCGGAGCGGCCGCCAGCGCCGCGCCCGGTGAGGGGTGGCAGGGCAAGTTCCTGGGCCAGCCGGTGATCCTCACACCGGCCGCGGAAGCCGTTCGATCCGAGGTTGTCCTGATATCGGGCGCGGACGGCTGGAGCGCTGACGATGCCGCGCTCGCCGAGCGGCTCAAGGATGGGGGCAGCATCGTTCTCGGCCTCGACTATCCCTCGATCGTCGAGGCGATCAACGCGTCGAGCGACTCCTGCGCCTATCTCGTTTCCGATATCGAATCCCTCAGCCAGACGGTTCAGCGCGGCATCGGCAATGCGAGCCTTCAGCAGCCGGCCGTGACCGGCTTCGGAGCCGGCGCCACGCTGGCCCTCGGCATCGTCGCCCAAACGCCGGGAGCAACGATCGCGCGAACCGTCGCGATCGATCCCGGCGACCGCCTGCCCTTCGACAAGCCGCTCTGCACGCCGGCCGCGAAGGAGCTGACGCCATCGGGCACGATCTATGCCCTGACCGCCGGCGCTCTGCCCAATCCCGTGAAGGTCGTCTTCACACCCGATGCGACCGATGTTGGCCGAGCGCATGCGGAGCGGCTCGACGACAGTTGGGAGGCGATCGAGATCGAGAACACCGACGAGGCGCCTTTCGATGCCGCCTTCACCGAGCTCAAGCCGCGGTCGGCCGACAGCAGCGAGGCGCAGGTGGCCGATCTGCCGCTCGCCATCCTCGACGCGGAGCCGTCGAGGGATGCGATGGCCGTCGTTTATTCCGGCGACGGCGGCTGGCGCGACCTCGACAAGGTCGTCGCCGAGCATCTCCAGCAGGCCGGCGTTCCCGTGGTCGGCGTGGATTCGCTGCGCTACTTCTGGTCGGAGAAGACGCCGCAGCAAACCGCGGCCGACCTTCAGGCGATCATCGAGGCCTATTCCAAGCGCTGGAACGTGTCGAAGGTCTACCTTGTCGGCTATTCCTTCGGTGCCGACATTCTGCCCTCGACCTACCTCGCGATGGACGATGGCCATCGGGCGAAGGTCGAGCGCCTGTCGCTGCTGGCGCTTGCCGGGAGCGGCGACTATCAGATTTCGGTCGCCGGCTGGCTCGGCATCGCGTCCGGCAAAGGACCCTCGACCCTGGCCGACCTCGCGAGGATCCCCACCTCCATCGTGCAATGCTTCTACGGCTCGGACGACGAGGACAGTGTCTGCGGGAGCCTGCGCGGCAAGGGCGTCCAGGTGATCGAAACGAGCGGCGGGCATCACTTCGACGGCGACTACCAGACCCTGGCCGACAGGATCCTCGGCTGAAACGCGGGCAGGCCGAGCCTTTTCATTTAATTTGCCGCTTAACCAGAAAAGCGGCCTTGCTTAACCTGCCGTAGCGTTAACGAACCGTGAGCAGCTATTCTCCTGGGTGTTGAAACGAGGAGATACGGCGATGATGCTCTCGGTTTGCCCCATCTGCGACGAGGTTGCCAAGGCTGCCCATGACCGGGACGGCGACGGCATGCGCTTCAACTGCGATGCGTGCGGCGACTTCGGCATCTCCGAAGCCAGCGCCTTCTCGATGCACCGCTACGCCTCCGAGCTTCGCCGAAGCTTCCTGCGCGCGGCGGCGCACCGGGCCGAGCCGGGCTCCGTGCCGGTCATCACGCATATCGACTGACCGGCCAGCTTTTGCCGCCTGCGACGGTGGCAAAGCGCGTCAGGCGCCTAGATGCCCGTCGGGCCCTATGCGATAGGGCCCGTAACGAAGCGCGGCAGGAGTGGCGCCACATGATGACGGCAGAAGACAAGGACGCGATCGTCGACCAGATCGGCAGCCTGTTCGAGGGGCTCGACCTGAACGACGTGGCCGACATCCTGGCCGTGCAGCTCGCGCTCCTGACGAGCCAGGGCTCGGACTCGGTCGACGACGCGGTGATCTTCCTCAACGAAATTCGCGACGAGGCCGAGGCGATCCTGCGCACCGAACTCTCCGAGGACGACGAGGACGCTGACGGCGACGAGGCGCCACGCCAGCAGTAGATCGAGAGCGTCGCCCCGACACGACCCATCTTGCCGCGCGGGCCGAGATCGACTTTCATCCGCGCAGGCAAGGGAACGGGGCGATCGATCCTCATGGGCACTTCGGGTTCGGCAGCACTCGCCAGCGACGCGGAGCGCCTCGAAACGCTCCGCGCCCTCGATCTCCTGGACACGTCGGCGGAGCCGCGTTTCGACGAGATCACGCAGCTCGCCTCGCAAGCCTGCAACGCGCCGATCGCGCTCGTCACGCTGGTCGACAAGGATCGTCAGTGGTTCAAGTCGCGCCACGGCCTGGAGCTGACGGAAACGGTTCTCGACCAGTCGGTTTGCGCCCACGCTCTTGGCCAGCACGATCTTCTCGTGATCCCCGACCTGTCCAAGGACGAGCGGACGCGCAACAACCCCCTCGTCACCGGCGGCTCGCACCTGCGCTTCTACGCGGGGGCGCCGCTCGTCGCGCCGAACGGCCACGTGCTCGGCACGCTCTGCGTCGTCGACGACGTACCGCGCCCGGACGGTCTCGCTCCGGGTCAGGCCGCGATTCTCTCGACGCTGGCACGTGACGTCATGGACGAGATTCGCCGAAGCCGCGGCACGGAACCGACCTCCGAAACTGCGCGGCTTCCGCAGGAGCCTCCGCCGAACGCGGAGGTCGCAAAGGGCGGCGGTCTGCGGAAGCTCGTCCGCCGCCTCGCCGCCCGCCTGCCGCTCTGAGGCCGCGGATCATCACCGTGAATTGATGGTCCGACTCGATTGTCGCCGGGACCGCGAGCGCAACTCTCTTAGCCTGCTCATCGCGAGCCAAGGGACGTCCATCATGCTGCCACGCCGTTCTTCGCCGTTCGCGGCGGTTCTTCTCGCAGCGTCGCTGATGACGGCCCTGCCCGCTCGTGCGGACGATGCCGGCGACGTCCAAGCGACGATCGCCAGCCAGTTGCAGGCTTTCAGGTCCGGCGACGGCCTGGCCGCCTACTCCTTCGCGGCGCCGAACATCCGTGCGATGTTTCCCGATGCCGGCACCTTCATGTCGATGGTCCAACAGGGATACGGCCCGGTCTATAACGCCGCGCAGTCCAGCTTCGGCGCGCTGAAGCCAGAGGGCTCGGGCTTTCGCCAGGAGGTGTTTCTCACCGACGCCAAGGGCGTGAACTGGATCGCGAGCTACACGCTGGAGCGGCAGGCGGATGGATCGATGAAGATCACCGGCTGCTCCATCCGCAAGAGCGACGATCTCTCGGCCTGAGTAGCCCTCACATCGGTGCGACGTCGCCGCGGGCCCAGCCGGCCTGCGTTTCGGCGAAGAAGTCGTCGAAGCGTCCGTGCTCGATCGCGCCGCGGATGCCGGCCATCAGCCACTGATAGTAGTGCAGGTTGTTCCAGGTGAGCAGCATCCCGGCGAGCGCCTCGTCGGTGCGCACGAGATGGTGGAGGTAGGCTCGGGAATAGTCGCGCGTCGCCGGACAGGTCGATTCGGGATCGAGCGGCCGTGGGTCTTCGGCGTGGCGGGCGTTCTTGAGGTTGATGCGGCCCATGCGCGTGAAGGCGAGGCCGTGCCGCCCTGCCCGCGTCGGCATCACGCAGTCGAACATGTCGATCCCGCGCGCCACGGACTTCAGGATGTCGTCGGGCGTGCCGACGCCCATGAGGTAGCGCGGCTTGCCGGCGGGCAGCGCCGGCAGCGTCGCATCCAGGATGCGCAGCATCTCGGCCTGCGGCTCGCCGACCGCGAGGCCGCCTACAGCATAGCCCTTGAGGTCCATCGCGGCGAGCGCCTCGGCCGAGCGAACGCGCAGGTCCTCCTCCGTGCCGCCCTGGACGATGCCGAACATCGCCTTACCCGGCTGGTCGCCGAAGGCGATCTTGCAGCGCTCGGCCCAGCGCAGCGACATCTCCATGGCCCGCTCGACCTCGGCGCGCTCGGCCGGCAGCCGGATGCACTCGTCGAGCTGCATCTGGATGTCGGAATCGAGGAGGTCCTGGATCTCGATCGACCGCTCGGGCGTCAGCGAATGCACGCTGCCGTCGACGTGGGAACGGAAGGTGACGCCGGTCTCGTCGAGCTTGCGTAGGTCCGCCAGGGACATGACCTGGAACCCGCCGGAATCGGTCAGGATCGGATAGGGCCAGCGCGCGAACTCATGGAGACCGCCGAGGCGCGCCACCCGCTCGGCGCCCGGCCGCAGCATCAGGTGATACACGTTGCCGAGGATGATGTCCGAGCCGAGCTCGCGCACCTGATCGAGATACATCGCCTTCACCGTGCCGGCGGTTCCGACCGGCATGAAGGCGGGCGTGCGCACGGTGCCACGGGGCATCGTGATCTCGCCGCGGCGTGCCCGGCCGTCCGTGGCAAGGAGGTTGAAGGTAAACGTATCGCTCATGTCTCGTCGTCGGCTCGGTCGAGAAGGCAGGCGTCGCCGTAGGAATAGAAGCGGTAGCCTTCCGCGATCGCGTGATCGTAGGCGCGCCGCATGCGGTCGGTGCCGGCGAAGGCGCTGACGAGCATGAAGAGCGTCGAGCGCGGCAGGTGGAAGTTCGTCATCAGGCGGTCCACGGCCCGAAAGCGGTAGCCGGGCGTGATGAAGATGTCGGTGGCTCCCGAGAACGGCGCGACGGTGCCGTCCTCGCGCGCCGCGCTCTCCAGGAGCCGCAGCGAGGTCGTGCCGACGGCGACGAGCCGGCCGCCAGCCGCCCGGACGGCATTGATCCGCTCGGCGACTTCCGGCGTCACCGCGCCGATCTCGGCGTGCATGCGATGGTCGCGCGTGTCCTCCGCCTTCACGGGAAGGAAGGTACCGGCGCCGACATGCAGCGTGACGAAGGCGGTACCGACGCCCCTCGCTTCGACCGCGGCGAGCAGCTCGGGCGTCCAGTGCAGCCCGGCCGTGGGCGCGGCCACGGCGCCCTCCTCGCGGGCATAGATCGTCTGATAGTCCGCGCGGTCCTGCGCGTCCTGCGGGCGCTTGGAAGCGATGTAGGGCGGCAGGGGAATTGCGCCGGCGCCGGCGATCGCGGCGTCGAGATGCGCGCCCGAAAGGTCGAAGCGAAGCGTCACCTCGCCCGCCTCGCCCTTTTCCTCCACCGTGGCATCCAGCGCGCCGAGGAGGCATGCTTCGCCGCCATCCCCGAAGGCGATGCGGTCGCCCGTGGCGACCCGCTTGGCAGGTCTGACGAAGGCTTTCCAGCGGTCCGGCGCGACGCGCATGTGCAGCGTCGCGTCGATGCGGGCCGTGCCTTCCCCGGGCGCGAGCCCTTCGCGGCGGCGCAGCCCGGTCAGCTGCGCGGGGATGACCTTGGTATCGTTGAAGACGAGAAGGTCGCCGGGCGCCAGTTCGTCCACGAGATCGCGGACGTGAAGGTCGCGGAACGGCGCGCCAGGCGCGACTGCCAGGAGCCGCGCGGCTTCGCGCGGAACTGCCGGACGGAGCGCGATCCGCTCCTCCGGCAGTTCGAAGTCGAACAGGTCGACGCGCAAGGCACGACCTTCGGATCAGCTATCCGCGGCGATGCGCGCCGTGGTGATGGAGTCGGGATCGCGCACGGGCTCGCCGCGCTTGATCTGGTCGATGTTGTCCATGCCCTCGATGACCTCGCCCCAGACCGTGTACTGCTTGTCCAGCCAGGGGGCGCGCTCGAAGCAGATGTAGAACTGCGAATTGGCGGAGTTCGGATCGGCGGTGCGGGCGGCCGACACGGTGCCGCGCTTGTGCGGCTCGGCAGAGAATTCGGCCTTGAGGTCCGGCTTGTCGGAGCCGCCCTGGCCCGCGCGCGAGGCGTTGAAGGAGGGGCCGGTGCTCTTGCCGAACTTGACGTCGCCGGTCTGCGCCATGAAGCCGTCGATCACGCGGTGGAAGACGACGCCGTCATAGGCGCCTTCGCGGACGAGCTCCTTGATGCGCGCGACGTGGTTGGGCGCCAGATCCGGGCGCAGCTTGATGACGACCTGGCCCTTAGTGGTCTCGAGGATCAGCGTGTCGTCCGGGTTCTCGTAAGCCATGTCCTCAGATCTCCTGATCAAAAGCAGAACGGCCCGGGTCCGATCCGGGCCGCTCTCGATGCCGAGCGTTTGAACCAAATCGGCCCGAGGCACAACCCTCAGGCCGCCGAAGCGGTTCTGACGACTTCAGCCGCCGACCTTGGCGGAGACGATGTAGTCGGGATCGGCGACGGCGCCGTTCTGGTTCGGATCGCCCTTCTTGATCTGGTCGACCACGTCCATGCCCGTCACGACGTCGCCGACCACCGTGTATTGGCCGTCGAGGAAATCGCCGTCCGCCAGCATGATGAAGAACTGCGAATTCGCCGAGTTCGGATCCTGCGACCGCGCCATGCCGACGGTTCCACGGTCGAAGGTTTCCTTCGAGAACTCGGCCGGCAGGTCCGCCTGGCTGGAGCCGCCCATGCCCGCCATCTCGGTCGAGCCGTTGCGCTTGCCGTACTGGACGTCGCCGGTCTGAGCCATGAAGCCCTCGATGACGCGGTGGAAGACGACGTCGTTGTACTCGCCCTTGGACGCCAGGTCCTTGATGCGGGCGACGTGCTGGGGCGCGAGATCCGGCCGCAGGGCGATCACGACGTCGCCCTTGTCGGTGGTGAGCGTCAGCGTGTTCTCCGGGCTCGGCTGCTGCGCGGAGGCGGAGCCGATGCCGAGCATGAGCCCGAGCGCGGCAGTGGCGGCGAGCTTGTGCAGAAAGGTCATGGAGGTGTCCTGTTCGGTCGGAAGGCCGGGCGCGATCATCCCGCCTTTCGCGACTTGGCCGCGAGGGCTGCGAGGACCGGCTGCGGCACGAAGGCGGAGACGTCGCCGCCCATGGCCGCGATCTGGCGGACCAATGTGGCGGTAATGGGCCTCGTTTCGGGGCTGGCGGGCATGAAGATGGTGACGAGGTCGGGCGCCATCCGCCCGTTCATGCCCGACATCTGCATCTCGTAATCGAGGTCCGTGCCATCGCGGAGGCCGCGCACGAGCGCTCCGGCCTCCAGCCGCGCAGCGGCGTCGACGACGAGACCCTGAAAGGCTTCGACGCGCACGCGGGCGAGCCCCTCGCCCTTGGCGATGCAGGCGTCGATGAGAGCGACGCGTTCTTCGAAGCTGAACGTCGGCACCTTCGAGGCCTGGACGCCGATCGCCACCACCACCTCGTCGAAGAGGCGTCGAGCCTTCTCCAGGATGTCGAGGTGACCGTTGGTCAGCGGATCGAAGGAACCGGGATAAAGCGCGCGCCGCATGGATGGCTCGTTAAGCTTGGAAACGAAAAGACATGCGGCGGAAACGTGGCCGCCGCAAACCGCAATCGGGCCGCAACCCTTGTCGGGCATGAATCGGGCTCACGAACCGCGGATCAGCTCGTGACTGCGAAGTCAAGGAACTCCGCTCGGTCATCGTGCATTTACCATGCCGAACAGGAGAACGACCCATGCTGATCTTCGCGCTCTCGCTCGCCATGGTCACCGCGCTCGCCACCGCGACGGCCGTGACGCTGCACAGCGACGCCCAGAAGGCCCGCGCGAAGGTCGTGGCCCGCAAGACGCGGATCATGCACTGACGCAGACGTTCCGCAGCTGGAGCTGCGGTTGAACGGGTCGATCGAGGCGACCGACCCGCCCGGCGCGGATCACTCCGCGTTGTCCACCACGTCGGCGTCGGTCTCGCCCGCCTCGTCCGCACCCTCGCCGGGGATGCGTTCGACGGATACGACGCGCTCGCCCTCCGCCGTCCTGAAGATCGTGACGCCCTTCGTGGCCCGGCCCTTGAAGCCGATGCCGTCGACGGGTACGCGGATCATCTGGCCGCGATCGGAGATCATCAGCAGTTGGTCGCCATCCTCCACCGGGAAGCCGGCGACGAGACGTCCGATGTCCTTGATGCGGCTGATGTCGGTGGCTCGAATGCCCTTGCCGCCGCGTCCGCTCGTGCGGAACTCGTAGGACGACGAGCGCTTGCCGAAGCCGAACTCGCTGAGCGTGAGGATGAACTCTTCGGCGGCCGACAGGAAGCCGTAGCGTTCCTGGTCGATCGCGACGTCCTCGACAGCCTCCTCCTCGACGCCCGGATCGACCGTCGGCTCGGCGCTCGCGTCGCCGTCGACGGCGCGCCGCATCTTGAGATAGGAGGCGCGCTCGGCCGGCGTCGCGTCGACGTGGCGCAGGATTGCCATGGAGACGACGTGCTCGCCGTCGCCGAGCCCGATGCCGCGCACGCCGACCGAATTGCGGCCGGCAAAGACGCGCACGTCCGTCACGGGGAAGCGGATGCACTGGCCGGAGGAGGCCATGAGCAGGACGTCGTCGTCTTCCGAGCAGGTCGCGACGGCGAGGATCTCGTCGCCGGCCTCGTCCAGCTTCATCGCGATCTTGCCGTTGCGGTTGACCTGGATGAAGTCGGACAGCTTGTTGCGACGCACCGTGCCGCGCGTCGTCGCGAACATGACGTTCAGCGCCTCGGCCGCTTCCGGATCGCTCGGCAGCGGCAGGATGGACGTGATGCGCTCGTCCTTTTCCAGCGGCAGGAGGTTGACCAGCGCCTTGCCGCGCGACTGCGGGTTGGCCAGCGGCAGGCGCCAGACCTTCTCCTTGTAGACGATGCCGCGCGAGGAGAAGAACAGGACCGGCGTGTGGGTGTTCGCCACGAACAGCCGCGTCACCGAGTCCTCGTCGCTCTTCAGCGACATGCCGGAGCGGCCCTTGCCGCCGCGACGCTGAGCCCGATAGACGCTGAGCGGCACGCGCTTGATGTAACCGCCGTGGCTGACGGTGACGACCATGTCCTCGCGCGGGATGAGGTCCTCGTCCTCCATGTCCGCCGCGCCTTCGGACAGCTCGGTCCGGCGGGGCGTGGCGAACTCGTCGCGAACGAGCGTCAGCTCGGTCTTGATGATCTCGCGCACGCGGCTGCGCGACGACAGGATGTCGAGGTAGTCCTTGATCTCCTCGCCGATCTTGTTCAGCTCCTCGCCGATCTCGTCGCGACCGAGCGCCGTCAGGCGCTGGAGACGCAGGTCGAGGATGGCGCGCGCCTGCGTTTCCGACAGGCGATACGTGCCCTCGGCCGAGATGCGGTGGCGCGGATCGTCGATGAGCCGGATGAGCGGCGCGACGTCCTTCGCTTCCCAGGCGCGCTCCATGAGCTGCTCGCGGGCCGTCGAAGGATCGGGCGCCCGGCGGATCAGGGCAATGATCTCGTCGATGTTGGCGACCGCGATGGCGAGGCCGACGAGGACGTGCGCCCGTTCCCGAGCCTTCCGCAGAAGGAACTTGGTGCGCCGGTTGATCACCTCCTCGCGGAAGGCGATGAAGGCCGACAGCATGTCGATTAGCGTCAGCTGCTCGGGCTTGCCGCCGTTCAGCGCCACCGTGTTGGCGCCGAAGCTCGTCTGGAGCGGCGTGAAGCGGTAGAGCTGGTTGAGGACGACGTCGGTGGACGCCTCGCGCTTCAGCTCGATGACGACGCGGTAGCCTTCGCGGTCGCTCTCGTCGCGGATGTCGGAGATGCCCTCGATGCGCTTCTCGCGCACCAGATCGGCCATCTTCTCGATCATCGAGGCCTTGTTCACCTGGTACGGGACCTCGGTGATGATGATCGCCTCGCGCTCGCCGCGCAGCGTCTCGAAATGCACCTTGCCGCGCATCAGGATGGAGCCGCGGCCGGTGGAGTAAGCCGACAGGATTCCCGCGCGGCCGAGCACGATCGCGCCGGTCGGGAAATCCGGACCGGGGATGTACTGCATGAGGTCGTCGAGCGTGATGGCGGGATCGTCGATCATGGCGATGCAGCCGTCGATGATCTCGCCGAGATTGTGCGGCGGGATGTTGGTCGCCATGCCGACCGCGATGCCGCCGGAACCGTTGACCAGGAGGTTCGGGAAGCGCGCCGGCAGGACGACGGGCTCCTGCTCGCGGCCGTCGTAGTTGTCCTGGAAGTCGACGGTTTCCTTGTCGATGTCCTCCAGAAGCGGATCGGACACCTTCTCGAGGCGGCACTCGGTGTACCGCATGGCCGCCGGCGGGTCGCCGTCGATCGAGCCGAAATTGCCCTGCCCGTCGACGAGCGGGGCGCGCATCGACCAGTCCTGCGCCATGCGCACCAGCGCGTCGTAGATCGAGGCGTCGCCGTGCGGATGGTACTTGCCCATCACCTCGCCGACGACGCCGGCGGACTTGCGGAAGGACCGGTTGTGGAAGAGGCCCATCTCGCGCATGGCGAAGAGCACGCGGCGATGAACCGGCTTCAGGCCGTCGCGCACATCCGGCAGCGCCCGACTCACGATCACGCTCATGGCGTAATCGAGATAGGAGCGCTGCATCTCGTCGATGATGGAAATGGTTTCGACGCCGCGCGGACGCTCCGGCGGCGTGGATGTCATGTCGTCTTCAGCCAAGGATGAGGTCCTGACGGCGTTTTCGGTGTCGTATATCTAGCAGGTATGGGGTTTGAGCGCCAGTTTCGCAAGCACGAAGCCGGTGCCGAATCCTCCATATTCGCCAATGATTTGCTCGGTACTCGCGCGGCGGCGGCGATATTCCTTCGCCGCGCACGGCCTCAGGCCGACCCGGAGCCCGACAGCTTCATCAGCACGAGGCCGGACAGGATGAGCATCGCGGCGAGGATGCGCAGCGGGGTCGCGGCCTCGCCGAGCACGGCGATGCCGACCACGAAGGCGCCGAGCGCCCCGATGCCGGTCCAGATCGTGTAGGCGGTGCCGAGAGGCAGGCTGCGCATCGAGAAGGACAGGAGCGCGAAGCTCACGGCCATGGCCGCGAAGGTGACGACCGTCGGCCACAGGCGGGTGAACCCGTCCGACTGCTTCATCGAGAAGGCCCAGACGACCTCGAACAGCCCGGCGACGATCAGAAGAATCCAAGCCATGACGGCCTCCTGCGGGTTGATCCGCCGGGCCGTCCCGGTCTTCCATCCCGCACCGTGCGGGCGAGGTCGTGGCCTCGACGAGGGATATGAGACCTCCGCACCGCGGCGGCAAGCCGCGTCGCGGCAAACCGCCCGTCCGCCCGTTCCGTCGGTCGACGTTTGCGCTTATGGGTCGCCCTTCGGCAACAGGCGCGGGATCGCAATGCTGGAACTGCTTCTCAACGGTGTGGTGACGCTCTTCGTCATCATCGACCCACTCGGCCTCGTTCCGCTCTTCCTGACGCTGACGCCGGGGATGACGACGGCCGAGCGGCAGCGGATCGCTCTGGCCGCCTGCATCATCGCGTTCGGCATCCTGGCGATCTTCGCGCTGGCGGGCCTCGCCATCCTGTCGGCGCTCGGCATCTCGCTCGGCGCCTTCCGCGTCGCGGGTGGCCTGTTTCTGTTCGCCATCGCCTTCGAGCTCGTCTTCGAACGGCGGCAGGAGCGAAAGGAGCGCACCTCGCGCGTGGCGGCGCCCCATCCGGCCGACGTGCCGAACCTCGCGGCCTTCCCGCTCGCGATCCCGCTCATGGCCGGTCCGGGCGCCATCGCCGCCGTGATCCTCCTGTCCGGCGATCTGCCGAGCCTGAGCGGTCAGGCGGGTCTTCTGGCGATCATCGCGCTGGTGCTGCTGGCGACCTTCGCCTTCCTTGTCGCCGCAGCCCGCATCGACCGCTTCCTCGGGCCCACCGGTCGCGCCGTGATCACGCGCCTTCTCGGCGTGCTTCTAGGCGCCCTCGCCGTGCAGTTCGTGGCCGACGGCATCGTTCAGCTGATCGCCGACGTGCGGACCTGACGCGTCTCGCAAACCAAAAAAGGCGCCGCGGGAGCAGCGCCTTCCGGAATGGATCAGAAGGGGACCATTTGGCGTGACGTGTCACCCATCGTGAAATTCCTTGTCATTGCAGCTTCTTACGGTTGACGCTCGTCGACGGACGGAAGGTTCAGCCGTGTAAACATCGACGTCAAGGGTCGCCCGAGCTGCCGCGACGGTTAGGAGTTGTGCACAGGGACGGGCCGGCGCGCTTCCCAAGAGCGCTGTAGCCGGACCGTCCCTGTGTGCAACTCCGATTCCATGTTAGCCGCTGTGGGGACGGTGAGGAGTTGTGCACAGGAGGGGGGCGGCGCGCTCCTCAAAAGCGCTGTAGCCGCCCCCCTCCTGTGTGCAACTCCGGATCTACAAACGGCATCGTTGCATGAAAGGACTGTGGTCAAAGCGTCGCGTTGTGCGAGGCTAGCGAGCAGACCCGCTGAAAGCATCATCCGACCTCGTTGAATTATGGCCCTACAACTTGGTCCATTTTGGTTGCACCCTATGCAGACCAACCAAACGCTGGTTCATTAAAGCTCATTAGGCGATCCAAAGCGCACCGGATTTGGGTGAACCAACCAAAAAAGACCGTGTGATGCAGCCATGTTCGTGCGTGCCTACCTACGTGCCTCGACCAGCGACCAAGATGCTAATCGCACACGCCAAACTCTCGACGCCTTCGCGACGGAGCGGGACCTCAAGGTTGCGGCGTACTACGTTGAGAACGAATCCGGCGCGAAGCTTGCCCGTCCCGAGCTCTTCCGCCTCGCCGGCGCCGCGTGAGCGAAGGACAAGCCAGGGCGAAGGCAGAGGGGCGCTACAAGGGTCGCCCGGAGGATACCAAGCGGAACGCCGGCATCGCCGCGATGCTCAAGGCAGGCCAGAGCTGGTCGGCCGTTCAAGGCGTTTTCGGGTGCTCGAGGGCAACCGTTGCGAAGGTTGACGCGAGGATGAAGGCCAGTGCCGGGCAATGAGGTCCAAGGAGCGGTCGAAGCTTTCCCGCCCAGGGCTGCCGCGGAAGCGCGCGTCCCGAGCCGCTCATGGTGCCGGATGGGCAGGGACGTCAGCCGACGTCACCCCCCTGCCTGTTTAAGCATCGAGCTGGTCGTGGGTCACGGGCATGGCTGTATGCCAGGCGCAAACGGCCGGGGTCGTGCACAGGGGCGGGCCGCCGCGCTTCCCAAAGCGCCGTAGGTGGAGCGCCCCTGTGTGCGAGGCCGGCTCCAGGTCTTGCTGGGTCGAGATTGCGTCTTGCGCGTGTGAAAGCCAGATCCGGCCTCAAGGTGCATCCTGCTTAGACGTCGCCTTCCGCTTAACGTTCTTGCGCTTCTCGCGCGTGCGGGCCACCGTCGCACGCTGCTTCGTCCACCCGGACGCCAGCGCCCTAGGCGCACGAAAACCAGGTCCGAAGGTCTCGGTTTCGCCGAGGAAAACGATTCCGTGCTCCTCTAGGGCAAGCTTCACCGACTCGATCGTCGACAGCAGGGGATCCGCGTCGCCTGCCTCTATGCGTGACAGGTTCCGCACGCTCACGCCCGCGTCTTTCGCGAGATCCTCCTGCGATAAGCCGAGCAGCAATCTCGCGAGCCTCAGGATGTTTGGGTCGGCAGGCATCGCCCCAGGAGCCCCGCCAAGGCGACCGTGTCAACAATTAGGCCTTATATGCCATTCTTGACGGTCTCACCGACACGGATTGCATATAGTATCGGATCGTGCGATATGGATGGCCGTCCCCTCTTGCTCGGGTGATTCGCTCCCACCCCGTTTTCCTTCAGAGAGCCGATCGGCAACTCGCCCGTGCATGCAGTCCCGCAGGCTAACCAGGGATCTTGGCCTCATGTCGCAAGAGAACATCGGCACCAACACAATCGAGCCGGCGCAAAGGCTCGCGCGGCGCGCCTCCACGTCGCCGCTCACAGACCTGCGTCAGCGCATCCTCCATGGCTACTTGCTGCCCACTGCGGAGCAGTTGCTCCACGGCCTGCCCTTCATGGGCGGGGACATGGGACGCGACATGAGAACGTTCGCCGAGACCTTGCTCCGCGAGATCGACGCCAAGGATCCAGCCGGGACGCATGCCGAGCTCAGGTCCGCGTGCAGAGCGATGCTGGAGAGCGAGTCCTTGGAGGCGGCGCAGGCGACGGCGGAGGCGCTGCGGGATCCGGACCTCGACCTGGACGGCTGGTCGCTCGACGCGCGCAGCGGCAAGCTGAGGTGCTGGCTGTACGCCGTCTACCTCCGCGACAAGCATTCGATCATCCCGGTCGCGGTCACCGCCACGGCCATGGCCTACCAGCAGGACTGGTCGGCACCCGACGACCCTGGCGCCCTCGTCTGGCGTGCGCTCGGCTGGCTCACGCTTTATGCCGGTGACATCGCAGAGCTGTTCCACGACGCCGCGCCCTTCGCCGACGTCGAGAGCGTCTCCGATCGGATCACCTTCATAGCGGAGGAATACCGCAGCCGCATGTTGGCGAGCATGTCGCAAACCTGCGCTGAGGGCGCCTGAGCCGCCTCGACGCTCTGAGCGTCCGCGGCCCGACCGCGTGCCAGGTCCGAACGTCCGCCAAACAGATGATCAATCCGCAACGCCCGTCGCGCCGCGGCGGCGAACGCCAGGCTACGTCATGACCATCACCATCCAGCCCTCCGGCAGGGCTTTCCAGCTCGACGAGCACCTCGAACGCCTGAAGGCGCTCGTCGCGGACATCGAGTCCTTGAAGGTCGGCGGCGACCCGGCACGCCTCGCCGAGGGAAACGCCGTCCACATCCGCGGCTGGTCGCCTTCGACGCGGCCCGTGCCGTGCCTGCGCGGCACCATGGAAGGTCACCCGTCCGTCCGCGACGGCCGCCACGGCGAGACGTCCGACCTGTGGGTCTGGGCGCCCGACCACGGCGTCGCCCGGACACTCTCGCGCTGGTACACGCTCGGCCCCAGCGCCATACGAGGCGGCTGGCACTGAGGACTGCGTCTTCGTAGCCCGCGAGAAGTGTCGGAGCCGTCGTCGCGTCCCAGCCGACGCTGCGCCCATGCGATCCGCCTACCGCGGTCCGACGGCACCGCACCAGCCCGCCGCCAGCAAAAGCTTCTGACGGGCCGCGCCCTTCCCGACCTCCGCGCAACGCCCGATGGTCCGACGCCCGGCACCTCCGCGCCGGGGCCTGAACTCTCGAGAGCACCGTGACCACACTCACCGAAGAGGAGGCCGCGCGCCTCCGCGAGCGCCATCCCATCCACGAACTGATGTCCTGCGGACCCGCCGCCCTGGAAGAGCGCGCGCGCACCCTGCGGGACGAGCAGGCGCACGGGCGCACCCGCCTCCTCATCGACAGCGTCATCAACGCCGCGGCGGCGGACCTGGCGCACCTCGTAGACATGCCGCTCGCCGAACTGCTGGAGAGCGCCGACGAGACCCTGAAGTGGACGATGCTGGCCTACCTCGCCTCCATCCGCTACCGTCCGGCGCAGCTCGAACTCTCGGCCCGGTGCGCGGCGGAGGCCTACCTGATGGTGGTCCTCCACGACACGGCCAGGGGGCGCACCCTCGAGAAGCCGGGTGACATCCGGCTCGTCAACCGCGCTGTCAACGACGCCGAGTGGATGGTGGGCCACGCAGTCGGCTGGGGCGCGCTCGCCAACGGCGTCATCAGCGAGAACCGCCTGGGGACTCTCGGCCTGACGGAGCACCCGAAGGAGCTCGGCCTCGAGGTCGTCGCCGCCCTCTGGTCGGCCGTGGACTCCCATGCCCGCGAGATCGGCTACCAGGAGGGCTACGCCGCGGGCTACGGCCTCACGCGCTTGCATGGCGCCGAGGCTCGGAAGGGTACGGACCGGACAGGCACCTCCGAGCGCCCGCAGGCGGCGTCGAAGGTCGTGGTCGTTCCCCATGCCCAGCTCTCCCGCGAGATGCGGAAGGAGTCAGGCGTCGGCGACATCATCGGAGCCGCGCTTCCCCTGGTGCCCGCCCGAGGCCTTGCCGAGGCACGCAAGGACCTTCTTGCCGGACATCCTCACGCTGCGGCCGCCATCGAGCAGATGCTCGGCGACCTCGCCGAAGGACATCCCGTTCGCATCCGCCCCGTCCTCCTCGTCGGCCCTCCGGGTGCGGGCAAATCCCGCCTGTGCCGCGACGCACTAGATGCCCTCGGCATCCCGTTCGCCCCGGTCGACGCCGGCACCACGATGGACCACGGCTTGACCGGAGCCCCCCGGCGGTGGCGTGACGCGTATCCCTCCACACCGCTCCGGCTGTTCGCCCAGCACGACGTCGCCAATCCTGGCATCGTGCTTGATGAACTGGAGAAAGCGGGCCACTCCTCAGCGGGGTCGATCCACGATCCCCTGCTCTCGCTCCTGGAGCCCCTGTCGTCCCGATCCTGGCGCGACCACTTCCTCGATGCCGAGATCGACGCCTCGCACCTCGTCTGGCTGTGCACCGCGAACTCGACCTCGGGCATCCCGGCCCCGCTCCTCAATCGCCTGCGGGTGCTACGCGTTCCCCTGCCCTCCGCGGCACACGTCCCGGCGCTGGCTGACCGCATCCGGCTCGATATCCTGGGCGAGCGAAGCCTCGACCCAGGCATGGAGCCGCCTCTCGACGCCGAGGAGCTGGAGACGCTCACCGCCGCCTTTGGACAGGAGGGCAGCCTGCGGAACCTGAGGCGGTACGTGGAGGCGGTGCTCGACGCACGGGCGTCGCTGGCGCGGCGGAACTGAGGGGATGGCGGTGGACATGGATGAGTCCGACTGGCGCCGCCATCTCGGCCGTCGCTGGGCCGAGCAGTTCGGCGGGCGGCCCTTCGGCTTTGCCGTCGGCGACGGTTGGGACCACCTGCTGGCCGAGGTGTTCCGGCGCGTCGACGCTGTGCTGGAGGACGACGAACGGGACGCCTTCGCATGGTCCGACATCAAGGAGAAGTGGGGGGTCCTGCGCATGACCCACAACGGCAGCGACCGCATCGACGACCTGGTGGACTGGGCGGAGGCGGCGTCCAAGCGCATCTGCGACCGATGTGGCTGGTCGGGACGGCTGCGCAGTGGTGGCGGGCACTGGCGGGCGCGGTGCGATGCCTGCGACGGACTTTGAACGCGAGGCGGGCAACTCGGCCCTGCGCGGCTTGCGGGACCGGGGAACCATTCTGGCGAACCCACACCCGCCAAGGGACGCGGACGACGGCCGCGTCGATCCCGCTTCTCGGGGTTTCGCTCGGCAAACGCAGACAGAGCGGTCACGAGGGGATCCAAAGCTTCGACAGGCCGGCGACGATCCTCGTCTTGCCGTGACACCTCAATCGGAAGAGATCCCGAGGTGGCAGGGTGACAGCGTAGCTGCTTTCCTGCGTGCCCGGCGAGGGCCGGGGTAGCAGAGGCACGGGGGTGGTGCGGGCGCCGGGGGCGCAGCGACTGAGCCACGGCCCCTTGTCGCCGCGAGGGGCGGCGCCCCTTAGCCTGGAACGGTGGCGTCTCAGAGGGGGATCTCGGCCCCGTTGCGCGAGGACGACTGGAAGAGGGCCTCCAGAATGCGGTTGATGTCGTGGGCTTGGCTCGCCGGCACGTTCGAGGGCGCGCTCGTCCGGAGCGAGTTCGCGAAGGCCGCGGCCTCGCGGTCGAAATAGACCGGGTTCCCGATCTCGGCGATCTCCGGCGAGTAGACCGTCTTGCGGACGGCCCAAGCCTCCGGGAAACTCGTCTCGTTCCATTCGGTCCAGCCCGCGGGCAGGCCAGCCCTGCCAGTGCTGTAGATCTTGTATGAGGCGGGCATCGGTCGGGAATGCATGACGCCCTCCGTGCCGTAGGCCGTGATATCCCAGCTCTCGGTCCAAGGCAGCGGATCCCAGGACATGAAGTCCACGGTGACGATCTTGTCGGGATAGTTGAGGATCGCTCCGACGGCGTCCTCCCGCGCGCCCGGCGTCATCACGCCGTCGAACTTGGTGATGCGGGCGTTCACCGACGTCGGCACCCCGAAGTGCAGGAGGAGGCGGTCCATGACGTGACAGCCGATGACGTAGAAGGCGCCGCCGATGTCGCCGGGCTGGCGCATGTGGTCGGTGTCCGCCTCACTATGGGAGCAGCCCGCGTGCGCCCGCACCTGGAGCACCTTGCCGAGGTGGCCGGCCTTCAGGACCTCCTGCATCCGGTCGACCGACGGCGCGTAGCGCCAGCAGTAGCCGACCTGGAAGAGCTGGCCCGTCCTCTCGCCGGCCTCGACCAGACGCACGGTGTCGGCCGATCCGCGTCCGGCGGGCTTCTCGCACAGGACGGCCTTGCCGGCCTCCATCGCCTCGATGGCCCATTCGCCCATGAGGTAGCTCTTCGGGTGGATCAGGACGGCGTGGACGTCAGGGTCGGTGAGGATCTCCTCCTTGGTGCGCCTGGCGATCCCCATGGCGTCGACGAAGCTGGCGAGGAGCGGGCTCTCGTCGAAAGCCCCAGCACCCTCGCGTTCGGCATGCGCTGGAAGGCCTTCACGCGCCCGGAGGTGTGCGGGTGCGTGATGCCGAGGCAGGCGATCCCGAGCGTGGCGTCGTTCCCGATGGCGTAGGTCATGACCGTCATTCCTCCCTCGTGTCTGTCTGCGGTCGGAGACCGTCGCGAATGCGCGCGACCGGCTCCGCCGAAAGCTAGGGAGGCGGAGCGACGGCGCCCCGCGTCCCCGCCCGGTCTCAGGCCTTGAACTGAGCCGCGGTGGCGTCGAAGGTGCGCTTGGCCATCTCCCGGACGGGAAGCTTGCGCAGCGTGTCGGACAGGATCTCGACGCCCCACGTCCCCGCGAAGCCCGTGGCCTCGATCGCCTTGATGAAGCCGGGAACGTCGAAGGACCCCTCGCCGGGCAGCTTGCGGCGGTAGATCGTGTCCTGCCACAGGAGACCGACCACCTCCTCGTCGGCGTCGTCCAGCTCCACGGCGCTGATGTACCGCCCCGGGATCTTGGCGACGTGCTCGTTGGAGATGCCGCCGCGGTTGATGTGCCAGATGTCGAGCAGCAGGCCGCAATTGGGCTCGTCCGTCATCTTGACGACCTCGAGGGCGGCATCGAGGGTGCGGATGTTGCTGAACGGCATGATCTCGAGCGATATCCCCGTGCCGCGCTCGCGGGCCTCGCGGCTGATCTGCGAGAACGCCTCGGCCATCTGGCCCAGGTCGGGCGTCAGCTCGGCTTCGGTCGGGTGCGAGAGATCGCTGCCGAGCCCCGGCGCGATCTTGATGTTGTGGATGCCGAGATGCCCGGCCATCTCGAACAGCTCCTGCCGCATCCGGTCGGAGGCGACCCGGACGCTCGTCGGAGTGGTACCAGTCCGGCAGGAACTCGATCTCGAGGCGCTTCAGCCCGGCGCCCTCGACGATCTTGCGCATCTCCGGGTAGCCGATCTTCTCGGCGGTCGCCTTCACGTCGGCATGGATCAGTCCGATGCCCGCCCAACCGGCCTAGGCGGCGGCTTCCACGCGCTCGCGGAAGGGGATCGGGCTGATCTCGGTCGGCCCGAAGGGACAGCGCCCCCATCGTGGAACGAACGAGACCATGAAGAAACTTCTCCAGAACCACGACCTCGCCGGGCGGCGGCTGAACAACCGGATCGTCATGGCTCCCATGACCCGGGCGCGGCGGCCCGACCTCGTCCCCGACCGTGAGACGGCCACCTACTATCGGCAACGCGCGAGCGCGGGCCTCATCGTCAGCGAGGGCACCCCGGTCTCGCCGGAGGCCCAGGGCTACATCGACGTGCCGGGCATCTGGTCCGACGAACAGGTCGCCGGATGGCGGCTCGTCACCGACGCTGTCCACGATGCCGGGGGAACGATGTTCGCCCAGCTCTGGCACGTCGGACGCATGTCCCATACCTCGCTCCAGCCGGACGGCGGTGCCCCGGTCAGCTCGAGCGAGCGCCCTGCGCGGGACGCCAAGAGCATGGTTTTCACGCGGGACCAGGACGGACAGGTGGGCTTCGTCGAGGCAACCGTCCCGCGCGCGCTCGAAACCGGGGAGATCGGCCGGGTCGTGGCCGACTTCGCGCGGGGCGGCCGGAACGCGGCGGCCGCGGGCTTCGACGGCGTCGAGTTGCACGCGGCGAACGGCTACCTCTTCGAGCAATTCCTGAACCCCGTCCTGAACGACCGCACCGACCGCTACGGGGGTTCGATCGAGAACCGGGCGCGGTTCATGCTGGAGACCGTCGACGCCCTGATCGGCGAGCTGGGCGCGCACCGTGTCGGCATCCGCTTGGCGCCGTACAACCAGCAGTTCGACATGCAGGACTACCCGGAGGCCGAGGAGACCTACCTGTTCCTGGCCGACGAGATGGCGCGGCGCGGCGTCGCCTACGTGCACCTCAACGACAACTGGGCCGCGGGCCGATCCGTCGTCGACGAGACGTTCCTCGTCAAGTTCCGCGCGCGGTTCGCGGGGACCGTCATCCTCGCCGGGAGCATGGACTTCGAACGCGCCGAACGGCTCGTCGAGGCGGGCGCCATCGACCTGCCGGCCTTCGGGCAACCCTTTATCGCCAACCCCGACCTGGTGGAGCGCTACCGGGATGGACACCAACTCGCCCGGCCTGACCGCGCCACCTACTACGGCGGCGGATCGGAAGGCTACACCGACTACCCCCAGGCCGCGGCCTGAAACGGAGGAACGAAGACATGAAGGCCTCACCCTTCCACGGAATGGACCACATCGGCATCACCGTCGCGGACATGGACGCCGCGACTCGCTTCTTCGAAGCGGCGTTCGACGCGTAGACGATCTACGAGTCCAAGTCCGGCTCGGAGGCGCCGGACGAGGGCGCGGACCTCGAGCGAACCCTCGGGGTTCCGTCCGGGACCAAGCTGCACTCTGTCCGCATGCTCGCGCTACGGCATGGCCCGGGCATCGAGCTCTTCCAGTTCACCGCGCCAGATCAGAAGGAACCGATCCGGCCCGCGGATTACGGTCTCCAGCACTTCGCCGTCTACGTCGACGACATTCGGGCGGCCGTCGCGAAGTTCGAGGCTGCGGGCGGCGCGATGCTGACCGATCCCCAGCCGTTCATGTTCGGGACCGAGGAAGGCGACGGCAACCTGTTCTGCTACGGGCGGGCGCCCTGGGGATCCACAATCGAGCTGGTCACCTATCCCTCGCCGATGCCGTACGAGCCGACGACTCCCCTGCGCCGGTGGCGTCCCTGAGTCCAGGCCGTAGCCCCCTGCCTGGGCCATGCGTCGTCCGGGCGGTCGGCGGGCGCGATCCCGCCGTCGCCCGGTCCCCGCGCACCGGCGGCACGGGCGGGCGGGCCGTCCCGACCCATTTCGGGGATGCGTCCAATCCTAACGACCCCGTTCCTCGGACCTTGACGGCCCGAGCCCCAGGGTGGCGCCGAGAGCCACTCAAGAATCCGGCCCATGACCAAGCCGCCCACCGAGCGACAGTCAACCGCTGATCGCCTCAAGGCCGACCGCCTGAGGGCGATCAAGGCTAGCCTCCGGTCGTTGGGCAAGCGCGGCCTCGGCGACGTCTTCGCGGCCGGCGAGGTCCTCGAGAAGGCGGCGTCGCTACACGACGGCATGTTCTCCGCTTGGGTGAAGTCGGAATGCGGGATCGAGCCGCGGACCGCCCTCGGCTACCGGAGGACTTTTCTCGTGCTCGGCGATCGCAAGGGCTGGCTGGCCGACCGCAACGTGTCGCCGAGCGTCGCGGTCACGATCGCCGCAGCCACGCCCGAGGGCCGCGCGGGCGCTGGCCGCGATCGCTTCCGGCCGCTCGCTCTCCGTGGCCGACGCGAAGGCGATCGTCCGCGCCGCGCGGCCGCCGACGGCGGATGCCCCGGCGCCCCGGGACGCGCTTCGCCGGACCATGCGGGAGTTCTCCTCGGCCTTCGTCGAGGAGGTCGGGCGCATCGCCTCGCTGGCCGCCGACGTCGATCCCACGGACGAAACCCGCCTCGCGGAGTTGGCCGCGCGCGCCCGTGCGGTGCTGCCGATCGTTTCGGCACTCGACACGCGTCCCGTCGTCGGAGAACCCGTGAAGCCGAACCCCCTCGTTCAAGCCGTCTCAGAGCTCGCCGCGGCCTCCGACGCGGAGGGCATCTACGCGGTCGTATGCCGCATGTCGGGCCGGGCAACCTTGACGCAGGTCGGCGACGAGCCGACTAGTGACGTCGCGGCGCCCTCTCCGGTCGCGGCTTCGCCTGGACCTCGTTCGGTTGATGCCTCTGAAAGCCAGTCGGGCTGGCTCAATGGGCAGACACGGAAACGGCGGGCGGGACGGGAGCATGAACGGCGCGATCCTGTCCGGCCAGCGGGCAGCGGACGAGGTAACGTCAAGGATGGCATGTCCTTCCTGAAGTACGAACCGCCATCGAGTTCGCTTCGCCGATCGGCCTCGCACTACCGCGGCGGAGCACGCCTCGGATTGTTTCAGGGAGGCAGCGAGGCTCCGCGGTGATCTGGCGAGCCGATTTCCGAATACAGGGGCCGGGGCAGCCGTCAGGCGGCGACGCGGCTGCTTTCGGCGGCCCGGCGGAGGATCAGCGGGAGCAATCCCCCGGCTTTGAGGACCTCCACTTCGAGTGACGTCTCTATCGCGGCCGTCGCCTCCAAGGTGAGTTCACTCCCATCCTGGCGGACGAGTCTGACGCCGATCGGGGCACGGGGTGCCAGGCGGAGCGGGTCTGCGTCGACCTCCAGACGATCGTCCGGCCGCAAAGCGAGGGTTTCCGGCGTGACGCCGGGCGGCAGGCGCAGGGGCAGGACACCCATGTTGATGAGGTTTGAACGATGGATGCGTTCGAACCCAACCGCCAGCACCGCGCGCGCGCCCAGAAGCGCTGCGCCCTTGGCTGCCCAGTCGCGCGACGAGCCCATGCCGTAGCGCTCGCCCGCGACGATCACGACGTCGGTGCCCTCTTCCTCATATCGCGCGGCGGCGCGCCAGAGCGGCAGCTCCTCGCCGCTCCCCGCGAGGATGGTGGAGCCGGGCGCGATGCCGGGGCCGAGCAGGTTGCGCACAGCCTTGGCGGCGAAGAGGCCGCGCAGCATGGCTTCCCAGTTGCCGCGGCGCGAGGCGTAGACGTTGAGATCCTTCTCGTCCTCGCCGCGCTCGACGAGGTAGCGCGCGGTCTCACTGCCCGGAAGCACGGCGCTTGCCGGGGAGATGTGGTCCGTCGTGACGTCATCGCCAACGACGAGGATCGGGTGCGCAGCATAATGTCCGAGCCGCATTGCCTTTCCGAACGCGGCGAAGGGCGGCCGCCGGATGTAGGTGGAGGATGGGTCGAAGGGGAACAGCGCGGTCGAAGGCGCGTCGAGGGTCGCCCAGTCGGCGCTCGCCTCGGCTTGCGCATAGGCCGCCTCGAAGTCGGCGACGCCGTGCGCCTCGCCAAGCGCGGCGTCGATCTCCTCGCCCGAGGGCCAGAGGTCAGCCAGGAACACGTCGCGACCCTCGGCGGTCCGGGCGATGGGATCGGCAAGCACGTCGCGGTTGACGTCGCCCGCAAGCGCGAAGGCGACGACGAGCGGGGGCGAGGCGAGGAAGCCCGCCTCGAGCTGCGGATGCACGCGACCTGGGAAGTTGCGGTTCCCCGACAGGACGGCGACGGGCAGGATGCCGCGGGTCTCCATTGCCTCGGCGATGACCGGCGGGAGCGGGCCGGAATTGCCGATGCAGGTGGTGCAGCCATAGCCGACGATGGCGAAGCCGACCGCCTCGAGGTCATCGAGGAGGCCGGCGCGGCGGAGATACCGCTCCGCGGTCGGCGAGCCCGGCGCGAGCGAAGTCTTCACGTGCGGCGCGGGCTTCAGGCCGAGAGCGCGCGCCTTCCGGGCCAGAAGCCCGGCTGCGACGAGGAGGCGGGGATCGGAGGTGTTGGTGCAGCTCGTGATCGCGGCGATCGCCACCGCACCGTCGCCGGGGCCCTCGCCCGGCAGGCCCGGCGCGCGCTTGGCGTAGAGCGGCGCCATCGCCGCGGCGGTGGCTCCGGCGGGGATGCGGTCCTGCGGTCGCTGCGGCCCCGCCAAGCTCACCTCGACGCTGCCAAGGTCGATCTCCACGACCTCGCTGAAGCGCGGCTCCGCGGCCGGGTCGAACCAGAGGCCGTTCGCCTTGGCATAGGCCTCGACGAGGGCGAGGCGCTCGGGATCTCGCCCCGTGCCCCTGAGGTAGCGGATCGTTTCGGCGTCGATGGGGAAGAAGCCGCTGTTGGCGCCGAACTCCGGCGTCATGTTGGCGACGACGCAGCGGTCGCCGGCCGACAGCGTCGACACGCCCGGGCCGAAGAACTCCACGAACTTGTCGGCGAGGTCGATCCGGCGCAGCCGCTCGGTGACGAGCAGCGCGAGATCGGTGGAGGTGACGCCGGGCGCGAGGCGCCCGGAGAGCTTCACGCCGACGACGTCGGGCACGCGCATCATCACCGGCATGCCGAACATGACGCTTTCGGCCTCGAGCCCGCCGACACCCCAGGCCAGCACGCCGATGCCGTTGACCATGGGCGTGTGGCTGTCGGTGCCGATCATGGCGTCCGGCATGGCCCAGCGCACGCCTTCGATCTCGTGGTCGAGAACCACGCTTGCCAGGCGCTCGAGGTTCAACGTGTGCATGATTCCGGTGCCCGGCGGGTGGACGCGGAAATTCGAAAGGGCCTGGGTTGCCCACTTCATGAACCGGTAGCGCTCGGCATTACGATCCATCTCCCGCGCCATGTTGCGCCGGACCGCCCCGGCCTGCGCGAAGACGTCGACGGAAAGCGAGTGGTCGGTGGAGACGTCGACGGGAAGGACAGGGTTCAGCGAGGCGGGATCGCCGCCCATCTCGGCGAGCGAGGCGCGCATGCCGGCGATGTCGACGAGGGCCGGGCCGCAGGTCGTGTCGTGCATCAGGACGCGAACGGGCAGGAACGGGATCTCCGCCTCGCTGCGGCCGGTATCCAGCCAAGCGAGGATGGCGGCGATGGCGGTCGGCGCATCATCACCGCCGGTGCGGACGACGTTCTCCAGGAGAATGCGCAGGATGTGCGGCAGGCGCTCCAACCGTCCGTCCGCGACCGCGGGAAGGTCGACGACGCGGAATGTGCGACCATCGACATTGAGGCTGGTGGTGCGCGTCATGGCTTTCTCCCGGAAGCGGCTCGCATTGCCGTCGATCGGGTCATAGCCGGATCGCTGCCGCGCCCATCGATATAAACACAATCAGATAAAATGCAATTCCGTATGGGGTGCCATAACGGTGAGATGGAGCCTCGCCTATCCGACTTCACCGGGGGCATAGAGGTTGCGGCCTCATCCGGCGACGATCGGGCTCTTGATCGCGGAGGCGCCCAGGATGTGGGCCTTCAGGAAGGCGGAGGCCCGGGCGAGCTCGCCCGCCTCGATCATGTCGAGGATCAGCAGGTGCTCCTTGGACTGCAGCGGCAGGCGCGAGCGGTCCACCGTCGCGCGATACTCCAGGAGCCGGCGCAGGCGGTTCACCCGCACCAGCGCGTCGGTGAAGAAGGAATTACCGGCGCAGCCGACGAGCATTTCGTGGAAGCGCGAGTTCAGCTCGAAGAGCCGCGCCCGCCCCATGCGCTCGAAGCCGCCGGCGAGAATCTCCTCCTGGCCGGCACGCGCTTCTGCAAAGGCCGGGCGATCGATGGCAAAGCTCGGCAGAAGAAGCGCCTGGCTCTCCACGGAAGCCCGAAACTGGTAGGCGTCCTCGTATGCCGCCCGCGAGCGCAAGCCCGTTAGAAACTCCCAGCCGTTGCCGGGACGCCGGTCGGCCCAGCCCTCGCTCTGAATGCGGTTGAGTGTCTTGAGGAGGCGGGTGCGCGCCAGGCCGTAGAGGCGCATCAGCTCGTTCTCGCTGACGCGCTCCGGCAGCCGGCCGGACAGGCAGTCGTCGACGATGCGCGCGTAGACCTCGTCTTCCGGCTCGGCCCCGGCTGCGGGGTCGGCCAGAGGCGAGGCGATCTCGTCGGGCGCCTTGGCGAGGAAGTAGCCGCGGTTCGGCTCGAGCCGGACGATCCCCTCCTCCGCCATGCGCTTCAATGCGGCGCTCACCGGTGCGCGCGACAGGCGCAAGGCGTCGGCGAGCCCTTGCGCGGGCAGGTGCTCGCCCGGCGCCAGGCCCCGGTCGCGGATATGGGCGATGATGCGCGAGGCAGTGGGAACAGACAGGTTCGGCCGGGCCATATCGATCACTCCGTCATGCGACGTCGGCCAGCCTCTAACACGCGACCGAGAAATCGGCCACGCCGACAGTATTGCTTTTTAACATTTTATCATGCAAACGTCCGCTCATTCGATCCATGGGAGGACCCCGATGACCCGCTTCAACCGACGCAGCCTTCTCACCGCCCTGTCGGCCCTCGCGCTCGTTGCCGCCGCGCCGCTCTCGGCGCCCGCCTCGGCGCAGGACGCGCTGCCCGAACTCAAGCTCATGGCCCCTGCCGGCGCGGGCGGGGGCTGGGACACCGCCGCTCGCACGCTCCAGGAGGTGATGACCCAGACCGGCGTCGCGCGCTCCGTCCAGGTGATCAACGTGCCCGGCGCCGGCGGAACGGTGGGCCTTGCCCAGTTCGTCGGCCAGGCGGACGGCGATCCGAGCCAGCTCATGGTCGGCGGCATCACGATGGTCGGCGCCATCATCTCCAACAAGGCGCCGGTCTCTCTCGACCAAGTGACGCCCCTCGCCCGCCTGACCGGCGACCCGCTCGTCATCGTCGTCCCGAAGGACTCGCCGCTGAAGACGATCGACGATCTGATCGCCGCCTTGAAGGCGGACGTGGCCTCGACGACCTGGGCCGGGGGCTCGGCCGGCGGAGCCGACCACATCCTGGCCGCCCTCGTCACGAAGGCGGCGGGCGTCGACCCGGCGAAGGTCAACTACGTCGCCTTCTCCGGAGGCGGCGAAGCCCTGGCCGCCATGCTCGGCGGGCGCGTTTCGGCGGGCGTGTCCGGCTATGGCGAGTTCGAGAGCCAGATCGAGACCGGCGAGTTGCGCGCGCTCGCCCTTTCCTCGCCCGAGCGGCTCGCGGGCGTCGATGTGCCGACGCTGAAGGAGCAGGGCGTCGACGTCGAGGTCGTCAACTGGCGCGGCCTGTTCGCCGGCCCGAACATCGCGGACGAGGACAAGGCGAAGCTCTCGGCCGCCGTTGAGACGACCGTCAAGTCGCCGGAATGGGCGGAAGTCCTGAAGGCCCGCGGCTGGACCGACTACTACGCCCCGGCCGACGAGTTCGCCGCCTTCGTCTCGTCCGAGAACGCGCGCTTGGGCGAGATCCTGAAGTCCATCGGCCTCGCCGACTGATCCGGATGGGTGGCCGGACCTCCGGCCGCTCCTCCCACCGGTGGGAGGCCGGTTTATCCATTCCAATGAACATTGTCGGTCGGGCTCGGCTGCGCGCCGCTGTTGACCGGACGGGAGGACATGACATGCTTGCCCACCTTCGATCGATCGGCGCCGCCACGCTTCTCGGTCTCACGCTCTTCGCCTCCTGGCAGACGGACGCCGCCGCCCAGAATTTCCCCGACGGCCAGGTGACGATCATCGTGCCCTTCGCTGCCGGCGGCGGAGTCGACACGATCGCCCGCTTGGTGGCGGATGACCTGCGGGCCCAGTGGTCGGTGCCGGTGCTCGTGGAGAACATGCCCGGTGGCAGTGGCATGATCGGCGCGCAGGCGCTGACCCGGGCCGAGCCGGACGGGCGGACGCTCATGCTGGCGACCGCGGGCGAGCTCGCGGTCAACACAACGCTCCTGTCCGGCAGCCTCAGCTACGACGTGGCCAAGGACTTCGCGCCGGTTGCCCTCGCGGCGCGCATTCCCAACGTCTTCGTCGTCAAGGGCGACAGCTCCTTTGCCAACGTCGGCGACTTCGTCGCGGCAGCGAAGCAGAACCCCGACACGATGACCTACGGCTCCAGCGGCGTCGGCAACCCGCAGCACCTGACGGGCGCCCTGCTCGGCTACAGGGCGGGCGTGGAGCTCGTTCACGTGCCCTACAAGGGATCCTCGCAGCAGGTGCTCGACACCATGGGCGGCAACATCGACGCGACCTTCGCCAGCGCCGCCGCCGTCCTCGCCAACGTCCAGGACGGCTCGCTGAAGGCTCTGGCCGTGACTTCGAAGGAGCGCATGGGCGTCCTGCCGGACGTCCCGGCCGTCGGTGAGACCGCGGGTCTGGAGGGCTTCGACCTCGTCAACTGGTTCGGCTTCGTCACCAAGGCCGGCACGCCTCCGGAGACGGTCGCGATCCTCCACGAGTCGATCGAGAAGGCGCTCCAGACGGAAGCGACCAAGACTCGTCTCCAGGCGATCGGCGCCGAGTTCGTGCCGATGACGACCGCGGAGTTCACGGGCTTCATCGGCAGCGAAACCGAGAAGTTCGCCGGCATCATCAAGGACGCGTCGATCACCGCCGAGTAGGCTCGACTTCCACGAAGCCGGAGGTGCCGCGATGTTCCGCCACCATGCCTATGTCGGATGCCGCACCAGCCGCGAGCGCAACGCCCGCGGGCTCGGGATCTCCGTCTTCGGCATCGACGAAGCGGGCGACTGGCACCTCCTCAACATTCGGGAGACTGCGGCCAACCCATCCTTTCTCGCCGCCTCGGCGGATGGGCGCCACCTCTACGCGGTGCACGGCGACGGCACCGAGATGTCGGCATTCGGCATCGGCGTGGACGGTCTTCTGACGGAACTGGATCGCGCGACGACGGCCGGGCTCAACCCGGTCGACGTCGTGCTCGACCCGAGCCAGCGCTTCCTCGTCGTCACCAACCATCTCACGGGATCGGTGGTCGTCCGGCGCCGTCGCACGGACGGGGGCTTCGGCGAAATCACCGCCTATGTCCAGCTCCGCGCCGCCCTCGGGCCGCACCGCCTGGAGCAGGCGAGCGTCAAGCCGCACCAAGCCCGCTTCGATCCCACTGGCCGACGGCTCGTCGTTCCCAACAAGGGCAGCGACACCGCCTCGCTGCTCGACTTCGATCCCGCCGACGGCTCCCTGGCGGAGCGCGTAGGTTGTACGGCGATCTTGCGCGAGGGATGCGGCCCGCGCAACGTCGCCTTCCATCCCGTTCTTTCCGTCCTCTACGTGGTGGGCGAGCTCGACTCCACGGTCTACGCGTTGCGCATGGACGCGTCCGGCCAATTGGAACCGTTCCAGGTCCTCTCCTGCCTGCCCGAGGATGCGTTCGGCCTCAGCCGCGCGGCCGGCATCCACTGCGCGCTCGACGGCACCGCCCTCCACGTCTCCAATCGTGGTCACGACAGCATCTGCACGTTCTCGCTCGAGCCAGGCTCGGGCCGCCTGTCCGCCCCTCGTTGGACGTCTTCGCTGGGGCGCACGCCCCGCTTCATCGGGGCGGGGACGGAGGCCCATCCCTTGCTCGTCGCGAACGAGGACAGCGACATCGTCGTCGGCATCACGCATGGAGGAACTCCCCATCGCCTTGCGGGCACGGCAAGCCCGACCTGCATCGTCCTCCGGCCAGGACCTGCTACGGCCTCAAGCATAGCCTGAGGCGGACACGCGCGTTCGCGCCCTACTCGCCTTCGAGATCCCGCAGACCCACTACGCCGAGATGCAGCCTTCCTCCCGGCGACCAGCCTGCCGACCAAGGTCACTGCCGTGAGGGGCTCGGCATCGGCCTCGTGCCTTGTGCCCGCTCGGCTAGGGCATTCTGACGGGCGTCATGAGCCGGGACAGCACTCTCTGGAACCGGCGCGTGTCTCGCAGAGAACTGAAAGGCTTAGGTCCCGCTAAGCGGTGGCGGGCACGAGCCTGTCCCTGTTCGCCTCGATCACCTCGCGCGTCATCATGCGCAGGATGACCATGCGGGCAAGCTTCTGGAGCGTCGCGCGCTGATGCTCCGAAAGGTCGGGACGCGGCACCCTGTCGATGATGCACAGCGTCCCAATCGGCTGGCCCGCGAGGCCGATCAACGGCGCTCCCGCATAGAAGCGAATGTGCGGATCGCCCGTCACGAGGCGGTTGGAGGCAAAACGCGGATCGCGCCTGGCATCGGGGACAACCAGAACCTCGTCCCGGCGGACGATCGCGTGGGCGCAGAAGGACACGTCTCGGCCCGTTTCGCAGACGTCCAAACCAACACGTGCCTTGAAGACCTGCCTGTCCCGGCCGACCAGCGACACAAGGGCGATCGGCACCTCGAAGAGGTGGGCGGCAAGATCGACGATGATGTCGAAGGCCCTGTCGGGTGGCGTGTTGATGACGGCCATCGTCGCGAGGGCGGCAAGACGAGCCTCTTCGTCGTGCGGAACAGGATAGGAAGGGCAAGTGCTCATCAGTCTCGCATCCATTCAGTCCGGGTGAATACGCATGCGAAGCTCGACCGTTTCCGTTCGGATCGGCTTTCCTCGTGGCATCAGCTAACGGATGGTGATCAGCGCTTGAAGAATATGAAGCGTCGTCGCCCGGGTTGAGGGTGGCCACCCCATATCAGCCCAAGATCGCCGCCCGTCGCAGCACAAGATCAATGGCAGCCGCAAGTTTCTTCTGACGCTATCCCGCAACCCTGCACTGTGACCTGCCAAGTCTGTCCCAGCATCCATAAACACCAGACCGCTCCGCTTCTTCTCGAACGTTCAGAGTTGGGTTTCTACGGATTCGGGTCGGACACCAACCCGCTCTGGGTTGATGTTTTAGGTCTCGCTATGTGGATCAGCACGGAGTTTCGATGCCGATCGGCGTAGTAAGCTGCTGAGGAAGCTCACACTGCCGACGTCACAAAGCGGTGCCGATCCACACTCCTTCTTCTGGAGTTTCCTCTGGGTGTCCGCGTCCGAGGGCGCGGCCTTGGCGATGCGGTCGCAGAACTCGGAATAGCGGTCGTTCCAGTCGTGACGCAGGGTGTGGGGCGAAAAGTCGGCGGGGAACTCAGGAAAGCGCTCCCTGATGGTGACGAACAGGTCGTAGACGGTCCGCAGGGCCATCGGACGCCCGTTCTCGGACACGAAGATGAAGGGGTGGCGCTTGGCGCCCGGATATTTCTCGCGCTTCGTCCGATGGCTGATGATCCAGGTCTCCAGCGCCTCCATCAATCTGGGACCCACCGGAAGCTCCCGCGACGCGGTCTTCACCAGGGGCTCGTCCGATCGTGGATCGACCGGATCGTCGGGCCGTGCAGTGACGAAGAGGCTTGGATGAGAACCCCGGAGGCTCAGGTCGCCGGTCTTCAGGAGGAGCGGTTCGGCTTTGCGCACACCCAGATCGAAGTATGTCCTCAGGAGCGCGTGATTGCGGTGGCGGTGCGCCTCGTCGAATGGGTTCTCCGGTGAGCCCGGCTCGGTGACCGAAAGGAAGCGGCTCCGCAACTCGGGTTCCAACCCGCGCTTCTCGGTGGATTTATCCGGCCTCGCCATGTCTGCGATGGCTGAGAGCCAATCCTCCAACTTCTTCGCGGCGTCACGGTAACGTTCGGAAGCGATCGGGATGCGGAACTGGACGATCTCGCGCCGCCAGGCGACGTATTTGGAGACGTCCCTCACCCGACGATGGAGCACGTTGCCCTTGGGTCGTGTCCCAGGTGGTGGTGTAGCTGAGAGGCGGTCATCGGCGGTTGCCGGTTAGGATCGGGTTGCGACAGCCAACCCCGAACCGAGAGACCACCGATGACCGACCCGATGATGGCCCTGCGGGG